>JAZQQY010000026.1:0-91299 GCA_045629285.1 Paludibacteraceae bacterium | reverse complement strand
CAGAAAAAATATATTACCCGGACAGTCGAAAAATACAAGCAAGTGAGCGGATTGCCCAAGGTCGCCATTTGTGAACTGTTCGGGGTAAGCAGGCAGTCATACTACAGGAAGAAATGGCGAGCGGCCCAGATCAAAGATCGGATAAATAGTTTTGACCCAAACGACAATACTTGCTCTATTTCAAATATTCATAGAATGGATCATCTAGAATCTTTCGGTTTTTATATTCTATATATTCATTCTTCTTTGGCACGTCAAATTGATCCGTTTCTTGAAATCTTCCTTCTTCTGTAATTATATATTTATTTACATGAATAATCGTACTTGGAGCATTTTTGTCTTTAAGTTTTGTGCCAGTAATCTCACCCGATGAATTTCTTATATTTTCGTAATTGCTCCAATTATTTTCATAGCAAAAAACAATGAATGTTTTTTCATCTATAACCACAAATGTGCAATATCTGCCTTTAGCATCGTCATGTTCATTTATTGTTAATTTATCAATTAATGAACCTGTATCTGATGTCACACAAAAATAAATAAGATTTTCTCCATCATAATCCCCTTCAACTTCTTTCCAAGACGCCAAAACAAAACATTTATTATGCCCATATGTCCAACTATTATTTATCCAAACATTCATTATATTTGAGTCACCAGACATCCACGTTTCTGTATCAGAGTCAAAAGAGCCCACCTCATATACAAAATCTTGTATATCGAAAAAATTTATCATACTGGAAGTATCTAAGGGTAAAGCTTTAACATTGGATTCATTCCCCTTTAAATAAAAAGGGAACCCATAATGAGAAGATTCTTTATACATTTCATTAAAACTAACAGAATTCTGTCCACATAAATGAATTTCAAAGACAAAAATAAATAAAGCTAACACAAAGATTCTCATAAACTTATAAAACATTTTTCATTGTTAATTCTTACAACAATCAGAGTATAAAAATCGGTTACTCCAGTAACATATGCTGTATTACCTTTAATTATATGATCATTATAGTTTATATATAATCTGTTTTCAGCACTTGTTCCTGAAGTTAATACTGATGTACCAACTTCATAGAATCTTAAATAACACTGTGCTCTATCATTATCATAATATATTCCAACTAGAACGATAAAATGATTAAACTTATCTCCACTAGGAATCACGAACATCACAGAGTCGAATTTGGCACTCTCTCCCTTTCTGTTTACCTCACGTGCCTTGATATTCTTTAGTTTTGTCTGGATTGTTTGCCAACAATGGAAGCTCAACTTTGTTTAGAGGTGTGTCAAAATATTCGTATGTTTGGTTTGTAATCCTCATTTACACTTATTCTCCTCCACTTTCCACTCCACGATATTTCTCTCCTCTGTGCTGAAGTTGGCTCCAATCTTCACAACTGGTTTATCTTTGGAAGAAACCTTCTGGGCATACTTCTTCATATCTATTTGATCCAATGCCTCGTCGGCAGACTTGTCTCGCTTGCATTCGATCACGTAGACGCGATTGTCGGTCTCGAAGAAGACGTCGATACGTCCGCCTAATACAGGAAGTTCGACGAAGACATCGAATCCTGAGAATCTTATCATCAGGTAGATCATGTTGCGGAAGTTTGCCTCTATCTGCTTTACCTCGTTGCTCTCAAACGGAACTTGTCCCATTATCAACTGAATTTGAGACATGAAGGCTTCGACATCGTCCGCTTCAAGTGCATCTCTTAGCAAACGGAGATTATAATCCCCCTCGATATTGTTATGCTTAGAATACTCGTTCATCAAACATTGGATGAAACCGTCCTCAACCTCTTCGTTGGGAAATCCCAATGAATAATATCTACGTCCATCATAGCTTTTGATTGTGAGATATCCACTTTGATAAAGTGCGGCAATCATGTTCTCCTCTCCGTTTCCAAACGACGCCATTGTTTCAGCCGTTGCGTCTATTCCACTGCTGAATTTTGACAAATCATACGAATTACGTTTTAGTATTGAAGTCAGATAAGTAGGAGTGCCGGTTGCAAACCACTTGTTTTCCAGAGCTCTTGATTTTAACGCGCCGAGTAAACTGAATGGATTGTAAATATCTTCGCTGTTGGCACAGAAATGATAGCCATCGTATTTTTTCTTTAGTCTCTCGTACATCATTTCTTTGCTGACATTCTCCTCTTCTGCAAATTCCTTGATTTCGATGTCGAAATATTTGTGAAGCTCATTTTCTGAAATTCCACATATCGACGAATACTTCTTACTCATTGAAATATCGTCGGGATTATTAGCTGCACTGAAAATACCTAGTTTTCCATAGCGAGTGACGCCAGTAAGAAATGCGAAACGGATATGTTGGTCGGCTCTTTTCATAATGCCGTAAAGTCCTTGAAGTGCAGCTCTGTTCTTATCTTGAATTTCTTGTAAACCAATAGTATCAGTCAACGGTTTGTCGTATTCATCAATAAGGATCACAACCTGTTTTCCAGTCTGTTGTTTTGCCCTGCTTACTACTCCATAAAAACGGTCTCCCAAAGAAATTTCATCATCACTTTTCCCATACTCCCTTTCCCATGCCGTTAGATATATGTTCATTCGATTATTGACTGCATTAGGATCTGTGTAGTCGGCACCAGTAAAATCTATATGAAAAACTGGATATTCCACCCAATGCTGCTCAAGTTTTTCCATGGCAAGACCTTTGAAAAGATCCTTCTTACCTTGGAAATAAGCCTCAAGAGTAGTGGTAAGCAGACTCTTTCCGAAACGACGTGGACGACTGAGGAAATAGTATTTCCCCTCATCCACAAGTTTATACACAAGGTCTGTCTTATCAATATACAGATAACCACCTGTGATTATT
This sequence comes from Paludibacteraceae bacterium, assembly GCA_045629285.1. Taxonomy (GTDB): domain Bacteria; phylum Bacteroidota; class Bacteroidia; order Bacteroidales; family Paludibacteraceae; genus UBA1723. The sequence continues at coordinate 88,451 of JAZQQY010000026.1, read as the reverse complement.
TCTTCAAAAGTCTGTATTCCAATAGGATATTTCATACTAATGCTTTTAGATTAATCGACGTCGCAAAGATATAATTATTAATTCATAATGCATAATTGTCGATATAATCAAACGCATTAAATATAAAAGTCAGCTTCATCCACCAAACCGGCCTTGATCGCATACTTCATTGCATCGTGAGCACAGTTGACATTCAACTTGCGGAAAATATTCTTACGATGGGAGTTGATGGTGTGGATGCTGGAGAATCGTTCAGCAGCGATCTCCTTCGTCGTCTTACCCTGAGCAATCGATTTTAGCACTTCACGTTCAGTCTGAGTAAGATCATCTTTATGAATTTCCTTCTCAGTTGCACGAGTAAGAAGAATCTGAGTAGCTTGCTGAGAGATATAGCGTTCTCCACGAACAACATAACGCATTGCTTCACGCAAAACATCAAGTGACGCATCCTTGTATACGACTCCAATACTCTGTGAATTATAGATGACGTAGCGTAGGAAATCAGGAGTCAACTCTTCCGAAAGCAAAAGGAATGTCACATTGCTGTTACTCTCACTTAAAATGACAAGCTGCTCACAATCAGAAAAATCAAACATAGTGTAATCCAACACGACTGCTGTTGGGCGTTTATCACGAAGCAATGCACCGAGCTGCTGACGATTGCAAGCGTACTCCACCTCCGGAGCATTGCCTGAATAATCAGGAAGCGATTTAATAATCGTTTCGGTTGCCAATGCTGTAAGAGCCTGATTGTCGGCTATAATTATTCTTTCCGCTGTCATTTCGCTATAATTTAATTCTCATCTGGGCACAAAATTAGATACAATTCACACATAATCTAAAAGAACCAATATTTATAGATAAATATTCCACAAAACACATCACAACTCATCACATATTCCACAAAACGATAACAACTCCTCTTTTTTAAGACAAAATTACTTTATATCATAGTTCACCACAGAGTCACAAAGAACTCATAAAAAAAATACATTTTTGTTATGTAGGGTGTTGCAACATCTTACATTAAAAAGAAAGCCCAGACTGGTTGCGAATCAGCCTGGGCGAAGGAATTAAACTATTACAGGGAAGCGGGTAACTTCCTTTTCTTCTATTCGAAATGCATTAAGTACCGGTTCTCCTTCTGCGACGTATGGTTGTCCTGAGACCTCCGGCGAAAGCGACAAAATCAGGTAAAGTGCTTTCGGATCAAATGCAAGTCGTTTATCTTCTTCTGAAGGGCGACTGGGAGATGCGGGATGACTGTGCCAACCACCGATTACGGCCAATCCATGTGTGCGGGCGTACTTGATGGCAGCAAACTGTTCCTTGGGATCCAACGAAAAGTGATCCTCTGCATGGTCGATGTTAGTCAACGGATAATTATAGGTGACCTTACGCTGTCCATCCTCACCGATTGTGCCAAGTGCATAGCCGCAGCTCTCTACAGGTGCATCGTTGCGTGCCTGGCTAACAATGGAATCAAATGCTTCCTGCGTGATCCTTATTACCTCGTTGGACTCATGCCATCCGTATGTTTTTTCTCCTATAGTCATGTTAGTTTCAAGTTTCAGGTTTCAAGTTTCAGGTTTCAAGAAACTATCCACCTTCGTTAATTAGTGGTTCTTTAAATCACAAGTGGCCTGCTCATAGTCGATAAGTTCTGTAATCGTTGGATTATCTCCACACAACTTACACTTATGGTTGTGGTGAGTGCTTATCTTACGGAAGTCCATTGTCTTGGCATTGAATGTCAACAACTTGTCTGTCAACAATTCACCGACTCCTGTGATGTACTTCAATGTCTCTGCAGCCTGGATTGTACCGAGCATTCCTGCGATTGCACCCAACACTCCTGCCTGTGAACATGTAGGCACTGCGTTTGGTGGAGGTGGTGCTCCGAACACACAACGGTAACATGCCGAACCAGGAACGTGAGTGAATGTCTGGCCTTCAAAACGAAGGATTCCTCCGTGGCTGAATGGTTTACCTGCCATCACACACGCGTCGTTGATAAGAAACTTCACTGGAAAGTTGTCTGTACCGTCGACAATAAAATCATACTCCTTGATGATATCCAAAGCATTGTTTGCCATCAATAGATCCTGAATCGCATTTACCTTCACATTAGGATTGATTGCCAACATCTTCTCCTTAGCTGAAAGCACCTTTGGAGTGTCGACATCCTTAGTGAAATGGATCACCTGACGCTGCAAATTGGATAGATCCACCACATCGCCATCGATGATACCGATTGTACCGACTCCGGCTGCTGCAAGGTATAGTGAAACCGGGGCTCCAAGTCCACCAGCACCAACTACAAGTACCTTGGCTTCATTTATCTTTTCCTGTCCTTCTACGCCTACATCCTGCAAAAGAATGTGTCGGCTGTAGCGGAGTAGTTCCTCTTCTGAAAAATCGTACACCTTATAAATAATTAAAAGTTAATGATTAAGAATTAACAGTTTCAGGGTTCAAGTTGCCATCCAACTTAATTATGCATTAAAACTGGCCTCCACCCATGAAATAAAGGAAGTCTACTGCATCACCTTCCTTAATCTGAAGTGTATTGAAATCCTCACGCTCGACAAACTCTTCGTTGACCTGAACGCTTACCATCTCTGGCTGGAATACGTTGTTTGCCTTAATCAAATCTGATACTGTTAGAGGTAACTGTACCTCCTGATCCTCACCGTTTACAATAATCTTTGCCATAGTTTTATTCCTTTCTTATAAATATTTGTCGATTGTGTCTGTAATCTTCAACTTATTCACAGCTCCACTTAGCTTGTCTACAACCTCACCGTTCTTCAAGATAAGGATTGTCGGGATGCTGGAAATCTGAAATTTCTCTGTTAGAGCATCGTTGTTTTCTGCGTTACATTTGCCTACGATTGCTTTGCCTTCATACGCCTCCGCAACCTGTGCGATGATCGGAGACAAACGCTGACAAGGTCCGCACCAAGTCGCCCAAAAGTCTATCACCACTACTCCATCCTGACTTAGGATCTCTTCGTAGTTGTCGTCTGTAATCTTTAATTCTGCCATAGTTTCAATTCCTTTCTTTAATTCGTTTCTTTCTTTTTTACAGTTGCAAAATTACATCGTCCTGTGCATGTGGAAAATAGCGATTTAATGGTAATCGTATCACATACGTTTGTGATATCATCCTTCAAAACCTTTTACAATCTCCAGAATTTCAGCAAGTTGAGCCTCTGTATGCTGAATAGATATAAAATTGCCTTCAAACTGTGATGGTGAGATATAGACACCGTGAGCCAACATATAGCGGAAAAAGCGTGCGAATGCCTCTGTGTCGCTTGTTTTCACATCATCGAAATTGCGTGGTGCTTTTCCTCCTGTAAAGAATGGAGTGAACATATTGCCGACATGATTGATCACGACTCCCTTCGGACGCAATATCTCCGCTAGTTTTGTGATGAATCGTTCTGCTTTGGCATTGAGCAACTCGTATGTGTCAGGCTGACTTAGCACTTCAAGAGTGGCAAGTCCGGCAGTCATGGCTATCGGATTACCAGAAAGTGTTCCTGCCTGATAAACAGGTCCTAACGGCGCCAACAACTGCATAATTTCTCTACGTCCGCCGAATGCAGCGGCAGGAAATCCTCCACCCACGATTTTGCCGACAGTCGTCAAATCCGGAGTAATGCCATAGAATTTCTGAGCTCCGCCAAGAGTCAATCTGAAACCAGTGATCACTTCGTCGAAAATCAATAGCGAATCATTCTCCTTTGTTATCTCACGCAAAAACTGCAAAAACTCGTTCTGAGCCGGCACCACACCCATGTTACAAGGCACAGGCTCCACAATGATCGCGGCAATCTCACCTTTATGCTGATTGAAGATTTCACGCAATGCATCCTTGTCGTTGAACGGTGCGACAAGTGTGTACTTGGCAAAATCCTGAGGTACACCCGATGAGCTGCTGATTCCACAAGTGGCGACACCTGAACCTGCGCTTACCAACAGATGGTCTGCGTGGCCGTGGTAGCAACCGTCGAACTTGATGATATAATCACGCTTGGTATAGCCGCGAGCCAAACGAATGGCCGACATTGTGGCTTCGGTACCGGAGTTGACGAATCGCACCTGCTCCATCGACGGAATCAATTCCGACACCTTCTTTGCCAACTGAGTTTCAAGCAAAGTCGGGATGCCGTAACTTGTGCCGTTTGGAATAGCGCTTAGGACAGCCTGCTGAACGTGTGGATTAGCGTGTCCTGCAATGAACACTCCCCACGAAAGGCAGAAATCCGTATATTGGTTACCGTCGATATCAGTCAACGTCACACCTTTTGCATTCTTGATGAATAGTGGTGATTCCCCTACACTTCTCAAAGCTCTTACAGGGCTGTTCACACCACCTGGTATATATTTCTGAGCCTCTTCAAAGGCTGCCTTACTTTTTTCTCTTCCCATTTCCTAATAAATTAAAATTTAAGGATTAATATTAAGAATTGGCAAATCCCAACATTCTTAACTTATCATTATTCACTCTTATCATTTTTTGCAATTGATTGAATATTAACCAATCAATTGTTTTCTATAATTCTGCCAATGCTGGAGATTCTCAATCTCCTCTTCGATGATAGACTCACATTTGTCGACTTCCAACGCTCTCTTCTGCAGATTCCGCTGAGCAAGACGCTCAATCTGCTGAAGATTGAAGAGTTTTTTGCCGTGGAGTGAAGCCACACCATCCTCGATATCCTGAGGATTAGCAAGGTCAAATAATAATTGTGATTTGAAAATAGGAAGATCACTACTGTTTATGATAGTATGAGGAGCAGATGTCGCACTGATAATGACATCTGAAAGTTGAAGCAATTTCTGTTTATCGCTCAACGACAAAGCCACAGCATTATACTTGCTTGCCACTGCTTCCGCCTTGTCGAAACTGCGATTGGCAAGGATGATGTTAGTAGCACCACGAGCCGTAAGGAAATTCAAAATAGATTCAGTAAGATCGTTGACACCGATGATGCTGACGACCTTATTTCCAAGGTCAGGTATCTCTTGGCAAAGGATATCCACCGTCACCTGAGAATATGAGACTGCACCTCTGGCAATACCAGTCTCAGTGCGAGCGCGATGGCCCACGCAGATAGCAGTCTGAAACAGTTTATTGATGGCCGACGACAGTTTTCCTGCTTCTTTCGCCTCAAAGTAGGATTGCTTGATCTGGCCAAGTATAGCGCCCTCTCCAAGAAGTGGAGATTCAAGTCCGGCCGCCACACGGAAAAGATGGCGGGCTGTCTCAGCAGGCACATCACCGTCGCCCCAATACGATTCCGTACGGGCGCAAGTCTTGACAAGTACGCCATCCTCTTTTCTGGAGAGCTGAAGAGGCGACTCGCTTCTATTATTTACGATAATTGATTCTACCATTTGTTCGCAACTTTAAGTTTAACTCCAGTTGCAAAATTACATCTAGCAGTAAACTCAGGAAATCGCAAAAAATGGTGGAACATATCACATACGTTTGGGATATCCGTTTCTATTATCGTACGAGTTTGGCAATTGTAAAAAATCATAATTTTGCGATTTTAACATTGACTGCTATAGGCAATTCAAACATGAAGTTTTTCAATACTGCTGGCACTTGTCGCCCTAATGAGCATTATATGGTGGACATAACCGACCGTTTGAAAATCATTCGCAAGATTGCTGCCAAGGGTGATTATTTTTGTATCAATCAAGGCAGACAAAATGGAAAAAAGAATTAAAGAAATAATAGTTATTTCATTCTTAAGGGATAAGGAAATGAAAGGTTTGAATACCATATAACAGAAAAAAAACAGATATGATAAAAAGCTTGGTGTTATCTGTTCGTATTTCAATATTTTTTATAACTTTTGCACCAAAGTTAAATCAATTTAATAAATATGGCTCGTCTAAATCGTATTAAATTAGTTCTTGTAGAACAAGAGAAAACAGGAAGGTGGCTTGCTGAAGAGCTCTGCAAATCAACTTGTACGGTTAGTAAATGGTGTAGCAATTAAGCACAACCTGATTTGAAAACTTTAGACCAAATAGCAAGAGTCCTCAATGTAAATGTTAAGGATTTGCTTAATGATACGAGCAATGTTAATCAAACTGTCAAACTATGCCACGAATTAGCAAAGCAACAGAGTATAATTGGAAGAAACTGAATTGTGATGCCAATGAAAAGTTGACAAAACGAGCAAATAAAACTCGGTCAACCAAAAGAATAACTGCAACCAATTATCTTGATGATTCCAAAGCCAACATTCTTCTTCAGAAGGTGTTGTCTATTGATTCGTCGATAGACTGCATCATGTACACTCTTGTTTGCTCAGCGTTGACAAGTAAAAATTTGATGCATAAGAAACATGTTAAAGAGTTTCTTAACAAGTATAACCATTTGAGTTGTATCGATATAGAAATACCTAATGACACTTGGGAAACCTCTGAAGATGTTTTAGGTTTTATATATCAGTCATTGATTACAGAAGGAGAACGAAATCTCACTGGCCAATACTACACTTGCAAAAGCGTAGTCAACTATATTGTTGGGGACAAAACACTTTCTGACACCGAAACTTTTCTTGATCCGTGTTGCGGAAGTGGAGCTTTTCTATTGGCTGTAAATACAAATAATCCTTCAAATCTTTATGGCTTTGATATAAATCCTACAGCTGTCATGATAGCATCTGTAAATCTCTTAATTAAATATCATGATAAAGAATTTGCTCCGAATATCTATTGTGCAGATTTCCTAAATAAGGATTTGTTTGATTCTGATAACGTCAATAATCTCCCATTTAGATTCGACAACATCTATACGAATCCTCCTTGGGGAAGTGATAAAGAAGGTTTGTATTTAAAAAATTATCCATTGGTCAAGTCGAAGGAACGTGCATCAATGGTGATTATAGAATCATTGACTCGACTAAAAGAGTCTGGAACACTATATTTTTTACTGCCAACCTCTTTGTTGAAAATAAAGACTCATGGTGATATTCGTAAATATATACTATCAAATTCAACTATACGTCAGATAGATCTCTATAAAGATCGGTTTGACGGTGTCTTTACTGATTATTTCAGCATTAGACTAACACTTGATAAAACTGATAGTCAAAGCTATACAGTTACCAGTGAAAGTGGCAATTTTGAGATTGCACTTACTTTGGAAGATAAAAAAGCTGGTAATATCGCTATCGAGACATTAAGTAATTTAGACAATTCAATCATTGACAAGATGGAATCATCGTGCCATGATAAATTGTCTCATAGTCAATGGGCATTGGGTATAGTGACTGGTGACAATAAAAATAAAGTTAAGAAAGAAATGGCAGAAGGCTTGGAGCCTGTATATGTTGGCAAACACGTTGATCCATTTAAGCTTCAAAATGAGTCCGCATACATCTTGTTTGACCCAGAAAACTTTCAACAATGTGCAAAGGAAGAATTTTTTAGAGCACCTGAAAAACTGATATATAGGTTCATTGCTAAATACCCTATTGTCGCCTATGATGACAAACAGTGTCTTTGTCTGAATAGTGCGAATATTCTAATACCGCAGCTTGATACGATTTCTATTAAAAGTGTCGCTGCTCTATTAAATTCTTCTCTGTATCATTATTATTATTCTATAAAATTTTCAGACATAAAAGTATTAAAGGGAAATCTGCAAGAGTTGCCCTTTCCAAAATTGACCAGGAAACAAGATGAAGATCTTTGTGCCTTAGTTTCAACTATTCAAAGCTCTTCTTTTACTGCGGATCTTCAAGAACAGCTTGACCAAAAAGTTTATTCGATTTTTGGCATAACAACTAAAGAACAAACTCAAATACGAACAAGAGTATAAAAATACAATCATATATGGAAACTCTAATCAAAGAACTTGAAGCCTGCAAAAAGAACTTGTCGTCAGAAGAAAAGGAGAAACTTAGCGATGCCGTGTTAGATAAACTATATGCGGTATATCCCTTTAACAAATTAGAGTATACTATCTCACACTTAATTGCTAAGGAGATAATATCTTTGGATGACTACCTTCGTATTCGTTCTGAGTATATTGCAAGAAATAGATACTTATATCTCTTTGATTTAGCACCTCGCACGTTTGGAGAAACATGGGGACAGAGGCATCTAATGGAATTAGTTGAAGAATTTGAAGTTCCGTCAAAAGATAAAGATCCAGATTATTCTGGTCAATATGATTTGCTATTGAACGGCATTAGAGTGGAAGTTAAAGCCTCTCGTGCTGTGAAAAAGATTGGTGGAGATACATTAGCGAATAAGGCTCTTACAAGTAATAGTAAGTCTAAATTTGACATGAACTATCAACAGATTAAGCCAAGCTGTTGTGATGTCTTTGTCTGGATTGCAGTATGGCGTGATAAAATTGACTACTGGGTATTTCCTTCAAGTGTTATTCAGGAGCCACATGATGGCGGGTATTTTGAAACAGTACATATTTCTCCACAACATAGAAAAGATGGTCCCGAACCAACTTGTGAAAGAGAAATATTTGAAGGTCAGATACATATCAATGATAAGAACTATTCAGAATTTGAACCATATAGAGTATCAGCTCGTGAAATATATGACAAGATTCTTGAAATCATGAATCAATAATGATTACCCCTTATTTTAATGATAATGAAAACTTTATCAAGATGACACAAACTATATTTGTCAGAGATAAAGGATAAAGTTGACGTTGTATTTGCAGACCCTCCATACTTTCTATCCAGTCAAAAACAAATCTTACAAAATGGGAAAATAAAGCTATGCGATAAAGGCGAATGGTAAAGCAACAGATTTTCAAGAAGAAGATTACGATATACAACTACAAATCGCATTAACGTTATCGTAATCTTCTTCTTGACATCTTACTTAATCTTTCCATACACACTCACAAAGCTCACCGCTTTCTCCTTGATGTATTCTATATTGTTCTTGATGGCATCACGAATACGCATACTAAGATGGACATCTTTGGCGTTGCTGGAAACGGCGATGGTCAAGTCGCCTTCCTTATAAATGGCAGGGGAAATGAAATCACACAAGGGTGGATTATCGCAGACGCTGGCAAGGATGCGTCGCTCTTCGGCATCACGCTTGATTCGCTGGTTGAGTTCAGAATTCTCCGTGCAGACGTAGACCAGCGTGGCTCCGTCAAGATCGGAGGGTTCATACTCTTTCTTGATCAGCGTGAAAGGCAACTGCTCAAAACCATCTTTGAATTCGAGTGATATTATCGTAGCCTCATTTGTGAAGCGGTGAAGGATAGTCGCTTTATGAAGCCCTACCCTTCCACCCCCAATAATGAGTATCTTCTTTCCATCTATATCTATGCTTATCGGCAAATAATTCACTTTATTCAAGAATTAAAAGTTAAAATCAGGAGTGAGAAACGAAATTCGACGTATGTCAATTTTTCACTTCTCACTCTTCATTCTTAATTAAATAATTGAGCGTATCGTTTTGCATAGTAGCTGATGATATATTTCGCTCCTGCCCGACGGATGGCTGTCAGGCTCTCGTGGAAGATGCGTCTTTCGTCGAACAAACCTTGCAAGGCGGCGTTCAAAAGCATTGAGTATTCGCCCGACACCTGATATGCCACCAACGGATATTCAGGAAACTCCTGTGCCGCACGATAGATGATGTCAAGGTAGGCCAACGCCGGCTTGACCATGATCAAATCAGCTCCTTCCTCCACGTCGGCGGCAATCTCGCCAAGTGCCTGATCCTTTGTGCGGTAGTCCATCTGATATGTTTTGCGGTCTCCGAACGACGGTGCCGAATCGGCAGCATCACGGAATGGTCCATAATAAGCAGAGGCATACTTGGCTGAATACGCAAGGATTCGTGTCGGCTTTGTACGCTCATCACTGTCAAGACGCTGACGTAGAGCTTCGATCTGTCCGTCCATCATTGCCGACGGTGCAACGAAATCAGCTCCGGCTAGAGCGTGTTGGTAGGCCATCTCTGCAAGAAGCGGCAAAGTGCTGTCGTTGTCGACATCTTTGTTGACAAGCAAACCGCAATGTCCGTGACTTGTATATTCGCACAAGCAGATGTCGGTGAAGACGATGATTTTCGGAAACTTAGCCTTGATTGCACGCACAGCACGCGAAATCAAATTGTCGGGATCGTATGCTGCCGAACCACGTTCATCCTTCACGTTATTGGGAATGACACCGAATAGCAACACTTTGTTGATACCAAATTTCAGAAGCTCTGCAATATCGTCAAGCAAAGTGTCTATTGAGAATCTGTCAATGCCAGGCATCGTCTTGATTGGCTCTTTGCGGCCTTCACCGTCGACCACAAAATATGGATAAATAAAATCTTCTGGTTCGATTGGCGACACATCTGCATATTTATCACGAACCTCCTGAGTAAGTCTATATTGTCTGAATCGTTTCATAAGTTGTATCTCCTTTAGCAATTAAAAGTAAATGTTTTGGAATGTTGTCTCCGTAGAGTTGCTTGAACGCCTCAACTGTCGACGGTGAAGTGAACACCACCTTGTCAACCTTGTTCAAATCAATCGGTTGAGCATCCGGATTCGGGCGATTGGTGTAGACGGGAATGTCCTTGACGACGTGTCCCTGCACCTGTAATCCGTCGCTGAGCGCCTTCAATCCTTTATCGGAACGAGGCAACAGGATTCGTTGAGACGGGAGGTTGCCGAAAAATGCAAGAATGCCTTCCGCGGATTCTGTAGACGACTCAAATTCCGGATCAATTCCACGCAGACGAAGTTCGGACGTTGTAACAGGGCCGACACTCGCAATGCGCTTCCCTTCCGTCGACCCGGAGAAAAACCTTACTCCATAGCGCGACGTGAAAATGATCCAGTCAACATCTGACGTGTCAATTACAACATTTGTAGGCGTGATTGTAATCAAAGGCGTTTCTGATTGAGTTCCAGTATTGTACGTCACCGAAGCATTGGCATCAGCCTCAAACTTCACCACATCGCCGACCATTATCAAAACCGGTGTATCCTTGAAAATTGCGTATTGCAACTCCTTCAAAGTGGAATAGACCGCCCTTTGATTCGGCAACGAAACATTAGTCACAAGAGCGACAGGAGTATCCTCGCGTCGACCTTTCTGAAGCAAAGTCTTTGCGATAGTAGCGACGGAAGATCCACCCATGTAGTACAACAAAGTATCTGCATCCGGAGCCTGCAGTTCACAGCTATGACCCAACACCATCGCCACACTACGTGCAACGCCTCTGTGAGTCAACGGAATCTGAAGAAGCGAAGCAAGAGCATTGCCGGAACTGATGCCTGGCACAATCTCCACTTCCACCATTCGTTCACGCAAGAAATCCACCTCTTCCCTACCGTGGGAAAAGAGCATCGGATCTCCACCTTTTAGTCGCACAACATTATTGCCTTTGATTGCAGACTGATACAACAATTCATTGATGTCATCCTGATGATGGCTATGTTTGCCGGAACGCTTACCGACGTATATCTTTTCTGCCTTAAACTGGCTTAGGAACGACTCATTAGTCAAGTCGTCGTAGAAAACGACATCTGCAGCAGACAATGCCTTATGACCTTTGATTGTAAGAAGGTCGGGGTCACCTGGCCCAAAACCGACAAGAGTCACCTTGCCAAAGTCTTTACGGATATCAAACGGCTTAAAAAGGTCAGTCACCCATTCCGACACATTCGGACCGACAGTAATGGCAAGATTACCCTGCAACGGATGAGTCTTGAAAGGCAGTTTCTCAGCCGCACGATGACGCAGACCGAGTCTGTCCAACGCACACGTCGCCACGATCAGAGCATCCACGCTCCCATCGTCGACCTGAGCTATACGTTCCTCGATTGTACCACGGATCGGCACCACCTCAATATCAGGACGCAAAGCAAGCAACTCAGCCTTTCGCACAGCTGAACTTGTCCCCACTCTACTACCCGACGGCAATTCAGCCAATGTCTTGTTATCCTTCGACACCAACGAATCACTCTTGTCTCCACCCTTTGTCAAAGCCACCACTTTAATACCCGACGGCAGTGGATAAGGCAAATCCTTAGCTGAATGAACGGCGATATCCGCAGTACCGTCAATCAAAGCACGATCAAGTTCACGAGTGAAGAAATCAGGAGAGATAGTATTGCTCATCAAAGAGACATCCTTATGGCGATCACCATACGAAGAGGTCTTGATCACCTCATATTCTATGTTTGGAGGCAAAGCATGCAGAACCTCGTCGACTTGCAATAAAGCCAACGGACTTTGCCTTGATATGATTCTTAATTTTTTACCCATTTTTGTCTCGTATTAGTTTAATTCCGAATGCAAAATTACGGTTGAACCGACACTTGGGAAATCGCAAAAACAGGTGGAACGTATCACATAGGTTTGTTACTTGAAACCCCTTACTTCTTACATTTTACTTCTTACATTAACAAAAAACATGGGCATCACAATCTTGTGACACCCATGCGTAATAACATAAAACGAACTGAAAATTTCCAAAACTATATTTCAAATTATAGAGGATACTCATCGAATGCGTAAAGCACTGTCGACAAGTAGCGCTCGCCAGTATCAGGCAATAGAGTGACGATTCTCTTACCCTTGTTCTCTGGACGCTTAGCCAATACTGAAGCTCCGAAAGCAGCCGCACCTGATGAGATACCGACAAGCAAACCCTCCTGCTGTGCCAACTCTCTACCTGTACGGATGGCATCGTCGTTGTCAATCATCAAAACCTCATCGATGACGTCAGCATTGTATGTCTTTGGAATGAAACCAGCTCCAATACCCTGGATCTTGTGTGGACCAGCAGGCTTACCGTTCAATACGGCAGAAGTAGACGGCTCGATTCCGTAAACCTTGATTGCTGGATTCTGCTCCTTCAAATACTTAGCGATACCACTGACTGTACCACCTGTACCGACACATGCAACGAAAATGTCGATCTGACCCTCTGTCTGCTTCCAGATCTCAGGACCTGTTGTAGCATAGTGTCTTGCTGGGTTTGAAGGATTCTCAAACTGCTGTAAGATAACCGAACCAGGAATGCTTGCCTTTAGATTCTCAGCCTCCTTGATGGCTCCTGCCATACCCTCGCGTCCACTTGTCAAACGAACCTCTGCTCCGTATGCCTTTACAAGGTTGCGACGCTCGACACTCATTGTCTCAGGCATTGTAAGGATAAGGTGATAACCCTTAACTGCACTTACCAATGCAAGACCAACTCCTGTGTTTCCTGAAGTAGGTTCGATGATTGTTGCGCCTGGTTTCAAGATTCCCTTTGCCTCCGCATCCTCGATCATAGCCAATGCGACACGATCCTTAACGCTTCCGCCTGGGTTAAAAAACTCAACCTTTGCGATGATTGGGTTCTCGATTCCCTTCTTCGCAGAAAACTTATTCAATGAAAGTAACGGTGTATTACCGACTAACTCTGTTAGTGACTGTGCTATTGCCATAAATATCATTTTTTTGTTAGTGCAAAGTTAGCAACTTCTCAAGTTTTCTCAAATCACAAATGTTTGTTATTTTGGTACAAATTGAGTTTATTTTATATCTTTGCTTATACCGCTCGTCTTTGTGGACATGCAAGAAGATGAGAGTTTTCTCATCCATATAGGACTAAAAAAACTACGATATGATAATTAAGAAAAATCTATACTTTGAATTCGCAAAAGAGAATCGAACTCTCCATATCTATCTTCCCGACGACTATTATGCCGACGGTAATAACGAACGATACGCAGTGATGTATATGTGGGACGGACAGAATCTGTTTAACGACTGCGACGCCACATTCGGCAAGTCATGGGGCCTTGCCGGCTATCTCCACGGCTACTGGAAAAAGATGATCATCGTCGGTATGGAGTGTGCGCACAACAGTCCCCAACGCTGCAACGAATATTGTCCGTATAAAGTAGAGATTGGCGACGTGGGTATGCTGCGAGGTGATGCCCAACATACGATGAAGTGGGTGTTGGAGGTGGTCAAGCCATACGTCGACGAAAATTTCCGCACTTGGAGCCACCGTGAAGCAACCGCTGTGGGCGGTTCATCTATGGGAGGCATGATGTCGCTATACACAATCCTCAAACATAATGATGTTTTTTCGAAGGCTGCTGTTGTGTCGCCAGCCATCATGACTTCCATGAAGCAATTCACGAACGAGATCAACAACGCTGATATTCAACCCGATACCCGCATTTTCTTCTCGTGGGGAACAGAAGAATGGGGATCGACAAAACTTGAGCAGACGATGCATGACGACATCAACATTCTTGAGGAGTCGATACAAAAGAAACAACCTTCCTGCCGAATGTATAAATTACGACAAGAAGGTGGTGGTCATAATGAAGCATCATGGGAAAGGCAATTACCTATTCTAATGCCATTTATATGGGAAAACTAATTATCCAAGCACATTACCGATGAAGTGAACCAACTGCTTTCTCCACCAAGGCCAATCGTGTGCGACGTCGTAGCCCCAGTAGTCAAACCATGCAGGTACGCCTCGTTCACACAACAGTGTATCCAATCTGCGTGTGGAATCAAGCAAATCTTCCTCCCAATTACCCTGGCCGACACAGAAGATAAGTCGACGGTGACGATATGTATCCCAGTAGTAGTGGTCGTGAGGCATCCAACGTAGAAAATCAAGCGGTGAATTCGAGAAAACCAATTCATCCGAGTAATCACCGAAGAAATAGCTTGCATGATACAATCCGCTCAATGCGATCACAGTGTCGAATAGATCAGGCCGACGGAAGAAAAAATTCCCTGCGTGGAATCCACCCATCGAACAACCAGTGACGATGAACATCTCATCTCCACGTCGTACACTCGGAATCAACTCGTCGACGATATAGTGGAACCATCTTTCGTGCTGCTCGATTCTCCAACGAGGGTTACCGCCCAAGTTGCTCCAAGTCTCCCAATCAATACCGTCGCAACAAACGACTCTCAAGTCGCCCCTGTCGATCCAAGGTGCAAGCACATCAATCATGCCGAAATTCTCATAGTCGTAGAAACGGCCGTCCTGAGATGGGAATACAAACAGAGTGCGTCGTCCGTTGCCGTAAATCTTGAATTCCATATCGCGTCCTAGCGACTGGCTATACCATTTTATATATTGTGTCTCCATCTAATTCAATTTTTATTTCTTCTTGTGAACAAATTCCACAAACTCATCTACCTCTTCCTTTGTCTTTAGTTTGACAGTGAACATCTGCTGACCCATCGCACCCGACAGAATATCAGGCATTCGTTCGCACATCACCAACTTGTCGCTATACTTAGTCTTCACATCATCGATGCTATAAACGTAGTCGTAAATGTCGCGACGGGAAGCAAAAGCACAATAGAACTCCTCGTTCCAAGGAAGCGACAAAGCATTTCCGACGTCGTGCTTGTTCACAGTAGCATGCTTCGACTTGTCGTATGTCACCATATCAGCCCAGATTCGGTAGATGTCCGTGCTATGTGCAAAGTTAATCATATCCGGCGTATATCCACCCGCAGGACGCATATTTACTTCAAGCGCCACGAAATCACCCTTCTTTCCAAGACCTTTGCGGTCGCAATCCAAACGAAAAAACTCCAAGTGGACAAAACGGCTCTTCACCCCGAAAGCCTCTACCGTCTTCTGGCCAAGCACGCACAACGACTCAGGAATAGTCGGAGAGACATAATAAGAAAGATCCAACTGCTTGTTCACTATGTCCATGATCGACGGTGGCCATACAGTCATGGATTCAAACAATGGTTTTGATTTTGAGTCGATTATAGCATCATACGAACAGATATCACCTGTAATGAATTCCTCCACGACATAGTGAGAAGCATCACTACCAGCCTGTTTGAAGAACCCCTTCAACTCCTCGTCGCTATGAAGCTTATGAGTTCCCCCGGCCCCCACGCCCACATCAGGCTTAGCAATCAAAGGATAACCAACCTCAGCAGCGAAAGCAAGCACCTTACGCTCCCCTTTCGACGCCTTTATCTGACGAGCAGTCGGGATACCACCCTTTGCGTAGTATTTCTTCATCTCCGACTTCTCCTTGAAGGCAGCGACACCATCGCTCTTGATACCACTATTGATATTGAAATCCGTTCTCAAGCGAGCATCCTGTTCAAGCCAATATTCATTGTTCGACTCAACCCAGTCGATTTTACCATACTTGAATGCGAAAAAAGCGACCGCACGATATACCTCGTCATAATTTTCAAGGTTGTCCACCTTATAATATTCAGTCAACGAATCCTTCAACTGCGGAGTCAAAGAATCGTAGGGAGCATCCGCAATACCAAGCACATTCACCCCATTCTGCTTTAGTCTGTTACAAAATTCCCAGTAAGTATGAGGGAAATGTGGGGAAATGAAAATGAAATTCATCTTTTTCTAAATTATAAGTTCCACTATAAATATCATCTGAATTATCAAGCCGCCTTAGCAAGCTGACCATTGATAATCTTTTCAAAGAAATAAACGACCTGTTTGCGCCACCAGTAGAAATCGTGAGTCACATCAGTTCCCCAGAAATCAAACACTCCGTCTACCCCTGCTTTAGCAAGAACATTCTGAAGACGTCGAGTCGATGCAATCGTGATAGCCTCCACCTCGTCACCCTGGCCACAGCAACAGATGATCTGCTTACTTCTGTATTGAGACAGAAGGATCGACGGATCGTGCTGTCCGCTTAGAAAATCAACCGGAGAATTGAAATAGATCAGTTCATCATCGTACTGAGGGAAGAAATAGTCAGCGTGGAAAAGGCCGCTTAGTGTCAACACAGTGTTGAACAAGTCAGGACGACGGAAGAAGACATTTCCAGCGTGGTAACCTCCCATTGAGCATCCAGTCACGATCAACTGCTCACCACGGTTAACCTCAGGGATAAGTTCCTCAATGATATAGTTGTACCAACGCTCGTGTAGAGCAATACGCTCATGATAGCGGCTCTTTTCTTCATCAGAAACGAAAGTAACGTTTTCTCCGTTAACACCGTTGCTCCAAGTCTCAGCATCAATGCTGTCGCAACAGATGAGGCGAATCTGTCCAGCTTCAATCATTGGTGCAAGAGCGGAGATCATACCGTTATCTTCCCACTCATAGAATCTCTGATCCTGTGAAGGGAAAACCAATACCCCCTGGCCCTCTGTGCCATACACCTTGTACTCGATCTCTCGCTCAAGGTTGCTGCTCCAATGTTTGAAATACTGTATATTCATTTGCCTCTTCGTTTTAATTACAATGCAAAATTACGGCAACAAGTAAATCATGCCATACAAAATCAAAAACAAAGAATATTTCAATACATATTGGCAATTACAATAGAACATGATTCTACAAGTGCTATTTATTCAGCATTTTTGAAGAATAGTTTATACAGACATGTTGAAAGACACAAACTTTTGTGGTTTTTCCAATTATTATTTTTAACTTTGCACCCGTTGGTCCTACGTCGTAAAAGACGGCAAACACTTGGGTTATCTTATATATGACTGATACACTGACGAACATTTAGAAAATTAGTCCATTCTAGATGTAGAAACGAAAAAACAAAAAACTAAAATATGAACAAAACCATGGAAAAGAATTACGCAAAGGCGGGATGGCTTGGAGCTTTCCTACTTTTATCTGCGTCGGTACATGGACAAGTCAAGGTTGAGGCCGAAGACTTCACAGACGCAAAGAGTGGTACTTCAAAAATCATCACAGAGAACGATGGCAAATCAATCGGTTACTTCGACGAGGAAGGCGAGCAGCTTACTTACGAGGTTGAGATTCCTTCAGACGGTTTGTACCAGATCTCATTCCACTACCTAACAGGTAAGGACGGAAATGTAAAGATTCAGGATGCCGACGGCAACTACTACATTTTCGACACACAGGCAAACAATGCAGAGAAATGGTGGGAAGTGCCAATGAACAACTGGCCCGATTTCCCTAAAGACGACAGTGCATTGTTCCCATTAAAGGCAGGAAAGCAGAAATTCTATGTGATTTGTACTGGTAAGTCAGTCAACCTTGACTATTTCACATTCACAAAGACATCTTCTACAGATGCCAACGTAACTAAGATCACAACTAACCCAAGTAAGATCAATCTAATGCCTGCAGAGACAATCGATATCATCGCTAAGGGTTACAATAATGCAGGTGAGCTAGTTGCCGCTAACACAAAATGGTCTTCAAACGTAAAAGACGGCCGTTATAAGGCAGCTAACAGCGAAGGTTCAGACGTCATCACAATCACTATGGGTGAGACTGTCAAGGAGTTGAAGGTTAAGATTGCAAAGCCTACAAAGAGACAGGATTTCGTTGTGACAAAGAACGGTAAGCTTAACACTAAGAACGGCGCCGTACGCAATGAAAAGGGAGAGAAAGTATGTTTGATGGGACCAAGCTGGTTCTGGAGCTGTTCAGCACCACAGTGGTGGAAGGCAGAGACAGTTGACTACTTGGTAGAGAAGTGGAACATCCAGTTGATCCGCCTACCAGTTTCAATCGCTCCTGGTGACAACACTTGGACTAACCACGATGCGACATGGAACACAGACAACTACCTACATAGCCCAGAGTACACTAAAGCATTGGTAGACAATATGGTACGTGCAGCTATCGAGAACGATATCTACGTTATCATCGACTTCCACGAGCACTACGCAGAGCACTGGGTTGACCTTGCCAACGATTTCTTCACATATTTCGCAACAAAGTGGGGTGATTATCCAAACGTAATGTATGAGATCTTCAACGAGCCTAAGTGTAGCGACGGTGAGGTTGTAACATACGCAAAGAAGGTCATCCCTACAATCAGAAAGATTGACGACGACAACATCATCATCGTTGGATCTTCAGAATACTCACGTCACCCAGATGCTGTTACTGGAGCTGGAGAAGGCTACTCTAACATTGCCTACACATGGCATGGATATATCGAGTGGGGACACCAGTCAGACTGGAACGGCAAAGATTCATGGAACAATGGTGTTCCTGTAGTCGTAACTGAGTGGGGTATGGATCCAGGAAACACAGGTGGTCTACTTGACAAATACAAGCAGGCAGGTGTAATGTCAGCATTCTGGTCAATGAGTAACAAGGGCGGAAATGACTCTAAGTGGTCTATCTTGAAAGAAGATTGCTTCAAGACTACCGGTTGGACAGAATCAGACATGACAGTTGACGGTAAGTATATGCTAGATCAGTGTAAGAGTTGGATCAGCTACAAGCCAGTTGTAACAACAGTAGTTGCTAAGGAGTTGACAATGAGCATCTGCAGCGCTAAGAAGTTCTACTTGCCTCTTGATGAGACAACACTTACTGGTGATGCTGCCGGTGGTAGCGAAAACTACAAGTTCACTTGGAAGCAGGTTTCTGGTCCTAGCGACGCTAAGATCGCAAATGCAAATTCAGCAACAACTAAGGTTAGCGACCTAACAGACGGAGAGTACGTATTCCGTTTGACAGTATCAGATGGTGAGGATGAGGTTTCTGGATCAGTTAAGGTAACTGTATTGCCAGAAGGATTCGTTGATCCAGGTTTGATCGATGATTTTGAAGACGGTGACCTTATCTCTAAGTGGGGCGGTAATTGGTTTGACAAGAATGATGCTGACAAGAATGCAAGCACATCATCAAAAGTCACATTGTCTGTAAAAGACGGTGCTATTAACGCAGACTACACAATGGGTGCTGAGTGGCCAGGTGAAGGCTGGATGGGTGCTCCTTACTGTAGCGTCGACATGTACTTGAGCAAGTCAGAGCAAGGACAAGATCTTTCAAGCTGTGAGAAGATCTCTTACAGATTCAAGGGCCCTGCTCACGAGTTCCGTGTATGTATGACAGACGTTAAGGACGACGACTACCATACAAAGAACGTATCAGCAGCATCTGATTGGACAGAGGTGACTGTAAACTGGAGCAGTTTGAAGCAGGCTTCAGACTGGGGTAAGGATATCGACTTTGATTTGGGCAGCATCGACAAGTTTAGCTGGCAGATCAAGGAAGGTGTTGGCAAGAAGGGAACTTTGATGATCGACGACGTAACATGCGTCGGTGGACACTCAGCTGTCAAGGAGGCAGAAGAGGCTTCATTCGTAATCGCTCCAAACCCAGCAAAGAACGGCGTAGCAAACATCTACGTTGCTGAGAAGTGTGACGTTACAATTACAGATATGACAGGTAGAGTTATTGCACAGTTTGTAGCAGTTCCTGAGCTTGACAACAAGATCAGCATCAGCAATGCTGGCATGTATGTTGTAAAGGCAGGCAACAAAGTACAGAAGTTGATTGTAAAGTAAATCTCACATCAAATATTGACAAGAAAGGTCGGGCAAATGCTCGACCTTTTTTGTTTATGCAATACCATTCAAATCGTAGACTGTGCACAACGTCTCTACATTCCATTTAAAACAAAAAGAGACGCGGAATTCGCGTCTCTAAAATTTCTACTAAGTTATTTTTACTTCCAGAATGTCTCTTCCAACTTCAAGCAAAACCAATGATAAACCGGAAGATGCAACTCCTGAATCATATAAGTCTCAGTTTGCGGAACTTTCACACAAACATCAGCGATAGCAGAAAGTTTACTCTCATTTGCACCTGTAAGGCCGATCACTTTCAATCCTTTAGCTTTAGCCACTGTAGCTGCATAAAGAACGTTCTGACTATTTCCCGAAGTCGAGATGGCAAGAAGCACATCCCCTTCACAACCATACCCCTGAACTTGTTGTGCAAAACACATAAGCGGTTCGCAATCGTTAAGATATGCAGTAGTAAGAGCCACATGGCCATCCAAAGCAATTGCAGGCAAAGCCTCCTGAAGTTTGTCGACTAATGTCTTCCCCATTACAGGATCAAGAGCCATAATTGCATCACTCTCTTTTTTGCTTATCTTACGAGGATTTCTGAATCCTTTCATCAATTCACCCACAATATGTTCTGCATCAGCTGCACTTCCTCCGTTACCACAAACTAACAACTTATGGCCGTTAGAATAGCATTCAACAAGTGTATTTAACATCGCCTGCAAATCAGCGGAGCACACCGAAAGTGCAGGATATCGATTTATTAAATTCAACATACAGTTTCATATTTATGACAAATGTACGCAAACTATTGCAGTTTTACAAATTGTAGGATTATTTATACAACATCATTTTAAATTATCATCTACAATTGAGATTTTTGACACCGTTGAAATCTTAAAAAAAATTAATAAACTTGCAATAGTCGGCAAATTGGGAATCTTAAAATAATTTTTATTCCGTTTTTTTGTAATTTTGCATCAGTTCAGTATTAATTTATACAAGATAATGAATATTCTTTTGACTGGAGGTGCCGGATATATCGGCAGCCATACTATTATTGAGTTGGACAAGGCTGGTCACACTGTTGTTGTAGTCGACAACTTCGTAAATTCACAGCCTGAGTCATTGAAAAGAGTAGCGAAAATTATTGGCAAGGAAGTTCCTTTCATTGAGGCTGACGTACGCGACAAAGAGGCAATGGATAAAGTATTCAGCAACAACAAGATCGACGCAGTTATTCACTTTGCTGGTTTGAAGGCTGTTGGAGAGAGTGTTGCTAAGCCGTTGGAGTACTATGAGAACAATATGAATTCTACATTCGTATTGATCGACACAATGCGTCGCCACAACGTTAAGAACATCATCTTCTCTAGTTCTGCAACTGTTTACGGAGATCCTGCATTTATTCCTATTACAGAGGAGTGTCCTAAGGGTCACTGCACAAACCCTTACGGCCAGACTAAGTCTATGCTTGAGGAGGTTTTGATGGACGTTCAGAAGGCTGACAACGAGTGGAACGTGGTATTGCTAAGATACTTCAACCCAATCGGAGCACACAAGAGCGGACTAATCGGAGAGAATCCTAACGGTATTCCAAACAACTTGATGCCATACATCACTCAGACTGCAATCGGTATCCGCAAGGAGCTTGGTGTATTCGGCAACGACTACGACACACATGACGGAACAGGTGTACGTGATTTCATCCACGTTTGCGACCTTGCAAGCGGTCACGTTGCAGCATTGAAGGCAATCCAGAAGAAGTGTGGTCTTGCTATCTACAACCTTGGTACAGGTCACGGATATTCTGTATTGGACGTTGTTAAGGCATTTGAGAAGGCAAACGGTTTGAAGGTGCCTTACTCAATCAAGCCTCGTCGCCCAGGAGATATTGCAACTTGCTACTGCAACCCTGCAAAGGCTAAGGCTGAGCTAGGTTGGGAAGCACAGTACGGAATTGAGGATATGTGTAGAGACAGCTGGGGATTCCAGAAGCAGAATCCTAACGGTTACGAAAGCAGCAAATAATCAATTGCGACATAAAAAAAGGAGAGCGAAACCAAATGGCTTCGCTCTCTTTTTGTATCAATTAAAATCAATTCAAATTTAAAGTCGACGTTTAACGAATCGTCAATCTTACCCCCCTACTCCAAACACTGCTTCTTGTTGTCTTCAAACCAGTCAGCAAGAGCCTCAGCAAAAGTGTACTTAAACTTATATCCGCACTCAGCCAACTTCTTACCACAGATGTTAGTCGAAATCTGAAGCTTCTTGACACGTGCAGGACAAATACCCATTGGACTTCCAAGAAGTTTTGCCACACCAGCAGCAGGCATGATCAAACAGTTCGGAATATACGGTACGAACTGAGTCAATCCCGTAACATTCTTCATCTCAGTAACGATCTGCTCAATTGAGTAAGCAGGCTCAAACGTACAGTTATACGTCTCGCAATGAGCTGATTCCTTTTCTACATTCCATAGAATGAAGTTAACCAACTCCTTAACATAAATACAAGCCTTGATTGTATCCTTACGACCTGGATAAGCAAAAGTATGCTTTCTGATACCCCAGTATAGACGAGAGAAATTACCATTCTCTCCCTTACCGAAAACGACACCTGGTCTGACGACAGTCAACTGACGATTCTGCAGATCTCTAGCCTGCCAAGTCTTGTGAATATTCTCAGCCACAAGTTTAGAGATACCGTAAGGAGTATTTGGAGTCGGCAATGTAGACTCGCTTTTAAGTTCCTCTGCAGCACCATAAGGAGCGATGGAACTAGTAAATACCATCTTCTTGATGCCATACTTCTCAGCGAAGTCGCAGACATTCTGAGCGCCAAGCATGTTAGTCTCAAAATACTCATTGTCAGGATGACCGGGAGTACGGTGTACAGCAGCGAAATTGAAGATGACATCCTCTGAAGTAGGAGTAAAAGGCACCACGATTGGCTTTCTCACGTCGCAAGCCACATAGATAGCAGGATGAGATTCCCCATCACACAAAGCAGGCTTATAGTTCTTCACCGTCGGCAACGGATCGCCCTGCTTAACAATATCAAGATTATATATATTAGCGGCTGGATTCTTCTCCTTAAGCAATTTAGCCAAATGAGTACCGATAAAACCAGTTCCGCCGAAGATAATGTAGTTCATGAGGAAAAAATAAACAATGAAAAAAAATCTGAAATCGAAGAGATCAAACAATATAGCAACAATCAGCTAACTGTCACTTACTTGCAGTATATTTTTTCTTAAAATACTTCGATTTAATAAATCCACAAATTTTGCCAAAAGTGTTTTTATCTCCAATCTGAACATAACCCACTTCCTTATATGCAACTTTGTTTTCGTCCAACCAAACATCAAGAAGCAACTCACTGATTCGTCCAAACAATCTTGCATCAAATGAAGACATTTTAGACACATCAATTCTTCCTTCTATATCGAACAAAATATCAAAAAGCCAATTACAATAAGAATCATAAAGCATCTTTTTCATCACAAGCATATTGAACATGTGAGCAGACTTTCTTTTCATGATCTTATCAAATGAAGCTAGATACTCTGGACATCTATTCTTTATAACTTCTCTTGTTATGTCCAAATGAGAAGCATCATGAGTATGAGCATAATGAGCATACACGCTCTCTATATAATATCGCCTTTTACTAGGCAAAATCACATCATATTCAGATAAAATGGCTGAGGCTTGCGAACTTTGCATCACCCTCTCTAATCCTTGTCCTTTTGAACTGCAAGAAAAGTGTCTGCGATAATGAGCCAATCCAACATAATCAGTTTTCAAATTTTTCCATCCCCAATATAATGCTGTCAATTCACAAAAATATGGGTTTTTGGATGAAATATTCTCTCCTTCAGCATCAGATTGATACCCTAACTTTAGATCCTGATGTAATATATTACCTACATGAATCGGTAAATACATCTTATCCTGCGGCATTTGAAACGCTTTGTGAGCCGCAACCATTATCTTGATTTCCATTTTAAATAATTGGAATATTTAATGCAAGTTCCACAACTGGAGCCATATCGTAATATTTGTAATCAGCCAAACGTCCGCCAAAAATCACATTTTTCTCTTGAGATGCTAGTTTACGATATTTATCAGCCAATTCGTTATTCAAAGCATCATTCACTGGATAATATGGTTCCATTCCAGGTTTCCATTCTGTGGAATACTCTTTACTTATAACTGTTTTTGGACAATCAAACACTTCTTGGCCAAACATCTCAAAATGTTTGTGCTCAATTATACGAGTATATGGAATATCTCGCTCTGTATAATTAACAACAGCGTTACCCTGATAGTTTGGAGTATCTTCAATCGTAGTTTCAAAAGAGACAGTACGATACTGCAATTGTCCGTAACAATAGTTATAATACTCATCTATTGGACCTGTATAAACAATCTTGTCAGCTATTGACTCAAATTTTTCTCTGTCTTTGAAAAAATCAGTGTTCAACTTTAGGTCTATTCCATCCAATAAACCATTAATTAGTTTATTGTAGCCACCGACAGGAATTCCTTGATACTTGTCATTAAAGTAGTTATTGTCAAAGATCATTCTAACAGGCAATCTTCGAATAATAAAAGCCGGAAGTTCAGTACAAGAACGTCCCCACTGTTTCTCAGTATAGCCTTTGATAAGAGCCTCATAAATATCATTACCAATAAGCAATTTAGCTTGCTCTTCCAAATTTTGAGGTTCTCTACCATTCAAAGACTGTTTGGCCTCTGCTCTCTGCTCTTCAAGTTTAGCCTCTGCTTGAGCAGGAGTAGTAACACCCCACATCTGATAGAATGTGTTCATATTGAAAGGCAAATTAAACAACTTACCTTTGTAATTTGCTACAGGCGAATTGGTATATCTGTTGAACTCGACAATAGAGTTAACGAAATCCCAAACTTTCTTATTGGATGTGTGGAAAATATGTGCACCATACTTGTGAACATTAATGCCCTCTATGTTTTCGCAATAGATATTACCACCTACATGAGATCGCTTATCAATCACCAAACACTTCTTTCCTGCTTGCTTTGCACGATAAGCAAAAACAGAGCCAAATAATCCAGAACCAACTATAAGATAATCGTATTGTTTCATATGTTTTTTACACATTAAAGTCACCATTTTTTCCTTTACGATAATACGTAACTAGTTTACATAATTCAGCAAATCTAAAGTGTGTAAAGTTATAGAAAAAATGACAAATAAAAAATTTCCATAACAAATGACGTTTTTCATCAAAATGTGAATATATATATCCTTTATTTCTATAAAAGATATGAGACATTTTTTGGGGTTTAACTAATACATATAGTTTCTTTGACCAAGGGAGTAAATATCCCTTAACTCCTTTCTCTTTTGGATGACGGTGAATCGCAGAGCAAATGGTCATCGTTCCGAACCCATTTGCTTTTGTTCTTGCCATATATTCCTCCTCGTCTCCCCAAATAAACATTTCTTTTTTTATAAAACCATTCTTTTCTATAATAGAACGTTTAATTAAAGTTCCATTGAAAGGATGAATACCGTCAAAAATATAATCAGAAGGATAATCTTTAGTTAACAAAGAACGACTAGAATTGACGCCCCAATTAAAAGCTAGTTCTTCCGGAACATCTTTGTTTACAACCAATGCATTTACGATACAATCTTTTCCAGAATTTAATGATTTTGCCTCATCATAGTTCTCAATCAAATTTTTTAACTCATCTTTATCTGGTATTCCGTCATCGTCCATCATCAACAACCAACCATATCCATTATCATACATATATTTCATTCCTGTATAAAATCCTCCTGCTCCTCCAGTATTCGGTTGATGGATAGAAATAATGTCGGTCTGACAATCTAACCATTCTTTTGTTCCATCACTCGAACCATTATTAACTACAAGAATGTCAAAATTTTTATATGTCTGACATTTTAAAGACTCAATACATATTTTCAAATCATTGAGTCTATTAAATGTTACTATTAATATCAAAGTCTTATTTTCCATTTTTCAATAATACGATTTTTAATTTTCAAAGGAGATGGAACAAAATATGGAGACATTAAACAAAAAATAAAAAAATTAATATATGCTGTATGAAAAATAACAGAAGTAAACAACACAAAATATATTAAAGAAACTACCATTCTCTTGTGTTCAAAAGTAAATATACCTCTCAAAATTGGAATTATAAAAAGCGAAGCAAAATAAATCCCTCCTTGTGAAAGTACAGTAAAAATTGAATTACTGAACCCTTCACATCTGGAACTATCCATATTAGAAATAATTGCCTTCATATTATTATATCCAAATCCAAATATTGGAGATTGTAACCAAGTTTTTATTCCTATAGTATAATCATCTTCTCTTAAATTATAAGATCCTGTTTGTTGTTTAAGTTCCCATACATAAAACATTCCCAAAATAGTAATAGGAATAATTGCCAGTAAAATAGTACGATATTTGCTTCTATATATATTAACACACAAATATAAGAAAAGAACAGCATACCCTAACACAGAAAAAGTAGATAATATGGCTAAACTCAAAACAATTTTTTTCCATTTAGAAATATGCCAAATAGAATCAAAATAATATATAAACAACAATGAGAACACAAGTGTCAGATTCATCATTGGACCTTCAACAAATATTCCTGTATTCCTTCGTAATAGTTCTACTGGTATCCAATCTATATATTGAGTTTCAAAATACAAGTTAAAATATGACGATACAGTAGATATATTTCCCCATTTGAAATTAGCAGTTCCACTAGGGCTTACAATATTAAGCATTGATCCAAAAATCCAAAAAAAAAGCGAAATAACAGACACTGCCACCATTATTTGGACAAATTTTCTGAACACATCAATTTTTTTAATGTATGGCATTTCAACAGAAAAAAATATCCACACCAAAGGCAAAAACAAATATCTGCTTAAAAATTGGACAAATGTATCTGTACTGACAGAAATCACAACAAAGATTGTCAAATACATATAATATACAAAAGCCCATTCTGAAATAATTTTATATTTTTCTCTAACAATTCCATATTTATTGATTCTATATACTACAGAAACAATAAGGAACAACAAAGTTAATTCATAAATATGATAACTTGGTTGTACAGAATTTTGGTATACAGATTGATTATTTAATACTAAAAAAAATGCCAAGAAATAATCTAACGTATTTTCAAAATTAAAATTATTCTGTTTTAATAAATTCATCAATCTATCTTAGTCATTAACAAAAATTAAATAATTCATACTACGTAAACGCTCAATGTTTATATGATCATCTCATACAATATAAATCTTTTACAAATCGAGCAGTATCTACTATATCATATCCTTTTTGTCTTATTATTTCATGTGCATTTAGATGTCGAGACTTGCTTACTTGTATAATATTATCAACCCATTTTTCTGGATTATCAATATCACAAAATTTTACATTTTCAGTTAGATTAACTACACTTGGCACAAATGTAGATGCTATAACAGGCAACCCTATAGCCTGAGCCTCTACTGCAACCATTCCTAAACCTTCCCATCTTGAAGGGAAAACAAAAACATCCATAGCCTGTAGATAATTATATACGTCGGGAACGACACCCACATATATAACGTCATCCTCAAGATCAAGTTCTTTTACCATTTTCTTATTGTCATACAACTGCTCTCCTGTACCTACAAACATTACTTTTGACCTTACATTCTGAGCCTTTAAGCGACGTTGGATTTCTATTAAGAATTCCTGATTTTTCTGGTGAGAGAAACGTCCAACATGACCTAATACAATCGTATTATCGTCTATAGTAAATTGTTGACGTATTTTTTTACGAATCTCTCCATCATATCGAAATTTTGAGAGATCAATGCCATTGTTCACAACGTGCATTTTGGAGGAAACTATATCTTCAGGAAATTTCCACAGACCTGCTTCTACACTACATGCACAATAAGATGTTGGACAAAACCTTAATGGAATAGACATCAATGCCTTTAATACTCTATACTTGATATCTTTTTTAGTTCCAGTTGAATGAGAATGTACAACTATATTCTTAACACCCGCTATTCGACAAGCAAAAGAACATATTGCCAGAACAGAAATACTACCAGAATGTATATGAACTACATCATACTTATTTTCCTTCAAAAACTTTAGAACTGGAGAATAGAGATTAAATCGACTCTGACCTGGATTAAAAGGAAGGTTCAGTGCATAAACATTTCCTCCCTTTTCTTCTACGTCTTTCTTGTATAATTCATTTTCACAGAAATAAGGAGTCAACCAATCTATTGTCATATCTGTCAAGTTTATATTCCTCAACACATTGATAATAAACATCTCCTGGCCACCAGAGCCGATTGGTTCACCTGTAAGTTCTAATATCTTCATTTTTTTAATCTCAAAACTTCAAATTTGACAAAATATTTAAAATAGTCAAAATACCATCTCAGATCTTTATGCCCAGAACGAATATCAAGCCATTCCTTCCTACATTGTTTAAGATTAACTATAGAGACGCCTTCCTCACATTCATAAGATGCAATTATTCTATCACAATAAGAGAATACAGAAGGACCATTCTCCATATATATTTTGTAAAACATCTCATAATCAGCACCTACACGATATTTCTCGTTAAATTGTAGATCATTATTTCTTACAAATGAAGATTGGTGACAAAAAGGCATAAATCTTGTCATTAAAGACAAATCAAAGATTTCTCCTTCATGGCATTCATGTTCACCACATAACATAACCTTACCATACAATACTTTTGTTGAATCTTGATATGTCTTATTTGCAAACAATGATCTTAAAACATTTTCATCATAAAATTCATCACCAGCGTTCATAAAATTTATCCACTCTCCTGTTGCCATTTTTAGACCTTTATTCATGGCATTATAAATTCCTTTGTCTGGTTCTGATATTATTTTTTTAATTTTGTCTCGATATCGATCAACAATCTCCATTGTAGAGTCCTTTGATGCACCATCAATGATAATATACTCTATATTATCGTATTTTTGATTCAACACCGAAAGAATTGTTCTCTCTATTGCTTTTTCAGCATTATAACAAATGGTTATTATGGTTACTTTAGAATTCATATCGATCACAAAAATATTTCTTGAAGTCTTCCATATTTGACAACAATTTCCAATTTTTTTGAAACCATTCTGTTGAATTGTTCCACCATTTTGTTTTTAATAGGAAATCAATAGTATCTTCATCGTATCTATAATTGATAATTTTTGCTGGAACTCCACCAACTATAGCATAAGGAGGAACATCTTTCGTCACAACAGCACCAGCTAAAATCATAGCACCATCTCCAATATGAATTCCCCCAACTAGAAATACACGTTCTCCAATCCAAACATCATTTCCAATCTCTATCGCTATACTCTTTTTCTCATCAATTAATTTGACATCATTAAATAATTGTTCAGTTGCAAAAGTAGATCCACACTGATCTTTTTTTTTATTTAATGAAAAAAAACATGGTGATGAAGAGACAAATGGTTCCTTATATGGATGATGACCTGGATTACAAGTAACGGAATTTGCAATACTTGTGAATCTTCCTATATTGGCGGACAAAACACATTCTTCTGAAATATAACTACCCATTCCCATTTTTCCATGGAAAAATGAATTTTTATATATCTGGCACATTCCTTCAAATTCAGAATCTTTGGTGACGATTGTCATTAAGCCAATTACACATCTTCCTCTGAATCGTAATTTCGAAACCAAAGATTTTATGAATCGTATAATCATTTTTTAAGATGATATCTAATTTAAGTAATGGATTTTTTGTTAATGTACAAAAAAATTAACATTACTATTCACGATCAAATGCATCGATAAAAGAACCTGGAGTTTTGTTGATTATTCGAACATCGCCCAAATAATCAGCATATTCCTTTAATTCAAAATAAGACCTAAATGTATTAGCTAACATTGACAACAACTCATGTAGTGGAATTGGCGTACCATCTGCATGTTTCCACACACGCTCGGTATTTCCATAATAATGCTCATCTACTAAACAATTTTCATTATTGTCATTTATATATGTATATTTCAGCCATGAATGTTCAACGCCATATAGATATATGTTTTTATATCCTCTGTTAATAGCATTATAGATCGCACCAACAACAACATTTTGAACACTAGGAGATAATAGTGCTTTTTTATATAGAATAAGTCGTATCTTTTTTGACCATTTTGTTGAGACTTTCCAATCACATGTTGTATAAAAAAACACCCTAACGTTACTATTTGAATCGCAAATTTTTGAAAACGAATTTGGTACACCCCAAGGTACAAAAATACTAATTGACCAATTGATTTTTGTCGAAATAGCATTATAAACGTCCTCTACTTTCTTTTTAAGTTGAGGATCTGCAACTTTACCAAAAAAGCATGGATCTGCGAACACTAGTACATCAGGCTTCAATTCATAGAAAATATCAGTCAATAAACTAAAATTCACGCAACATAAATCAACAGAGGTTCTGTCTTTGATATGTTCTTTTATTTTATTTAAGGATGGTCCATTTCCTAAGATTAATAATGGATTATTCTTTTCTTCGTATTTTAACGATCTGAATTTTTGTAATTTTAATTGATACCATAAAGGAATTGATAGTTTCAATATGTCACAAAGAAAAAGTATCACATTTTTAACAATCCTTTTCATTTTTTTAGATTTTTGTTATTTCTTTCTTCCCTTTCCATCTAATTAAAACAACTACTAGTAACTGTGTTACACAATACAATAAAGCAGTGTAGTATAGACTGTACTTTGTCAATAATAACGATAAACAAAGATGCAACAAAGATGATGACAATGTTATTATCATTATTGATTTGGTTTTTTTGAAGAAGAAAAGATAATTAGTATATATCAAATACATGCATACCAAAAATCCATAGATTGCCAACAAGACAAAATAATTCATTGCTGACTCATAACGCGGCAATGCATATGGAACAATTAAATAGCATGTTAATGTTATCATTAAAGACGATAAGATGTACAATTTCGTAAACCTTTGTCGGTTCTTTGATAAAATTGATAATTTTGTTTCTATGTTTATTTCATTATCCCCTAATGTCTTATAAATGTCTACACTATTAGATTGGTTGAATCCAAAACCTACCATAGTTATTATATTCACTAAATTAAGAGCAAAACTAAATAATCCAACGTCCTCTATGGAGTGGTAGGCATTTATAATATACCTATCGCATCCTTGACGAATAAAATTGGTTGCTAAATGTGGAATTAATGGAAGTCCCCAAATCAGCATGTTTTTGATGTACTGCCAATTGGGTCTTTTTAAGTATCCATGACTTAAGAAAAATCCTAAACCAATTATTCCAAAGAATAATAAACATAATGTTTGTGCATAGACTCTACCTTCCCAACCTAGGAAACAATACTTGACTAATGTAATCGAAACAACAAAGTTTAATAATGCATTACCACAACTTAAAAGTCCGTATTTTTTTACATCTCCTTTTAATCTTAGATAATCTAGATTAATATTTGTATAAACAGTTAAGAAGCAGATCGGTACAGTTAAGATTAAAATGTTGAATGGCAAGTTAAGTAATTTGGCAATTTGATCTCCTCCCCAAAAGATGGTAATGGACAAAATTATACTTGTTGTTATAGAAACATAGAATATACCAGAAAACGTATTTTGAAGACCATTATTTTCTTTGAAATATGCAACACTAAAATAACCTTCCGTAGACATGGCTGTGAAAAATCCTATCACCATTACCACGGTAGAGTATAAATTCAAGAATCCATATTCTGAAGGTAGTATATAGTTTGCTAATATCAACAATAGTAAAAAACTGAAACCTCGATTGACGAAAGAAAACAATGAAAACATGGCTCCATTCATCAATGACTTGTTTTTTCTTAAGTCTTTTATCTTAGCAATCATTTTATTCTATAAATCCAAATTACTTAATTTTTTTTGAAACACTGAACCCTTAAACTATATCTATATATTATTTTGCCTTACTTGTTTTTGATCACATAATCCAAAGAAAATCTTTCTCCTTTACTTAAATCAGTATTGACATTCTTCCCTATAATTTCTCTTAAGTATTTTGGATGCAGACCAAAACCTGGCCTAACAGATTTGACGTTCTTTTCTGTTATTATATCTCCTTTCTTTATATCTTCTGCTACATAAAGAGAACGTGAGAATTGTCGTCCTTTAATTTGTGAAGGATCATTTGGATAAGTGATATCTCCAATGGCTTTTTCTACATTGCGAATACTTTTTACCATTAAACTAAATTCTTCTACGTTCATGGAAAAAGCAGAATCTGGACCACCAATTGACTTGTCGAGAATAAAATGTTTTTCAATCATCTCTGCACCAAGTGCGACAGCGGCGATCGCTACGTCAGAACCAAGAGTATGATCTGAAAGTCCTATCTTCACTCCAAATCGAGACTTCATATCTGACATTGTGTGAAGATTTACATTTTCTAAAGGTGCAGGATAGGCAGACACGCATCGAAGAAGCGTTATATTATAATTTCCAACATCATGACATGCTTGTATGGCAAGTTCTATGTCTTCAAGAGTTGCAATACCTGTTGAAATAACCATAGGTTTTCCTTTAGTTGCAGCATATCTTATCAGATTAATATCTGTTATCTCAAAACTTGCAATTTTTATAATAGGATTTCCGAGTTCTTGAAGAAAATCAACAGCTGTATTGTCAAATGGAGTAGAGAAGCAAATTATGCCACATTTTTTTGCTTCTTCAAAAATAGCTTTATGCCATTCCCAAGGAGTGTAGGCTTCCTTGTATAAATCGTAAAGTTTAGTGTTGTCCCAAAGTGTACCTCCGCTAACTACAAAATCTTTTTTGTCGCAATCGAGAGTGATAGTATCAGCTGTATATGTTTGAATTTTAACAGCATCAACACCGGTTTTCGCAATTGCACGGACCGATTCCAAAGCCGTTTCTAGATTATGTCCATGATTTGCAGATAGCTCAGCAACGATAAATGTTTTACTCATTGTATATATCGTTCTAAATAATAATAATTTTCATCTTCTTTATATACTTCATATCCAACCTTCAAATGATAATTGTATGAAATATTATTGCATTTAAGAACTTCTGCTAGTATATGGCGAATTCCTTTGGACTTGATATATTCATCCATAATGTACTCAATTGTTCTTCCATAACCTTTCCCATGAAAAGTTGGATTTATGTATAATCCATGTTCTGCGGAATCTCCATTTTTGATATTTATAAAGTCATATGAACCTAATAATTCATTGCCAATAAAAATAGCGTAATATAGTTTAGTTTCATTACATTTAAGGGATTCAACAAAAGATAAATGAGATTCAAAAGGAAATGGATCTTGTTGGGTCATACATTTACGAATTTCTGGAAGATTACGAATCTGCCATACCATGCGGCTTTCTTCCTCAGTCATATCAGTATAATTCACAATACGAAATTCAAGAGCCCTAAATGCCTCAAGAAGATTATGACTAGCATTTTGGATATTTATATTGGCAACCGTCTTTTGGGGATGTAAAAGACGGTTGTTGAAATCTGACTCTAATAAATTACCTAATGGAGTTATAAAATTGTTTTTACATAGTCCTTCATAGAAATCTATTTGATTGTCTACATAGAATCCAGCAAATACACTGCATCCACATGCCAGTGCTTCATAACAAACAGTGCTGGCTGAACAAATAACATATTCTGCACTTAAAAATTGAAAAGCCATTTCACGAGCTGAAAGCGATGACAAAAGTGTCACATTCCTATTGGATACCAAATTGCTTTTAGCTGGGTGATTTTCACTTACAATTGCACTTATTTCCGTAACGTCGTTCCGCAAAGAAAGAACTTTTATTGCTTTTTCTGTAAGATTGTATGGATCGGCACCTCCAAAACACACCACCCATTTGCCTTTTATTCTTGAAGTGTTATTCGTTTTCTCGAAAAAAGGTTTGCGCAAAAGAGCATAAGAAGGACCTAAGCAAAATTTTGTATTTTTTTCAACATCATACTGATCCTGAGTGGCATAACCATGATTAATGATTAAGTCAGCATAAAAATGACGATCATGTATGTCATCAATGTGAACCAACAGACATCCTTTATCTTTTATCTTTTTTTGATATTCCGAAGTGTAGTAATAATTATCAAGAACTATTATTTCTTCTCCGGTAATATATTCCATAAATTTATCAAATTTGCTATCATCTGAAGGCAAACATACGATTGAGCATACTTTCTCAACTTCTTTTTGTTGATAAATAGATGGCGTCTGAGTAAAGAAGATACAATCAAAATACTCTTTAAGAATATCTGCTAGTGCAAGGGACCGTACAAAATGACCGTGCCCAATTGTTTGACTTGCATCAGCACGAAAGAAAACTTTACGCTTATTCATCAGTCTTATAAGTTTCTCGTAAGCTTAAACTTCATTTCGGCTATTTGCCAATCAGTTAATGTATCTAAATCTTGAACCTCAAGTTCCGAAAGCACCAATCCTGCAGTATTTGCTCCCCAAAGACTCTGATTCTTTTTGAAATCATCAACCATACACACATAAAACTGTCCAGCATCATGATATGTTTTTTCAAGATCTTGAGATCTTGATTTCAAATACTGTGGTTGAAGCATTGATATTTTACCTTCAACTATGTGAAGTGCACGTTGAATAGGATAAGAGAATTCTACACAAGTGAATACCGAAAAAATGTCGTTTTTAATAATTGAATATGCTTCTTTTAGCCGTTCTGGACGAACAAAAGGGGCTGTGCTATAAAGACATGTAAACGAATCAAATACTTTTCCTGATTTTGCATAACAGTCAAGAACTTCATTGATTACATCAGCTGTTGTTGCATAATCATTCGATGTGGCTTCACTACGAAGAAAAGGAACTTTTGCTCCATATTTCTTTGCTACAGATGCAATTTCATCATCATCAGTCGAAACCATAACTTCATCAAACATTCCTGATTTAAGAGCAGCTTCAATAGAATATGCAATAATTGGTTTGCCTAAGAAATCTTTTATGTTTTTGCGAGGGATTCGTTTTGATCCTCCCCTAGCGGGAATTATACATAAGTTTTTCATCTTACTTGCAAATAAACTCCTTTACTTTGCTGATTACATAATCTTGTTGCTCTGCCGAAAGAGTAGGGAACATAGGAAGGGCAAGACAATGTTTATAATAATCTTCTACAACAGGAAGATCTCCTTCTTTATTTCCAAACTGTTTATAGTAAGGCATAAGATTTAATGGATAGTAAAGTACTTGTGCAAAAATCTTATTCTCGCGTAAGTAATTATAAAGACCTAAACGATCATTTATCTGAATTATATACAAATGATATGCATGATAAACTCCGTCGGCTTCAAATGGAGTCTTTATTTCTTTTATACCCTTAAATGCATCATTGTATTTTTTGACAAGTTCTCTACGAATTTCTACATTTCTACGAGCTACTTTTAGTTGGCTGATACCAAGTGCGGCTTGTATATCAGTTATTCGGTAGTTGTAGCCTAATTCTTGCATTTCATAATACCATAGCCCATCCTTGCGTTCTAGTTTATCAGCATCATGAGTGATTCCATGAGTACGATAAAGAGCCATTTTCTCATAAAGATAATCGTTCTGAGTACACGCAATTCCGCCCTCTCCTGTTGTGATATGTTTGACTGGATGGAATGAGAATACGGTTATGTCAGAATATTTTCCACATCCTGCATAGACTTTTTCTCCAGTTGAATCAATAAAATATGCACCAGGAGCATGACATGCATCTTCTAGAATCCACATGCCATACTCATTTGCAATTTTTCGATATTCTTCCATATTGTGAGGCTGTCCTGCAAAATCTACAAGAACCATTCCTTTATAAGTGCCCTTTGGAGAAGAAGATAGAGTTTCTTTAAGTTTGTTTATATCAAGAAGATATGTTTGTGGATCAATATCCACAAATTTTACATTGCCACCACAGAAACGAATACAATTAGCAGATGCCGCAAACGTCATTGGAGTACAAATGACATTATCGCCTGGCTTTACTCCAAGTGCCATTGCTGCAATGTGAAGAGCCGCTGTCGCATTACATACTGCAACGGCATGCTTCGCATTTACATATTCGCAAAAAGACTTCTCAAATTCGGGAATTCTAGGCCCGCATGTCAAATAGTCTGACTTAAGAGCTTCGACTACAGATTGAATATCGTCGTCTGAAATGAATTGACGTCCGTATGATATGGGAAGTTTCAACATATTATAGCTCTTTTATTTAACCACAAAATTTGGATCAACGCAATTTTTGATCTTCTCTCTCATTGTTTCTGGCGTTTCCCAAATTTCATTAATGTCAGAAGAATAATGGAATCCGAATGGTACTGGTTTGGCATTATGATGCTTGATGAAATCTTCCTTTTGCCAGCAATATGAAACCGATGGAAGAATTGCATAATATTTGCCAAGATCTATAGTGTCAAGAGCATCAGTCACTGTTATCATTTCCTCATGAAGCTTTTCGCCTGGACGAATACCAACTTCGACTTGTTTCATGTTTGGTGCAATTGCTGTTGCCACGTCAGTGATTTTGTATGAAGGAATTTTTGGAATGAAAATTTCTCCACCAAGATGATGTTTTAGTGCAAACATTACCAATTGAACGCCATCTTCCAAAGAAATATTGAAACGAGTCATACGCATATCTGTTATTGGTAGAAATTCTGCCCCTTCATCACGTTTCTTTATGAAGTATGGTATAACAGAACCTCTTGAACCCATTACATTGCCATAACGTACAACAGAGAAACGAACATCACGTGCACCTTTGATGTTATTGGCGGCAGTAAAAAGTTTGTCTGAAGTTAGCTTAGTAGCACCATAAAGGTTAATAGGAGCGCAGGCTTTGTCTGTGGAAAGAGCCACTATGTCATGTACATTGTTTGCAATGGCAGCATTGATTACATTCACTGCACCATCAACATTAGTCTTTATACATTCTCTTGGGTTATATTCTGCAGTATCTACTTGCTTGATAGCAGCTGCATGAATAATTACGTCGACTCCAGCACAAATAGTCATAAGTCTTTCCGCATCACGAACATCACCAATAATATAACGAATCTGAGGAAACTGTGACTCTGGCCAGATCTGCTTCATGTTATACTGCTTCAACTCGCCACGTGAGAAGACGATTATCTTCTTTACGTTAGGGTAATCACGTAAAATAACCTCTACAAACTTCTTACCGAAGCTACCTGAGCCGCCGGTAATCAAAACTACTTTGCCGTTTAGCATAATTGAATATTTTTTGTTTTTATTTTCTTTTATTTAAAATCGTAACCACACCTTTTATACAAAGTGAATTTAGATTACGCTTGTTTCTATAGACAATTTGATTTTGCAAATCAGATCAGTGGAATTTGGTGTCTCACAGCCTTCCATCGTCTTCATTTCATCCAATAATCCCTTCACATCGTAAACCACGCTGTTTATTTTTTAAGATCAAAGACGTTGATATTCTTAAACTTGTCATGCGAGACAACAAGAACAAACGCGTCTGATTCAGAGGAAGGAGTTGTCTATATGTGAAATTCTATATTTTGAATTCTCTGGGTCTGGTATATGAATCAATCAAACATATCCAAGAATTGTTCTGCACACCAAAGCTGCCATTTCTGGTTCCCTGTCAACTCATTCATTGGTATATCTTTTCGGAACTCAGGTCGTTTTGGACCTTCCCAACTTTTAAATACTTCGTCAACTGGACGTGGCATTGGAATCTTGAAAGGAATCTCCAATTCTGGATATTTAATAGCATAAAGCCCTCTTACTAGATATTTAGGCTCTCCATTGCGAACTCTATTCATATCAAGTGGCTCTGCCATTACCAAACGTGCATATGGATCATAGTATGGCAATTCTGCACAACCAAATGCATTTAGATATGAGCTACTGCTTTCGATAGAAAATACCTCATCCATGAATCGCATAAAGTCGATATGCTCTGCATCTATACGATATTTCTCGTACAATTCAGATTGATCAATAGGATTTGTTAGAACAAGACTTGGTTCTAGGAATGTATAACGTTTCTTGAAACCGTCGAAAGTCCATTCTGGTGTGATAAGTTTGTCCATTCCTCCGAAAATCAAATCTGCACTTTCTCCAACCAAAATCATCTGTACACCGTCTTTTTTGGCGTTGATCGCTGCCTTAAAGATTTGAGGCTCAATGCTATGGACTGGTGCACATTTTTTGTTCATTACAATTGATGTGTATTTTTGGTAATCCTCAAAAGTGATTTCAATTAGATGTCCATGTCATATTGTGGCACGGCTGCATCTACTTGTTTTATGTTACGCACAATTTCAATCCGATCTGAAAATGGGATCATTGATTTTTTCCCTTTATATTCAACTAATTCGTCTACAGTTACACCAACAATCAATTTGTCACATAAAGCTTTCGCGTTTTTTTATAATGTTAGGTGTCCTATGTGAAAAAGATCATATACACCTGATGTGTAACCTATTACCATAAGAAGATTATTTAATCAAAATAACATCTAAATTCCTTTAATACATTTCTCATTGCATCACAACCTTCCATCCACTTTCTCTCTATTCCAAAATCCTTTCACATCGTATACTACGCTGTTTGGAACTTTTTTTAGATTCGATATGTCGACGTCCCTGAATTCTTCATGTGATACTGCTAGCACTATCGCATCATATTTATCTGTTGGAATCTCTTTCTTGATCGAGATTCCGTATTTTGACGACACCTTGTCTGCATCCGCGTATGGATCGCAGATTGTGATGTTCGACGTATATTCACTTAATGTGTGACAGATATCCGCCACTTTTGTGTTTCGAATGTCTGGACAATTCTCCTTGAATGTGAATCCTAAGATGAGGATGCTCGCATCTTTTACAAGTACCCCTTTCTTATTCATACATTTCACAACCTGTGTCGCAACATAGTCGCCCATACCATCGTTGAGTTTTCGGGCATCGTACATGACACGTGGCAAAACACCGTACACCTGAGCTTTCTGGATCAAGTAGTATGGGTCGACGCTGATGCAATGTCCGCCGACTAATCCTGGATTCAATTTGATGAAGTTCCATTTTGTCGATGCGGCATCTATGACATCGTGTGTGTCGATATCCATTGCATTGCAGATCTTCGCCAACTCATTGAAGAACGCGATATTTACGTCTCGCTGTGTGTTTTCAATGATTTTCGACGCCTCAGCCACCTTAATGCTCGGCGCTTTGTGTGTTCCATTCACCAAAACGGTGTTGTATACCGCATCTACGATATCCGCTATCTCTTTATTGGAACCGGAAGTAACCTTGATGATGGTTTCCACCGTATGCTTTTTGTCGCCCGGATTTACCCTCTCAGGTGAATAGCCTGCGAAAAAGTCGACATTATACTTCAATCCGCTTACCTCTTCCACTATTGGAATGCATTCTTCTTCCGTCATTCCTGGATAAACCGTAGATTCGTAAACCACAATGTCATTCTTTCCGATAACACGCCCCACCACTTTGCTCGCTTCCTGCAACGGCGTTAGATCCGGACGATTATACTCGTCTATCGGAGTCGGAACCGCCACAATATAGAAGTTGCAGTCGGCGATATCAGATTCTTCCGACGTACATCTGAAGCCGTGATTCTTAATCGCGTCTTCAAGAAGTTTCTCGTCAACTTCACGAGTCACGTCATTACAAGCCATGATCGCAGACACACGCTTTCTGTCGACATCGTAACCAATTGTCGGAAACTTAGTCGAGAACAGGCGTGCCAAAGGCAGGCCGACATAGCCGAGCCCGATGACGCAAATCCTATATTTTTCTGTGAATTCCAATTTGAAGGAACTGATTATTCCAAGCGCAATAATCTAAAACCCAATATCATACAAAAATAAAGAGTTTTCAAAATAGTGCAAAATCATTAAAAAGGACTACAGTCCTCCTCCTTAAAATGCTCGGAAATAGTATGCTACTCCAAGCAAAAATTACGCAAATGTACTAAAAATGACCGTTTGTCACAAATAAATGCAAAAAAATGTCTATTTTCGCATTGTAATTAATTTGGCAAAAAGAAATGGCACAACTTTCAGAGGCGGAAAACAACAATATCATAAAGTGGTACAGAATAAACCTGACAAAAAGAAAAGAGCTTACCGCCTTTAGAAACATAGTCACAAGAATAATAGAGGACTTAAACAAAAACGAGATAACAAGCGACGACGAAGAGACTGTCTACGCCGATTGCTACAAGCGTCAATATCTCTTTCCTTCAAATTCCAGCAACGTTGCCGGATATTACGAAACAATCATGACAAACATCAGATTGTCATGTTGGGTAAGGTGTACGGAAAACGAGCTTCTTGAAATCCTTAAAGAGCTAAACGACAAGAACATAACTTCCGACGCTTCCCGAAAAAGCAACAGCGGCACCATCCGTGTGACTGACGACAGCGAGATCAACACACTAAGATGGATCATAAACCAAATGCCACAAAATCTTGTGAGAGTCAATGACATTCCGGAAGGAACGTCAAAAGCTCTCCTACCCGTACCCGGCGGCGTACTTTTAGAAGGAGACCTCAGCAAAAAACGCGGCAAAGTCGACACGGACAAATTCTATTTTTCAGTGCTAGGCATCAACCTTCTTATGATCGTAAGCAAAGGCGACGCTGAAATCGTAGGAGATCTAGCCAAGGAAATAGAAGAGATTAAAAAGGCCAATGCCAACGACAAAGAAAACAAAGCTGTCCACTGGATGGCATTGAGAGCGACTCGCGGTTCGGAGCAAACCCTTGAAGACAGGATAAATCGTTGGAAATCAAACGATGAATCAAGCGTTTACATAGAGACTTACCTTCCGTTCTATTTGGCTGAAGTAAAAAAAGGAAGCAAAAGCACAGTGCAGCGCAAAGCCTTATACTGTCCTGGATACTTATTTATACGCACGTCCATAACAGATCTACTTAAAATCGAGACCGACAAATATTGGGATGGTGCCGCCATTTCAAGATACCTGGTCCGACAATCCATGAGAAGAAAAAAAGGACATGCCGGAAAAATGGACAAGGAAGCACAACAAGCGCTAAAAATTTCCGACAAAGAGATGGAAAGCTTTAAGTTTGCAGTCGACTCAAACCTTTCCAATGTTCCTCTCGACGCTGAGGATTACTTAGATAATGAGTTGGTCAAATATTACAACCCGGGCAATGCTTTCCACCAGATGTTAGGCCATGTTCTTCATAAGAGCGACGGACTATATCTGGCATTCGTATTTTCGGGCATAATGAAAAATGCCAAAGCAATCAAGATCGAGAGCTCGCAAATCCGCAAACTTTCAAATAAAGAGTTGGCAGAATTAAAAATAAAGCAATAATATTCATTTTTCAATCTCTTGAAAATCACACCGATAAACAAAAAAGTGAATTTTAGAACCAAAAAAATACCCTAAAGCCATTGCAGAATCAGAAAAAGCATATATCTTTGCAGTGCAATTCGGAAGAATAGCGAATGCGGAAGTAACTCAATTGATAGAGCGTCAGCCTTCCAAGCTGAAAGTTGCGGGTTTGAGCCCCGTCTTCCGCTCAACAAGAACCTCAACTATGTTTGGGGTTCTTTTTTGTTTAGGAAAGGATTTTATTACTACAATTATGAACCAGAACTTCTATTACCATGAAACAGCAGTCCTAGACGACGGTTGCAATGTCGGCGAAGGAAGCAAGATTTGGCACTTTTCTCATTTGATGTCAGGTTG
Organism: Paludibacteraceae bacterium; assembly: GCA_045629285.1. Classification (GTDB taxonomy): domain Bacteria; phylum Bacteroidota; class Bacteroidia; order Bacteroidales; family Paludibacteraceae; genus UBA1723. Next base: position 46,222 of record JAZQQY010000026.1, on the reverse strand, counting down.
TACAATTGGCAAAAATTGTAATATCGGTCAGAATGTTTACGTCGCTGCAACTGCAGTACTTGGCGACGGGGTCAAGGTTCAAAATAATGTCTCAATATACGACGGGGTTGTGTGCAAAGACAATGTGTTCATCGGACCATCTGTTGTGTTCACAAACGTCGTCAATCCACGTGCTTTCATCTGCAAAAAAGACGAATACAAACAGACTATTATCGAAGAAGGTGCAAGCATTGGAGCTAATGCGACTATCGTGTGCGGCAACAATGTAGGCAAATATGCATTTGTCGGAGCCGGAAGCGTAGTCACACATGATGTATTGGATTATGAGTTGGTTGCCGGAGTTCCTGCTGTCCACATCGGCTGGGTAAGCAAGGAAGGCACAAGGCTTGAGTTCAACCGCTACGGAATCGCATTCTGTCACGAATCTAAAGAGACATACGTAATAAAAGGCGATCAAGTATCAATACTGCAAAAAAACTGACAATAATGATAACAAATAGAGATGTGAAGTTTGCAGTCGTCGGACAGGGACACATCGGCAAACGTCATGCAGAAATGATCAGACGTGAAGCCGGAGCCACTCTTGCCGCCATCTGCGACATTCTTCCCAAGGAGGCTCTCAACCTTCCTGTGGACGATGCCCCATTCTATTCTTCATTTGACGAGATGATCTCTTCTGGCATCGACGCCGATGTCATAAATATATGTGTCCCCAACGGATTCCATGCAGAATATGCCGCAAAATCTCTTCTTGCTGGCTACAATGTGGTCATTGAGAAGCCTATCGCATTGTCGACAGCAGAGGCTCAGATGATAAAGGATGCTGCAGAAAAGAGCGGCAAGCGCGTTTTCTGTGTGATGCAAAACAGATATTCGCCACCATCAGTGTGGTTGAAGGACACTATCGAGCAGAAACGTCTTGGCAATATTTTCATGGTGCAGCTATGTTGCTATTGGAATCGCGACGAACGTTACTATAAGCCAGGCAATTGGCACGGCACAGCCGATCTTGACGGAGGAACACTGTTCACCCAGTTCTCCCACTTCATTGATATCATGTACTGGCTTTTTGGCGACATCAAAAATGTAAGAGGCAATTTCGCCGACTTCACACACCAAAAACTGACTGCATTCGAGGATAGCGGTTTCGTTTCGTTCGATTTCGTCAACGGTGGTATGGGGACAATGTGCTACAGTTCTGCAGTTTGGAATAAGAACCTTGAAAGCAGTATCACAATCATCGGCGAAAAGGGAACCATAAAAGTTGCCGGTCAATATATGAACGAGGTTGTCTACTGCGACATTGAAAACTACACAATGCCAGAACTTGCACCGTCTAATCCGCCAAACGATTACGGTCCGTACAAGGGTTCAGCCCAGAATCACCACTACGTGATCCGCAACGTGGTCGACACTCTGACTAAGGGAGCGACTCCGACTACGACTCTTGCCGAAGGCTCAAAAGTCGTCGAAATCATAGAGAAGATGTACAAGTGCCGTGATGAGCACTGGAAGAAAGCATAAATGCAAAAATGGAAGTGGGATGCAAAAACGCATTCCACTTTTGTTTTAAACTATTCGCAAAAACGTTTGAACTTCTCAACTATACGTAAACAAACTATTATATTTTGTTATAATAAGTTAAATAGACAATTTATTCCGACTTTTGTAACATCTCTATCTGCTTCAAAATCCCTATTTTTGCAACAGATACATGAGACTGATGACAAAAAAGAACTTTACATACTATATTCTACTATTACTCTGTTTGATTGGATATGCATCCAATCTTACAGCTCAAAACATGTACACATACAGCGGAATCGTTACCGACTCCACAAGTGCAGAAAGCGTGCCATACGCAAGTGTATATGTAGCCGGCACAACAATCGGCACGACTGCCGACATTGAGGGTCGTTTCACATTGAAGAGTGAAAACCCATTGACGACACTCACAGTTGCATTTATCGGATATAAAGACAAGACGATCAAGATCAGGCATGAAGGGTTGGTCGGCAATATCAGATTGGCTCCAGACAACATGTTGCAGGAGGTGGTAGTCAAAAGACAGCGTGTACACTACCGCAGAAAAAACAATCCTGCCGTCGACTTGATAAAGAGAGTGATAGAGCAAAAGGATTCGTTTGATCCACGTAAAGCAGACTATTTCACAAACCGTTGCTACACAAAGCAGACGTTAGGAATGACCAACATCGACGACATGATCGAACGTCGTCGTGCCAAAGGAAAGGATGTAAGTGCATTGGAAATGTCAACAGACACTTCGGAGGCAACCGGAGCTGTATATATTCCGCTATTCATCGAAGAGCAGATTTCCGACAATACTCACACTGGAAAAAGGAAAGTTCAAAACGAAGTTCTGGACACTAAAAGCACGACCATCATTGAAGTGATTCCTGAAGATGCATTCTCAACTCTGATGGCAGATGCAGCACAGGAAATCAACATCTACGACAACGATTTCCGTCTATTGTTCACTGACTTCACGTCGCCGATAGCAAAATACGGAGCGACTTACTACCACTACTACATCACCGACACGATCAAGAACTACAACGGCGAAGGCAGGGATTATATCAAATTGAACTTCGCTCCTGCAGTTAAGGAAAACTTCGGATTTGTCGGCCACATGCTTGTCGCCAAGGACAGTTCTTACGGAGTGCGTCATATCGACATGAAGCTTACCGAGAATTCTAGAATCAACTTCGTGCAGGCAATGAGAATATGGCAGGATTTCGAAGAGACAGAAAACGGATTCTGGCCATTGAAGAAAAGTACACTTGCAATGGAAGGAAATCCGTTGGAGAGTGCCCATAGAGTCAAAGGGTTGTTCGCAAAAATCGAGCGTTACTACTCCCCTACTGAATTCGAGAATGTAGGAAAACATGAAGTTGCAGCATCAAGTAACGAGGATGGAAACAAAGAGGACGACTGGTATTCATTGCTTCCGGAAGATGTCCCTGAGGAGGCCATGAAAAACATAGATTCGCTTAAGTCTAGAGCCGGAACAAACAAAATGATGCGTTTTGCAAACTTCTCGGCACGCACTATCCTTGACGGTCACATTCCAGTGGGTGGAATCAAAAAGCCTTGGCTCCACATCGGACCAATTTTCAACATCATCTCTTTCAACCACCTTGAAGGGCCGCGTGTGCTTGTAGGAGCACAGACAGGCACAGGATTGTCTCCACGCTGGTTTGTCGGAGGTTACACAGCATTCGGATTCAGAGACAAGAGACTAAAATATCAAGGAGAGGCAGAATACTCATTTATTGACAAAGACAAGAGCAGATTCGAATTTCCACGCAGAAGCATACGCTTCAACTACACGTTCGATTGTGACATGCCAGGCAACCGTTTTACGACAAGCCGTCAAGGAAACCTATTCGGCAGCTTCAGATGGGAGAATCCGAACCAATTTGCATATTATCGACGTTCACAATTCATACATACGTACGAATTCAAAAACGGCATCAGCTATTCACTATCCGTACGCCACAACACAGAGGAGGCGGCAGACGAACTTGAATACCGACACAACCACACAAACGACTTGGTCGACAATTTCAAGACAACCGAGTTGAGTGCAGAGGTATCATTCACACCTGTGCAGTTCCATCAGGTCGGTTTGGCTCGTTATACACTAACAAACGAGCATCCACGCATCAGTTTGACATATATAGGAGCATCCGACAAAATCTGGTCGGACTACTCTTACAACAGATTGGAGCTATGTTACGACCAAAGATTCTCTTTGGCCCCTGCAGGTTACTTGGATGCGTTTGTCAAAGGCGGCAAGGTATTCAACAAAGTTCCGTATCCATTGCTATTCATGCCAGCCACCAACCTATCGTACTTCGTAGGCAGCGAGTCGTTTTACTTGATGAGCAACATGGAATTCATCAACGACCAGTATTGCAGTGTCGAGCTAAAGCATTGTCTTGACGGATGGTTGCTCTCTAGAATTCCGTTGATCAACAAATTGAAATTGCGAGAGTTTTGGTCATTCAGAATGTTGTATGGAGGCGTTTCGGACAAAAACAATCCACGTGCCAGCAAAGACGACCAAGAGTTGTTCATTTTGCCTGAGAACACACGTGTGATAAGCGACACCAACATACCGTATATGGAAGCAAGTGTCGGATTATACAACATCATCAAGATCTTCCAAGTAGAGTTGGTACGACGCATCACATATCTTGATTACGACGAGAATTATCCTAATGCACGTGTTAACAAATGGGGCATGAGATTCGGATTAAAATTTACGTTCTAACCCCAAAAAGAATATACAAAGACACGAGCAATCGTGTCTTTTTTTTATAAATTCATCAATTATATGTTGGAGAAAACAGGTTCAAATGCCCATTTTGTGTTCTTCAGCAAGTGTAGCATTTTTTAACTACAAATCATTTGGAATCATAGATTCACTTTACTAAATTTGAAGTAAAGGATTTTAATAAAGGTTTAACTTAAAACAACTTAGGGCAGTGGAAAAATACATATCATTATTAGCAGGATTGTTTTTGACAGGTCTGACGTCACTATTTGCTCAGACGTTATCTGGAAATCTCAACGGTCACGAATACATTGATCTTGGGCTTCCCAGCGGCAACAAGTGGGCGACTATGAACGTTGGTGCCGATTCCAACAATATTTCTGGCGGATACTTTGCATGGGGTGAAGTTTCTACCAAGAGCGAGTATGGAAAAGACACTGAGGCCTACAACAAAGACGCGACATCATTGAATGCCGCAGAAATAATAAACGAAGATGGAGAATTGACATCCAAATATGATGCCGCCACAAGAAATTGGGGCGACGGTTGGAGAACACCCACAAAAGAAGACTTTGACGAGTTGATCGAGAATTGCGACTGGGTCTGGGACAAAAAGAAAGAAGGCTACGAAGTCAAGGGCAAAAACGGGAACAGCATATTCCTACCTGCTGCAGGAAATTATTTCGGCAATTCCCACAAGGAAGCTGGTTATGGCAGATATTGGTGTGCATCTGTAGATGAGACAAACACATTCCGTTCATGGTGTCTGTGTTTTCACTCCATATCCAAGTACATGAGTAACGGAAGCTATGGACGATATTACGGAAGACCTATCCGACCAGTAACAAGTTCCGGTACATTCTAAGCCTGTCAAAGACACGATTGCTCGCATTCAACAACATTATCAGCATGGTTTGTCACGAATTAGGAATAAAATGCTTATCTTTGCAAGGTATTTCTACATATAAACAAATAAGTCAAGTATGAATTTACAGGAATTGACAGCTATATCTCCAGTAGACGGAAGATATAGAAGCAAAGCAGATGCATTAGCAGGATATTTTTCAGAGTTCGCTCTAATCAAGTATAGAGTGCGTGTAGAGGTGGAGTATTTTATCGCATTATGCGAGATTCCATTGCCAGCACTTAAGGGCATCGACAGCAAGGTATTTGCTGACTTGAGAAAGATTTACGCAGACTTCTCAGTTGAGGATGCTAACCGTATCAAGGAAATCGAAAGCGTAACAAACCACGACGTTAAGGCAGTAGAGTACTTCTTGAAGGAGAAGTTTGAAGCTCTTGGCTTGAAGGATGCCAAGGAATACATCCACTTCGGTTTGACTAGCCAGGACATCAACAACACTTCAATTCCGATGTCAATGCGTGAGGCACTTGACGAGGTATTTATCCCAGAGGTCGAAGGTTTGATCGCAAAACTTGATGAGTTTGCAACAGAGTGGAAAGATATCGCAATGTTGGCAAAGACTCACGGTCAGCCAGCATCCCCTACTCGTCTAGGTAAGGAAATCAAGGTATTCGTTTCTCGTCTACAGGTTCAGCTTGCTGAGTTGAAGACAATGAAGATGCCAGCAAAGTTCGGTGGAGCGACAGGTAACTTCAACGCTCACAACGTGGCATTCCCTAACGTAGACTGGATCGCATTCGGAAACAAGTTTACAGCTGAGAAGCTAGGTGTCGAGAGAGAGGCTTACACGACTCAGATCTCTAACTATGACAACTTGAGCCGCGTATTCGACAGTGTAAAGAGAATAAACGTAATCATGATCGACCTTTGCCGCGACTTCTGGATGTACATCATGATGGAGTACTTCAAGCAGAAGATCAAGAAGGGAGAGGTTGGTTCATCGGCAATGCCACACAAGGTTAACCCAATCGACTACGAGAACGCAGAGGGTAACCTAGGTATCGCAAACGCTATCCTTGAGCATTTGTCAGCTAAGCTTCCTGTATCTCGTTTGCAGCGCGACTTGACTGACTCAACAGTATTGAGAAATATCGGTGTGCCTTTGGCTCACTCAATCATATCTATCAAGTCGATCCAGAAAGGTCTTGGCAAGCTTCTTCTTAACGAGGAGGCCATTGCAGCTGATTTGGAGAAAAACTGGGCAGTCGTTGCTGAAGGTATCCAGACAATCTTGCGTCGTGAGAACTATCCAAACCCTTACGAGACATTGAAGGAGTTGACTCGTACAAACCAGAAGATCACAGAGAAATCAATCGCTGATTTCATCGAGACACTGAATGTAGACGAGAAGGTTAAGGCAGAGCTTCGTGCCATCAAGCCTAACACTTACACTGGTATCTATAAATAATTTGCATTGAAGACACCACAGTTTATAACACTGATCAAAAGATTTGCCGCCCGCTATAAGGGACACATTGCACTGAACATTCTGTGCAATGTGTTGTCGGCATTGTTTTCGATCTTTTCATTCGCCGTACTGATTCCCATACTTCAGATTCTGTTCAAAACAGAGCAGACAGTCTATGAGTTTCAGCCATGGTCGTTAGACAGTATCAAAAATAACGGATATTATTTCGTACAACAATACATCGAAAATCACGGAGGCATAGACACACTCCTTATATTAGCGGTCGTGCTTATTTTCATGACCCTATTAAAGACAGGGACGACATACTTGGCTTCGTATTTCATCATTCCGATGCGTACAGGACTTGTGCGCGACATCCGTCGTGACATGTACGCAAAAATCGTTGATCTCAACCTAGGTTTCTACGACAAGCAGAAAAAGGGAGACATCATGGCAAGAATGTTGTCGGATGTCGGAGAAGTGGAAGTTTCCATCATGAGTTCAATCGAGTTGCTTAGTAAAAATCCCATAATGATCATTATCTATCTTGGTGTGATGCTCACATTGAGTTGGGAGCTTACGCTATTTGTGCTTTTGGTACTACCAATTGCCGGATTTGCAATGGGCAGAGTGGGAAGAAGCTTAAAAAGAAAATCAGTAGTCGGACAAGAGCAACAAGGAAGTCTGACTTCGATCATAGAAGAGACACTCAACGGATTACGTGTAATCAAAGCATTCAACGCAGAAGAGCATATCAACAAGCGTTTTGGAGAGTTGAACAATCAGTTGAGAAGCACGACAAACAAGATCAACCGTCGTTATTCATTAGCTCATCCGATGAGTGAGTTTTTGGGAACTATAATGATAGCGATCGTTTTGGTTTTCGGAGGATCTCTTATCCTTAACGGCGAAAGCCACCTGAATGCAGGCGAGTTCATATACTACCTTGTCATTTTCTACAGCATCATCAATCCTGCAAAAGACCTTTCGAAAGCAATGTACAGCATTGAGAAAGGCAAGGCTTCCTTAGCCAGAATCGACATGGTATTGTTGGCAAACAATCCTTTGAAAGTTGTCGCCAATCCTGTTAAGGCTGAGCCATTCGAAAACGAAATCTCATTCAATGACATTTGGTTCAAATACGAGGAGGAGTGGATTCTCAAGGGTGTTTCACTAAACATCAAGAAAGGTCAGACTGTCGCTCTTGTAGGTGCATCAGGATCAGGAAAGTCTACAATGGTAGACCTTTTGCCAAGATTCTATGACATACAAAAGGGATCAATCACAATCGACGGAACAGACATCCGCAACTTCTCACTACACGATCTACGTGGATATATGGGAAATGTGAACCAAGACCCTATCCTATTCAACGATTCCATTTATAACAACATAAAGTTCGGCACAGACAATGCGACAGATGAGGATATCATCAGTGCCGCAAAAATCGCCAATGCCCACAAGTTCATCATGGAGACAGAAGAAGGTTATCAGACCAATATCGGCGACCATGGAGGCAGACTTTCCGGCGGTCAGCGTCAGAGATTGAGTATAGCACGTGCCATTCTAAAGAACCCGTCTATCCTCATTTTGGACGAAGCGACATCGGCTCTTGACACAGAAAGCGAGAAGCTAGTACAGGCAGCGCTTGAAGAGTTGATGAAAAACCGTACGACTATTGTGATTGCACATCGTCTATCCACAATCAAGAAAGCAGATTTGATCTGTGTCCTTGAGAAAGGCGAAATAGTAGAAAGAGGCACACACGATGAGTTGATACAGAAAGGCGGATTGTATTGCAAGCTGTACTCTATGCAAAAATAAAATTAGTCACATCTGTTTTGTTGCATCAAATAATAATTGAATATGGTATTCAATAGCTTTAATTTTTGGCTGATATTTCCAATAATCTTTTTCATTTATTGGTTAATCCCAGCCAAATTTGGAAGAATAAGGAACATATTCCTTCTTGTTGTCAGCTATTTGCTTTACATGAATTTCAAGCCATCATTCGCTTTAGTATTGTTAGGAGTGACATTGGTTTGTTATTTTGGAGGAAAGATAATATCTGATCTGTCTGAAGAGAAAAGAAAGAAAGCGATTTGCACCGTTTTTGCTTTAGTTGGCCTTCTTCCTCTACTTGTCTTCAAATACTATAATTTCATCAATGAAAGTTTAGGATCGTTATTGGAACTTGCCGGACTCCGTTTTGATATGCCTGGGCTTAACTGGGCCATACCTGTCGGAATCTCTTTCTTCACATTCCAATCTGTCGGATATGTTTTGGATGTATATCATAAAAGAGTGGAAGCGGAGAAAGATCTTATCGACTTCACACTTTTCATCGGCTTTTTCCCTCAAGTCTTGTCGGGACCGATCAGTACTGCCAAGAATCTAATGCCTCAGATAAAGGATCAGCACACATTCACATATCAAGCCGGGAAAAACGGTTTGAAGATGTTGCTTTGGGGCATGTTCTTGAAACTTGTGATTGCCGACAGAATCGGGCTTTACGTTGACACTATCTACACCAACTACATCCATTATTCAGGAGCAATCTGTTTGTTTGCAAGTGTCATGTATACCATCCAGATCTATTGTGATTTTGCAGGATATTCATTGATGGCGATAGGAATAGCAAAGACATTGGATTTTGACCTGATCAACAACTTTGAGCGTCCTTATCTTGCAGCATCAGTCACAGAATTCTGGAAGCGTTGGCATATCTCTTTGACCAAATGGTTGACTACGCACGTCTACATCAATCTAGGAGGAAACAGATGCTCGAAATTCCGTCAGTACGTCAACATCATGATGACGTTTCTCGTAAGTGGATTATGGCATGGGGCAAACTTCACTTTCATCGTATGGGGAGCGCTTCACGGACTTTTTCAGATTATCGAGAAAGCCATTTTCGGCGACAAGCTAAAAGAGGAATTGAAGCAGACGACCGCAACGTTCACTTTGGTGAGATTAGTCAGAATGATTGTGACATTCTCATTGGTAAGTTTTGCATGGATCTTTTTCAGAATGCCGACTATTTCTGATGCAGGCGCATTTATCGGACGAATCATCTTTGATTTTGGAAAGTTTGAATTGGATCCACTGGAGTTGGTTGCAATCACTGCGTTGGGAGTGTCGCTTCCCATAATGATATTAAGAGAAGTCAGAGAAGAATTTTTCAGGTCAAGAATTAAATTTCTTGACAATCGTATAGTTAAATGGATCTTCTACGTCTTTTTGTTTTGCTTCATGATCACAATGGGCGTGCTTGATAGCGGGCAGTTTATTTACGTTAACTTCTAAACGTTGCAGTACATGAAGAAATTTATTGCTTACATAATTCTATTTGCCGGCATATTCATAGCAATCGATGTATGCTACGGTGTTGTATGCGACTATTTGCACGAGAACGCAAAAGGTGGAGGTATTGCAAAACGTAAATATGTGGCTTGCGACACAAACGAAGACATCATACTGTTCGGATCGTCGAGAATGCTCCATCACTACAACCCGATGATCATCGAGGATTCTCTTGGCATGACATGCTTCAATGCAGGTGAAGACGGAAACGGAATCATCATGTCGTACGGCTTCATGAAAATGATTCTTGAGAGATATAGTCCGAAAATGATCATTTATGACATTCATAAATTCGACTATAATTTGAGCGACAACATGCAGTTCATCAATCTTTTGAAGCCATTTTATAAAGACCATGCTGCAGTCAGAGATCTGATTGAGGATATATCTCCAGCCGACAAATATAAGATGAAGAGTTCTCTTTATAGATACAACTCTCTTTTTATCCGTGTGTTAGGAAGCGTTGTCAGTTCTTCATCCAAATACCAGAAAGGATATCTGCCATTGGAGAACACAATGGATTACGATGTTGATGTCTATGCAGAAGAAGAAGTTGTGTTGGATGAGGTGAAATTGAAGTATTTGCGACGCTTCATTCACGACTGCAAAGAGAAAGGAGTCAAGTTGGCGTTCTTTGTAGCTCCTGTATATCTATCCAGCACTACATCATCGCATGCTGCAGTAAAAGCATTGGCAGAAGAGGAAGGCGTACCATTTTTTGACTACTACACTTACGAGAAGCTGACCACCGACAAAGATTTATTCGAAGACCAGATACATCTTAACTATAAGGGAGCCGACGAGTATACAAGGTTAATAATACCTAATATACGCGAGGTATTGAACAAATAAGAATCTTTTGTGCAATCACTGGAGAAAAGTTTAAAGTAGGTTGTTTAACACTAAAAAGACTTATTGTTGGCAGAAAAATCCTGCAAAAATGAAAATAATCACAATTATTTTAGTTTTTGGGTAAAAAAAGTGTAGATTTGTAGAAGATATTTTGACGAAAAAAAGAAGATAAGATGTTAAATGTAATTACAAAATCGGTCAAACTCCCTGACGGCAGAGAGATTACGATCGAGACAGGCAAATTAGCTAAGCAGGCCGACGGTTCAGTCGTAGTTCGCCTTGGCAAGACAATGTTGCTAGCGACAGTCTGCACAGCATCTGACGCAGTGCCTGGCACAGATTTTATGCCGTTGACAGTAGAATACAAGGAAAAATACGGAGCCTACGGCCGTTTCCCTGGTGGTTTCACAAAGAGAGAGGGTAAGGCATCCGACTATGAGATACTTACAGCCCGTTTGGTGGACCGCGCATTGCGCCCATTGTTCCCAGACAACTATCACGCAGAGACATTTGTTAATGTATTGATGATTTCAGCTGACGGCGTTGACCAGCCAGATTCATTGGCAGGTCTTGCAGCATCTGCAGCGTTGGCAGTATCAGACATTCCATTCAACGGACCAATTTCTGAGGTTCGTGTAATCTTGAAGGACGGTCAGTTCATCATCAACCCTACATTCGAGCAGATGAAGGGCAACGACCTTGACATCATGGTAGCCGCAACATACGAGAACATCATGATGGTTGAGGGTGAAATGAACGAGGTTTCAGAGGCTACAATGCTTGAGGCATTGAAGGTAGCTCATGAGGCTATCAAGACAGCATGTCTTGTACAGAAGGAGTTGATGGAGGCTGTTGGAAAGACAGTTAAGCGTGAGTACAACCACGAGGATAACGATGAGGATTTGAAGAAGGACGTTTGGGCTAAGTGTTATGACAAGGCTTACGCTTTCGCATCTTCAGCAAATACAGACAAGCACGACCGTGAGGCTAAGTTCCGCAGCGTAAAGGAGGAGTACATCGCATCTCTAAACCTTTCAGACGACGAACTTGAGGCTAAGGTTGGCATGATCGACAGATACTACCACGCAGTAGAGAAAGAGGCTATGCGTCGTTCAATCCTTGACGAGGGCAAGCGTCTTGATGGTCGTAAGACAACTGAGATCCGTCCTATCTGGTGTGAGGTTGACTATTTGCCAGGTGCACACGGTTCGGCTATCTTCACACGTGGTGAAACTCAGTCGTTGACTACATGTACACTAGGAACAAAGCAGGATGAGAAACTTGTTGATGATGTACTAAACAACAGCAAGGAAAGATTCCTACTTCACTATAACTTCCCTCCATTCTCAACAGGTGAGGCTAAGGCTCAGAGAGGTGTAGGTCGTCGTGAGATCGGTCACGGTCACTTGGCATGGCGTGCACTTAAGGGCATGATTCCTGCTGACTATCCATACTGCGTTCGCGTAGTTTCAGATATCATGGAGAGTAACGGTTCTTCATCAATGGCAACAGTTTGTGCTGGTACACTTTCATTGATGGATGCCGGTGTTCAGATCAAGAAGCCAGTTGCAGGTATCGCAATGGGTCTTATCGCAGACGGTGGAAACTGCTACGGTAAGTACGCTATCCTTTCAGATATCCTTGGAGATGAGGACCACCTAGGTGATATGGACTTCAAGGTTACTGGTACTAAGGACGGTATCACAGCTACTCAGATGGATATCAAGGTTGACGGTTTGTCATACGAGGTAATCGAGAAGGCACTTGCTCAGGCTAAGGAAGGTAGACTTCACATCCTAGGTAAGATTCTTGAGACAATTCCAGAGGTTCGCTCTGATCTTAAGGAGCACGCTCCACGTATTGTCACTTTGGATATTCCTAAGGAGCTTATCGGTGCAGTGATCGGACCTGGCGGTAAGATCATCCAGGATATTCAGGAGAAGTCTGGCGCTACAGTTTCTATCGACGAGGTAGACGGTAAGGGTCACATCGAGGTTAGTGCTTCTAACAAGACAGCTATCGACGCTGCTTTGAACAGAATCAAGGCTATCGTAGCAGTTCCAGAGGTAGGTGAGACTTACGATGCAAAGGTTAAGAGCATTATGCCTTACGGTGCGTTCGTTGAGTTCATGCCAGGTAAGGAGGGTCTTCTTCACATCTCTGAGATCGAATGGAAGAGATTCGAGACTATGGAGCAGACTGGCATCAAGGAAGGTGATACAATCTCAGTTAAGCTTCTTGACATCGATCAGAAGAGCGGTAAGTTCAAGCTTTCTCACAAGGCTTTGCTTCCAAAACCTGAGCGTGTTGAGGGTGAGCGTCCTGAGCGTGGAGATCGTCCTGAGCGTGGCGGTGATCACCACCATCACCACAACCACCGCAATAACAACAACGGTGGCGGAGACCAGGGTTAATAATTAAAATCCAAAATAAGAAAAGGCATCAGAGCAATCTGATGCCTTTTTTGTTTCAATTGCAAGTATGGAGAGTATATGCTATTTTTGCAAAAAATAAAAACATGAAAAAGCGAGAGATTCTTACAATATCAAGTGTCATAATAATGCTCGTCATTCTTCCGATGATAACATTAAGTATTGAGTCATCCACTCCATGGGTAGCACTAATTTTCTTGGCATTGTCAATAGGAATAGTTGTTATCAACCCTCAGGTCATTCCTTTTATTTTTGTTAAAAACTATACACCAGAAGATTATGATGACAACAAAAAGATAGAAAAAACCAAAGAAACGACAGAGATGGACGACTTCGTCAGCTCATCGTTAAAGATTGTTGCCTACATGATTCAATACTCCCCACATGCAGAAAGAAACTCTGAAATAAACGAATACATAAGCCATGTCGATCCAAACAATTACGACATGAGAGTAATGGAACTGAATCACGACAAAGAGTTGGCATTCAGCAGTGTAAAAGAGATGTGTGAAGCCATCAATAATTCCGAAGATGTCACTCACGAAAAGAAACTGCTATTGCTTGACTATTTGTTCCGAATCAGTTATTCCCCTAAAGACGACTTACAGGAATTCGCAAGAATTGGTAATTATCTTAAGATTTCAAATCCTGAATTCCAAAATATCGTCAGCAAAGCGAATAGACAAAAACGCAATCTGAAATCGTAACGCTTTTTATACCACGGGTCTCGTATGCGAAGCATTGAGACGCCCAGTGCTCCCCCCGTGCGCCTCACCCCCCGTGGTTAATCGTGGATGCGCAACATCAATAGAAAATATCTCCGCTCCTCTCAACCTCGCTCATTTTCTCCGTCATCGGCAATATCATATATTGATATGTATGACCTGACACAACCTTTGTATCGAAATATCCGGTTTCTTTTGCTGATAGAGTAGTAAGAAGACATTGGTTGCCATCGTCTGTCCTATAAATACGTGTTGCATAGACACCACAACCACACTTGTTCCATTGCAAAGCAATACCTACATCCGTTTTTTCTACAACAAAGTTTTTTATGCAGTGTGGCTTAACATATTTTGTCTTGATTCCAAAATCCTGTGATTGACGTTGATTTCCACTTTCATCTTCGACAACAAAACAATAATAAACCAACTCTCCTTTGAACGACGTTGTGTCCACATACTGTTGCGGAGACGCGCCACTCCACTCTTCCAAAGTATTCCACTCAAAATCATCGGCATTACGTCGCATCAATTTCGTCTTCACTAAATCACGACTCGGACTGTCATACCATCTTAGTTTTACTTCTCCTGACAACTCTTGTTTGATTTCTTCCATTACAGCATCTGCAGGAGCAATAGTATCCGGTTTGGATAATTTGATTGCACCACTCAACTCACTCATCGCATAGTTTTCGCCGATTGCAGCCACTTTATAGTAAATATCATTCGTTAATGAGCCGAGATATAAAGTATCGTCATAAAAGGTCTGAAAAACGGTTGTATCGCAAGCTGGAGCAAATCGTTGATTGGGAGCATTTGCAAAAAACACTTTATATCCACGAACAGCATCAGAATTTTCATTCCACATCAATCTTACAACGCCCATCGAGTCTATACTTCCGATCAAACCTGTCGGGACTGCAGGTGGCAATGTGTCGCTCACATTGATATAATCTATGTTTCCTTCTGTAAACTGATCATCTTCTCCGTATGTTTTTACTCGGTAATAGCACCTTTTCATCGGATTTTTGTCGACAAACATTCGCACCTTTCCATCTAACATCCTGGATATGTCCATGAAACTATCCGTTCCATTTGAACTTCGCTGCACCACAAATCCTTTTATTTCCTGGCCATCAGGATTCATCACATCCCAATCAATGCGAACTTCATTCTTTTTCGTTGCTTTCATTCCCAAAATTGACGTTTTCACCGTGAATTTATCAATGCACTTCACTGCCACAACATTGCTATATGGACCAACCAGACCAAATCCACTCACACCACAGATTCGATAATAATAGGTCTTTCCACAATCCGGCAATGTATCACAATAACTGCAGACATCCTGTTTCTGCTTTTCTGCAACTAAATGAACAATCGGCTCTTCGTTCACGACTTCAAAATTAATGCCATCCTCACTCCTTTCCAGATTATATCCGGAATAATCATGACGTAGACTCTCACTTATTTTCCACTCAAAGGAAACTAGCCTATCACTATGCTTAAAATTCAATTTCGTAAGGGGTACTAAAATGTCATTTTTATGGGTCGACGTATGGATAACGCCACTTTCGTAATTCAACGAAGCATCCGCAGAACGTATACGATACTCATACTGTAGCTGAGTCTGAACCTTGTCGTCCATATAGTTGAGTGCAGCAAACTTTGCAAAATAGGTACTGAATTCAGACTGTAGCAAAGTCATACCGTAGAGGAATGCCTCACTGCCCGACTCCATCATGTCTGCAAATCGTTTTTCCAAACCACGACGATCAAGATATTTATCCTGTTGCACGAGATAGTCCAGATACTGATTTTCATACAACACAAACGCAAGAATCTCAATATTTCTCTCTTTCTTGGTATACTTTAATATCTCGTCAAACGATGCCTTCTTAACTTCACCGACCGGCATCCAACCTTCAACAGAATCAAATTCACGTCGCTCCACAATAAATCCATCTTTTACGCATTTTTTATAAACTTCGTATGAGGAAGGATACCAACGTAAGAATACGACGCCATCTTTATAAAAAGATCTGACCTTTATATCTTCCGCATGTGATCCTCTTACCGCAAGGATCAGTAATACAATGACTAACAATAAATTAAAAACTTTCATATTATCTTTTTTAATCACACTTATTATCTATACGTTTTCCTACCGAAACCTTAATATTCAATTCCGGAATATTAAAGAATAAGATACTGCACTGGAATTTAATTTTGCCGGAACCATTGACTGGTGCCGGTGCCTCGCCATTCAACCCCATAAACATATTTCCTTTGAATATAGGGAACTTCTTTCCTGAGAACCGCAACCCAGTAGACATGTTGAAATACCCATACACGTCACCGCCGCCTCGCCAGTTATGAAGCTTTCCGTCGTGACAATATTGGCGGTCAGAAACCAACAGATCTGTACCACCTCCAAACGTAGAGCTGAAATAGGCAATTTTTATAAGTTCCGCATCGACATTCATATTCATGTCTGCAGCGAAAGCCATTCCTTTTGCTGACGCAAGCGATTGCGTTTCACTATTGTAATCGGCATTTTCTCTATTCAATTCTCTCGCTGCGACCGGAGAAATCGGTGGAATATTATAACTTGGCAACTCGCCAACCATGAAATACGTTTTTGATATGACCGATCCTCCTACAAAATTCAAATAACACGGATCACTATTTGTACCTAACCTGCAATACCATCTGTTAGGATCTGAATGAAACGAAAGATTGGCATTTCCCCTCACCATGCCATACAGATCAACATTCACTCTTGCATCCAGATTAAACAGTTTTTCACTCGGTACATAGTACGCATTCATCCAACCTGAAATCGTACCCTCAAACTTCGACTCTTTTGTAAACTTCAGTTTATTACCCGACTCTTCCATCGTCTTTGTCAACTCATTCACCTGACTAAGTTTTGTAAGATATTTAGGAACTACATCGCCGACTTTCTTTGACAGTTTCTGATTTATCTCCATAAGTTTTTGATTAGCATTTGATTCCAATGGAATAAATTCCATAGGGTTTGTTTCAATCATCGTAACCAATCCGCCTAATCTTATCTCACGCAATGCACCTCTTGGAGTTAACGACACATTCAATTCCGTCTTTGCCGTAGCCAGAGTTTCAGATCCAAGATAAGCCCCAATACCAGCGATAAATCCAAGTCCACTATTTATATCGGGTTTATAATTAGAAACATCAGCCAATCGAAACGTCTCGATCGGTCCTCTAGCTTTGTCGTCACGGATATCATGCACCCCGTCGTTCATGTGATTATATGCGCCTCCAGTAATTGATGCTAAATAAACATTAGGAGGAAAAAGCAAAATAGGTGTTTTCATCCGACACATGTCCGCAGTGGCCTTAGCAAACCAATAGTTGAAACTTTCTGTTGTTTTTGTCGGCAATGTTGAACCGAAACAAGCTTGCGTTCCAATTTTCAGTCCCAATGGAACAAGCGACATATCCAATGATCCTCGAAATCCTTTTCCAAACAGCGGATCATCTTTGTAAACATCTAAATATCCGTCAAATGCAAACACTGAAAAATCTCCACGCAATGCGATTCTGCCTATATCGATTCCATCAAAATTCCATTTGCTATTTGGCGACAAGAATGGCGACGCAGAGTTTCCATCTCCAGCATTAAATGAAAGTTTCACAGCAAACCTGCTTTCTGCCGACAAACTATTTGCTTCATTCATAAACTGAATCTTTGCTGACACATTCAATGCTCCATGCTCGGTCGAGTATGACAAATAATAATCAGAAGAAGCATTCCAAGCCAACTCCTTAAGTGTCAATGTCATTCCCATGAATCTGAAATCAGTCTCACCATCAATTGCAAAATTGTCTATAGTCACCGGAACTCCCAGATTTGAAAATCTTAGTCCTTCAAAAGAAATTCCTTTCAACTCAGCATCAAAACCGAATTTAGAAACCGCATCCTCATCATTCGACATCAAAGTATATTTTGACGACTCCAAAGTCAATGCTCCATTCATATTCAACGTGAATTTCAAACGGTCGCTTGCATCTGTCAAAGACGGATCATTTGTGATGGAGATCCCGGTTCCAGGCGCAACAGTGATATAGGCATTATCCGTGAATGGGACATCGTAATCTTTTGCTATATCAGCGGCATTAGCTCTGGCAAAGAATGTATATTTTTCATCATGAAGATTATAATTGACACTGGCTCCAAAACCAAGTGTCATCACTTCCTTTGCATCATTATATCTTTCAAATTCCGCATTAGAATAGAAGCATCCTCTGCCTTTGTCGCGAGCCGTAAGGAACGGCACACTGACACGTCCGTCCATCTCTCCACGAATAAACTCATTCTGGAAAAATTCAACGGCTATCCTATCAATGTCCAGATTGACACCAGACGAACCTACATCCTTATTTACAATACTATCCACGGCAGCCAAACCAGTAAAGCCATAGTCGTCTATGAACATATTGCTGATGCTGGCGGTGGTTAGATCTCCTCCGTCGTTCAATCTGAAATCTTCCGGAAAATAGACATTCATCTCACGTAAAAAAAGTCCAATCCATGCCTCCTCCGGTAAAGCATCGTTCCAATAACCATAAGGCAATTCAAAACCGTCGGCATTATGTTCATTGCTCAAATCAAAAACAGCATCCTTAACCTCAAACACAAAGTTTTTAGCCACACCCCTCACCGCAAACGGACTAGAGAAACAAAGTCGTGAGGAAATACCCCCTTTCCCTCTTATTTCAAACGGCACATAGACGTTGTCATCACCAACTTTTTCACTCCACACTGACTTTTTTCCGTCGACAGAATTATTCCTTTCCATCGCAACAAGATAGTCGGCAAAATCAAAATATCCAGTCAACTGAATATCCGTCAGCCCATTACAATCAAATTCCACGTATGTACCTTCTTCCGAAGGATGTGCACACTGCCCCATACGTCGCCTTGATAATGAAGAATTCTTACCGACAAGATTAAGATAAACCTTATCTTTGATTATCGGCAAACGAAATTCATTAGAAGACAAATAGATACGATTTCTCTGCTCGGTATCACCTGATTTCAAAGCAATCTTTCCACCCAATCGGATCATATTGGAACTATCCTCCTGCATTGGAAGGAACGGCAAAGAGATAGCGACATTAGCAACTGCGGAAGTATAGTCATCCGTCTCGCTTTTAGTATCTTTTCCACGCACGATCTCCATACTGTCAATAGACAGTTTATAATAATAGTTGCCGAAATTCCCATCTATTCCAACCGGCATATTGGAATAAAAGCCTACATTATCGTTTGCACCGGCTAACAATACTTTTAGACTAACAAACAACATCAATAAAATTCGTTTCATAACATTCTGATTAAAAAGATACCATATAATTCACTGTTGCTAAAAATTCATAATCACTATGCGATTTCACCGCAGATCTCAACCAATTCGTCAGACCCAACGTCGCAGATAGTTGATGGGTGCCATACTTCTCATCCAAATTCTTGACACTCCACGTCGCTCCCAAATTTGAATTGATAAGCGAAGAATTCCGCACTCCATCATTACTATTCTGATTATAGGCGACACTAACAGTCGTGTTAAAAGAACCATTCTTTGAATGCCAGCCACCGTTGACACCCGGACCCCAATAAAGGCTCTTCATCGCAGGATTGTCCAAGTCGACGTGATTGACACTGAAAAAAAGTCCCCAATTGAGATTTAACGACGAAGCCGTCTGGCAATAGTTTGCAATACCGTTCCAAACGTTTTGTTTTCCTTTGGATTGGTTGCCAGACTCGTTATTTCCAAATTGATAAGACCCAGACAATGAAAAAACCTGAGATAAAACAGAATCGCCCAATGCATAGGCAAAAGTCGCATTAAAAATCCTTGAAACCTGGTAGAAATCAAGTGTGTCTAACTGATCCACATAATAAGGATACGCATTCTGCTTATATCTGGTGTAGTTGGAGAAATTCGAGAAATAGACAGACGCAGAAATCGCCTTTCCATCGGAGAAAGTTGCGTTTGCCGAACCGACAATTCTTTTGTTGTCGTTGGCTTTCATATCGTCAAGATTATTTCGCTCCATACCGAATTGTCCACTCAGATTGAGTTTTCCACCCATCAGCTTCAGATATGGTTGTAATGTAAAATCCTCACGATCATCCGTGAAATAGTAGCCGCCAAGAGTCTGATAATACGGAGCAATTCTTTCATAACCCAAAGACACCCCCCACTTCTCACTCTGATAACCGAAGCCTCCGTTTATTGCGTCGACATAACGATCATCCAAATACGAAAAAGCATACTCTGCTTGAACAAAGAATTGCTTAGCAAACTTCTGTCGCACATACGCACTGATCGCAGTATTATTCTGAGGATGTAGATTCGCGTCGACGGGAATGTGATATTCAAGTGAGGTTTCATCGTCGTGGGCGTGAAAGAAAGTGGCGTTAATATCAGTATTATCCCCACTCCATCCGATTTTAGAAGCATAACCCATTCTTTTGTACGCCACGTCGTCAATGTTATCCATCATAGGATCATACTCCACCGCATCAGCGAAACGTCCGTACATCGCCCCAACAAACCATTTTTCAGGCGTCAACTCAACACCGACACCACGGAAATCATGACCAGCAAGAGTATAGGGAGAAAACGTCATCGCAGAGCTGCCGAGATAGAGCCGGACCCACTTATATTTCGGAGCAATTTGAAAACGATTGAAAGGTTGGGAATACGTTTTACTCGTATTG
The DNA here is from genome assembly GCA_045629285.1 of Paludibacteraceae bacterium. Taxonomy (GTDB): domain Bacteria; phylum Bacteroidota; class Bacteroidia; order Bacteroidales; family Paludibacteraceae; genus UBA1723. The sequence continues at coordinate 25,448 of JAZQQY010000026.1, read as the reverse complement.
CTGAGAGCAAAACGGAAAGGAAGGTCGACGCCAAACAGATCAACATTCAGACTACCACACAACGTGTAGAGATACGGATCTCGCTTGACTAAGCTATCGCTACCACTATAGAGCGTGTTGTTGAAAGCAAATCCACCAGATACCTTAGGTTTCTGCTTGAAACTGATATTATCAGCTGAGATTTCAACGGCTTTTATCCATTGCGCAAATGCAACGAAACAGAAAAGCCAGATAAAAAAAGGCTTTATCATTTTTGTATTGTTACTACCAATCCTTTGTCAAACACGACTAAACATCTAACAAAGAATCAAAATAAATAATTTTGTCATCAATAATGATGCAAAAATAACGATTATCTGAGAAAATGCAAACAATTTTGTGAAACTGCACAAAAAAAATGCAGTTTGTCATATATTTTACAATAAAAACGCCATTGCATTACACAACGGCGTCTATATTTTCTAAAATAAAAATCCCAATAAAGGATTAGAGCTTATTTCTTCTTATTCTTATAGATCATATATCCTACGAGCACACAGAATACAACAATGATTACCATCAAGAATTCGTGGCTATAGTGCTGTACATTGGCAATCAATGTTTCTTTGTCCATAACTCCATGGAATCCATATCCGATAAGTGCTAGGATGATGTTCCATGCTCCTGCTCCCAAGAATGTGAAGCCCGCAAACTTAGCAAAATTCATTTTTGATAGTCCAGCTGGGATTGAAATCAACTGACGTACAGCTGGAATCAAACGGCCAATCAATGTAGCTGTAATACCGTGCTTGCGGAAGAATTCCTCTGCGTATGCCACTTTCTCGCTATCCAACAAACAAAGGTGTCCTAATTTGCTGTCTGCGAATGCGTAGATGATCTTTCTACCTAATGTATACGACAACACATAGTTGATTGTAGCACCAAGCAAACCTCCGATTGTGGCAAACAAAATCACTAACGGCAAACTCATTGTTCCTTCTGCTGCCATAAACGCAGCTGGAATAACAACTACCTCAGATGGGAATGGAATGAACGAACTCTCGATCATCATAAAAAATGTCACCCAAAAATAGTTTAGGTTCTCTAATGCTCCTGAAAAAAGTTCCGCAATCATTTTATCTTCTTATTATGCTTAAAAAAGTTTTTACTTTATCGATATCCTTATTAGCAGGGGAAATCTCAAATTTGCTATTCAAGTCGACACCAACCAACTTCGGATGACTAATCTTCTTCACTGCTTCAGCGTCATCCGGTCCGATACCACCGCTCAACAAAAATGGAAGATTAAGTTTGTATTCATCCAACACAGCCCAATCAAACTGTTCTCCGCTTCCACCGTAGCCCGCACACTTGTAGTCAAACAACATGTAATCAGCAACACTATCCCATTCCGAAGAGATATTCTTTATGTCGTCGACACTGGAAACACTCACTGCTTTGATTATTCCGACTCCAGTATGTTTCTTCACAAGTGATGCAAACTCAACATCTTCTCCACCGTGAAGCTGAACAAATGAAAGGTTATATCTCTTAACGCATGACAAAACAGTAGCGAGATCAGCCTTTACAAATACACCTACTTTGCGGATATTCTTAGGCAGACAACCAGAACATAAGTCATCACTGTCGACAAATCTAGGACTCTTAGGATAGAAAATCATTCCCATCAAATCCACACCCATATCCTCAAGTGCCTTCATCTGGGAAGGTTCACGCATTCCGCATACTTTTACTATCATGTTATTCAAAATTAAATGAGATAGCAAAGATTCTAGAAGTCAATTTATTGAATGCTCCTGTATACTTCAAATCCTGAGTATTAGCGATATCCGGTCTGTCTCTGTTCAACACGTCGTTCAAGCCAAAGAATGCCTTGAATTCAGGACACAACTTAAAGTATGGCAAGTAGATATCAAAACCAAATCCGATCTCCGGACCGAAATCTGTGGCTTTCAACATGATAGGAGCCTCCTTATCTCGTCCGACCGCAACAGTTCCGGCAAAACCTCCAATGAAATAAGGACGGACATTACGTGCTCGCTGTCCACGTAGTTTGAACAAAAGAGGAAATGAAATCAAGTTTGATTTTACAGATACGTCTCCATCTTCACGCGCAGTGCCGTTACTATCCACAAATCTCAACGTACGCTCGCCGAAATAAAGTACCGGACAGAAACGCATGTCCAAACATTCAGCAAGGCGCAAGTCGGAAATGATACCGATCGAGAATCCTACTTCAAAATTGATATCCTCTCCATACCAGATTTTTCCGTCTTCCTGAACCAGACCACTCTGATAAGGATTAAAATCCAGTGAGTTCAATCCAAGGATAAATCCGAAATGGTATGACTTGTTATCCGAATTAACAAGATTGGGGACCTCACCGACATTATATCTTTGAGCGGACAATGTCAGCAAAGACAATAACAGACAGATGAATATTGAAAATATTTTCTTTATCATATCACTTATTTTATCAAATTTATTCTGGCAGAATCTCAGCAAACTCGTCAATATGCTCATCGATGTAATAAGCAAGAAGTTTCTTTTCCTGCTCGGAAATTTCAATAATCTCTTCTTCAATAGGATCAAATTCTTCATACTGCTCGAAAGAAGCGATGAAATCATCATCACTCTTATCTTTCTCCAAGTCCTCCTTATTCGCAGCATATATGTCGTGAGCCTTATAAAGCAGTTTGGAAGTCTTTGCTGCTCCGAAAGTCTTCAACATCTTAGCCACAGGATTCTTGAAGAAGTAACCGCCGAATCCATTCTGAATCAAGCCGACAAAACCCTCTTCATCAAGTTCCTCCAAAAGAAGATGATAAGCCCAGATAGTGTGCTGCGAGGCGTTAAGCTTCGCCATCGCTTCTGCAGTGTATCCATTCTTGAACACCTGCGCATAATGCGACACAAACAAATCGAAGAAAGCAAGGATGTCGCCATCTTTCAAAGCCTCCTTGATTTCACTATCTTTAATCTTAACGAAATTACCTGCCATTTTATTGTGTCAAACAGTAAATATACTTAGTCAACCTCAACTTCTCTACACAAAACAAACGGCATCACCACATTCGTCATGCTGTCGCGCACTGTATAAAGAGAAGATATCACCTGTTTCCAATTATCGGTTTCTGAGAATATTGCAAGATATTCGTCACCTTGCTCAATCACCTTCACAGAGTCCGAATTAACCATCATCTGCTGCTGTACAGCAAACGAATCAGCCTCAGCCTTATTGTCGAATCGAGATAAGACGACGCTGTATTTTGTCACCTTCTCCACCGACTGGGAGTTAACCCAATTGCATGGAGTGTCAAGTATCAAAGAAGCTTGGTAGGAGTTGATACTGTCACGATGTACTGGCTGAGCAAAGAAGCAAAACAGCAACACTGCAGCAGCGGCAATCGCAGAGAAGCCAGTCGACTTGTCAGTAGGTCGGTAGACATTGCGTCGTTCCACCTCAGCCTGATCAAGTTCGGGGAAATAAAACTCCTGCAAACCATAGGCATCCACATTCTCCACCACTCTCGACTGAGAATGGAAGATGATGTTTCTTCCGTTTTTTTCCAGAACACCAAGTCCGGACAAATCGAACTTATGCTCCTTAGCCAACGCAGATGAGACTCTCGCAACTTCATCTTTGATGATTTGCTCTGCCTCGTTGGCTGATATACCTTCCGTCGCCACTAGGGCAGACTGAAGAAGTCCGTCGTTATGTTGCAAACGCTGATTGTACAGCACCTCAACAGACGGCGGTGTGAATTTACCACTTTTCTTATCGATTCGTGCACTCGCCTTATTGCACACAAAACCGCCCAGTCCGGGAACAATCACCAAACTGTGCTCACAAAGCAAATCTCGTACAGTCAAAAAAAGCGGTTTCATAAATTCTTTGTTTTTAATAAAATACGAACATCTGAGCTATCAAATGTTCAATCGTAAAGACAAAATACACCCTGTCTTTATGTATATGTCAAGACGGAGTACACTCCGTCTTGACATTATTTCTTCAACTCCGCAATGAACTCCTTCAATGCCTCACCCGGATTCTGAGTCTTCATGAAATTCTCACCGATCAAGAATCCCTGGAATCCCTTCTCACGAAGCATCCTAATGGTATCAGGGCTTGAGATTCCACTCTCCGAGATGCGTACCATATCAGTTGGAAGCTGCGACATCAAGTCAATGGAAGCCTGCAAATCCACTTCGAAAGTCTTCAAATTACGATTGTTGATACCAACGATATCCACATTCTTATTGATATGACCAAGTTCCTCGGCAGAATGAAGCTCAAGAAGAACCTCAAGGCCAAGACGCTTAGCCTCCTCTGCTAGTTCAGCGACACGATCTGGTGTCAAGCAAGCAGCGATAAGCAATACGACGTCAGCACCGCAACTCTTTGCCAAATGAAGCTGGATCTCGTCGATCACAAACTCCTTGAACAAGATAGGAATACCTACAAGTTCACGAGCTATACGGATATCCTTTGGAGCACCGGCAAAAAAGTCAGTGTCCGCCAAGACAGAAATACCTGCAGCACCTGCTCTTTCGTAGAACGGAACTACCTGCTCAACCTTAGCATTCTCGTTGATAAATCCCTTCGACGGGCTCTTTCTCTTAAACTCTGAGATGATACCCGTTGACGAAGCCAACAAACTTCTGCGCAATGAATAGCAGACACGAGTATAGATTTCCGACTCCATGAAGTCGCTCATTCTAATCGTACGCTTTAGCTCAGCGACCTCTTCCTCCTTACGCGCAATAATTTTGTCTAGATACATACAATACTAACAATAATACAAAATCTTCCTTATGAATTCAGACTGATGAAATCCTTCAATGCTTTCATCGCCTTTCCACTCTCGACACTCTCCTTAGCAAGGCCAAGACAAGCCTCCATAGAAATGGAAGGATCATATACATGCATTGCTGCAGCGGCATTGACAAGCACTACATTCTTCTGACTCTCTGTAGCAGTGTTGTCAAGGACACTGTCGAAAATCTTCATGGCCTCTTCCTTTGTCGAGCCACCGTAGATTTCCTCTGGCTTAACTGTCTTTAGGCCAAAATCAGCTGGAGAATAAACTTTCTCCAAACCTGCAGTAGAGATCTTGAAATCAGATGTCAATGAGATTTCATCGTATCCATCCTCACTTGTCACGATAGCATAGTCAACCTTCATCTTCTGGAACACATTGACATATAGTCTCATCTGCTCCAAATTAGCAGTACCCAAACACTGACACTGTGGACGGCATGGGTTGATCATTGGGCCAAGAAGGTTGAAAAGAGTCGGCACTTGAAGCGCCTTTCTTACAGGCACAACATTTTTCATTCCCTTTGCAAACAAAGGGGCATGCATGTAGCAGAAGTTTGAACCTTCCAAGCTACGACGCAACTCTGCACTATCATTAGTGAACTTCACACCATGACCTTCAAGCACATTACTTGCACCCGAAACAGATGTTGCTGCATAGTTACCGTGCTTTGCCACCTTGAATCCGGCACCTGCCAAAACGAAACAAGCACACGTAGAGATATTGAATGTATTCTTGCCGTCGCCACCAGTACCTACAATGTCAACAACTCGTTCACCACCCAAATCAACAGGGATTCCTGTCGCCAACATTCCTTGACGAATACCAAGCAACTCATCGACAGTGACACCTCTTGTCTGCATGATGGCAAGACAAGCAGCAATCTGCTCATTGCAGTAGCGACCATCAGCAATTCCCAACATCACATTCTTAGCCTCCTCCTGAGTAAGAGTGTATTGGGTATACAATCTGTTTAATATCTCTTTCATTTCGTTTAAATTCAAATAGGCATAGTACCTAAAATTTGCCAAAAATAATCAATGTTGACTTATTAATGAAATTATTTGTCGCTTTTTTGATTTTGGATAAAGTTTATTTCCTGTTAAAAATCAAATCAGCACCCTACATTCCCACCTCTTATTTTTACTTCAATCAAACCACTTCCCCCACTACATAGCAAGAGCCGAACACCAAGATGAAATCCTCTTTCGAAGCTTCCTTCTTAGCTGTAGCAAGAGCATTCTGCACAGTGCCGCAGCTTTTTCCGATCAAGCCATGCTCTGCTCCCATTTCTTTCATCTGGTCCGACGGAATGGCTCGCTTCGTCGACGCGGCAGCAAAGTAGTAGGTGGCATTCTTAGGTAGAAGGTCAAGAATTGCAGCGACTTCCTTGTCTCCACAAGCCCCAAAGACAATGCGCAGTGTCTTATACTTCTGCTTTGCGATTTCCGCAACAGCCTTCGTTATTCCGTCCTCATTATGTGCGCAATCAGCAACGACGAGTGGATTTGTCGACAATGTCTGCCATCTTCCTGAGAAATTGGTATTCTTATATACATTGGCAAACCCACGCTCTACAGCCTCATCAGAAACAGAGTAACCTAGTTTACGCAACTCTTTGACTGCAGTTCGGATTGTATTACGGTTTTCAATCTGATAGTCTGGAATATTCTCGTCGACAGCCTCCTTTATATTGCAGAACACCGCTTTTGCGCCCGACATCTCGGCACATTCCTCAAAGACTCTTTTGACCCCACCGTCGGCACGTCCGATAATGCAAGGAGTGTTCTTCTTCATGATTCCGGCTTTCTCGAAAGCGATCTTCTCAAGCGTATCGCCAAGTAGGTTCATGTGGTCGAAAGTGATATTAGTAATCACGTTCAAAATAGGAGAAATGACATTAGTGCTATCCAAACGGCCGCCAAGTCCTACCTCGATCACAGCGTAGTCCACCTTCTGGCGAGAGAAATACCAGAATGCCATTGCAGTCGTCACCTCAAAGAAGGAAGGGAGCAACGCCTCAAGGAAAACTTTATATGTATCCACGAACTCGCAGACTTCTTCCTCTGAAATCATCTGTCCGTTCACCTTGATGCGCTCACGGAAATCTCTCAGATGGGGCGACGTAAACAAGCCGACCTTGTTACCATCTTCCATAAGGATACTGCAAAGGTTGTTGCAGACGCTACCCTTTCCATTGGTTCCAGCCACATGGATTGTCTTGATATTCTTGTGTGGAGAACCAAGAAAAGCGTCAAGCAGACGCATTGCTTCCATACCTGGTTTGTAGCCAGAACGTCCTACTATTTGGAATGGCGGCATACATTTATACAACCATTCAACACACTCTTTATAGTTCATTACAATTTTTTTCAATACAAATATGTTTACTAACACACAAAAGTAAAAAAAGAGAAAAAAATGTCACGGATTTCGCTCATTTTTTTTTGTGGTATTGAAAAGAGTTTTAATTTTGAGATAGACTTAATGACAAGTCAAAAACTAAAAATGAAACTAAAAATAAGGAGAGATAGATATGAAAAAGAATTTTGTTTTGGACACTAATGTGCTTTTGCACGACAGTGGCAGCATTTATAATTTCCAGGATAACGACATATACCTACCAATTGCAGTGTTGGAGGAACTAGATAAGTTCAAGAAGGGTGCAGAACAGCTTAACTACAATGCTCGTTCAGTAGTAAGAGACTTGGATAATCTTGCAGCCGACGGAATCAAAGGCGGTATTCCATTGGGCGAAGGTCTTGGAAAACTTTACATCGTAACCGATACTGTATATCCGAAGAAGCTTTCAGATGCGTTCTCAGAGAGAATTCCAGATCACCGCATCATGGCGGTTGCTCTTAATCTAATTGAGAAGGATTCTAAGACTCCGACTATTTTGGTAACAAAGGATGTCAACCTTCGTATGAAGGCAAAGGCTTTGAACATCCCAGTACAGGATTATGAGAACGACAAGGTAACAAATGTAGATATCTTCGATCAGGCACAGGAGGAGATCGAGGTAGATGCAGAATTGGTTGACAAGCTATATTCGGCACCTAACGGCATCCTACTTAGCGAGTGCGGCCTTAACCGTACATTTGCGGCTAACGAATGCTTCATTCTAAAGAGCAACCGTGCAACAATCTTGGCTCGTTACGATGCCGACATCCAGTCTATCGTAAGAGTTAAGGAAGACCTTAAGGCATACGGCATCAGCGGAAGAAGTGCAGAGCAGAAGTTTGCTTTGGATGCACTATTGAACAACGACATCAAGCTTGTGGCTGTTTCAGGTAAGGCAGGTACAGGTAAGACATTGTTGGCACTTGCAGCAGCATTGCAGCAGAACAAGGATTACAAGCAGATCTTGTTGGCACGTCCTATCGTAGCAATGAGCAACAAGGATCTTGGATTCTTGCCAGGCGACCAGAAGCAGAAAGTTGCGCCATACATGCAGCCTCTATTCGATAACTTGAATGTCATCAAACGTCAGTTTGGAGCCAACAGCAAAGAGCTAGCATTGCTTGACGAGATGCAGAAGGAGGAGAGATTGGTGATCGAGGCTTTGGCATTCATCCGTGGACGAAGCCTTTCTGATACATACGTAATCGTGGATGAGGCACAGAACTTGACTCCACACGAGATCAAGACAATCATCACTCGTGCAGGTGAAGGATGTAAGATGGTCTTCACAGGTGACGTTCAGCAGATCGATGCTCCATACCTAGATATGCAGAGCAACGGTTTGGCTTACATGATCGACAAGATGAAGGGTCAGGAGATCTTCGAGCACGTCAACCTAGTCAAGGGTGAGCGAAGCAAACTAAGTGAGATTGCAAGTAAGTTACTATAATAAAACCTTACTAAAAGCGAAGAGGGCGAAATCTGTTGGTTTCGCCCTTTTATTTGCTTTGCAACAGATTACTTTCTGCTTTTCTTTTACGACTACGTTCCAAAACATTATACGAGATTTGCAGAATATTGGGATTCGAATACAGCCAGCATTTCAACAAATATTTCAAACGTATTGTCGGACTCACTCCGACTCAGTATAGAAAACAGGAGATTGCTTGATTGCATTTTTCCAAACAATTCAAATTTATGTATTTAGAGAAAATCAAATCACCTGCTGATGTCAAGGCGCTAAGCATGGCAGAAGCGAACACTCTTGCAGATGAAGCACGCAAGGCATTAATTGAAAAGTTATCTGTTCGCGGTGGACACGTCGCCCCTAATCTTGGATTCGTGGAGGCGACAATCGCTCTACACCGTGTATTCAACACTCCAGAGGATAAATTTGTATTTGATGTGAGCCACCAGGCATACACTCATAAGATGTTAACTGGTCGTGTGGAGGCGTTCATAAACCCAGACCATTATAGCGATGTTTCTGGCTACACAAGCCACATCGAGTCGGAACACGACAACTTCATCATCGGCCACACGTCGACTTCTATCTCTCTTGCCATGGGTTTGGCTAAAGGTCGTGACGTATGCGGTGGGAAGGAGAATGTAATCGCGATCATTGGCGACGGTTCGCTTTCCGGTGGAGAAGCATTGGAAGGATTGAGCAACGCAGGTGAATATGACAAGAAGTTCATCATCATCGTCAACGACAACCAGATGTCTATCGCAGAAAACCACGGTGGAATCTACAAGAATCTTCAGCTTCTTCGTGAAACCGATGGTAAGGCAGAACTAAACTGGTTCCGTGCACAAGGTCTTGACTATATGTACGTGAAAGACGGCAACAACATCGAGGCTCTTTGCAACGCTTTTGCTAAAGCAAAGGAGTGCACAAAACCAATCGTTGTCCACATCAACACACTAAAGGGTAAAGGTCTTGACTACGCAGTTGCCAACAAGGAGGCATGGCACTGGGGCGGTCCGTTCAACATAGAAGACGGTTCTCCTAGATTCCCAGGCGGAGGAGAAAACTGGAATGATATCACAGGTGATTACCTAATTAAGAAAGCTACAGAGAAACCTGAATTGGTTGTGCTTGCCGCAGGAACACCAAGTGCATTGGGTATGAATCCAGAGCGTCGTAGGCAGTTGGGCAATCAATATGTCGACAATGGCATCGCAGAGGAGCATACTGTGGCATTGGCTAGTGGAATCGCAGCACGTGGAGGTTCACCGGTTTGGGGCACATTCGCCACATTCTACCAGCGCACCTACGATCAGATGTCGCAGGATGTCTGCATCAACAAGTCGCCAGCCACATTCATTGTGATGTGGGCTTCACTTTACGGCATGAACGACGCTACACATCTATGCATCTTCGACATTCCAATGTTAAGCAATATTCCAAACTTGGTTTATCTTGCCCCTACTTGCTACGAAGAGTATCTTGCAATGTTGGATTGGTCTGTTGAGCAGCGTCAGCATCCAGTGGCAATACGTGTGCCAGGAATGGGCGTTGAGCATCGCAACGAAACATTTGCTAAGGATTACAGCAATCTTAACAAAGCATTGGTTGGTCACAAAGGGAGCAAGGTGGCAATCGTAGGAGTCGGTAATTTCTACAGCCGTGCAGAGAAAGTGGCGTCGCTACTAAAAGAGAAAGGAATAGATGCTACTATCATTAACCCACGCTACTTGACAGGAATCGACACCGAGCTTCTAAATTCATTGAAGACCGACCATAAGGTTGTTGTCACTCTTGAAGACGGTGTGATCGACGGCGGTTACGGAGAGAAGATCGCCCGCCACTACTCAGATTCAGACATGAAGGTGCTTGTACGTGGATTGAAGAAAGATTTCTATAACTACTTTGTAGCAGAGGAACTTGTTTCAGCTAACCGACTACAGCCAGAGCAGATTGCAGAAGATGTCTTGGCATTGATCTAATCCTTTTCCTGAAGTCCAAGCAAAGAATTCCAAATCAAAAAAAATATCTTTTAAAACGAAAAGCATTCGGCCATTTCTGACCGAATGCTTTTTTATTGCAACTTACATTGTCTTACTTAACCAACAAATGCTTGCTTACTGTCTGACCGACTGAGTTTCTCACGACAACGATATATTCGCCGACGTTGCCGACCGACAACTCATTGTTCTTCTCGATGCCAACCTTATTGATAACGGCAACACCCTGGATGTCGTAAACAACAAGTGAAGAATTCTTAAGAATATCTGTATTTGTAGCACCTTCGATAAAGACTGTAAATGTCTCATTGATTTCAACAGGATTCTTGCTCAATGTCACATCGAATGATGAAACCGGAGCAGAGAACTCACGTTCAGCAATGAACAATGTATCGCCAGAAACAGTGACAACCTCTACCTTATAAGCGCCGTATACACCTTCAAGATCGCAGAAGAACTGATTGTTAGCACCATTGATCTTCTCTCCATTCTTATACCACTGGTATGACACGAACTCTCTGTTTGTATTGTCGACAGAAAGGATATCGTTCATCAACTTCTTAATGAAGTAGCTTGGATAAGCGACTGAGAATTCAATCTCTTTCTCAATTACCTTACCGTCAATATCCTTGATTGTGACAGTAGCTGAATAATGACCAGGATCAACATCATCAGGGACATTGAATGAGATGCCGTCTTCTCCTTCAACTGCGAAGATATCCTTGAAGCCCTCCTCACGAGCAAGGCTGTCGAATGTGATATCGAACAAGTAGTCGCCAGGTCTGTCGTACACAGAGACTGTGTCTCCTACTTCAACAACATCTTCTGTAAGCTTGACATTCTCAGGAACGACTGTGTCGATCTGCACTGGATGACTGATAACAAATCTGTATGAGACATCACCTGTTGTACCGTCAGACCACTCATAGTTGTTAATGTCGACAAGAGAAACATAAATGTCATATCTTCCGACATTTGTCTGAACATTACCCTCAACCACGTATGCTGAATCAGCTGGGATATTGTATGTCTGAGCCTCACCGTTGAAGAAGAACTCTGTTGTATCTGCTACCGGTTTTTCAACCTGCGACTTGACGATAACGAATGGAATTACGATATCATCTGATGTACCGTCTTCCCAAACCATTGTCATTCTGTCGGCAAGAGAAACTGTCGCCAAATATCTACCGGAATTCATTCTAACATTACCCTCAACCACACAATTAGAATCAGCAACGATATTGAATGTCTGCATCTGACCGTTGTATACCAATACTGTTGTGTCGGCATAAGGACGAGCAATCCGATTCATAACGATATCACGTTCACCGATGATGAATGGATAGATCAAATCAAGTGTAGAACCGTCGCTCCAGCTGTAGTTCTCGATATCATTTAGAGAAACGACTACCGAGTATCGACCGATCTTCGACTGTAGATTTCCTCTTACCGAGTAAAGTTCATTTTCAGCGATAGCATAAACCATTGTATCGCCGCTATAGATGAACTTAGTAGTGTCAGAAGCAGGCATTGCGACTGAAGCCTTAGCAATTGTGAATGGCACTAACACATCATCAGTTGTACCGTCGTTCCATACTGTATTGATCTTATCGATCAAAGAAACCGTCGCTGCATAATTACCAGCCTTAGACTCTCTATTTCCAGAAACATTGTACAAAACGTTTGAAGGAATTTCAACAGTCATTGTATCTGAGTTGTATACGAACTCTGTTGAATCTGCAGTTGGCTTCACAACCTCTACCTTAGCAATTGAGTAAGGAAGGATGATGTCGTCAGAAGTGCCGTTAGCCCAAACTGTATTTATCTTATCCTTCAAAGAAACGACTGCCTGGTAGTCACCTGCGTTAACATTAGTGTTGCCGCTAACTACATAATTAGGATTTTCTACAACCGTATAAGTCTGAAGCTCACCGTTGTAAACGAATCTTGTCGAGTCTGCAGATGGCATTGCAATATTAGACTTTTCAATCACAAATGGAATATACACATCTGACATTGTACCGTCAGACCAGATTGTATTTGCCTTGTCTTTCAAAGATACCTTTGCCTGATATGTACCAGCCGACAATGCCTTCTGACCAGTTACTGTGTACCAGTTGTTAGTTTGAATCTTAACAGCAACTGTATCAGAATCGTAGACAAACGATGTAGAATCTACAACCGGTTTATCCAAAACAACCTTAGCAATCGAGAATGGAAGAAGGACATCATCAGTAGAACCACTCTCCCAAACTGTATTAATCTTATCTCTCAATGTCAATCTAGCCTGATAGTTACCAGCCTCAACATAAGAGTTTTCTGTAACAACATAGTCACGATTTGATCCTAGAGGATAAGTCTGAGTTGATCCATCGTAAACGAAACTTGTTTCCTCTACGTAAGGAACCGCAATCTTAGACTTAGCGATTGTAAACGGAATCACAATATCAGTGACAGTTCCGTCTTCCCAAGTAGTAGTCTCCTTATCGTTCAAAGAGATTGTTGCTGTGTATGAGCCAGCCAACGACTGAGAATTTCCAGAAACTGTGTAGTAAGGATTCTCCTTGATCTCCAATGTCTGAGTCAAACCGTTGTAGATGAAATTTGCATTTCTTACCACAGGTATTGAAACAGGAAGCGTGATCTTCTCCTTAACCTTGATAATGAAGCTGAACTGAAGGTCATCACTTACGCCATCAGACCACATGTAGTTAGCACGATCGACTAAAGATACCGAAACCAAGTGTCTTCCTACCAAAGTCTGTACATTACCGTCTACACGGTATAATGGACTCTTTGCAATCTCTAGTGTATGAGGTTTACCGTCATACTCAAACTCTACATTATCAACAACAGGCATTCTGACTGTAGCCTTAGAAATAACAAACGGAATTACGATATCCTCCTTGCTTCCGTCTTCCCAAACCATTGTCTCTTTGTCCTTCAAAGATACTCTAGCATTATACTTGCCTGCTGCAGTCTTAGTGTCTCCTACAACAGTGTAGTTGACATTTTCAGGAATTGCAAGAGTATGAGAGTTTGAGTCGTAGATGAACTTAGTCACAGGAGCAACAGGAATCTCAACAGTTGTGATGTCGACCTCTTGCTTATGGATCATGAAGCTATATACGATATTGCTTACAGTACCGTCGCTCCACTCATAGTTCTTAGTATCCTTCAATGAGATTACAACGTCATGGTTTCCTACGTTGATCTGACGATAACCAGCAACCGAGTAAAGATCGCTATTCTCAACATTGTATGTCTGATACTCTGCATTAAATACGAACTTGTTGGTATCAGCAGAAGGAATCTCTACCTGAGCCTTTGCAATTTGGAATGTCATGATGATATCCTCAGTAGAACCGTCGCTCCAAACAGTAGAATCCTTGTCAGTTAGAGACAATTTAACTGAGTAGCGACCAACGTTCACTCCACTGTTGCCAGAAACTGTATAGTACTTGTTGCTCTTGACAGCAAGTGATTGAGCATCACCATTGTAAGTGAATGTTCTTACCAATACATCCGGAATTTCAATTGACTGCTTTTCTGACTCACGATATCTGATAACGAAGTTGTAAGTAAGTGCATCAGATGTACCGTCTGACCATAGATAATTGCTCTTATCAGAAAGTTCTACGCTGACCTCATACTTGCCTGGCATTGTCTGTTTGTTGCCCTTAACTACGTAAAGGTCGCTCTCTTCGATATCGTAAACCTTCTGAGTGCCATCGTAGTAGTATGTTGTCTTATCTGCAGCAGGAACCTTTACAGATGCCTTAGCAATTGTGAAGTTGTACTTCTTAACGTCGATAGTACCATCAGACCATACATAATTTTTAGTGTCGTTCAATGCGACAGAAACAACTGATGTACCTGCATTGATACGTGTAACGCCACTTACTGTGTAAGCTGTATCAGTCTTAAGTCTGTAAACCTGCATCTTACCAGTGTAGACGAAATTCTTAGTATCAGGATCAGGGGCATCAACCTGAGCCTTGTCGATTGAGAATGTCATCTTGATATCATCAGTAGAACCATCGCTCCATACGGTCTTGTCTGGATCATTCAACGAAATGATTACTGTGTAACGACCTACATCAACACCTCTGTTGCCAGAGATTGTGTAGTAGTCGCTCTTCTTGATATCAAGACTCTTATCATTACCATCATAGATGAAGTTCTTTATCAATACAGTTGGAATCTCTACCGACTTGATGTCTGTCTCCTGAGCACGGATAACGAAGCTGTAGACCTGAGTCTCAGTTGTTCCGTTAGCCCACTCATAATTCTTAGCATCGTTCAAAGAAACAAGTACCTCATACTTGCCAGGCATTGTCTGCACATTACCATCAACTGTATAACGAGAATCCTCAGCAATTTCATAAACATGCTTACCTCCGTTGAATACAAACTTAGAATCATCGGCAACTGGAATCTCTACCTGAGCCTTATTGATTGTAAACGGCATCTTGACGTCTTCGATTGAACCGCCTACCCACTCATAATTCTTAGGATCGATCAATGAGATGTTTACATCGTAACGACCGGCATCCTTATGAACATTGTTAGTTACTGTATAAACTGTGTAAAGAGCACTAGCATCATCAAATGGAACATAGATCTCAACCGGATAAGTCTGATCCTCTCCATTGTAGATGAACATCGAATCTGAAGCAGATGGAATTATAACCTGACGTTTGTTGATTGCAAACGTATAGCTCAAATCGTCGATTGAACCGTCTGTCCACTCATAGTTCTTAGTATCTTCCAAAGATACGGTCACATTATAACGACCAGCTATATTCTGAATGTTGTTGCTGATTGTGTAATATGGCGACTCATCTATACCGTAAACCTGATCTCTACCGTATACATCATATACATACTTGTGGATATCAGCAGCAGGCATTTCCACCTGAGCTCTTGCAATTGTAAACGACATCTTGATATCGTCGCTAGAACCATCCGCCCAAACAGTCTTATCAGGATCAGTCAACGACAATATAACAGTATAACGACCAGCGTTGATTCCGCTATTGCCCTTGATGCTGTAATCCTTGCTGCTAGCAATCGCAAGCGACTTCTTATTTCCATCGTAGATGAAGTTCTTAGTCAATACTGTCGGAATCGCAATCGGCTTCAACTCAGTCTCCTCAGCACGAATAACGAAGTTATACGACAAAGCATCAGTTGTTCCGTTGCTCCACTCGTAGTTCTTGACATCATTCAATGATACCAATACCTCATACTTGCCAGGCATTGTCTTTGTTGTGCCGTAAGTAGTGTAAAGATCACTTGGATCAATCTTGTAAGTCTGCTCATTTCCGTTGTATACAAACTTAGATTGATCAGCAGCAGGCTCCACAACCTGAGCCTTAGCGATTACAAATCTGTAGTTAACATCATCAAATGTGCCGTTTGTCCACTCATAATCTTTTGTGTTGTTTAGAGAGACAGTAACATCATATCTTCCGGCCTCCTTCTTGACGTTATTTCTGATAGTGTAGTATTTGCTCTTAATTAGATCGTATGTCTGATTCTCACCATTATAGACGTAGTTCGACTTGACAGCAGCAGGAATCTCTACCTGAGCCTTAGCAATTGTGAATGTCAGCAAGATATCATCGCTCAAGCCATTATCCCAAACTGCTGTGTCTGTATTAGCAAGAGAAACCTTGACAGTATAGCGACCTGCATGAACTCCGCTGTTGCCTGAGATTGTATATGCAGGATTCTCTGCGATTGCAAGAGATTTTTCTGTGCCGTCGTAAACAAAGTTGTTAGACAATACTGTAGGAACAGGGATCATTGTCTTCTGAGTCGACTCGCCACGGATAACGAAGCTGTAAGACAAGTCGTCGACAGTACCGTCACTCCACATAAAATTCTTGACATCCTTCAAAGCGACAACAACCTCGTAATTGCCAGCCTCTTTCTGAACATTTCCAGAAACGGTGTAGTTTGCATTTGACGGGATCATGTATGTCTGAGCCTCACCATTGTAAGCATAACGGGTATGGTCGACCTCAGGAATCTCAACAGTTGCTCTGGCGATGTTGAATACAATCTGGATATCATCCTTAGTTCCGTCGCTCCATACAGTAGTGTTTGGATTACGAAGAGCCAAAGTCACAACATAGCGTCCGGCATCAGTACCCTTGTTATTAATGATTGTGTAATCATCGCTTACAGGGATCAACAACGACTGTGACTTACCGTTGTAGATGAACTTCTTAGTTGTAACAACAGGAATATCGACAAAAGTAACGTTAGCCTGCTCAGCTCTGATAACGAAATTGTAGTACAAATCGTTTGTTGTACCGTCAGTCCACATATAGTTCTGAGCATCAGTCAAAGAAACTACAACCTCGTAAGATCCGACCTTTGTCTGAACATTGTTAGACACCTTATACAAACTGCTCTTAGCAATCGTGTAAGTCTGAGCCTCACCAGTGTAAGTGAACTTAGAAGCATCAGCAGCAGGAGCTGTAACCTTAGCCTTACCGATCTTGAAGATCATTGTAAGGTCGTCGGAAGAACCATCCTCCCACTCATAATTCTTAGTATCGTTTAGAGAAATCGCAACCTCATGGCGTCCTGCATTCTTCTGAATATTGTTAGACACCTTATACAATGAGCTCTCATCGACCACAAACTCCTGATTTTCTCCATTGTAAGTAAAGATTCTTGTATCCCTTGCAGGAGTTGCAACTTGCGCCTTAGTGACAACGTAAGTGATTGTAACCTTGTCTGCAGAGCCGTTCTCCCAGATATACTTGTTCTTGTCAGTCAAAGTAAGTGTCGCAGTATATCTGCCGACCTCTACTCCACCCTCATCTGTAACAGTATACTCGTCAGTATCAACAAGACCAAGAGAATGTTCCTTAGTATCATATACGAATGTTCTATTCGATACATTAGGAATCTTCACAATCTCAAGAGTCGACTGGTTGACAAGATCCTTGATATAGAAGTTGTAGACAAGGTTGTCTGTAGAACCATCCATCCACTCATAGTTGCGAGTATTGTTTAGAGAAACCTTAACATCGTATCTTCCGGCTGCAGTCTGGACATTTCCAGCTACAGTGTAAAGCGGATTAGCCTCGATCTTATATGTCAAAGGCTCACCAGTGTAAGAGAAGGAAGTGTTGTCTGCTGCAGGCATATCAACCTTGATCTTAGAGATCGAGAATGTAGCCACGATGTCAGCAGTAGTATTGTTCTCCCAAACATAATTCTTCTTGTCGGCTAGAGAGATCGATACCTCATAGCGTCCGGCATCAGTTCTATTATTGCCACTGATTGTGTAATTTGGACTAGTTGGGATAACCAATGAATGGCTCTTACCATCGTATACGAACGACTTAGAGTCGACTGACGGCATCTCTACACTCTTTGTACGGATGATGAAATCCTGGTAGATATCATCAGTTGTGCCATCCATCCACTCATAATGATCTTTGTCAACCAAAGATACAATCACATCGTAGCGTCCGGCATTTGTCTGAACATTGTTTGCGACCTGGAATAGATCATTGTCGCCAACCTCGTATGTCTGCGCCTTGCCATTGTAAACGAACATACGAGAATCCTTTGCTGGGAATGACACTCTTCTCTTAGTCACATTCACCACGATCTCAGTCTCAACTGAATTATAGTTGTCAGGATCGGCTGGAGTATAAACTACGACATACTTATTATCTCCAATCTTATCAGCTATAGTCTCTGGTTCCTTCCAAGAGAAACGAGTAGGCAACATAACATCACCTAGTTTCTGGCCATACTGAACCTTAGGATGGATCTCATTCGGATTATATCCATATTCAAAAATGGCCTCGTTCGACTTAGAAATGACGAATGGATAAATCAAATCATCAGATTTACCTGTAGACCCCCATGCATAGTTTGCCTTATCTTTCAATGAAACCACTACATCATGAGTGCCAACATTTGTCTGAACATTATTCTTTACTGTATAAAGATCATTAGTCTCCAAAGAATAAACTTGAGGCTTTGCTATATAATAGAACAAAGTCGGATCTTCCTTTGGTTCTGCCACTTTTTTCGGATCTACACGAACAGGTAAATCAACTATCGTTTCTACATAATTATATGCATCCAATGGATTATAGCAAGCAGTAAAATACTTTTCACCAGTTTCACCAACCGATTGATCTGGATATGTCCAATAATACTCATTTGGAAGAGGGACATCATACAATTGGTCTCCATAAGTAGCTTTCAAATTCAACTCCTTTGGATCAAGACCGGCAGGGAAAGAAGTAACCTGAGCTCGATTAATATCGAATTTATAAACCTGATTAGATGTAGTGCTAGACCAACTATCCAAGCTTTCTACCCACACCATGTTTTCCTTATCCTTCAATTCAAGAATCACATAATATGAACCGGCATTAGTCTGAGTAGAATCCGATCCATACCAACTTGAGTTATAATCATAACCGATAACAGTGGTGTACGCACCATTAGAAGCGATTGGATAAGTTTGAGGCTTACCATTATAAGTAAACTCACCATCATAACGTGATGGAATTACAACTTTTTTCTTTTCAATATAGAATTCATACCACAAATTATAAGTTGTACCATCCTCCCAAGCACAGTTATATGGATCATTTAATGAAATACGGGCTCCATGATATCCGGCATTAATCTGGACATTGTCAGTTACAGTGTAATTCTCATTTTCTGGAATTTCGTATGTAATAGGATCTCCTGTATAAGTAAATGTCTGATAATCTACATTAGGTTTCTTCACATACAACTTTTTGATCTGGAAACTGTAGTATTTATCACTAGTTGTTCCATCAGACCATACATAATTATTCTTATCTTTCAAAGACACATAAACATAATACCATCCGACATCAGTACCAGCATTACCTGTAATCTCGTAAAGAGGGTTTTCCTTAATATTATACGTTTGCTCTTTTCCATTGTAAACGAACTCTGTAGGATCAGCTTCCGGAATATCCACCATCGGCAATGTAATCATGAATGGATAATACTTAGGTTCTGTTGTACCATCTTCCCATATATAGTTGGATACATCATTAAGAGAAACTTTAGCTTCATAGTTTCCTTTGTATGTCTGAACATTGTCAGATATTGTATACAATGGATTCTCCTCAATCTTGTATATCAACTCATCACCTGTATATACAAATTTTGATTCTCCAGCTTCAGGTATCTTAACTGACGCTTTATTGATTGTGAATCTATACATTTTTGCATCAGTCGTTCCATCGCTCCACTCATAATTTGCCTTATTCCTAAGAATCACATAGATATAATATATACCAGCATCGGTTTTCGTTAGTTCTTCAGGATTTGAAACCTTATAAATATCATTTTCAATAATCTTAAACGTCTGCTCTTTTCCATTATAAATGAACTCTGTCAAATCCACAACAGGAGGTTCAATTCCAATTTTTGACACAATAACGGTCATTTCAATCAGAAGCGGATCCTTTGTCCATCCCTCTGGAATATATTCGACGGCAAACGTACTTTCACCTGCATATTCAAGCACAGTCTCTTCTGAATCAACCCATTTATAACCTTTTGGCAATGTTAGATCTCCTAGAGTCTGACCTAAATATCCCTTAATAACAGTCTGCTCAGGAGTCAATTTTGCAGGATAGATAGTGAAATCAAAAACTAAAGTGTCAGAAGTTCCGTTTGTCCATGAGAAACCATCCTTCAATGCAATGACTACATTTTGAGTGCCCTCTTCAGTTCTTCTGTTTCCAGTCACAGTATAAGCTGCATTCTCCGGGATATTATATAGCTGTTCCTTTCCGGTATGGAAAAATGCATAGTTGATTTCCACTGGCATTGGCACATTGTCACACGACGCAACTTTCTTTACTGGCTTAAATGCAGCATGATTTCGAGAAATATATTCATTACATAGATAAACGATACACTCGGAACAACCAGTAAAAACATCATTTGAAATTTCTGTTACAGATTGAGGTATTGTAACAGTTCCCATTTTTGAACAACCAGAAAAAACAGACTTCTTTATTGAACTTACCGAATTTGGAATTGTTGCTGACAACAACTCACGACAACCATAAAAACAACTATCTGGGATTGTATTCAATGAATTAGAAATCTCTAAAGATTCCAGTTTTTCACAATAAGAAAATGCCGCATTCCCAATTATATTAACAGAATTTGGTATTACCAACGACTTTATACTGCCACATCTGGAAAAAGAAGAACTTCCTATTTTCTGTAAAGTAGACGGCAAATCCACTTCTGTCAAGGCAGAACAACGAGCAAATGCTGAACTTCCAATAGAAACTAATGATTCAGGGAAGTAAAGAGATTTCAAACTTGAATTATTAAAATCGGGACTAAAATCATTGACATAATAACTACCATCATAACCACTTCCATGACCAGAAAATGCATAATTTCCTATCGTTATAAGTGAATTTCCGAATTCTATTCTTGACAATTTCGTATGATTTGCAAATGCACACGCACCAATTGTTTTAACAGAGTTTGGAAGTATAATCTCGTTTAATGTTTCATTAAAAACAACGCCACTCAAATATTCTATATACGTACACCATGAAAAATCTCCACACTGATACTCATGTTCTATAGGTATACATCCACTACATTTGAATGGCCAAAAATAAAAGGCATAATCTCCAATATATTCTACAGATTCGCCAAAATCAATAGAAGTCAAATTTGAGAAATTAGCAAAAGCATATTTTTCAATTCTTTTTACAGAATTTGGAATGACGATTTTTTTGCAAGAGCTATTGTACTTGTCATACAGGCGGTCACCATAATTACTATAATAATCACCACCGCCAACACAATAAAAAGCATATTCCGGTATTATCTCCAATGTTTTTGGCAAGTTAATCGTAGATAGTCGACGACATTCAGCAAAAGCATAGGCTCCAAATGTCTTAAGTGGAGCATCCGTCATATCTACAGTTTCCAAACTTCCACACTGATAAAATGCCCTTTCTCCTATTTCCTTTACTTTTGAAGGAATCTTAATTGATTTTATAGTAGAGTTGAAGAACATTTTATCTGGAATACTCTCCAACGTATTAGGCAAATAAACATAATCTAAACTACATCCGTTAAACAAATCAACAGATAGTGTTTTCATAGGGACTTCTGACAAATCAATTGTTTTCAAACCTGAATTGTTGAATGCATCTTTCCCAATTTTCGTTACCTTGCCAGGAATTATAATTGAGTTTATGTTAGAATTAGAAAACATTTCATCCGGAATAGACTCTAATGTCTTAGGTAGATGAACTGTATTCAATACACATCCTCCAAACAGACCTTTGAGCAATGATTTAATAGACAATTCAGACAAATCAATTGATTTCAAACCCTTACAGTTTAGGAATGCTTTATCTCCAATTGAAGTCACAGAGTTTGGAATTTCTAGGTCTGCAAGTTTTGTACATCCAGAAAAAGCCGAAGCTCCGATAGTTTTTACTGTATTAGGAATAAACAATGAGGTCATGTTTACACTCTTGTAGAATGCATCCTCACCGATGGCAGTAACGGCATACGATTTTCCATTCAACGTGACACTCGATCTAATCTGGATATCGCCGGAGTAGTTTTCCGGACTTTGCAGAGTACCGTATGTAGCCTCCGCAGTGCCGTCATCGTAGAAATTGTAGTAAACACTGCCTATATATTGCTTCGAGAGCAGGTTGGCAGCATTCGCTACAGTAGTGACAAGCATCAACACTAACAGTAAAAAATTCCTCATAAAAAATTATAGTATAGTCGTTTATATTCTAATAAAAATCCTGTTGGCCAGCCGAAACAAACGATTCTTCCGACCAGAAAACAAAAATATTAATACATGCAATGTTTTTCAAAAATTCGTTGCCGATCTTTTCAACAATTGTTAACGAATGTGAAAAAGATTGCAAAAAAGAAACGCTTCCGATCATTTCTGACCGAAAGCGTCCATATCTAACTGTTGCTATATTTTATTTCACCAACAGATGTTTACTTACAACCTGATCTGTAGATAGTGTGACAACAACAATGTACTCGCCGACATTTCCAATTGAGATCGTATTGGTTCTCTCTACTGCAGTTCTGTTGATGACAGCGACTCCCTTCATGTCGTAAACCACAAGTGACGAATTCGTCAAGATATCTGAATCTGTGATACCTTCGATTCTGACATCTACATCCTCGAACGTACTGACTGGATTCTTGCTCAATGTGATGTCGAACATCGGTGCGATATAATTGAACTTTCTCTCTTTGATAAACAATGTATCGCCGGATGTAGTGACTACCTGAACTTTATAGACGCCTCTGATTCCGTCAAGGTCGCAGTAGAACTGTCTTGTGGCACCCTCAATCTTCTTTCCATTCTTATACCACTGATATGCTACAAACTGATTGTTTGTATTGTCGACTGCAAGCACATCGTACAACAATCTAACTATCATAGTGTTCGGATATGGAACCTTGAACTGGACGTTCTTTTCCTCGACTGTGCTGTCTGGATATGTAATTGTCACTATCGCATCGTAAACTCCTGGTTCTACTCCCTCTGGAATCGTAATCTTGATTCCCTCTTCACCAGACTCACCCTTGACATCGACAAAGCCCTGGTCGTGAGCCAAACTGTCGAATACGATATCAAAGATATAATCGCCAGGCTCTCCGAACGATGTTGTATCACCGTCAACGATTATAGATTCCGGCTGCTTAACACTATCCTCATCAGCCGATACGATAACGAATTTGTACAACAGATTCTCAACTGTTCCATCATTCCACTCATAGTTGTCGACATCGTTTAGCGAAACGACGACATCGTAACTGCCGACTTCAGACTGGATATTGCCGTCGACTGTGTACAAAGAATCACTCGGTATGTTGTACTCTAGAGTGTCGCCAGTGAAGATGAACTTCGTAGTGTCCTCAACTGGTTTTTCTACCTGAGACTTGGCAATCTCGAATGGGATTAGGATATCATCTAAAGTTCCGTCAGCCCAAACCATTGTCGCTGTATCTTTTAGAGATACTGTCGCCATATATTTGCCGGCATAGATTGCCATATTTCTGTCAACCACGCAATTAGAATCTGCAACGATACGGAATAACTGCAAGTCTCCGTTGTAGACTAGCGGTGTTGTATCAGCTAATGGTAACGGAATCTCAGTCTTGATGATCACAGGAGCTTTAATTTCAAACGTATAGATCAAATCACGTGATGAACCGTCGTTCCAAATATAGTTCTCCTGATCGTTTAGAGAAACCACAACTTTGTATGTTCCGACTTCTGTCTGGACATTGCCCTCTACAGTGTAGTGCTCGTTCTCTTCAATAGAATAGATCAAAGTATCTCCACTATAGACAAACTCGGTAGTATCTAAGATTGGCATCTCTACAGTCGCCTTTTCAATCGTGAACTGAATGACCTTATCCAATACGGTTCCGTCGGTCCAAACTGTATTGTTCTTGTCGTCCAACGACACCTTCACCACATATTCACCTGCATTGACCTTACTGTTTCCGATGATGCTATAGCCATCGTTCACAGGAATATCAAGAGTCAATGTATCGCCGCTGTAGACGAATTTTTCTGGTTCAACAGAAGGAATCTCTACTCTCTCCTTCTCTATCACATACTTGAAGAACTTGTCGTTGACAGTTCCATCTTCCCATGTCGTCAAATTCTTGTCGTTCAACGAGATTATCACAGTATATGAACCAGTCAATGTCTGAGATTCACCACGTACTGTATAGTATTGGCTCTCTGGAATGGCAACAGTCTGTTCCTTTCCATTGTAAACGAATTCTGTCACAACTGGTGTCGGAATCGAAACCGGAACTATAACAACCTCCTTATCCTTGATCATGAAATCGTACTGAAGGTCTACGCTCGAACCGCTTGTCCACATGTAGTTGGAATGGTCTAGAAGTGAAATAGATACATAGTGTCTTCCGGCTGAAGTCTGTACATTACCCTCAATCAAATAGAACGGGCTTTCCGGTACATAGTAGAAGTGCTCCTTGCCATTATACACAAACTCGGAACTGTCTTCTGCAGGAATCTCTATCTGAGCTTTGTTGATCACAAACGGTATCGTCTTATCCTCAACGCTTCCGTCGGCCCAAACCATGATATCGGTATTGTTCAACGACACTGTTGCGACGTACTTGCCTGCCGCAGTTTTAGTCGATCCTACTACTGTATAGTTTCTATTATACGGAATATCAAGAGTATGAGGCTTAGCATCGTATGTGAACTCCGTATTCTCTACTACTGGGATATCTACAAGTACCTTACCATCACACAAGATAGACAAAGTTCTGTTGCAAACTGCCTCAGCAGCAGACAATTCTTCATTTGCAAATACCCATTGAATTGGATATATTCCTACTCCCATAACAGATGGGAACTCCAATCTACTACCTGTCACTGCGTCAACAAGATATGGTTCTCCATAAATAATTTCACCGGAACAATGTTCGATAGCTATTTTATTTCCCAATGATTTCTTCAAATCCTCTGATGAAATCTCACACTTTCCGTAAAGCGCGATCTCAGAATCAGCAATCGTATCACAATCTACATCAGGAGGGAACTGATCTCTCAAATGTACAGACTGATGACAAGTGTCTGATACGTTATGAGTATAATCCCAGAAAATCCAATGTACGAATGTTTCACCGAGTGGGAACTTATATTCGTCTGTATAA
>JAZQQY010000025.1:0-4289 GCA_045629285.1 Paludibacteraceae bacterium | reverse complement strand
GGAGATGTCCATAATTACGAGGTTGTCATCAATCCAAATCCAGAGGCTCCAAAAAATGAGAGTATTCAGTATACAATCAACGGAAACTCCGACGAGATCTTGACAACAGACAAGTTCTCTCAGACTTTGGACGCTTCGATGACATTGTTGTGGTTCACAAGTGATGATCCGGATGTAGAGCCAAACAGCCAGGGTAAGAGCAGTGTTGAGATCGACCGTTCAAAGGAGACAAAGACTCCATACGTATTCTATATCGCCTACCAGGACGGCGACTGTTTCAGTAAGAGAGCCAAGGTAGAGGTAGAGGTCCTAGCTGCACCTGCACCGGTGGTCAAGGATATCGACTTGTGTGTTGGCGGAACAGTAGACCCTATGGAAGGAATAGACGCAACAGACGAGCCGGACTATGTACTTGTATGGTTCGAGAATCCTAGTGATACAGTCGGAAAAGCATTGTCGTCAGCTCCGACAGATGCCGTAAATACAGCAGTCCCAGGCGAGTATACATATCATGTAGCGCAGCGTGCAACAAAGTCGCCATACGCACAGAGTGAAGTGGTGACATTCAAGGCTACGGTATACGGTGTAAAGGAACCTGTAGATGCAAGCAAGCTTGACTACTGTGCGAACGATGAAGCCGAGGAGTTGAAGGCGACAATCGTCAAGGACGAGGCTAAATTCTATGGAGCAGACGAGATCGTATGGGTATCCGGAAGTGACGAGCAGAAGACATTCAAGCCTGATACAAAGAAGGGTGTATCTCAGTCATACGATTACTCGGCATATCAGAAGTTCACGACTCCAAAGTCGAATAACGTATGTAAGGGAGACAAGATAGATATCGTGGTCAACGTTACGGCAGTTCCAAAGCCGGATGTACAGCACAGTGTCAGCTACGTGAAGAGCGAGGCAGTGGGCGAGGAGTTCGTGGATATCCTGACAAAGAGTCCGGATGCGATCGATACGAATCCTTTGACAGGAGCGACATCGCAGAAATTGCTATGGGCAAAGGATGAGGACGGGTCATACAGAGAGGGATCGACACCGAACTCAAAGCCGTTCTACGACAAGTTGGCTGCAGTTGGCCAGGTAGAGAAGCAGGTTCGTTGGGTAAAGTGGGAAGTCGTGACATCGTCAGGCCTAACATGTACAAGCGAACCGAATTCGATCGACATCACGATCAGTTCAACTCCGGCTCCGACAGTCAAGAAGATCGAGATCTGTGAGGAAGACTTCAAAGGAACCGTTCCTGCAACTAGCGAGCCTGGTGCCAATGCAGTCGTAAACAACAACGGAGGCACACTTCCGGATGCTGCATCATACGTCCTTTACTGGTTTAAGAGCCAGGCAGACGCCGATGCTGCAATGACAGACGATAGAAAGTTGGCGTTGGGATCAACGACTGCACCGACATTGGTACAGGCATTCTCAGGAATCTCGATGACAGACGATACAGAATCAGAGTGGACAACATCATTGTTCGTCGTCCAGTCGTACACTAATACAGGTGCCGGAACAACAACAACATCTCCTGCATCTGAGATGAAGCTAGTGGTCAACGCCACACCGAAGCTTCAGTCGGTAGCTCACGAGCCAGTATGTAAGGGTCCGGTCAACTTGACAGACAACAAATATTGGAACGTGAAGAACGGAGTCAAGGTAAATGCAACTTACCAGTTCGGCGGATCTGTGACACAGAACGCTTCCAACCTGACAAAGGCAGGAGAATATACTGTTATAGGAGAGTCGTCTCTAGGATGTACTTCCCAACCTTTGACACTACAGCTTGACATCCGTAACTTGTCGATCGATATGGATCCTAATTCTGAGACATGTCCTGGATCCAACGTTTCGCAGAAAGTAGACATCGATTTCACTTACAATGCGAACGGATCTACGCCTGCAAGTTTGACATGGTCATCGACAGAGACAACATCCGACAGCCCGACACAGAGCGGTTCGGTGCCAGCCCCTACGGATGCTTCATTCATATACACTTCCGGCAATTTCGACGGAGCTGCAGGAACGAAGCACACTATCGAGGTTGAGATGACAGACGGATACTGTGTGGCTACAACAAAGCAGACAGTCAAGATCGGAAACGGACCTGCAGCAGGAACATTCACATGGACTGAGACAGGCAACCAGGCAACAGAGAACGGAAAGAAGATACCTCTTTCTGATTCCAACAAGGATAAGATCGTTATCAACGCGTGTGGCGAGCCTGTCACAGTAGATTTCGGAAATGTAGAAATGGATGGAACTTCGGTGGAGTGGTTCGACAATCCTACATATACAGGAGCACCTGTATTCGACAATATCGCACCAGTTATCCCGAAGAGCAAGTACGGCAAGTACTATTTGAGATACAAGAACTACTGTGACGCATACGCTACAGTAGAGATCAAGGATGCTTCAGTAACAATCGGCACAGCACCGGAAGGTCCTGTAGTAAAGTGTGAGAACGATGAGTATGAGAGACAGATCACAGTAAGCTGTGCTGTCGGCAAGCCACAGCGCGAGTGGTATAAGGGAACAAGCATCTACGCCAACAACAGCGACGAATTGTCGTTCAAGCCGTTGAAGAAGGCAGACGAAGGAGTATACTCTGTTGAGTACCACTACGACGGATGTTTCGCAAGACTTAATGTCGTAGATTTGAAGGTAAAAGAGTATGTCAAGTTCGATGTCGCAGATTCTGAGAAGTACAAAGACAAAGAGAAGTGCTACATCGTCATCGCAGGCGAGAACGCCAATGTGAACTTCGATTTCAAGGTGCCTTCTAACACTACCGATATCGCTGCATTGAACCCGAAATTGATAGAGACAGCGTCAGGTAATCTAGGAACTCTAGGCGCAGGAAATGCATCGTACAGCGTGACAAACGTTGACGAGGACCACAAGATCAACCTTTCGTTTGAGAATTCAGACTATTGCGAAGGTAAGGTAGAGTTCTATGTATTGAGAGATGCGAGACTAAAGTTGGATGCAGCAGTTGAGACAGCAATGTGTCTGCGCGACGAGAAGGACTTCAAGATCGATACCTTCGGAACAGGAAGATTCCTACGTGAGGGCATGTCGTTGAAGGTTACGGCAAAACCGACTAACGGATCTGCGACTCAGGAGAAGGGCTTCAATATCGTGAATGATACATTGAGAAAGTTGATCAGCCCTATTGAGACTACCGATTATACAGTTGAGTTCACATACGGATCTCAGGTAGAAAAGAAGGATATCACAGTCGTAGTTTACAACTTCAAGGTTACAACAGTTAACCAGACAATCTGTGATGGAGAAACAGTAGAGTTGGAATGGACAGTTGAGCCTACCGGTTCTAAGGTTGAGTGGTTTGATAGTGACAAGACGACTTCTTTGGGCGACGACCCAGGTGTCCTAACTCCTCGATTTAATGGAGGGTCAACACAGCCAAAGAGCTCTCATAAGTATTGGGCAAGACCATACAGCGATCTTGTGACATGTTCTGGTTCAATTATGCAGCCTTTGAATGTCGATATCTATCGTCCTTTGACAGGTACGATTGAGAGTAAAACAATCTGTGAGGGAGAGACAGTAAGAGTTGATGCATCAACCTACGGTGCAACAAAATATACTTGGACAGTCGATGGCCAGGAGATCACAGGAAACCAGCGCTACTATCAGGATACTCCAAAGCAGACAACGACTTACAAGGTTCACATGACACGTGGAGAAGTATGTGAGGCAGATGATCAGGCAACTGTCACAGTTACGACAAAGCCGGTTATAGCATCGTTCGACTCTCTAAGCTACAGAGAGGTAGAGATCGTGATGGACGCTTCATTCGGTACTCCTGAGTTCCGTTACAGCATCGATGGCGGCGAGTGGTCTGAGGATACACACTTGACAGATTTGACTTACACAGTTCACACAGTCAAGGTAGAGGATAAGAACGGATGTACATTGTTGGATACATTTGTTGTAAGCGCTCCAAGAATTGATCCTCCATACTGGTTCTCTCCAAACGGCGACGGTGAGTTTGACAAGTGGACAGTTCCTGGAATCAAGGATACTTATCCAGAGGCAGAGTTCACAATCTTCGACCGTTGGGGTAAGAAGCTTGTAGAGTTCAAGGGTGCTGATGATGGTTGGGATGGTACATACAACGGTGCTGACATGCCAACTACAGACTACTGGTATGAGTTGATCGTCCGCGAGATCGATATGGTCTACACAGGACACTTCACATTGATCAGACGATAACGAATATCGATGATAACGAAAAAAGGTTGCGAGAAATCGCAACCTTTTTT
>JAZQQY010000024.1:0-15776 GCA_045629285.1 Paludibacteraceae bacterium | reverse complement strand
TTCTAAATTCCAAGTCCTGCCCAAAAGATGGATTGTGGAACGCTCGTTTGCATGGCTTGAAAATTTTAGAAGACTAACTATTGATTACGAATTTTACTCTGAGTCTTCTGTCGCAATGATTCAATTAGCCTTCTGCTTTTTGATCCTTAACAAAATTTTCCACTAAAATTTAAACAGCTTCTAATTATATGATTGTTGCAATCATCTCTTTTTCAAACATTCCCCTTGTTTCAGAACTCTTAAAAGTTCCTTCCTCTTTATTTCAGAAAAGTTATAATACACATTATCTTCTTGTTTTTCTTTAATAAGCCCTTCCAACAAATCAACTTTCAAACATCCCTTTTTCTGCAAATTTCGAATGACGCATAGCAACAATGATTCATAGACATATTCGTCCTTGTAAGAATTTCCAACAAATATGTATTTATTAGGATACTTACATACTATTGAATACAATTGTGTAGAAAGATTTTCATTCCCTTCGACAATATCACTTAACATAATAGACTTTTCAATCGATGTGGACTCTTTATCTTCTACCATTTTGTCGAGACTTTTACTCCAATCTGAAATTATATCCTTATCATTACCTCGAAATAATATTCTCTTTATCTGAAAAATTTCAAACGCCTCAAGTTTTTGGGTCTCTAATATTTTTTTGAATTGATTATTAAATATAGTATCACGAAATTGAAGAAAAAGATGTCCTATTCCGAAACTATATTTTTGATTTAAAACCCTCATCAATTTTTCTTTTTGTTCGTATGTATAGTCATTATAATTAACATTATCCCCTAAAAATACTTCATACCGTTCATAAATTGACAATGGAGTCTTTTCTTTCAACAGAATACTATCAAGCATATAATCTACAAGTTTCTTTCTACACAAAACTGACATATTACCATACATACTCTCTACCGAATCCATTTCTGAAGAAAATAACATCTTGTGAAAATCACTCAATTCTTTATTGTTGCGCTGACCACATTCCTTTGCGTTTGTTTCTCGCGAAAATACATCACTGAATATTATAACTATCAATAATATTAAAGAAATCTTTTTCATCATCTTTTTAGAAATTGTTTAAATTTAGTTTAAAATCTTTTATATAAGACTCAAAAAAAACGAGTCGAATTATTTAATAAATATTGATTATCAGTTTGATAAATGGATAATTTTCCGTATCTTTATAGTGACAAAAAACAAAGAAAATGAACAATTACCCAACAAATCTCACCGATAATCAGTGGAAAATTATAGAAAAATTTGTAGATGTGCAAGCAAGAATTCTATAATGAAATAAATGGTAGTTTTAATAAATTTGCAGAAAATTAAAATAATATGAAAAAGATATTCGCTTATATAGCTTCAGCAATGATGCTTGCTTCTTGTAATGAACAAAATATCAAGCAATCGGCAGAATGTATCGACGTTGATTATGTAACTACGAATGTGATTATGAGCCGCAGAAGCATTCGTGTCTGGAAGGATTCAACAATCAGCCGTGAGACAATGGATGAGATTATTAAATGTGGAATCAATGCTCCAAACGGCAGAAATACACAATCATACGAAATACGTGTGCTATCATCAGCAATGATCGACTCATTCACAGCAGCCGTAGTCAAGGATAATCCACAAGTTGCGGAAAAAGGAGGATTTAAGAATATCTTCGTCAATGCTCCACATGTGATTTGTTTGGCATACGACAAAAGTTACGATATGGCTCAGGTGGATTGCGGATTGTTTGGGGAGAATATAATACTGTCGGCTTGGGCAAAAGGTATCGGTTCATGTTGTTTGGGAAGTTCTGCTCGTTGGATGAAAAGCTCACCGTCGGCAAAAGATCTTATGAATAAATTAAATATTTCAGAAGGCTACGAACTTCTATACTGCATTGGTTTAGGATATCCTGATGAAACACCAGACTCAAAACCAAGAAAAGAGGATATGATTAAGTATATCAATTAATCGTTTTTATCAAATGCCATACACTCTCCTCCCTACTTTGCTTTTGCAGATATTCGTGATCGGTTATTCACCAGGTCCAGCAAACATCTATTCCTTGGCGATGTCGCTTCGTCACGGCAGGAAAGATGCTTTGAGAATGTGGTGCGGATTGCTATGTGGATTTCTGGTCGCTATGTCGGCGATGGGAATAATCACACATTTTATAGGAGTAGCGTTAAGCGAATATGTGATTTACTTGAAATATATAGGAGCATCATACATTCTGTATCTGGCTTATAAAATATGGAATAGCAAAGGTTTAGCAAAAGAGAGCGACGCGGATTGCTCATTCGTCAGTGGCATGCTTGTGCAATTGACTAATGCGAAAATGCTTTTGTTCGACGTCACTGCTTTCAGCACATTTGTCCTTCCCTACTCCAATAAACTTGTTGATCTTTTTGAAGTGGGATGTTGGCTGACGTTAGCCGGTCCGGGAGGAAACATCGTTTGGATTTTAGCAGGCAGTTACCTTCGCCGAT
Organism: Paludibacteraceae bacterium; assembly: GCA_045629285.1. Lineage (GTDB taxonomy): Bacteria > Bacteroidota > Bacteroidia > Bacteroidales > Paludibacteraceae > UBA1723. Next base: position 13,284 of record JAZQQY010000024.1, on the reverse strand, counting down.
TCTTTGAAAACTATAAAAAACAGATTGACATTGTATCAGCGCTTGCTCTTGTCGGTTGTGCAATTTATATCATATTATAAACTAACATTATTAAGAATTACCATGACAAGAATTGAGGAAGAAAAAAAGACAGTGAAGCAGATGATTGGAATTTACTGTCATGGACATAACCATACAAAAGAAGGACTTTGTGAAGATTGTTCAGAGTTGCTCAAATACGCATTTGATCGTTTGGACCATTGCAAATTCGGAGAAAAGAAGACAACATGTAAGAAATGCCCAATTCATTGCTACAAACCTGCGATGAAGGAAAAAATGCGTGAAATTATGCGATACGCTGGACCACGAATGATGTGGTATCATCCAATATCAGCAATAAAACATTTAATTAGAGAAATTAAGAAATGACTCCACCAAGCATTGACAATTCTACTCGTGATGAGCGTCAAGCGTACGTGCTCCAACAATGGGAGTGTATGCACAATTGCGAGATATGTGGGAAATGTCAGATTCTAAGGGGACGTGATGCAGAGAGACTTTATGCCGATTACATAGACGGAAAAAAATCCTATTTAGAAATATCGTTGGAAATAAGGAGATAACTACTCCATTTTCAAACCGTCCAATAAATCTTCATTGAAATATTTGATCCAAACCTCATAAACATCCTGGGCAGACTGCATTCTACCAACGAGATAGACAGGAGTTTCCTGAAATTCATGCAGACCACGGTAATAAAACAATTTATGCTCATTGTCAATCACAAAAGGCATAATATCATTGCGTAGACATTCACGAAAAAGGATCAAACGCCCGACTCTTCCATTGCCATCTTGAAACGGATGAATGCTCTCAAAACGCCAGTGATATTCAGCAAGGGTTTGAATTGTGACATTTGTCTGCGAGAAATACCACTTTCCAAGTGTCTTCATCTCTTGTGCAACGTCGGAAGGTTTGCATGTATCTTGTCCTCCAACTTCGTTTGCCAATTTTTTGTAATCACCTACGTTAAAATATGGTTTGAGAGCATCAGCAGTTCCAGACTTAAGAATCTTATGAAATTCCTTAATTATAGTTTCAGAAAGTGGTTCTTCTTGTACGAAGAAGATAATCAAATGCGACAAAGTGATTAGTAGTCTCTATGATATCATCTACAGGCACAGCTTCCTGATCCTTAAAACCGATTGTACGAGTTTCAAAGATGTATCGAGTCTGCTCTTCTGTCAGTTTACTACCCTCTATGCGATTGGAATTATAAGCCAACTGCACTTGTGTTTTATGGTAGATTCCACCTTTACGATGAGACTCTTGTTCGTCTCTAAGGAAAGCTGTAAGTTTGTTCATAGATGAAACTTATTTTGCCTTCAAGCATTCGTCTCCTTCATCGAAATCTCCAAGTAAGACTTCGGTAATCGTATTGATTTTGGAAGCATCGTATGGTGCGGACACTCGGATATAATTCTCTGTGAATCCGTGCATCACATTGCTGTCACTCTCCTCCCAAAGCACTTTGGCTGCCGTTCCGATCTGGTTCTTCATGAACTCATGCAATCGTTTCTCTGAAAAATCCATCAAGATGTCGGTACGACGTTTCTTCTCACCATTCTGTATATATGGTTTGATCGACAAAGCAGCTGTATTTGGTCTTGGGGAATATGGGAATACGTGCAGACGAGTAACGTCCAGACTCTTAATGAATTCACACGAATCGTTGAAATGCTCTTCCGTCTCACCATTGAATCCGACAATCACGTCGACACCGATAAAGGCATTCGGCATTCGTTTTTTTATTTCAGCTATCTTATGAGCAAAGACTTCTCTCTTATAGCGACGGTGCATCAACGCAAGAATATCGTCGTTTCCACACTGCAATGGAATATGGAAATGAGGCATGAATGCGCGGCTGTTTGCACAGAAATCAATGATCTCGTCAGTCAAGAGATTTGGCTCTATGCTGGAAATACGGTATCGCTCAATTCCGTCGACTTTATCCAATTCACGCACCAAATCAATAAATTGCTCGCCTGTCGACTTTCCAAAATCTCCGATATTGACACCCGATATCACAATCTCCTTTGCTCCCTCTGCAGCAGCTTTTCTTGCCTCCTCCACAGTCAAAGCGATGGATGCGTTTCGACTCTTTCCGCGTGCAATAGGCACAGTACAGTATGTACAGAAATAGTCGCAACCGTCCTGCACCTTCAACAGATAGCGAGTACGGCAGCCGGCAGTACAGAATGGGAAGAAGACGTCGACCTTGCTACGCTCAGTATGATAGATTCTTGTACCTTCCTCTTTGTCGTTCAACATCTTCACGAATGAAGCCATATCAAACTTATGCTGCGCACCAAGCACTATGTCAACACCTTCAATATTTCCAACCTCGTCGGGCTTAATCTGCGTATAGCAGCCAGTCACCACGACTTTCGCTTCGGGATGCTGACGTTTAAGCTGATTGATCACAGCCCTACCCTTTCTTTCCGCGGCTTGCGTAACGGCACAAGTGTTGACCACAATAAGGTCGGCCTTTTCACCTTCTTTAGCAGTGACATAGCCGATGGATTCGAGGTCAAAGGATAGTTTTGACGTTTCAGCAAAATTCAGTTTGCATCCTAAAGTATGATAAACGACCTTCATATATGATTATTCAATATCAGACAATTTTTCAGGTCGTCCGAAGACGACGAACAACAACAATGAAACGATCGCCGCATACAGCAACGATTCAATAGGCTGAATAATGAAAAGAATCGCAGAGATTCCAGACGGCACGTGAATGAGCGTCATCTTCTTCATCGTCGCCTTATCAAACATTTTCTGAGCTGTCGGCAAATCCTCCAGCTGAGCAATTTTCTTCTTATCCTTATTATATATCCAAACGGCAAGCGGCACCAAGACCACGATTGTCAAGTAAGTGACAGAAAGTACGTACACAGGAATCTCGACCCCTTTATTCTGATAGAAATTCGAAATCAAAATAAGTATAAAAGAGATCGCAATACGACAATAATATTTTAAATTTAGATTCATAGTTTTAGAATTTTGAGCCTGTTGAATAAGGTCTTCGTTCGACGATACTGCGACCAAGTGTAACCTCATCAGCGTAGTGAAGTTCATCGCCAGTCGCCACGCCTCTTGCTAAAGTAGTGATGTTTATACCTAGATTCTCAAGTCGGCGGTAGATATAATAGGCTGTTGTATCACCTTCCATCGTAGTCGACAATGCCAATACGACCTCATCGATAGGCTCTTCGTGAACTCGTTTGACAAGGCTGTCGATGGTAAGGTCGTTAGGACCAATTCCGTCGATCGGAGATATGACACCACCAAGCACATGGTATAAGCCACGGAACTGTTGAGTCGCCTCTATGCTCATAACATCTTTCAGATCCTGTACGACACAGATAATCTGAGGATTTCTGCTCTTGTCGGAGCAGATCTCACAAACGTCGGAATCGGATATGTTATGACAGCACCGACAAAACTTCACCTCTTTTTTCAGGCGTACAAAAGAATTGGCAAAGCGCTCAACGTCTTCCTCCGAACGATTAAGGAGATGAAGCACCAGACGCAATGCGCTCTTCTTTCCCACTCCAGGAAGTGAAGAAATCTGATGGACAGCCTCTTCAAGAAGTTTAGATGAAAATTGATCCGTCATTATTCGTACCACTTATCATCATCAGGTGTAAGTCCACCATCAGAAACTCCTTCAGCCCCACCAACCAAATTCAATTGAGCGCCATTAATGGAATTTGTCGGATTGACAATATTATTCGTAGTCGGCTGTTCAACCACCTTTACAATCTTATCCACAATATTAGCTGAATATCCACGCCAAGGAAGAGCATTGTTGTACTCTCTGTAATGAACAGTCACGATTGCCTCGCCTACAAGTTCAAGAGCATGAGCTACCGAATCATCTTCAATAGAGAAATCAAACTCGTTGCTTGCGATAGACTGGCTCTTCGACTTTAGTCCAGCTTGAATCAAACGACCCTCGTAAGTTTTGAACACATATCCCTTACGAACGATGAAATTAACCTGGCCTGTCTTTGTACCGTCAGCCAACTCCCAATAGTAGGCATAATAAACATAACCTGCAAGAATGAATAGTAATCCAAAAATAATAGCAGGTATAATGCAACCTTTTTTCATATCTTATAAATTTAAATTTCAGTATTATTTCGATGCAAAGATACCATAACTAAATGAAAAGATGAATAAAAAGAGTGACAAATGAAAAAAAGTAAAACTTTTTGCCACTTTTTTTGTCAAAAGATTTGGAGTTTATCGAAAAAGCGCTACCTTTGCATCGCTTTTGAGGAACAACGGTTCTGAAATACAAAGCAAGAACATACTTTTGCGGAAATAGCTCAGTTGGTAGAGCACGACCTTGCCAAGGTCGGGGTCGCGGGTTCGAGTCCCGTTTTCCGCTCACAGTTTGCTCAGGTGGTGAAATTGGTAGACACGCTACTTTGAGGGGGTAGTGCCGACTACGGCGTGTGAGTTCGAATCTCATCTTGAGCACAGGAACTAAAGACATACTTGCGGAAATAGCTCAGTTGGTAGAGCACGACCTTGCCAAGGTCGGGGTCGCGGGTTCGAGTCCCGTTTTCCGCTCAATAGAAAGCAGCAAGGAATTGCTGCTTTTTTTGTTTTATCCGTGATATCCCGTCGCACCAGATATAAAAAGAATCAATGTCCAAAGCGCATAAAGGATACCTATTACAATACCAATAGCGGCAGCAATAGCAGACAACCCAATCGGGACAATAGAGATAATAATAGACAAAGGCATTTTATCCGCTTTTTCTTTCTTTGATAAAAAATAGTGAATCAGGCCTCCAGTAAAAGATATAGCAATTGTGGTAATGGCAATTACACAAAAACTGTCAAAGCCATTAGCTATCATATAATAAATATAGCATACAATAACGGCTATCGTCAATATCAGTATGATAAGGAACAAAAGGTTGCTAGATCTTAGATTCATACAAATCATCAATTACAATTTTATAAAATAACCTGTTATCAGTTGGGAAGATTCCTTCTACAGGTTTTATATCCAATTCCCCGAATACTGGGTCATTTATTGTTTTAATCATATTTGTTTACCTATTAAATCATCATTGATGCAAAGATAGCGAAATTACTACTTATATAGACCTCATTGGCCCATAGAAGAACTTGGGATTCAAGGCTCAAATCGCGATCTCGGCGTCTCTACAAAAAACAAAAATAGCCGATTCTTTCGAATCGGCTATTTTTTTAACCTTATTAGATAAGGATTACTTGTCACCACGGATTGCAGCGATACCTGGAAGAACCTTACCCTCCATGTACTCAAGCATTGCACCACCACCAGTTGACACGTAAGAAACCTTGTCAGCCAAGTTGTTCTTGTTGATAGCAGCAACTGAGTCACCACCACCGATCAATGAGTAAGCACCCTTAGCAGTTGCAGCAGCTACAGCCTTAGCGATAGCAGTTGTACCAGCAGCGAACTTATCCATCTCGAATACACCCATAGGGCCATTCCAGATCAAAGTCTTTGAGTTAAGGATAACCTTCTCGAAGTTAGCGATAGACTTAGAAGCGATATCAAGACCCATCCAACCGTCAGGAGTCTGGTTGATAGCTGTCTCGTTAGTGTTAGCGTCCTTGTCAAACTTGTCAGCGTTGATTGCATCAACAGGAAGAAGCAAGTTAACGTTCTTAGCCTTAGCCTTAGCGATGATATCAAGAGCTAGATCAAGCTTATCGTTCTCACAAAGTGAGTTACCGATGTTACCACCCTGAGCCTTAACGAATGTGTAAGCCATACCACCACCGATGATAAGGTTCTCTACACGGTCAAGAAGGTTAGTGATGATGTTGATCTTATCAGAAACCTTAGATCCACCCATGATAGCTGTGAAGCCTTCCTTCTTAGCAGCAAGAACACCGTCCATAGCCTTAAGCTCCTTGTTGATCAAGAAACCGAACATCTTCTTGTCCTCTGCGAACTCGTCAGCGATAACTGCTGTAGAAGCGTGCTTTCTGTGAGCTGTACCGAATGCGTCGTTAACGTATACATCAGCGTATGAAGCCAAAGTCTTAGCGAACTTCTTCTGAGAATCCTTCATAGCCTTCTTTGCAGCCTCGAATGCAGGATCTTCCTTCTCGATTCCACGTGGCTTACCCTCTTCCTCAGCGTAGTAACGTAGGTTCTGAAGCAATAGGATCTCACCAGCCTTCAAATCAGCAGCAGCCTGAGCAGCGTTAGCAGCGTCGTCAGCGAACTTGATAGAAGCTACACCGAAATTCTTAGTATATTTCTCGATAGCAGAGATGATCTGCTTTAGAGAGAACTTAGGATCACCCTCCTGTGGGTTAACGTTCTTTGGCTTACCCATGTGAGACATCAAAATAGCGCAACCACCATCCTTGATGATCTTCTCGATTGTAGGTAGAGCACCACGGATACGTGTGTCATCACTTACTGCACCTGTCTCTTTGTTCAATGGAACGTTGAAGTCCACACGAACGATTGCCTTCTTACCAGCAAAGTTAAAATTGTCAATTAATTGCATACTTCTAAAAATATGAACTTGTTTAATAAATTTCTACAAAGATAATAAAAATGAGAAATGCGGAATGCGAAATGCGAAATTAAATTCACAATAATTCATCACATAATCACGAATTACGAATTATGAATTACGAATTTAGGTATGGTTCATTCTTTATTTTGAGAATCCATGAAAATGGTTGTCGGACCATCATTTAGAAGAGACACCTTCATGTCAGCTCCAAACTCACCCGTACCAACAGTTTTTCCTAAATCAGCACTTACTTTAACACAGAACTTCTCATACATCGGAATGGCAAAATCATGTTTTGAAGCCTTGATGTAAGATGGACGGTTTCCTTTCTTTGTCGACGCCTGAAGAGTGAATTGACTAACAATCAAGATTTCCCCGTCGACATCCTTCACTGAAAGATTCATCACGTTATTAGCGTCTTCAAAGATACGCATGTTCACAATTTTATTAGACAACCATTCTATGTCTGCATCTGTGTCTCTATCTTCGACACCGACAAGCACTAGCAAACCTCTTCCGATAGACGACTTGATCTTGCCCTCGATCTCAACAGAGCAATGTGTCACTTTTTGAATTACGACTCTCATATCAAATAGGAAAGCCACAACGGGACATACCGCTGTGACTTATAAATTTTAATCAATAATTTCAGTATTAATTGCAATAAGGAAATCCGGACGCGACGGATCAAAGTTAGGAATAGCTTTGATATCAAAGTATACCTCACACTCATCATACAACTCTGGATTCTCCTCGATCGGAACCTGATAACGCTTGCCTCCCTCTGTCTGGATCTCTCCTTTATACTGGCAACGATATTTCTTGAACATATAGTTGTTATGCTCATAATAAGTGCCATGGTTGTCATCCTCCTCTGTATCATCATCCTGTTCCTGGATTACAGGTCGAGGCTGATAGGTTGGCTTTGGACGAGAAACGTATGGACGATAATTCTGGAGATTACGTCTGATCATATCCTCCTCGCTCTCATTGATGTCGACAACATTCAACTGAATATCTGCCTCTGTATTCTTTACATCAAATTCAGGTTCAATCTCAGGATATGGCACATCAGGAACATATTCAAAAGGAAGACGATCTGGCACTTGTTCTTCTTCTGGTTCACCACTCTGTTCCATCTTAGGCATATTAGTCTGTTGACGGGCGATAAACTCATCCTGAGTTTCTGCAGATTCACGAATCACTTTTGCTGATGCTGCAGTATAAGTCAGAGGTCGAACGATCTCTTTGCTTGGATCTGGATATGAAACGGCGACCTCAACAGTCAACTGTGGACATTCCAACAAAATCTTCTTTCCATCTTCAGGAAGGAAACGCGTTACAAGATCTATGAAATTATTAGTGCCGACCAAACACTCCGACACCATATTCTTATTAAACGACAACGACGATCTTGGATCAGTGAAACTATGGCAAGCGCAACTTGCAAAATGATAGTCTCTTATCAGAGTATAATATGCAAGCTGCATGTGAGATATCACAAGCTTATTAGCTTTCTCATCAGACAGCTGTTTTATCATTGCCATTTTTGCCAAATCAATCAAGAATCTTCCAGTTCGCGGTTTTGCACTACAAGGAGCTACTATATATGCCTTGCCATCCTTGCTAAAGCCTTTTGTACCGTTTAGAATTTCCTCAACTTCATCTTTATGCAGTGCCGTAAGTATTCCTACGCACAGACTTTCTATCGACGGTCTATAGTTTCTAAAAAATGCCTTATAATTACCTCTTTCAAAACTTTCTACTGCTGCCGTATAATCCTCTACAAACGTACGTAGATGGAATTCATAATTCATTTCATTTTCCATAAATATTAAATAGCTATACTTCTTTATGTGTAAATCAACAATGCAAATATAGCAAAATATAATGGATTTTTGGGCGTTTATCTAAATATATAAAGTAAAGAAACACCCAAAATGACACCGCAAAGCAGAATTGATTTTGTCTTTATGTTCTTCTCTTTCAAGGCCACAGCTCCATAGACAAATGGCACAATAGCACCGGAGCGACGTATGGTAGAAACAATAGAAATATATGCATTATCGTCAGACAATGCCCAATAATAGACATAGTCAGCCATCATAAGGAAAACACTGATTCCAAGGATTGTCCATCGCCATTGGAATGGTGTGGAATTTCGACGGTGGGGATACCACAATGCAAGCATTACAACCAGCATCAATATCGACTGATACATCGTGCTGTATACCTGAACTGCCATTCGCGGGTAATGACTATGCATAAGATGCTTATCATACAATCCACTAGCCGAACCAAAAACAGTCGCAGCAATAATAAACCAAATCCACTTGTTTGATTTCCAAGAAACACCTTCTTTCTTACCTACTTGAGAGAATGCAAAGAAAGAAATCAAAGTAATGGCAATAGCCACTGCCTGAATTGGCTTCAAATGTTCACTGAAAAGCACTACCGCAACTAAAACAGTCCAAATCGGTTGTGTTGCTCTGATGGGAGAAAATATTGTGATTGGAATATGTTTCATTCCGAAATATGCACATATCCACGAACAAAGCACGATGACCGCCTTTAGGAATATAGCCAGATGAGTAGCACCGTCGACAGAAGGGATGTATAATTCGCCAAGACGTTCTGAAGCACCGTCAAAACCAGAAGCTATAAGCAAGGGAAGAAAGAGAATGAAAGAAAAGAAAATCGATATAGAAAGTACGGGGATAACCGCATTATCCGAAAGCGATTTCTTTTTGAAAACGTCGTAGATGCCAAGCAAAAGAGCTGACATCATTGCAAGTAAAATCCACATATCAATATTCCAATATTCCCTTACCCTGACGTACAATCACAGGCTCATCACCAGTGCAATCAACGACAGTGGAAGGCTCAAGACTTCCATAACCTGCATTGATAACACAATCAACAAAGTGAGAAAGTTTCTCATCCATCAACTCTGGATCCGTGTAGTATTCCAACACATCATCATCCTCATCACGTACAGATGTGGAAAGCACAGGATTTCCCAATACTCTTACAATCTCACGAATAACATTATTGTCAGGCACACGTATGCCGACAGTCTTCTTATTTCTGAAAAGCTTAGGAAGATTACTAGTCGCATTCAAAATAAAAGTGAACGGGCCAGGAAGATTCTTCTTCATCAATTTGAACACATCATTACTTACTTTAGCATATTCAGAAATATGGCTCAAATCATAACAGATGAAAGACAAATTAGCCTTCTTCGGATCAATCTTCTTATACTGACATACCTTTTCCACTGCTCTCGCATTGAAAATGTCGCAACCCATACCATAGATAGTATCGGTCGGATAGACAATGATTCCGCCGTCCTGCAAAAACTGGACAACCTTATCGATTTCTTTCGGATTAGGATTCTCCGGATAAATTCTATAAATCATATATGATAATTTCAAACAAAAGGAAGGAAGAGATTACTCTTCCTCCCTTATTTATAATCAAATTAAAATTATGCTACTTAAAGTAGACGACCTCAATTGATCCCTTATGTTTCTGACCGTGGTTGATAATAACCTCGTAGAAGTAAACACCTGGGTCAACAAGCTGATCTCTACAAGTACCATCCCAGCCGTCTTCACTCTCAACCATCTTCTGTCCGTATCTGTTGAAGATAATGACATGATGACCTGGCATAAAGACATCGTTAAATCCGATTGAGTTATGAGGTGTGAACGCAGTAGGAATCTCTTTTACCACATCAATTGCGACAACGTTAGAAGGAACCGCAGGACAAACGCTGTCTATCAATAGGACGTAATACTTAGCACTATCACCAAGTTCAGTCATCTTAATCTGCTTGTTCTTAGATTCGCCTCTTAAAGTAGTTGTGATTAGAGAATCCTGTTCAAACTTAGAATCAATATACTCTTCACGAACATCACCATACTTGTTGAACATTTCGTCTGACAATCCATCAGCGCTACCTTTAACCTTCATCCACATGTAAGCTTCAGGAGTGTACTTAGTAACAAGCTTCAACTTAGCTGATTCACCTTCATATACTCTAGGTTTATCCTGAGGTTCAGTAGTCAACATCAAATTCTCTGGCTTCATTCTACTTCTCATCTCAATAGAGATTGTACTAGCAGACTTACCTGTACCACAAGCATTGATTGCGTAATACTTCATAGGAATCAAACCATCAGCGTATGGAAGCAAAGTCTCTGGAACGTATGGCTTATTATTAATCATCCATCCCTCTTCTGTGATTTCCTCTCCATTTTCAGTAACATCTACATGATACTTGTCATATAGAGTCTCGTTATCGGAGATCAAATGAATTGAATCATTTTCACATACTGGAAGAGTAGCATTATCCATCAAAATTGTTGGACTCGAATGAACTGTAATATAAGCTGTCGCAGTGTCCTTACACTGAAGCACTGTATCCGTCGCAACAATAGTATAGTATCCCTCGTGAGACAAATCAGTCATTCCAATATACTCGACAGCATCCTTAGTCTGATCAAACTCATTTCTATATGTAGCACCATGATTTGAATAGATCAAACTGTCATGATCTAATGGTTTTTTTCTGAAATCACCTCTATAGTAATCATACTCAACCTGATCATTGTCTACATAAATCCAATTACCAGGATTAAACCAGTCTTCAACAAGAATCTTACCCTTTGTACGCTGCAATGCATGAAGTGTAAGTCGCTTCTCAATACATACAGTCTGAGAATCCAAATTAAGAGTAAGAATATCTTTTCTATCCTGTACAAATATTTCCTTATCTATAGTAACTCTGTTACCACAAACATCTTCAATATAAAGAGTGACAACCTGTTTCTCAGAAATATTCTTAATTACTTCTCCAGCTTCCGGTTTCTGATAGATAGTGTCATACTTAACAGAAGCATTATCACAATCATCACTAATCACATCCTTAGGGAAAGATGAGATAATATCAGGATACAAGAACTTACAATCCTGTTTAGCATAAACTGCAGGAAGGAATGCATTCTTCCAATCCTCAGTATTAGGGAAATCAACTACAGGAGGATCATTATCTACAACATTTGCAGTAAATGTCAAGATGTTTGATCTATTCCTACATCTGTCGACCGCAATATATTTGCGAGTCTCAACATAACTGTAATAGTTACAATCTTTAGGGTTATCAGATTTTGTCGAAGATACAGTATAGAAAATACCATCTACAAGTTTATCATCTAGCTCCTTAACCTTGTGATGCACAGTAAAGATGTCGTTCTGACACAAATCAGAAGCTCTCAAATTGTCAGGGAAGAAGTTAACGACTGAACAACTGAATGTCTTATTGTCCAATAATGATCCAGCATTATCCAACCAAGCCGGAGCAACGTCATCCTTGATCTTAACTTTCTGCGTACAAGTAGAAAGATCATGTCTCATATTCTCGACAGAGTATGTTCTAATATAATTAGCACCTTCATCTGCACAAATATCACCCAATACCTTTTCTTCAACCTTAAATGTAGACTTATCTGCAAAATTAACTACACTTGCGCCATTGGAAACCAAAGCAGCACCTGGTTGACTGATAAAGTCATCAAAATCTGCATAAGGAGCAGGTATTTCTTCCAAACATGTAAATGGACCTATCAAATCTGGACACTTCATGATAGCAGCACCACCGTCCTGTACCTCAACATTAGTATGACACGCTTTCTCACGCTCAGCATTCTCTGTGCGATCCTTGAACAACCAAGTAATCTCAGTAATCGCTCCAACAGGATACTCTTGCCATACATACAATCCATCATTACGTGTGTAAACAGTGTCAATCACATCACATGGATCATCAAATTCAAAACCTTTTCTTGGATATACCAATCCAGAATCCTTAACCATTTGGAATGAAGCACCTCCTTGCTCACGCATAGTAACATGAACATAAGATGGCAAATTACCACAATCGATTCTGTCAAGAGCATCGCTGTTAACCTTAACAATCTGATAACAGATCTTCTCCTTTGTAGAGAATGGGCTCGTGAATACCCACTTAACCTTGTGTCCTCCTAATGGTACAGGCATCTTGTATACAGCTATATTTTTATCAGTATCAAAGTAACACAAATCTATATATTCACCCTTCTCAAATAGCTGAATATAACCATGAGCATACACAGGATAATCAAGTTTACATGCATCATGAGCCACCGGTATCAGCAATAGATCTGGATCCAATGTAACTTCACAAAGGCCCAACTCATCAAGCAACTGCAAAGGCTTCAACGATTCACAATCAAAGATTGGCTCCATATTATGTCTCAAGTACAAAGTCTTGTCACATCCAGCCTTAGCAATTGTCAAACTATCATTTTCAAATACCCAACGGATCGGATAGATACCAACGCTTACCTTAGAAGGGAACTTAAAGATATCATTAGTCTCGATATCGACAAGATATGGTTCACCCCAAATAGTATCTCTAGTACAATGCTCCAATGCGAAATTCTTTCCAAGTGAATCTCTCAAATCCTCAAATGGAATATCACACACTCCATCAAGTTCTACTTCAGAATCTGGAATTGTATCACAATCTACATCAGGAGGGAACTGATCTCTCAAATGTACAGACTGATGACAAGTGTCTGATACGTTATGAGTATAATCCCAGAAAATCCAATGTACGAATGTTTCACCGAGTGGGAACTTATATTCGTCTGTATAA
>JAZQQY010000023.1:0-56812 GCA_045629285.1 Paludibacteraceae bacterium | reverse complement strand
GATGTCTGTCGTCTCCACTTCTTTAACTACTGACAATTTGAAGCTCATGCTGTAGTCCTTCTGCGTTCGCTTCACGTAACCGTTTTCTTTTTCTTTCATAACGTCTCTTTTTTTTGTAACGCTATTTCAGGACTAGACATTTAAATACAAAAAGAGGGCATATCAATTTTGATACACCCTCGTTTTTTGTCTATTTATCGTGAGCCAACGATTTTTCTTACCGCAATCACTAATTTATCCACGTCTTCACGTGAGTTATACATTGCGAAAGTCGGACGAACACTCATTTCATAACCTAAAGCACGCAATGCAGGTTGTGCACAATGATGTCCAGCTCTTACGGCGATTCCCTCCTGATCAAGGAGTTTGCCTGTCTCTGGCACTGGTATTCCGTCAAGAACAAATGATACTACACTCACTCTGTTTTTGGGATTACCAAGCAGTGTTAATCCTGGAATCAAAGACAATTGCTGACGAGCGTATTCAGTAAGTTCATGCTCATGATGCTCGATGTTTCTGATGCCGACGCGGCTAACATAGTCGAGTGCTGCTCCCAAACCAATCGCGTCTGCCACGTTAGGCGTTCCGGCTTCAAATCGTGCTGGTGGCTCATTGTATTCAGTACGCTCAATTGTGACGTCTTTAATCATGTTGCCTCCACCTTGCCATGGTTGCATCTTGTCAAGAAGCTCTTTCTTTCCATATACGACGCCGATTCCGTTTGGCCCGTAGATTTTATGTCCGCTGAAGACGAAGAAATCTGCGTCTAAAGCTTGCACATCAACAGCCGTATGTGCTATAGATTGTGCACCGTCGATCAACACTGGCACCTGATGGGAGTGTGCTATATCGATAATACGTTGCACATCATTGATTGTTCCGAATGTATTGTTGACATGACCTACACTGATGAAGCGAGTTCTTGGTGTGATCAAACGCTCTAATTCAGAAAGAATTAGATCTCCATTCTTGTCGGTAGGGATAGCTTTCAACTCCGCACCACGTTCTTGTGCTATACGTTGCCAAGGAACTATGTTTGCGTGGTGGTCAAGTTCTGAGACAATCACATTATCACCAGGAGTCAAATATTGTCGTCCGTAAGTCTGTGCCACAAGATTGATTCCTTCTGTAGTGCCACGGACAAAGATTATTTCTTCAGAAGATCTGGCATTTATGAAATGCTGCACTTTTTCACGAGCCTCTTCGTATGCGTCAGTAGCACGGGCAGCCAACGTATGAGCACCACGATGGATATTGGAGTTGTCATGCTTGTAGTAATCTGAAATCTTGTCGATTACTTGGATTGGTTTCTGTGTAGTGGCTCCGTTGTCCAACCAAACAAGATCGTGTCCGTTAACCTTCTGATCTAATACAGGGAAATCCTTTTTTATAGTATTAGAATCAAGAGAGTCTGGTTCACCTAAGTCCAATTCACGCAACTTCTGAGATTCAGGAATACCAATTCCAAAACCATCTTCCTTTACAATGATATGGTCTTGCTGGTTGTTCTGATGAACTGCAGGTTCATTAGCAATTCCATTATTTCTGAACGACAAATTCCCTATACCTCCGAGATCGGAGAATGGCAATCCACCTTCAAGAATTTTCCTGAATTCAGATTCCAACTCTGAAAGATTCAGTTCATCGTCTGGCAATATGCTCTTGCGATAGTCCTGCAGCTCTTCCGGACAAACCTCTTGAGCCGCTTTTTTAAGTTGCTCAAAAGACCTGTCGTCGGACTGAAGAAAATTGTTTAATTCATATTGTTGAAACATATCGTTCACTTTTTTTGTTTATCCTCCGATTATCAATACACTACTGATTAAAATCGGAATGCAAAACCATGTTTATCATTTCTCTACAGAATTGCGATTCTGATAGTCGTGGTAGTAACCTACCTCAACATTCTCAAGAACTGCAATCGCATCGTCTGTAAGGGCAGCCAAACTGAAATACTTTGTAAGCAAGTAAGAAGCAACACCATATTTGTCCAATCCCATTAGACGTGCACTTAGAGATGGTGCAATTTCTCCAGGAATACCACTCTGGTGAAGACCGATCACACCCTGATTCTTTTCGCCAACACGTACAAGGATAATCTTTGTTGTTCCGACGCCACGACCTGTTAGATACTGTCCTTCAACCTCAATCTTATCAGAAGGGATGATTGGAACACCACGCCAAACGATAACCTTAGATCCGAATAGGTCAATAGATACAGGAGGAACACCACGCCATGTGCACTCACGTTCGAAGGCTGCGATAGCTCGTGGATGAGCGATGAAGAATGCAGGCTCTTTCCAAACAAGGCTTAGTAGCTCGTCTAGATCATCTGGAGTAGGGGCTCCGTAACGAGTGCTGATGCGGTAAGCAGGATTAGCCGATGCCAACAATCCGAAGTTTTTGTTGTTGATTAGCTCCCATTCCTGACGCTCTCTGATGCTCTCGATAGACAAACGCAACTGCTCCTCAAGCTGGTTGTAAGGATTGTTGTAAAGGTCTGTGACACGAGTGTGTACACGAACGACTGTCTGCAAAGTGTTTAGAGAGTACTCTGTTGGATTCTCCTCGTAGTCGATGTATGTCTCAGGAATGATGTTGTCCTCCTCATGTCCGCTAACCAAATCGATGTGCTTCTCTCCGTGGTCGTTGACGCTTGCCTTTAGACGAAGTTGCTTGTCGACTGCCTTATTGAATGTCTCACGGAAATCTGGTACATCTTTGATGAACTTCTCAAGTTCGGATAACTTCAACCCCAAGAATACAGTAGGAGTGATAGCACGTACTGATACTGTTGACTTTGCATCGTCAAGAAGGTCTGTTTCTCCGAAATATTCACCGTCGCCAAGCAATGCTATACGCAATTCTTCACCGTGAGGACCTTTGCTGAATACTTCTGCCTGTCCGTTTGCAATGATAAAGAACTTCTGTTTGTCTTTTCCCTGCTCAACGAATAGCTTGTCAATTGCCACTTCAGTTGCCTCAAATGAGCTAACTAGTCTGTTTACAATTTCATCATCGAATTCAGAGAATAGAGGTATCGATTTCAAACTCTTTGCAGAGAATGATGGTTGTCCATTGAAATACTCAATAGCAAGACGATCACTCTTGCGAAGTTCAACCTTTGTACGATTAACACGGAAAGTGCCACCACTTACCTGAGTCCAAGGTAGAAGCTTAAGCAAAAGACGTGGTGTGATGCTGCCCATCTGAGGGGCTGTCTTCGTAGTTGTAGCCAGTTTTCTGGCTGTAGCTGTAGTCACGCTACGTTGTAAATTTCTTTCTGCCATTGTGTTTGATTTGTTTTATTGATTATTATTTTTGAATTGTCACTTTATGTGTTGTGCCTTCAATGTGTTCTATGCTTAACACATTGAACCCTTGTTCTTTTGCACTACGTGGCACATTGTCAAGCGGCTCACCTTCTGAAAGTAATACCTCAAGAATGTCTCCAGAATTTAACTTCGCTAGCTCAATCTTTGTCTTTACGAAAGTCATTGGGCAATGCTCTTTTGTGATATCTAAAACTTTTGTTGCCATATTCTATAGTTGTTAATTCTGTTAATATCAATGATTAAATAAACTATACCATTAGATGAACAATGTTTGACCACCGTCTGATAATTTCAAGAAAGAGGCTACTCCAAGCACATCCTTAACCTCAGGAATGAAGTCTTCTTTCTTTAATCCAAGCACGTGCATCGCCATTTCACATGCATATAGATTGACTCCCAAAACTTTAGCTGCGTCAACCAACTCCTCAAGAGTCGCAACATTGTTCTTTTTCATTAGCTTTCGGAAAATCCAAGGACCTAACCCAAGGAAATTGAAACGACTGTTTGGAGCGACGTTGAGTCCTCCCATCATTACACCGAAAATCTTTGTCAACCAGTTGCTACCCAAGGCTGCTCTACCTTGTTTTTGTTTGATGGCATCGAGACCCCAGAATGTGAAGAAGATATTTACTTCGTATCCTACAGCCGCTGCTCCTGTAGCAAGTGTGAATACCGCTGTTAACTTGTCGAAGTCTCCGCTAAACGCAATGATGCTTAATTTCTTTTCGCCCATAATCTCCTTTTTTTATTTGCAAAACTACTTATGTTTGTAAACGTATGAAATAACCTTTATAAGGTAAATGCCTGATTGATATGTAACTAACGTTTGTTATGTCCAGCTTTTCTGTGTTACGTTTTTTTGTGTTATACTTGCACCTGCTTCAACATCATGTGTGACCCAGATATTTCCACCAATTGATGCTCCTTTACCTATTGTGATTCTACCAAGAATTGACGCGTTGGAATAGACAATCACGTCGTCTTCAAGAATAGGATGACGAGGGATTCCTTTTTGTGGATGACCATTTTCATCAAGAGGAAAACTCTTTGCACCTAATGTAACACCTTGATATAATTTAACATTGTTTCCTATGATACATGTTTCGCCAATCACTACACCTGTACCATGGTCGATTGTGAAATACTCACCAATTGTTGCTCCGGGATGAATGTCTATTCCTGTTTCTGAATGCGCCATCTCTGTCAGCATACGTGGAATAAGAGGTACGTCAAGATTCCAAAGTTCATGAGCCATACGGAAAATTGTAAGTTCCTTGATGGTAGGGTAGCAGCTGATTATTTCACTATAGTTTTTTGCTGCAGGATCTCCATTGAAGGCAGCAATAACATCAGTCGTAAGGATACGTCGCAATTCCGGAAGTCTTTCGATGAATCTTTCTGCTCTGTTTTCAGCTATGTTTAGAATCTCTCTGTTCAATGTCTGCTGGCTGTATGCCGAAACGAATGCTGCACTCTCTTCATAGTTTGAGAATGAAAGACCTGCCTGAATCTGAGTGATGAGAAGGGAATATAGTCTCTCTATTTCTACACCTAAATGATATCCAATGGTTTCCTTATCCACAGACGAGTTTCCATAATAGCCAGGAAAAATAATGCCACGTACAAGATCAACAATTTGATGAAGCACCTCACCAGACGGTAATGGCACTCCTTCGGTATACTCATGACGAAATTCTTTATATGAATCTTCCTGACTTAACTCACCGACTGTCGTAGAAAGTACTTTTTTGAAAGAATTATAACTCATAACTAATTTTATTTTTTTGCAAAATTAGGATGTAACTATATGTCAGTAAATAACATATAAATGTGATATTAAGTCACTGTTCAAGTTTCGTAAGTCACTATATACAGCGATTAAGCAACAATCATTAAGCAAAAAAACGGATAGATGAACAACTCATCTATCCGTTTTCGTTAACCTTAACGTCATCGTTAAACCTTATTCTTCGAGAAGTATCTCATAATGAATCTGCCTGACAAACTTAGAATCAATATGATGATTGTCAATACGACGGCTGCGGCGTATGCTCTGTTCTGAACCTCAATCTGTGGGGCGGACAACTGGAAGAAGACTGACAAGGGTAGTGTGGCGGCTTTATCAGTCAACGACTCTGGAATATAATCGGTGAATCCTGCTGTGAACATTACTCCTGCTGCGTCTCCCATGGCTCTACCGATGGATAGTAGGGTGGCTGTGGCAATGGCTGGCGCTATCTGTCGCACAACGACTCCGATGGTTTCAATTCGCGTCGCTCCAAGTGAATAGGCGGCTTCAATCAAATCCTTGGGGATCGTGCGGGCCACTTCGTCCATACTGCGGATCAAGATCGGCACAATAAGCAACGTCTCCACGATTATTCCTCCCAATAATGAGGCTCTGATTCCCACTAAAATCATGATTGTGAACGCAAAAGCTCCGTAGACGATGCTGGGAATTCCAAACAAAACGTCGAAGGCTAATCGCGCTATATATCCGAATTTTGAATCTTTCTTCAGATAGACATTCAGATAGAAGACGACGGGGATGCTAATCAGCAGTCCTATGAATGTGGCTCCAAGCACGATATAGAGTGAGCCGACAATGGCGTTAAGAAATCCTCCGTCTTTGCCAACATAGAATCCGGATCCTGGCAACGAGGATACCATATCCCACGTCAACACGGGCAATCCTTTGCTCAATATGCTCCATAGTACGCTGAACACAAAACCAGCGACGATGAGCAGTGATAAATACATCAATACTTTGAAGATTTTCTCTTCTATATACTTAAACTGTTTCATTCTGCTTTGAGAGTTTTTAGGTACAGACGTGCACCAAGGTTGAACACTAATACGATGAAAAACAAAATGAATGCTGCAAACATCAATGCTGATTCATAAAGTGGAAGTGAGAGCATCTCGCCATAGTTGTTGGCGATTAATGCTGGAATCGGATAACATGCGTCGAGCAATGAGCCAGGCACGATGATGAGGTTTCCACAGACCATCAATACTGCGATTGTTTCGCCTAATGCTCTGCTTATGGCAAGTACCGTCGACGCAATGATACCTGGCAATCCTTTTCTCAAAACCACATATTTGGTTGTCTGCCAACGTGTGGCTCCTAATGCGAGTGATGATTCACGCAAATCAATGCCGACGTTGCCAAAAATCTCGATGAATAGGCTTACCAACAACGGTAGAATCATCACACTAAGCACGACAGATCCTGAGAGTAGGGTATAGCCCGACGTCGCTGTGCCTACTGTTGGTCCGATGATATCGCTGACAATCGGCACGATGACCAGTGTTCCCCATACTCCATAAATCACTGATGGGAGCGACGCAAGGATGTCGAGCAACGGGAAAATATATCTTCTGACGACGGTGCGGCTATATTCTGTCAATAATACCGCCATCAACAATGATGTTGGCAAAGCTATAACTGTTGCAACTCCTGTGACGTAGAATGTGCCGGAGACGAATGCAAGGAATCCAAATTGATTCTTCATTGGTTTCCATTCCGATGCGGTCAACAAATCCCACAACGAATGCTCGGCTAAGATGTCGGAGGATTTGAGCCATAATCCCACTGCCATCGCCACCACGAGGATTAGGGAAAGCAATGTGAAGATGGTCATTACCACTCCTGCAACTTTATCTTTTATTATTCGGTAACTCATTTCTTACAAATTTAATATACGTTTCCACCAAGGTTGTTTAACTTCTTTGATCAATGGTTCCGACTCTTCACCACTGATAAGAATCAGATGGTCGGTGTATGCGAAGTCATTCTCCCTCCATAGTTCTGGTTTGTCCGCTATCTTACGGCTGAAAATCGATGCTCCCGTCACCACTGACAATTTACCTTTTGCAACCTCTTTCTGATTATATTTTCTTGAAGGTTCGTAACTATGAGTGCTTATCTCACCGTTGCGAATCACTCCATAATTGCCTGCTCCACACTGTGTCCCGTATGTCTTGACTGCCAAGTAAAGTGCATGCAAAGCATTGGTTTTCAAGAAGTCTGCCCCGTCGACAAAGATTACCCATTCACCTGTAGTCTGTTGCAAACCGATGTTTCTTGCCTCTTCGATGGAAACTTGCTGTTCCAAACGAAGGTATCGCATTCGTCTGTCTATAAGATATGAGCGGACCTGAAATTCACTGCCATCCGTAGACGCGTTATCCACGATGACGCATTCCCATTGTTGGGCTGTCTGCGACACCAACGACTGCAAAGCGGAGATTATGGTGTTCTCCTGATTGTGTAGGTTTACTATTACGCTAATCATATAAGTTTAATTTCTTCTTTAATTTCGATTGCAAAATTAGACATATATATACCTGCCGACAATCACAACTAGTAGTGAACCATATCACATACAGTTAGTGATTCATATCACATAAGTATGCGATTGCCCACCCGTATGAATCGCAATACCTTTGCATCGAAAATTAAATTATTAACGAAAACGGGTATTTATGGCAGAGTTTAATCCAACACAGAAATTCGAGAAGATTGAGCACAACGGAATAGATGTGCGCAATCTAAATATTCATAT
The DNA here is from genome assembly GCA_045629285.1 of Paludibacteraceae bacterium. GTDB lineage: Bacteria > Bacteroidota > Bacteroidia > Bacteroidales > Paludibacteraceae > UBA1723. Next base: position 48,909 of record JAZQQY010000023.1, on the reverse strand, counting down.
AGGAGATGCTCATATCTTGAAAGACGTGACTGTATCTATACCGAAGAATAAAATCACATGTATAATAGGTCCATCTGGTTGTGGAAAGAGTACTTTGCTTCGCACATTCAACCGAATCATCGACACTACGGAAGGAGTCAAAATTGATGGCGACATATTGCTTGGCGACCGTAATATCGTCAAGTCACATGGTTCGGATCTTATTGAATTGCGTCGACATATCGGTCTTGTTCCCCAACGACCATGTCCTCTGCCGATGTCTATCTACGACAATATCGCATACGGTTGCCGTATCCATGGAATCAGTGGCAAGGATAAATTAAATGCTGTGGTGGAGCATTATCTACGCAGTATCGGTTTGTGGAATGAGGTGAAAGACAGACTGTCATCTCCAGCCGGACGATTGTCTGGTGGACAACAGCAGAGATTATGTTTGGCACGTTCGTTGGCTGTTGAACCGTCAGTGCTTCTTGCAGATGAAAGCACATCAGCACTTGATCCTATCTCGTCAAAAAAAGTGGAGCAACTATTCGTGGATTTGAAGCAAGACTATACGATAGTGATGGTGACACATACTTTGCAGCAGGCACAACGTATTGCAGACCATGTGATATTCATGTATTTAGGTGAAGTCATCGAACAAGGTTCTGCACGCGACGTCTTCAATAATCCACAAAGCGAATTGACAAGAAGATATCTTGACGGAGCATTCTCATAATTTGTAATTCATAATTCACAATTCATAATGGAAAAACAAACAATAGCTACAGGCACCAATTACATGAAGAAAGACGCATACGGAGCTCTCAGTATGCCAGTATACCATTGCTGTAGTTTTGAATTTGACAACGCAAAAGCCATGAGCGACGTCTTCTGTGGACGTGTGCTTGATCCAGAATACTCACGCATTATGAATCCGACGGTGACATTCTTCGAAGAGAGAGTGAAATCGTTGACCAATGCAGCCAACGTATTTGCTTTCAACTGTGGAATGGCGGCGATCAGCAACGCTATCATCGCAGTGGCAAAAGCAGGAATGAATATAGTTACGTCTAACCATTTGTTCGGCAATACGGTTTCGCTATTCCGCAACACACTCGGCAATCTTGGAGTGGAGGTGAGGGAAGTGAATCTTCTTGATGAATCAGAGGTTAGAAAAGCAGTTGACGACAAGACATGTGCACTGTTCTTCGAAATCATCACAAACCCACAGATGGAGGTAGCCGACGTGAAGATGCTTGCCGACGTCGCGCATGAACACAACGTGCCAGTCATCGGTGACACCACATTGATACCATTCACAGAGTTTGATGGCAAGGCAATCGGAATGGATGTGCAGGTAGTGAGCAGCACGAAGTATGTGTCGGGTGGAGCCACAAGTTTGGGCGGATTAGTGATTGACTACGGAACATTCCCAGTCTTCAACCGTCGCATCCGCTATGAGTTGCTATTCAACCTCGGCAGCTACATGACACCACATGCGGCTTATATGCAGACAGTAGGATTGGAGACAATGGACGCACGTTATAGAGTGCAGTCGGCCACTGCGTTGGAATTGGCGACACGATTGAGAAAAGTTCCACAGATCAAGAGAGTCAACTATACAGGTTTGCCAGATAATCCATTCTATGAAATAGCCAAGAGACAATATGGCAATACGTCAGGAGCGATGTTGACAATCGACCTTGCCGACAAAGCGTCTGCGTTAAGATTCATAGATAGGTTGAATGTCATCCACAGAGCCAGCAACCTCTTCGACAATCGATCGTTGGCAATCCATACCGCGTCGACAATCTTCGGAACATTTTCAGGATCACAGCGTAAAGCAATGGATGTGTTGGACACAACAATACGATTGTCCGTTGGTCTTGAGCATGTGGACGACCTTTATAAAGACATCTTGCAAGCCGTGCAAGAAGAATAAGAACATTTCGTTAGTGATTAATTATATAACCCCTGGAAGTCGCCGAGACTTTCGGGGATTTTTGATTTTAAGAGAAGATGATTGCTGAAAATATGATCTCCTTAAATAATCATTCTCCCAAACTTATGTGATAAGTTTACCCTTTTGACGCTATTTCCTACCCGCCCTAAACCCTCTACCTTTGCATTGTCAAACAAAAAGAAATAAGACAATGAGAAAACAGTTACAATCATTTATTGCAGCCGTAGCACTGATACTTTCAGCAAGCACGGTGAGCGCACAGAATCAGGAATCAGCAGCGTCTTCAGATACAGTAAAGAAAGAACGTAAGTCTATTTTAGAAAATGTTAAGCCTTCGGTACCTAAGGTATCTGGTTTGATCCAAACTCGTTATTTCTATGATTCACAGGAGACTAAACCAAACAGTTTTGATATCCGAAGAGTCCGTTTGTCTTTTGCAGGTGAATTTGGAAAATTCGTTGACTATAGAGTCCAAGCAGAATGGGAATCATCACCTAAAATCCTCGACGCTTACGTGAATTTCAAGCCAGCTAAGGCATTCAACATCCAAATCGGACAGTTTAAGGTGGCTTACTCACAAGAGGGTCTTGAAGGTCCAGCTTCAATGTACACCGTCGAGCGTCCGACAGCTGTAAACAAGCTACACGCTTATAGTGATGTCAGTGGTCTTTCAGCAAATGCTCGCGACGTTGGTATCCGTTTCTGGGGTAAGGTAGGTAAGAAAGAGGATTACGATGTGTTTACTTACAAACTCGGATTATATAACGGTAATGGCATCAATATCAAAGACAATGACGAATACAAAAACGTCGCATTGTTGCTAACTTACAATCCAATCAAGCAGTTGCAACTTGAGGCTGGCCAATATGTAGGTCATTACACTGCAAAAGCGGTTCCGGCAGATTCAATCGCTGCAGGACACGATATAAATGAGAATGCAATCAAACGTAACCGTACTTCGGCAGGTTTCACAGTGAATACAGGAGATCTATTCATTCGTTCAGAGTATCTGTATGGAAGAACTGACGACGTGGATCAGCAAGGTGCATTCATTATCGCTGCCTACACTTTCGCCAAGAAATTCCAGCCAGTGCTTGCTTACTCATATTATCAGAAAGATAAGAGTGTAGACGAGGATATCCAGAACGATCTCACAATCGGATTCAACTGGATAATCAACAAACATATCCGTCTACAAACCAATTATATCCTAACTGATTACTCTAACAGCGAGAAGGAGAATGCGTCTCTATTCGAGACTCAGTTGTCAGTCAAATTCTAATCCGTTTAACCAATAAATATATTACGATATGAGAAAGAATTACAAACATTTATTTGCATCCGTATTAGGATTTTCATTATTAGCATTAGCCGTATCATGCGGTGGCAATAAAAACAGTGAGGCCCAGTCGAACGGTGATGAGTTGTCTGGACGAGTATCTCTATCAGGAGCATTTGCACTTTATCCATTGGCAGTGAAATGGGCAGAAGATTTTCAGAAGATCCATCCAAATGTGAAGATAGAAGTTGAGGGTGGAGGAGCAGGAAAAGGTATGACAGACGCCCTTGCAGGACAGGTGGATTTCGGAATGGTAAGTCGTGAGGTGAGCGACGCAGAGACAGCCAAAGGAGCAATAGGATTCCCAGTGGCAAAAGACGCGGTAGTGCCTACAATCAATGAAGCCAATCCTCTATATGCTGATCTAGTAAAACATGGAATATCACAGACTCAAGCCACTGATATCTGGATTAATGGAACAATCAAGACTTGGGGACAGTTGTTGGGAACCTCTGATGAGACTGCTATAACAGTGTTTACACGTAGCGACGCTTGTGGAGCTGCGGAGACATGGGCAAAGTGGCTTGGCAAACACCAGGAGGATTTGTTAGGTGAAGGTGTGAATGGAGATCCAGGAGTGGCGAATGCTGTTCAGAAGAATATCACATCCATCGGTTTGAACAATATCGGATATGCCTACGACAACAACACACTAAAACCATTGCCAGGTATCCGTGTTCTTCCCGTCGACGCGAATGGAAATGGACAGATTGATCCAGAAGAAGATTTCTATGGCACTAAAGATCAGTTGACAAAGGCCATTGCCGACGGTAAGTATCCTTCACCTCCAGCACGCGACTTGTATCTTGTATCAAACGGTGTTCCTACAAATCCTGCCGCAGTTGCTTTCTTGAAATATGCTCTTACTGAAGGACAGAATGCCAACGAAGGAGTTGGATATATCACTATTCCACAGGAGAAATTGGATGCGGCTTTGCAGAAATTGGAAGCTAAATAAAAAGCAATTTTTTTCATTTGAACGCGGATTGAACGGATTTCTGTTCAATCCGTGTTTTTGTTTGGTGGAGCATACGTATAGCAAAGACATGCGGAATAACAAGGTGAAGTACAAGATGGGAGAGGTGGAGAAGCGAGTCGTAGGCGAGAGTTGAAATATTGCACGGTAGTTGTAATTTTGCTATTTTTGCGACGTCGATTCAAAAGAAACGACAAGCGATCTTTAATTTGAAACGCACAGACTGAATCCTCCATTCATAAGTAGCGAACCAGTTCCCCCTTCAGTGGGTTAGGGGGCTTTGACAGGCTTGTACTACTACGGTGCAAGATATCTTGATCCTACGGGGGCGATGTGGCTTTCCGTCGACCCTCTATTCGAGAAATACGCTGGAATGAGCCCGTATAATTATTGTGCGGGAAATCCTGTATATGTCTCATTAACATAGTTGAAATGGAAGCAAATTATATTAAAATTATGCCAGACTACGAATGTTCTCCATTATGGATAGGAGTAGATGGTCATGTAAGAAACAACATAGATATAGAAACACTCATTTGTGATAGTGAATTGATTTCTGAATTTAATGATTGGAACGATTCCTTTCAAAAGATATATGATCGGTGTGATCCAGAGGCATCTGGATTTTCTGATAAAATAGCTTTGTTTGAGTTTGAAAAAATAGGAATTTCTTTATGGAATAAACTATGTAAATTAAAATCTGATATGAAAATTGAATATATGAGTGTCGTCTTTAATAAAATATATGAGGATCCTCAAGAGTTGAAGGATGATTTGTGTTATAAGACACAAAATATTAAATGTTTTGCTTATGTAAGACAAAGTTAATTTACGTGTCGGATTGCATTTTATTCCTCTCATATGGAGTCAGATAGAATTAAGATGATTCTATAAAAGAAATATCTTTGTAAAAATCAATTTTTTGATTTTTTAAGCTTTGGGTATTCCAGAAACAGAGTTCATGGAAATGAGGATTTCCAAGGGCGGAACGCCCTTGTCTCTCGCCCCTTCGAGCGAGCCGAAAGGCGAGCGAGAAAGGAAATGCTCCCGACGCAAAAAATCGAATAAATCGACACCATAATGATATCGGTCATTCGACCTCAACCATTATGGAATCGGCTATCGTCGGAGATAAAGGGTCTACGACCATTCTTGTTATGGGGATTCCTACACTCAGGTGATGTATTATGGCTATAGCAAGACAGATGGGTTGCTTCATAATGCGAGGAATGCCCTTGTCCAGATCCATTCTGCGGTAGAAAGTTGAGAGTAAATGATTGTTTCGAAAACAAAATGGCGAAAGAAAGAGGAATTCTTGATGTCCGTGACGAAACAAACAAAGTGATTTATGATTTCAAGTTTGGAAAAGCAGGAATGGGCTCAAAACAATTTAAAAAATATCATAATGAGTATCCTGATCATTCTATCAAAGTATTTAGACCAGATAAATAAACAAAGAATAAAGAGGCTATATTGTTGAATTCCAATTGTTATAGCCTCCTTGTTATATAATAAGTCAAAATGAAAGAAGAAACGATACTAAAAAACGAGTGGATAAACCGGTATGATTTAACGGCTGTCTCTCAATCAAAATACTATAAGATAGTAGGTTGCTTTGCTATAGGTTTTGAACTTTGGAAGATCCGAGGTGAAGTACAGCCACATTTTGTTATCTATCCACTATGGTTGGATAATGTGAAAAGGTGTTTTTGGGGACCTTTTCTTTATCATTGTATTGAGGACACGAAGGGTCTTAATTATTCTCTTCCGATTTCAAAAATGCTAGAAAAGCAAGAAGAGATTTTCCTGAATGCTGAAATCTATTTGAATTTAGATTTGAAAAAAAACATACATAAGGATAGTCTTCTTAAAGTTATCGATACATATTCTAAAAATCGATATTATGTGCCATCAGATCAAAGTGCAATAATCGAAATGAAGGTATATATGGCTACGTTTCTAAATGATGAATCGTTGTTCGAACAAGCTATTACAGATATGGAGGAAGCTTATGCAAATTTTAAGAGTATCTTTGAAGAGTATTATGGTAAATTAGACGATTGTAAGAACAAGTTAATATCTGTTTTTTCTAACCGCCAAGCAATTTTAGACAAGATCGAGGAGAATATAGCCAATGGAAAAATCAAGGCGCAAGTTGAATTGTTGCCTTGAATTTAGTTTTCATATTTTTGATTTCCAAGGGAGAACTCTTACTCCCACTGCGAGTGCGTAAACACGAGCGGAACATCTTAAACAGGCAACGGTAGCCAAGTGTCTCCGACGCTTGCCAACCATTGCCTGTTCTGATAACCGTTGCCACGGTAGGTGTTGGAACATTCAAAAGCGATCTTTAAATTCATTATATGACTGAAGTTGGAATCATGTGATGAGGAATGCAAAGGGCGGAAAACCCTTGCCCTCGTTCCCAACGCGAGGCCGTAGGCCGAGTGTATAAAGAAAACGCATGTGTTGGACAACTCGTATATAATTGCCTTTTATAATCCTAAAGATCCTAAATGTTTGCCAGGTTCTTCATCTTATATCGGACCAAAAAAATTATAAATATGAAACTAACAAAAAAAATATTAATATCAAAACTAAAGCCTCGTTTAGAATCTCTAGGATTTATATATTTTCAGAATTCTAAATCATTGTATCAAGGAACTTTCATTATGAAAGTCGATGAAAATATGTTTCTTACATTGTCCCTTATTATAGACAGATACTATGATAGTAAGTTTACAGGAACATATTATTTATCGCCAACAACAAATGCTGGTACAACTTGGGGTGATATACCCAAAGATTCGGACCAAAGGCCAGGTTATATTCTCACGGAAGAGGAATTTCTTAAATATTCTAAAGACGGTAATTTAATAGCAAGAGATATCTGGTTTGATGGATTTGATGATGATGAATCAAATACCTTTGTCGAAATCATTTCCTTGACATATAAAAGGTTTTCATCCGATATTGAACTAAGAAACAGGATTAATCAGAGTAAAGATGTTCAGTTATTGTCAAAACTCGCACAAGAGACAATAGAGATAGCGACAAAAGGTTTATTTGCTGGAGAGTTGGAATTTATACCAGAAAAAGAACTTGATGGAATACCTATTAATTGGTTTGAAGGTGCAGAAACCGTTATCAGAAAAGAACATTATTACTTAAATAAGAATACTGTAGTAATTTTAGCCTCTGATGCGTATAGACAATTTGTTCTTAATCATTCGAATAGTATCTGATTAGAGTTACAGAATCCAGAAGACTTTTCCTCTTTTTGATATATGATGCGTACGACAAGCGATCTTAAATTCTGTAATATCCTGAGCTTGGTATCAGGATAGGGATTTCCCAAGGGCGGAACTCCCTTGCCCCACCACCCACGTGCGAGCTCGTAAGAGCGAGCACGAAACAAGAACGGCGGGAGCCTACACAACGAATTGCGTCGAAATTAGGCAGATCTTGTCTTCTTCTATCATCCAGATCATCTTGGTTCTAAATCTTACGTCACCGATGCCGACGGAAATATCGCCCAGCACATCGAATACATCCCTTACGGGAAGCTAAATAAAAAGCAATTTTTTTCATTTGAACGCGGATTGAACGGATTATTTTCCATTCAATCCGTGTTTTTTTTTATGTAAAAATAGAAACGAATTATTCAGCCAATAAATCGCAATACATAAGTCTAGTATTTATTTTCTCTAATTGAGTCATTTGTTGCTTGTCATGCATATGCATATAGTTGAACTCATCTGATTCTGAATTAAATAGAAATTTGAAATTATTCCTTTCATAAAATGCCAATATATTAGGATCGTTCTTTGCATCCACAATAGCTAAACGGCATCCTGATTTATTATCGTCTGAAACAAACCATTCTTTTATGAAATGTACCACGTCGGATCCATATCCTTGGTTTGCATATTTCGATGATACAGCTAACCGTCCTATAAGAATGCCAGGATAACGGCTTAATCGTTTCTCTCTGTTGGAAATCTCCTTCCAAAGTTTGTTTTTCTTTGAACTGCCCAAATCAAATGTCCTGATGCTGTCATTGGATACAGTGAAACAAGCAACTATTTCTAATGGATTTTCAATCAATCGGAAACAATATGATTTACCCATACGAAAATGTGTATATGCTAGAGCTTCTTTATAAAAGAATTCGTCCATGTCTTTGTCTCCGCAAGAAAAACTGTTACAATCCTCAAGAACTTTTTGTGTTAGTAATTCAGGAATACAAATGTCCAAAATATCTAATCTTCCTTTCATTACAATCCAGAACGTTTTAATACTTCACGCATTTTGATAACAAAAGGATCTTTATCTCTGTCTTTGAGTTTTCCTTCTTTTTCTCGTCTTAAAAAATCTTTTTCGTTTGTTTCCATTTCTTCTCTGAAACGGATTGCATCCTCACCGATTAGGGTTGGAATAGCTTTAATTGGAATTGCCATAATTGTTTTCTTTTAAGTACTGTAATTAGTAATGCAAAAATAATGAAAATCAATTAATGATTAATATATCTATTACTATTTTTTGACCTTTACCTAAACCTATATCACATACTTATGTTATACGAATGCCTAACAACTGCGATTTCCCACGTAGCCCATCCTCTATAATTTTGCAATCAGAAAACAAGAAGCAAACTAAGAAAGGAAACAAAACTATGTCACAAAATTCATTTATAATCGACGCTGATGGCTTCTACATCAAGGATGGTTGGGAGAAAACAAAGTTCGCCGCTAACATCATGAAGCTATGTGTCAGAAACGGTGGTTATTGTCCATGTGGTTCTAATCCGTTGGAGGGTGAAGATAAGAAATGTCCTTGTAAGGATTATCGTGAGAATGACATCTGTCATTGCAACATGTATAGGAAGATTGATGAAAGCAAGTGACAAATGTTTGAATTTTAAGTAGTAAGAAATTATAGAAGGAATATAACTATGGCACAGAAAATTACACATTTGAAAGAATTGGAGTCGGAAGCAATCTTCGTCATCCGAGAGATCGCTTCACAGTTTGAGAAACCGGTATTGCTTTTCTCCGGTGGTAAAGACTCTATTGTGATGGCTTATTTGGCTTACAAGGCTTTTTATCCAGCTCCGATACCATTCCCATTCCTACATATCGACACTGGTCACAACTTTGTCGAGACTATTGAATACAGAGATGAACTAGTAAAGAGATTGGGCGTAAAACTAATCGTTGGTAGCGTGCAGCAGAGTATTGATGAAGGTAGGGTAGTTGAAGAGAAAGGCTTCAACGCTTCACGTAATAAGTTGCAGACAGTTACATTGCTCGATACTCTTGAGAAATATAAGTTTGATGCAGCCTTAGGTGGTGCGCGTCGTGACGAGGAAAAGGCTCGTGCAAAGGAGAGATTCTTCAGCCACCGTGATGAATTCGGTCAGTGGGATCCAAAGAACCAGCGTCCTGAACTATGGAATATCTTCAACGGAAAGAAAAACTTAGGTGAGCATTTCCGTGTGTTTCCGATTTCCAACTGGACTGAGATGGACGTTTGGCAGTACATCCTACAGGAGAACATTCCGTTGCCATCACTTTACTATACTCATGAGAGAGAGGTGTTCGAGCGCGACGGTGTTTGGTTGGCTCACTACCCATTCATGCAGTTGAAACCAGATGAGAAGGTGGTTACAAAACGTGTTCGTTGCCGTACAATCGGAGACATCACATGTACTGGTTTGACTCTATCTTCTGCTAACAGCATTGAGGATATCATCGACGAGATCGCTTCAAGTAGAGTCACTGAACGTGGTGGTCGTGCCGACGACAAACGTTCTGAAACAGCAATGGAGGATAGAAAGAAGGCAGGTTATTTTTAATTAAGAATTAATAGTTTTTGGGAACCTCATCTTAGAGATGTCCCCATGTGGACGTCTTTTGAATTAAGAATTATTTTCCGTTAAGAAATCAATATAGGAAGGAATTAAATTATGAGCAATATAGATAATAAAATAGAGACAGGTACTGGTTACCTTGACATGGAGTTGTTGAGATTCACTACTGCTGGTAGCGTGGATGATGGTAAGTCGACATTGATCGGACGACTTTTGTATGATTCAAAGTCAATTTTTGAGGATCAGCTTGAAGCTGTAGAGGCTGCTTCTGAGCGTCTTGGAAATGCAGAGGTCAACTTGGCTTTGCTAACTGACGGACTAAGAGCTGAGCGTGAGCAGGGTATCACAATCGACGTCGCATACAGATATTTCGCTACACCAAAGCGTAAGTTTATCATTGCTGACACTCCAGGTCACATCGAATATACAAGAAACATGGTGACTGGTGCATCTACTGCTGATGCAGCCATCATTTTGGTCGACGCTCGTAACGGTATTATCGAGCAGACTAAGCGCCATTCATATATCGCATCTTTGTTGAAGATCGACTATGTGATCGTGGCTATCAATAAGATGGATTTGGTCGACTTCTCTGAGGAGGTTTACGAGAACATCAAGAAGGAGTACGCCAATATCGCTAAGTTGCTTGGTTTGAAGCACGTCTACTTTATTCCTATTTCTGCATTGAAGGGTGACAATGTGGTTAACGCTTCCGAGAATACACCTTGGTATAAGGGCGAGACTTTACTTCACTTGCTTGAGCAGGTTCCTTTGAAGGAGGGTATCGAGGAGTTGCCGTTCAGATTCCCAGTGCAGTATGTGGTTCGCCCTCAAACTGCCGAGTGGCCAGACTACCGTGCATACGCTGGACGTGTGGCAAGCGGTACTATCAAGGTTGGCGACAAGGTGACGGTGCTTCCTTCATATACTGAGTCGACCGTTTCCCGTATCGACGAGGGTACTAAGCAGATTGAGTCGGCCCAGGCTCCACAGAGTATCAGCATCTCTTTGGCTGACGACGTGGATGTAAGCCGAGGTTCACAGATTGTGAAGAGCAGTGAGGTGCCTCACGTTGGTCAGCAGGTTGAATTGCTTATCTGCTGGTTGAACCATCGTCCGCTTCAGTTGCGTCAGAAATATATCATCCGTCATGCTACTGATGAGTTGCAGGGCCTTGTGACTGCAGTAGACTATAAGGTGAATATCAATACTTTGGAGAATGTCCGTGATGATCAGAAGATCAACATGAACGATATCGCTAAGGTTACATTGAAAGTATCCAAACCACTTGCATACGATATCTACGCCAACAACCGTACAACGGGATCTTTGATTTTCGTTGACGAGGGTACAAACGAGACTGTCGGTGCCGGAATGATTGTAGAGTAATGAATGTTGATTAAGAGGAGGTGGATATGACAAACGAAGAATTAGCAAAGCAGCTCAACGAGCAGTTGAAGGACGCTTCTCCAGAGGAGGTTTTGGCATATTTCTTGCCAAAATATGGAAATAGAATCGCACTTGCATCAAGCCTTGGTCTGAAAGACCAGGTATTGACTGCAATGGTTGCGAAGATTAAGAAGGATGCTCGTGTGTTCACTATCGACACAGGTCGACTTTTCCCTGAGTGTTACCAGCTTATCGACCGTACAAATGACAAGTACGACATCAAGATCGAGGTTTACTCGCCAGAGCATACTGGAGTCGAAAAGTACGTCAGAGAGAATGGTGTGAACGCATTCTACCAGAGCATCGAGCTACGTAAGGCTTGCTGTCATTGCCGCAAGATCGAACCGTTGTTGAGAGCATTGTCTACTGTAGATGTCTGGATTTGCGGATTACGAGCTTCTCAAGCTGTGACACGAACTAACATCAATGTGGTGGAGTGGGATGCAAACAATGGTTTAATTAAGGTGAATCCGTTGGCTAAGTGGTCGGAAGAGGATGTCTGGAAATACATCAAGGATAACCGTGTGCCATACAATAAGTTGCACGACCAAGGATTCCCGTCGATCGGATGTCAGCCATGTACACGTGCCATTGAGCCAGGTGAGGATATCAGAGCCGGCAGATGGTGGTGGGAAGATCCTGAACACAAGGAGTGTGGTCTCCACAAACGTTAATCATTTATAAGATTGAAAATTATGTATAAATTACCAGATACATTATCAAAAGATATAGAAAAATTCGGAGCTCTTGCTGCTGGTTATCAGAACAATACAGTTAGCGGAGTTGAATTTAAGGCGTTCCGTGTGCCGATGGGCGTTTATGAGCAGCGAAAGAACGAGGTCTACATGGCAAGAATCCGTGCTACTGGTGGTGTAATCACTCCGGAGCAGTTGATTAAGGTCATCGACATCGCAAAGGCAAACGGTTCTGATCTGCTTCACATCACTACTCGTGCTGAGGTTCAGATTTTAAACTTGGAGTTGAATAAGGTTCAGACGGTGCTTGAGCAGCTTCAAACAGTCGGTTTGGCGACAAAGGGTGGTGGTGGAAACACAGTCCGCAATATCCTAGTCAGCGAGTTTTCAGGTATCAGCGACACAGAGACATTCGATACGACTCCGTATGCAATGGCGTTGACTGACGAGGTTGTGCCAGAGGCCGACTCCTATTTGATGCCGCGTAAGATGAAGATTGCATTCTCATCTGACGAAAACTACGAAGATTACGCCAATATCAACGACGTTGGTCTGGTAGCAAAGATCAAAGATGGAAAGCGTGGCTTCAAGGTGTATATCGGTGGTGGAGCAGGCGCTAAACCTACAATCGGGTGGCTTTGGAAAGAGTTTCTTCCCGTCGAAGACCTTTATGCGCTTGTGAAAGCTTTGAAGGATTTCTTCAATGCTCACGGAAATCGTAAAGATAAGTATAAAGCACGTATCCGCTTCATATTCTATAAGTTAGGTCAGGAAGAGACATTCCGCCTAATCAATGAATATTTTGAAAAGGCCAAGGCAACTGGAAAGCAGCTTGATGTTCATCCCGAAGATTATCCTCATAGCAAGTCGATAGATAAGTCGGTAGTTGTCCCATTCGTTTGGGGTAATATCTGGCTTAACGATGAGGCCAATGTAAAGGCTTTGAAGGATGTGTTGAATTACGTTGCTAAATTCGGAAAGCACACAGTTCGCTTCACTCCACGACAGAATATCCGCTTGAGAAATATTCCTGCAGAGTCGTTGCCTGAGTTGGAGAAACTTCTTGCAGCGTACACTCCAGAGTATGGCAAACCAGCAGTGCTAAACAATATCGTGTCGTGTACAGGTGCCGACACTTGTCGCTTGGGAATCTGTTTGTCGAAAGGATTAGCAGAAGCTATGAGAAAGAGACTTGAGGATAGCGATATCTCATTGAGTTATCTTGACGACGCGAAGATCAACATCTCAGGATGTCCGAACCTATGTGGTCAACCATTGTGGACAGACCTTGGCTTTGTGGGCAAGGTGCTTCATTCCGACCATGCTTACCCTGCTTATCAGGTGTATGTCGGAGCAAGTTACGAGCAGAATCCTTCGTTGGCTAAATCGGTTGGTACGATCGCTGCCTATAAGATTCCAGAGTTGGTGGAGAAACTGATCAGAAAATATGTCGAGACAACTCAGTTGGCAGATGCACTTTTCGGCCAGACATTGAGTTTCGGCCAGTGGCTTCGTTCACAGCTTGGTCAGGATGTCGCAGCTAAGTTAGTTGCAGAATACAGCAATGTGCCTCTCTTCTCAGAGGATAAAAACTACTATTTCGACTGGGGTAGCAACGACGTCTTCAATGTCACTAAACGTGGTAAACCAGAATGTTCTGCAGGTTTATTCGATATGATCACTGTGGATCAGGAGGCAATCAAGGAGGCTACAGGCAAAGATAACTATGCTGTCATCTTCCATGCAAGCCGTATGTTGCTTGTCACACGTGGACTTGATCCTCAGCAGCCGGCAGATGTGTTCGACGCATTCATTGAGCATTTCATCAATGCTGGTTATGTCGACGACTCATTCAAGGCTCTTGTGCTTCAGGCTAAACAAGATGGCGAGAAGGGTTCATACGACGCTGCAAAGGCAAATGCGTTGGCAGATGTAGTCAACACTCTATATGCTAATATGGACGACGCATTGCAGTTTAAGAAGGTAGATTCTGCCGCTGTAGAGGCCTCTTCTTCAAATCCTGCAGAGGATGCAAAACCCGTTGTTGAAACAAAACCTGCTGGTCCGGCGGTTGCAAAATCAAAGGATCTTCGTGGAGTGTTGTGTCCAATGAACTTTGTGAGAACAAAACTTGAGCTTGCGCAGTTGAAGCCAGGCGACATATTGGAAATCCTACTTGACGATGGAAAACCAATTGAGAACGTGCCTGGATCAGTCAGACTAGAAGGTCATACAGTGATATCAGAGATTCAACAGCCAGAAGGTCATTGGCAAGTTTTGATAAAGAAAAAATAGAACGAAGATTTATCTGTGCCAACATTAAATTTTCATTTCTTGATGAAGTCCATGTAGTGAAAGCTGCATGGGCTTTTTAATTACCCGATCATCTCCGAAACGATTGTGTAAATCAAAGTGCAAGCGGAAAGCACCATAAGTACTGATCCTGTAAGTTTGTTTAGAATTACTAATCCACGAAGGTTGAAACGGCTACGGAATATATCTGCTATATTCACGATTACCAGCCACCATACTAATGCTCCTACCAAGATAGAGGCAATGCTAAGTACGTTCTGTACCATGCCTGCATCACTGGAAAGGAATGAAAATCTTGAGAATACACCAATGAACAGGAATACTACAAGTGGATTGGTGATTGTTAATCCGAAAGATGAAAGGAAATCCTGCACGACGCTTCCTTTGCTTGTCTCCATATTTTTCAATTTGGCGACGGGATTGTCTCTATATGTGTGCAATCCGAAGCAGAATACCACGATACTACCGATGATCTCTAGCGCAAACTTGTGATCTTCAATGAATCCGATCACCATCGACATGCTGAATCCTGCTATCAACGCATAGATCATATCCGACAGCATCGCACCGAATCCTGTGGCAAAACCGTGTGCTTTTCCTCTGTTTAGTGTACGCTGAAGACACAACACGCCGATCGGTCCTACAGGGGCCGACACTACCACGCCTATGATCATGCCTTTTATCAGTGTATACAACATATTTGCAAAGATAGCAAATTAAATTTGAAATTTGAAATGCGAAATGCGGAATGAGAAAAATTTCGCTTTTCGCATTCCACATTTACCATTTATTCAACCACAACCATTCCGCCTTCTGAGTTTGCACTGAAAGCAGGGCAGTAGTGTGGAATGACTTTCGTGATGCCTTGGGTGTATTCGCCACTCTGTGTCACATGCAATGTATATTCGAATACTCTTGTGCCTTTGCTGATGCGGTCGAAGAACATGCTGTATTCACTGTCTGTGATGCTTTGGTAGTAAACCTTGCCGTCGGCCCACTTGATTCCAGGACGCTTTCTGACTGGCTCCAAACAAGCTGCACGTAGGTCGAGCACTTGTACGAAGTCAATGTCCCTGTCGCTTCTCAACGTCATTACAATCTTGACTTTGTCGCCCTTCTTTAGTTTCTCGCCTTCCTTGATCTCCTGAAGCATCTCCTTGTTGTTGTCTCCGTCGTTGGCGATGACAACTTTATACATCTTCTTCTTGACCTCGATGCCGCTCTTTCCACTTGTGATTTCAGAGTATGGAGCATCGTAAGAGATGTATATTCCTCCGATGCCTTCCTGTCCGGCTGGTTGCTCAATGTGGATGTTGTTGCACAACTCTGGAGTGAATGACTCCTTATCGTAGTTGACCTTCACATATCCGTCGCCTGAAGTTCTCTTGGCATCGATTGTTTTGCCTCCGATCTTAATTGTTGCGATGGTGCGATTGCTGCTCTTTCTCAAATCTGTAGTGGTATTTCCATCACCTACAAGTGCATCGATGGCGGCCAACGTGCTTTCTGTGTTGCTCCACTGTGTAGTCTCTTTCTTTGTGATCAGATGGAAACGAAGGTCAGACAACTCTTTTGCATCACAACCTGTCGTCTGGAATGCCTTAATCAACATCGCATGTGTGGCGATGGCATTGCCGTAGCGTCCCCAACTGTCTTGATTGCCTTTCCAGTACATACCAAGTTCCTCGTTGTCGGTAGCACTCTGACGTAAAGATTCCACGATGGATTTGGCTTCCTTTTCGTCGCCCTTCATTTTAAGCACGAGTGCGAATGAAGCTTTGCCGAATAGCGTCATCTCCTTGATCTTTTTGCGTGCTTTATTGACGTAATAGTCAAGGATTTTCTTCGTGTCGTTGTCAAGGTTCTTGTCGTATGAGATTCTGATTCTGAAGACGTTGAATACCCATTCTCTGTCTGCATTCCAATTCTTCCCAATCTCATTTTTGTATGCCTCTGCCAATGCTTTGTCAATATATTTCACTGCATTCTTTAGCATCTTCTCGCAATCTTTTGGCAAAACTCCATACTCTTTCAATTCTACAAGTCGACGAGCTACTGCAACAGTTACATATTCGCTCGACTTGAATCCGTCAAACCAAGAGAATCCTCCATCTGAATTTTGTAGCTTTTCCAACTTGCTGATGGCATCTTTGTTGGCTTTGGCAATTCTGACGTTATCGTAAAGTTCCACGATTTTGGCTCTCTGCTCGCTTTCGTTCTTTGCCTCACACATCCATGGAGTCTGCTGCATCAACACATTCTTCAACTCCTGATTCTGATCCAATGGCGACGCTGCATGGTTGCCCTCTTTCTTCCATTCCTCCACTGCATTCTGGATTTCAGGATAGAGTTTGGCTATACGTTGAGCCATCTGATTTGCATATATTACAGAGATGAATTCCGTCGCACACTCATATTTTGCATCTTTCACTGAAGGAAGCGCCATCAAAGCTTGCCAAACAGCATTGTCTGTATACTCCACAGTCAACTCGGCATCTTGCATCTCCTTCTCATTGTATTGGATAGAGAAATCTTTTGTCTCTCCACCACTCACGTGCATCGATTTGCTCTTTACCACGTGTGTGCCGTCTGACAACACTGGCAATGTGTGAACTTCACCATCTGAGAAAGTTCCACTTTTGCCAACCATCTTCACCTCGATGGCAGCCACTCCTGCCGGTACGTTGAAACTCCACTCTTCAACTTTGGATTGATTGCCAGCCACACTGAACTTGCGGCTTTGTTCCAATATCACTTTGTCTGTTGCAATGTCCTTGATGATGATTGCAACGTCGCCAGATTTCTCCTTGTCATCATTATTGGTGATAGTTGTAGCCAACGTACATTTGTCGCCCTTTCTCACGAATCTAGGCAAATTAGCCTTTACTGCGAACGGCATCTTCGTTTGCAACTCTTCGCTGATGACACAACTGTTGACTTTTTTGTCGTGAGCCAATAGAATCATCGTCCATGATGTCAATGCGTCTGGGGCTGTATATTCAAATTCCACACTGCCATCTTCTTTTGTTACCAATTGAGGATAGAAGAATGCAGTCTCTACAAAATTATCGCGGACTTTAACATCGGAAAAGTCGATTGCGTCAGAACTATTTTCAGTAGAACCTGCCGATGTTGGTGCAACTGCCATGTCATTTTGAACGCTAACTTCCGCTACCATTCCTGGAACTCCATTTTTTGCTTCTGCAACAGCCATACTCCTCATTATTCTAGGTGCAGCCTTTGATCTGATATATCTGCTATATCCGGTTGTGAAAATATCGCCTTCTCGCATGTTGATGTTGTTCCAAATAAACTGAGGAGGTGCTACATGTTGATAGCGTCCTTTTGAAACATTTCTCTTGATATTGAAAGGTCGCGTGTATACGTATGGGATATTTGATTCCCAATGTCCTTGATAGAAGAAGTGGCTAAGGTTACTCCAAGATGGAACCATTCCTGGCAGACTTCTGTCGACCATTACAGCTGCAATCTCATGTCTGTCGCTTGTTGGCTTGACCTTGATCTTAACCTTTTGCTTTTCGCCAGGAACTATATTGCGTATGATTTCAAGAATCTCTATCTCCTGCTTTTCTTTGGACTCTTCTCTATTTATTGTTTCAGAGTGTCTGATAATCTTGTCGTTTCTGACGATGATAAACTCTACAGAAACGGTTTTGGTCTTATTGTTAGCAAAATATTTGTTGAATGGGATTCTGAAGATTTTCTGCTCTCTATTCATATCAATCCACTCGTGATTCAAGAATTTGCCTTTCTCGTCTCTGACAACAGCTAAAACCTTCGCTTCTTTTTCTGATGAAAGAAGCATTATCTCTGCATTTTTATTAGGAGAACATTCTATATTCAAAGAGATCTTACTAAGCATTGACTCGAAGCCTTCTGGTAGTTTTGAAGATGTTTTGTCGAATATTATGATTTGCTCAGTGGCAAGTTTTTCTCCAGCTGCTGTTCTCAAAACGATATCGTATACAGCTGGCTCAAGCGATGTGTTGCCTAGAGTCTCTTTTATGCTTCCATTGCCCCTGACAATCTTAGACAAAACTTCCTTGCTTGCAATTCCCTTGTCTTTATCCTCTTTTGTCGCTACTGCAATGATGGCTTCAACATCATTGTTGTATTTTGCATTGTTCTGAAGGTTGACTGTAAGGTTGAGAGGAGATTTCTTTTCAAATGTATTTAAATGGCAGATGATTACACCAGATACTGGCTTATCGTCCATAATGACTGTTTGACTGGCAGTGACAGTCTCTCCGCTAGGCAATACCGCATCGATAATTAACTTCACTGCATTTGCTAGCTCTTTAGTTATTGCAGAGTCGGTTACGATTGTAAATTTACCGTCGTCACTACATTTAATTTCGCCTGAGAATAGAACGTTTTGTGCGTTTCTTCCGTAGTGATAGCCGAACTCTTCCAAACGATATTTCACGGTTGTGCCGTTGACTGATTCTCCAGAGAATGTTCTTATTTCACCTTCGAATTCTAGTTTGCTGCCGTACATTGTTGAACTTCCTTCTTTCACGTTGACTTTTGCCTCAGCTACAGGAAGTTTGTACGATTCAACCATGATGTCCTGACCGTCATAGTATGTCACCTTTCCATCGTTGAACGATGCTTGGATAGAGAAACTTCCGTTCATGCGATCGGATGGAATGGTGAAGTCGAATGGTGCCGAACCGAATTCGTTTGTTGTGACATTGATCTCATCTATGGTTTCATAGTTGGCATCTTTGAAAATAAGGTTAACATTCTTGTTTTCAGCTATATGCTTGTCTTCTTTGCTTAAATACGACAAGACAATTTTACCTTGTACGGTCTGCCCTGGACGATATGTCTCCCTGTCTGTATAAATGCCTATTTTGTATAAATCATGAGGCTCATAAGAGTTATGCTTGTCGATGTAAGTTGATGGACTATAGATATCCTTGCCCTTACGAGTGAATAGCTTGTTGCTGTTGTTGTTTGAAAGATTGATGTTTGCTTGTCCGTCGACATTAGAGCTTACAGTTTCCTGAAGATTATATTTGTCATGGATGTAGCTATATCTCTCTACTGTCGCATCTTTGACCGGATGCCCTGTCTCACCGTTGATGACAAAAATGTTTCTCTTTGTGCCGACCGATGTGACGTCTAGTAGAGATATGTCAGAAACGTTGAAAGTCACATAGTTATTGTCTCCCTTTTCTACTACATTGCTGATGTTTGAAGGTGTTGAGCTTTTTTTGTTGTTGAAGTAGACGATATATCTTCCGTAATCAAAATCATTACCGATATTGATTACCGTATCTTTATTGATTATGTAGTTTGACGGAGATAGCTTTATCTCTTTCTGTGCGATGAATTTGGCATTGGCAATCTCTTTATGATGGTCGTTGTCTGCTAACTCCAATGGCGTCATGTCGACGCGGTAGATATAGACATGCAGTGTGTCAATGTTAGCATATTTGGCATTAATGCTCACCTCTTTGCCTTTGTTCACTCTTGCTTTGACAGTGCCTGATGCCTCTGCTTTTTTCAACCAATCTATGTTCTGCTTTAACTGACTGATTCCTGAATGAGTAGGGTAGAGCTCTTCGTATTTTGCAGTCTCCTCTATAATTTGTTTTGGATAAGCATCAATTTTTTTAGATTCATCTCCAGAGTTGAATTCCATAATCTCATTGCACATCAATTCCTGCTTTTTCACAGCCGCATTGACCACACACGATGTTTTGCCGTCGTATTGCTTGATAAGAGATTCAAGAGTTTCAATTTTAGTCTTATTGTCGATGATGGAGTTGGCTCTTTCTAGATATTGTAGACGTGTCAGCTCAGCCGACAGTGCAGCCGAGTATTCCTTTGCCTCGTAGTGATTGTTGATCACGTCGGCAAAAACAGAGTTGAGAAATTCCGACTTTAGTAAATCTTTCTGAACAAGATGGATAGGTAAATAGGTTTTTGCACAGTTTTCAAGGATGTTGATCTGCTCATAGTAAAACATGATTAGCGACGGTAGCATCGCATCGAAAACAGACGGATTGTACTCTTTGTATTCATCGGTTACCTGTTTAGAAACAACAAACATAGAACGATACTCATCTGCTGATGTTGAAAGCAGTATGTCTTTTTCTTTCACCACATTGTCGACGTGGGTACGGATGATGCCACGCAAGTTTTCGTGCGACATCTCACGTAGATCTTCAGCTGTAAACTGTTTTCCATCCTCTTCCTTGATGCTTGGTACTGAACCAGGACGTCTGTCCATCACATCGATGAAATCTTTCACCATCGTCGCCATGAAAAGTTCACAGCAAGCCTTCTCCACAGGTGATTTCAATGCTTTCTGAAGGTCGGATGCTTTCTTATAGTGGTTGATTATGATGTCTTCAGCCTCTTCGCGCTTAGCGTTGTTTGGCTTAAGTCGTTTTTCTTCTGCAGTGATATTGTATTCACAACCAAGGTCGATGGCAAAATCGTAGATCTCGCATCTTAGGGTGTTCAACTCATTATTCTCCTTTTGGGCAACCACTCGTATCTCGTCGACCTTCTTCTGAGCATACTTAAGCAATGGCTTGTCTATCAGATTATCCACCACATTCCATTTAGATGTATAGTCGAAAGATGGTTCTGCACTGTATCCCATAAGTGTTGACGATATAAGTGTTAGTAATAAAGAAAATATGTTTTTCATATTAAACATAATATAATGCGGAATTTTAATTATTACCCCAATGTAGATTTTTATTCGCTGTCGCTCATTCAAATCAACCATTGACTAATTATAATCAACCGTTCCACGGTTGGTTTGTCGCCTGAAACCTGAAACTAAACAAAAGAAGGGAGAATTTAAAATCCCCCTTCTTTGTGTTATTTGTTTGAAATCAATTCTTATTTCAATGGAGATTCGATAGTGATGTAATCTCCGTTTACAGTCTTGTCGTACCAAACGTTGTTAGAGAAGTAGTACTTTTTGCCATTGACTTCAACCTCCTTAGCACCGGCTGGCAACTCTATCTTTTTAGGTGCAGGTGCTGCAGCTCTTGTTGCTGGTGTTGTGTCTGCCTTAGCTTCAGTCTTAGTCTCAGCTGGCGCTGGAGCAGTCTTAGCCTCCTCCTTCTGTTGGATTGCGACTGGTTCCTGAATCTCCATGTATCCACCCTCTACTGGCATATACCATTTGTTGTCTGCGAAGAAGAAATCCTGGTTTGCAACCTCGACCTTCTTATTCTCATCAGGCAATGCTTCGATGATAGTTGCACAATCTGTAGGAACGTCAACAACCTGATAACCCTTGTCTGTAGCGATGAACCATGTACCTTCGCCAACGTAGTATGTCTTGCCGCATACAACAATTGAAGAACATTCGTATGGCAACTCAGCCACGTTAAGTGTCTCGTCAGCTGCGATTGGAGTCTCTACAACCTCGTAACCCTCGTTTCTTGGAGCGAACCAAGTGCCCTGACCATAGTAGTATGTCGATGTGCCTACGTAAACAGGGAAGCAACGGTAAGGTAGTGTAGAGAAGTACCATCCGTATGGATATGGCACCCACTCGTAACCCCAGTATGGATCCCAACGGTAGTATCTTCCGCAGTGTACGTAGTATCTGCAGTCGCCATAGTAGAATGGACGATAGTGATAACCTATGTGTGAATGGTATGTATGTCCATGGTGTCTTGTGACGCGTGGATGATGATCGTGTCTGCGAGTGCTGTGTCCGATTCTTGATGAACCGACTCTTGATGAGTGAATGACTGGATCGTTCGGTCTGCTTGAAGTCGCATTTACACGTGGTCCTGTAGAGCGAACTGGACGTGCTGCGATTTCGTTACGTGAACGAACCCCTACATGGCTTGATATTGTTGGACTTGCCGAAGCTGGACGTGCTGCTGTGCGAACTGTCGAAGAGCTGGATGCTGGACGAACTGTACGTGAAGATGAACCGGAAGTCGTGTATGAACGGCTTCTCAATCCGCTTGAGCTTCCTCCGTTGTATGTGCGGCTTGATGATCCGCCTCCATAAGAACGAGACGATCCTACACTTGAAGATCCGCTACTGTATGACGGAGAACTGCTGTATGACGGAGAGCTGCTGTATGATCTAGATGAACCTGAATACGAAGATCCCGACGAACCTGATGAGCTCGACGATGAAGAGTGACCTCCACTGTAGCTGGAACTTGAGCTAGATGAAGATGAACCGCCACTGTATGAAGAGTGACTGCCGCTACCACCACCTCCTCCTCTTGATCTCTGTGCTGAAGCCGAGACAGAAAAGAGAAGGAACAAAAGAGAGAATGATATCTCAAAAAAACGCATTCTTTTCATATCCTTCAAAATTTTAGTTTTTGCAAATGTAAGATAACTCTTCGGTTTTACACCATATCAAAAATTAAAAAATGTTATAAAATGGAAAATTGAGTGAATTTTGTGTTGAATAATAGAGTTATAAATGGAAAAACAAGGCTGTTTAAAGTGATTTAGTGTCGTCCAAAATTAGTCGTTGCAAATCTTTTGTATTATAAATATGTTGAACGAGTTTGTTTATATTTAATTTGTTGTTATCATTGTAGAATAAACACAAATGATGTTGAATCGTTTGTCTAATTGCAATGATTTATGGATAAAGATGAATTAAGAAATTTTGTGAATAGAATAATAGAAGCTTCCAAAACAGGAAAAGACTCTTTTAATGTGGATAAAGCAGAGGCTCATTTGGAAACACTTATGCAAGAACTTGTTCTAGAAAAAGTCCCTGAAGAACTTGTTGATTATGTAAGAAATGCAAAATACTTTGTCCGCTTGTATCCTGCTTCCAAATTGGAGAAAGAGAGTGAAGACGGAATTTTAAGACGTGTGGTTGAAATAAAGGAAGAGGAAAAAAGAGAAGCACAAAGAAGAATGGAAGAAGCGTATAATTCAAGAAGAAGCTGTTATGGCTGTTGATTATTCTATATTATTATGGATATATTGAGATTGATCCGTGGCATATTATCAATTCTGTTAATATGCCGATTGGTGAATAAAACACAAGACGATGAAAAAAATGAAGAGGACCCCAATTCTGCTCCCTCTGACGATAATTGTGATTGTTTGAATTTTTCGGATGACGATTTTATCATACTGAACAATAAACTAATCGCCTATGTCGGCAAAGGAAGGGATGTGGTTGTGCCTGAAGGTGTGACGGAAATTGCTGAGAATGTTTTTGAGAATAGGTGTTTTGACAACCTTAAATTGCCTTCTGCTCTTGAAGTGTTCCATCCGCAGAAAGATCTGTATGTTAATGAGCTGGATTTAAGCGAAACGAATCTGAAATCTGTGAGATTGGGTGATTTTGAAAATGCTAGATTCATTTCGATAAAACTTCCGACTTGTCAAAACAATGTAAAGGTTAGCACGCATGCTAATGTCTCGTATCCAGATGATTTTCTTGTGCTTAACAACAAACTGATCGCATACGTTGGCAAAAGTATAGATATCATTGTGCCTGAAGGTATACAGGAGATAAAGACAAACGCTTTCCGTGAACAGAATGTCGGCAGAATTGTAGTGCCTTCTTCCGTGCGTGTGTTTGAATGTCAAACAAACTTGACTGTATGCAAGCTGGATTTGAGAAAGTCTGGCCTAACGAAAGTCATACTAGGTGTGCATTGTTCTGTAATGGAGTTGGACTTGCCGTCAATGTAGAACTTGATTGAATCAAACAGTTTTTTGCATATATGGGTGCTGAAAGTATTGATCTCGAACTATATGGGAAGTTTTTGAACACGCCTAAATACAATTGTCAGAAGAGTGGACGGGATAAACTGCTGATTCAAAAACCTAAATTGCGTCTTTTTGTCTATTTATCAAACGATTGCAACGCTTTCTGCGATTTTTGTTCAAACTCGAAATACCGTCATCAGTCTGGTACTCTTGATCTTAACGTGTTGGAAGATACTCTACGTTATCTTAACGACAAGGAAGTCATTAAAGGAGTGTCGTTTACTGGTGGTGAACCGACGTTGAATATGGATCTTCTTAACGACGCTGTGAATTCTGTATTCAGAGTGCTTGGAAAAGACATGGAAGTAGCCATAAGTACCAACGGCTATGCATTGAAAGAAATGCTTTCGATGGACGGCATTTCTCTGTTGGAGTCGATCCATCTGAGCAGACATCATTTTTCTGATTTGGAGAACAATGCCATATTCCATCAGGAGATGTGTACGACGGACGACATCCGTATGTTTCAAGAGTCTATAGAACGCAAGAATACTCTTGTGTTCAACTGCAATCTGATAAAAGGCAAGATTGACAGCGTGGAGCAGGCAAAGCTGTTTATGGAGTGGGCGTCGTCTGTGAATGTCAAGAAGTGCGCTTTTGTCACATTGATGCCGTTCAATAAGTTTTGTGAGACTCATATTGTTAGAAGCAAGGATTTGTTCTACGACTTACATCCTGATATGCTTAGAATACGTGATTTCAAATGCGATTGGTGCTGCTGTCTCGACGGTTATTACTACACTAAGAACAATGATATGATGGCGTACTATGTCCGTCAGGTGACAAACACGTCGCCAGATGTCGTTACCCGGCTGATTTATACTTCCGACAATCACTTGAAAACCGGTTTTGGCCCTGAGTCGACAATGCTATTTTGATATGGGTGAATCTAGTATGCAGTGTCAGAATTATTATAGATCTCTTTTGACGATCCTACCTCAGTTTTTTTGTGATGAGGTTAAGAGAACGTGGGGTATAGATTTCTCTATTGATGATACGTTAGGGAAGAATGAGATAAAAGGACGTTCAAGCTCAAACCTTTTTGAGTTTAAGGATAGACAACATATTATCAGGATAGAGGATTTGTCGCGAGAAGAACATGCAAGATTCAGTTTGGATGTCCTGACTGCATTGTATGACGCTCATTGCAAAATTGCTCCGGAGCTATGCGTCGGAAAGGATGGAACTATGAAAATCTTCCGTGAGAATGGAGGTGCGATAATGTCCGTATTCAAATATAAAATAGGTCATACTCTTGATCTATGGACGACTCCGACCGACGCACAGCTGGATATGATTGTGAAAAATTATAAGGTGCTGAATGATTGTCTGGCAAATGTCCGATTGACAGGAATGATTGCCGACAACACTATTCTCAATAGTCAATTAAAGGAAATTCTGGATTGTGCAAATGAAGGATGTCAGGAATGGATGCCCAAGCAACCATTGGCTGAAACATTTATTCAGAGTTGGAAAAGGTTTTATGGCAAAGCGACGTCGCTATTGGAAACTGCCGAAACAAAACTTGCCGGCAGACAACCCCAGATAATTCATGGCGATATTCATCAGGAAAATATTCTGTTCGACGGTGTTAAGGATGAAGATGAACATTTTGTTTCGTTCCTTGATTTTGAGGAGGTCGCAGTGGCTCCGGTTGAAGTCGATGTGATATTTACAGCACTTAGGTTAGCAAAGAGGAATAAGGAAAATCCTATATTTGCACTCAATTTGGATGCTGTCGATTATTTCTTGAGACATTATAGCGATAGCATTCATGAATTGTATAGTGGCGACCGTGATTTCTGGCATGCCTATTTCGGTTTGCAACAGTCTTTGGTCTATCTGCGTCATCGCGACTATTGGCTGATGAAAAAAGAAAACGGTTTCTTGCAGTGCTACAATGAGGTTTTGAATTACAATGTATGAGAAGAGCAGTTGTATTGTTTGACGGCGGAAAATGTCCCACATCCGAAACTATAGCCCGACTTGAACGTGCTTATGATGAGCTTGTCTTCGTTCTTGTTTGGATAGATACGTCGTACGTGGTTGGAAAAGGGTGGCATCCGGGCAACGTTCTTGCAGAGACAAAGGAGATGATATCCCGATATGCCCAACGTCCGTTTTATATCTTCCCGTTTGATTGCCGTCAACTGAAGGCAGATCAGCTGATTATCCGTATTTCTCATTTTTCTCCCAGATTCGACGCAATTGTGACCGATGATGCGGAACTGCAAACTGTTGCCGGAGTGATGGGTTATAAAGTAGAGAATGTAGAGTGTGACGCTATAGAAACGGTGGCTGACAGAAGCAACGTCAGCCGAGCATTATATGTCACCCGCGCCCAACCGTTCCATAACGGACACCGTGAATTTCTACAGCATATTTTGGAAAATCATGATGAGGCGATATTGTCGATAGCTTGTACCGAACAAGCGCTGTCGCTTCACAACCCAGCCACTGCAGGTGAACGCATGGAGATAATCGGTGCTTATGTATTGCCGAACTGCAATAAACGAGTGTGGCTTGTACCTTTTGCTCATACACCATATATGATGGAGAAAATCAAGAACATAGCTTGGTTTATGCCACACTTTACCCATATATACGGCTCTAATCCAGCACATCTGCTAATGGGTGAGATGGAAAATCTCGGCACTTGTTTGCCTGAGATGAAATCGTCTGTCCGTGCCACACAAGTGAGAGACACTCTTGCAAAAGGTTTGCCGATCAGCGGTATGGTGCCGGAAGAAAGCGAAAAAATGATATACGAATTAGGTATAGACAAACGAATAAAGTATCTGACGGAAAATGGATTTTAGAGGCAAACGAATTTTGTTTGTCATGATTCCCGAAAAAGGACACATTCATCCTTTGATCGGACTGGCAAAACATCTCTATGCTCAAGGTGCCCAACTTGCGGTGTTCAGCAGAAAAAATCTGCAGACGGAGATTACTATGTCTGGTATCGAGGCTGAGGTGTTTGCCTCGGAAGATAAGTTGCCGTCGTGGTTCTCTTCCAACGGAGCCTCGTTTGCCGAACATCAGAATGATAGGGAGTGGATGAGCAACTGGTTGAAAACCATGCTTATAGATATGGTTCCTAATCAGACGGCCGTTTTGACGGAAGCCGTTGATACGTTTGTCCCAGAACTTATTATCTCCGATCCTATGGTGTATGCCGCTCATGTCGTGGCTACGAGGAAAAAGATTCCGTGGGTCGGTGTGTCGAGCTCAATAAACCCATTGGTGCCGTTGACGTGGAATTCAGATCTTTCAGAAGCGTTCGACAGATATGCAGTGGAAAGAGCTGCAATGTTTGAAGATAAACCGACGTTTCGTCTGTGCGACATCGTCTCGCCATGGTTGAATTTCGCATATTTCTCAGAAGCCTATATGCCGCGAGAAGAGAGTCAGAATTTTCATTCCTTTATGGTGGGGATGCCGTGTGATTTCGACAAACCAAGAGGCGATGAGCCGGAGTTCCGGTATGACGCGTTGAACGCGGATAAACAGCTGTTGTTGATTTCACTCGGCAGTCAGAATTTTTATCATCCAGAGATTTATCAGACAGTGATTGACGCTGTTGACGGAAGAGATGATGTACAGTTGGTGATGGCTGTCGGAAACACTCCACGCGATTTGTTGAGAAATGTTCCGGACGATGCTGTCGTCTTACCTTATATGCCGCAGCTGACACTTCTAAAACGTGCATCTGCTTTCATTACGCATGGAGGGTCAAACTCAACGTTGGAAGCATTGTCTCATGGTGTGCCGGTCGGAATCATACCATTGTGCAACGATCAGTTTTTTCAGGCTGATATGGCTCGGATGTCGAACGTCGGAGTCGTGATGGACGGAATAAGAGTTGACGCAGAATCTTTCAAACGTCAGATTAACGAGTTGATAGACAATCCCGTCTACTTGCAGAATTCACGGCGAATAAAGGATTCGATACGCAAGTCGGGTGGAGTTGCGATGATGGTGGATTTGATCGGGAAACTGATGGAGAGTCGTCAACCATTGCTTCCTGCGGTGAATGTCAGGAGAAAAAGACGAAGATTGTATATGTCACCACATCTCGACGACGTTGTACTCAGCTGCGGAATGAAACTGTGGCAGGAGCGTGAGGATGAGAATATTGTGGCGACAGTGTTCACTGAAGGTGGAGCTATGCATCCGCAACGACGGAACGATGATAAGGAGGTGCTGAAGCGTCTCAACGTCCATTATATACATCTGGGTTATGAGGATGCACCGTTCAGGAGCGGTGAATATCGTGATTTCAAGACGATTATGTTTCACAAAGAGGTCGCAGAAGAAGCTCTTGTCGACCGATTGACACAGCACATTGAAGCCCTGTGTGACCAGTTTTTGCCGGACGAACTCTACTTTCCGCTTGGCGTTGGAGGGCATGTCGACCATAATGTCGTAGCGTCGGTTGGTAAACGAATGATGAAAAATCACACCGTCTACTTCTATGAGGACGTGCCATACAATAGTGTGCATGATTGGACGGCGTATAGATTGAAGTCATTCTTTGGTGTAAAGGTCGGTTTTGATTCGTCATTGATGACGTTGCGTGGACAAGGTTTGCCATTCGTCGACAATCTGTTGGATAAGGCAGGCAATGGTGAGGCATGCGAGTCGGTCTACAAGGAAGAGATGGAGTATTTGCATGATGAGGCTTCTGTGGATAACCACGTCGAAATTCAACAAAATATAATTGCTGTAGACAAAGCAGAAAAGGGTAGGCTTATTGCCGGCTATACGACCGAGTGGAGAACATTCTTAGGTTCGGAAATGCAGAAGCAATTGGCTGCCGAGAAATATTATAGATTTAATTTTTAGTTAGATGCAGACTGAATTCAATATAAATGAGATAGATAAGATAGAATCTCTCTATGAAAAGGTTTTGAAAGAGATGCCGTTATTGGTTAGGAATGAAATCCCGTCGGTGGTGTATGAAAACTTTTGCAAAATACGTGAGACTGCATGCAAGTCTGTGTTTGATTCGTTGAAGGGCAATCTGCCTCCGATGAGCGACGTGTTGACTACAGGAGACAAAATCAGAATCACGGTAGAGAAAAGTAGTTCCAAACCGTTGTATGTGGAGAATTTGAGACAAAAGTCGGCATATCTGTTCGACGGTGCAGTCAGGCAGATGACGTGTCGTGGTGCGGTGGTGGAAGAGAATGGCAGTTCAAAACTGCAGACTGCCGCAACCATGAGTATGGTTGATGAGACGGTACTTTTCCCGAATGACGCGTATGAGCAGCTATACAAAAGCATGGAGAACCTACGTTGGTTGCTTGGCCAGTTTAATCTTAAGAAGTATGGCCTGCAATACGGTTTTGCCGTCGACGATATCTGTCAGCTTCGCGTCTACTTTAAGAATGATGCCGATTTGGATTTTCTAAAGCAGATGACGCCACGTTTTGTGTCGCGAGAATGTCAGTTTGAGTATATCAGAAGCGGAATGCCATACGATGGAGTTGTGCTGGCGTTGGAGGCAGTCTGCTACAAAAAAGGATTTTCGGAAAACGGAGAGAAGTACAAAGTTGTGGAAGGACGCATCAGGACAGAGTCGTTCGAACTTCATGTGTGTGAACACTGCAATTTGAGATGCAACCAGTGCTGCAACCTTTCTCCGTTCCATAAAGAACATTTCATGTCGATCGAGGAGACCGAGAGAATATGCGATTTTCTTGAAAAACATATTGCTCCAGACGTCATCAAAGTGGCCGGAGGAGAGCCGTTGCTGCATCCGCAACTTGCTCAGATACTGAAGATTATCAAGCAACGTTTTCCTCAGACAAATTTGAGGATCGTGACAAACGGAGTCCTTGCCAATCGTTATCTGACGGAAGAGATAATGAGCACAATTGATCAGTTGTGGATATCCAACTACAGGAATGTAGCAGTGCCGGAGAACACTGTAGCCAGGATAAAGCAGATGGCAAAGGATAATTTCGTTTTGCTTAACATCAAAGACGTCGACCAGTTTTACAATATCGTCTTGACTGAGAAAAACGAGGATGAAAGCAGAGTAAGATCCATCTATGATAACTGTTGGATGAAGCACAGATGTCTGATGGTCCGCAAAAACACCTTCTTCAAGTGTACGCGTGCCGCCTACATCGAGGATCAGCAGTATATCTATGATATGCCGACGAACGTCAAAGCTGCAGACGAGGGAATCAACATCGACGATCCCGATTTCCAGCAGAAGGCATTGCACTATCTCAACGATAAAGAAGGCCTTGAATCTTGCAGCTATTGTCTTGGTGTTTCCGGAACACTTTTCGATATCAGACAAATGAAAAAAGAAGAGGTTCAAAGCAAGATGCTGTGAGTGTCGGAATCTGTTAAAATCGCTTAATTTTCATTATTTTTCAATTTCTTAGTGATAATATACATAAAATTACTACTTTTGCCTCGTTAATGTTAATGTAATAGGCATATAGTAATTTAACAGATATGAACAAGCATAAAATGAAAAGAGCAGTCGTAGCCTTCATGGCAGCTATTCTTTGTCAGGGTGCTTTTGCCGAAGTCAAGACTGAATTGACTGTTGTTGATTTCAATTCAAAGACTCACACTTACATGGTTGATGATAGTGGTGAGATCTCTTTTGAAGAGAAAGTCCTTGTTGTCAAAGAAAGTGTAAATTCAAAGGCAGAGTCTCTGAAATTAGCTGATATTTCAAAACTTTTGGTTAAGGATATTTCAGCAGTACATAATCTTTCTTCAGATTCTCAATCTATTTCATTGTATCCTAATCCTGCATCTTCAGAGGTATTCATCTCTGGAATCGAGGGAAAGCAGACAGTCGAAATTTACTCTATCAGCGGTGTACTTGTAATGAAGGCCTCTGTTGAGAACGGTTCAGCAGTAAATATTAGCAGCCTTCGTCAAGGTATTTATATTGTGAAGGTTGATGGTAAAACAGTAAAACTTTGTAAGATATGATTAAAAGGGATTTGCTTTTAGCATCTGCAATGTTTTGCTCGGTTGCTGCATTTGCAGATACAGAAATGACACTCTTCAAGACAGATGGAGATGTCAGTGTGCGTGTTGTTAATCCAGGGACAAAGATGACATGTGTCAATGGTCTTATCACTTTGGGTAAGGAGAAATTCGAGACATCTAAGATTGACAGCATGATTCTTGAACACTATGTGTCTGTCTCATTCGACGGTGATAAGGTCAGCGTCTCAAATCCGTTCGATAGCGTAGACGTTAAGATTGATGGCACATCGGTGAAAATCAATTCGGAATATGTTTCAAGACAGATCAAGTATAAGTTCTCGGGTAAGAGTACAAACGGTAACGTCATATTCTCTTCTTTGCATAAGTCGGAGTTTGAATTCAATAATCTTGAACTTGTAAGTGCTGGTGTCAATCCTCCTGTTTATGTGATTACTAAGAAGAACACTGAAGTCGTTCTTGTAGGTAAGAATTCATTGAAGAACAGCGATAAGGATACTGTAGGTGCTACAATGCGTGGACGTGGACAGTTTGTGTTCAAGGGTAACGGTTCTCTTGACATCACTAGTGTGATCGGTCACGGTATTCAGAGCAGCGACTATGTCGAGGTGAAGAATGGAAACATCACAATCAATGCTGAGTCTGATGGTATTCACGTTAACGATTACTATTTGCAGTCGGGTGGTGATGTAAACATCACAACAAAGGCAGATGGTGTGGATGTCGGCGAAGGTTACGCAGAAATCACTGACGGTAATTTCACTGTAAAGTCTGGTGCCGATGAGTCGAGAGGTATCCGTACTTCAATCGAAGAGACTAAGAAGAACAACGCAGATATCAATATCAAGGGCGGTAAGGTCGACATCCAGCTTGACGGAGAAGGTGCTAGAGGTTTGAAGGCAGCTGGCGCAGTTAAAGTAAGCGGAGGTGATATCTTGGTCGTTATGGGTGGTAACACACTTGTCGATGCTGCTGGTGAATCTACAGTGACTTGTGGTATCAAGGCAGATAAGGCTATGGTGGTTGATGACGGTAATATTGTCGTTATTTGCCAGTCTAAGGCAGGTAGCTCACGTTGTGTTCAAGCTGATGAAATGGTGGAGATCAACGGTGGTATGACTACTCTATATCAGAATAGTGTTGATAAGACAGTCAAGAAACCTAACGCTGTCAAGTCGGACGGTGCGTTGGTCGTTGCAAAGACTGGTTATCTATATGTAAGTTCTGATGACGAATTGACAAACCCTTATAAGGTATCTGCTGTTGTGGTAAGTGGTCACGAATGTGATGTAGATACTGATTCAAGAGATTATGATGTAGACGAATATATTATGGCTATCCCTACAAGTCCAAAAGGCTATTGGGATGCATACGAGAAGTATATCAAGTAATTCTCTAGTCTAATCATATTATGATATTAAGACGGTGGAGTGATCTCCATCGTCTTTTTTATTTCCAAGATTCATCCTTTTTATTGGCATTTTTCTTTAA
This sequence comes from Paludibacteraceae bacterium, assembly GCA_045629285.1. Lineage (GTDB taxonomy): Bacteria > Bacteroidota > Bacteroidia > Bacteroidales > Paludibacteraceae > UBA1723. Next base: position 16,077 of record JAZQQY010000023.1, on the reverse strand, counting down.
CTTTGCGCACAACAAAGAATTTTATTATGAGTGAATACGATATTTTAAAAACCCTCGGTCTTGTTGTCTTGAAAAAATTAAAAGCGGTGGTTACAAACAAGTATCTGCTTGTTATCGCTGGTTTCTTTGTGCTGTCATTTTTCATCATGGACAACACCTATCTGGACAGGTGGAACAACTATAATCAGATTCGTGAACTAAACAGTCAGATCGAGTCTTACGATAAGCAGATTGAAAATTGCTTGAAGAAAATGGATGAGTTGAGTACCAATAAAGCTAATCTTGAGCGTTTCGCTCGCGAGGAATACTATATGAAACGCAAGAATGAAGAGGTGTTCATTATCAACGATGAAGATTAGTTAATGTAAGATGTAAAATGTAAGAAGTGGTGGGGCACCTTTTACCTTTTTCGGTAGTGTGATTTTATTTCCATTTTCGTATATGCCCTTCACTATATGGTATGCTATAGAACCTACAATCGGGATTATGTATATGTAAAAAAGAAATTTTGCCATGTTTCAGTTATTACTAATCATCGTAAACGAAAGTAACAAATGCATTTGGCATTTCACATTTCTCAATTCGCATTTTTTTTGTAAATTTGCACCGTTTTAACGAAATTTGTACAAATGGCATTCATAGACGAAATCAAAAGAAGACGTACGTTTGCGGTAATTTCGCATCCCGACGCCGGAAAGACTACACTGACTGAAAAACTATTGCTCTTCGGAGGTGCTATCCACATTGCCGGAGCCGTTAAGTCGAACAAGATCAAGAAGACAGCAACGTCCGACTGGATGGAAATTGAGAAGCAGCGTGGTATCTCTGTCGCTACATCTGTGATGGCATTTGAATACAACGGTTTCAAAATCAATATCCTTGATACTCCAGGTCACCAGGACTTCCAGGAGGATACATTCCGTACACTTACTGCTGTAGACAGCGTTATCATCGTTGTCGACTGTGCAAAGGGAGTTGAGTCGCAGACAAGAAAGTTGATGAATGTCTGCCGTATGCGTAACACTCCGGTTATCGTGTTCGTCAATAAGATGGACCGTAACGGTAAGAATCCTTTCGACTTGATGGATGAGTTGGAGAAGGAACTTAATATCAAGGTTCGTCCTCTATCTTGGCCAATCAACCAGGGTGAGAAATTCAAGGGTGTATACAATCTGTACGAGCATAGCTTGAATCTATATACTCCGAGCAAGCAGACTATCTCTGAGAACGTTGAGATTGCCGACATCAACGACAAGCAGCTTGACGACATTGTAGGAGAAGAGGATGCAATGCAGCTTCGTGAGGATCTTGAACTTTTGGATGGTGTTTATCCAGAGTTTGAAAGAGATACATACGAGGCGGGCGAAGTCGCTCCGGTATTCTTCGGTTCGGCATTGAACAACTTCGGTATCAAGGAGTTGCTTGACTGTTTCTGCGAGATTGCTCCGTCGCCAGGAGAGATCAAGACAGAGGAGAGAATCGTGAAGCCGGAAGAGGATAAGTTTTCTGGATTCGTATTCAAGATTCACGCCAATATGGACCCTAACCACAGAAGCTGTATCGCTTTCGTGAAAATCTGTTCAGGTAAATTCGAAAGAAACGTCAACTATAAGCATGTACGTCTAGGAAAGAGCTTCAAGTTCTCTAGCCCAACATGTTTCATGGCTCAGAAGAAGGATATCGTCGACGAGGCATACCCAGGTGACATCGTTGGTTTGCCAGACAGCGGCGGTACATTCAAGATCGGTGATACAATAACATCGGGTGAGACAATACACTTCAAGGGATTGCCAAGTTTCTCTCCAGAAATGTTCAAGTATATTGAGAATGACGATCCGATGAAGGCAAAGCAGCTCAACAAGGGTATCGAGCAGCTTACTGACGAGGGTGTGGCTCAGGTGTTCACAAACCAGTTCAACGGACGTAAGATCATCGGTACAGTAGGAGCATTGCAGTTTGAGGTTATCCAGTACCGTCTTCTTCACGAGTACAACGCACAATGTCGTTGGGAGCCGATCTCACTATATAAGGCATGTTGGATCGAGAGTGATGATCCAGAGGCATTGGAGACATTCAAGAAGAGAAAATATCAGTATATGGCGAAGGATAAAGAGGATCGCGACGTATTCCTAGCGGATTCAGGTTATATCTTACAGATGGCGCAGAGCGATTTCCCTAAGATCAGATTCCATTTCTCATCGGAGTTCTAATGTAAGCGACGGGAATTTTTTAAGCGACGGGACTATATCTCGTCGGACCAGAGATAAGAGGCGGTGTGAGTGCACCGTCTCTTTTTTGTAAATATATGTTTTGCAGCAATCTCCATGTAAATAAATTTATCAATTGTTGCGTTTATTATTTTTCTTCTTCATTTTTGTGGTGTTGTCAAGGCAACAAAATGTTTTATTAGGATTTATATTAGAAAAATTAGAAATTATGAAAGTCAAATATGTTTTGCTTTCGATGTTTCTGACATTGTCATCACTAGGAACCTGTTTTGCTTCTCCATTTATCGGAATTTCTGCCGACGGTAGCAAAGATGAGTTTCAGATAGGCGCTGTGCAGAGCATCAAATTCGCTCCTCAGAAAGAAGGCGACAAAGGTTATCCGACTATCGTGTTTAATGCGTCAAGTGATGATGTCGATAATGTCGTTTCATCCAATTCGGCAATTATGGTATATCCCAATCCCGTGAGTGAATATATTACTGTTTCTGGAATTGAAGACGGGGATGAGGTGATTGTCAGAGGAATCGACGGTAATGTGCTTTCGCGCACAACCGGGAATAGGGTAGATGTGAGTTGCCTCGCAACAGGCAACTACATTCTAACAGTAAAAAATCAGTCAGTCAAGTTTATTAAGAAATAAAAGGATTTATATGAAGAAGTTTATACTATCGGCAGCCACAGCAGCTGCAGCCTTGACAACATTGTCAGCAGATCAGTTTTATGTGATCATGAAAGACGGATCTGTTGAAAGTTACCCGACAGAGAAAGTCGACAGCATTTCATTTAATGATCCCCAGATTGCAAAGATTATGGGATTCAATGAAATGGCTGCAGAACTTGTGAAACTAAAAGCGAGAGTTGCGGCCTTGGAAGCAAAGTCGGGAACAGTAGATACATCAGCAACTGTCAACGCCTCTGATTTGAAATATTTCGTCATTAACGACAAAGAGGTTGAGGTTGAAGGTTTGATCAACGGATCTGCTGATGTGATTATCCCTGAGACAGCATTGGTTAATGGCAAAATTTATACAGTTACCAGCATCGCTCAAGAAGCGTTCAAGAATCAGAACAGAATCCAAACTGTGTCGTTGCCTAAAACACTTAAGAATATTGAAAATTCTGCATTTTACGGCTGTAGTAGTTTGACAAGCATCGAGATACCGTCAGGTGTCACTTCTATTGGATCTAGAGCATTTGAAGGATGTAAAAATCTTGATATCGTGATTGACAATTCAAGATCCAATGTTGAATGTGAAAATGGTGTAATTGGAGTGAAATCTTTGACATTTACTGGAAGTCCATTCTTGTTTAAAGTTATGGCTGACGGTGGCGTAGCGGTTGTTCGTAGTGAAAAAGGTGGAGATTATGATGAAATATATCGTCAAATGAAATCTATTACTATTCCAACTGAAGCAGAAATCAATGGCAAGAAGTATTCAGTCACAGCTATTGGAAATAATGCATTTGCATACTGTAGCAATTTGACAAGCGTCGAGATTCCTTTGAGTGTCACTTCTATTGGATCGAATGCATTTAATGGATGCCGTGGCTTGACAAAACTTACGGTTCCTTCGAGTGTCACTTCTATTGGAAATAGTGCATTTTCTGGATGTAAGGAGCTTGATGTGGTAATTGATAATTCAAGATCCAATGTTGAATGTAGTGGCGCATTCAATGGTGTTAAATCGTTAACATTTACAGGAAGCCAATTCTTGTTTAAGGTTTTGAATGACGGAGGCGTAGCGGTTGTTCGTAGTGAAAAAGGTGGAGATTATGATGAAATATATCGTCAAATGAAATCTATTAATATTCCATCTGAAGTAGAAATCAAAGGCAAGAAGTATCCTGTCACTGCTATTGATGATATGGCATTTAGAAACTGTAATAACTTGGAGAGCGTTGAGATCCCATTGAGTGTCACTTCTATTGGAGAGTGGGCATTTAGGGGCTGTGAAAGTTTGACAAGCATCGAGATTCCATCGAGTGTCACTTCTATTGGTAGTGGTGCATTTGAGAGTTGCCGTGGCTTGACAAAACTTACGGTTCCATCGAGTGTCACTTCTATTGGACATAGTGCATTTTATGAATGTTGGAATCTTGATGTGGTAGTTGATAATTCAAGATCCAATGTTGAATGTGGAGGCGCATTCAATGGTGTTAAATCGGTGACATTTACTGGAAGTCCATTGTTGTTCAGGGTTTTGGAAGACGGCAGCGGTGTAGAGCTTACTAACTCATATGGCGATGGTGATGATGTATATCCAAGTCTAAAATCTGTTAAGATTCCTTCTGAAGTTGAAATAAATGGCAAAAAGTATCCAGTTACTTCTATTAGCCGTTATGCGTTTGTGTTCTGTCATAACTTGACAAGCGTCGAGATACCATCGAGTGTCACTTCTATTGGTGAGGGGGCATTTAGGGGCTGTGAAAGTTTGACAAGCATTGAGATACCATTGAGTGTCACTTCTATTGGTAGTGAGGCATTTTATGACTGTTTCAACTTGACAAGTATCGAGATACCATCGAGTGTCACTTCTATTAGCCATTTTGCTTTTGCGGGCTGTTACAACTTGACAAGCGTCGAGATACCATCGAGTGTCACTTCTATTGGTGACTCTGTATTTATGGGATGTGAGGAGCTTGATGTGGTGATTGACAACAGTAAGGAGAATATTCCTGAGAAATTTTTTAATGGTTGTAAATCGGTGAAATATCTAAAATAATAAGGTTTCATTGATTGCTTATAGAGCCGCATCCGTTGAGGGTGCGGCTTTTTTTATTGAAATGTTTTGCTATTTTTAGTAAAAATATACAACCGTGAGAACGGTTGCCCTTCCTAGGCCATGGTTGCCTTGAAGACGGAGTCTTCTGGCTACCGTGGCCGTTGTTATCGTGGCCTGCATATGCGAGGCCGAATGATGTAACCTTCCTACAATAACAAAATCCGAATTGAAAAAACATTTGTGAAAGTCAGCAAAAAAAAATAAATTTGTAGAAAAAAGTAAGAAGAAAGAGCGTAGTAATGCACTACAATATAAAGCATATAGTCTGTTTGTTGTTTACAATACTATTGTTTTCAAATAGTTACGGACAAGATACAGTAGTTGATAATGATAGTATCGACAGAAAAGAGGTAACTCTATCTGCCGACACTTTGTCTTTTTCTTTACCCAAAAAAGATAGCTTATCTGCGAAAAATGATTCTGTTCCTGTAAAAAAGGCAAAAAAACAGAAAAAAGATCCTAAGACATTTGTATTTGAGCCTAGTAAAGATGCGATTGAAAGCACAATCACATATCAGGCTTCGGATTCAATCATTTTCATTGGTGGCGGTGATGCATTTTTGTATGGACAGGCATCTATCAACTATCAGACTCTTGAGCTGACCAGTGATAATATCAGCCTGGATATAGAAAAGAGTACAGTAAAGGCTCGTGGTAAGATAGATAGTACAGGATCTTTGATAGAAACTCCGATTTTCAAGGATGGTCCTGATGAGTATGAAAGTGAGAGTATCGACTATAACTATAAGTCGGGTAAGGGTTTGATTCGCGGCGTAATAACAGAACAACAGGATGGTTATATCACCAGCGATAAAGCCAGAAAAAATCCGGACAATACTTTCTTGATGCGAGATGGTAAGTATACAACATGCGACAATCATGAGCATCCGCATTTTTATTTGAATTTGACTAAGGCGAAGGTGATTCCTAAGAATTGTGTCGTCACTGGTCCTGCATACTTCGTTTTGCTTGATGTGCCGATTCCTTTAGTTATACCGTTTGCTTATTTCCCATTCTCAAGTTCTTATAAATCAGGTTTGTTGATGCCTACTTTCGGTGAGGATTCGCGTCAGGGATTCTACTTGAGAAACGGTGGATATTACTTCGCCATCAACGATTATGTAGATTTGGCAGTGCGTGGAGATATCTATACAAAAGGATCTTGGGCATTGAGCGGAACATCCCGTTATATCAGACGATACAAGCATAGCGGAAATATCTTGTTCAGTTATCAGGTGACTGGATCTGGAGAGAAGGGTATGCCAAACTACACTGAGATGAAGGATATGAAGATCCGTTGGACTCACAAGCAGGATGCCAAGGCAAACCCATTCAGCACATTCTCTGCAAGTGTAAACTATTCGACATCAGCTTACAACAAGAATAATACACGTTCATACTATAATGCATCTTCATACGCTGAGAACAATAAATCCAGCAGTATCAACTACGCATACCAGTTTCCTGAGAGTCCGTTCTCTCTACAGACTAACTTGACTGTCAACCAGAGACAGAGCGACTCTACGTTGACAATCACATTCCCGTCGTTGACTCTTAGCATGAACCGTATCTATCCTTTCCAGAGAAAGGTGATGGTCGGCAGCAAGAAATGGTATGAGAAGATTTATTTCAACTATAATTTCAATGCAGGGAATACAGTCTCTATGCATCAGGATAAGTTGATGTGGAGTTCTGAAATCCAGACTGTCAATGATTTCTTTACAGATTTGGAGGCATCTCACAAGTTGTCTTTCGGTGCTTCATACAACATCTTTAAGTATTTGGTGTTGAGCCCAAGTGTTTCATATAACGAGAAGTGGTACCACAAGACTCAGGATTTGAGTTGGGATGAGAATCTAGCCAAGATTGATACCGCCTATCATTACGGTTTGTTCTTCAGAAACGACTTCTCTGCTAATGTTAGTTTGAATACTCAGCTTTACGGTTTCTACAAGCCTTTGAAGTGGATGGGAGGAAAGAAGATCGCCGCTGTCAGACACATGTGTCAGCCATCGGTCGGATTTACACTACGACCTGATTTCGACCACATGGTTTCGCCATTCAAATGGATGAGAGAACCATATTATGGCTCATATATCCGACCTGTGCCTGGAATGGATTTGTCGGAGATCAAGCCGACTGATTATGCCCGAATGAGGGGTGGAGGCACACATCCGAGTGGGCCAAGTGGAAGTGTGAATCTATCGTTGAGCAATAATATTGAGATGAAGGTTCGTACAGATAGAGATACGACTGGATATAAGAAAATATCATTGATTGACAATTTGTCGTTGAGCACAAGCTATAATGTGTTTGCCGATTCGTTGAATTGGTCTGACATCGGAGCGAATGTCCGTTTCAAATTGCCTGGAAATACCTCATTCAATGTCAATAGCCGTTGGACTCCGTATACATATCAGTTGAATGATTATGGTAGCCCTACAAGAGTCAATGTGACAGAAATGGAGAAAAACCATCGTCTTGCCAGAATGACAAATGCGTCTACAAGTTTGAGCTACAATTTCAATAATAACACATTCAAGAAGAAGGAGAAACCTGAGGATCAGATCAAAGGCGAACCTACTAATAGCGACGAATTTGAAGATACGGATCCAGATGTTTTGGACAAACAGGCTCCAAAACGTTTGCGTGATAGAAGAAAGAAAGACGAGAAGAAAGACGACGAAGGTTATGAGAAATTCTCTTTGCCTTGGAATCTTAGTGTCAGTGCTTCTGTAGCTTACGGAGATAGAAAGTTCAATAAGGAGAGATTGACATACGATCAGGATTGGTCTTGCATGTTGAATTTCTCTGGAAACTTCACATTTACTCGTAATTGGTCGTTCCGTTATAGCTCTGGTTATGATGTGATTAGAAAAGAGATCAGTTATACAACTTGTGGAATATCTCGTTCCCTACACTGTTGGAGTGCATCTCTTGACTTGGTCCCATTCGGATATAACCAATCGTTCAACTTCACAATCAGTGCAAACTCATCATTGTTGCAGGATTTGAAGTATGAGAAGAGCAATTCTCCAGGTGATCACCCAAGTTGGTATTGATGGAAGGTAGGATGTAGGAGGTAAGAGGCAAGAGGTATTGTTGGAAGATTAGATATGAATCTGTTGTATATTTATTTTGCTGTTGTCAATGTCGTGACTTTCGTGGTTTATGGCGTTGATAAATGGAAAGCGAAGAATGGCAAATGGCGTATTCCTGAAGCGACGTTGATTTTGCTTGCGGCAATTGGAGGAGCATTCGGTGCTAAAGCAGCCATGACCTATTTCCGTCATAAGACACAGCATAAGAAGTTTACCATTCTTGTTCCGTTGCTTTTGATTGTATGGATTTTAGGGATAGGGTATCTTATGCAAAAGATTGCTCTCCAGTATCACACTTGGTCTTGAACGGCGAATCAAATTTGCTCTTTCTTTCCATTTTGTTTTAGATTTTTGCAAAGGTAATACTTGCTCCTTTGTTGTTGTCTAAATTTTGGGGAGTATCATAATGTGTTGCTCTTTTTTTCCCTCTTATCGTTTTATATTTCCCTTAAATATAAATAATTCAGTAAAATGTTCTATCTTTGCAAAAAATTATTACAATATCATCAAGAGTTATGGTAAGAGATACTGAGATTTTTGACATTATCGAGAAAGAGCATCAGCGTCAGCTTAAGGGTATTGAGCTAATTGCTTCTGAGAACTTTGTTAGTGATCAGGTGATGCAGGCTATGGGTAGTTATCTAACAAACAAGTATGCTGAGGGATACATCGGTCACCGTCACTACGGTGGATGTGAGGTTGTCGACATGAGCGAAGGTTTGGCAATCGAGCGTCTATGCAAGCTTTACGGAGCTGAGTACGCTAACGTACAGCCACACTCAGGAGCTCAGGCTAACGGTGCAGTTCTACTTGCTGTTCTTAACCCTGGCGACAAGTTCATGGGCTTGGATTTGGCTCATGGAGGTCACCTTTCTCACGGATCTTTGGTAAATACTTCAGGTTTGATCTACAAGCCAGTTCCTTACTACTTGAACAAGGAGACAGGTCGTGTTGACTACGACGAGATGGAGAAGATCGCAAAGGCAGAGCGTCCTAAGTTGATCATCGGTGGTGGTTCGGCTTACTCACGCGAGTGGGATTACGCACGTATGCGTAAGATCGCTGATGAGGTTGGCGCACTTCTTATGATTGATATGGCTCACCCAGCAGGTCTTATCGCTGCTGGTTTGCTTGACAATCCATTGAAATATGCACACATCGTGACATCTACTACACACAAGACACTTCGTGGACCTCGTGGTGGTATCATCCTATTAGGTAAGGATTTTGATAATCCTTGGGGTAAGGTTACAAAGAAGGGTGTTATCCGTAAGATGTCTTCAATCTTGAATTCAGCTGTGTTCCCAGGTATGCAGGGTGGTCCGCTAGAGCACGTTATCGCTGCTAAGGCTGTTGCATTCGGTGAGGCTCTTCAGCCAGAGTTTAAGACATACCAGACTCAGGTTAAGAAGAATGCTGCTGTTATGGCTCAGGCATTCGTTGACAAGGGTTACGCAGTCGTATCAGGTGGTACAGACAACCACTCAATGTTGATCGACCTTCGTCCTAAGTTCCCTGAATTGACTGGTAAGATGGCTGAGACAGCTCTTGTTGCAGCTGACATCACAACTAACATGAACATGGTGCCATTCGATACTCGTTCAGCATTCCAGACATCAGGTCTACGTTTCGGTACTCCAGCTATCACAACTCGTGGTGCTAAGGAGGATTTGATGGTTGAGATCGTTGAGATGATCGATACAGTTCTTTCTAACCCAGAGAGCGACGCAAACATCAAGGCAGTTCGTGAGAAGGTTAATAGCATCATGGCTAAGTATCCTTTGTTCGCTTGGTAATCTGAAAGAAACAGGTATGATATGCCCCGTCTTTTTTTGTTTTATATGGCATTGGAACGTAAAATAATTGAAAATGCAGTTTGCAATTTCTGCTCAAAAATCCTTATATTTGATTTTCATTTGATAATGGTTAAGAAATCAATTATATGATCAAAAGTGTCTGCGTATATGGAGGTTCAAACTCCAATTCTTCTGCTAAATATTCTGAAGATGCATTCAATCTTGGAGTGACTCTTGCCAAACTTGGTATCACTGTCTATTATGGGGGTGGGGCAGTCGGTGTGATGGGTGCTCTTGCCGACGGTGTGCTGAGCGTAGGTGGCACAATAAAGGGTGTCATCCCACAGTTTATGGTGGAACGCGGTTGGGCCTACGACAAGGTTGATCATATAGTGGTGGAGGATATGCATATCCGCAAGAAGACGATGCTTGATCTTGCCGACATGGCAATTGCTTGTCCAGGCAGCAACGGTACGTTTGAGGAGGTGTTGGAGGCGATCACATGGCGTCAGCTTGGCCTGTTTGATGGCAAAGTGGTGATTTTCAATAGCTACGGCTACTACGACAATCTGATAAATATGTTTGGAAAGGCCACAGTAGAGGGCTTTATGAATGTTGGCGTGGATTTCTTTACCGTCGCCAATAATCTCGATGAATTGGAGGATTTTATTCAGCATTTATAATTTAGCATTTTCTTATGACTCAGGACGAAATATATATGAAGCGATGCTTCCAGCTTGCGAAGTGTGGAATCGGTCATGCCGCACCAAATCCAATGGTTGGAGCTGTGATTGTGTGCGACGGTGAGATTATCGGTGAAGGTTATCATCGTAAGTGCGGTGGACCTCATGCGGAAGTCAACGCAGTGGCGTCGGTTGCTGACAAGTCGAAATTGACTCGCAGCACTATGTATGTCAGCCTCGAGCCGTGTGCTCATTGGGGAAAGACTCCGCCTTGTGCTGAATTGATCATCAAGCATCATATACCAAAGGTGGTGATTTGCAATGTGGATCCTTTTCCTAAAGTCGACGGTAGGGGAATCCAGATGTTGCAGGATGCTGGAATAGAGGTGCAGACGGGAGTGCTGGAAGACGAAGGTTGGCATCTCAACCGTCGATTCTTCACTTTCCATTCCAAGCGTCGACCTTTTATCATATTGAAGTGGGCTGAGAGCGCAGACGGTTTTATCGCCGGCAGAAATGGTTCGCCTATCGCAATTTCTACTCCAGAAACGATGCGTTATGTCCATAAGATGCGAGCTGATGAGGCTGGCATTCTCGTCGGTACACAGACAGCATTGAATGATAATCCAAGCCTTACAGTGCGTCATTGGGCTGGGGAAAATCCAACAAGGGTAGTGCTTGATAGAAATTTAGTCGTTCCAGTTGGCAATAAATGTTTCTCTTCTGATGCACCGACAATCTTAATCACTGAGAAAGCAGACAATGGAAAATATCCATCGAATGTGAAGGTCGCAACATTGACATTTGACGAAAAAGGCGTTGATTTGGATGCTTTGATGACTTGTCTTTATGGAAACAATGTCCAGTCGCTTATCGTGGAGGGTGGTGCAAAGACGTTGCAGTCATTTATCGACGCTGGATTATGGGATGAGGCTAGGGTAGAGAAGAACCCGCGTTTGAAAATAGGCGATGGAATCATGTCTCCAAAATTAAACGCGTTGGCAGAAAATATGGAGGAGATAGATGGAAATGTCATATCCCTAATCGTCAATAAGTAATTACGATATCTGGATTTTATGCTTATGGAAAATATATTTTTTGTCATTTTTGGACTTTTGCTAGGTGTTTGTTTCTATATGATGTTTGTAGTTCCTAATCTAAAAAGTCGTAAAAGAAAGGCTATAGAGGTCGCTTGTGTCAGATATCTTGCGGAAGCTGTAAATTTTGAAAATGAGGAAAAAGAAGAAAAGATAGCTATCGCAAAGAATTTTATTGAAAAGACATATTTAGATAGTTCCAAAAGCAAACTTGAGGATTTTGAGCGTTTTTTAGCGAATCCGTTAAGTGATAAAGAACCTCTGTTTAGTCAGATTCGTCAACTAAGCTCAATAGAACTAAGCTTTTTGGTGGAAACGGTAATTGAAATGGCTTATACAAGCAGCTGGTATGAAGAATCATATAATAAGTTCATTCTTGATCTGCTATCTCCCGTCGAGGGAGGCGAAAATATGTTTTCTGAGTTGAAAAAAAAGTATGAAAAAATCAATAGAGAAAAAATCGAGCATTCATGGGTAGATAGTTTTAATCCTGATTCCATAAGTTTGGCTCTGTCTCTTATGGTTCACGCTGTTTTGGTTGACAAGTCAAAAATGGTATGTGAGCTAGATGCGATCAAGGAGTTTATATCTAAATACGATAAAGAGAATTTCAAAGAGTCCGTTATGTTTGTTAAGAATCTTTTGTGTCTGGAGTATTCCGACAAGGAGATTAAAAGGATTTGTACGGATTTGAAGTCGACGGTGCATCCGGCGTTTCTAAATATCATTATGGATACTTTGTTCGACGTGGTGTTTGCCGACGGTACATGTTCGATATCAGAACTCAATTTTCTAAAAAAAGTAGCCAACCGTTTGAATATTGATACTGATGTTTTTGTTGCATTCCAGAAGAAGCATCTTGGAAAAGAAGATAAAAAAGAGAGCAAACAGGAGCATAAAGGCAGCGAAAGCGCCAATGAGACAGCAAGTTTGTCTCCAGAGCTAAGAAAGGCTTACGATGCTCTTGGAATTACGGAAGACGCTACTGATTCCGAACTCAGGGCTACGTGGCGCAACCTTATGCGAATCAACCATCCCGACTTTGTTTCAGGCATGGGAGAAGGGGCTGTAGTGTCGGCTACTAAACGGTGCCAAGAGATCAATAAGGCGTTTGAGTTGGTGAAAACAAGCAGAGGAATGAGATGATTTTTAGCTATTAGCTACATTACATCTTACTTTAAAAATCAATGAGCTCAGCTTCTCCCGAAACCAAGCTCATTATCATGAAAAACCTTACTACTATTTCAAAATTAACTTTATTACGTTTACTCCTATTTCTGTCTTAACGACAGCGTTGTAAATGCCTCTGTTCAACTCTGAAACCATGATTTCTGCGTTGTTTCCAGAAAGCGATTTGTTCATTACGTTTACTCCACTCATCGAGTAGACTTTGATGTTTTGTAGTTCATTGTCTGCCGAGACAAAGAGTTTGTCTGTTGTAGGGTTTGGTCCGACAGTCAATGTATAGTCAATAGAGATATTATCTACGCTTTCAATCTCAAGAACATCCATGATTGTCTGGATGAATTCTGGATCATACCATTGTAGGTTTACACGATCTAGATGTCCGTGAGCTTCACCACCGTTTTTCTTGTATACGTTGTTGTCCCACAAAACGGCTGGCATTCCGAATTTCTTTGTAGTCGAGTAGTATGCCTTTGTCCATTCGATTCTGTCTTCTGCATTAGTACGCTCGTCGCCAGAGAATTTTGCGGACATTGACTCCTCTCCGATGATAACAGGAATATTATTCTTTACATATTTCTCGTATACTGGAGTGAAATAGTCTTCGATTTCCTTTGTATAGCTGCTAAGCCATTTGCTTTTTGAACCTAGACAGATGTCGTAAGGACGATATGCGTGAAGAGAAACTGCAAGACGATCTTTTGTTTCATCTGTTGGCAACTTGAAGTCAGGCGACATACATCCTTCGTAGCAAGCAGCATATCCAGGACACATGATGACACGATCCTTATTTTCATCCGATCCGTTTCCTCTGATCTCGTCTACTCCAATCTGATTGAATTGGTTGATCATATCAAGAGCTTCTGAAATTGCAGCGGAAGGATTGTTGATGTCAAACCACCATTCGTTAGTGTCGCCCACCAAACGAGGCTCGTTCATGATCTCGAAAACCAAGTGCTGATCGTAATCTTTGAAAGCCTCTGCAATCTGACGCCATACTCCACGGATGAACAATCTGTTTTCCTCTTCATCCTGCGGCATGTAGTAGATGTTGTTCTGATTATTGTCGTGGTGGATATTCAAGATTACGAACATGTTTTCGTTGTAACAGTAATCTACGATCTCCTTTACACGGTTCATCCAATCTTCGTCGATCTCAAAATTTTCAGGATCTCTCCAGAACTTTGTGTGATTACCCCACGAAACAGGAATACGAATAGTGTTGAATCCTGCTTTTCTTACGGTAGTGATCATTGCCTGGGTTGTCAAAGGCTGTCCCCACGATGTTTCCGAGCTGACTCCCTTTCCACCTGTTGCATCTAGAGTATTGCCTAGGTTCCAACCTGTGGTCATCAATCCTGCGATCTCAGTAGCTGTCTTTCCCGATAGGGTCTCTGCAGATGCGTTAAAAGTCATTGCAGAAAACGCTAAAGTTGCTATTACAGCTGCCGACTTTTTAAAAGTAGTAAATAATTTTTTCATAAATTCAAAATTAGTAATCGTTTGTTCAATAGTTGTTTGTTTTTGTCGTTAGCCTTATTTTGCCGACCAATTGCCGTTTTTTACCGACGAATTGACACTGCAAAGGTAATACTAAAATTTATTTCTGCAACCCTAACGTCGAAAAAATCAAATATTTTTTTTCGGAGACTATGAATTATGAGTGAAAAAAACGTCAAACACCATAGAAAAATCTGTCATCGTATGTTGATGAGCATCTTCGAGAAAAAAACGTCAAAAAATAATTGGAATCACATTTTCAGTCATTTAACTTTAGGGTAATATTGCAAACGTAAACGATGGACAAACACTCACTCGTCTACACATTATAACTAACGAAAAAAAAACGCAAAGCATATGAAACAAAAATTTCTTTTAACAACTGCTATGGTGGCATCTTTATCTCTAGCGCATGCGCAGGAGATCGCCACTTGGGAAGATTGGTGTACATCAGCTGTAACATTTACATTTGATGATGGTGCCAATGAGTGGGCTTCACACAATTGGGGAGCACAGCAACTTGACAAGTATGGTTTCAAGGGTACTTTCTATGTTGTGACAAATTGGATGAACAACAATTGGGGCAACTACTCTAATTTGGCAAAGAAAGGTCATGAGATCGGTAGCCATACAGTAACACATAGCTCTAATGCAAGTGAACTTGGACCATCAAAGAGTACAATCGAGCAGCAGATCGGTCAGCCTTGTTTGACTATCGCTTATCCAAACTGCGTTAATCCAGGACAGACTGCAGTATTGCAGAACTACATCGGAGGTCGTATTTGTGGTGGTAGAAACAATAGCAAGAGCCCTTCTGATTTCTCTAATTTGGATTGTACAATCTGTGGTAACCAGGGTATCAATTCTTCAAATCAGATTACAAGTAAGATTTCTCAGGCAAACGGAGGTTGGGCAGTATTCCTAATCCACGGTTTCTCTGGATATGCAGGAAACGGAAGCTACTCTCCAACTGATCAGAATGCCTTCACAGGTGCTCTTTCATGGTTGGATCAGCATAAGAACGATTATTGGGTATGTACATTCAGAGACGCTTGTATGTATATAAAGGAGCGTGACAACGCAACTTTCAAGAAGGTTTCTGACAACACTTACTCATTGACTTTGAATTCATCTTTGACAAGCAACAAGCTTTGTAACTGGGATTATCCATTGTCAGTACGTGTTAAGGCTTCTGGTTCTACAGCGTCTGTAAAGCAGGGTAACAAGGCAATCGATTGCTCAGTTATCGATGGATATGTATACTTTAAGGCTGTTCCAAACGGTGGTGATATCGTAATCTCAGGAGCTGCTTCAGGTGGTGAGACTGGCGGTAACACAGGTGGCAATACTGGTGGTAACACAGGTGGCAATGTAGGAGGCAACACTGGCGGTAACACAGGTGGTACTTCAGCTGATCCATGTACTCTAGGTTCGAAATTGTCAGGTGGTCAGACTGCTACAAATGGTGGCGGTAACCACAATATCAGCGGTACAGACTACGGTTATGAGATGTGGACAAACTCAGGACAGTCAGCTTCAATGAAGTATGCTGTTAACAACGGGGTATTCCAGTTCTCAGCAAACTGGAACAATCCAGACGACTTGCTTTGCCGTATCGGTCTATACTGGGGTACAGGTCCTAAGCCAAGTGAACTAAAGGGAGATATCCAGTGTGATTTCAACTACGACTGTTCAGGTACAGGT
>JAZQQY010000022.1:0-12431 GCA_045629285.1 Paludibacteraceae bacterium | reverse complement strand
GTCGATCAAACAGTAGATACCAAGTTCACCACAGATATCAACCATCTCGTCGATCTTTGAGCGGAAACCGCTTGGGTTTGTGATGTAACCGTTCTCTTCCACGTACATAGCCCAACGGAAGATAGAGATTCCCCAGTCCTTAACAAGTGCAGAAATAGCAGACTTGTTGTAGCACTGTCCGAACCACTGTGGTCCGTGTGTACTCATACCACGAAGCTGTACAGCGTTACCGCATTCATTGACTAGTTGGGTTCCTGATACTTTTAGCTTGCCGTTCATGGCAACGGGAGAGTTTGCAGGATAATTCTGTGCATTGATGTTGACGCAGAAAACCACTGCCATCAAGGCACTAAAAATCCACTTAGATAAAAATTTTAGCATAGTTGTTTGTTTTTTGGGTCCTCCAAATCAGGCAATTTTTTCCTTGTCCAATCTGAAGTGTTAATACATTATCTAGTTGCGATGGCAAAAGTAGACATTTTTTTCAATCTACTGTGTTAAATAATGTTTTTTTTGTGATTTGATAGAAAAATCAAGTAAATAAATGAAAATTATTGGGTTTAGATGAAAAAAGAGTCTGCAACATTCGGTGCTGCAGACTCTTCGACTCTTTGTCTTTTATCATTCCTGCTACTGGGAAAAATACGCTTTTGCCGTTTGGACCTGTGAACAGAATTCCGTTTACTCCGTTCTGGTCAACCCACTTGCTGCTACAGTATGTCAGCAATTCTTCTGCATCTTTTTTGTTGGGTGTACTCCATGTCTCACCCCAGTATACAGTGGCTGCATCGTACTTTTTTTCGTCAGTTTTTAAGTGTAGTTTTTATAAAAAGCGTAACCGATTGCTCAATTACGCTTTTTTTTGATAAAATATTATTTATTTATCATATCAGAAATAGGTCTGATTCTTTTTGGCATAAGACGACGGTCTTCATATATACTGTAATTGTTTTCTTTTGATGGCGCTATCCATTCTCCGTCTGCATTTTTACGTAAGTCTAAGCTCCAAGCCCAAACAGCGCTATTGGCGTCTGGCTCTGTATATAACGTAGATGTCCATCTGCCTAATTCAAGATTCTCAAACTTTATGGAATTTCCGTTCGGACCAGTTAGTTTCATAGATTTTCCTTTTTCTTCAAATGTGATTTCACAGTTTTTGAAGAGTTCTTCGTAATCTTCTTTTGTCGGAATTCTCCATTTTATACCCCATGAATATGAGGCTACATCATGTCCTGATGAAATAGTCATGTTGTCATTAATGATTTTCGCATCTTTCAACGCTTCTACTTTATTGAGATTATGCCATAGGTAGTTGTTGTCTAGATTATCTCCATAGGCTTCATGACATTCTGCCCATCTGAATAAGCCGTATTCTTTACTATTTATTACTCCAGCCATGTCGTCATTAGCCCATAGTCTTCCACTTGGAAGTCCTAAATCAACAAAATTGTGACCACTGATATGTGTGTCGTCATCTGTATATGTTGGGTCGATTTTTTTCTTCTTTACTGGTCTGACTGATCTACCATGGCTTTTTTTCATTTGCGAATAGAAGACTTTTTCATTCACCATGAATAGAGTTCCACAGGCTTCATCAAATGGAACGAATGTAGAAGTTAGGTAGTAACCAAATTGACCTTCAACTAGAAGTTCTTTGTTATTGAAATATCCGGCACATGGCAAAAAGATACTCTTTCCATTTATTGTTGACGTGAACAGTACACCAAAAGTTCCGTTAAGATCAGTCCATTTTGTTGTACAATATTCCACTAATTCCTCCATTTCCTTTGATGTCGGCATTTTCCACTCTTCTCCCCAATAGTATGTCGCTGCGTCATATCTTGGTGCTAAACTCATATATGCATCTATGATATTTTCAGCACGAAGATCAGACATACTCTTTCCTTCAAGCGTGTAATTTGATGCGGAGTAATATTCTTTGCTAAACAATTCACCCCAAGCAAAGAGATTTCCATATTCACTTGGCTTTTTTGCTCCGATGTTGCATGTTGCCCAAAGTGTACCTGATGGTAATCCTAGATCTACATATTCGTGATATACAGAAGTATCTGTAATTGAATTGAATACGGCAATTACATTCTTTAATGAATCTACATCTTTTCTCAATTTGGCAATGCTGTTTGCCAAATCTTCGAATCCGTAAATGACGGCTCCGTTTTCGTCTTCAAATGTCAATTTGTCGACAACCGCTTCTGGGAAACTTGTTCCGCTACCATCTTTCATGATAACGTAGAACTGGCTTTGCGCCATTGAAATCACACTTGCCATAACCATGGCTAATGCTACGAAAAATCTTTTCATTTTTATTTTATGTGTTTATATTATTTCTTCAAAAATTTTACTTTCTTTCCTTCGATGACAAGGACGTATGAACCAGCAGATAGGTTGCTGACATCTACTTTTGTGCCTTTGCTTTTCAAAATCTCTGCTCCTTGCATGTCGACAACAGAGACTGCTGTATTGTCGTCAATGCCTGTGATTGTGATGTACTCGCTTACTGGATTGGGATAAGTCATGATGAAGTAAGATGATGCTTCGTCTGAATCAGTAGAGTCGCTGCTTTTTCCGAATTTGATTGTTGGATAGGACTTTAATCCATCTTTCTTGGACCCGATTTTAATGCTGCTTATGTCTCCTACTCGAAATTCATCGGAGTCACCATCTGCAGAAATCCCGTAGATTGAACTTGCGTGGGCTTGACCAAATGTGAACGCACACATAGCCAGCAACACGAATAAATTTTTCTTCATAAATTTATGATGTGTGTTTAAAGTTGTAAATGGAATACAGGACTATTTAGAGTTTACATAGTAGTATGATTCCGTTTCATAATCGCCTGTAAAGTTAATGCTTTTTAGCCAATTAACATAAAAGATATATTATTTTTTAATATTTTTGTCTTACTTGGTTTCGGCGATGTTGCCGAAGCTTGTTTATGATATAATTTAAGTTATGGGATATTGTATTACTAAGCCATACGACGAAAGGTTGGGTACTGAAAATGGATTTTCTATCACAAATTCTTTCTATGCCACAGATTATAAGACTGATGCAGATGGAGTTTGCTATCTAGGTGGGCTGGAGTGTCCATCTCTACCGTCCATGTCTGATTTTAAGATGGATTATGTCACGCGTTTGACTTTGTTTGAATCGGGTAGTGTGGAAGATGGCGTCGTGTTCCTTGAACTTATCAGATGCAAAAATGTGAAGATTTCTCCATCTGTCCACTTCGTATACATGAAAGATTGCGCAGACATTGATGTCCCTGCCTCTGTACTTGTTTTGTCGGCAGAGAACAGCACGAATATCAATGTTCCGAAAATTCAGTACCAGACACCATATTTCAATCCTAACTCAGACAAGGTACAAACTGTTGTGTTGAAGCAGTGTAGTGATGCATTGTTGTATAAGATCGATGAGGTCTCATTGACATTGAATCCGGAGGTTGAGATAGATTTGAACAAACCGAATGAGTTGGTTCGTGTGGCGGTTGAATTTAGAAATGAACTTTTATTCCGTGATTGGATTACTCCTTCGTTGATTTCAAAGGATAAGGCAATGCAGATACTTGCAGAAAGAAAGAAAACGGAAAAAAAGACTCTGCTAAATATTCTTTTGGCACCTTTTAAGTTTGGTGGTAACATAATTGCTGCAGGAGGTGATGCAGTGCTTAACTTCGGTGACCATGTAATTAAGTTGGTTTCTAAATTAGACAAAAAGTAAAATAAAAAGCGACGCTGCATTTGCAACGTCGCTTTTATCTTTATGAAAAGTATTTGATTACTTTACATTACCAACCTTGATAAGGTACTCTGCAATCTGAACAGCGTTCAATGCAGCACCCTTCTTGATCTGGTCTCCTACCAACCAGAATGTCAAACCATTCTCGTTAGCAAGATCCTTACGTACACGACCTACGTAAACATCGTCCTTACCTGCAAGGAACAATGGCATAGGGTACACCTTGTTAGCAGGATCGTCCATCAACTGAACACCCTCGGCTGAAGCGATTGCCTTCTTTGCTGCCTCTACATCGATTGGCTTCTCTGTCTCGATCCAAACAGCCTCTGAGTGAGAACGAAGTGAAGGTACACGAACACACATTGCTGAACAAGCAGCGTCTGTATGCATGATCTTACGAGTCTCGTTGAACATCTTCATCTCTTCCTTAGTGTATCCGTTGTCCTGGAATACGTCGATCTGAGGAATTACGTTGTAAGCAAGCTGATAAGCGAACTTGTTGACAGTCGCTGGCTTACCGTCAAGTACCTCTCTGTACTGCTGCTCTAGCTCTGCCATTGCAGCTGCACCTGCACCTGAAGCAGCCTGGTATGATGCGATGTGAATTCTCTTGATGTGGCTCAACTTCTCAAGTGGCTGAAGAACTACAACCATCATGATTGTTGTACAGTTAGGGTTGGCGATGATTCCTCTTGGACGAACTAGTGCATCCTTTGCATTGCACTCAGGAACTACCAATGGAACATCGTTGTCCATACGGAATGCGCTTGAGTTATCGATCATTACAGCACCAAACTTAGTGATGTCTGCAGCGTACTCCTTAGAAACACCTGCACCTGCTGATGTGAAAGCAATATCTACACCCTTGAAGTCGTCGCCGTGCTTAAGAAGCTGAACGGTGTACTCCTTACCTTTGTAAGTATATTTCTGTCCGGCACTTCTCTCTGATCCGAATAGAACTAACTCGTCCATTGGAAAATTTCTCTCTGCCAATACTCTAAGGAACTCCTGTCCTACAGCTCCACTGGCTCCAACGATTGCTACTTTCATTTTTTATCTTTTTATTAAAATTTTTCTTAATTTT
Source organism: Paludibacteraceae bacterium (assembly GCA_045629285.1). Lineage (GTDB taxonomy): Bacteria > Bacteroidota > Bacteroidia > Bacteroidales > Paludibacteraceae > UBA1723. Next base: position 7,585 of record JAZQQY010000022.1, on the reverse strand, counting down.
GTAGGCGGATTAGCCTTTTGAGGTGCAAAATTAGTAAAAAATGTAAAATATGAATTTATTTATTGGCTTAATTTATTGTTTTGTCCTGCAATTTGCAGATACAGTATGGAAAAATGTTTGGTCGGGCGACACTGCTTCTTTCTTTGTTGAGAATCAATTGTTGAGACTTGATGCCGAAAAGACGGAATCTTCCGCTTCCATTTCTACGAAATCCGATGCAATCGTTTCTGCTACGTGGCATTTGTGTGGACGTATGGATTTTAATCCATCTTCTTCAAATTATCTCGCTGTCTATCTGGCCTCTTCTACAGATAATGCCGCGGATTCCACTCTTTCTGGCTACTATCTTTTGCTTGGAAAATCAAACGATGAAATAGCGTTGTGGAAGTCAGTCGACGGTGCTCAGAAAAAGCTTGGTGCGTCGCCGAAAAAAAGGTTGAATTTCAATGCGGTACAATACGATATCCTTGTGCAGACTGACAATGTGGGAAATTGGACTGTGCGGAGCAAAATTAATGAAGATGGTGATTATTCCGTCGACTTTGTCGTGAGTGATCGTGAGATCAATTCTGCGTCATATTTTATTCTGAATCCGCATTTTTCAAAAACTCGTACGAAGCATTTTGCTTTTGACTCAATCTCTATTTGTTCTGATTTCGTGGAATCTGTAACATCTTATTTGGCTCGAGATGCGAAGAAAGAAGATGTAATACTGAATGAGATTCTTTTTGATGTGTTGACGGGAGGAAGCGAGTTCGTGGAATTATATAATATGAGTGACGACTGGATTTCAGCGAAATCATTGGCGATTGCCACACGAAAGGCAAATGGAAATCTCAATTATATCACGCCTCTTTCTGACGACGTGAATGATGCCCTTCCTCCGCATACATATATTATATTGAGTAGAAATGTGGAAAATGTATGTTCTGAATATGATTGTGGCGACGGTGCGACGGTGTTTTCTTTGCCTAAGATGCCTGCTTGGAACAATAGTGGTGCGAGTATCGTATTGCTTGACAGGAATGACAATGTATTGGATGAGTTTGTGTATGAACCTAAAATGCATAGCCAATTTTCGTATGCTGATAAAGGACGAAGTCTGGAACGTATAGCATTCGATTCAAATGAATGGGTGTCTGCTTCGGATGAATGTGGCGGAGCAACGCCAGGAAAAAAGAATTCGGCTTCAGTTTCTAAAGACGACGGAATTGTCTGTAGTCAGAATTTTATTACTGCTGATTATCATGATATTGTGATTGCGTATTCGTTTCCGAAACCAAATTATAAGGGTTCCTTGGAGTGCTTTGATCGATATGGACATGAAATTTGTACTGTGATGGATTATCAAATGCTTGATGCGGAAGGAGAAATCCGATGGAGTGGGGAGGATGATCATGGAAATGCATTGAAAGCGGGAATTTATATTCTTGTTTTTGAAGCTGTTTCTGAAACTGGAAGTAGAATTCGAAAGAAATTTGTTTGTACAATCGGAGAGAGATTTTTTTAAAAGTGAAAATGCCTCGTTTCACAACGAAGCATCTTCTATGAATGTTATTGTTTAGTCCTTAAAGTTTAAATCTTTCCCGACTCTTATTCTTCCTTCTGCAAAGAAGACTTTCCAAGGAATAAGAATCTCTTGGTCGTCAAACCTGAAAGATTGATGCGTTAAAACAAAGGATTGTGAAAACAATTGGTAAAAACAGTTTTCCGGGATTTAACATACAAACTGAGCATCGTTGCTTGCATTTTCTGTACGATCTCCACTATACAAATATTAGGGTGAACAGTATTAAATCCTTTTTTCATTTCCTTTTTTGCAAATATACGTCTTTTTTTAATTGTGCAAACAAAAAAATAAAAAAAATGCAGTTTTTTTCTTAAAAAAACGGGTTGGCGTACAATTGGTAAAATTTAATTGGCAAAATGTATGATTTTGACATTTGGAAACATATTCAAATGTCAAAACAAAGTATGTAAAACGTAATAGGTTGATTTTTAATTTTTTAAGAAAAATTATGAAAATTATTGTTTGTTTTGTTTGCAGATTAAGAAAAATGCTATACCTTTGCACTCGCAATCAGGAAATGAGAGCGACGTAAAATGGTGTGGTAGTTCAGCTGGTTAGAATACATGCCTGTCACGCATGGGGTCGCGGGTTCGAGTCCCGTCCATACCGCTAGAGGAGTTCGGTTTTGAACTCCTTTTTTGTTTTATTTTAATTTGACACTTGATGGAAAAATATTTAGTTGCGGCAATCGGAATTATTTTGGTGTTGGCTGTTTTGACAGTAACGATTTCTATTTTCTATATAATTTACAAACACGTACTTCCAAGTGTTGAGAATAAGAATAAGAGATATGCATTAGGTGCAGGGTTGTTCATCCTTCTTGTATTTGCTATTGCTCCATGTTTGTCTCTTGGTTCAAGTGTAGTCAATTATGGTTTGGAAATAACAAATTCATCTGCCGGTACGGTTGAATCTGCTTCTGTCGAATAAATCTTTTGTATGAGTTTCCCCATACCTCTTACTTCTTACTTTTTACCTCTTACCTTAATATAACCAACTAATTTTCAAAATCGTCTTGAAAATTCGACTTTTTGCAATATATTTGCATCCAAATTTAAAATACTTTCCTAATGAAAGAAATGGAATTGAAATATGGTTGTAATCCCAACCAGAAGCCTTCCCGTATTTTTATGGAGGAGGGTGAGTTGCCAATTGAGGTGTTGTGTGGTCGCCCAGGCTATATCAACCTTCTAGATGCATTCAACTCTTGGCAGCTTGTTACTGAGCTTAAGGCTGCTACTGGTCTTCCTGCTGCAGCGTCGTTTAAGCATGTAAGTCCAGCTGGTGCAGCTGTTGCAGTGCCAATGTCGGACACTTTGAAGAAAATCTATTTCGTAGACGATAAGGAGCTTAGCCCATTGGCTACAGCGTACGCTCGTGCTCGTGGTGCTGACCGTATGTCTTCATTCGGAGACTTTATCGCATTGTCAGACACTTGTGACAAGCAGACTGCTGATCTTATCTCACGTGAGGTGAGCGACGGTGTCATTGCTCCTGACTATACTCCAGAGGCACTTGAGATCTTGAAGGCAAAGCGTAAGGGTACTTACTGTATCATCAAGATGGACACTAACTACCGCCCTAATCCAATCGAGAGAAAGCAGGTATTCGGAGTTACATTTGAGCAGGGAAGAAACGAGTTGAAAATCGACGAGTCTTTGTTCAAGGAGTTCCCTACTAAGTTGAAGTCATTCCCTGAGTCTGCTAAGCGTGACCTTTTGATCGCCCTTATTACACTTAAGTATACACAGTCGAACTCAGTTTGCTACGCTAAGGATGGTCAGGCTATCGGTATCGGTGCTGGTCAGCAGAGCCGTATCCACTGTACTCGTCTTGCTGGTAACAAGGCGGACATCTGGTACTTGCGTCAGAATCCAAAGGTGATGGCTCTTCCATTCAAGCCAGGAATCAAGCGTGCTGATCGTGACAACACAATCGACGTTTACATCTCAGACGACTACATGGATGTCCTTGCTGACGGTGTATGGGAGAACTTCTTCACAGAGAAGCCAGAGCCTATCACTCGTGAAGAGAAGAGAGCATGGTTGGATACTATGACTGATGTAGCTCTAGGTTCTGATGCATTCTTCCCATTCGGAGATAATATCGAGAGAGCAAACAAGAGTGGTGTTAAGTTTATTGCACAGCCAGGTGGTTCGGTTCGTGATGATAATGTTATCGAGTGCTGCGACCGTCTAGGTATAACAATGACATTTACTGGTATCCGTCTATTCCATCATTAATAGATGGTTCCTATGAAATGCGGGGCAGGAGAGTGATCTCTTGCCCTTTTTCCTTTTATGTATAAAAAAGTTAAAATAGATGTTACTCTTGAAAAATCGTATTGTAAATTTTTGACTTTTTTGCCTAAATATGTACTTTTGAGGAAATTTTAGTATTTGAAAAATATAATGCGTTTCTTGCATTTTTATTATGTAAGTTGATATGGGACTTTTTAAAGGGATAAAAAATTTGTTGTTTGAGGAGGTCGATGAGCATGGACGTCCAATAGAGCGAGTAGAGCCAAAGCCAGCACCTGCGCCAGAGCCTGAGAAAAAAAAAGAGGAGTCAGCTGTGGTAGAACCGTCGGCAACGAAGGGAGCTGAATTCAAGACAGAAGATGATACGGTGGCAGCTGAGGTAGACGAGCGTGTATTGGATAACATCATCGCTATGCTTGATGAAAAGAATATTCCTGGTCCGGATTATCTTGAATTGAAGAAGGCTGCCAACGACGAGGTTCTTCTTAAGAGTATTCCTGATGAAAAAATGCGTTTTACAGTGAGCTATGCAACGTTAAAGGCAGCGTCGCCATCGCTTAATAAAAAGCAGATTTTACAGAGTATTCTTACATATATCCAATATATTGAAGATGAAAGAGAGCGAGGTACTGCCCAGTTTGATAAACTATGGCAGGATCAGGTGGTCGCTCGTGAAGAAGCGGTAGCCAAGTCTAAGACTGAGATTGCCGAGTTGGAAGAGCGTTTGGCAAAATTGAAACAGTTTGTTGAAGAGCAAGGAGGACAGGTAGAGGCGATCAAAGCAGACTGCGGAAAGAAGAAGAAGGATTTCAATGCGACAGTCGACTACATGATTGGAAAGTTGAGAATGGATGGCGCTAAGCTTGAAGAGGTTTTGAATGATTAACATGAATTAAATAAAATAAAAATATGGAATTTAATAATTTACCACCAGTTAATGAGGAGCATAAAGTATCTCCTTGGGATAAGCCGGGTGGAACTTTAGGTAAGATTGTGGCGGCTGTAGCAGCTGTTGGTGGCTGTATGCTATTGTATTCGGTACTTCCATTCCTAATCACTCTTGCGTCAAATGTTATTACTTTGGCTGCACTTGTCGGAGTGATCGCTGGACTTGGATTCTTGTTGACAAATAAGAAGTTCCAGGAACTATGTTCAAATGCATATTTCATGTTGATGAGAAAGTTGACTGGACTTATCATCGAGATCGACCCAATTGCTATTGTGCGTAAGCAGATCATTGAGATGAAGAAGAAGATCCAGGAGATCCAGAAGCACATGGGTACAATGCGAGGCTTGATGATGCAGTCGGAAAAGGAACTTGCCGCTAAGAAGGAAGAGTTGATGACAAACTTCCGTCGACTTGAGGTCTACAACAAGCAGGGCGACAAAGGTAGTGCAGCTGTAGCTGAGCGTCAGATAGTACGTTTGAAGGAGGCTGTAGAGCGTCGTACTGCCAGATTGGAAGAGTCTAAGAAGTGGTATGCAATCCTTCAGCAATTGAAGCGTGCTGCCGACCTTACTGTAGAGGATACTGAGAATGAGGTTAAGGAGCGTGAGGATGAGTACCGTTCTATCAAGGAGCAGCATAAGGCATTCTCTTCAATGATGTCTATCTTGAAGGGAGATCCCGATCAGATGGAAACATTTACTCGTGCTATGGATTACATGGCTGACGATATTTCTCAGCGTCTAGGAGAGATGACAACAGTCATTGAGGAGACAGGTGGTATCTTGAGCCAGATCAATGTGGACAATGCAGTCGCATCTGCACGTGCTGACGAGTTGTTGAAGCGTTATGAGGCTAATGGTATCGACGGATTGTTCCGTACTTCTAAGTCTTCTTCTGCATCTAAATTCGGTTCATCTGCAAGCGATGCTATCTTCTCTGATGGACCAGAGCCTGAGATGGCTAAAAACTCATCTTCAGAATCATCGTCATCTGAGCGCAGATATTTCTAATTGTTAATAATTCAAAGATTAGTTTATGAGTTCAAGATTAAGACCAGGAGTAAAATACTTCCTAGTAGTTGTTTTTGCCGTTGGTTTCGGCGCTTTGATGTATGTGTTGAACCAGAACGGTGTAGATAAGCAGTTGATGTCACTTTCTGAACTTTGGGATGTGATCAAGACTCTTCTAGGAATCTAATTCCTGAATAGAAATATTGTTTGTAGAGGGTGTATCAAAATTGATATGCCCTCTTTTCGTATTTAAAAATCAACGAAAAAAATCAAAAAAGCCCCGACTTTCTCAAGCTGGGGCTTTGTGTTTTCATAAAGATTTTGTATCTTTATAGAAACCAAATACTTAATGGCTACAAATTTACACTTTAGGGATTACAATCCCAAACAAATGCGACTTTTTCCTGAGAGACTGGATAAAGATATAGACGAGAACGATCCCGTCCGAGTTGTCGATGCTGTCGTAGACGGCCTGAAAATCAGCATTTTCGACGATTTGTACTCTGATTTGGGAAGGGACGCATACCATCCCAAGATGATGTTGAAGGCGGTCGTCTATGGATATATGAACAACCTGTATTCATGCCGCAAAATAGAGGCAGCACTAAAAAGAGACGTGCACTTCATATGGTTGGCTGACTATGAGCAGCCAGACTTCAACACCATCAACAGGTTCAGGGAAAGGATGAAGGACAAGATAAGCGAGGTGTTCACCCTCCTTGTCCTTGAACTTGTGGATAAAGGGTTCATCTCACTTGATGTCGAGTATATAGACGGGACGAAGATCGAGTCTAAAGCCAACAAGTACACGTTTGTGTGGAGGAAGTCGACGGAAACAAACAAGGCGAGGCTGATTAAGAAGATAGAGACACTTCTCGAACAGATCGACGATGCGATCGCACAGGAGAATGCGGAGCAGGAGAATGTAGGGAGTTTCTCTCCTGACGACCTTAGAAAAATGTCGGAGAAACTGAACGAGAGCATGTTGGAAAAGAAGGAGCAGGGCGACAAGGAGGCGGAGAAAGAGATGAAGAGACAGATGAAGGAGCTTAACCAATACGCCGACAAACTGGAGGAGTATGAGGAAAAGCTTGCGATCCTCGGAGACCGCAACTCATACTCAAAGACAGACAACAGCGCGACATTTATGCGAATGAAGGAGGACGCGATGAACAACGGGCAGACCAAGCCAGGATATAACCTCCAGATCGGGACGGAGAGCCAGTTCATCCTTGACTTCGGATTGTTCCAGACACCTGGTGACCCGACCACGATGAAGCCTTTCTTCAACTCCTTCATGGAGAGATACAGCAAATTGCCGAAAACAGCGGTCGCGGACTCCGGCTACGGTTCGGAGGAGAACTACGAGTTCATGGAACAGGCTGGAATAGACGCATATGTCAAATACAACTGGTTCCACCGCGAACAGAGAATGCACTATGCCCCGGCTCCATTTAGCCAGCAGGCACTATACTATAATGAGGAGGACGACTACTATGTATGCCCGATGGGCCAGCGCATGACCCGAATCGGAACTGTAAGGACAAAGACCGACACCGGATACGTCAATGAATTAGCACTGTACAAAGCTCAACGCTGCGAAGGATGTCCGCTAAGAGGAAGCTGCCACAAGGGGAAGAGCGACAGAGTAATCGAGGTGAACCACAAGATGAAGGAATACCGACGGAAAGCGTGCGAAAGGCTCTTGTCTGAGGACGGGGTGAGACTCCGAGGACAACGATGCATAGAGCCGGAGGCGGTTTTTGGACAGATGAAATACAATATGGGCTACAAA
>JAZQQY010000021.1:0-7981 GCA_045629285.1 Paludibacteraceae bacterium | reverse complement strand
GATGTCTGTCGTCTCCACTTCTTTAACTACTGACAATTTGAAGCTCATGCTGTAGTCCTTCTGCGTTCGCTTCACGTAACCGTTTTCTTTTTCTTTCATAACGTCTCTTTTTTTTGTAACGCTATTTCAGGACTAGACATTCTTTCAAAATAAAAGAGGCTGTCTGGAAAGACGGCCTCTTTTTATGTAAAATGTAAAAAGGTAAGAGGTAACCGTAGTAACGGTTAGTCTCTAGATAATAGCCTTGGGTTATGTAAGTGTCGAAGACATTTACATCTATCTTAGGTTTCTGGTTTCAGGTGACGGATTAATGTCAGCCCATAAATTATCCCAAATGTATTGTAAAATGTAAAATCCGTCATATTAACCATAAATTTTCACAGATAAACAAACAATTTTCATATTTGATTTTTTTATTTTGAATGTGTTTAATATCTTTGTCACGAGTGAAAAAAGTGATATGAAAATGGTAAAGCATATTGTATTGTTTAAATTCAAGTCTTTTAACTCAGAGTCAGAAAGACTTGCGACTTGCGAGAAGATCAAAAGTGAACTTTCAGCTCTAGTAGAGAAAGTCCCTACCCTTCTATCTGCAGAAGTTGGCATCAACTGTAATCCAAACGAGCAATTCGACATCGCACTGACAACTACACACAACGATATGAATGGATTGAAGGAGTACGCTCAGCATCCATTGCACGTTGAAGTTTCTAAGAATTTCATTAGACCAATATTGGAAGCACGTTCGTGCTGCGACTACCAATACTAAAATTTAATGCCTATGAAAAATAAAGCATTATTCTTATTATTCGCTTTATTTGCATGCATTCCTTCGTTTGCACAGATTCTAGATCCTGTAAAATGGACTGTAGAATTGTCAAAGATATCAGACGACGGAAAGGCAACCATTACTTATGAAGCAACAATAGACAAAGGTTGGCACATGTACAGCACTAAAGAGGTGACTGACGGACCTGTGCCGACAGAATTCTCTTTGTCCGACCTAAACGGTGTAAAAACGACATCGGATATCAATCCACGCAGTCGTGTCATTGAACAGTTTGAGCCTGCTTTCGGCGTAACTGTAGGTTGGTATGAAGATAAGGCTACATTCCAGCAGCAAGTAAAGATTACCGACAAGAACAACTTCACCTTGAAGGGTTTTGTCAGATATATGACTTGCAACAACCAGAATTGCTTGCCTCCTACAACTTATGAATTTGACCTTTCTCAACATAACGCTGTAGAAAAAAAAAAAAATAACAACAGAGTAACTACTGTTACTACACCAAGCACACCAACAGAAGAAAAGAATGATGCAGAAGTAGAACAAAAACCTGCTATCTCCTTTCAAGACATACAGCCGTTAACTATTTCTGACACAGCTGTCAATGTAGCTGTAAGTTCAGAAAACCGTGAAGAAAGAATCGACACTTGGGGTAATGTTGTAGAGGAGATGAAAGCCTTCGGTGAAGTCAAAACCGATGAAGGTAAGGATTCTCTATGGAAAACATTCCTTACTTGTTTGCTTGGTGGCCTTATTGCTGTCATAACTCCATGTGTATGGCCTATCATACCGATGACAGTAAGCTTCTTCCTTAAGAGAGGTAAGGACCCTAAGAAGGGCAAAAAAGCGGCAATCGTATACGGTTTGTCTATCATCGCAATCTATGTTGGACTTGGTTTGGTCATCACAGCTCTTTGTGGAGCCGATGGATTGAACGCATTATCTACGAATGCCGTCTTCAACATATTTTTATTCGCCCTTCTCGTGTTATTTTCCATATCTTTCTTCGGAGGATTCGATTTGGCACTTCCATCTACTTGGAGCACAAAATTAGACCAGCAGGTAGACAAAACATCTGGTCTTCTATCAATACTTTTCATGGCATTCACACTCGTGATTGTCTCTTTCTCATGCACAGGTCCGATTATCGGAACGCTGCTTGTCGACATGTCTGTTAACGGCAGTTTGCTTGCTCCAACAATCGGAATGTTGGGATTCGCCATTGCTCTTGCAATCCCATTCACCCTATTTGCATTTTTCCCAAGTTGGCTTAAAAACATGCCTCGTTCAGGAGGATGGTTGAATTCAGTGAAAGTGTTGCTCGGATTCTTTGAGTTGGCATTCTCGCTAAAATTCCTATCTATGGCTGACCTTGCCTATGGATGGCACATCATGGACCGTGAGGTGTTCCTAGTAATTTGGATCGCTATCTTTATGATGGCAGGTCTTTATCTTCTAGGTAAGATCAAATTTGCCGGCGACGACGATGTTGATATAGTTTCGGTACCAAGATTCTTCCTTTCTACATTCTGCTTCGGCATGTGTATCTACATGCTTCCAGGATTGTGGGGAGCACCGCTAAAAGCAGTCAGCGCATTTGTTCCGCCGTTGAGCACACAGGATTTCAACCTTTATAATGACAAAGTGTCTGCAACATTCAAAGACTACGACGACGCTTTGATGTATGCAGAGTTGAAGAGTATGCCAGTTGTAGTCGACTTTACCGGTCATGCATGTGTCAACTGTAGAAAGATGGAATCATCTGTATGGTCACAGCCACGTGTAAAGTCATTGCTTACTGAAGATTATGTACTTGTTTCTCTATACGTTGACGACAGAACAGAACTTCCAAAAGTGGAAACAGTCAACGAAAACGGCAGGGAGATCAAGTTGCGTACTATAGGTGAAAAATGGAGCTACCTTCAAAGATCAAAATTTGGAGCAAATGCCCAGCCGTACTACTGTTTGCTTGATCCAAACGGCAAACCAATCAACCATCCAATGGGATTCACAGAGAATTCTTCTGAGTTCATCGACTTCCTACGTGCTGGTTTGAAAAATTTCAAGAAAATCACTAGAGAAAACGCAAAATAATGGATTTGTTAGCATTTTTGGAAAGTCGCGCCACTGTAAGACAATACAGCGACAAAGAGGTGTCAAAAGAGTTGATCAACCGTCTACTTGAAGTTGCAGGTCATGCATCAACAACCGGAAACATGCAACTTTATAGTGTCGTTGTAACTAGAGATGCTGAGAAGAAAAAGGCTCTTGCTCCAACTCATTTCAACCAGCCGACATACACTAATGCTCCAGTCGCCATCACATTTTGCGCTGACTTCAACAGATTCGTAAAATGGTGTGAAGAATCAGGTGCTGAACCTGGATACGATAACGAATTCAGTTTCTTTACAGCTGCAATAGACACTCTCCTACTCGCTCAGACATTCGCCATCGCAGCGGAGAGCGAAGGTTTGGGAATCTGCTACCTTGGCACTACAACATACACAGCAGAAAGTATCGCAAAGGTTTTGAATCTTCCTAAACGTGTTGTGCCAATCACTACAATCACAGTCGGTTATCCAAAGTCGGAACCATCTAAGACAGATAGAATCGCTGCTTCAAGTTGGATCCACGAAGAGGAATACAAGGATTATTCAGCAGAGGATATCAAAAAGATTTTCGGATACAAAGATGAGATGGAAAGCAACAAGAAATTCGTTGCTGAAAACAACAAGAAATCTTTGGCACAGGTGTTCACAGACATCCGCTACACAAAGAAAGACAACGAAGCAATGTCTAAATCATTCTTCGACTTTGTGAAGAAACAATTCATGTGCTAAAATTCCCATTAGAGAACAGAGATTCATACCGAATGATCAGCGTAGAGTTTTTTCGAAAGATCAAATATATTTCAGTATCATTTTTCTTGCTGATAGCAGTATTGTTGGCTTCATGTAGACAACAATTTGATTCCCAATACGGAACAGATAAATTCGAATGGGAAGGCAAAACAGTATGGATTGAGCATAAACACGATAGTCTGCATGCTTTGCATCTAACAGAAAATGGCAAAAATCTGTCTACAATGATCCTTCCATGGAAAATTTATAAGTTTGATCATGGAGATCTTGATGGCGACGGAGTGCCTGAAATCGCTATAGGGGTAATCAAAAAGACGAAGTACGATCCAATTATGGAGAAGCGTCTTTTCCTTTACCAGATTGCTGACGGGAATGCTATAATAAGATTATGGATGGGGTCGAAAATGATGTTCAGAATTCAAGATTTCTATATAGAAAACGATAGTACTCCCCCACTTGTCCATACATATGAAAAGGACGAAAATGGTGTAATGCATGAGGGTGAATATAGACTTGGAAAATTTGGATTGAGACTAAAAAGATTTTTGCGATAATTAAAGAAAAATGTCAAAATTATGAATCATATAAACAACACACGAAGCTTCGTTATCTCACTTGCTATAATACTTGCTGGTTGTGCTTCCGAAGAAAATAAAACAAACATAGAGCCCCAGAATGATGATAAGTCGCAAAATTCAGACAGCATAACTATATCAGGAGCAGCATTTGAATGGGAGCATGAAAATATGAAGGATTGTGCCGCACAAAAAGGCACTTATGGTTTGTCGTTCAATCTAGATAGTTTGTTTGATAATCCAAATTATGACATGGTTATTGACACTTTCCAATATGAGGATTTGCGAGTTCTTCGTAGTATTCCATACGCAAAACATGGTCATTGGTTCAAAGAAGGTGACTTGTTTGAAAAATTTAACGGGATTAGTTCGTATCTCGAAACTATAAAGCCTATTGCGCAAAAGTATGCAGAAGCCAAAAGAAGTGGCAAACAAAGTGAATATTGGTCTCTCTGGCAATCTGATTATCCAAAAACATATAGTATGATAGAATTGAATGAAAAAGAAATCAATTTTATCAAACGCGTCGACTTGGAGATTGAGAAAAGAAACCAGAATCGTTACGTCAACAATAAAGGCTTAAAACTTCTCAACGTAGATTTATCAGAAAATCTAAACTATTTACAACTCTCAGACACATCGGCATATTTGTTGCTTGGCAATAACAATTTCTGTATATCAGAGACAAGAGCCGAGCAGATGTTTAATCCTTATGAGTATTATCATGGATTGCCCCACTATATCACTACCGATCTTTATCTATCGGCTTATAATGCATATTTAGCATGGCTTATTCAATATGTAGAAGAAAATGAAATTCTTCCACAGCTCAGAGTGTTTACAAACACTATGTTAGAGCAAAGTCTTAAAGAATTAGAAACTTGCACGGATAATGAGATACGTCCATTAGTAGAACATTCTGTAGTATATTATGCGATTGCAAACACTTTGTTCAATGAAATCCCTAAAGCTAAAAACAATAATGAAGAAGATTACACTTCTGAAAGTAATGAAAAAATAAAATTACCTGAAAATTTAAGGGAGATCTATAATAAAGAGCTTAAATACATTTATGCAGAAACAGACGTTGATATTTCTAAATTTCTTGGAGTTCAGATGCTTTACAGTCTATTCAAACCACGAGGCTTCTATACAAGAAATGATGATACAAAAATGTACTTCAGAGGTATGATGTGGTTGCAGAATGCAAAATATCGAATGAAAAACTTGAATACACCTCTTTATTTGGCTCTACAATACAATAGATCTAATCCGTCGTTGAAGTCGAAGATGGAGAAAATGAACAACCTGCTCACTTATCTGATTGGAGATATTGACAATTGTTCCATTATGGATCTGTCCAAAAGGCTGAATTCAGATTTTGGAATAAAGAGTGATGCTGATATCAAGGATCAATATAAGCAATCTCTCGTAAAGGATTATCTGATAAAAGAAAACAAAAAGATGCAACAGAATATTTAATAGAGTGCAAGGTGGAGACACCATCCCTGAAATTAATTTTATGCCTCAACGCTATACTCCAGATGCTGAGATTTTGATGTGGATGTGTGATCCTATAGAAGGAAGTGAAAGACCATTTCCTGACGGTCTGGATTTCTTATATTCCTTTGGAAATCCTGTCGCTGGCAAATTATTAAGTGATTATGATCCAACTACAAAAAAATGGAGAGACTACGATAAGATGGTTGACAAAATGAAATCTAAATTCATAAATTATCCTTATTTCGGTAGATCTCTATATGAGAAGAATTTGGAGACCCTTGTCTCATTGCAAAATAAAGAAAATCAGCCAGACTATATGAAGACAGATGCTTGGCAGAGGAAAAATACCAATACCGCATTGGCATCATGGGCGGAGCTAAAGCATACCACTATTCTTTATGCAGAACAACCAATAGACGCATCTGAAACAGGAGAAGGCGGAGATGAGTTTTACGATCTTCCTTATCCTGAATTTTACTCTGATATAGTAGAACCTAATTTGAAATTCTGGGAGAAAGCTATAGAACTGTTAAAGCAGACAAAGACGGTTTTTGAACAAAATGGAATCAAAATTGATTACAAACATAAATGGTTGATGGATAAAGCGGAAGAATATGCATCAGTTACTAAAAAAGAATTGTCCGGCCAACCTATAAATATTCATTATGGAGCAGGAGGAGAATATGAATATTTCTGTAATAGTTTGGTATTAGACAACCACAGCAAAGTGAACATGACTGATATTGCAAAAATTGCGGATATCTACACAAGAGCAATAAATGATGCTCCAGATAACGGTATCCTTCACACTGGTCTCGCTCTTGTGAATAGTATCTATGTAGTAGTTGAAAACAACGGACATACATACATTACAGAAGGTGCTGTATATGACTATCGTCTGACTGTTTTAGAAGAGCGTCAAAATGACGATGAATGGAGAAAAATATTAAACAAGAATTACAATACAGGTCGTCAGGAATGGATGGCTCCATATATTCTAACAGGAGATAAAAGATTAATAATTCGTCAGAATACAGGAGATAGAAGTTCTAGAGGTTGGGCATACCGTGAAGCATCTGAGGATTCTGATGAATCTGATGAATCGATAAAAGACGGATGGTTCTATTGATAAGATTTATTTCAATCATAAACTTAATCCTCTTCTCGTTATTGACATCTTCTTGCACTTCCCACAATGAGGATATGAAGATTCTCATTGGTGGCGACGTGATGTTCGACCGAGGTATCGGAAGAATAATTAGTGGCAATGGAGTAAGTTTTCTTTTCAACGGAATTAGAGAGGATCTTAAATCAGTCGACGCTACTGTCATTAATTTGGAGTGTCCTCTGACGGATTCATTATCTCTGCAATATAAAAAAAATCAATTCAAAGCCTCTCCTACTTTCGCTGACAGTCTCTTGAAAAACGGAGTGACTCATACGTGTCTGGAAAACAACCATACTCGTGATCAGGGGGAACTTGGCTACAAGCAGACATGGGAGTCTTTATCCCGTGCAGGAATAATACCGATCAGTTCAGATCCATTCAATCCAACTGAGATAAAGAAAGGAAATAACAAAATAGCATTATTCAATGCAAATTTGTTGGGGAACAAACAATATATCGATTATTTGAAATGTCAATTGGCCAAGTCGATTGAAGACTATAAAAGATTGAATAATAAAGCAAAAGCTGTTGTTATTTTGCATTGGGGCGACGAATATGCACCCATCCACAACCAAAGTCAGGAGGATATTGCTAAGCTGTTAGCTGAGTCTGGTGCTGATGTTGTAGTCGGACATCACCCCCACGTCGTACAGGACACTATGCGAATTGGAGACTGTCCAATCTATTTTAGTTTAGGCAATCTGATATTTGACCACAACAAAATGGCTCTGCACAAATCATCATTGCTTGAAATCACGTTAAAAAATGGAATATTGAAGACCTCCATACATGAGTTGAAGATATCAAACTACAGGCCAATGCACAAAAAGTAACAAATCTAATACAAAAAAGGAGACGCCTGAATCAGCGTCTCCTTTATAATTTTCTTTTGTCTAGTCCTGAAATAGCGTTACAAAAAAAAGAGACGTTATGAAAGAAAAAGAACACGGTTACGTGAAGCGAACGCAGAAGGACTACAGCATGAGCTTCAAATTGTCAGTAGTTAAAGAAGTGGAGACGACAGACATCGGTTTATGTGCCATCGCACGCAAATATGGGATACAAAGTGAGAGCACAGTGAAGCGAT
>JAZQQY010000020.1:0-27623 GCA_045629285.1 Paludibacteraceae bacterium | reverse complement strand
CCATGGCAGCAAAATGGTAACGACCTGTATGGAAAAGATTGACCGTGCTCCAAAACTGTCGAAACATCCAAATTTCATGCCAAGCCGTGCGAAACGATTGTTCACGGAACTGGTGTTTGACCAAGGTCCAAGCACCCACAGAAAAACAAAATTAAACATAAGATTAATTATAAGCATAATTTATTATATATCAACACGTTAAATTTTATTATTTATGTATCCTTCCTGATCGTAACATCTTCTGTATTTATGAATCATGTCTATAAGGGACTGTAGTTTGATATTTTCAGAGGTCAGATTTCGGAATCGTTCATATTGATTATTATAACGCTCTGGAGACCCAATGCGTAATCGATTTTCGATATCAGATGGTATAAGAAACGACGATCTGCTACTTAAATACTGGAAAATTTCACTAAGAAAAATATTTATGCCAGCTAAATCAAAATCCCCAAAATGAACATATTGATTTTTTATACTACATAACCATCTACGCAGATCTGATGATTGTGGATATCTCGACACAAACAATAATGGTTGATCAGAAGATATCTCATTCTCAAAAAATTGTCGTTGGTTGCGAATCATTCGGAAATTTTCCATATTTTCTATACCTACAACTACTACGTTTTCTGGAATAACAAAATGTTCCCAATCGGAAATAAAAAGCATACTTCCTTCCAATGGGGAGACGGTAAAGTCGCACCCATTCAATCTGCAATTTATGGAATCGTAGGTATTGATCATAAATCCAGGACATGATCGCACCTGAACAAGCTTCGAATTACCTGTTTCTGCCGCCTGTTCAAAACGTGACGTCTCACCTTTCAATATGATTTTCATCTTTCCTAAATCGGACAATCTCTCATCCACACGTCGCAAAGAAGATTCAAAATTCAAGGGATTGGCTGCCTTTATGGAATTTTTGCTTCTATGAGATATATTTATCAAGATTCCTTCTCTTAAAAACTCCTCCACCCAGTCGCCACGCAACGAACTTACAGGCAGAGAGTCTCCATTCTTCAAACGAATCAGTTTGTCAATGAATGCCGACGTTATCTTCATTACTGCTGTGAAATTAATGGATGAACTACAGTGTTCGACTTGTTGTCTTTGCTAAGCAAATAAGTATATCGATAATCAGATACATTGTATGTAGTAGGCGAAGAATTTATTAACAATATATTACGAGCATTGGCAAAATCAAGAATACCTTTTATATTCTGAGGATGAAGTTTACCTATTTCATCCATCATACAGTGAATTCTAAAGTCTCCGAATCGTTTGCTGACTTTCTCTTTGAACACATTGATTAACATAATATTGATCATTGCCTTTACCAATGTGTCAGTACCCTCACTTCCTACATGCGATAATTTGTCTGCCCAGCCTGTATCATTGTCATTCTCAACAATACGAAATTGCAACTGGAACAAATCTGAAAGTGTCAGATATTGTCTTTGGTCATACTCTTGTAGAGATTTCATAAAATCAAGCAAGTAACTGACGGCCTTTTGATTGACGTCTTCACGATTTGATGAAGAGAATAAATTAAGTTCTCCCATAGAGAGCTGATTTTCGTCGTTGAATTCTTTTATTCGCTTCATTAATTGAACCATTTTATCTGTCGACGCTACTGATTGTAAAGCAATAAGCTTGATTACTCCGACAAAGTTACGATCTTTGAAATCATGGTTGATATCATTGATTGTTTTTTCGACCTCCGATTCATGACGGGTTAATTCTCCCATCTCTTTGGATACTCTTTCCAAAATATCGACGTAACGTTCACTTACTCTTGTTCGATATATCTCAAGCTTATTGTTGCTTAAAAATTCGTCAAGATTAGCTGCAAAATCAAGGAAATCTTCGTCAGTGGACAACTCCATTCTAAAATTGAATGTGTTCTTTGCAGAGAAATTGCCCTTAAACTGATTGATATTTTGCTTAAAATCATTCTGTCGGCTCTGGCGAGATACAATAATGCTTGTTAATTCACTGACCGCTTGTGCTGGAGTGTAAATTGTCTGACGCTCCTTAGCATCTGCATAGACAGATGGACACAAACGATCATCGTGAATAAAACCATCAGCTTTTTTCAACTCTTCTGACAATACCCTTTGATCTTCTTTTCGTTCCTCTTGTTCTCTTTTAAGAGAGGCGTATTTTTGATCATATTGTTGACGCCGCTGGTCGTACTTCTCTTTTAATTGCTGGATTTTTTCGGTAAGTGTTTTCTTTTGACTCTTAAACACATCTTCTTTGTCGAAGAGATCCTCTTTGTCACGCAAGTATCCAAACACTAATTTTCTATGGTTTTCAATGAATCTTAATTCTTCTTCTAATATACGAATATTAGAATTACATTCCTCTACAATTTTAGTGTCTGCACCTCGTCCTTTCAGTTCGTCAACCTCCTGTTGCTTGAGTTTCTTAAACTCAGAATCAGAGGTTTGCTCACGCAAAGCCGTCTCTGTGTCTATTTCGGACACTTTTTGATTAAGCAACTCTAATGCCTTTTGTCTGGAAGTATTGTAGGATTTTTCTAATGCCTTTAACTGTTTCTGTTTGTTGGCATTTAATTTTTCCAATTCTGATTCAGCTGTTTTTCTACGCATATCAATTTCCTGTCGACGCAACTGAATCTCAGATTGGCGATCCTTTATAATTTGTTTTGCCTTAGTGTCATAGTCCTCAATCTTGACGACTATACCTTTACGAGTTTGAGGATTCATCTGCAATTCTGTCTCATAAAGAGACTTTTGCTGACGAAGTTCCTTAATTTTAGGAGCAAACTGCTTTTTCAATTGCTCTATATCTGAATCTCTCTGATCGTTAATATTCTTGCCGATGTTTTTAAGCTCAAGGATTTTTCCCTCTAATTCCTTCTTTTCCTTATTAAGTTGGGAAGGTTTGCGGACATTTAAAGGAAGATCAGTTAAATCAAGATTCACACCAAACATAGACGTTCCATCAGCTAACTGTGGATGTAATCCTGTCTGATAAAGGACCTTCTCTTCATTGATTATCTTACCAATGTTATGTTCCCAATCCTTCTTGTTCTCTTCAAGCCATTCGTAAAGAGATCCTTTAGTACGGTCAAGAAGTTGATCAATCCCGGATATTTGGATGTTTATCGCATTTATCTGTTTTTGATTATCCTCTGACAGGTGCTCCGATTTGGATATAATCTCCGCCTCTTTACTCTCAAATTCAGATTGAAGTCGATTAATCTCAGAACCAAGTGACGAGATAAGACCTTCCAACTCCTTTTCTCTCAAACCAAGATCATTTTGCTGTTTGATTAAAGCCTCCTTTTCCGTTTTGAAAGGTTCGGAATATTTTAGTTCCAATAATGCTTTTTCACAATCATTGCCTTCAATCCTTAGTGAATCAATTACAGAGTTGGCTGATTTTATCTTTTCTTCAAATGAAAGATCGACGTCTTCTCTACCTTTTTTCCATTCCTCTTGCAATCGACCTTCTTCTTTATGATTCTCATCTTTAAGGGTAAGAATACGTTGCTGTTGAGAAATTCGGAAAGATTCCAACTGATTCGTTATGCTTTGAGCAATAGCTTTATATTTGTCTGTTACGTCATTATAGCGTGATGTCAAATCGGAAAGTCTACTCTTCAACTCCTCCAAATCGCTTTTTAGTCCGTTTTCTTTGTTGTATCGTTGTAACACACTCTCAATATTCTGTGTCGCATAATAATCTCTACGTACTTTCAGACGATCAAGATTGTTATTCACACTACCTAATTCTTGGTTCAATTGAGATTTCTCTCCATCATATTTCTGCTGAAGTTCATCAATAAGTCTTCCCTGTCGTTCTATTTCAGAAGAAAGTTCGGAGATTTTAGTCTCAACTAAAGGCAAACGTTCCTTGGATATACGTTCAGCGTATTTTAGTTCTCCACAGAGTTCCTCAATCTGTTTTTTCATATAGAGCAACTCGTTATACGACTTCACCACATTATCCGCTTGTTTTCTAACGACAGCCTCTCCCTTTTGATTTGTCTTATACCAACATGAGATATCCTTATATTCCTGGTCAAAATTTGACACCTGTCGACGGAAATACCCCAGGTCAATGTTTGCCTCCTCTTCGCTCATTGAACGAATAATTATATCCTTTATGAAATTAGCGTCAAGACGTGAGTTAAGAAAGACATTTTGAATGCTTCGGTAAATATTCTGGTAACGATTTGTCTCCATCAGCTGGAAACGATAAAATTCCTTGCCAACAGCCTGACGGTTGCCATAAATGATATCAAGATACTGCTCATAACGGTCAATAATCTTGCTCATATAAACACCTTCCGGAATTCTTTCTCTAATGACTTTACTCTCAGCGGTAACTTCCCCATGTGCATCCACAAGCCATTCTTTTTGGTACGGAGCGTCTATGAATCTATAACATGCTCTTCCAGAGGAACGAAATACCATAACAGAAAAAGGACCGTTCTCGTGCTCCACTTCATACACAATATAAGAATTGGCATTAGGAAGATAAAATTCATCAAATGATTTCATCTCCTGGGCAATGCCCAGGTGTTGCTTATGTGCATTATAGAAAAAAAGTATAGCTCTCAGCAATGTACTTTTGCCGACACCCTGTGTTCCGATAAAATGTACATTACCGTCAATTTTAACCTCCGCATAACGGATATGTGCACTATTCACGAATGTGATTTTTCGTAAAGATCTCATACCTCCTCCGTTTCTATAATGGTTAGACAATCAATCAATTCTTCAATATAGCGAAAGGCTGCAGTCACCTTGTATGTGCTATCCAATTCATTCTCAAGCTCAACAAATCCTTGCTTCTCAAGATCTGACACAAGTTTGTCTATCTTTTCCTCATTTGTTTTGACGTCGGGATAGAGAGTTCGAGACTTCTCTTTAAGTTCAATATCACTTGAGAACTTTTCCAATATATTGGATTTACGAAATGAAAAACCAGAACCGAAGGTATTATTGAACGTTTTTAGGAAATCCAAACGGTCAATCCACTCTGCCAAGCGCTGAATTTTATCAGTCAACTCCACTTTAGTCTCTGTTCTTGAGAAATAGTAGTAACCATTTCCTCCTTCCAATAAGAATCCAATCCCATTGAAGTACTCTTGATACTCCTGAAAGTCATCCTCAATTACATCGTACAAATGAGATCGTTGTTGAGAAATAGAGTTCTGAGAGATAAACCCTCCCCTACTCAAAATGTCGAAAATTTCTTTAGTATATCGCATAGTTGGTTAAGCTGTTTTAGGGAAAATAATAGGATACTCAAAGCCCTCATATTGTCGACATTCATCACTGACTGTCAACTCATCAAAATATTGGGCTGCTGTCTGACAAAAAAGAACAAGTTTGTCTTCGATATCCATTGACTTACGGTATCCAGAATAATTCATAATGAAATGAAACAAATTGTCTCCAGAAGCCATGAACGCATTCTTGACTTCTCTTATATCAACCGTCTGCAAAATCTGTTGTTGTTCTTGCAATTCTTCAAGAGTAAGAGGATCTGCGAGATTTCCTTTCTTCAGTCGATTATTCCCTTTCCCACTCGCAACATATTGCAGAATATTTAATCCGATATCCGTATTACGAAGCATCGAAAGCGAGACTTTCAAAGCGTATCTTGGGCGAGATTCCATCCAAACAGGATTTCTCGATGACAATTTTGCTTGGATATCTGTATTCGTGTCGAGGATCAACTGATCTTTCAAATACTTCAACTTTTGAACTTTCTGAAACAAACGATTCTGATATTCAATCAGATTAAGATAATTTATTATCTGTCCGTCAAGTTCCAACAAATTATGGTACACCTCCTTCAATTGGAGTTTGACATCAGTTACCGTCTCTTTCAACTGAACATCCATAGCCACCAGAAAGAAAGTGGTTTGCTTTTCATCAATGACCTTCTCACATTCATTAATAAGAGCGGCAATATCCTTACGTTTCTCATCCAAATGCTCCAGTTTCTTCTTCTTTACAGCAAACGTGGGCTCATTTTTATAAGTATTGTCGATATTACGTTTCAGATCAATCACATTTCTGAGTGTAGTGAGAGAAATTGTCTTCAAAATACGGATTACATCCCTAAGATAACCATATTTTCTATTGGGATTATTCTCGCTAAGATAATAATCAATGGCTGCATTAAGGTTGCCAATACTCTCCTTTACACTAGCCACATTAATCTCTTCATTGACCTCCAGAGCCTCCTCAAAGAATTTCAGGTAAACCTCCTCAAGTTCTATAAAATCCGCATTCTCTCGGATCACACCATAACGGCGCAAGAAATCAAGACTCTCATCTTTTTTGCTTGCTAATTCGCGAGCGACGTCGTAGCGGAAAGAGATCTTCTTTCTATCTTTAAATAAAGCCTGAAGCAACTCACGTTCTCGGTTTAAAGCACGTATAAGTTCTTCTAACGAGTGAAAATGTGATAGATTATCCATAAATATCACTCTAAAATTTTTGCGACTTATATGTTGATTTCCAACATAGTCCGCCTATTTCACATTAATTACAAAAATACTATAACAAATTGAAATTTTATCAATCAAATAAGAAATGTCCCCAAGAAATACACATAAGCGCTATCCGTGAAATTCTAATTAAAATATTCTTTTTCTTTCGATTAAATTTCTGCGACAGAATAATAGCAAAGGTGTGCTAGTTTCGAGCATACGTTTTAAAAGTTTTCATTTTTTCTAAATATTTTAATTAATGGTGAATTTCCCTATCCTCCTTCCATCATTTTTTAATACTTTTGCAACCGGTACCAATTTAGGTATTGACATAATATACGAGCGTTTACTCGCTTTGCTTTATCTTGAAAATCGGCAAAATTTTTAATGTATTTAAAGCAAACGATGAGTAGAAGCCCGTGCATCCATGATTATTGGAGTCCTCCGTATGCCTATTTTGTAGGTGTGCGGTTGGATTGTTATATGATTGATAGTGCGGGAATCTATTGTTTGTTTGAATACATGGCTTTGCCGAGCCTTCAAGACAAATAAGCAAGTAAGATTCCTGCGCTTTTTTTTGACTAATCTGTCGTATTGGGAATCTACGACAAGGTTTATTCGTATGTTAAACATTATAGACATCTATGATTTAGTCGATAAGGAGAAGTCGACTAAAGAACACTATGTGATCAAAGATTGGGTTGTGGATCTTGGAGAAAAAGCTTTCAGTTCGTCATACTTAAAATCAATTGAATTACCAGAGTCATTACTATATATTAGAGACATGGCTTTTAAGGACTGTACAGATTTAGAAGAGATAGAAATACCGAATAGAGTTACAGAGATTGGGTTTAACGCTTTTTTAAGATGCTATAGGTTAACAAAAATGGATCTTCCAAACTCTCTAAAACGTATTGGTAAAGCAGCCTTTTCTGGCTGTTCAGGAATGAAAACCATAACTATTCCTGATTCGGTAACAACAATCGAAGAAGGAGCTTTTGTTATATGTTTTTCAAGTTAATTTATTAACTTTGCAAATAGTTTGAACTTTCGTATAAGACATTATCAAGCATATAAACATTATGAAACTCAATAACAGTTTATTCTGGGCATCCCAAACAGGTATGCTTCCAATTCATCTAAATCCATTGGAAAAAGAGAACAAATATATTCTTTTGGATGGAGGAGTGTACGACTTTTGTCTAGATTTGTCTGGAGTTTCAGAGTCGTTCGAACTGTATAAGTCCTTGGCATGGTCTTCTAATTCTAAGAATTACATCTGTGTAAATGACAATGACGTTATTGTATATAACTGGCTTAAAGAGACCGAAGATAAACTTCCTAAAAGTATCGTAGAAAACAAGTTTGCTCAGTTTGTAAAGATTCTTAACGATTCAAGTTATAATACATCTTATGATGTTGTTCCATTTGTGTTGGACTTGTTTAGGAGTTTGCGAAATCAAACTGCAGAAAAAAAAGAGCCTTTAGAAGCTTTAAACCTTCTTTATCGTTTGTTGGTATCATTAGAAGAGCAAAAATTTGATGAGGTGATTTGTGAGAAATGGGAAATTGCAGATGTTGCAACAAATTCTATTTTTGATGATTTAGTTGAAAAAATCCGAAAAGGCAGCAGAAACATAACTCCAAATCTTGATTTAATCCTTCGACATAGCTCTGGTTTAATATTTCAAGAGGCACATAGATTTGCACAATCATTTAGCAATCAATTGACTTTATTTGGAGGGTTTTCATCTGAAATCAAATATGGTAAGGATGATTCTTATTCTTCTATTCATTACACACCTCAATACTTAGCTAGATCTATTGTTGAAAAATGTTTGGATGGTATAGATATGCACTCTGCACATTTCAAAATTCTTGATCCAGCTTGCGGTTCGGGATCATTTTTAATAGAAGTTCTTAAGCAATTAAAAGAAAGAGGCTTTACAGGTAATGTTACTATCTGTGGATGGGACTCTTCGGCTTGCGCCATAAGTACAACAAACTTTTTGCTTAGCTATGAAAAAAGAACTCAATGGGAAAGTGGAGTGTTAAATATAAATTTAAAACAAGTTAATGATTCACTAACAGAAAATTGGGAAGATGATTATGATTTGATCTTAATGAACCCTCCTTTTATGTCTATGGAGTTAATCAAAACCAAAGAAGGAAAGGATGCGGTTAATGTGGCTCTTGAGGATTTAGGTATGCGTAAGCGCCCTAATCAATCAGCTGCATTCCTCTATAAAGCTGTTAAAGCATTAAAGGCTAATGGTATTCTTGGTGTTGTTCTGCCTTCATCAATTTTGTTGGCAGACCAATATGATATCTTGCGTAATAGAATAAGAGAGCAGGCAGAACTGGTTTCCGTGGGTAGATTAGGTAACTACATTTTTGAAAATGCTTTAACGGATGTGAGTTTTCTTACACTTAGGAAAATGGGGGACAATTATAGGGTTCCCCAAACAATTTGGTGTAAAAATATTGAGAATGCAGCATATGAGGCTATTAAGGATTGGCGTAAAATGAAATACGCTAATAGTAGTTCTTGTATCCAGCAAAATTACAATATATACATACCAAATGAATTTCCTCAGGTTCGTAGTACATGGAAAACCATTCCTATTAACGATGACAAATTTGTTTCTCTTTTGCATGAAAGAGTTGAAATTGGTCAGCTAAAGCCATTGTCATCAATTTTTGACATCAAGCAAGGACTTATTAGAGGAAACAAAGATTCATTTGTAGCTACTTCTAATGAGTTGGAGATGTTTTCTTCTAAAGAACGTATGTTTTTCCGACGTCTAGCAAATGGAGATACAATTCATGATGGTCATATTGACAATTCATTATTCATATGGTTTCCTTATGATCAAAATGGTTTGATTATAAAAACAGAGGAACAACTTCAAAAATATTCAAACATTTTCAATTGGTTATCTGTTAACAAAAATAACCTAAGTTCCAGAAAAGGTGTTTCTGCTTGGTGGGAACTAACAAGGCCACGTGTGTGGCAATATCAAGAGAATCATTTACTAATTTCTAAGAGATTTGGTAATTCTTCATCTTTTGCAATTACTTGTAACAATGAAGTAATTGAAGAAGGTAATGCTTTTATTTTCAAATCAAAATCTGAAGATGAAGATATCTATTTTTATCTTGCATTACTCTCTAGCTCTATTTTTGAGAGGTTGCTTTCAATTTTTGCAAAACCTATATTATCGGGATATGATTTGGGAAAAGCAAGTATTAAAGACATCCCTGTCCCAGATGTATTCAACAATGGTCTAAAAGATACAGAGGCATATAGGCAGTTATGCAGTTGTGGCAGACAGTATGCTCAGGGAAATGAATTTGTACTTGATAAGATAAACCAAATTGTCAAATTATTCTATCCTCAAATATGAAGCCGAAAACTCTTGTAGAATTGCTTAATGATAGGTTTCGAGAAATTCCTGACAACAATATATATTTTCACTATAGAAGCAATATCGTTGAGTTGAATGGAACAAGAGAAACTGTTAACAAGCATAGCGTTCCCCCCGAATTAGTAAAAGCCTGTCATTGGTTCTCTGATATTTGGATTTACGTCAGAATAACAATTAGAGAGGGAATAGAAAAACACAAAGGTATTCCCTTCGCTAGTGTGTGTTTCTTCCAAGAGATAGAAGGAGATTTGGAACCTCTATTTAGAGCTGAGTGGGATAGTTTTGTTCCAACAGATGGTTATAATCATCCTCAGCCACATTGGCATATTAGCAATATGAGAGATTCTTTACTTTCATTTAATAATCTTACAGTAGAGAACGATTCTTCAGAAGCTGGGGATTATGCCGCACTTTTATCCGATCATGTGAGTGATTTTGTCAATATTTACGCAATGCATTTTGCAATGGCAGGAAATTGGTATTCTGATAGTAATATGATAAATGAATGTACATCAGAGATTCAACTTGTCGATTGGATATGGAATTTACTTTCACATATTCAGAAAGAAATAGAATATGTCAAAAATAGGTAAAATCTAGGATGGTTCCACAAATCGCACATTTATAGGGTTAAATTGTCTAACTATATTTTTTACATGTAATGTGGGTATTTGAAAATTTACTTTTACAAGAAGTTGTAGAAAAAAGTTAAAAGTTTTAAAACTCAAACCTTGAGTTTCTTTCAATAATGAAGCATCTTCACTTTTCTACCTTTATATACGCATCATTCTGAAATTTAAACACATACAAAAACGCTCGTAGTAAAAGCCTTACTACTATAGATATTCCGTCATCAGTTACGGAAATAGCAAGAGACACATTTATCGAATGTAAAAGTCTTACTTCCATTAATCTTCCTGAGACGATTAAATCAATAGGAGAATTTGCTTTCAAAGATTGTCCCGAACTGAATTCTCTTAAAATTCCAAGTTTAGTTAAAGTTATAGATTACGGTCTTTTCAGTGGATGTACAAGTCTAAGATCTGTTTATATACCAGAATCTGTTATTGAATTTAAACCAAATGTATTTCAAGGTTGCACTCAATTAAGGGAAATCCATTGTAGAATAAAAGACCTTACGAACTTAAAGATACCGAAAAATACATTTACAAACAGTATTCTTTCCCAGTGCACATTCTACGTGCCAATCGGTACTGGTTACGCATATAGTCATCATCCAATATTCTCTAAATGTAAGGATATAATTCTTGAGAAGTGAGCTACACCAGAAAAAACAGAGACGGGATTATTAACTTCCCGTCACTGTCTGCTTTTCCACAATAATTAAGTACCATTTATGATGGGATATTGATAGTATATCTGCATCCTATAGTGCTCCCCATTTTTTGACAACGTATTAACCAGTTGTCAAAAAATGGGGAGCACTATACAATTACACTGTCTTCATAGACACTCGTTCCGCAGACATTCTTTACGGTAGACTTTATGATATACGTCGAATCAAATGTGTGAGCTGTGAATTCCTGTTTCTCCAAAAATGGAGAGTCATACATTTTTGATCCGATTTGCCACTTAAAAGTTGTTCCTAATGAATCATCTTCCGTATAAGATGGAGTGATTTCCACATATAAAGGCGAACAACCGTCAATAGTGTCTAAAGCAAACTTAGAATTCACTATCTCATTTACCTCTACATTTTTCACCAAAGAATCAACGCATCCATTACTAGCAGTCACCACCAGCTTGACATCATATCTTCCTTTTTTACTGTACAAGTGTTTTCCTGAGTTATCTTTAGTTCCGTCTCCATAATCAAAGAAAAATTGATAATTTTTATCTGCTACAGGCACAAACTCCGCTTCATTTGGCAGACAAATGAATTCTGGACCGAACTCTGGAGAAGGTATTGGTAAAACAGTTATATTCTTCTCATCGTAACTTTTACACCCATTCTCATCCTTATAAACATACGACACTTTATATGTTCCCACTTCTGTTGGTGGATTAAACATATTCCCCGATACATAATTTCCTCCCCATGATCCACCACTTGGATTTGCGGTCAAAGCAATTGGGGCCGTCTGTCCTTCACATACGCTTACATCGTCTCCCAAATTCAAATCTGGATAATCTTTTACGTTTATAAGTATACTGTCAGTAGCCGTACAACTCGCAACCTTGACAGAGTACACTACAAAATAATTGCCTGGTTCATTCGCATAAAAAGAAGATCCTTCTATCCAATCTTTATGTGAAGAGAGAGACCAAGTTCCTCCCTTAGGCTCTGCTTGCAAAGCAATTCCATTATCATTTTGCTCAGTAACGATGTTAGCACACACAGGACCTACAGGCGTTAATGTCATCTGTATTGGTTCGTCGATTTTTACGACTCCACTTGTTTCTTCTTCTCCACATGATGTCACATACTTTAGTGCGATATTATAAGTGCCAAATTTGTCAAACTGTATGTTTGTGGATAAATCATTAGCATTTGTAGAAAACGAAACACCATCACTTGGTTCGACGGACCACTCTACACTTGTAATTCCATCCTCAACCTTAATATCAAGATTTTTTTCCTTAGTAAAAAGGTAAGATCCACAAACGCCATTAGTGGAAGTAGGCAGACTCACGATTTCAACACTCGGCTTTTCAGCTACATTTACATCTACTTCTGCTATTGCAGATTCACAACTATTTTTAACAACATATAAAAGGTATTTACCAGAATTAGAAACTTTGGCATTTACTCTTCGTGGATTCTGCTCTGAACTTGTCCAGAATCCTGGTCCTTCCCATCTATATGAGACGCCTTCTTCAGCCACAGCTGTGAACTTTAACGTGTCTCCCTCACACAAGTTTGAATTTTCAACCGAAACAACTGGTGTCGCAGGAGCTGAAGGGGCTTTCAAAGTTATAATATCGTATAATCACAGTTCCCAAATTCAACCTTAATATCCTTATATGTTCCTGGTTTTACAGGAGAAAGCGTTATAGTTCCTTTATCGTCTGTCCACTTTGCATTTACATCCCCATTAAAGGTCACATAATATCTCGAATTCGCGACAAGCCCATTCAAATAGATTTTTCCATCAGATGATCCACATTTTGTGATACTGTCAACAGAAACAGTAAAGACTGGAGCAGGAGACACTTTATATTCGAACGTTTTCGTTTCTCCAGGACACATTGCTAAATTAGGATCTGAATTTGACGCTGTAACCTTTATTTTTGTTGTGGCTGATTTTTCATTTGAATTAGCCGTGAACGCAGGGACAAAATTAGTGTTTCCTGATTTTTGCGTTAATCCAATATTTCCGTCCTCTACTATCTCCCATGCGAATGTAGTATTAGGCACGAGACCTTCAAAATTAACCTGTTTGACAGTTTCTCCATCACATGCCATCACATCATCGATATCCTTTATTTCAGGACTTGGCTTTACCTTAACCTTAAACTTTACAGGATCACCCTCACATCCTGCTTCATTATATGGTGTAACCACTATCTCTTTTTCTATTACGGAAGAACCTCCGTTTTTAGCTATGAACCCTGGTATTTTCAGTGGTTTAGTAGCTGAACCATAATACAATCCTACTGACGTCCCATAATCCCACTCCACCTTCGCCACGTTTGTTCCGCTGAGAGGAATAGAATCAACCTTTGCTCCTGCACAAACCTCAATATCGTCAATTGGATTCAATATAGGATCCGCTACGACTTCAACTATTTTTTCAATTGAGTCGTAATTACATTCTTTAGGAGGATCTAAAGAATATACTTTAAGTTTAATTTTATGCTTGCCAAGTGTTGTAAAAGTGTGGGAAACAGACAACGTCTCTTGCTTTAATAAATTGCTACCATCATCAAAATACCAATCAGAATAATGAGCCGAAGTACATGAATAGGTTTCTCCACTAGTGGTATTATCATAAATAGAAAAAGGCTTATTAATACAGACTTTTTCGGATACACTAAAATCTGCTGTCGGTCCTTTTAATACTCGTACTGTTTTCAAATCACTGGAACCATGCACATTTGAGTTACAGGTAGTTGCAGCCACCGTAGCTGTAAACATTTTTCCTGATACACTACATGAAGATTTGTTGAATTTATGCGTAATAATACCTCCTAATTCTTTTAATTGCTGTACTGTATATGTTTCAGAATTAGATCCATCAGTAAAACTTATAGTATAAGTTGCACCATCCAACACTTCTCTGTCGTCGTAAGTAACCTTAAATTGAGCACCATAATCTTTTAAGCAAATTCCCTGGTCTCCCTCTAAGGCGATTCCTAATTTGTCGATTGTCAAATCAGAAGTAACCTTACAAGGTTCTTCTCCATAGACTTCACTAATAGCACTGATACTATAGAACAAAAACAATACAATCTTATAATAAAATAAACTGGACTTCATTTTATAAACGTGACTACTAATTTCTACTCACAAATAAGATACTAATTCATAATATTTAATAATTCTGATTATCAAATATAAATTTTTGCCACAAAATTAGCAACATGCTATGCCAAATCGAAGCATAGGTTTCTGCTTTTTTTGGAAAATAAATTGAATACGAATCTATTCTTTAATGATTAATGGCTCTATTTGAGATAATCTATTTTCTTGTTTTTTTAGAGAACGTATTTTGATATAGTTGATTATTATCGATATCAGAGCCAATATTGGCATAGCCATAACAACAATGTAAAAGAGAATACCAACTATGACAATTTTAAAAACCAATCCGATTAACTTACCAAAAAGATATAAAAGGTATTCGCCAGAGACTGTATATACAGCTTCTTCTATCTTTTCCGAATCAGACTTGCCACTAAATAACATTCCGAATAAAAATTTTATGATATACCTGAAGAAACAAATAATGGTGCAAATAGCAGGACATATAAATGGAGCGTTGCGTATTATTTCATAAACATAACTGTCATCTGAAATCGTGTGGAATGAAGAAATAAAACTGATTATTGATGCAGAATTCGACTTAATCACACTACCAACATAAATCATAAGAATCCACGCCACTATCATTATCAATTTAAACTTTATGTCGCCAACAAGTTTAGTTTTTTGATTTAACACCTCATTTTTTTCAGTCGTGAAAAGATCTATTTCACATTCATGGCAAACTTTATTTTCATTCCATTTGTAAATTGCGGAATCAAAACAATCGTTACACATTCCTATTCCACATTTTGCGCAGCAATATACAGATGCAGCGTGAGGATGTCTATAGCAATTCATTTTGGACAACTTTATATAATATCATTTGTAATTTATATGCAAAACTTTGTACTCCCAATAAAGTAACATTGTAAAATGAATTACTATGCTACCTTAATTTATCAGTGTTCTTTTATATCATTTGGATATCTCAAACATCCTAATTACATTGCTTTTAATGTCGGCTCATTTCTTTTATTAATGACATTGCTCTTCTTCCTCTTTCCGATAATTCGTTCATCATTAAGGAATCACTAAATGAACCATATTCTTCAATTCTTGAATTTGTTATCCTCAATAAATCATCATCTTTTTTGATGACATTTCTATAAAAATAGTGATCTTTGGGTTTTGAGTTAGCGAAAATAGAAATAGGACTCGTTGCCAACAAATCCCAATATTCTTTACTTGTAAATATTCTTTCCTTATCATCTTCTTTTTTTATCCAAAGAATATTAACAGAATAGTCGAATTTTTCACTAGTAAAATCAGTTGTATCACTATAGAGATATGGATCTTGTTTAAAATAGAAACCACTTGTCCCTTTTGCAAGTTCAAAAAAATTGAATTTGACGAGAGCATTACCAGTGTCCATTTTAGACGCCTTACACACAATACCACCCAAAGAATTCAATTCACTATCTGCATCTTCCATACGCATAGATACTTGTTTTTTTGTCTTAGATGTCGACCATAATTCTTTAACTGTCTTTTCTTCAAGTTCGAAATGCAATTTGGCATATTTATTAAAAGAAGTGTCTTTTACTATACAATCACGAATATTTAAAAGTCTATTCCAAATTGTATCCGACATTTCTTTTTCATAAGCCTTGTACTTTTCCTTGTATTCGTTTTGTCTTACTGAATCGCATGCAAACACCCAGACATCCACCACATCACCATAAGTGACATCAGCATATTTAATGAAAATACTACCTCCATTCTTTCTATAGAATGATTCTTTAGATCCAATAACTGTGATTATTTTCTCCAAATAATCAATGTTTTTGTCTTTACAAATGGCAACCATCTCCTCGTTGGAAAGTGGCTCTGATACAGACTTGTCACTTACGGTTTTGCATGAGGTCATTATGCAAACAACAAACAATAAAAAGTAAAATTTCTTTAGCATAAATTACTTAATTTTTTTTGCCGTGGATTCCCAACACGACTCTTATAAAAACAAAAAAGCGCAGGAATCGTACTCAATGTATGTTCATATTACTGGCTCGGCAAAGCCCTACTTTCAAACATACAACAAGGGATTCCCGCACTATCAATCATACTATAATCCACCGCATACCTATTCTTATAGGCACACGGAGGACACAGATACTCTCTTTAGCACGGGCATCTTCTCATCGTTCGCTTTGAAAGTATTCAAATTTTGCCGATTTGTAATATAAAGCAAAACGAGTAAACGCTCGTAAAAATAATATCACGATACCTTAATTGATATCGTCTGCAAAATTAATAAAAATGTAATTAAAAATTTCATTATTGTAGGGATTTACAATATATAGTAGTAATTTCACAACAAAAATGCACTTGACGATATCAAGTGCTTTGACTGGCCCTTCATAATAAGAAGAGAAGGCAAAGAGATGTCGCAACTCATTTTTTTGTAAAGGAAAAAACCGTCACACATCACTGTGCAACGGCATAATTGTTTAATTCAAATTATATCTTTTTCAAAACTCATTCTCCACATCCGTAAATTTTGTGAACTCCGACTGGAACCTCATCTTCAAAGTCCTCGTCGCACCACTTCTGTTCTTTGCAATGATGACGTCTGCCCTACCCTTTGTCGGATCTCCATTCTCATCGAATTCCATACCATAATATTCCGGTCTATGAATTAGCAATACCATGTCGGCATCTTGTTCTATGGATCCAGATTCTCGCAAGTCTGAAAGCAAAGGTTTTTTGTTCTCTCCACTTCTATTCTCAACAGCTCTGTTAAGCTGTGACAATGCGATTACAGGAATATCAAGTTCCTTGGCAAGCTGTTTGAGCGATCTACTTATTGAACTAACCTCCTGCTCACGGTTATTATACTTGCTATTCCCTTTCATCAACTGTAAATAGTCAATGAAAAGACACTCGATATTGCATTCACGTTTCATTTGTCGGGCTTTCGTAGCTATCTCATAGATAGTAAGGTCAGAAGCGTCGTCGATATAAATAGGATCTTTAGCCAATATATCGGATTGTCTTTGAAGTATGATTTTATCTAAATGGCTAATCTCTCCCTGCTGACCATTTATTTTGCTGACGGAAATTTCCGAAGCCATAGACAAAAGTCTCTCTCCAAGATCGTTCTTGCTCATTTCCAACGAGAAAATAAGCACAGGATGTCCTTTGTCCGCCATATTTTTTGCCATAGACAAAAGAAAGGCGGTCTTTCCCATCGCTGGACGAGCTGCTACAACGATAAAATGGCTTTTTCTCCACCCTCCCGTCACATTGTCAAGTGACGCAAGTCCACATTCAAGCCCGGCAATTCCTCCATTCATAGAAGCGTCATGGATTCTCATCATCACGTCTTCCATGATATTATCCATTCTTGAAACGGTCTGCCTATTATCCTCCACGGAAATGGAATAGAGATCAGACTCCGCTTTTTGCAGTATATCGGAAAGATCGACGCTCTTGTCATATCCCATCGTCTGAAACTCATAGCCAATCCTTATCATCTCCCGTCTCTTGTAAAGAGAACGAAGAATCATGGAATGTTCAAACACATTTGCAGGGCTCACACACTGTTCCGTCAAGAAAATAAGGTATTGGATAACATCTTTCCCTTCTTTTTCTTTTATTTTGTTTTTCTTTAATCCTTCTGCGACGGTGAACAGATCAATATTCTGACCTGCTGCATCGAGATCTCGACATACTCGGTATATCGCCTCGTTAAAGCGATCATAGAACATATTTTCCGTCAAGACTTGCCCGATATCTCCCATACATCTTGGATTGACCAATATGGAGCCAAGAATATCCCTTTCCAACGGGAGATCATTAGGAATCTGATTGTAGTCTACGTATTCGTTCGTATTCTTCTTTGCCATAACTTACTGTTACTTTACGATTCTATATTTTCCATCTTCCTCTAGAACTGCCCCCAAAGCCTTAATGCACTCTTCAAAACTTATTCCTGCAAGCTGAGCTCTGTTTTTTATGAAGGAAGCATCCACTAATGAAGGATCGTCTCTCTTTTCATCGATAGGCCCCTGTGTCGACTTTTTCCTTTCCTCCGAAATTTTTTGCTCAACTACTTTTTGCTCAGACTGAGTATAAATATTGTCGAGTGAACCTGATAAATAAGCAACAAAAGTTCCCTTCAACGCCCCATTTGCTTTCAATTCACTTGCCTTATTATAAATATCAAGCAATAGAGACGCAAGTTTCTCCTCCCCTACCAATTTTTGGCATTTAATCAGTTTGTACTCAAGATCCTTTCTGATGCTTTTTGTGAAAAGATTTTTCACAGAAGCTTCAATTGCATCACTGAGTTCTTTTTCCTTAGGAGCGATCGGCAACATAGGATTACTTTTATCTACAACCCAGAAAACAAGAGCATCAAGTTTCTTTCCAGCTTTAAGCACCTTGTATTCAAAGTAGAACGGACACTGTTCCATCTCCTTCATCTCTTTCTGGGCAACATTTATTACACGCTGAACAAAATGGCTCGATGTATAAGTTTTCTCAAGACAAAACATTTCCATAAGATGAACAAGTTTGTAAGTCACCTCTCTCTTGTTTCCTACAAGCAGCTCATACATTCGCATAGTGAAAACACTCTCGAAATTGTAAGCAAGAGTAGGATCAATCATCTTGTAGACCTGCATATTCAAGAAAGCCTCCCAAAAACTATGAGTAAGCTCCACCTGTGCAAGACCTTTGACCTTGTTGGCTGAAATTCTACCGAACAAGAAAATCTGATTAAAATCCCAAGAATCTGTAGCTGGCAAACCAAAACTCTTTTCTCCCAAACTTGTCAAGCTATCACAGATGTAGGTATAGTTGTTGGAATTTTTGAGCAGATCTTTTATTGGAAATGTTATCATCGGATATTCTTTGCCCGCAAACTCCTTCATCTCAAACTCACATCTTTTTCCAAGGGTATCTTTGTTAAGATACTTTTGTGCAATTTCAACAATCTTCAGGAAGATATTCTTTTCGGTTTTGTTAAAATTATATTTTACCTTAGTCAACTGCCATGACTGAAACACAACTGGAGATACAACCTCCGCTTGCATAACCTTCTCCGACTCATTGACTATGATGATGTCATCTTCGTTCTTGTCTTTCATAGTTTACAATATCACTTATACGACGGCAAAGATATCAAAAAGTACCAATAATGTACCAGATAATGCCAAAAAATTTACCATACATGTACCCGTTTTTGCAGAAAAGTACCACAAATGTACCAATATGTACTATATTTAACTGAAATTCAATTACTTTATATATCTTGAATTCTTTTATAGAAGTTATGAAATCTACAGAACACTACTAAATCTTTAGATTTAGTATATATATTAAATTTTAACTATTTGATTTTCAATAAATTTATTTCTTTCATACATTTGGTATTGAGTAACAAAAAGTACATCTATGGTATTTTAGATAACTAAATCATCACAAAAAGTACATCTATGGTAAAACAGACAAGAAAAAATCTTAAATATCCGATGAAAAGGGACCTAAAAGGTACATCTATGGTATTTTAAATACGAAAAACAAAGATATTTATCCAAATCTATGACAAAAAGTACCATAGAGAGTACCAGATAATCATATTCTACTGATTGACAATCATTTAAAACAACCGACGTCAAATTTTGTCAGGACACTTTACCACGGACAGTACCAAATATATTTTTAAATTATTGATATTCAATCAATACCATTCTATTCAAAAAATTCTAAAAACAACCGAAGTGGGCTTTTTATGGTATCAACTGAAGGAAATGAATCAATTTTACTCTTAAAAGTACCATGGAAAGTACCTGAAATAAATAATTCTACCATAGATGTACCTGAAAAAGTAGAAATTTACCATAGATGTACCAATAAAGACTAAAAAAGTACCACAAATGTACTTCTTACCGATAAAAAAGTACCATAAATGTACCAGATAATGAAAAATTTTGGTTTATATGATACTAATATTCAATTATTTATCACCCTTGATTTTTATACCGATATTTTGTTTAAATCTTATATATCTGTTTAAAAATAAACAAAACAAATCATATAGTTCAATGTTATTTTGTTTTTTCCCTTGGAGAAAAAAAATTAGAAGATGATATATTGTATTAATTTTTCTGCCGGCAGAATCAAAATTTTTTACAATTTGAATTGCATGTTTGGAAGGTATCTGTCTACCATAGATTGTGGCACATCGCATTCTTTAGCAATCTGTGGCCACGTCGCACAGATATCACAAACTTCATCCATTATTTGAGAAGCGTTACGGATATTATTACGAGAAGCTAGTTCCAGCAGATCTTTTCGTGTAATGCCGTCGTATTTTCCATTCACAGACATTTGATGTGCTGAAGTCCATGAACCATCGGGTTTATAAGAATAGCACATATCATACGCAGGAGACAGTTTCCATTTGCCATGCTTGTCCATTAGGAAAGATATGTTTTTAGTGTGGTCGTCCTGATTTCTTATGACAATGTTGAACACGATTCTACGGAACATTTCTTGTGCTTCTGCATACGATAGTCGCAATCCTCGCATAACGTTAAAGGCTTGTTCGTAGGAATATCCTCTCAATAATCTGTAGTCCATATGGGCAATACCACAGAGTGTTTGCATGTGGATTTTTTCTCCGTTAATTCGATCAAATCGCTTTGTTAGGAAATGAGCACGTCCATTTTCTTCAATCAACGAGCATTCCGTCATCTCTATACCACATTTTTTCACCAGTTGTGAAAACGAGTATTCAAGACGTCCATAATTACCAGTTTCTTTTAATCCTGCTGTTGCAGATACTCCGTCAAGTTTTATTAGATAATAGTCAAAACCGTCAGGTGCGTCAATCTGTCCAGAGCGAACCTCCCCCGTTTCTTTGTTATAAGCGATAATAGCCTTAGCTCTCTGTCCTCCGGCAGATGTTCCTAAGCGTAAAATGTCAGCGATAGCATTTTTCTTGTCATCGCTTAGATTGGTCTGAAAACTCTCTTTTTCAGTAAGTGCTTCACGAGCGACGTCGACTAAAGATTCAATTTCTATGTTATGAGTTTCTTTGAATGTTGGCTCTATAGCTGGCTCAAATTCAAGAGCACCCATACATCTTTTCCCCATAAAGCAAAGAGTTTCAATAGTATTACTAGATGTCCTTCCTGTCAGAGAAAGCCATTTGTCGAACAATGCACGACCATATGTGTCTGGCAGTGAGTCAGCCAACATTCCTGGTAGGCCTTTGAATGTTTCACTATTAAGATCACCAAAACTATAAACTCGTCCTTCTCTTGTTGGCATAAGAATTGGTGACGGTTGGATCCCACTTTTCACGAAATCAGGATCATACTCAAATCTTGCTATGCCATATTGCTCGTTCCAGCTCACGGATCCTACTGTGAGGCCGAACATTTTTACTTGTGCTACATCTACCATTCCAACTCCTCTTGCTTTGTTGTTAATTTACTTTTTGATGCACGTCTACGAGTTTTCTTCTGCGTCGACTGCATCATCTTAAAATATTCGTTTGGACTGATTTCCTCCTCCTCCACAAGAGGAAGGAGAATGTCTATTTTTCCTAATGTTCTTAGAATGCGTATGAAAGATTCAAAAGATTTTATCTCACCCTCTTCCATACGTACAATTGAAGACATAGATACACCAGAGCTTATCGATAGATCCTGACGTGAAATATTTTGTTTCAGTCTAAGTTCTTTAAGCCTTGCTGATATTTTGTTCGTAATATCTGTATCTGAGAGCATGTAAATATTATACATAATGTCAAAATTGATATTTTACACGGCAAAAATAGTAAATATTTGTCAAATTTGACATTTTATATTGAATATTATGTAAAGATAAGAAGGAGATGAGAAAATTTTTACACCATAATTTTGATTTCTCATCGTGTTTACCGAGACTTTCGGAAATCCACCTCGGATGAAGAAAAGTGTCTTATTCCGCCTGAAAACGGCCCAATTCGAGGTCTAAACCTCCGTTCCTCCAAATCCACTTGGAATAAGTATATTCTTTGAATTCTTTCATTCTCTTCATCAGACAATGCTGATCCTCACGGATTCCGTTTTGTCCAGAACAATCTTACCCAAAAAAATGTGGTGAAAAATTCCAGAGAAAACTGCAATTTTCCAAAGCCAAACCAATAGGTTTTACAGTTTCAAATTTTTGCACTTTTTATCAGAAAAAAAGAGTTGATAAATCCAAAAATTTTCACTACTTTCGCACGCAAAAGATGCGTGAGCAAGATGTGTGTTTTGGTGCACAAAATCACTTTCAGAACACTATCCAAAAATCCAAAATTAGACTTCTAAATTCTTGGATTTTTTGGTTTGAAAATGCTCCCAAGTCGCATTTTTTTGACGCCGTCTTAAGGCGATTTATTACAATTTTTCATTTGATAAAAAGAGTTTTATGCAAGGTTCACAAAAGAACAATCGTATTAATGTAAGGTTGTCAGAAGAACAGTATAAGGATTTTTTAGTTTGTTTTGAAAAGTCAAATTTCAGAACAAAGTCTGAGTATATTTGTCATCTGTTTCACAATACTAAGATTGTGCAATTGCCGGTTTTTGGTGCGGATGATATTCTTAATGAATTGATCTCATTCAAAAAACAGATTGAAGGAATTGCCGTAAATGTTAACCAGATGGCGAGACATCTAAATGAAAGTCAAAAAGACTCAGTTCTTGGATACAACGTAACAAAAATGTTGGAATATATGCCTAAAATAATAGACTTACAAAAAGAGTTGGATGCTAAAACTAAAGCTATTCAAAAGTCATATATCAAGTATCTTAACAAAGTCTATCAAGAGGAGGATTAAGATATGATCATCAAAGTTATCAAAGGATCCGATTTAAAGGCAGCCATTCGTTACAACACGCAAAAGGTGAAAAACGAATGTGCCTCTGTGCTTTCTGCCCATAATCTTCCTATTGATGATTTGAATAATCTTTCTCTATTAGAGAGAATGATGAAAAATATCGCAACTCCGTTGAAAGGATTCAAGACAAAAGTCGAGAAATACGTGTTCCACGGAGTGATCTCCCCCGAAGAAAAAGACCTGTCCGACGCAACTTTGAAGCAGTTGTCCGACGACTACATGAAGGAAATGGGCTATGAAAAGCAACCTTATTTTGTGGTGAAACACCAGGACACCGATCATATCCATGTTCATATTGTTTCTGTAGACATAGATAAAAAAGGGAAAAAGTGCATTGACGACAGTTTCCAATACAGAAAAACAAGCGAAATAAGAAAGAATTTGGAATTGAAATATCATCTTTCTTCTCCTGATAAAAGCATTAATTACAAAGAACAGGTAAAACAGAATGTTTCAAATGCAATAAACTTCGTTGACAAAACATCTTTCCATCAAAATGATGTTTCAAATTCCGACTACAAAAACAACATTCAGAGAGTCCTTCGTAAGGTAAGAAATGAATATGAATTCACAAATTTTGACGAACTTAATAGAATACTTGCGTCGTTTGGAATCAAATCTGAAGTGAACAACCTCTACAAAGGAGTATCTTTCTATTCGGTAGATGAGAATGGCAAACAAAAAGGAAAGGCTATCG
The DNA here is from genome assembly GCA_045629285.1 of Paludibacteraceae bacterium. GTDB lineage: Bacteria > Bacteroidota > Bacteroidia > Bacteroidales > Paludibacteraceae > UBA1723. The sequence continues at coordinate 3,648 of JAZQQY010000020.1, read as the reverse complement.
CAGGTAGCAAATTCTTGTATTCATACAGCACTTGGCAAGAGCAGTTCGAACGGAACGAGATCTTGCTTGAACGCAGAAAGAATCAGATTAACGTATCAAAGAAACATGTACGTTGGGCTACAGACCAAATTTTGAAGAAATATGCAGGCAAAATCACTTACGGAGATTACATAGCACAGGTAAAGACGCATGGTATCGACGCACAACCAATTGTCAACGATTACGGTTTACTAATCGGATTCAACTTTGTTGACCATGCGAGAGGCTATCAGTATAAAGCAAGCGAAGTTGATAGAGAACTTTCCAAGGAGCTCAAAAGCAGACTTATCGCAGGAGGTGTTGGTGAGTCTCCTGAAATTCGTGAAACTAATCGTCTTCAAAAGGCACTCGAAGAAATGTTGCAACGACGTGTCAAAGAACATTTTGATTTTGAATCTAACGCTATTCGCTTCTTACGATATGAAACTGACCTTTACATTTCTTACTGCCAGGAGTTCTACCATGCAAACGAGTACAACACACGTTTTGCAATAGAGAAATTCCTTGAAGACAAAAACAAACAGTTGGATGCCATCTACGAGAAGGAGGAAATGCAGTTCAATGAGGATGTCGCACAGTTCAAGAAAATCGCTTCTGTCGTTGATCCGAACAAACTCGAAGATTTGCTTCGTGCATCCAAATTCAACTTTGAGGAAGATAGACTCTACGATTCTCGCAGACCAGACTTCCATGTTGAGAACACGGGCATTCCGTTTCCTGAGTTCTCTAACTTCCGTCGACATGACGATGACAAGAAATTGACGCAGCGAGAAATCGACTTCTACACTCTTGTCGCAGATAAGGGAATTGAAAATATCAAATTTAAATTCTTCAATTTGAACGACAAACGGTTCAGATTCCTTTCCGACGAGGACAAGACTAAGGTTCACGCAAAGATGATGCAGGACAAGATCGCCAGCTTGATGGATTCTTATCCAGACAGCGAGGCTATAAACAGAATTGTCATGAGCGGAATGCTGTTTGACTTTAAGGGCGATGACATTGTAATTTCTTCTCCTAATTCTTCCGCAAAACTTGTCGTCACTGACAAGAAGATGCGTGAGAGTCTGTTGAGTCGCAAAGATTCTCTTCTTGCGATGAACGACATCTACAGGACAAAGAACGGATATGCGACATTGCTTTACCAGGCTATGCAGAAGTTCTATCGTGTAATGGAATCTGATTTCAAAAATAATGAAAGGTACATTAAGGTATGCGACTGGTTGGCTCAGCATAATTCTACTTTGGCCACCGACATCAGACGTATGGTTGAGCAGGAGCAGTACGCCAACATATTAAGGCATTTGACAAAATATGCGGAGACAGACCTTTCATTCCTTAACTATACAAAGTATTGCGAAGACAAGGCAGTCGGCTTCTATTACAACAACCGTCCGAAGCCACAGGTTAAAAACGACTCGCAAACTCAGACGAGCGTAGGTCATAAGTCAAAAGAAACTACTTCCTCAACTACAAAGGACAACTCAAAAAAGAAGAAAGGATTTGGAATATAAATTGTGGAATGAATTTTCTTTATCTTCATCATCATTTTGCTTCTAAATATTTAGAAGTGAATACTCCCCTATTCTATTGTTCATTTGTTCGGTAGAGTTATGAGTATTTCGTGAACAATATAATAACGAATCGTAAGTGCTTTAGATAATATCAAATAATTAGAAATTGGCAGACAAGATCTTTCTTTTTTTCCATGGATATTGAAGAAATACCTTCTGTTATAATTTCTTGATATAAGTCTGTTCCCTTTCTGATAATGTACTTTTTTTCGTGTCCATCAATTATCGCATAAAGATGTAAGTTTCCTTTTAACGCTTGTTCTAACCAGACGTTTGTAACCTCTTTGTCCTTATACATAAATTTTGAGAATTCTGTTTTTCGTATTTCACCCCAGTTTTCGAGATGTGATGAAATACAAGACTCTACCCTTCCTATTAATTCGTTTGAAACTTTATATTTCAAAGCAGTCTGCTTGAAGTTCAAAAGTGCGGTTACCACGTCTCTTATAATTGACTCGGGGCGACGTATTCCATTGTCTTTTGCGAATTGTATAACATCGTCTTTTGAAAATCCTGATAGTCTTGCACGAATGAACAGACAATGGTCTTTCTCTGGTTGATATCCCTTATTGTTGAATATAAAGGTTATATCATAAGCAGGAGACAATCTCCACTCTCCTTTTTCATCCATAATGAATGAAAAGTTTTTATTATGGTCGTCAGTATTGTTTGCAAGAATATTAAATACCATTCTTCTGTATACTTCCTCGCAATCACACTCGGGTAAATGAAGTCTTCTGCATACTGTCAATAGTTGTTCATAGCTGTCGGCATCAGGATCCATAGCTGCCAAAGTCTGGGTATGTAACTTTGAGTTCCCTTTTCTATCGAATCGTTTTGTAAGAAAATGACGATTGTCTTCTACTTCATATAATTCAGATTCCATCATTCGAATTCCTGCTTGTATAGCCAGATCGTAGTATGTCATTTCCAGTTCGGCAGAACAAAACTCAGAATTGCCGAATTTTAGGAGATAATATTCAAATCCATCGTAACCTGCAATTTGTCCTGAACGAATTTCACTTTTTTCTTTATTCATAGCGATAATAGCTTTGGGTTGTCTTCCTCCAGCAGATGTCCCGACTGTCAGTAACGATTGCAAGGTTATTGATTCTTTAGGAAGAATTCTTGTATTGTCTCGGTCCGTGAAAATTCGTTCTGCAAGATTTGCTAAGGACTTTAGATCTATCTTCTCATTTTTGCTTAGGGTTGACGTTTCTGGCTCAAATTCTAAAGCTCCCATGCTACGTTTCCCTATAAAAGAAAGTTTTTCAATTGGAGAGATTTCCTGTTCTGGTATGTGGTTTTGTCGACGCCATAAATCAAAAAGCTGATTGCCCCAAGCATCAGGTAAAGCATCTGCTAGAAAAGATGGTAATTGCTGATAAATCTTTTTGTTTTCTCCCCATATAGGCATTCCTACCCTAACCTTTTTTATTGAGGCTACTAATGGAAAGACATCCAGACCATTTCGTAAATAATCTGGATTATATGTGAAATATGATAAATTGCGACGTGGATCCCAGGCTAAGCGTCCTATCTCTTGATCCCATAATATTACTTTCAAGAATCTCTCCATGGTTTTAATCTACTTTATGATGACGAATACGTTGTGGTTTTTTCTCCTCCTTTCTAATAAGGTATGGAGATGGAGGTAACTCTGGTAGCAGATCATTAATTGCGTCTATCTGTCCAACTATTTTGAGCAAGAGTAAGAATGTAGATAATGAGACATTCTTAGCCGTTCCATTTTCGAATTTATGAATCGTAGTCAGTCCAATACCCGACTGTTCGGCAACCTCTTTTTGAGTTAGATTACATCTCATTCTATATTCCTTAAAACGAGATCCAAGAAGTCGTACTATTTCAGGAGTTGAATATTCGTAAAAATCTTTCATTAAATATCACTTTACTGAATGTTAATTGCAAAATTAGCAAATAATATTCAATATAGTGATAAATAACTAATAATATATTTACTTTATTTGAGTTGGATGTTTTAGGAGCAGATATTAGAATATAATATTATAACATC
>JAZQQY010000019.1:0-7082 GCA_045629285.1 Paludibacteraceae bacterium | reverse complement strand
CCGTCGCACCGATCAAATCCTTCTTATGGGATGAGGAGAACCGCCTACTTGCCGTGAACAACAACGGAAGCGTCTCTTGTTACTTCTACGATGCGGCAGGCGAGCGAACAGTGAAGATCTCAAGCGAGAGCGAGATGGTTCATGTCAACGGCAAAAAAGTCGGTGAAAACGCCAATATTTGCAAATTCATAGCTTACGTGAGCCCATACTTCGTAGTGTCGAATGGTGGAGCTTACACAAAGCATATCTATGCGGCAAACCAAAGAATCGCATCCAAATTGGCCTCCCTTGCACATTTCCCCCAAATGTATCGCTAAGAGGGATAATTATATGATATATAAATAATTACAAGCATTGTTTATAGTCGATTTATTATTCTACTTTTAGTTTTCTGTACTCTCCTTCACCAAGAGATAATTTTGGATTAAAGTCATAATGACCAAGAAAGGTTATATGCTCATAGTTTTGAGGTGAAACGTGTTTTAATAATGAACGATTGACATATTCTCCTCTAGATTCCATGTATTCCACGGATTTTTGAAGATATACGGCATTCCATAAAGATATTGCATCCATTATCAAGCTCAAAGCACTAGCTCTGACTTGTTGACTTTCGATATCTTTAGTAGAGAATTTGCCTTCTCGACCAAACTGGACTGCTTTCGCAAGCATATTGTTGGCTTCTCCTTTATTCAAACCAATCTCAATGCGTCTTCTTAGCTCTTTGGAGGTGAAATAACGGAGAAGAAAAATGCTTCTTTCGATTCTGCCCATCTCAACCAAAGCCTTTCTCAGCTCACTACTTTTATTACAAAGCTTTCTCATGACCAATGCCCCCGTAACCTTGCCCTTCTTGATCGAATATGCGAGCCTAAGTATATCGTCATATCGATTCCTTATTTTTTCAATGTTGATATGTTTGAAATCTATCGATTTAAGATCATCGGAGACCTCTGTGTCTTTGAATATGTACAGGATTCTGTCAGATGCGTTCTTTATTCTAGGTGCATACGCAAATCCGAGAAGGTCAGCGAGTGCGAAAAGACAGTCTGTATAACCTCCCGTATCAGTATAATGTTCAAGCACAGGTTCTCCGGTCATCAGTTCATGAGACAACACCCCATCTATCACATGTTGGTATTCTTTGCTGGAACTTATAACTTTGGTGTGGAATGTGTAGTACTTGTCATTTACAAATCGGTAGATGGTGCATCCGTTTTCAATGCCATGACGAGGATTAGGTTCTGCGTTAAAAGAAGATACAGTGTTTCTAATTCCCCTTCCGTCGCTTGATGAAGTGTTTCCTTCTCCCCAATATTCGGACACCCACAAATTCCTGTGTGTCTTTATTATTTCTCTTTGGGCTTTGACAAGGTTATCGTCATCCATACAGTTCTGTACGGTCGACAGTAACTGGCTGTACGTGCATTTCCCTGTGGCTTGAGACATTTTGGTCAACCCCACATTTGTGCCGATAGCAGTCAATGCCGCCATAATTCTTTCTGTCTCAGAATCCTTGACGGATTGATTTCTCAGATTCTTATGGATGAACTGTTTTGAAAATCCTGTCCATTTGTCTACTTCCAATAAGACCTCCTCCAGCCTGGCCTCTGGTACCATAGTCTTGAAGATCTTTCTGCTAAGTTCCACTCCTTCGGCAGGGACAGCCGCATCTAAAGGAGAAATGTGGAGTTTGCCATCTTTGATCCATATACCATCTGAAGACGAAAGTGATTCCGAAAGGAGTTTTAGCATATCCATCAACATATTTTTCCTGTTTGAAATATAGTCCTCGAATCTGCCGAAGGCACGAATCTCATCGAAAATGTCGTCAGCCTTAAGGTAATCGCTTCTGGTCACCAGGTCATCTTCAAAAGACATGTATTTGTCACTGCCGACAACAGTAAGGCTATTGTTTCTTATGGCGTTTCTCAGACTGTCGATTGTAGCGATTTCATAATAGTGTTGGTCAATGTTATCCATTTTCTTTACGAAACCGCTCCATTTTGTATCGATGTGTCCCATAGGAGCGTCCGAATGTATATGTGTCCCGTGTGTTTCCTTATCCCTCAACAACTCCAGAGCCTTTTTTAAGTCTTTTGATTCATCAGATGTGGACTCGACTTTTATGACATCCAACAAAATGGGGAAATACTGTCTGAGATATGTATAATAGGCGTCAATGTTGTCTAACCCTTCATTGGAAGGGTTGTTCATAGCCCTCCCTTCTTTCAGCAATTGTTCCAATTCTTCCATGGATAACTTCTTGCTCAATGCATTTTTGACGTTTTTCTTGTTGCTGATAGCCTTGTATACTGTCTCCAGAACATCAAGGAGTTCCCTCTGGTTCGCTATTATTTTTTTGCCGTCCGCCAAAAAACTTCTTTCTTGCCTCTTTTTCCCCTTTTTCAAGACCTGCTTCAGAATACCGTCATTTACTTCCACTGCGAGATCAACAAGCCTTTTTCTAGTCACATGCAGATAGATGACTACAGAAGGCATTATTTTTTCTTCGTGGATTCTCTCTATCGAAGACTTTCTCCTGTTTGAGATCTTTCGGGCTATCGCCTGCCTCATGTTGTTGTTGATGAACGAAAGGTCGATGTCAATTCCAACTGAATCGATATAAGCTATCCTTTCAGCAATCTGTTTGAACGTATCGGGTGTGACATCACCGGAAACATTCCTCAGTTGGAAAAGGGAAAAACGTTTGCCCTCGGAATCTCCACTTTCCCTAATGATATCACGCAAGTCCGCCTTTTGCCTGTCGCTGAGCATACTGTAGATAAGTCTGTTCAGGTCTTTCTCCTTTTTGTTGCATGCCTCCAGTACCCATTTCTCTATGGTGGATATCTTTGGGAGAATGACCTTGGCTTTTTTCATGGAGTCGATGATTCCCCTGATTATGTATTCCCTGTTTTCCACAACATCAGCGTTGTTGGATATCAATCCCTTAATCTGTTTTTCACTCTCCTCATCCACTTGCTTATAGCCATACCAGGCACAAATCTCCTTGAAATGCTCCGATAGAGTGTTTCTCCTTTTATAGTTAGCCTTGAGATTCCATTCTTGTGGTTTGTTTAGCCCCAGCTGTAAGGCGATAAAGTCAAGCACCTTCGACGGAACTCTGGTTGTATGGTCGTATGCCCATCCCAAATATCTTATATGGAAGAGCTGGACTGCGAATCCGATTTTGTTGTAATACTCCCTATGCCTTTCTGTGATAAGTCTGCGATCCTCCTCGTCAAACGCACAATACGTCATCAGCGTCTCGTCTGAGATGTTGTACGGAATTGCCTCCAATTCTTTTTTTTGGTCTTCGGTAAGTATTATCTGCGACATATGCTTTGGGTATAATTGGCGTTTAACAAAAACGTTCGTTTTTGTTAATGTGGCAAACAACGCAAATTTACACTTATTTTTGAAGCGTTTGCTGAATTTTTCTATGAATAATATCAAAATAACAATAAAGGTAATATCTTTGCTTTTGTTAATAGTTGTCATTATGATTATAGGATACGCCAGAGTTAGCACCGAGGATCAGAATCTGGAGCGACAGATCGACGCACTTACTGAGTTCGGATGCGAAAGGGTTTTGACGGAAAAGGTAAGCGGGACTGTTTATGACAGACCTGTATTGCAGACAATATTGGAGATGGTCGGCAAAGATGACATCATAGTCGTCTCTGAACTTACACGACTTAGCAGGTCAACAAAAGATCTGTTTAATCTTGTGGACAGGATCGGGAAATCAGGGGCTAGCATCAAAAGTCTGAAGGAGCCATGGCTTGACACCACCACCCCTGCAGGACAGCTTATGTTCACGCTAATAGCAGGAGTCGCTCAGTTTGAAAGGGACATAATAAGGTTGCGCACCAAGGAGGGCATTAAGAGTGCCAGGGCACGCGGCAGGATGGGTGGACGTCCGAAATTGGAAAGCAGCAGGATAAAGGAGGCATTGGTGCTGTATGAAAGCAAGGTGTTCTCTCTTGCGGAAATAAAGAGGCGTACAGGTGTCAGCCATACCACTATATATAGGTATTCTAAGGCGAAACATTACAACGAGTGATAAGACTTGGTCTGGATTGCCACGACTCCTATTCCTATTACAAACTAACTCCATACAAGATATATGAAATCACCATCAAGTCTGATTTTTGTCGCAATTTAGTGTTATATTTGCGATGCAAATAATTAGACCAAACATATCTGATACAAGAAAAGCATGATGCTATTGTAAGAAAGTCCTTCCTCGGCTCAAACGACGCTGATGAGGTTGATAGTGTTATTTGTGGAAATTAAAGAAAAATAAGATGAGCGATGAAATAAAGATAACCGCCGAAGGCAAAAATGGAGATAAAGCCCAGACAACTATTAAAAAATCATTAATGGACAGATTCATGGATCTCATAAAAGGGAATGCAATCAATCCATACAACAAGAAAAAGTTGCCGGCACAACGTGTATATGTGAACGTTAACGGAGATCCCGAAAAAATCGAGAGCCAACTTAAAAAGGCTGGATTCATGTTCAAACCTGTATACGATGAAAAGAACAATAGGCTGATGATTGATATATATGGCACCGACAGTGGATATGAAGTTCCAGAAGAAAGGTTGTCCCAAAAACAAAAGCCAAGTTTGCCTGCTGATGATAAGCCAGGCACAAAGGAAGAAGACAAACGCTGGCCCGAAGGTAGACCCACACCAAATGCAAATGGAGAAATGGAAACAAAACCATTTTACCCAAAAGACGGTAAGAATATTGTCAATAAGATTAATGCGCAATTAGAAAAACATGGCAGACCTATAGTTGATCCATATACAGGTATTCAGTTCGTTAATGGAGCTCCTTATCTTGGTCCGTTTTCTTTTGGATCAGCAAAAATCGAGATGTTCTCCACGGACAGAGAAGCCAATTTTATCCAAGCTCGTGAGCAGATAGCAATGGGACGTAAAATAGAAAAGCCTAAAGGGTCTGGTATATATCGTGACTGTACTGCAGAAGACGTGAAAAAGTGGTGTCAGAGAAACAAGATGGTGTTACACGAAGAAGGAGATGGAGAGACGATAAACAAAGTCCCTAAATCATTACATAACACCACCGTCATGTATCATCAAGGTGGATATTCAAAGACAAAAGTGAACGCAAACAGAGTGTTTGGATTGAATGAAAACACTTCTTCTCGTAAGGGTAAGGGCGTTGAAGGAACAAATGACGCTGATTAAAAAATATAAAAATGGAAGAAATAATAAATGATTTGGTTTTAGGTGAGTTAAAATATCACAAAAACAATTTTTGGGTTAAGTCTATGGATATCCCTGTTCTCAACTCAAATGGAAATCTGAAATTGGTAGTTCAAGACGATAATAAAGAAGGCATTCTTGACGTACAAAGAGAAGCTTATAAGACCTATTTGCAGAATGAAGAGAAATATCAAGGCATTGTGACTAATTATCTTCTTGAATATTACAAATGGAATTATGAATATATTGCACGTGAAGTGGATGGTGTTGACGAAAACGACCATAAAGATGTAGTAACTGAAAAACAACTATATCAGTTCATGACGTTGTGGTATCTCTTTATCTGTCGAGACGGCAGTTTCGGCTATGCTTTCGGTTGCTGTTGGGATGTGGATAACGGATTGGCAATTCTTTTGTCCGAATCCGAACCTCGTGTAATCTCAAGAACACAGCTCAAGAACCTCCACAAACTCAATGATCCTGTTCTTGGCCTGCTTGTCCACGATGGTGAGAGTGCATGGAAGGGATTGGAGATAAATTCATTCTTCGGCAAAAATGAGAATCTTGAGATTGAGCTTGAAGGTGGTGTCGACGAGGGGATCACCGTCGCCCAACAGAAGGCATACGAGAAATACTTGGCAAACAAGGATATTTATTTCAGGGAGTTGTCCGCAATGATGTTGGGTGTCTATATGGCAAACGAGAAAAAAGGATGGGACATTATCGAAGAAGGTGCGGAGGTCACCGTAAGCACTACTCTTCCTAAGACTCTCTTTATTGACCGTGAAGGAAGTTTTGGATGGATTTGCTATACAGCATGGAATGATTCTTATGTAGGTGTACTGTTGTCTGACGACAAGCCTTATCTTATGTCACCAGAAAAATTAAAGAATTATGCGAAAGAGGATAAGGTTAAGGACAAGGCGATGGGAATCCTTTTCCGAAGTTATGTTGGCTATGAAGGTGTTGTGATAGCAAGACTTGCGGAAAATGTCTACACATTGCCACTTGTCATTGAGTCTTATGACAAATCCATATCTGACGAAATGCGTGGTGCGTACGGCACATTTGTGGCGATGCGATGCACCCTTTGGGACAGGATGAAGGACTGCCTATTGGACAGTTATTTGGAGATATACGATGAAATTGAAGCCAATTTCGATATTGAAGATTCGCTGACTAGAGAGAATGTCTCAAGAGACAATGTTCTGGACATCGCAGAATTCACAAAACTATATATATCGTCAGACGCTCGTATTGCCTGGCTTGCCGAATGTCCCACTGAGCCTGAAGACGGCATCGCCTTTGAATTCACGACAGGAGAAATAGAGCTGATATCACAACAGGATATCATTTGATTCAAAAGAAACACAAATATCCTCTTTTCGGGAATATTTGTGTTTTTTATTTTTCATATGCGGACTGCATATGTACTAACAAAATGAAGACATTGTATCTTATTGAAATATAAAATCTTAAACCTCTTAGCGATACATTTGGGGGGAATGTGCACGAATTGTCGCTATTTGTCGCTAAAATCTCATTGAATTTTTCAAATTTCGTACAAAATATCTCATATTTCTTGAAAATATAGGATATTTTTCGAATTATAAAACATTAAAATTCATATAATTATCTCCCTTAGCGATACATTTGGGGGAAATGTGCAAGGGAGGCCAAATTAGGCAATGAGGATGGATTTGGAGCAGATCCAAGACGTGTGGAGATGGCAGGAGGCAAGAAAATCTCTGACATTCAAAAGGATAATATTGGAGCAAGATACAAGGAACTTGGCTTCTCATATTCCGCTCCAGAAAAGGAGAAAGTGGAGAAAGA
>JAZQQY010000018.1:0-106367 GCA_045629285.1 Paludibacteraceae bacterium | reverse complement strand
GACGAAGGTTTGCTTAGACTAATAGAGAAAGCCGAGGTAGGAGCTTTGTCTAAGGACGACCGTGCCGTGTATGACGCGAGCCTTAAGAAACTTGCAGATGAGATGGACATGGAGGAGCATGGTTTTAAGAAAGGGATTAAGATTGGTGAACGTAACAAAACTATTCAATTAGCTATAGGCATGAAGACGGAGGGGCTTGACTTCAATCTTATTCATAAACTGACGGGACTTTCTTTAGAAGAAATAGAAAAGTTATAATCATTTATCAAATAGGGCGAGACATTGTTTTCGCGTTCCCGTTGATTAAAAAACTCATTTCTAGAAGAAACAGGTTTTCTTCGAGAAATCTAAAGTACATGCGAAAATTTGCGGAATCTTGGTCTGATGAAACAATTGTACAACGTATCGTTTCACAATTATAGGTGTCATGTTTAAATTTTCACTCATTCCGCCCACGGTAGCGTCTCGTTTATCAACGAGCCGCAACCATGGGCTAAATTAATAACCGGTATTAACCACGATACCGTGGAACGGTTTTCAAAACCAGGCCATGGTTGACCAGCGTCGCAGACGATGGGCTATCGTGGGCCAGATTTGTTTGCAGGAAAAAGTCAAAGAACCAAATTGACATAACCCAAATTTTTTATCTTTGCAGTCTGCCCACTGCTCCCAAGGCGTAAAACTGTTGGAGCAACGACATAAATAAAAGGCGTCATCAACGCTTTGTGTACTTAGAATTGTTTAATTGTATAGTCATGTCTGTATGAAATCAGAAGAGATTAAGAATTTATTTGAGAAGTTTGAGTCCATCGCTTGTGTTTATGAAGATGTGGAATGTTGGAGTGCACGAGATTTGTGCGTTTTGTTGGGATACGCTAAATGGGAACGTTTTGAAGGAGTAATCCAGAAAGCAAAAGATGCCTGTGTAAATGCAGGGGAAACTGTAGAAGATCATTTTCCCAGCGTTGGGAAAATGATAGAATTGGCAAAAGGTGCTCAGCGTGAAGTTGTAGACTATATGTTGACGCGTTATGCATGTTATCTTATTGCCCAAAATGGAGATCCGAGAAAGTCAGAGATCGCTTTTGCTCAAAATTATTTTGCGGTACAGACTCGTGTGGCAGAAATGGTTGAGAAAAGGCTTCTTGAGTACGAGAGGGTTCAGGCTCGTCATAAACTTGCAGAAACGGAGAAACGTTTGTCTGGCGTTTTATATGAAAGAGGTGTTGATAATAAGGGTTTTGCGGTGATACGTTCAAATGGCGATAAGGCTCTTTTTTCACTAGATACATCATTGTTGAAGCGTAAATTGGGAGTCCCCGTTTCTCGTCCATTAGCTGATTTCCTTTCAACGATAAACATAAAGGCGAAAGACTTTGCGGCGGAAATGACTTCTGTTAATGTTCAACAAAAAGATTTACATGGGGTGTCGCAAATAGGCGGCGAGCATGTGGAAAACAACATGGCGGTTCGACAAATGATGTTAAACCGTGGAATTATTCCTGAAAATCAGCCTGTAGGAGAAGATGTAAAGAGGGTAGAACGAAGGTTGAACTCGGAAGAGAAAAATGTACGGAAAAAGAATTCTTAGCTAAATTCAAACAAGTTTTTATTATCTTTGTAACTCGCCCACTGCTCCCAAGGCGTAAAACAATGATATGAGTATGTATAATTTGCGAGACGAAGTAGAATATATGTTTATGTTGATTGGCTCGTTTGCTAAGAATAATTAAATAAAACAGAACCTATGATTAAAGTAAGGAATTTTTGGTTGGCACTAGCAATGGGCTGTGCTTTCTCTGTAGGAACAATCTCATGTGATGAAGAGGATGACGAAGATGGTCCAAAGCAAGAGGAGAATAAAACTCCTGAAGAGAGCACTCCATCGATAGATATTTGGAGCAGTGAGGATAGCACTGTCACAGTGAAATTTGCGGATTTGCAAGCGATTGGTCTGACTACAGACACATTAGTGGATTTGGGATTGAGCGTGAAGTGGGCAAATTTCAATGTTGGAGCTTCGAAGTGTTATGAGTATGGCAATTATTACCAGTGGGGAGAGACAGATGCTACGGATTATTATGACAGCAAGTCTTGCAGAACATACGATTTGTCGATTAGTGAATTGAAGAAGCAAGGCTTTATAGGTGCTGATTCTTCGCTTACTGCAAAATACGACGCCGCCACTGTCAACTGGGGAGCAAAGTACCGTATGCCGACTAGATATGAAATTGATGAACTTACGGATAATACAGTCTCTAAATGGCTCTCCATCGAGATGCCTGATGGTAGTGTGGTGAATGGACTTATAGCTAAGAGCAATAAAAATGGCCAGTCTGTGTTCTTCCCTGCCGCTGGTAGTCGTTACGGATCGGATTCCAACGGTGTTGGCTACTACGGTCGCTGTTGGTCTGCTTCGGCTTACGACGACTACGGCGACGCTTGGTACTTGTACTTCGATTCTTGGTATTTCGACCGCAGCAACTACGATCGCTACCACGGTCAGTCTGTTCGTCCTGTCTCAGGATTTTAATCGCTGAATAGTACGTTGCCGACATCAGCTGTGCAGGAATCGGTTACCAAACCGTTGGCAAAGTCCTCCGGACTACCTGACATGTGTGGCATGAAGTGATTTTAACATTGATGCATAGAGAAAAAATTTCTCTGTGCATCTTTTTATTGTGTGGAGTTTGTTGATTATTCCTCAAGAAAAATGTAAATACGACCAAATATTCGTCAAGATTTGTGTAATAATTTGGAAATATTCGTCAAGATTTATGTGGATTTCTCAGAAGATATTTTTTTGTTAATCTATACTTCCTCCCTATATTTCCGAACCTACATTCATAATTTTTTGAACGAACATTCGTATATTCTAAAAAAATGTTAATTTTGCCGATTGTAAACTTAACATGATAATATAAAAAGGGATAATATATGGCAAAATCATTTAACTCGTATCTTGCTAAGTTCCTTCTTAGTGTCGCTGGTTCGATTCAGAAGAAGAAACTTGTGAAGGCTTCTATGGACTGTAAGAAGTCGCAGGCTGAAACACTTCGAGCAATTTTGACTTATGCTAAGGATTCCGTTTATGGAAAGGAGCATAATTTTGCTAAGATTTTGGAGGCTACTACAGATGATGCTTTGTTTGAGGCATACCGTCAGAATGTTAAACCTAACGACTACGAGGATTTCCGTCCTTACGTAGAGAGACATAAGAATGGTGAGAGTGATATCCTATTCCCTGGTAAACCAAAGATGTACGCCACTACTTCTGGTACTACTTCTGAGCCAAAGTGGATTCCTATCACTAACGAATACTACAGCAACATCTACTCTAAGATGACTAAGGTATGGCTTTACTCTTTCATTGAGAACCGTCCTGACGTCTTCAACGGTAAGATTGTTTCTATCGTAGGTAAGGCTATCGAGGGCGAGGCTCCTGATGGCACTCTATATGGATCTGTGTCTGGTGTGACACAGCGTGACTGTCCTGGATTCGTGAAGAAGCTTTACACTGCTCCTGCAGACGTATTTACAATCGCAGACTACAAGGCTCGCTACTACTGCATCATGCGTTTCGGTATCGAGCAGGATGTTACTCTTGTCGTAACTGCAAACCCTTCGACAATCGTTGAGATGCAGAACAACGTTAATGAGTTCTTCGACGAGTACTGCAACGATATCGAGAACGGTACTATCAGCAAGAATATCAATATCTCAGACGAGCTTCGCCAGAAGATGTTGGCTGAGAAGAATATCAAGCCAAATCCAAAGCGTGCGGCTGAGCTTCGTGCTTTGAAGGCTAAATACGGCACTGTGCTTCCTAAGCACTACTGGCCAAACCTACAGATTCTTAACACTTGGAAGTGTGGTAACACAAGAATGTATCTTGACAAGTTCAAGAACTCATTCCCTGACTGCTGCCTACACCAGGAGTTCAGCTACTTCTCATCTGAGTGTCGTGCTGGATTGGTTATGCCTGAGACTAAGGATACAAACGGAACAGTCGTATTCCCTCACATGCACTACTTCGAGTTCGTTGAGGAGCATGATATCGACAGCGAGAACCCTAAGTTCCTTCAGCTTCACGAGCTTGAGTTCGGTAAGAAATATTGTCCGTACGTTACTACATGGGCAGGTCTTTACCGTTACACAATGAGCGACCTTCTTGAGGTAGACGGAAAGTTCAACCAGATTCCTACTATCCACATGATCCAGAAGATCAACGGTATCGTGACAATGACAGGTGAGAAACTTCACGAGCGTCAGTTCATCACAGCTGTTGAGGAGGCATCTAAGACAACTGGTAAGAAGCTTAAGTTCTATATCGGATTCGCTGATATGGAGATCTCTGCATACCACTTCTATTATGAGTTTGAGGATCAGAACACAACTCAGGCTGAGGCTGACGAGTTCAACAAACTTGTGGATGAGAACTTGAAGAAGGTCAACATCGAGTATGAGGCTAAGAGAGCGTCATTCCGTGTGAAGGATCCAATCGCACACATGCTAGTGGAGAACTCATTCGAGACATTCAAGAAGCGTTGTATCGAGGAAGGTGCAAGAGACGGACAGTTCAAGCTTAACATCCTACTTCAGGACGAGAAGAGACACGCTAAGTTCAAGGACTTGGTAAAGTAATAATTTGAAGTTTTACAAAGGACGCAAGCCACACTTGCGTTCTTTTTTATCTGATAGTACAATGACTTTAAGCAATGTCAAAGCAATCATATTTGATGTCGACGGAACACTCTATACGGGTGGACTTGCCAAATATTTGATTTTTGGCGACATCTGGAGATGCATGTGGGCATTGAGAGAGAGGCAGACACGCAAGGCGATGAAGAGTCGTGATTATGTGACTGCGGAGGACTACTACGATGCTTTTTTCCAGACATTGTCGCTTAAGACAGGCAAGGATATCGACACATTGAAAGATTGGTATTTCAACCGTTATATGCCGTTGATGGTAGAGCAGATTGGCAAACACTGTAAGGTTCGTCCACATATAAACGAAGTGTTGGCAGCGTTGAAGAAAAAAGGAATCCGACTTCTTGTCTATTCAGACTACACACGTTCTAAAGAGAAGATTGAGTCGTTAGGAATAGATAGTTCAGTATTCGAGAAATTCTATTGTGCTGAGGAGCTGGGCGCATTGAAACCACAGGCTCGTCCGTTCGCACAGATTTGCGATATGAATGGATTGGAATATGATTCGACGTTGATGGTCGGCGACAAAGTAGAATCCGACGGAGGTGCTTTAGATGCTGGTTTGATGTTTATTTGTATTGCAGGAAAAAAATACAAGACAGCAGATAAGAGAAAATACAATATCGTATCTTGGGAAGATTTTGTGAGCGTTTGCATGAAATAGGTTAATTAGATGTAAATGGGGAGACGCGGGGCAACTCGCGTCTCTTTATTTTAGCCCCTAAATCACATTATTCCTACGGTTATGCCATTGTCTGGCGACAATTTCAAACCGTAGGCTTGTAATTAGACCGACCGTTTCCACGGTCGATTCCGCATTTCCAAATATCCTGTTAGAGATTTAATGTTGGTAGAAAATATGATGTTAAGATATGACATTTCCCGTTAGGCAATATATATGTGGAAAACATAACCATGAAAAATGTGGTGATTCACCCATCTGTTGGCATTCCCCGACAATTATGAATTGCGAATTACGAATTATGAATTAAAATGGGACAGGCTTTCGCCCATCCCGTTTATGTTTGATTCTTTATTAAGACGTAAGTAAAGACGCGAGATCTCGCGTCTCTACGGATTTTATTCTTTCCATGTCACAGACTTTACACCTCCGAAAGCATAGCTATCTTCCATGGTTGTCTCTTCTCCCCAATAATCGAAGAATTTTACATTCTCTTTCGAATTGTCAATCACAACATCTAGTTTCTCACATTTATAAAAAGCCTCCGAACCGATAGAAGTGACACTAAAAGGGATTTCGATTGATTTCAAACTGTAACAGTAACAAAAAGCATACGAACCGATAGAAGTGACACTAGAAGGGATTTCGATTGATGCCAAACTGATACAGTAATAAAAAGCATACGAACCGATAGAAGTGACACTAGAAGGGATTTCGATTGATTCCAAACTGCTACAGTTATGAAAAGCATCCGACCCGATTTCAGTGACACTAGAAGGGATTTCGATTGATGCCAAACTGAAACAGTTGTTAAAAGCATACGAACCGATAGAAGTGACACTAGAAGGGATTTCGATTGAAGTCAAGCTGCTACAAGCATTAAAAGCAAACGAAGGAATTTCGGTAACCGATCCTGGAATAGCAATTGATGTGATATTATCATGACTAGCAAATACGGTATCAATATTAACGATTCCATCCGGAATGATAAATTCTCCTTTTATTCCAAAAGGAACTAAGATGATGCTTTTTACATCTTTGTCGTAAACTATACCATCAATTGAAGTGTAATTAGAGTTGTTTGCATCAACGTTGATAGATGTCAAACTGTCACAGTAATAAAAAGCATCCGACCCGATTTTAGTGACACTTTCTGGAATGGTGATTGAAGTCAAGCTGCTACAATCATTAAAAACCCAACCACCGATAGAAGTAACACTATATACCTTTCCATCAATCTTTACTTTCGACGGAATATTTACAGATACAAGGTCTCTGTAAGAATCCCAATTTTCTCCATGAGTCAATTCAACTGTGGAATCAGATGTGATTTCAAATCTCAATGGAGCATAGGCAGAAACGTCAGCCACGGATGGATCTTCAACTATTTCTTTAAGCCATTTAACAGACTTGACACCATCGAAAGCATAGCTTTCTTCCATGGTTGTCTCTTTTTCTATATACATATCGTGATCCCAATCATATTCTTCTCTGTAGAATTTTACATTCTCTTTCGAATTGTCAATCACAATGTCTAGGTTCTCACAGCCCACAAAAGCCACATTTCCGATTTCAGTGACACTAGAAGGGATTTCGATTGATTTCAAACTGCTACAGTAAAAAAAAGCTCGCGAACCGATAGAAGTGACACTAGAAGGAATTTCGATTGATGTCAAACTGCTACAGTAATAAAAAGCCTCCGAACCGATTTCAGTGACACCTTCTGGGATATGGATACTTCCTTTTATTCCTCTAGGAATGTAGATTATTTCTGTTTTTTCTTTATTGTATATAATACCATTAAGAGAGGTATAGTTTGGATTGTTTTCGTCGACGTAGACACTATCCAAACCATTAACTAAACTTCCTTCAATTTTTAGGATGCTAGATGGAATGATAAGAACACCTGTAGCTGATCGAGACGTCAAACTCATATTCTTAATACTTGTGACGTCATATAATTTGCCTTCAATAAGCACTTGTGTTTTGATTTCATCAGAATTTATACCTGCTATCGAGTCGCAACCGATTATTTGCGCAGTTGAGTCGGATGTTATTTCAAAATCAAGTTGAGATGTCAAAGCGTCTGTTATAGACGGATTGGTGATCTTAGGGTCTTTTGTAAATGTTACAGATTTGCATAAAGAAAAAGAATTTTTTTCAATTGAAACATTCTTTCTTGTGTTCGCAATTACTACATTAAGATTTTTACAATTGTTAAATGCCCCCCATTCTATATTTGTTACAGATTCCGGAATGATGATTGAAGTCAAGCTGCTACAATCTTTAAAAACCCAATCACCGATAGAAGTAACACTATATACATTTCCATCAATCTTAACTTTCGACGGAATATTTACAGATACAAGGTTTCTGTAAGAATCCCAATTTTCTCCACGAGTCAATTCAACTGTGGAATCAGATGTGATTTCAAATCTCAATGGAGCATAGGCAGAAGTGTCTTCTACAGTTAGCTCAATAAGTGGTGGCGTTATAGTGGAAGTGTCAGGATTGAAGATGTCCTCAAAATAGACTTCATACACGTCGTCGACATTAATTCTTAGAATGTCTCCATTTTGTTTCTTAACACACATGTTCTTGCCTGCAAATACCGCAAGGCAAACAGCAAATGTCGCTGTTAATGCTAGTAAAATTTTCTTCATAATATTATTTCCTTTTTTATATTTGCTATGATTTTTGAATAATGGACTTTCGGTCAAATAATATCGAGACACGATGGTGGTAAATCTTCTAGTCGTACAATAAATTCTAGTTCCAAAAATCCTTTTGCTAGTCCTATGAATCGTAATTCCAATGGGTAGACTCTTTCGCTTCATATCAACTTGTCGGTAAAGTTATAAACAAAATTTATAAATCCAAATGATTCGTAAAATTTGATATGGGATAACGAACATGAAAAAAAGTGTTTTTTTATGTTTTATTTTTTGTATAATTAACTAATTGAGTATACTTGTACGAGTCAGACTTTGATTATAATGTCGGATCTTTCGGATTTAATAAATTGTTGATGTAAATAGAAAATAAATCATGAAGAAATTAATCTTTTTAGAATTGTTGTGTTGCTTTTATGTGACATGTTTTTCTCAGACAGAAAATAAGTCTTATTCGTTTTCTGATTTTGAAAAATTCTCATCTTTATTTGAAGAAACAGAGCCTCCATTTTGTTCTAGGAATGCTATGTATCTTGAATTTATGAAATCTGCAATAATGCTAGATAGCCTAAATTCAAGAAATATACTTATGATGGAAGATGATGATCTTTATTATGAGGATATTGTATGGGATTTGGATTCTGAAGAAGAAGGTGCCACAAAAAGAGAGATGATAAAGAGTTTCCCGAAAGCAATGTTTAAAATAACCAACAAAAAGTATGTTGAATTTTTCTTTTTTTCAGTAAGATGTTTTGAAATGAGTGGAGATTGTGAAAATTGGGCAAAGATGTATACTTTTGATAAAAGTGGTGTATTGGTTGATAGTATTACAGTAAGTGGCCACGATTTAGGTTTTTCTGATTGTTTAGAAGTGGTATTCTTAAACAAGAACGTATTTAGATTATTTCATTATAAAGAAAATCCGGAAGGTTTTGTGATAAGGAAAAATTTTTTTGGATATGAGGAAAAAGAATACCTTGAAAATGAAGCAAGATCTTTGTGTGAAATAACAGAATACAATATTTCAAGTAAAGGTAAAATTGATAAAACGGGATGGCATGATATTATTTTTTTGAATGATCCTTTGCAAATGTATTTTATGCCAGAGATTAATGATGATGATCCTATAAAGGATTATATTAAATAAATTATGAGTACAATGGGTTGTATCAGTTGTGTCGGGTAAAATACTCCCAAAATTCAGACAATAAAGGGTATGAAGCAGATGAAAATTAAATGATATTTAAATTTGTTTGTATATGGAAAAATTAACTGATTTCGAATGGTATAATGATTTGGGAATGACCTTGTCGTTTAAGGATAATCCATGTATAGGAAGGCGATTTTGCTTTCCTAAAGAGTTTTATTACAATTCTGAAATAAATAGATTAAGACCAATTGGAATAAGATGGATTTTTGAAGGTAGGGTAATAGATATTCCTAATGTCAGGAAGAATGGGTCTTGTCCTGTTCCTACAATGGATAGAGTGATTGTTTCGTATAAAAATAATCATATAAATTATTCATGCATTTATAATGCGGATGGCAGTTTATATATGAATTTAGTCTTACCTCAAAGGACAGATTTCAATATTCAAGAAAGAGCATTGCGTGCACCTAATTCACCTTCTTTTATAGCAGATATCGTGTGGGTAGATAATCCTAAGGATAAAAAAACTCTGTGGGTTGAATTAAGAGGGCTTGCTGATCCATACTGGGAATTATTTCGTCTAGATCCAGTTACGGGTGAATTTGGAGAATCAGAAGATCATGGATGTTTTTAAATAGGAGGTTCTGTTATGAGAATGTTTGAAAATGATGGGAATCAATGGCATGTGAAAAAAATTAATCTTGATAGAAATTTGGTTAATAAATACATGACTCAACATAATATAAAGTTTGAAGATTTTGATGACCATCTTGTTATGTTGTATGCAAACTTCATTGTTCATGTTTATGGTTATACAATTGAGAATTGTATTTATGTTGATGCGTATAGCATTACAGACAAAACATTTGCTAACTTGACCATAGTTTTAGATGAGAAAATAGAGTTATATCTTACGACAAAACTCATCGACGATCTACGAGATTTTAAGGGAAGAAGTATTCCGTCAAAAATAGAAATGTTCGAAGAAGTTTATTCTGTTATTTCCTCTGATTCTATTGTAAAACGTCGTTCTTTTGATGATTCAAACATAGCTTGTGATTCAAAACAGATTGAGCTCAAAGTAAGAAATGAAACCAAACACAAGCATATTGATGAATTTCAATGGAATGTAGATGGTGAATCTATAAGTTTTAATAATGAAAATGCTAATCCTTTTGATGCTGAAATTTTGAGGACTAAATGTATGTATTCTCATGTTTTTAGTATCTCTTGGAAGTTTAGGCAAGAATTGTTAACTGTTTTTGATGATGACAATATTGTCGCTGGCAAATATAACTCATTGTTATATGCTGTTCCTACCACTGATTATAAAAAGGTTTTAGTATTATATCGGTTTAATCCTGATTTTCAGACTCCTTCAAATGCAGTGATATATAATGCAGATAAAACAATTTTTTGTCATCTTGAAAGGCCTACATGTCTTCTTTCAAAGATGGGAAAAATGCATAATATGCATATAAAAAATGATCGAACTTTAGGGTATAGTGAATGTGGCTGGTCTTATAACAATAATAATGAATTGATTTTACGCATTAGAGTTGAGTTTAATAAGGATTGGTGGGAAGATAGAATTCTTGATTATAATACAGGATTATTGGGTGATTTATTGGATGAAGGTAGAATTTGACTGGATGATATTATATATTAGTTTAAATTTATTTACATATTTAGTATATCAGAAAGTGCTTTTGACAATTGTCCAAGACTTTCTAAAAAGAACATTGAAGAAAGATTATCTACTAATGAAAATTCGTCTGCATCACGATTTAGTCTTGACTCTCGGTTAGAAGTTGCTAACACATTGTCTTCTCCTAATTTTCTAAGAACCCCTATTCATGGGATTACGTTTGGTTTTTCAGAGCTGATAGATTTTATCCACCTGCTCCCCAATAAAAGGGACTTAATTATACAGTCCGGAATAGAATTTTCACTTTTAAGATCTACTCATAAAAAAAGTATAGAAAATGTATCGGTAGATTTCTCTGACCGGTTTCGTTCATTAAATATCCCTCTTAATATTGGAATTCCTGTTATTACAAAAACAAGAGTTCCTATGTACGTACTTCCTTATTTAGGTATAAATTCATGTTTCAATATTGTCGCAAAGTCATACTCTGAAATGTATTATACAGTTAATTATTTTGATATGAATGCCAGACGTTTCCAACTTAAGGCCAATGTAGGTTTAGATTTTTTTGTTTTTTTATTATATGCTGGATATCGATATGGTTATGATTGTATAGATTTTATGCCTAATTCCAAGAATAAAACTTCATATCATAATATATTTTTATTTGTACCGTTAGGATGGGGTGATTACATTCGTGGGATGCGGTAAAAATTGTTTTGATGGATTTTAATCGGCCACGGTAGACACAATGCCATGGCATTTCGTGTCAACCATGGCCTTTTAGGTGAACCGTATCCACGGTTCGGATTCTCTGCAATTGATTGGTTTATTTCGCATTCTGCATTGAATTAATTGAGTATCTTTGCGACGTCGGAATAAAGAAGGAAGAAAATGAAAGAAATTGCAACGGACATATTCACATTTGAAGATTTGATTACAAGCGATGCCCTATATGTCGACAAAACGGCATTTGTGGCAAAAATAGTAATGGGAAAAGCAAAAAGTTTTTTTCTATCTCGCCCACGTCGCTTCGGAAAGAGTCTGTTGCTTTCCACTTTCAAAGCTTTCTTCCAGGGCAAAAAGCATCTGTTCAAAGGCCTTGAGATCGAACGTCTCGCTCCTGAGGTGTGGGAGACTTATCCTGTGATTCATCTGGATCTTGCCAGCGGGTCGTCGTATGAGGGTGTCGAGGCTATAGAATCTGCAATGAAGATGCAGTTGATTAAATCTTGCAGAGACTTGGATGTCGTGATTGCAGATTCCGATGTGCCAACAATGTTTGACAATCTTATAGATTCGGTATATAGAAAATATAAGAAACATGTGGTTGTCCTTATCGACGAATACGACAAACCTATTCTTGATTCTATGTTCAAACCTTATTCCAATGAGGTTGTTGAATTAATGGCTGATTTTTATCAAAGAATGAAATCCGCTAACGACAAGGAGCGTTTTGTCTTTATCACTGGTGTGACTAAATTCGCCCATGTTTCGCTATTTTCGGGGGCAAATAATCCTACTGATTTGACTAGAAACGAGGATTATGCCACTTTGCTGGGATACACAGAAGAGGAACTTCGTCATAACTTTACTGAACATATAGATTATTTGGCAAAGAAAATGGAGATGAGTCGTGACGAGTTTCTCTCGTATATGAAGTTATACTACAATGGAATGAGATTCGTCAGCAGATGTGAGTCTGTGTATAATCCTGTGTCAGTTGGAAAATTATTCGTAAATAAAAGATTTGACAATTATTGGATAGCGACTGGCACTCCTCGTTTTTTGCTAAATATGGTCAGAAACAATCCATTTGAGTTGAATGACATTACTCAGCAATGGATGTTGGATGAAAATGATTACAAATACGACTTGGACGATTTGAAATTACAAAGTGTCGCTTTTCAAACTGGTTATCTGTCCATAGCTGAATGGAAAAAATATTCTCCTACGAAGTGGATTATAAGATACGATTTTCCTAATGTAGAGATCCGCGACAGTTGGTATAAAAACATTCTTAGTCTAAAGAGAAACTCTAATTTCTCTCTTAATCCATTGTTGATTTCATTATCAGATGATCTTAACAATCAGGATGTCAATGCCTTCATGGAGAAGGTGTGCAATTTCTTTTCGGGTATCCCATACGAGAACGCTGGAGAAATCACAGAGGGTTATTTCCGTAATCATCTCCGCACTTTGTTCTGCCTATTCGGTATTCCAAACCAGTGCGAGATTATGGAGGCGAGCCAACGCGTCGACATCGTGGCGCAGACTGCAAAGATGGCTCTTGTGTTTGAGCTTAAGATGATGAGTAAAGATGAGGCTGATCCCGAGTCGAAGAAGATGGACCTGCTTGAAGAGGCTCTTGAGCAGTTGAAACAGAAAGGTTATGCGGAAAAGTACAAAAATGAAAGCGAGGAAGTCCATTCCGTCGGCATTGTGTTTGATGAGAAAACACGCAAAGTGGTGTGCTGGAAAATGATGGAGGAATGAGAAATACTTATGCCAAGACAATGGCACATGAGCTAGGTCATGGATTGTTTGGATTGGATCATCCATTTATCAAATCGTATGGTATACCGAAGGGAGAAACAAACAACCTAATGGACTACACAACAAAGACACCAGACGATTTCCTATCATACCATGAGTGGGCTCAGATAGATCAGCCAGTTGCTAGCTGGAGCTTGTTCAATAGTGATGAGGGGAATATGGATTATTGGGATGATTTATGTGCTTGGTTCAAGGGACTCTTCGTTAAAGAAAACCAAGACGAACTAGAAACAAAGGTTGGGGCAATATCTCAGTTGTTGAGGGATGTTTATAATAATTATGACAAATATTATGAATCAATCTCTTATGATAAGAGTAAAAAACAAAATAATACTACTGATTTAAATATTACATTAAAGGGCTTTGAAGAATGGAGTGTTCGTGGTTTTTCACGTTCGGATAAAGTTTGTAAAAGCATTTACAACAAAATAATTAGCAAAAAACAGGAAGATATATCACTTCATGAAAAAGGTATATTTTTGGAAACTTATAAATTTAATTCAGATAGGGTAACGAAAGAATATAAAATAGCGATTTACTCGCTAAAACAAAAGTTCAGCATTACCAAGAATTTGATTAAGATAAATGAAAAAAAACAACTTACTGATAATAATTATATAAAAGTAGGATGTAATAAAAAATATGGATTGTTAGCATTCTATGATGAAAATGGAGCTTTGCAGATGATAATTCAAATGTGGAATACTAATACCGCTAATCCATCTCCAGAAGAAGATGTGATTTCATGGTTGAATTATTTGTCTATAATAACAAGTGATATTCCTTCTGAAGAATCTACTTCATCTGGAGTGTGGGAAAGCATTTCAGAATCAATACAAGAAACAAAGAAAAAGGCGACAGAATCATTAGAATCGCTAAAAAGTTATGTGGGTGAGATTTTATCTTCTATTGAATTGCCTATTTTTTGGGAAGGAGGAGAGAATTCTTAAAATAAAACCGATGTGATTCAACCTACAGGTCATTATATTGTGTCAGTAAGTGATGCAACAATTAGAAAAAATGATGATCGTAGTAAATTCGAGAACTCCAATATTCCTATTGGAACAGAAGTTGTTGTAGAATCAGAAGAATCTGTCGATGGAGTAATTGTTGCTCACGTAAAATTAGTAGGTTCAAATCCCGAACAATACTATTATACCACAAAATCAAATTTAACTCCAATTGTACCGTTTGACAATAATGGAGAGACAGTTAAGTTTAGAGCCAAGAAAAAAAGTGTTGTGCTACCTTATTCTTCTATTTCTACAAATAAAGAACATAAAGTTGGTTTTGAATGTAATATAGTTGCAAAATGTGGAATCTACTATAGAATATATTCTTCCACACTTAGTGATAATGGACAATCAGAAGAAAACAGCAAGGGCTTTTGGGTAAGGGGGCGAGATTTGTCTATTAGGGATGATAAATATTTAAGTAACATGGAGTCTCTTTGGATGTCTCAAGTTGACGATAGAATGGGTGCAGGTTGCAAGAATTGGACATGTTGTACAGCAACATGTAATCAAATTCTGTTAGATGCTGGTGCTACAAGTGCAGGTAAACCAACACAGCATATATTTGCTGAAAGTACTCAGTCAGATTGTAGTGACATTTTTAATACATCAGTTGCTGATTTTGAAAAGGCTTTGGATATTGTTGAACGTTCTTTGTACGATTATCAAGAACCTTTAGTTTTGTGTGTTTATCATCCTACTCGTAATAAAAAGAATAACATATGGGAAGATGTATGTTCTCCTCATAATGACCCGTCAACAATTTGCCATTTTATTGTTCTTGTTGGAATGTATTATGATACTGGTAAGTC
The DNA here is from genome assembly GCA_045629285.1 of Paludibacteraceae bacterium. Classification (GTDB taxonomy): domain Bacteria; phylum Bacteroidota; class Bacteroidia; order Bacteroidales; family Paludibacteraceae; genus UBA1723. The sequence continues at coordinate 91,121 of JAZQQY010000018.1, read as the reverse complement.
TCAATATTATCTGAGGTTTTATGAAGTTGGTACTATAGATTCGTCTGATGGGAAAAGTTCTGAAAATCGATTATACGTTGATACTGAAAATCATATGATTAAAGGCAAAACTAAATATGTTAATAAAGATGATTATTACATACTTATCGCAGTTAGAAAAAATGTAGGTAAAAAATATTAATTAAATTTAAATATGAGATTTTTGTTATTCGTACTAATTTTTTTGAAAGTTTCTTTTTCTTATGGTCAAAATAAGGTACATTTTGACAAGTTATTTGCTAGTGCTCCACATCTAGATTTCCCTTTTTATATTAAGGTTCCAATTGATGACATTCAATACTTACCTATAGACACAGTATGTATGAAATCTTATTTTGGAATAAATGAGGTTTCGTACAAAATACCTAGCTTTAATAAACAAATGGAAACTTGGAGTGGTGAGGTTGAATTAATTAAAGAATGCTCTATCATCAATAGTTGGCAGAGTGGAAATAATATGTGTTTCTTGATAGATACTAATCAACGAGGTCCAGGAAATGCAGAAGATATATATAATGTTTATCTTTGCGTAACTTCTATTCAAGGCTCTTTTATTAATCGTGTTTTGGTTCATAATTTGTCATTTGCCCTTGGAGAAAACTTGACTTTTGTAATCATCAGTAATAATAAATTTAGATTGTTTGATTATCAGAATAACGAAGACTCTTCAAAAGAAGCGAATGTGGAAAATGAATCTAAAGTGAAAATTTGCGATTATTTAATAACAGAAGATGGCTTTTTGAGTAAAAGCAAATGTTATGATGTTTTATTAAAAGATTCAAAAGAAGCATATCAGTTTTATAATAGAAATTCAGATGATCCGTTTAATGAGTTTGTCAAATAATATTGTATAAAGGTAATCCTACTGCAAACCCACGCATTGCGACATGCAAGAAAAGTGGATGTATCAAAACTAACATAGTTGAGATGCACCTTCTTTTTAACTCTAAGACTTTGATGTGTCTCTGGAAATTGAAAATTTTCAAATGACATTCAAATATTCGATTCTCAAGCGTTGAAATTTAAGGAAATAGAAAAATCGGTAAGAAACGGAGGCATTCCCCTCCGTTTTTGACCGATTTCCTCATCTTTGAGCACATTTTCTTTTGGTTGAAGGCAATTGCGAAGAATGCAAAGTCCATTATTACATTATCTAAACCAATGACTAAAAAAGCGTGTATCGATTTATAAATACATGTTGCAATCATTATTATAAAAAAATATCTACCTTTGCGCCATAAATTAAAAAAGTTAGTCCTTATTTTTAATATTTGCATCAAAACCAATTATATAAGACTGAAGCTGCTTTAGAAACAATGGATTGTACTGAATTTATGATGAGGTTTGTTACTAATGTCTTTGGTTTGACTAATACATTAAATGCAACAAATGATGTTTTAGCCACATATGCTAGTGAAGATAACTGTTATGGCGACAAATTTTGTTTTGTGACTGGAAGTGAGAAATCCACATTTGATGACATACGACCTGGGGATATGTTTTTATGGAGGAATTCTGGAGGTGGTCATGTTGGTGTTGTAGAATCTTATAATAAAGAAACTGATAAAGTGACAATATTAGAAGCAATTACAAAGGCAATAGATGAAAATGATTGTGACAAAGATTGCAACGGTAAAGTTTGTCGCGATCAGGTAAGACGTTCGATTTATAAAAGAACTTCAAAATCATTGAATTCTCATGATGGGTGGAAAGGATATTTTAGAATTTTTGAAAATTAATAAAAAGAAGAATTTAATTAAAAAGTATTATTGGCGTTTCTCGATATTATCATTATTTATGATTATATCTGTCATTTGTGTGAATGGAAATCCAAGAGGTAATTTAGATAAAATCGTTCCATTTGATGATTTTTTTGATCTTGATAGGAGTTGTTCTTATTATTTATACAGAAATTTTGATCTCCCTAATGATAGCGTAGTTCCTTATTTATTATATGAATATGACGTTTATAAGTACAAAACGTGGAAAGGTGTACTTTTGGCAATTCCCAAAAAAGAATCAAACAAAATAAAAATGGTTTATTCAAAATATGATTTTTATCCTGACACACTTAGGAATTTTTATAAATTGTTATTTGACCATAATATGCTTGTTTCTAATTTTGATTTGTACGTATATTATTTGCCAAAAGATCAGTTGACAAACTTGGATAAAGAAGGTGAAGAGGTTGTGTTTCTTACTGATGATGGATTAAAAGAATACGATTGGTCAGAAAAAGAAGATGCGTTAGCTTTATTGTATAAATATGATAAAAATATTTGGACATTAATAGATTCTGTTTTAACAGAAGGACATTCAAAATTCAGAGCTTTTGATTTTGCAGATGAACTGCTGAGAAAAGAAATTCAGAAAAAAAATAAAGAATAGGTTTATAATATTCAAAAGTATTCTAATAATGTTTCTTTTCCATGCAGAAAGAATGGACATATTGCATATGTCAAAATGTCTGTGACTCAATTCTTGAAAAAAATCCATTTGAAGGTGGCGTTACTAGATTTTAAAGTTGATCTTGTAGACTTTGATAAGATTGATTCAGAAATTGAAGAAGAAAGGTAAATAAATTAGGTATGTTTTCGATCGTTTTGTCAATAATGATTGCAACAATAACTTTGTTGGCTGTTGTATTTTGGTTAAGATTTAGTTTTGTTAACCATATATATGTTGGAGTATTTTATAATATTCTATTGCCTGTTGTGTTGATTTTTTTCTTTTTTATTTTTCCTTTACGATATGCTTATTATAATCTATCTATTAGATTAGACGATAAAACTGTATTATATTCCGCATATACGGTAAAAATAAAAGCAAATGAAGGATATATTATACGAAGAGAAAATGGTAAGGAAATCAAAACTTGGATGGGACGTAGAGGTTATGAAGGATGGTCATTGGTAGGGGTAGGGCGAAATTCAGACATAATATTTTTTGAGGATCATATTAATGATGCTGCAATTCATTATTGTATTGATGGTATCGATATTTCACAAAAGACAAAAGCATTATTTTTAAATGATATAAGAGATTTCAAGATAGCAACACAAATTAATTCCTTATCAACAGCTATTTCATGTAAAGTAGAAGTTAAGGACGAATCTCATAGATATTATAATGCAATTTCTAGTGAAAAGTTAATATGGTACAATCCTAGTGATTCAATTCATAAAGAAGGTGATTCTATAATTGTAATTTATGATTCACATAATCCTGCTTTTTATAATATATACACGAATCATCCAAATTCTACAATTTTTAAAAAATTCAATATTAAAAACGGACGGTCATTAGATATGTAAATTGCATTTATGGTCAAAGAAATTCCTGACGTAATTAATGCATATCTGAATAATCGTAAGCCTACGACAAACCACGTATTGCAATACACAAGAAAAGCCGCTAACTTTTGCGAGTTAGTGGCTTTCTTATTAGTAAGGGCTTAGTAATGGTATCTGATTACAAGTTCCAGTTATCTTTCTTAGCCATGCACAATAGGTGAGTTTGATAAATATTGCTCAAGTCTAGAACGGTCCCGACAATTATGAATTACGAATTATGCATTGAATTAATTGATTATATTTGCGACGTCGGAATAAAGAAGGAAGAAAAAAGTATTAACCAGTTGTCAAAAAATTGGGAGTACTATATGGTTTATGAATCCTGGAATAACTTTATCGTATCTTGGGAAGATTTTGTGAGCGTTTGCATGAAATAGGTTAATTAGATGTAAATGGGGAGACGCGGGGCAACTCGCGTCTCTTTATTGTTTGATTTATATACAAGATGTCCAAGCGCTTTTTAATTAAATTCCTTGAATATTACCTTTTTCTCCATTTTTCTTTGTATTTTTGTCGGTATTGGGACTGGCACAAAGGACTAGATAATGTAGATAGCATTGATAATTAATAGTTTGAATTCTCTTTAGAGGATTGTTTTTGTGTGTACAAACAGTCCCAGAAATATACAACAACACCATAATCTAGATAAAAACATAAAAACATATGAAAAGATTTTACTTATTTATTTTGACGATGCTGCTCTGCATTTCGCATGCGTGGGGAGCTTATGACGTGATTCACATTTGCGGTGTTGCTTTCACGACTGACGAAGTTGGCACAGAGAATAACCTTGTTACGAAATTGAATGAAAAATTAGGAGAAGGCTCTGCCACAGGAGAAATCTATTTCAATGGTGGTACTTTGAAATTTAGAATGTTAAATTAAAATGTAAAGTACCTTATGGCAATAGATTTTTTATTAGATGTGAGGAAAAATATTTAACTATAGCTGCTTCTCCATCTCAATCTATAGTTAAATGCATTGGGTTATCATTAGAGGGTACAAATGTAATAGATGTGACACTTCCTTTGAACTCTGGCCTTATGGGATTTGCTGACAATGTCTATTTGATGGGAAGCGGTAGCTTGAATGCTACTTTTAATTCAGAGTATCCGGATGATCAAGGTGTCACCCCAGTGTATGGAATTGTTAATACTAATTTTTTCTCTGGCTATGTAGAATTCATCCGTACTGATAAAGCAAAAAATGCAAGAATGGTCGGAAGCGGAAATGCTAGTGTGTCTGATAATTATATGATGATGGCAAGTGACAACCCAAATGTCAGATACTCGACACTGTCAAATTCATCAATAATGTCAGCTACTCTTCAAGGACACACACATACATTTTCCGATACAGAAGGCTATAAGTATTTACGCATTGCTCCTCTTAAAAAAACCAATTTGTATGTTGCTGGTAAGCAGGTAGATTACACTAACCATAGAGATATATTAGGTGATGGAACTGTATCTTTTACAGGTGAAGGTCTTGTTTTTTCAAATGTAAATTTGAAGTATAGAGGAGATAAACCATTTGTGTATTATGATCTTAATGATAGTAGCGCTGAAGATGTCAGATATACTGTAACGGTTTCTGGAGTTGAGCGTACGATTTTGGATATAAATTTAGCAGGTTCAAATTCATTAGAAGTATCAGGTTTAGGAAACTCGTATTCTGCTTTTGCGGAATATAGCACGCAATTTTCTGGTACTGGTTCATTGAATCTGTCAGTGCATAATACTATGGGTGATTCGTATGCTTTTGCTGGTGATGTTGCAGTGAATGGAAAATGTTATCTATCTGTGAAAACCTCAACATTTATTACCTCAAGTGGTAGAGATGTTATAGCAAAAAATTATGTGATGTATGGATCAAAATCCCTTTATTTAAGAAATGCCACAGATTATTTTGTTGCTACAGGAAATACATTACCGCTTTCCAATGTCGCACTGTCTTCTAAAACTGTAGGCGGTCTGAATAAGAAGTATGCAAATTTTGGATATTATGATGCATCCACTTATGCTAAACCTACTTTTTTGTTAGATTCTGAGTTATTGCAGACTCCAGGCTACATAGGTAAGAGTTTGAACGTGGAATTGAAGGCGGCTGGTGGAATGACACCATACTATTATACTGCGACAGGTCTTCCTGCAGGACTTTCTATAGATAGTTTAACAGGAGTTATCAGCGGTACATATACAACTGCGGATGCTGGAGGTAAAACTGTAACGATAAAGGTGACTGATTTCCTTGGTAATTCAGCAACTGGTACATATACAACACCTTTGGTCAGTGAAAAGATGACATTTGACGATGACGACTCTTATGATTTTAATAGTATGGTTCGTGCAGTAGAGATTACCCCAATAAATTGTGCAAGTTCTGTATCAAATGCTGTGTCTCCTTGGAAATATACTGCAACAGGTCTTCCTGCAGGAGTAAGTATTGATGCTACTACCGGTGTGATTTCGGGTGCTCCTACTTCTACTAAAGATACATCCTCAAGAGCAACAATCACTCTTACAGATGCTGCTGGTCAGAGTGAATCTATCGAGATATATGTTGGTCGAGTGTTCGAGAACTATGAGTTTAAGGTGGCTGGAGTTAATGTAACTGAAATCAATAAAGACAAAATCTACGATGGTAGAGGATTAATTAGTTATCAACCTGAGAGTAAAACTTTGATGATTAATAATGCTCACATCAGATATTCTTCTTCATCTTCTTCATCATTTACGTCGTTTGTTGATACTGAAGGTAAGGTAGAAACAGTTAATTTGACTGGAACAAACGATATCGTTATTACAACCAATTATATTACCTGCGGATTCCCTAATAGCATAAAGATTACAGGTGATGGTGACTTGCATATGATAGTAGCTTCTCCTGATAAAGGTCATGTGGTAAAGGGTGATATTGAAATTGTTGACAATGCTACAATAGAGTTTGGTGGACAAATTGGTGTCTGCGAAAACGGAAAGATCACAGTTCCAAATGATCATGTCTTGTATTATTCCAACACCAGCAAATTAAGTGTGGATGATTGGATTTTGCTTCCTCAGACGACGGAGGATGCTTCTAAATATATTCATATCAAGAATGACAAAGAGCTTCTTGCTGCTGACGGAGGAGTACGATTTACTGAAGAATTAGAGGCACTAACTCTTTACAATCGAATACCAATGTCATTCTCTGTTGCTGACTATGTGGAGGGCGGAATTAAACCTTATACTTATAGCGTGACAGGTTTGCCAACTGAATTAGGACTTTCGTTAGATGCTGCTACTGGAGTGCTTTCTGGTATCCCCTTTATAACAAATAATGTTTCGAAAAAAGTGACGTTTACTGTGACAGATGGTATAGGACGACAGGTTTCTGCAAAATGTGCATTGGTACTTAAATTAAATCTAGGAGGTTTGTCTTATGAAACTGTTGGTGGTACATCTCAAACATCTGGTGTTACTACTTGGACTGATATTACAAGCAAGGCTAAGTCACTTGAACCAAATCAGTTGATGTATGTTGATTTCGACACTGAAACAGCAGGTGTTACACTTCCAACAAATGTAATAGGCAAGGACGCTAACGGCAACTGGTATGCCGATGATATTGTGTTGAAGGATAGCGTAGGTTATGCTGCTCCTTATGATGTAAAGGCTAAGAAGATTACTTATACACGTACATTGGAATCAAGTCAAAAGAATAGTTGGCAGTCAATTAACGTTCCATTTGCTATTGATGTAGAGAAATATGCAGAAGATTTCGACGTCGCAGAAATTTTCACTGTCTGCCCTACAAAGGACACAAACGATGATGGCGTTATTGACGCAAATGATGGATTGACAATGATTATGTCAAGAATCACATCTGGAAAGACTATTCCTAATGTTCCTTACATGATTAGAACTAACAAGTTAGGCAAGCAAATCATCGTGGCAGAGAACACAACTCTTGAAGCTGCTGACAAGAAAGACTGTATTGAATTCTCTACTTCTCGTACGAATTATACTATAACTAGTGTATATGAGAGTAAAGAAATCGTTCCTGGTGATGACAATTATTATATGTCAAAAAGTGGTAAATTCAGTTATCGCTCGGGTTCTTCGTACACATTAGCTCCATTTAGATGGTATATGCATGCTGAATCTACAAACTATGGTCATGGAACTCATGCTATAGATGTAGAAACAAGAGCAATAAACATCAATATCATGGTTATTGGAGAAGATATTGACGAAGCACCTTCATTTGATGATGTTAACGGCAATGTTGGTACAGAGAATATGATTTTCACTGTCAATGGTGTGAGACTAAATAGTCTTGACAATGCTCCTATTGGAATCTATATTGTTAATGGAAAGAAAGTAATTAAAACTAATAAGTAATGGAAATCAAAAAGGAATTTATAGAACCTACTTTGATTGAGGTTGCCCTTGACGCTCAAGACATAATTTGTTTTAGCGGTGAGACAAGCGACTATGTAGAAGGAGGCGTAGATGAAGATTAATTAAGATCAAATTATTTACTAAAAATCCCTTGAAAGCATTCGCTTTCAAGGGATTTCTATGCTGAGGAAATGTATTTTCTAAAATTCATTATCTTTGTATGCGTTAAATAGGGTAAGATTTATCATAATGCAATCATATATATTCGACATAGCGGAATGGAAGGTGACTGTCTGTTTCTCCGAATCAGACGGGACATCGGGTATGGATATGCTGCCTTCATTCCAAAATTTCTGTGTTGCGGATACAAATAGCGAACCATTATTGGAAATGACTGTGGATCAGCAGTTGCCGACGTTGCCTGAGAAAGAGTGTGAATACAATTCTGTCGAGCATACATTGAACGGTGACATAGTGGTGAACAGATTCCCTGATGGAAACTATCAATTTGTCATAAAGAATCTTAAAGGTGATGTGTGTGCGGTGATGCATGGCAACCACGATTTCAGCGTGGATAGATGCCGTGTCTATGGAAATGAAAAAATGCGTCAGTTTGGATTGAACAATGCCATGATGCTTGCATATGCCTTTGCTGGCGCACGTCGACATACAATTTTGATACACGCTTCTGTGGTGCGTCATGATGAGAAGGGCTATGCTTTCGTGGCTCGTAGTGGCACAGGCAAAAGCACACAGACGCAAAACTGGTTGAAGACAATTCCTGGTTGCGACTTGATGAACGATGATAACCCTGCAGTGCGTGTTGTAGACGGTGCTGTCTGGATATATGGTACACCGTGGAGCGGCAAGACACCCTGCTATAGACAGGTGAAGGCAAAATTGGCTGCCGTCACCAAGATAGATCGGCATACTGCAAACTATGTGGAGAAGGTGGCTAAACTGGTCGGCTTCAACCATCTGTTGTCATCCTGCTCCGTTTTGCGATGTGATAAGGAGAAGCACCTTGGCATCTGCGACACAGTCTCTGCGGTCTGTTCCCAGGTCGACAATTATATATTGCATTGCACTGCAGATCCAGAAAGCGCAGTGGTATGCCATAATGCAATAAGTAATTGACGTATAGGTCAACTGATATGAAAGAAACAGATTTTGCCATAGAGTTATTGCGACAAGGTCGTACGGTCAGCATTGTTGGGCGTGGCAACAGTATGCGTCCTTATTTGGTGCATGAACGCGACAAGATTGTTCTTGCTCCTGTGGATTCCATTAATGTGGGAGACGTGGTGTTTGCAACTCCGGCTGCAGACCGTCATGTGGCGCATCGTGTGGTGAGGGTCGACGGTGATGATGTGACGCTGATGGGTGACGGCAATATGAGTTGCGAGAAATGCAACGTCGACGATATCCATGGCAAAGCGGTTGGTTTTATCCGCAAGGGTAGGGATAAGATAGAAAGCGCGGACAGTTTGGCCTACAGACTCTATTCATGGATATGGATGCATTTGCCACTTGTTGTGCGTCGCTATTGTCTGGCTCTGCACAATATGCTATTTTGGTCGTTCAAGGATCTTTCACGCATCACACCGACTGAGGCAGAAGAGGCTCTGCTACTTGCTCTTACGCGCATCTCTCTTTGGGGAGAGTCCACGGAAAAAGCGGAAGAGATAATAGCGAATAGAGGCATACGTTGGAATGCTGTGCTCGACTTGGCTAAACGTCAGACACTGATGGGGCTCGCTATCGATGCTATCAGACGTCTGCCTGATAATGTGAAACCGACTAAAGAGGTTTGCGACGACCTGACAGCAAAACTGAGAAAGTCTCTGCTGACACATGAGAAACTCAATACCGTCGCCATCCGCATAATGGAACTTTTCCAATCTCATGGAATACATGCGGTGCTATTGAAAGGGCAGGGCACAGCCGCACGTTATCCGAATCCTATATTGCGACAGTGTGGAGATATTGACGTTTATGTAGGCAGGGATAATTACGAACGCGCTACCAAATGTATAGCTGAACTTGTCGGAGAGGATGGCCTGGATCAGAATCTGGAGAGTCCTAAGCATGCGCATGCACATTATGGAAACATTCCAATAGAGATACATAGAATTACCGAACGTCATCATTATTTTTCTGTAAGAGAGCGTTATATCAAGGATTCGGAAGCTTGGCTGAAGCCGGAGTCTTGCGATAAGGTGATGATTCTGGGTAAAGAGGTGAATGTGCCGCCACGACAGTTTAATTCACTTTATACGTTCTTCCATCTTTGGCACCATTTCCTCACTAGCGGTATTGGATTCCGTCATATTTGCGACTTGTGTGTGTTGCTGCACGACGCATACGGCAAGATCGACACTGAAAAACTATCCCGAGATCTGCGTGACTATAAGATGCTCCGTGGATGGCAGATCATAGGTTGGCTTGCTGTCAATAAGTTTGGCTTACCTAAGGAGGAGATGCCATGTTATTCTGAGAAATATGAGGAGAATGCACAGAAGGTATGGGAAATGATACTGGAAGGTGGAAATTTCCGTAAATCTTATTACAAAAGAAAGACAAATCGTCATTGGCTGGTGAGAAAAATATTTTCGCTGTGCTATATAGTGACGAATACATTCAAAATGTATCCTGCTGTAGGAGTGGAATCACTTTATGTGTTCACTCTTTTGGCCGGTTACGGAGTAAGAAGGACGATAGGGAAATTATTTGGAAAGAATACATAAAGATAGGTCATGAAGAAACAAAAAGGATATGAGCTAAGAGATATCTGCGGCGAAAAGGTCATTATCGCCACAGGAGTGGAGAGCATCGACGTCAACAAGATGCTTGTGCTGAATGAAACAGCGGCTTTTATGTGGGAAGCAATGGGTGACGCTGATTTTGAAGCCCTGGAGATCGCAAAGAAGACTTGTGAGGTTTATAATATCACAGAAGAGAGGGCGTTGCAGTCGGTCAACCGTCTTCTTGACGATATGAAGAGATGTGGCGTCGTGAAATAAATCTTCTTGTATGGATGTGGCGTAGCGTCGCTGGTGAACGACGACGCATTGCGCTGAATTGTGCGGTAGGAATCCTGAGGATTGCCCTGTCGCTCGCTTTTGTGTATCTGTGCAAGCATATAGTGGATATTGCCACAGGTAGTGTGTCGGGCGACATCCGACATTGGACTATGCTTCTTGCTGGCTATGTGGTGCTTCAACTGACTGTGTCTCTTGTCAACGGTCGCATCAGGGAACGCAATCGTATTGAGATCACCAACCATCTGCAAAGAAAGATATTTGCGAAAGCGATGCACGGCAAGTGGAACGGACGCGACAGACTTCACACGGGAGATACGATGAGCAGACTCAGTGAAGATATACGCACTGTATCCATATCCATCAGCGACCAATTCCCTAATATAGTACTGTCTGGCGTGCAGCTTATTTGTGCCTCTGTAGTGCTGTTCCTCCTTGAAAAATCACTGCTTTGGGTGTTGCTTGTCATTATGCCATTGGCAATCATCGTCAGCAAACTCTTTTTTCGACAATTGCGTCGACTTACGGATAGAGTGCGCCGACAGGAAGGAGAAATCCAAAGCCAAATCCAGGAACATCTGTTGAAACGCATTCTGCTAATCTGCATGGATAGGGTAGACGATTCGATTTCCATGCTCAGTCGTCGGCAGGATGAACTCAAGGAGACGGTATGCTCACGCGTCAACTATACAACACGGGCCAACATGTTTATTCAGGCTGGTTTTATGATCGGCTATAGCGTCACGTTTTGCTGGGGAACATACGGAATCATGGCGGGCACTGTCACATACGGAATGATGACGGCATTTTTGCAACTTGTGAACCAAGTGCAGCGTCCGATAGTGAACATGAGCCATTTCTTGCCTCAGATCATACAGTCGGTCTCTTCAATCGACCGTCTGAAAGAGATAGACGAAGCTGAACAAATGGATGAAAGAGGTGAGATTCAATTTGATCAGGACAAAAACTATGGCATCAGGATCGAGAATCTTTCGTATACCTATCCTGGCAATCCCAAGCCAACAATATACAATCTGTGTGAGACCTTTAAGCCCGGCGAACATGTTGCCATTATGGGTGAGACGGGAGCCGGGAAAAGCACACTGATAAGAATCCTTCTTGGACTTCTTGAACCAGACAATGGAAACGTCTTCATTTACGATGAAGATAATGCCGAATGTTTAAAGCCTGCCAGTCAATATAGAAATCTATTCTGTTATGTGCCACAAGGAAATAGCCTGATGAGCGGCACTATAAGAGAGAATTTGTTGCTAGGAAATCCAAACGCAACAGAGGAAGAGATGAAAAATGCTTTGCGACTTGCTGCCGCAGATTTCGTGTTTGAGCGTGAAGAAACCCTGGATATATCGTGTGCTGAGCAGGGCAACGGTTTAAGTGAAGGTCAGGCGCAACGTATAGCCATAGCCCGTTCGCTTCTACAGTGTGGCAAAATCTATATTTTCGATGAGGCCTGCTCTGCCCTTGATGAGACGACGGAGTCGCGTATACTCGACAATCTTGATTCTTATTTGAAAGACAAAACTGTGGTCTGGATCACGCACGACGACACTGTCAGAAAAAAGATGGAAAGAGTAGAGAACATCTACCGTCTAGCACTATAAGACAACGCGAGACTAAATTTCATAGAATCGATATGATTTTCAATAAAGACGCAATTTTTTGCGTCTTTTTTTACATTATTCCCTCAGCAAAGTACACTTTAAATGTTTTTTGTAAATTTGTAGCATGTGCAATTATTAAATAATGCGTTAATTTATAAAGTCTACTATGAGAAGATTGTTAGTTAGTCTTGTGTCATTGTTGGTTACGACGTCAATGCAGGCAGAGTCGCTGATTGGAATCCGTGCGGATAAGAGTGAGGCGGTGTTTGCAATAGACGATGTAATGAGTATTAAGGTGTCTGAAGCAGACATGATGACAGTAAACAAAGTGAATGGAGAGAAATCTTCAAATTTCAGTGTTGTTAAGTTTTCAAAAGGTGCTTTATTGGGTGTTGATGAAGCTAAATCAGTCATGGATATCAAGGTGTATCCTAACCCTGTGAAGAAGATCATCTATTTGGTGGGTGCAGACGCGTCTACTTCGATATCAATCGTTGATATCAATGGAAAGACTGTGTTTGATGGAGTAGGTGAGAGCATAGATGTAGAGCATCTTGCTAAAGGAATGTATGTTATTTCAGCGGAAGGAAAAAGAGTCAAATTCATAAAGGAATAAAATCATGAAAAAATACTTTTTGTTTATTGTGGGGGCAATGCTTACATTGTTGGCATTCGCTCAGTCTAAGATAGTTGTTGTGTTGTTGGATGGCACTGAATATGAGTTTTCTGCGGCCGAAATCGATAGTATTAGATATGAAAAAGACGGTCATGTTGTGCCTGTCGTCCCAGACACTGATTTTGTATGTTCTAGCATTCCAGCTGATGAAACAGGACTAGAGTTTGAATTTGGCGGCTGGATAGGCGAGACAAACTGTATGGTTAGTGGTTATACAGGCGATATTGATTCTAGCCTTGTTATTCCGGCTAAGGTTTGTCACGAAGGAAAAGAATATGATGTATACGGAATCAGATGGGCCTCGCTTTTTGATATTGAGAAATTAAGACGTGTTGAGATACCAAGCACCGTCAGATATATCGACACTTCTGCATTCAGAAGATGTCCTAATATTGAGGAGTTTATTGTATCCCCAGACAACAAGTATTTGCTATCTATAGATGGAGTGGTATACGGAAAAAACCAGTATAATAACGCGGAAACTCTAGTCATCTGCCCTGTCACAATAAATCATCTTGATATTCCAAATACAGTGAAAAGGATAGAAACTTATGCGTTTGAAAACTGTGTAAACCTAAAGAGAGTAGAGATTCCAGATTCAGTCGCTGTTATAGAATGGGACGCATTTGAGGGATGTACAAACCTTGACACAATAGTTCTTTCAAGAAATACAGATGTTTGGGGGTCATTCCCTAATAACACTGTGATTGTCTACAGAGATCAGATTGATCCGGTAGTCCCAGATACAGCTCTCTTTGTATGTAATGGAGTTGAAGCTGAATATACAGGATTGTATTTCTCTTATGGAGACTCGACTTGTAGTGTTGTGGATCGCGACACTAACGCTGTTCTTGAATCAAACTTTGTTATTCCGGGTGTAGTTTGCTATAAAGGTAACGAGTACAAGGTCACATCTATCGGATATGAGTCGTTGGGACTTATGGATGTGAAGAGTGTTGTGATTCCAAACACAGTAAGAACAATAGGAAAGACTGCGTTTGTGGCGTGCAAGAATTTGGAGAGTGTAGTAATTCCAAACTCTGTTGAGGTTATTGGAAATGAAGCATTTGAGATGTGCTCTAGCCTAAAGAGAGTTGAGATTCCTAGTTCTGTGGTAGAGATTGGTAGACAGGCATTTTTTGAGTGCACAAGTCTTGATACAGTTGTGATTTCAAAAAACACAAAATTTGAAGAAAACTCATTCCCTAACACAACAGTGATTACTTATAGAGATTAATAATTGCATATTAGGACAACGTGGATTGTCTCTATATAAATAAAAGAGGGTGTGTCAATACTTACAAAGTTGAGACGCATCCTCTTTTTAGGTAATCTTCTAATTTGATACCGTTTGCAATGCTTTTTTATTTTTTTAATTTTGTTGCTGAATATAATGGTTGGTCCAAAAACACTAAATCTTTAGGGTAATTATATAAGAATTTTATACGTTCGCCTTCGGGCACGTTGATGGGTTAACAAGGCCAAAACAAATCAGATATGAGCCTTTGCAATCTTTGATTTTTTGACAACTGCTATATAATCTTATCTTTTTGTTTAACAAGAAATTAGGAACTGTTATAAATAATTTAGAATCGTATGAAAGTTGAGGGTGGAGTAAAAGGAATAGTTTTCTCTTTGGTTTTGTCTCTTATTAAGGGGTTAGGAGCAAAAGCGATAGGTATTATCGTTAAAGGAATTATTTCAGGAGTTTTGATTTCCTTGTTGGTAACGTATGTCGTTTTTTCTTGGGGAGATTTCGACAAATGGAGATTCTTATTTTCGATAGTGTTCTTTATTGCTGTTATTGCAGGTGTTGTTGCTTATAATATCTTGCATAAAGCACCTGAAATCATAGATCCTTCAATCGACAACACGATTGCATCCAATTATGATTACATACAGAGTAAGGTAGGGGTTATTTCAGACAAGGCGGATCCAGAAAAACTATTTAGTTCATCCAAGGAATTCATTTTGAATAAATTTGGCTTTTTGTCTCCATTTTTGTCAGGTGTGACGTATGAAGAGTTCTCAAAATATGCGAATACCGCGGCTAAAATAGGAAGTAATTTTTCAGGTGCTGTAAATAGTTCCTATTCTTATTTGAGTGATTTGGAGAACAGCAAAATGACCCTAAAGCATATTTGGTCAATATCCTTTCTCCATTGAAGAAATTGTATAGAATACCTATCGACGGTATAAAAGATAAAATCAAACTGGCTCTTATACTAGTTCCTCTATTGTGTTTGGCAACTCGTATATGGTTGAATTTTGATCTTGAGAAGAGTTGGTTCTAGACAGATCAACCTCTAAAGGGGATTTGTGGACAGGAGTGTCTTTCCCCTTCAGGGGGATTAAGTGGAACTTGTTTGGAAATATCTCCATACAATGACATAACTGTTGGAATTCTCGTATATAATTACCATATTTGTTAAGTTTTGTATATGATCCAAAACGTGAAATTATAGATTTTGTTATGAGCGCACGGATATTTGTATTTATGATGTTATTTTCTTTTCAATATGTTTTTGGGGAAGAAATCGATAGTGAATCAAAAATTAAGCTTCCATATTTTTATTATCATTTTTCAGAGTGTAAAAATGACCAACTATTAATTGATTCTTTGTCATCTTTTTATGATGATTATTCTATAGATCAAAAAAAACATGTGGTTGATTTTGTTATAGATAGTATGATGACTAAAGGATCATCATTTTTGATAGAGAATTTCTTTTTACAAAAGGTTGGAAGATCATTGACAAAACAACAGAAAGATAAGTTAATGGAAAGAAGTCTAAAGTATGGGACTCCCGGATTGTTGACCTATTGGATAGATCTAAGGGATGAGTCTTATATTTTGCCGTTGCACAATTGGTGGGCCAATAATAAAGAATCTGAACTACGACCAAATTTTGAATATGCTTTGATAAGACTTGGTGATATTGAATTGTTAGATAATTGGTTGAAAAATTTAGAAATAACACCAATGAATAGTGATACATTGGATTTGGAATACCTACTATGCTTTCAACGTTTAAATATTTATAATTTTGACAAAAAATTATATGATCGTTTGTTGAGTATAATGTTAAAATATCCAGATATTATAATGAGAACAGATTATTCATATTCTGGTCGTCGTTTTGTTTATGAGCCATTGTCAATGTTTTTCTATCGAACATTATCCCCCAATTTAAAAGGTGCTCCAAAATTTGACAAAAAAATGAAGTCAGATAATATATCTAGAAAAAATGGATTTGATTATTATAATTTTCCTGAGGAATACAAACAAAAATATTTGAATTGGATTAAAGAGCATATTGATGATTATGAGTTTGTAGAATAAAATTAGGCATTATCAATTTCATTTAATCGACTCCCCAAAAACAAAACCAACCGTTGCAACGGTTCGTTCCGACAATTTTGAATTCTGAATTACGAATTATGCATTGAATTAATTGATTATCTTTGCGACGTCGGAATAAAGAAGAAAATGAAAAAAAATGTTTTTTTTGTGTGTTTTATTTTTTGCCTAATTTGTCAGATTTTTGCAGGAAATAAAATAACGTCAGAAGTTGATGTTCCATACAATGACTTCTTAGAATTAAAAAAAGAATGTTGTCTTTATCATCTTTATGATATGGAATGTTCTAATGATAGTGTCATTCCATATTTCTTGTATGAATATTCTCCACATTTATATAATTGGTCCGGTATTATGATTGCGATACCTAGAGAAGAAACTCCAAGAAATAAACTTAAATATAGAGAATCTTCTTTAGCAGGTCCTTTACGAGATACCTTCTTTGACATTTTGTTTGATAAAAATTTATTATTAGCAAATTATGATCTGTATGTTTATTATGTTTCTGTGGATCAATTAACTAATGTTAATGATAATGGGGATTCTCTGATTTTATATACAGATACAGGAGAAGAATATTACGATTGGACTATTAAGGATGATGCAAATGCTTCTTTATTTCATTATGAAGAAGGAAAATGGAAATTTATTGCAACAGTTGCGACAGAAAATTATAAAATCAAGGCTGATTTTTTTGCTAGAGATCTGATAAAAATAAGATTTGACTGTAAGTGAGAGTTGTGACTATTGTTTGGGGGATTATTCCCGAATGACAAAACCGTGGCAACGGTTGTACTCTTAGGCAATGGTTGCCGAGAAGACGAAGCCTTTCGGCTATCGTTGTCGATGTTGTGGAATGTGAAATGAAGGGAGTGAAAAAAATATATGTTAAAATGATGAAAAAGATTGAATTTGTAGCAATTTTTTTGCTTCCTGTAGTTCAAGTGTTAGGAAATAATTCTATTAATCTTGACAATTTATTTGAGAAGGCTTATCGTTATGATTTGCCTTTTGCACAAAAGAAATTAAAAGAAGATAGACTACCTATAGATTCTTTTTACATGAAGTACTTCTTTGATGAGGATGAAATTGTTCGTGAGTTTTATTATTTCGATGACAATTCAAACTTTATAGATGAGGAAGGAATTGCAAGATTTTGGATTGATGGCAGTTGGCAATGTGAAAATTACCAGTGTTTTGCATTATCTTCTCATGTAGATATTCCATCCCCACCTTTCGATGATGTCACTTTCTATATTTTCATTAAGTCTTATAATGGAAATATTACTGATAAATTGGTTATTCATCAGATTGATGAAAAAGTTACTACGTTTAATGCGTATGTAGTTGTTGATGAAAAAACAATTGTTACTTTATGTTATGATGTTAACAGGAGCAATATTAAAACTAAAGAAGAAAGGAAGCGTGGAGAAAGTATCTTTAAAGATGAAAATGCACCTCGTTCGATTGTTCATATAACCAAATACACAATCTCGAAAGAGGGAAAATTTGTTGTTACAGAAAAAAATGATGTTCCAGCTAAAGAAGGCTCTTTTGACTATCAACGTGAAAACATTGCTGACGATCCTATATATGAGTATCTGAAGTAGTGCGGTGTCTCTCATGTATTTATTACATATGATGAAAATTTAATGATTTGCTCGACTGCTTTGAAACGGTTCTTCTCCTATCCCACAGTTGCCGATAGAAATGACGTAAATATTTGGCATTCGTTGCGAAGCCTTTCGACTACCGTTGCCGATGTTGATGATGTTACTTCAATTCATATATATGATATTCAAATTTTTTATTGTTGTTTTTGATGTTGGCTTGTGTTTCTGTTAGTGCACATCATTCTTGGCGTATAAAGTAGAAAATACTACCCAATATGCTGTTATTGAATTATTATTAAAGCCAACATTATCTGTTGCAGTTGTCAAATTAGCAGACAGATTAGATAATTTTATAGAGAAAAAATAAATAATTGAATAAAATGAATTTTTTAGATAAGTTAATTGATTCTATTCCTCCTTTTAGACTATGTTGCCTGATAGTCTCTATAATTACATTCATCACATTGATAAACTATCAGTTAGATAATATTTACTATTCTTATATTATAGATGGAGAAAACCCAGCGCCTGGGTTCACGGTTTTTTTATTGTTACTTTTATATATATATATTTCCGCTGAACTGGTGTTGGCATTATTGGGACAAAAGGTTGGTGAATGGACATTTTTATTATTGACTTTAATACAGCCAGTAATCATGATGTTCATTTATTGTGATTTGTTCAATAAGTATAAAACAAATATTAAGAATGAAATGTTGAAAAATTCCAGTGTACGGATTGGGTATGTATTTAGAATGAGACAACCTATAGGTAGAGGAACATATCATAAAGAAACATGGGTCGGTATTGATAAAGAATATCAGTCGGAGCATCATATTTCAGATAAAAAGAATAAATATATTAATCTTCAAAAAAACGATATAATATTGCTTCGTGTTTCTGATGAATATCCACGCGTGACAGAAGTTCTAAAGTGGAAACCAACCCATGAAGAGATAGAAAGATATAAGACTCCTCGAAAATTTAAGTCTTATATTAATGGGAAGATTTATGAGGAAGATGAATAGTTCTACAAATTAATTTTGAATAAAATTGACGAAGATATCTGTATGAATAATCTCTAATGTTTTATATGCGTTTTACACGATGCTTTAATTTTTTTATATGTGGAAATTTTTAATTTTTTATATTGCTTTTATTCTTCATTATAGGATCTATTATTATTTAGGAATAGAAGCACCTATATTCATAGAACTATTTCTTGCAATTATAATATATCCTGTAATTGTATGGAGAATGAAAGAAACTAATTCGTATAAAGGCGTTTTTTTTGCAGTGCTTTTTACAATTATATTTATGTTTGCAGGTTATCTTGTCGGAGTTAAAGTATTAGAAAATATAGTGTTTTATAAAAAGGCAGAGGATAAATATGGTATGGTGTATTCTTCAAAATTATTGAAATGTTGGTCAACAAGTAAGTCTGGTACAATGTGTTATGTTCGCCTAATAAACAACACAGATTCAACAAAATCAATACTTATTGAAAAATGTGGTAAGGTAACTAATGATTATAATTTGTTTGTATTTCCTAAGTTAGATCATGATGGAGAAATTTGGTATTATCCAGTATTCCATAAACGATTTGTTGAAAAAAATCCAACTGAAATTCAACTTGAATATTGTAGAAATGGTGCGAGATTAAGTGAGAAAATTAACAGTCTAAAAAAATATTCGGGAGTAACAACTAAAGAAGAGATGATGGACTATTTTAGTCATGTCAGGCAACATAATAATAGAATTATCTCCGCGGTTGTTGAAAAAAGAGGTGGAAAATATACGTTTGCCAATGCTATTCAAAGTGACGACAAATTGTGGGCAGTGAAATATAGAGATATAGAAGATGGAAAGAAAATTTTAATCATATATGATGCGAAGTCTCCTTCGTTATTTACAGTGATAAATTGGAATCCCTCTGAAGATGAGTATGAATATTATAAAACAAAAGAAGGGAAAATGCCATCCGATAAATATTTAAATTTACTGGAATCCATTTCGAAAATATATAATAGTTCCAATTATACGAATCTGTCCATGGAAACAAATAGTACTATTTGTTGGTATCTCCCGACAATTCCGCATTCCGCATTTCGCATTCTGCATTGAATTAATTGATTATCTTTGCGACGTCGGAATAAAGAAGGAAGAAAAGAATAGAATGGTGATGATTGGATTTAAAAATAAATACAGAATTGGCCATTTGTTGTTTTGTATTTTTGAGTTCGAAATTATTTTAGCCAGTGTCCTTTTTTCAATTTCTCTTTTGTCTGGATTGATTTATCTATTTATAATGACAAAGGATGTAAAGGAAGGAACAATAGAAAATGTATATTACAATCAAGATGGAGGTTTTGTCTCTATCAAAAATACAACTTCGGGAAATGTATACAATTATAATATTAGGAATTTCGATTATTTTGATGAGTTTTATCAATTAAAATCCAATAAAATTTTATATAGAGAAAGTCATGGATATGCTAGAAATTCACATGAATATTATTGTGATCTTTATTCATTGACTGATTTAAACGGAACGACTCTGCCTTATAATCATCCATATGCTTATTATTTTTATACACTTTTCTACGTGGCATTGTGTTGTTTGTTAATTTCGATTTCCTTATTCATACATTATTTTTCTTGTCAATATAAGCAATCGAAATGCTTAAGAAATAAGACATCTTTTGTCAACAATAATCTCTCTATGATTAAAGAGTTTAACAATATTGTCAGAGGACAAATAATTCATAAGGGTTTATGTAGTAATGATTTGGTTGATGTGATTCGAATAAAGAAAGAGACTTCTGTATCTTCTTATTTCTATACATTTACATTTGAATTGATCAATTCCGAACAAAAACATGGCTATGTGATAAAATTTGATGACTTCATTGTTGAAAAAAATGGTCAGATTTATTCTATTAAGTATGGTTTTAAAAGTTTTGAAAATGATGATCATTACAAGACGGTTCTTAATGGATGTTTTCTCTGTTATGACAAACAATATCCTATATATTTGTACTTTAAGGATGTATTAAAAATCACAAACGAGTTTGTTTGTCTTTTAGAAAATTAATTGAAAGAATATGAGTAAAGATGATGGTTTTTGGCCGCCTTATTTAGTAATGGCAATATTATTTGCAATTGAAATATATCATTGTATATCAGATTATGAGGATGCTTTAGCTCCTTTAACAGGATATCGTTATAAAAATATGGGAAATATCTATATTCTTTTTGACCGTATTGGAGGACAATTTCTGGTTGTTGGTATATTGCTTTTTTTTACGGTGCTATGTATCATGAAAGTATATTTTATATGGAAGAAAAAGCATTAATTATTTGTTTTGATTATTATTGGGGTGATTGTTTACGAATGACAAAACCGTGACAACGGTTGTCCCTCTCAGGCAATGTTTGCCGAGAAGACGAAGCCTTTTGGCTATCGTTGCCGATGTCGTGGAATGTGAAATGAATTGTCATTAATTGCCCCATGTGGGGGAATCGATGTTTAAATCTATCCATTACAATATTTAAATTTAATTGACGTTACAAATAAAGCTGTTACTAATGCAATCGATTTCTAATAAACAAACTTTTCGCATATTTGGAAAAGACATTATATTATTTTTGTTTTTTTTCTTGGTTTGTGTTTTCCATTACAGAATTTACTATCTGTTAGGAATAAGTGGCTCTATTTATGTAGAAGCAGGATTGGTATTTATAACTATTCTTTTTCTTATACACTTTCTTGGAAAAATCAGATCATGGGATGAATTTTTCGCTTACATTGGAGCAACAGCAACTGTTGTTTTCCTTTATCATCTTTTTGGCAATGCCGCTGTAGAAAACAAATTTTTTTATGAACAAGTGTCGAAAGAATATGATGTTGTTTATTCTTCTATATTAGAGTCTTGTTCATACAGTTCGAGAACAGGTACTTCATGTCATGTTAAGTATTTGAATGACGAAACAGAGAGTACTTTTGTTCGCACTTGTTCTGAAGTGCCTGATAAAAAATACAATTTGATTGTTTATCCTAAACTTGCTCATGACGGCGAGTTTGGTTATTATTCTGTATATCATAAGAGATTGTATTCTAATCGTCCTACAGATCCACAGCTTGAATATTGTAGAAATGGGGCAAGGTTAAGTAAAAAAATTGATTATCTAAGGCATTCAGGTGCTGCATCTATGCGCGAATTTAAGACCTATTTATCTGGTATTATTAGTCATGATAATCGTATGATTTCTGGTGTAATCGAGAAAAAAGGAGAAAAGTATCTTTTTGTTAATGCTCTTCAAAGTGAAAATAAACTTTGGGCAATAAAATACAGAAATGTCGATGATGGAAAGAAGGTTCTGATGATATATGAAGTTAATTCACCTTCTTTGTTTGCGGTAATTGACTGGAATCCTACTGACGAGGATTATGATTATTACAATACTAACGAAGGTAGGAAACCTGCATTTAAGTATTTATTAAAGCTTGATGCTATTGCTAGTAGCTCATCTTCAATGGAAATGGAAGAAAAAACTGATTTCGAAGAATGACGATTCATAGTACCGTTGTGAGTTATGAATGCATATTTGAATTATGCATTGTCTGATTCATTTAAATCGACTCCCCAAAAACAAAATCCAACCGTGGCATCGGAACCGTATCCATGGTTCCGATGCAAAAATCAATAAACCCGACACCAAAACGAAAATTTGTAAACAAATTTTCGTTTTGGAATCGGCTACCGTCGACTTCGTCGAACCTGGTCCGCTGGACCATTTCGTGGCATTGGCCCGTTCCGACAATTATGAATTACGAATTACGAATTATTTTTCTCCGTTCTTTTTTGCAGTTGACGCAAAAAAATGTATATTTGCAATTGGAATGAGGAGGGGAGCGAATTGTTCTCCTTCATTTTTTTAATATAATGGTAGATAAACAAGAACTTACACAAGCGATCAACGAATTCATTGACGGTACAAGCCTTTTCATAGTTGAGGTTAAGGTAAGCCCTGCCAATGAGATTGTCGTTACAATCGATAGCGAAGACTCTATTGACATCGACACTTGCGTCTCGCTTTCACGTCATATTGAATCTAAGTTCGACCGTGAGCAGGAAGATTATGAACTAGAGGTCGGCTCAGCTGGATTGAGTTCACCTTTCGTCGTCCTTCGCCAATATCAGAAATATGTAGGCAAGGAGGTTGAGGTGCTTTCTAAGGCAGGTCAGAAGTTAGTGGGCGTGTTGAAGAGCGCTACTGAGGAGGAATTTACAATCGTCGTGACTGTAAAGGAGAAACCAGAGGGTGCAAAGAGAAAAGTAGATGTGGAGAAAGAGTACTCATTCAAGTATGATGAGGTAAAATACACGAAATATTCAATTAGATTCAAATAATATAAATTATTATGGCTAAGCAGGAAACACTCAGCTTAATAGATTCATTTTCTGAGTTTAAGGAACTTAAGAACATCGATCGAGGCACAATGATCAGTGTCTTGGAAGAGTCATTCAGAAGTGTCATCACTAAGACGTATGGTACTGATGAGAACTATGACGTCATCATCAATCCAGACAAGGGTGATTTCGAAATATATCACAATAGAGTTGTAGTTGAAGACGGTACAGTCGACGACGAGAACTCGCAGGTAGCATTGGCAGACGTAAAGAAGATCGACGCATCTTACGAGGTAGGCGAGAACTTCTCAGAGAAGGTTGACTTCGCATCGTTCGGTCGTCGTGCAGTGCTAAATCTTCGTCAGACACTTGCGTCTAAGATCCTTGAGCTACAGAAAGATACTTTGTTCAACAAGTATAAAGAGAAGGTTGGTAAGATCGTTACAGGTGAGATCTATCAGACTTGGAAGAAGGAGGTTCTTCTTCTTGACGACGAGGGTAACGAGATGATTTTGCCAAAGGCTGAGCAGATTCCTTCAGACAACTACCGCAAGCAGGATGCATTGAGAGCTATCGTAGCAAAGGTCGACAATGAGAACAACAATCCAAAGATCATCCTTTCACGTACATCTCCATTGTTCCTACAGCGTTTGTTCGAGCAGGAGGTTCCTGAAATCGCTGACGGATTGATCACAATCAAGGGTATCGCACGTATCCCAGGAGAGAGGGCAAAGATCGCTGTAGAGAGCTACGACGAGAGAATCGATCCAGTTGGAGCATGTGTAGGTATGAAGGGTGCACGTATCCACGGTATCGTTAGAGAGCTTCGCAATGAGAATATCGATGTGATCAACTATACATCAAACGTTTCTCTATATATCCAGAGAGCTTTGAATCCAGCAAGAATCTCATCTATCCGCGTTATCGAGGAGGAGAAGAAGGCTGAAGTTTACTTGGATCCACAGGAGGTTTCATTGGCAATCGGTAAGGGTGGTATGAACATCAAGCTTGCTGGTCAGCTAACAGGTTACCAGATTGAGGTGTTCAGAAATTCAGAGGGTTACGATGATGGAGATATCTATCTTGACGAGTTTTCTGATGAGATCGACGAGTGGGTTATCGACGAGTTCAAGAAGAACGGATTCGATACTGCACTTAGCGTATTGAACGTTTCAAGAGACGAGCTTCTTCGTCGCGTTGATCTTGAGGAAGAGACAATCGATGAGGTATTGGCTATTTTGAAGTCGGAATTCGAGGATTACGACAACAATGATGAAAGTAATTCCTAACCTTCGGGTTTGGAATGAGTTTCTCTGAAATATGAAGATGCTTTTGGGTGCGTTCGGATTTAGCACCCAAAGGTATTTTGTTTCGGGAAAAGCAAAAACATTATGGACAAGGTGCAATTTGTGGTTGCTGTTTTTTAATTTTGTGGGAAGGAATAAAAAAGCAGCATACTATGATGAGTTAAGTGTGTTGTTTTTTTAAGTGTGGTAATTAAAATTTTATGTCGAGATTAGGTCAATTAGCTAAAGAATTAAACGTAGGTATCGCTACTGCTACCGAACTATTAAAAAAGAAAGGATTTGCAATCGAAGATGCGAATCCCAACTACAAATTGTCTGAAAAAGAAGAAAATATCCTTCGTCAGGAATACGATAAGGACAAGTCGTTCAAGTCTGATGCAAAAGCAGAGTTTGACGATATGAAGGATAGGAAGAAGAATAAGAAGGAGAAAGTCGTTGAGATTCCTGGATTCGGAAAGAAAGACGAAGTTGATATCAAGGTAGAGGTGCAGGCTCCTAAGCTTAAAGTGGTCGGCAAAATCTCTGACGCTCCAAAACCACAAACTCCAGCAGCTGAACAAACAGCAGCGTCTCAGGCTCCAGCCGAAGATGCTAAACAAGATAATATGTCTAAATCACAAAACGAAACTGAAGATGTATTCAGATTGAACGCCACTCCACAGGTTACAGGACCTAAGGTGTTGGGTACAATCGATTTGTCTACAATCAACTCTCAGACTAGACCTAAGAAGAAGACTAAGGAGGAGAGAAAGAAAGATCATCAGAAGCAGAACCAGAACGGTGGCCAGAAAGGTGAAAATGGTCAGAACGGTCAGGGTGGACAGAATGGTCAGAAGAAGCAGAGAAATCGTATCCAGGGAAAGGAGAAGGTTGATATCTCAGAATACAAAGAAGGAAAACAGGGTGGCAAGGGCGACCGTCACAATAAAGGTGACAGAAATGAAGGTCGTGAAGCCAACGAAGGAGGAAAGAACAACAAGAAGTTCAACAACAAGCAGAAGAATCAGAAGCAAGAGGTTTCTGAAGAAGATGTACAGAAGCAGATCAAAGATACTCTTGCTCGCTTGACTTCTAATAAGGCTCAGAATAAGAGTGGTGCTAAGCACCGTCATGATAAACGAGAGTCGATCCGTCAGCGTGCTGAGGAGCGTGAGGCTCAGGAACGTGAGGCACAGGGCAAACTTAAGATCACTGAGTTTGTGACTGTCAGCGATTTGGCTAAGATGATGGATGTGACAATCACAGAAGTTATCACAACATGTATGAACTTCGGTTTGATGGTGTCAATCAACCAGCGTCTTGACGCAGATACTATCAATATCGTGGCAAGTGAATTCGGATTTGAAACTGAATATGTATCAGCCGAGGTAAGTGAGGCTATCCAGGAGGAAGAGGATAAGGAAGAGGATTTGATCCAGCGTCCACCTATCGTAACTGTGATGGGTCACGTAGACCATGGTAAGACTTCATTGCTTGACTATATCCGCCAGACTAACGTGATCGCCGGTGAGGCCGGAGGTATCACTCAGCATATTGGTGCATACAATGTCACTTTGAAGAATGGTCAGCAGATTACATTCTTGGATACTCCAGGTCACGAGGCGTTTACAGCCATGCGTGCCCGTGGTGCCAAGGTTACAGATATCGCTATCATCATCGTCGCAGCCGATGACGATGTGATGCCGCAGACAAAGGAGGCTATCAACCACGCAAGTATCGCTGGTGTGCCTATCGTGTTTGCAATCAATAAGATCGATAAACCAACAGCTAACCCAGACAAGATCAAGGAGTCGTTGTCGCAGATGAACTACTTGGTAGAAGAGTGGGGTGGTAAGTATCAGTCACAGGATATCGCTGCTAAGAAGGGTATCGGTGTTGAGGAATTGATGGAGAAGGTGCTTCTTGAGGCAGAAATGCTTGATTTGAAGGCTAATCCAAACCGTAAGGCTACAGGTTCAATCATCGAGAGCCAGTTGGATAAGGGACGTGGTTACGTAGCTACAGTGCTTGTAAGCAACGGTACTTTGAAGGTTGGTGATGTTGTGA
Organism: Paludibacteraceae bacterium; assembly: GCA_045629285.1. GTDB lineage: Bacteria > Bacteroidota > Bacteroidia > Bacteroidales > Paludibacteraceae > UBA1723. Next base: position 64,264 of record JAZQQY010000018.1, on the reverse strand, counting down.
TCGCTGGTACTCACTACGGTAAGGTTAAGGCGATGTTCAACGAGCGTAACCAGCGTATCACTGAGGCTCGTCCTTCAGAACCAGCTTTGATCCTAGGTCTTGACGGAGCACCTCAGGCAGGTGATAATTTTAATGTTCTAGGCTCAGAGCAGGAGGCACGTGAAATCGCTAACAAGCGTGAGCAGTTGCAGCGTGAGCAGGGTCTACGTGCCGGTAACGGTATCATTACTCTTGATGAGATCGCACGTCGTCGTGCTCTTGGTAACTTCCAGGAGATGAACATCATCGTTAAAGGTGACGTGGACGGATCAGTTGAGGCTTTGTCAGACTCTTTGCAGAACTGTTCGACAGAACAATTCCAGATCAACGTTATCCACAAGGCAGTGGGTCAGATCTCAGAAACAGACGTTATGTTGGCGTCTGCTTCAAACGCAATCATCATCGGTTTCCAGGTTCGTCCTTCACAGTCGGCTCGCAAGCTAGCGGAGAAGGAAGGTGTGGATATCCGTCTACATTCTATCATCTACGACGCAATCGAACAGTTGAAGGATGCGATGGCTGGTATGTTGGCTCCAGAGTTGAAGGAGCAAGTTACTGGTACAGCCGAAGTGCTTGAGATCTTCAAGATCGGTAAGGTCGGTGTCATCGCCGGTTCAATCGTACGTGACGGTAAGATCAAACGTTCTAACAAGGTTCGTTTGATTCGCGACGGAATCGTCGTATTCACCGGAGATTTGCAGTCATTGAAGCGTTACAAGGATGACGTTAAGGAGGTTGCTAACGGATTTGATTGTGGTATCGCTCTTAATGGATTCAACGAGATTCAGGTCGGCGATATGATCGAAGGATTTGAGACTATTGAGGTTGCTCGTAAACTATAATTCGACAAACTGAATTTGAAATATGAAATTAAGAATCGGGTGTATGCCTGATTCTTAATTTTGTTTTGATATAGCTGGAAAAGTACGAATCCATCGTGGATTTGTAATTGTTAATCATAAATTATTAATTACTTTGAATTGGCTTGATTTTCTAATCCTCTTGCTTCTAGTCGCAGGAATGGTGAGAGGTTTTTCAAAAGGACTTATTTTTGAGCTTTCGGGATTGGTAGGACTTATCATTGCCGTATATGTATCAAGATATCATAGCACTCCGTTCGCGGAGTTTATTCATGGATTTTTCAATGTAGGTATGGAATATTGTCCTGCGTTGGGAATGGTCATGGCATTCATCGTATCCATGATATTGGTTAAGGTGTTGGCTATGTTCGCGCAGAAACTGCTTAAGGCAATCAGTCTTGGTTGGCTAAACAGTTTGTTGGGAGCGTTGATTTCAATTGTCAAGTATACGTTGGTGATTAGCGTTGTTTTCAACGTCCTTGGCCCAATCAACGAAAAACTTAAGATTATGGACAGCAAACATTCGGAAGGGTCTGTTTTGTGTAAACCTGTGACTAAGTTTGCGCCTGCAATTCTTCCAATGCTTAATATCAACGAATTGTTCAATATTCCGAAGAATATAGAGGATTCAATGGATAAATAATTGTAGAGACGTTGCGTCAGCACGTCTCCACAAATAAATCGCAACGTATATAAATGATATTTGTGCAACGTCTCTATATACAAATCTAAAAAACAAATCTTATGGTAACAGAATCTAAACCTTTTTTACAATTGGTGGCAGACGACTTGAAACTACGCCGCGTCGATGAAGAGAATGCATTGTTGGTTTTTCCTAATCGTCGTGCAATATTGTTCTTTAATGAATGTTGGGCTAACGAGTTTGATAAACCGATTTTTGCACTTGAGTCTACAACTATCCAGGAACATTTCCATTCGTTGTCTCCGTACATGGTGCCGGATGAATTATCCCTTTTGATCGAACTTTTCCATACAATCAAGGATAAAACGCCTGAGTTGCTTGGCTCCAAATCCTCTTTTGACGAGTTCTATTTCTGGGGGCAGACTTTGCTTTCCGATTTTGACGACATCGACAAGAATATGGTGAGCGCAGTCGCTCTGTTCTCAAATGTCGCAGATCTTCAGGAGATAAAGGATTTCTCTTACCTTACTGATGCTCAGGTAAAGGTGCTAAATGCATTTTTCTCTACATTCTCTCTTGAAAGCCAGAATGAGAAGATTAAGATGTTTGCTAATCTGTGGAAGAATCTATACTCTATTTACGAGGCCTATAAGACGCGTCTGGCAGAGAAAAGTCTTGCTTACGAAGGAATGCTTATGCTTGACGTTGTCGATCGTCTAAAACGCGGTGAAATTGACGATTCTAAGTATGGAAAACTCGTTTTCATCGGATTTAATGTGTTGAGCAGAACAGAGTACGAATTCTTCAAGAAATATCGTGATGCAAAACGAGCTGAGTTTTATTGGGACTACGATATCTACTATGCTGCTCCGGATTCATTGCAGGAAGCTGGACTTTTCATGCGACAGAATATTGTCGACTTTCCTTCTCCATTAAAGGAGCCGTCTTTCTTTGACAACTATTCAAAGAAAAAGAAGATTACATTCGTCAGTACATCTTCCGACAATTCACAGGCGGCTTACGTGGCAAAGTTTTTGAAGGATACTTCAAATATTGTGGTTTATGAAAATAGCGGTGAAAAGGAGAAAATTGACCGAAGAACTGCCGTAGTCCTTTGCGATGAGACGCTGCTTCTTCCTGTCATGCACTCTATCCCGACTGATAATAGCATCGCACTGAATGTCACGATGGGATTCCCGATTTCACAGACTCCTATATTCAGTCTGATCCTTGCTATTGTAAACTATCATATCTATCTGGATGAACATAAATCTAAGACTGTAGCTTTGTCGTTGGTTGAGCCGATCACAAACCATGCCTATATAAAGTCAATATTCCCGGAAGTGTCGGAGAAAGTCGCTCAGATGAGAAGAGAGAAGAATCTTTTCCCTAAGATTTCAGAGTTTGATTCTGATGATGAAAACTTGTCATTGCTTCTTAAATCTTCGGTGAATTCGTCGGATTTTGTCAATAGATTGAAGAAACTGGTGATGAAAGTCTCTTGTGCAAATTTGGATCATACTCTCTATTCCGATTTGTATAAAGAGTCGCTTTTCCGTGTCTACAACATTCTCGTAAGATTTGAGGATGAGGTTTGTGCTGAGGAGTTGTCGATGAGTGTTGTTCTTGTAGCACAACTTTTATTGAAGGTCATTCAACAGTCGAATGTGCCGTTCCATGGTGAACCGATCGAGGGACTTCAGGTGATGGGATTCTTGGAAACTCGTGGTCTTGACTTTTCTCACATCTGTTTACTCTCTGCATCCAACAAACAGTTACCTCCTGCTGCGGAGATTTCTTCGTTTATTCCGTTGTCGATCCGTGCAGGTTTCAACATGACTTCAATAGAACAGAAGAATGCACTGTTCGCCTACTACTTCTATAGGTTGGTTCAGCGTGCCGAAGATGTCACTCTTGTTTTCAACTCATCATGTGACAGCCAGACTACTGATGGCCAGATGAGCAGATACATGCTCCAGATGTTGGTGGAAAATAAGAATTTCGAGATTAATAAGTATGATATTCAGAATGTCGTTCCTTCCATTTCAACTGAGTCGTGGAGCGTGAAAAAGACCGATGAAATCGTACAAAAAATGTTGAATAGGTTCACTGATCCGGAAAAACCGTTGTCGCCGTCGGCAATCAATACATATTTTGAATGTCCGATGAGATTCTATTTCAAATATGGCTTGGGATTGAAGGAACCAGAAATTAATGAGGAGGGGATAGCACCTAATGAGATGGGCACAATCTTCCATGCTGTGATGGAAGAGATCTATTCGGGATTTGTCCGTAAGAATGGCGTTCCGCAGATTTCTCAAACCGATTTGAAATCGTTGAAGAAAGAGGAGATCTATACTCTGATTGATCATTTCATCAATATCCATTATTACAAGGTTGATAAGTATAAGACAAACCCTAAGTCGGTTTCCCAGTTTCATGGACATTTGTTAGTGGCAAGAGATCTTCTTTTGGAGTTTGTCCGTAAACAGCTTGCTGTGGATTCCAAACTTAATGATCTTGTCTATTTGGCATCGGAGGAACGTGTCGTCGCTCCGATTGAGATTGATGTCAATGGAGAGAAAAAGCAGATTTTCGTCGGTGGAATCGTAGATAGACAGGATACTGTCGACGGTGGAATGAGAAGAATCGTCGATTATAAGACTGGTGGAGAAGTGCCGTCTGCAATAACGACTCTAGATGAGTTGTTCGGCTACGACAAAAGAAAGAAGGTTCATTATCAGCTTCAGATTCTTATCTATTCGTCGCTCATCCATAAGATAAAGAAGGTCGACGTTACTCCAGTGCTTAATTTTGTCAACCAAAAGATTGAAGATGTCGTTTATGTATTGAAAGCCAAGAAAGAGGTGATAGGAGATAAGGGTAAACCTAAAAAGATAGATGAGACAATACTGGTGGATGACGAATTCTGCGATGAATTCGATGAAAAAATGAAGAATGCGTTGTCGGATATCTTTAATGTCGACATTGATTTTGCCCAAACTCAAGATCCGGAAATGTTCTGTGATTTCTGCTCATTCCTTCAGATATGCAGAAAGAGGAAGGAGTGAGTGTTCTATTTTGTATTATTGATAATACGGTCCACAAACAGATGGAGGCGGATCATAATTGCCATATCCTTGTCTTCGATTGTCCTGATGTAGTCTGGTAATTTGATAGTCTCTAAGTGATAACAATTTGAAAATGCTCCGAATCCGATGGCTGTTACTGAGTTTGGTGAAAACATTCCCTTACTGATCTCTTTGGTTTTGTTCTGGAAAACGACTTTTTCTAAGCCTTTACATTCAAAGAATGCTTTTTTACCTATGTTTTTGACTTTTTGGGGGATTGTTATTGCACCCACTGTCCATGAAGTATTCAGAATCTGATTAAGAAATCTTTTCGTTCAATTCAAGCCAAATCATCTCCTTTTCATCGAGCTCATCAATCACCTCCTGCATTCTGTTGGAAAGTTTCATGATCTCGTCAGGAGTCATTTCAGCTCCGCTTCCAAGTCTATCTTCAATCTCTTTCTTCTCTTTGCTCAATCTGTCGATATCCACTTCGGTCTGCTCAAGTAGACGCTGCTCCTTGTAGCTCAACTTCGGCTTGTCCATCGCTGTATTGCGCTCCCTCTTTGGGGCTGGTTCAGTTGGTTTTGCGTTCTTTTCTTTCTCAGCTTTCTCCTTTTCATCGGACATTTCCTTCCAGATGCGATAGTCTGTGTAGTTGCCAGGGAAGTCTTTGATTGTGCTGTCTGGATTGAATACGAACAGGTGGTCGACGATTCTATCCATGAAGTAACGGTCGTGGCTCACGATAAGCACGTTGCCCTTGAACTCCATCAAATACTCCTCAAGCACTGAAAGTGTGGCGATATCAAGATCGTTAGTCGGCTCGTCAAGGATTAGGAAATTTGGATTCTCCATCAATACTCGGCAAAGCTGAAGTCGACGCTTCTCTCCACCCGACAATTTATAGATGAAATCGTGTTGTCTGCTTGGGGCAAACAAGAATCGACTCAACAGATTTGTTGCTGACAACTTGACTCCCTGCTGCACCTCCACTTGGTCTGCAATTTCAGAGATGTAGTCGACAACTTTATATGTCTCCTTGAATTTTGGAAGTTCTTGACTATAGTATCCGAAACGAACTGTCTCGCCGACGTTGATTTCTCCTGAATCTGGAGTAACTTCGTTGAGAATCATCTTAAGCAATGTCGTCTTACCTGAACCGTTAGTTCCGACGACTCCTACTTTCTCGCCCTTTGCAAAATTGTAGTAGAACTCCTTTAAAAGCACCTTTTCATCGTACTTTTTGGAAATATAGCAAAGTTCGATGATTTTGCTTCCGATATGGTTGGCTTTGGATGAAAGTGTAAGCTCGGATTCCGAACGGACACTTTTCAAACGCTTCTCGATGACGTCGAATCTGTCGATACGGCTACGTGATTTTCCACCTCGAGCCTGAGGCTGACGACGAATCCACTCCAACTCACGGCGGTAGGTGTTGCGAAGGTGGGCGATAGTGCGTTGCTCTATCTCCTCTCGATGCTCCTTCTCCTCCAAGTAGTAGCTGTAGTTGCCCTGGTATGTGTAAATCTGAGTATCTGCAATCTCAAGGATCTTGTTGCAGACATTGTCAAGGAAATATCTATCGTGAGTTACAAGCAAAAGAGCTTTCTTCTCCTTCACAAGCATCTCCTCGAGCCACTCCACCATTCCAAGATCAAGGTGGTTGGTAGGCTCGTCAAGCACAAGCAAATCGTGGTCGGAAATGATGGCCGACGCTAGAGCCACACGCTTGCGGGCACCTCCTGATAGTGTACTGATCTTCTGGTTGATGTCGCGTAGACCAAGACGGGATAGGGTAGAGATTACCGTTGTCTCAAGGTTCCATGCATTTAAAGCGTCCATCTTGTGCGACAATTCTGCAATCACATCTGCATCAGCACCATTGTTGATGGCATTCTCATACTCCTTGATGACAGTAGTGATCTCACCTGAAACGTGGCGAAGAGCTCCGTCGAGAATGCTCTCACCGTCGTTGAATTTAGGGTCTTGATCCAAAAAACTAATCTTCAGATCACGTCTACGAGTGATGTTGCCTGAATCTGCAGGCTCTTCACCCAAGATTATCTTCATCAGCGTACTCTTTCCGCAACCGTTGCGTCCGATCAACGCGATTTTTTCACCTACGTTGATAGTGAATGTTACATTCTCAAAAAGGGCCAAGTCACCGAAGTTTTTGCTGACTTGCTGTATCTGAATTAGGTTTTCGTCTGTCATATTATCTTCCCAAAAGAACTAATAGTATGTTGATGTCGCTTGGACTGATTCCTGAGATTCTGCTGGCCTGGCCGATAGTCTCAGGATCGATGCGCGTTAGTTTCTGGCGAGCCTCCGTAGAGATAGTCTTGATTGACATGTAGTCGAACTTACCCTTGATCTTGATATTCTCAAGACGAGTAAGTTTATCTGCAATCTGCTGCTCACGTGTGATATATCCGCTGTATTTGATCTGAATCTCGGCAGACTCCACAATCTCTTCTTTTCTGTTTGGAATCTTGTCGATTGCATCCTGAAGCGCTGGGATTGCAGTACGTAGAGATTCGAATGTAAGTTGTGGACGGTTGACCAAATCCACAAGTTTGCAACCCTCACGAAGTGGTGATGTGCCCTGAGTCTCCAAGAATGGGTTGATCAAAGCCGGCTTGATAGAGAATGTCGACGTGAATTCTCTTAGTCTGTTGATTTCTTCCTCCTTCTGGGCAAGTAGGTCGACGCGTTCCTTACGTGCCAAACCGATCTCGTACGATTTGCGAGTCAAGCGGCTATCTGCGTCGTCCTGACGAAGCAAGATTCTGTACTCTGCTCTCGACGTGAACATACGGTATGGTTCATCCACTCCCTTAGTGATCAAATCGTCGATTAGGACGCCGATATAAGCCTCATTTCTTGACAATACGAATTCGCTGTTGCCATGACACTTCAAATGTGCGTTAATTCCGGCCATTAAACCCTGTCCTGCGGCCTCTTCGTATCCTGTAGTACCATTGACCTGTCCGGCCAAGAAAAGTCCGCCTACGAGCTTGCTTTCCAAAGTTGGGTTCAGCTGAGTCGGATCGAAGTAGTCGTATTCGATGGCATAACCAGGACGGTACACCTGAACATTCTCCAAACCTTTGATTGTGCGCAATGCGTTAAGCTGGACGTGAAGAGGTAGAGACGAAGAGAATCCGTTTAGGTAGTACTCCTGTGTTGTCTCGCCTTCAGGCTCAAGGAAGAGCTGGTGCTGGTTCTTATCCGCAAATGTCACGATTTTTGTCTCGATACTAGGGCAGTAGCGAGGACCAACACTCTGAATCTGACCGTTGTAAAGCGGCGACTCTGGCAAACCTGCACGAAGAATCTCGTGAGTCCGCTCATTTGTGTATGTGATGAAGCACGGACGCTGTTTTAGCGGACGTGGCTGGAAATCAAGGAATGAAAATTTGTGGAAGTCGTTGTCTCCGTCTTGTGGAGCGAGTTCGTCGAAATTGATAGTACGGCCGTCGATTCTGACAGGAGTACCGGTCTTCATTCTTCCGACGTTGATGCCTTTCTCTCTCAACTGCTCGCTGATACCGTAGGATGCAGGTTCAGATATACGACCACCCTTTATCTGTTGTCTACCGCAGTGCATCAATCCGCTAAGGAATGTGCCGGCAGTAATCACGATTGCTTTTGCTTTGAATTCTGCGCCAAGTGCTGTGCGCACTCCGCATACTGAGTTGCCTTCAAACAACAATTCGTTTGCCATATCCTGCCAGATGCAGAGATTGTCGGTGTTCTCAAGCAAACTTCTCCACTTTTCCGAGAAGCGCTGACGGTCGGACTGGCTACGTGGGCTCCACATTGCCGGACCTTTCGACTTGTTTAGCATACGGTACTGGATGGCAGTAAGGTCGGTGACGATACCCATCTGTCCGCCTAATGCGTCAATCTCTCTTACAATCTGTCCCTTTGCGATACCACCTACTGCAGGGTTACAACTCATCTGCGCGATAGAGTGCATGTCCATCGTGATGAGAAGAGTCTGCGAACCAAGGTTGGCTGCTGCAGATGCTGCCTCGCAACCTGCGTGACCAGCACCGATAACTATGACATCGAAATCGAATTTCATTATTTTAACTTGTTAAGAAAAGCCTCCTCCTGAAGAAGTTTCTTAAGGCGAAGTGTCCAAATTTTATTGCTTGAACCATTTGCAGTCTGTCCACCGACCAAAATGAACTGACCTTTGCTTCCTGTCTGGAAGATACCGGCGTCTGCCAAAGCTCCTACTGAATTCGTTAGATCCTTGTGTTGGTCAAGTCTCCATGACAAACCGCTGTTTTCTGAAATATAGCACTCTGTTGAGTATTCGCCGTTGACGAAAATACCTCCAAGAATACCAAGAGTATTGTCGAAATAGAATGCAATAGACTTATCCATGTATGGAAGACCTTCAGCTGCAGTTGTCAAACACTCTGCATTGCCATATCTGTCGACACCCCAAATTTCGGTTTTGTTGTCTTTCTTTGCGTATAGATAACCAAGAGTAGTGTATCCGCTTGGTGCAGTAAACTGTCTGACTGTATCGACGACGAATTTTGCAGGCATCGGTTGCGACACTTTAGCCTCTCCGCTCTTGTCGTAAGACTTGATTGTGTTGTTGTCAAGCACCCAAATCTGCTGGTTAAGTGTGTATAGCAACTGTCCTCCGCTTATTGCATCGAACTTGTTGAAGTTCAGACTGCTGAAATTTGCAGCATAGATGGCTCCAGACTTGCCCTGAACGAATAGTGAATCATCAATATTGCAAAGCGTAGACAATTCCAAAGTCTCAGGCGCTGTTACGTCGCTGCTTTTCCAAGTACTTCCGTCAACTGAAGAAATGACTTTACATCCACTGTTGGCCTGTAAGAACTGCCACATTGTGTTGTCGTGCATTATTGATTTCTGAGAAAGGATAGAGTCGTTCAACTCAGCTATAGCACCTGTCTCAGTCCATTGGAATGCATCGACATCATACTTGTGGACACGTACCTCCAAAGTGTACTCTTTCTTAGAATTGTCTTCTACATTAGTTGAAATGATTGAAACCGGATTGGTGAAATCAATCGCAACTGTGTTTCTGAAATCAATGAAGTTGACGTTGTCGTATGAGTATTGGATCTTGATTGTCTGTCCAGAATAAGCATAAATGTTAGGGAAAAGAGAGTCTACTCTTGTTCCATAAGTCAAGGAATCGTAGTTGTAGATCTTTCCTTCAACGTCGTTCACAATAAATTCAACATCGTTTCCCACTTCAGAAATTAGGACACGGCGAACTCTCGGATCAGGAACATCCTCGTTCTTGTCTTTCTTACAACTTGAATTTACCGCTGCTAATGTGAATGCAGTGATGTATAGTAATAAATTGCGTAATTTCATATATCAATTGAATAAACTAAAAGTTCCGTATGTAATTGCAAGCCAAACCATGTATCTTACGGTTTTCCCGAAGAATACCCAGAATAATACGCCCCAGAACGGAGAACGCATCAATCCTAGCGCCATGACGATGAAATCGCCGATGCCTGGTGTGAAAGAAAAGAATCCGAGCCAGATGCCTCTTTGCTGCACCCATTTCTTCGCCTTTTCCACTTTGGCTTCATCAAGTCCGCAGTATTTGGTCAGCCATTCTGTTCTTCCGGCATAACCTAATGCGTAGCATGTCATCGCTCCGAGAGTGTTGCCCAAGATGGCTGCCGCCAAAACGTTGTATGTGTTTGCCCCGGAAATCCAGACTAGTGAAAAAACGGCTTCAGAAGGCAAGGGTAGTACTGTCGCCGCTAGAAATGCAGCTATGAATAATCCCCAACAACCGTATTCTGCAAGCCAAGTTAAATCCATACTATTCTATTCCAATCCGAAAAGTTTAACGGCTAGATAGCAGACTGCCAATAAAACAAACAAACGGTACATCCATGTGATGATGAGCTCTCGTTTGTAGAATAGTGTTACAGCACCTCCGATGCAGAACGTGCCGAGTGTGATGATTGTGCTCAACATTGATTCGAAACCGAAATTCATCGCAACTGCGAAGAATGTCGCAAGCATGATAATCACCGCTAACAGAGAAAATTTTCCTCGTTGCTGGATGCTCTTGTTGCTGTAGTGGCCTGACAGACGCATTGTGCAGACGAAGATGAATATAAGCAGATATCCGTAGAATATCTTGCTGTATCTTCCGAATTGCTCAAATTCAGAGAAGTCGTTAAGGCTGAAGCTTGGTGCTGCAGTCCAAGATATTCCTTCGAAGTAACCCATCTGATATATTCCGGCAACTGCGTAGATGGCAATTGTCAAGCCTCCGATTACGAGACTCAATATGCTCTTTAATTGAAGATGGTTACTGAAGTAAAGAAATGCCACAACCGGGATTACGTTGAGCGAGAACGGTGTATAAAACACTGATCCGATTGTGATCAAACCTCCGATGTTGAAGGAGTGTAGCTCGTTGTAGCTCTCCGACAATGCAAATGCAGAGGCAATTATGGCTAACTCTATCAAAGTGAGCAGATAGCCTACATTAGAACTCTCTTTCTCAAGCGATATGATCATTATGAAGATACACAGCGCCGTCGGCAGTATGGTTGCCGATTTAAGAAGTGAGAATGCATTGTTGATGAGACCTAAAGTGAAACCAATCAATAGGATAAATATGAAATTCACCCAATAGGTCACGACGGTAGGGATCTCAATTAGACTCTCCACCAACGCCATAAATCTTAAATTACCTGCTTTTGACAGGAAGAATGTGGCGTTGTATGGAAGAAACCACAAAAGAAGAGCGGCGCATACAATTACTATGTATGCGTCTATCGATGGTTTTACCTTATCCTGAAAACTACCGTTGCTCATTTGCCCTCTTTTGTTTGTCTAATTTATAAACCTGATTATAAGTCAAATCCGATATCGCGACGGAAGTACTTCTTCTCAAAGTCGATTACCTGTGCGTTAGCGAAAGATTTAGCAAGTGCCTCTGCCTTTGTCGCACCGTATGAACTGATAGAGATTACACGTCCTCCGTTTGTCAACACCTTGCCGTCGACCATCTTTGTGCCGGCGTGGAATGCGATAGAATCCTTTACCTTGTCAAGGCCTGTGATGACTTTGTTCTTCTCATACTCTTCAGGGTAACCACCTGATACCAACATTACAGTGACAGCTGTACGCTCATCCTCCTCAAGTGTACGCTTGTCCAAATCTCCTGCAGCAACACCCTCGAATGCGTCAACCAAGTCGCCCTTTACACGAAGCATTACAGCCTCTGTCTCTGGGTCGCCCATACGTACGTTGTACTCGATTACCATAGGCTCGTTCTTCACGTTGATCAAACCAAGGAAGATGAAACCTTTGTATGTGATATTCTCTTTTGCCAAACCTTCAACTGTAGGGATGATGATGCGCTCCTCAACCTTCTTCATGAATGTCTTGTCTGCGAATGGGACTGGAGAAACAGCACCCATACCACCTGTGTTAAGACCCTTGTCGCCCTCACCGATACGCTTGTAGTCTTTTGCGACAGGAAGTACCTTGTAGTTCTTTCCGTCTGACAATACGAATACTGAACACTCGATACCTGACAAGAACTCCTCGATTACGACTGTCTTGCTGGCGTCACCAAACTTGCCAGTCAACATTGTCTTAAGCTCTGCCTTTGCCTCCTCCAATGTGTTAAGGATAAGCACACCCTTACCGGCAGCCAAACCGTCTGCCTTAAGTACGTATGGTGCCTCAAGCTCGGCTAGGAATGCGAATGCATCCTCGATTGTCTCGTCAGTGAAGCTCTTATATCTTGCAGTCGGGATATTGTGACGCATCATGAATGCCTTGGCGAAGTCCTTGCTTCCCTCCAATCTTGCACCTTCCTTAGAAGGTCCGATCACCTTGATGCTCTTAAGTGCTGCGTCTTTCTGGAAGTAATCGTAGATACCCTTTACAAGTGGATCCTCAGGACCTACAACTACCATTTCGATGTCGTTCTCAAGCACGAACTTCTTGATTGCGTCAAAATCGTCAGCTTTCATGGCAACGTTCTTGCAACCTACAGTCTTTCCATTAACTTCTCTTGTAAGAAGCTCTGTGCCGGCGTTACCTGGCGCAACGAAAAGATTGTCAACTTTCTTGCTCTCTCTAATCTTCCAAGCTAAGGCGTTCTCTCTACCTCCGCTTCCCAATATTAGTACGTTCATCTATCTTTTGTTTTTTACTCGGCAGTTTTGTCTGCGAGTGATTTATATTCTATTTTTCTGAATGAATAGCCTTCGCTAAGAAGCCATTCAATGCTTTTTGCCAATGCTCCTTCGATGTTTTTCCTCGCTTTCAACGAGTCGTGGAAGACGATGATCGAACCGTTCCTTGTGTATCGCTTCACTTTATCGAAGATGTCATCCGGCGTGAGATTCTTGTTGTAATCTCTTGTCACTACATCCCACATCACTATTTTGTATCGTTTCCTTAAATGGCGAATAGTGGTCGGGCGGATGATTCCGTGTGGTGGACGGAATAGTGTGGAGTTGATAAGCTGGTGGGCTTTCTCCACATTCTCGCAATAACGTTTTGCGGAAGTGCCCCACGAACGGAGATGATTATAGGTGTGATTGCCGACGTTATGGCCTCTCTCCACAACCATCTTGAAAACATCCGGATGCTTACGGACATTGTCCCCGACACAGAAGAAGGTCGCTTTCACGTTGTACCGGTCGAGTGTGTCAAGCACCCATTCCGTTACTTCCGGGATAGGACCGTCATCGAATGTGAGATAGACGGTTTTCTCTTTCTCTTTTTTTATTCGCCACGTCGTACAGGGAAAAAATGCCCTGAACAGACGTGGCGGTTGTTCTATAATCATCAGTGACTATTATTGATCTATCTCCTGATAGAATCCTTCAACCTCTTTTCTGATCTCGTCTGATTTCTCCTTGCTGCATGCCTTAGCTGCAGTAGTAGCAACATAACGCATCATGTCGAAGTGGTCGTTGATGTCCTCAGAAGCTGATTTTCTCTGCTCTTTTGTAAGTGTCTTGTTCCATGCTCTATACTGCTTACATACAGTGTAGATCTCATCGATGATGGCTTCTGCCTTCTCTTTCTCTCCAAGACTTGCATACAAATGAGCTATGTTGCATGATGTTAGATCTGCTGGCACGTTGTATGTTGGAATCTCATACATACACTTGTCAAGCACCTCGACAGCCTTTGCCTTCTGACCCTCTTCTGCAAGTTCAGAAGCAAGACGCACGAACATGTGACGGAATGTTCTGGCCATACGGCAGTTGTTCTCGTCCATGTAGATGCCTGGCTGACTTACGTTACCCCATGCGAACTTGTTCATCATGTTGTCGTACATCTTCTCTGTGTTGACACCACCCTGAGTCTTGTATGGAACCAAACGGTAAGCCATACCCTCAAGCTCAAGATACTGGTCAAGACCAAGATAGCTGTCTTTGCCGACTGTAACTGCGAAGTAGATAGGTGTCTTCCAATCCTTGTTAGAACGGATCAAATCAAGAATGAACAAATCCTGCTTGCCTAGGTAGCTCTTTTTGCTCAAGTCGATCTTGATATCCTCGATCTTCTTCTTTGTCATGTCGACGATGACTCTCTTCATGTGAGGCTCAACCTTTCCGCCATTGTTTGGATTTGGCTCGTTGACCATCATGATTGTATCCTTCAGTACACGTACTGTATCGCTTGGAGTAACAAGTCCAGCCTCAATAACTGCATCCTTGTTGACATACTCTAGAAGCTTAGTAGTAGGAAGGACATCGATTCCGTCTCTGTAGCCAAGCTGCTTAGCAGTACGCTTGTCTAGTAGATATTTGAATCCTTCGTCGATAGTCATCTCCTTGTCGATTCGTTTGTCGATGTAAGCTACATCCAACTTTCCGTTAGAGTAATCCTTGCTCTTCATTGACATCGGAATAGCCTTGGAATCGTAGAAGTCGTGCTGCATCTGGTCAATGTACCATCCCATCTGCAAATAGGAAAGGTTGGCAACACGACAATCTGTACCTTCACCTTCTACCTCCTGGTTGTACCACAATGGGAATGTGTCGTTATCTCCGTTTGTGAAAATGATACCGTTTGCCGGTACTGTCTTCAAGTAGTTGGCACCGTAATCGCGGCAAGTGTATCTGTCGCTACGATCGTGATCATCCCAGTTCTCGACTGCCATGATTGTAGGAACACTCATTGAAACAAGTGTTGCGATTGTGGCAGCGATTCTCTTGTCGATCTTGCCGTTCAATAGATCGAAGATCCAAAGAACACCAAGTCCGATCCAGATACAGAATGCATAGAAGCTACCTGCGTAAGCGTAGTCACGCTCACGTGGCTGGAATGGATACTGGTTCAAGTAAACCACGATAGCCAAACCTGTCATGAAGAACAATACGCTGACTAGCAAGAAACTCTTTGTTCCTTTTCTCTCCTTGTTGAACTGGTAAAGGATACCAAGCAAACCAAGAATCAAAGGCAAGAAGTAGTAGCAGTTTCTACCCTTGTTGTTCTTCAAGTCGTCTGGTAGCTGCGACTGGTCGCCAAGACGTAGGCTGTCCAATGCATCGATACCTGAAATCCAGTTTCCGTGAGTGATCTCACCGTGCCCCTGAATATCGTTCTGACGTCCGACAAAGTTCCACATGAAGTATCTCCAATACATGAAACCACACTGATACTTAAGGAAATATGCCATATTGTCCATGAATGTAGGAACCTCAACCTTCTTTCCATCGTCCGCCTTTACCTTCTTTCCTTCGAAGTTCGACCAGCTCTTGTAAGCTGAGATGTGGCTTGCCTGACGCGAGTACATACGAGGGAAGAACATCAAGAACTGTGGCTGATAGATGTACTTGGTCTTTTTGTCGTACTCATAGTACTTGTCAGGCTCGTTTTCGTTCTCCTTGATCTTCTTTGCGTAAAGCGACTCTCCGTACTCCTTCTGTACAGAACCGTTTCTGTCGTACTTGAACTCAGATGCGAAGCTCTCTCCGTAGAATAGTGGAGTGTCGCCATACTGATCACGGTTCAAATAGCTCTTCAATGAGAACACATCGTCTGGTGAGTTCTGGTCCATTGGTGGGTTAGCGTTGCTTCGGATAACCAAAGTAGCGTATGAAGAGTAACCAAGTAGGATTACAGTCAAACAAGTAAGGATTGTATTTAGCATAGATGCTGGTGTCTCCTTTCCCTTCTTTGTGAAGAACAAGAATGCAACCAAAGCTACGATTAGAATACAACCAAGTAGGATATGGTTTCCGAAGAAAGGAATGCCAAGAAGCACTACTGATGCTACGAACAATACGTTTGGTAACTGCGACTCCTCAAACTTGTCTGAGTATGAAGTGTAGATTCCACCTACAAGGCAAGAGATTAGTGCGATGCTGTAGATGATAACACCAGTGTTGAATGGCAAGCCCATTCCGTTGACGAACAACAACTCGAACCATCCTGCAACTGTAACGAATCCTGGCACGATACCGTAAAGGATAACTGCCAATAGGACGACAGACAAAGCAAGTGAGATAAACACACCTGTCCAGCTGAACTTGTATTTTCTGAAGTAGTATACAAGCACAAGAACAGGAATTGAAAGCAAGTTCAATAGGTGGACACCTACCGAAAGTCCCATCAAATAGGCGATTACAACCAACCATCTGTTGGCGTATGGACGGTCTGCCACGTCTTCCCACTTCAACATAGCCCAGAAAACGACTGCAGTAAACATCGATGAAGACGCGTAAACCTCTGCCTCCACAGCTGAGAACCAGAATGTGTCGGAGAAAGTGTAAGCCAACGCACCTACCACACCAGCGCCAAGAATGGCGATAGTATTGCCAAGTGTGAACTCAGACTCTGCCTTGATGACCAAGCGTCTTGCCAAATGTGTGATTGTCCAGAATAGGAATAGAATAGTCAAAGCCGACATGAATGCCGAGAAGACATTGACCATTTTAGCTACTTGGTGGACATCCGATGCGAATAGTGTAAAGAATCTCGCCATCAGCATAAAGAATGGTGCTCCCGGTGGATGTCCGATTTCTAACTTGTATGCGGTACTGATAAACTCGCCGCAATCCCAGAAACTAGCTGTCGGTTCAATAGTGAGAAGGTAAGTGACCAATGAGATCAAAAACACAACTCCACCTACGACATTGTTAAGTAGCTTGTATTGCTTCATTTTTATTATTAAACTTTTTTATATTTTTTTCGAATAGAATCGCAATTAGTTTGCAAAATTAGTTTTTTTAATGTGTAAATGAAAATTTTTGTTGCAAATTGTGGCGACGCGAGAATGTATGCCTAATCCTTATTTTTGACTTTGTGCGGCTTTCCCACAATAAGTATTTGCCTGGAATACGTAATGTAGAACAGTTTAGATTATTGCCTGTTATTTTTATTTTGCATATTTCTCGATCTCAATCAAGAACCAGTTGTCACGGATATTGATGAAGTTGTAGCTGATACTCTTTTCTCCATTTTCAAAAATCACGATGCGACGGTTGTTTGCATCTTCACCAGCCTGTACGAAACTGCATATTGGAGTCATCTGGCTGATGAATCCGACGGGAGCCCATGTACGCGGCATGTGAAGTTTACTGCTTATCTGGTTTTCCTTGTTGTCTGCTGTTAGTTGTACCGTCTTTTCCGGCAATGGAAAAATTATCTTTTTCTTTTGGAAATCGACGTCGGTCGAGAATCTTTCTATAAATTCAATAAAAGATTTGTCGACGTATTCTGATGTCTGAATGTTTCTGCTATTGAATAGCTTCCAACTTCTCTTCTGCTTGTTGAAGATGTGTCTTACACCGTTCAATTTGGCTCCGTTTGTGATTGTGACGTCGACAGCATCCTCTTTTGCCACCGATTCAAGCGAGTCGGCACACACGATCATGATGCGGTTCTTATTTTTCAAGTGTAACGTCTGCCAACCGCTCTTGGTTAATGTCCTTTCCGCATTAAAGAAATAAGGGTATAGCACCTTTTCAGACTGTGTCTTTGTGTCAACAAAAAAGTCCACAAAGAATTTGGAAAACTGTTCCGAGAAACAGTTTTCCAATGTTAAAAGACTGAATATAAGCAATGTGAATGCCCTTACTGTCATTTCTTAATTTTACCAGTAGTAAGAATATGTTGCGAAGATGTTAGAGTTCTTCACACTTGGTGCTACCTTGATGACTCTGTCGTTGAAGTAGCCCGGAATAATTTCATCGAAATATTTCTTGTCGCAGATGTTGACGATGCCAAACTGGTAACCTACTGAGATTGCCCACTTTGTCTTTACATATACACCTGCCTTGATTTTGATTCCGAAATCAGCTTTCTTATAGATTGCATTTGTCTCCTGAGTCTCCTGGTTCGGTGCGAACAAAGGGACTTTCTCCTCTTCCTCTGGAGTCATCATACGAGTCTTTTCGTTGTAGTGTCTCTTGCCTCCTACACCGATACCGATGTTTGGACCGATTGCGACGAACGGTTTCGAACGGTTGTGAGAGAACTGCCATCTTGCGTAGATAGGAATCTCCATGTATGTAAGTCGCTCTGTTGCCGATACTGTGTCACAGTATTCAACTCTTGCTCCGATGACGCTCAAGTTCAACTCTGGACTGATTGAGAACACGTTCTTGATAGGAAAATCTGCTCCGATACCGACGATTGGACCAAAACTGTATGCAGTGTAGTCGTAGTCGGACATGTAATTAGACATGTTCAAACCTGCATGGACTTCTAACATTACTTCGCGAGGCTCATATAGTTGATCCTCTTTCTTCAATTCTGGATTTCTCTCCTTTGCTGTAGCCTCATCGAATGCCTGCTCTGGGTCAATTAGAGGTGCTTTCTTTGTGGTGTCTGCAACCGCTGCCTCATTCGACTTCTTGGATTTTGCCGAAGTGTTGAAGCATACAAAAAGCGAAAGTGCCAAACCTATTAAAAACGTGTTTTTCATATCTTGCTCGTTACCGATAAACAATATTTCTGCAAATATATGCAATAATTGTTAATAACTTTGCTCTTTCAAGAAAATAATCATCTTTTCTATATCTTTATACTTAGGCGTATCCTCCTCAAAACGTGGGAAAAAGGCTCTGACATCTTTATAAAGACGGTTTGTAAGAGGCGACAATTTATCGGCAGAATTTAGTGCATCCACAGCCTGAACAATAGCCATGAAGTGGATCGCGATCACCTGGAATGAGTTGTCTATGACTCGTTTTGCAATCAATGCGGAATTTGTTCCCATCGACACGATATCCTGGTTGTCGTTATTGTTAGGAATAGAATGTACGTACATCGGATTCGACAACGTCTGACACTCTGCTGTAGTGGAGCAGGCTGTAAACTGTGATGCCTGTAGTCCGTAGTTCAAACCAAGTTTGCCAAGGTTGACGAATGGAGGAAGGATTCCGTTGATTCTGTCGTGGAAAAGATAGTTCATCTGTCGCTCGCAAAGCATTGTCATCTTTGTGACGGCAATCTTTAGTTTGTCCATCTCGAACGAAACATAGTCTCCGTGGAAATTGCCTCCGTGGTAGACTTCCTGTGTATCTGGGTCGACAATAGGGTTGTCACAAGCTGAGTTGACCTCGTTGATCAGAACTCTCTCTACATTCTCCATTGTCTCAAATATAGGGCCAAGAATCTGAGGAATGCATCTTAGTGAGTAATATGGTTGCACTTTATGGGTGAAGACATCCTCGGTGTGCTTCTTGTCGTACATCTCGCTTTTTCTGTCGAGCATACATTTGCTTCCTTTTGCAATCTCACGCATCTGCTCTGCGATGATGCCCTGTCCACGCTGGCGACGAACTGCATTTATCGGCTCCGACATGAAATCGTCGTAGGAACTTGCAATCTCGTTCATCATAACGCTGGCGATTGTGGCGAAACGAAGAAGCTTCTTTGCGTTTATCAGATTGACAAGACCGATTCCTGTCATGAATGAAGTTCCGTTTGTAAGCGACAAACCTTCGCGGATAAACATCTTGATTGGCTCAAGTCCGCACTCTTTCATTACCTCTCCAGCAGGACGCTTCTCACCTTTGTAGAAGACCTCACCCTCGCCGATCATCGTAAGGGCAAGATGGGCAAGCTGCACAAGGTCGCCGCTCGCACCCACGCTACCGTGCTCTGGAATGAAAGGAGTGATATCTTTGTTGATGAAATTCATTAGCAAGTCGACGATACTCTTATGGATTCCGCTTTTGCCCTGAGTGAATGTGCCGATACGTGCAATCATGGCCGCTTTCACATAGATGTCAGGCAATGGGTTGCCAGCACCTGTGGAGTGGCTGCGGATAATGTTGTATTGCAAAGCCTCACGGTCTTCGTCGGAGATACGCCATTGAGCCATAGGCCCGAAACCAGTGTTGATTCCATATATGATACGGTCTCCAGAGAATGATTTTAAGAAATCGTAGCTTCTGTTTACTCTTTCCCATACGCTTGGTGCAAACGAAATCTGCTCACCCTTGTAGAGAATATCCTCAATGTCGTTTAAAGAAATATAGTCGATGTTTTTCATCTTGATTTTTTATATACTCTCGCAAATTTACGGATTAAGGAAGAATTATAAAAGGTTATGCACTACAAATTCATCCCGGTAAAGAAAAGTGGTAAATATGCAAGGATAGGGGATGCTTTTTGTGATTTGCACAGATTTCATACCCTAAATCAAGAAATTTTTGGCTTCAGACAATCAATATGCATGATATACACGTCGTCTTGACTACGGTACGCATATTTACCTATTCCGATCAAAACCATCACTTCGCTAAGGCTGCACACCTCTTCGATATCATCTGCCAATATTTTGTCTTGTTCTTTAGCTAAAGAGGTCATTTCGTCAAATAATTCATTATCTATTTCACCATCATTAATAGTTGCGTCACTGTCAATATTATGGGCTGCTTGAATTAGATTCTTAACAGCCTCCGTCTGTTCTGTCAGTATTTCTTCATAAAGAGACTGTTGGTTAGGCACATTACTGCAACCAGTAACTAATAAACAGATCGAGATTAAAAGAAAAATTAACTTTTTATTCATATCGATTTAAGATTAAATGAATTTAATAGGTTTCTCGAGGCGAATCAACATTGTTGAATTTCAAGAGAAAAAATATAGATATGTTTATATTCTATGTTATAGCTTTTTTTACAATCAGATAAATAATACCAATTAAGATGAAGATAATCGCAACGAAAAAAGCCATGAAAATATCACTCAATTCATACAATTCGTCAATATCGACTTGTAGACGTGCCTTGCCTTCTTTCGGATATATTCTGGAGCTATACGTATTTCATTGTTATTCCAATATGCTTTCGCTATCATCGTTGTGTTTTGTCTGATTCTTTAGAACCAATTCTCTTGATCTCTTTTTATAACCACCATCTTTATACACACTCTTGATCCATATGATTTGATTTCCGACCTCTTTTTTTTCTTCTGTTGAAATTAAAGGCTCAATATGATTCCAAATGTTTGGATCATTATAGAAAAATTGTCCCACAGGAAATTGTTCAGGGGAAAGTATGGGGTTGGGTTGTTTTCTCATTTTGGACATTTTCTAAATTCTTTCTAGTTGGCCAACGTAGTGAAATGGTAGGATGATTATTCGGTAAATACATCAAAAAAGAGCCGAAAGCAATGCTCTCGACTCTTTCCTTTTGAATAGGATAAAATTTTTACTTGCCGTTTTCGTCAACGTCAACGTTAACGTCATTTATTCACTACCAACTTCTTCACTACAGATTCGCCGTCAATTGTAGCTTTTACAAAGTAAATTCCAGTTGGTAGGGTAGATACGTCGACTCTCGATTCGTCGCTTATCGCTACCACGTCGCCAATAGCGTTCATGATTGATACGCTTTCAATCTCGCCCTCGCTATAGATATAGATGGCTGTCGACGCTGGATTTGGCACGATTGCGAATTCTCTCTTTACGATTGTCTCAACGTCGGTCTTCTCTGTTGTGAAATTCAACCAGTCGATGTCTACCCAATCAGATTCGATTGTTAGCTTCAATACGTGTGTACCTTTCTTTAGGTTGAATTTCTTGCTCTGGATCTGCTCTGCGTATGTTCCCCACGCTCCTGTCTTCTCCACGTTGACTGTGTAGTCGATGCTCTTGTCGTACATCAATAGGGAGAATTTACCACTGTTGCCTCCTTCTCCTACGCGAACTGTCAACTCATACTCTCCATCTTCCTCGACGTCGACTGTATATTTCATCCACTCTCCGCTCTGGCAGTTTCCTACGATGTAGTCGCTTCCTTCTTTCTTGATATCGACGTCGTCCGAACGATATACGTTTGTATAGTCGTCGCATTTATTGCCCGATGAAAGATCATAATATGCGACGTTGCTGCCTCCTTCATCGTAATTCTCAGCTTCAATCTTGCCAGGAAGTTTTGCTGCCACACCTTTGTATGGAGTCGATTCCTTTGGCTCAACCACGGCACTTCCATCTGGACACTTTCCGTCGAAATCGATCATTGTAAGCATCTTCTCTGCATAACGCTTTCCGAATTCAGTATAGCTGTCGTGTTTGAAGTGTAGACGGTCGCTCTCTCCAGAAAGCCCGGCTGAACTGATCACTGCACAGTTGCTGATCTTGCTTGGTAGTTGTGCGATGACGGTGTTATGTCCGGCACATGCTCCTCCCTCAAGCATCTGACCTACAAGGATTGGTGTCTTTGATGGTTCAAGACCAAGATCTTTGCAGAGATTGTTGTAGAATGTCTGTACCATTGTCAGCCATGCCTGCTGACCTGAGTCTGATTCTCCCTGATGTACGATGATTCCCTTAATCACTCCTGTCTCCTGTGCTTTCTTCGCGCACTCCACAATTCTCTTGTATGGGTTGTTGTCGTACTCTTTAGCCATATTTTGTAGCCAGCTCTCTGAACTGCTGAAGTAGCTTCCACACTGGTTTGGATCGAATGCCTTGAAACTTGCTCCTGCGATTGCCACTGGGATAACTCCGATTGTTACGCACTCTGGCACTCCGTCTGCCATTGTGCGGATGAAATTATCTGCAAGTGAGTAGCCTGCTCCTGGAGCACACATTGGCGGAACGGCAGGAATCCATGATCCCACGTTGCCACGGCTGTTTGCTGTGCTCATCATCTTGATACGGTCGTGAGTCTTCTTGTCTCCACTCTGTACTTGGGCATTTCCCCACATGTTCGACTGACCGATGGCGATATAAACCTGTAGAGCCTCCTTTGGATCGACGTCGCTGCCACCCTGAGTTCCACCCTGCTGACCTCCTTGGTCTCCAGCTTGTCCGCCCTGGTCACCGCCTTGCTGTCCACCTTGTGAACCACCGCATCTGTCAATTCCCTTAGATGCCTTCTCTTCACGAATCTTGTTGAAGAACTTGATCATCTCGTCTGTGTATTCTCCATTTACCTGATGACCGTGGCCTGGATTATACCATTCAACGTAGATTCCTGCTTTCTTTAGATTATTGGCGTATTTCTCACCCTCACAACATGGCACGATATTATCAGTTGTACCGTGGCAGATCATGTGAGGCACGTCGTTGGCGTCGATATAAGTGTTAGTGCCAAGAGATGCATGTTTATCTGGACACTGCTGTGGACTGCATCCTCCTACCATGTCGTTCTCTGGCGACATGTTGATAGGATTGCCGCACGACTTATCTCTACAGTCGACAGGACCAGACCAGTCGCAAACGGCGTCGACTGCACTACATTGGTCTGTAAACTTACCTAGTTTTCCTTCGATATCGATCGACTCGCTGCCGACTTTCACTGTTGTCTCACCGTTGGTTACACCCATCATGGAAGCCAAGTGACCTCCTGAAGAGAATCCTGAGATACCGATGAATGAATCGTCGATCTTAAGTTCGCTCTTGTTTCCGCGTAGGTAGCGGACTACAGCCTTGATGTCGTTGATCTGAGCTGGCCATAAAGCGTCGTTATATGTTCTATGGTTTGGAGTGACGAATATGTATCCGGCCTCCAGTGCTGCTTTACCTACAGTACCGTGGTCTGCCGCTCCCTTTTGATCGTTGCTTCCCCACGCACTACCATAAATATGGATGATTACGTTGTGAGTTGCTTTGCCGTCGTTAGGGTAGTAGATATCAAGTTTGTGGCCAACGTGGTTGTCGCCGACATAGTCGATATTCTGTTTGTTAGTATAGCTTGAAAGTGAACCTGAAGAAGCGCCTCCACCGCCTCCGAAATCAAATCCGCCTCCACCGAAGCCTCCCCATTGCGCCAAGGACACTGCACAGCTGGCACAGAAAGCCAGCAAAGTAGTAGTAATGTGTTTTTTCATGACTAGTTAATAATGTTAGAATTGTGTACTTGTTAGATTTTGTATGCTCAAAATTATAAAATAGTTAGGTTTTGGGGATGTGAAAAATCAAGCAACGAGTAACGGAAATTTCTTTTTTAGACGGACAGGCTTTTTTCGTCTATCAAACTCTACAATTTATAGCACGAAAGATTTTGAATTTTGTTTTGTGGTAAAGACCTCACATCATGAGAAATCAATTTGTAACATGCATGATGTTACAATAGGCATCTGAATTTTAAGTTTTGAAGGAAAATGTTAAGCGATATAGGTAGCTATTATGTGTTTCTTGGAGGAAGGGGTAGCTTTTATATTGCCACCCGTCTGTATGCGCCTCCAAAGTTTTGTGCAAAAGTAATCATGCAGGTCTTCACCACAAAAATAGTAGTAAGGTGCTTCATGTTATGCGTTTTAAGTTTAGTCCTAGATTGTGAGTATACGCTAAGTTAAATAAAAAGATTGTTAATAGGTAATGATTTGCCGTCCTTTTTTCGCCTTTTAGACGAAAAAGGGTTTTGTCACTATGAATGGCGTATAGAATTGCACAAAAAAAGAGACGTCCCGCGGGACGTCTCTAATAATATTTTGCGTGGAATCTCTATTAGAAGTGGAATCCGAACGAAAGCATGAAGTGGTTGCTTCCGTATTTGAAATCCTCGACATATTTAGAAACCAATTGACACTGATACTCGTTAAATGGAGAATTTAGCATGAACTGCTCATTAGATAGCTTACGGATGTATGCGAAATCAACGTATGCGACCCTACCGCAATATCCGAAACCAGCACTGATGTACTGACGCATCTTTGGAGCCTCAAATGAGTACATTGGTCCGTAGAAATCCTCTACAATCTCACCTGATGCATTCTCGTATGGAAGTGTCCAGTAGTCACCTGAGTAAGTGCCGCGAAGCGTCTCTAGTCTGCCACAAGCCTCTGTTGCCTCAAGCACTGGCGCTGTACAGATTGCATAACCGGCACGTACATCGAAACCGTCGATTAGATTGACTTCTGCACCGACTTTCAAAGTGTGTTGAGTCTGGCAGATTTCCTTGACGCTCTTCTCTAATAGTCTCATCTTAACGTTCTCGAACTCCTCCCACATACGAGAGTAGTTTCTCATAGAGTAGTCGATGCCGATGTTTGCCTTATCGCCGAGCATGAAACCTAGCTGAGCGGAGAACTTCATAGGAGTGTGCAATTTGTGTAGGTAGTCGTCGTATGCGTCTGTTCCGATACTTGTCTGACTCCACTCCTCGTCGATGTTGTAAAGAGTAGGAGTCTGAAGTCCTACACCCACACGCATGAAATCAGTTGGTTCGTATAGCAAACCTACATTGAAATTACAGCCTGTACCTCTTGATACTGAGTAGTAGTCGTCGTTAGTCTGGCTATCCTTGTATATGTTTCTCTTCTCAAAACGCAAGTCTGTGATTCCAACAGCAACACCAAAGTAAACCTGGTTGTTGATGTTTCCTGCGTATGCGAAGTTTACAGCGTCAGTTCCACCCTCTTCAGAGTCGTTTGTGACTGATCTGTCGAATGTTCTTCCGTCTTCCTGAACGAAAGTACACTCTCTGTACATATCCTTGTCAAATGTACGGTTACGGTTGTATGTGATGGCAAGTGCCGACGATACGTAACCTGATTTGTGGTGGTCGATGTTGAATAACAACGAGGCATCACTTACAGCGAACGAACACTGACCGTCGTTGTTGGAATAAAGGTCGAATGTCAAGCCTATATCCGAATCTCTGCCTGTTGCGATGCTGGCAGCGTTGTCCTTCAATGAACTTGAACCTCCTCCGATGGCTCCCATTGCACCGCCCATACCTGCGTAACGAGCAGATCCAAGAGTAGGATCTTCCAAACTGAAGTTAAGCGCCTTGTAGACGTTAATATCCTGAGCGTTTGCCATTGTCGCTGACAATGCTGTAGCACATAACAGAGCTTTACCAAAATATCCTATCTTCATAACTTTTCGTTTTTAGTTTCTATTTGTTTTCTGCAAAGTTAAAATATAATCAATTGGATATATCTTAAATATCTTTAAAATAGGAATAAATTACTTAAAAAAGTAGTAACCAATGAAAATCGCAGCTATCGCACCAATTGTGTCTGCCACTAAACCGGCAGTGACTGCATATCTTGTTTTTTTAATTCCTACAGAACCGAAATATAATGCCACGATGTAGAATGTTGTGTCGGCTGCTCCTTGGAACAGACATGATAGCTTTCCAACAAAACTGTCGACTCCGAATGTGGTCATAGTCTCTACCATCATTGCTTTTGCTCCGCTTCCCGACAAAGGTTTCATGATTGCAACTGGCAATGCGTCGACAAAATCGGTGTTGAGGCTAGTCAACTGGAACAACCATTTGATTCCGTACATGAGATAATCCATTGCTCCTGAAGCTCTGAACACTCCGATGGCAACCAACATTCCTACCAAGTATGGCATGACTTTGATGCTGGTATCGAATCCTGCTTTGGCTCCTTCTATAAAACATTCGTAGACATTTACTCTCTTGTATGCGGCACCTCCGATAAAGATGAGGATAATAGTGAAAAGCAAAGAGTTGCTTATTATTTTTGACGCCCTGATCATTATGGACGTTTTCGGATACTCGATAGCTTCACTTACTGTTGTTATAGTTTTTGCCTGATTTTCGGGAATCTTTATGTTGAATGATTTCTCAAACTCCTTGATCAACTCTGTAAAGGCAAGGGGATCTACTTTCAGATCTTCGTCAAACTTAGCGTCTAATGGCAGTGATTCATCAATATCCAACTTCTCAATGATAATCGCCTTTGCTTTCTCTTCAGTGTCGTGATTAAGATATGAAAAGCCAGCCATCATAAATCCGATGACTGTGGATAGACCAACTATCCATCCAATTACAACTTTGTTAAGTAGATTCAAATGCTGTTTGATGCCGACATAGATGATTGCCGCCAATGTAGAAATGAACGTTGAAAGCAGTAACGGTATGAAAATGTCTGTCGGATCAGCTGCACCAAGTACGCTTCTTTGAGCAAGAATGGTGATGGGGATAAGGGTCAAACCTGATGTGTTGAGCGCAAGAAACATGATTTGTGCGTTGCTTGCCTCATTCTTGTTAGGATTAAGTTCCTGCAACCCCTTCATCGCTTTCAATCCCAGGGGAGTGGCAGCATTGTCGAGTCCCAACATGTTTGCCGAGAAATTCATTAGCAATTGACCGTTGACAGGATGGTCTTTGGGAACTTCTGGGAACAGTTTATTGAAGAATGGCCCGATGATCTTGGATAGAAAGTTTATGGCACCGGCTTTCTCTCCTATATTCATTAGCCCAAGCCACAGAATCATCACACCTCCAAGCGGAAGAGCAATTTTCATCACTGCAAACTCAGACATGTGGAAAGTGCTGTGTACAATGCGCTCGAACACCATATAGTCTTGGTATATGATGCATTGTAGAATGGCTACTACAAAAGCGATTAGAAAACAGCCTATCCAAATATAGTTGAGAACCATATATATTCAGTGCAATTAACTATTCAGTGCAATTAACTGTTGTGACACGAATTGCAGGTTGCACACTTGTGCGTCTCTCTGCGGAAACGTTTCTCGATCAAAACCTTTATTCTGTTTCTCAATGCTTCGATGTCAATTTTCTCCACGATATCGTTGGTAAATGCAAGAAGAAGCAACATTCTAGCCTCTTTCTCTGAAATACCACGTGTGCGAAGATAGAACAGAGCCTCGTCTTCTATCTGGCCGACTGTTGCTCCGTGCGAACACTTCACGTCGTCAGCATAGATCTCAAGCTGAGGTTTTGTGTACATTTTTGCTGTTGTCTTAGCACAGATATTCTTGTTGCTCTGGTAAGCCTCTGTTTTCTGTGCGTCCTTCTCTACAAGGATTCGTCCTGCAAATGAACCGTATGAGCAGTCGTCCATCACGTATTTGAATAGCTCAGTGCTCTTGCAGTGCGACACTTTGTGGTTGATATAAGTGTCGTTGTCGATATGGTCGTGCTCGTCGCCGATTGCGATTCCGCACAATGTAGTCTCGGCATACTCTCCGCTTAGGTTGATGCGTATGTTGTTGCGAGTGTAGCCTGTGCGCAAAGTGATGTTGTTGATGTTTGCGACCGAACCCTTGCCTTGCTCGACATATAGCGAACCGACATTAGTTGTCTGGCGTTCCGAATCGCAAATCTCGTAGTGGCAGTAGTTCGAGTTTTCTCCCAAACTTACCTCAGTTACCCTGTTTGCTAGGAATTTATGTCCTGATTCACTGTGGTTGCAGACAAGTAGCTTTACTGCTGCGTTTTCCTCCAAAATAATCAAGTTGCGGCTTGTCGCCAAAAGGTCGAAATCAGCATGCATCATGTTGATCAGCTGAATAGGGCGCTCAACCTGTACATTCTTTGGCACATAAAGCACGAAGCCATCCTGAGCGAATGCTGTGTTGAATGCCACTAGCACATCCGACTTATGAGGAGCGATTTTGCCGTAATATTTGGATATGATTTCCGGATGCTCTTTTGCGACGGTGTTTAGAGAACCTGCGATAACACCCATTTTTGCCAACTCTGCTATTTCGTCTTTTGCAATGGCCTCGGCGAAGATATCGTTCACAACATAGAAGTTATGTGTCTTCAAACCTGGTACGTCGCATCTGTATGGAGCTGTTGTGCTTGCGATCTCTACACGACGGATATTCATTCCGTATTCGGTTGCAAAAACATCAGAGATGTTACTGCGTTTGTAGCGCTCCTGCTCGTCAGTAGGGAATCCCATACGACAGAACACATCAAATGCGTCGTCACGGATAGCATCGAGTGGAGCGGCAGAGGTCTCCTGCAGCAATTCTCTATGCTTGTTGTAGATGCTTATGTATGATTCTTCTACCATATATTATTCTCCTAACTCTTTTTTAATCCAGTCGTAACCCTTCTCTTCAAGCTCAAGAGCCAATTCCTTGCCTGCGCTCTTTACGATCTTACCTTTGTAAAGCACGTGAACGAAGTCTGGCACGATGTAGTCGAGCAGACGCTGATAGTGTGTGATGACGATGCTTGCGTTCTCGCTGCTCTTTAGCTTGTTTACACCGCCAGCCACGATACGAAGTGCATCGATATCTAGTCCGGAGTCAGTCTCGTCCAGGATAGACAATTTAGGCTCCAACATTGCCATCTGGAAAATCTCGTTACGCTTCTTCTCTCCACCAGAGAATCCTTCGTTAACCGAACGACCTGCAAGTTTGTTGTTTAGCTCGACGTACTCCTGCTTCTCACGCATCAACTTCAAGAAATCTGATGCTGATAGAGCCTCAAGACCTTTATATTTGCGGTGCTCGTTGATTGCAGCACGCATGAAGTTTGACATGCTTACACCAGGAATCTCGACTGGATACTGGAAGCTCAAGAACAAACCTTCGTGGCTTCTGTCCTCTGGTGAAAGATCAAGTAGGTTCTTGCCGTTGAAGATCACCTCTCCTTCAGTCACTTCGTAGCTAGGATTTCCAGCCAACACAGATGAAAGAGTACTCTTGCCGGAACCGTTAGGCCCCATGATTGCGTGAACTTCTCCCGGATTGATTGTCAAATTGATACCCTTTAGGATCTCTTTGCCGTTGCTCTTGATTATAGCGTGTAAATTTTTTATTTCTAGTAACATAATTCTTTGTTTTATTGATTAACCGACGCTTCCTTCCAATGATACGCTCAATAGGTTCTTTGCTTCAACCGCAAACTCCATAGGAAGCTTGCTGATTACCTCTTTTGCATATCCGCCTACGATTAGGGCGATTGCGTCTTCTGTTTTGATTCCTCTTTGGTTGCAGTAGAACACCTGGTCTTCACTGATCTTTGAAGTTGTTGCTTCATGCTCCACCACTGCTGTCTCGTTTCTTACTTCCATGTATGGGAATGTGTGGGCTCCACATTTGTCGCCAAGCAAAAGACTGTCACACTGAGAGAAGTTTCTTGCATTAGTTGCATTCTCCACCACTTTCACCAATCCACGGTAGCTGTTCTGGCTGTGTCCGGCTGAGATACCCTTCGACACGATGTGTGAGCGAGTGTTCTTGCCAAGATGAATCATCTTAGTACCTGTATCTGCCTGTTGGTAGTTGTTTGTTACGGCTACTGAGTAGAATTCTCCTACTGAATTGTCGCCCATCAACACGCAACTTGGGTATTTCCAAGTGATTGCACTACCTGTCTCTACCTGAGTCCAAGAAACCTTCGATCCGTTGCCCTTACACAACGCTCTCTTAGTCACAAAGTTGTAGATTCCACCTTTGCCCTCCTTATCGCCTGGATACCAGTTCTGGACTGTAGAATATTTGATTTCTGAATGTTCCATTGCGATCAACTCCACGATTGCAGCATGAAGCTGGTTCTCGTCACGCATCGGAGCAGAACAACCTTCTAGGTATGATACGTAGCTGTCGTCGTCGACAACGATTAAAGTACGCTCGAACTGACCTGTTCCCTTTGCGTTGATACGGAAATAGGTGGAAAGTTCCATAGGGCAACGTACACCCTTAGGAATATATACGAAAGTGCCGTCGCTGAATACAGCTGAATTTAGAGCCGCATAGAAATTGTCTGTGTGGCTGACCACGCTGCCAAGATACTTCTTTACAAGCTCTGGATAATTCTGTACTGCTTCTCCGATCGAGCAGAATATGATTCCAAGTTCTGCCAAAGCCTCCTGCTGAGTCGTCTTGACAGAGACACTATCCATTACCGCGTCGACAGCCATTCCTGATAGGGCCTTCTGCTCGTGAAGAGGAATACCTAGTTTGTCGAAAGTCTTAAGAAGTTCAGGATCGATCTCCTTGTTCACACTGCCTTCAGACTCTGTCTTAGGAGCTGCGTAATAATAAATATCTTGAAAATCAATTTCTGGAATAGAAAGATGTGGCCAAGTAGGCACTGTTAAGGTCTGCCAATGGCGGAAAGCCTCAAGTCTGAATTCAAGCAGCCAAGAAGGCTCGTTTTTCTTTTTTGAGATAAGACGAATGATGTCTTCGTTGAGACCTTTTGGGATAACCTCGGTCTCGATTTTGGTTTCAAAACCGTATTTATAATCTTCGTTGGTAACTTTATCTACTATATTATCCATAGAGTCGTTTCACATATTTTTGCAAAAATAATAAAATTAGTGGGTTAGTTTTAGAGTTCGACAATGATTTTTTGCCAACTTTGTGTCATAATTTTACAAAATAAAAGAAGTGCTTATGGAGGTTGGTTTCATTTTGTGTGTCTGCCTACTGTTGGTTTTTCTCGGACTTTTTGGCAGTATCATACCTGGAATGCCAGGTACGCCGCTTTATTTGTTGGCGATGTTGTTGGCTCGTTTTTGTGCCGATGTGCCGATGTCGAATTTAGAACTGTTTGTGATTTTTGTCTTGGTGGCAGCCACGTTTATCGTGGATTTCTTCCTTCCTATGTGGACGTCGAAGAAGTTTGGTGGCACATCAGCCGGAGTGAAGGGTAGTATAGTCGGTTTGCTTGCCGGATTTTTCTTGCCTCTTCCGCTTCCTCCTGGCACGTCGACAATAATCTGCACCTTTTTAGGAGCCATGATAGGTGAGATAATCGCAGGTCAGCAGAATGCGGTTGCAATGAAATCCGGAATCGGAAATCTGATTGGATTCATCATAGCGACGACGGTAAAATTCGTGCTTGGATTGTACTGTGGTTGGCGTCTGATAATGTTCGGATTAGATTTGGTGAAGTGAAAACTAAATTATTAAAATATTATGAAAAGTAAACTTTTACGTTTTTGCACTGGTGCTGCTTTGTCGTTGGCGGGTTTTTCGTCAAATGCAGCAGAGTGTGTAGTCAGCAAAATTAATTTTGATACTTATACTGAACTAAGTAATCCAAAATTAGAAGAAAATGAGTGGTTTAATGATAGCATTCGTAATGCATCTATCAAAGGACCAAAGACAGTAGGATTGGAAGATTTTTTTCAGGATGGATTCTTGAAAGCAGATTTTAAATCCTATGCTACAACAGATAATTTGGATTCAGTACTTTTTTCAAAAAATTACAATTTTCCAGGTTGTTATGTACAGGTAGTTAATAATCCTAGAACATTGTTGCCATATTTGAAAGAATTTTCTTCTGGAAACATGTTGGTTGTTGCAGGACAATCTGAAAGAAGCCCTCTTTTTAGTTTGCCATTTAAAGGATTGGAACCAGGTTCAACAGTGACAATTTCTTTTGATGCAATCTCTTTGTACTCAATAGATCGTCTTGAAGACTATTTGATTTTCATTAATGAAGGAGTTGATAGGCGAGATCAAATAAGAGAGATCGATCTCGGAATGAGGAATAGATTTACAATGCAAACTTTAGCTTCCGATTTCAGTAAAGGTAGTGGTACGGTAAATGGAAATTTTGACAGAGTTCGTTTTTTTGTTTCGGATAGCTATTCTAATGGTATGCCTGGACATAGCGCTGGTTTTTCATGTTGGGAAGACAACATAGAGCATGTGTCTTTTAGTGCTGAGACTGATGAAGACGGTAATGTGACGTTTTATTTCTCAAATCAGGTTGCTTCCTTACCTATTGGAATTGACAATATAGAAGTGACAGGAACACCTGCTCCAAAAGTGAGAACGAATGGAGCTGAGACTGTATGTTGGGGCGATGCTGTAGATTTCTATTTTGAAGGTCTAAGCGACAGCGTAAGTTATGCTTGGGATGTTAATGGAGAAAAGAGCAGAAAGCCTAGCTTAACTGTGACATTCAATGAAATCGGAGAAAGTGAGGTTTCATATTCTTTGAGCAGAAACGAGTGTCAGGTGGCAGGAAACCGTAAAATCACGACTCAGGCATGTTGCATGGATGCTGAAGGAAATCCGTTGAAAGTTAAAAATCTATTCTTTGATGATTTCGGTGAGTTTAAGGATAACGAAACTTATTCTTATGTTGACAAGAATGGCAAAGTTGTGGATGAACCAGTAAATTCTTATTTGTATACACTTCCTAATTATCCTCTTTATGCTAAATTGCCTGAAGGTGTCACTTCTGATTTTCCAGTTACTACAGGTGATATTCAGGATCAAGTTGCAATAGCTAATTTTAATCCTTATATTCCAGGTGTAGAAGGAGACATGTCCGGTACCGGAAAAGGTGGTATGTTGATTCTTGATATGAAAGATGCTGCTCCTAACAAGGTTATATATCGTCGTATTGTTTCTGATTTGGAGGCTGATAAATCATATTCTTGTGTTGCTTACGTTGGCGGAATAAACAATAATAAAGGCAATATGGTAGCTGAAGTTGCATTGCGACTAAGAGATGTAAAGAGTGATGCTGTTCTTTATCAGGAGAAAATGACGATAGCGGAAATGGGCTGGAAGAAGATAGAATTCTCTTATATACCTACTTCGTCAGACGAGGTCGCTTTTGAAATCGTAAATACAGGACAATTTTATGGAACAAATCAAGGTGATATCGCTATCGATAATGTTTGCATGAGTACATGTGTATTGCCTGATTCAACTCCTATTATTGAAGATACTACTGCAGTTTTGCCTGTAGTTGTAATCGAGACATCAACTCCAAACGAGGATTTGTTCAGTTTGTGTGATGACGATATTGTTGAAGTTAATGGTACTTATTCAAATTTACCTTCTTTTGATGGAGATATTTCATATTTGTATCAGTATTCTACAGATAAGAAAAATTGGATAAGTTTGTCTAGAATTCAAAATAGACCTGATTTCGTATTTAACAAGACAACAAATCCTTTGTTCACTAACGATTTGGATTCAGTCTATGTAAGACTTGTTATCTCTGATTTCGCTAAATTGACTGGTTTTGATCGTGGTGTGGTTTCTGATGATCAGGTTTATATTTCTGCAGTATTCTTTATGGTGAAGAGTGCTGATTGCGGAGGCGGCAACACTTCTGTCGACACAATTGTAGATGAGGCTGATGTCGTAAGTGTAGAATACTATAATGCAGTTGGTCAGAAGATTGACGCTGATAAAAAGGGATTTGTATTCGAGCGCAAGTATCTAAATAATGGAGAAATAATCAATCGTAAGGTGGTTAAGTAACTGTTTGGAAAATCTATTAGGCCGTCAGTAGCAAGTGTTGCTGACGGCTTTTTTGTTGTGCGGTACGAATTCCTCCCATCTCCACCTATGGTAGGTTTTCATTTATACGTTGCAAAAACTCAAATTCTATTTGCTACAACACGTTATAATGCATCGTATATGGATACTTTGTGGTGTGGCACAAACAAAAAAAGACGGGAATAACAATCCCGTCTTTACTATTTTGATTTTATTTCTGATTAGTCTTTCTTGCCAATGAAAAGGTCTACAATACACATTGCAATGTAGAATAGGATAGTGGCGAATGCAGCTCCGAAGAAGATGCCGGAAATGCCGAAAACTACCATTGCTGCGATTGCAAAACCGATCAAAATAAACTTTCTTTCGTTTCCTGCAAAACCGAAATGCTTGAACTTCAATGAAAACATCGGTATTTCTGAAACCAAAAGCAATGATGTTGCGATGATTATAACTACGATTGCGATAGGATTGCAACAGAATGCTGTAAACCAGTTAGAAACACCGTCCTTCATTAGGATATCTGCTGTAGATACAAGTGAAGAAAGGAACATTGCGTTAGCTGGAGTCGCCAGACCGATGAAACTTGTCGTTTGTCTCTCGTCGATATTGAATTTTGCCAAACGTAGTGCTGAAAATGCTGGGACTAGGAATGCGATGTATGGAAGGAATTCGCAACATGGACAAGATGCGTAATTTTTCATCCAGAAGTACATTGCGAATCCAGGTGCGACACCGAAACTCACCTGATCTGCCAAAGAATCCAACTCTTTTCCGATTGCAGATGAAGCATGTAGAGCTCTGGCGGCAAAACCGTCGCTAAAATCAAAAACTGATCCGATTAGAATGCAAATCGCAGCATATAGGAAATTGCCCTCCATAGAGCAAAGTACTGACAAACAACCGAAGAAAAGACTGATGCATGTCAGTGTATTTGGAATGCTTTTTATGATTTTATTCATTGTTTGGCTTTTTTACTCTTGCCACGACAGTCTGATTTCCTGTCACTTTTTGGCCTACGCCTACTAGGATTTCGCTGTCCATAGGCAAGTAAAGATCTACTCTTGATCCAAATTTGATGAAACCAAGCTGCTGGTTTTCGTCGCAGATATCACCTTCTCTTGAATAAGTGACAATACGGCGTGCAAGAGCTCCCGCAACCTGTCTCAACAAGATTTGAGCTTTGTTTTCAAGTTCAATGACTATCGTTGATCGTTCGTTTTCTGTGCTTGACTTTGGAAGATTAGCTGCCATGAATCTACCGTCATTGTGAGTGTAGTAGACAACCTTTCCTCTTGTTGGATACCAATTTGCATGCACGTTAAGTACCGACATGAAAATGGACACTTGAATTCTCTTGTCCTTAAAATAGAATGGCTCTTCCGAAGGCTCTGCGATTACGACTGTTCCGTCGGCAGGAGCAATAATCATACCGTCCTCAAAACCAATGAATTCACGTTTCGGATTACGGAAGAAATTTAGGAAAAACAAGAAGATGGCAACACAAAGTGTGGAAATGGCGATAGAAGCAGCATTCGTACCGAAGTACACGAATGATGCTGTAATTACCAACGCTAACATAAATAGTAGCGTCAATAGCATTCCTTTTCCTTCTTTATGTATTGTCATTCTTTTTATTTGCCTTTTTTGTGTTTACCGGCGCGCAAATTTAGTTAAAAAAAACTAATTCTCCCTATCTTTTGCCGAAAATTTATAGTCCAGGTATTTCGCGTACCTGCTTTAGTATTTTTTTATGAATCTTCTGCTCGGTCATGTTTTTCCACCTTCTGATGCCGTGAGTATCTGTTCCGATGCAGTTGTAGTAGCCTAATCCTAGCAGTTTTTCAGCTTTCTCCTTGACTGCTGGGCCATAAAGCCCTAGTAGAGATGTTAGATTGACCTGGAACTTGATTTGCATGTCTTTCAGCTCCTTGTATTTTTTCATGTCAAGGAACTGATATCTTTCAGGATGTGCTAGTATGACATAATGCCCTTTATGCATTATTTCTTTTAATGTATCCTTAAATCCGTATGGCGGAGCTACAGTCGACGACTCGACAAGGATGTGATTGTCTTCGTGTACCAATAAGTCTCCTTTTTCCAAACGATCAAGAAACAAGCTGTCCATCATATACTCGGCAGCAAGATGTAGCTTTATGTTTCCTTTGTATTCCGACTTGAATTCTTCGAATCGTTTCTTCAAATCTTCCGTTTTGTTTGGAATATCCTCCATGATATGAGGAGTACACCATATTTTTTTCACTCCTGCCTCTTCCATCAAGCCGATAAGGGCAAGGGCGTCTTCCATGTTTTGAATTCCGTCATCAACGCCTGGAAGAAGATGTATATGGTTATCGCAGAAACCGTCAAGGATTCCTGAACGGGCGATAGTTTTTTTATTGCTGAATAGATCTAATAACCCCATATTTATAAGCGTTATCGATAATAAGAGTTTTTCTTGTTCCCGTATCCGTATCCATAACCATAGCCGTATCCATACTTGTAGTTGCTAGGGTCAGTTCCGTTAAGAACGATACTCATTGTCGGATACTTCTTCTCTTCATAGAAATCATCTACAAGATGTAGATGGCTCTTCTCCATCAATCCTGCTCTCAATACGAACAAAGTCATGTCGGCATACTTTGCTGCGATACCTGCGTCGGCCACAACATCAACTGGAGGACAGTCAATGAAAATATAGTCGTACAAGTTGCGCAATTCTGCAATTATGTCTGGCAAATATGTCTTGTTAAGCAATAGCTCTGTCGGATTCGGTGGCATAGTTCCCACTGGCAATACGTCAAGATTATTGTTGTCTTCTGCCTTTACGACAACCTCTTTCCAGTTCTTTACCTTCCCGTTGAAATAATCTGCCAAACCAGATTTCGGTGAATTTGCAATCTTGGAAAGTGTTGCACGACGCAAGTCCAAATCCAATACTATGACTTTCTTGTCTCTTAGTGCTACACATGAAGCCAGGTTAGCAGATATGAAACTCTTTCCGCTACCTTGGTTAAGGGATGTGATCATCACAACCTTCTTGCTGTCGTTTCCAAGGATGAAGTCGACATTGCTTCGTAGAACACGGAACGATTCATTGATTAGATTTCTATTATCTTGCTCGACTGCAAGCTTCTTTTCTGTGATATCAGGCTGATTTGGAATCTCTCCGGCAAATGGGATTATCATGTTTTCCAAATCCTTTCTGTTACGAACCTTTGTGTTCATGCTCTCCAGTATGTATAGAATACTTGCTGGAATAACCAATCCGATTGCAAAAGCTGCCAATATTATGATGGCGCTGCGTGGAGCGATCGGCGCATCAGAACCTCTTGGCTCAGTGATGATCTTAGACTTGTTGGCATCGTATGCCTTGGATAGTTCGTTCTCCTCACGCTTTTGTAGCAAAAATAGGTATAGACCCTCCATGACCTTCTGCTGACGCTCCTCCGACAATAGGTATTTTGCCTGATTTGGATTTCTTGCCAACTTGCTGATAGTGGTGGATTCTTGATCCTTGATCTGGTCAATCTGCATGTTAAGTGCAGTGATCTCACTCTTTACACTCTGAAGAATCACTTTCTGCATCTCCTTCAAAGTCTCGGTCATGTCTGTCACCAATGGGTTGTTGCCACTACTGTTGGCAATCAAACGGTTTCTCTCCAACAACTTTTCGTTGTATTTGTTTACCTGCTGCTGGATGCTTCCGTTAGATAGCGCCGACGATGATGGAAGCGGCTCCTCGAATGTCTGGCTGTGAAGCATATCGTTGATGTACTTTAGTGTCATCAACTGTCCGTTAAGTGAAAGCAACTGCTTTACGCTCTCCGAATTCTGCTCCAAATATATCTGAGATACAGCCTTGATGTCAGGAAGAAGGTTTTCTCCCTTAAAGTTTGCAATGTTTTTATCGATACCTGTCAAATCCTGAAGAATCATCTGCAAACGTTCTGTAATGAACTCAGATGTCTTAGTTGCCAATTTGTTGCGGTCCTGAAGCCAATTGTCATTATAATTCTTAATAATCGAATTCAAAATGTCTTCTGCTCTTGCTGGCGAAGGATCGTTGATTGATAAATTTAGAACAGATGAGTTTTTGTCGGCCAAACTTATAGTCAATTTGCCGCAATATCCATCTGTGACAGACTTTAGCTTGTTATGACTGAAATATATTTCTGTGTTTTCGCAAAAATATTTAGTCGCATAAACAATGACGTTTCCGACAGGAGTAGCGATTGTGCTATCGATACTTCCTTCTATTTTTTTCTCGAATTCGACTGCATTTTGTCTAAACTCGCTAAGGTAAACAACCTTTTTCTCATAGTCTGCATAGATTCTGAAAGAAATATTGTCTGTTACATTGTCAAGATCTGGCAAATCAACTTTAACGGGTGAGTTTTTGTATAGACAAGTTTTTCTTAATCTCTGCTTTATGATATATTGGTTGGTCAAATCCAATTCATTGACTACTTGAGCCATCAAAGATGGTGATTTCAATGCTATCAATTCATTGTTGATGTTCGTAGAATTGGTAAATAAACCCAAGTCTTGGAATTCACTTGTCAAACTTACTGCAGACTTTCCTTTTTTGTTGTTTTCTTCTATAAGTAGTGTTGCAGTACGAGTATAGATAGGAGATGCCGACATCAGGTATAGCGTTGCTGCAGAAAGACATAGCACTACTGATAGTACAAACCATTTCCATTTGGATAAACACAACT
This sequence comes from Paludibacteraceae bacterium, assembly GCA_045629285.1. Taxonomy (GTDB): domain Bacteria; phylum Bacteroidota; class Bacteroidia; order Bacteroidales; family Paludibacteraceae; genus UBA1723. Next base: position 25,511 of record JAZQQY010000018.1, on the reverse strand, counting down.
GTAGGAGGTCGGAAATATTAATTTCCTCCTCCTCTATGTTGTTTTGTATATTTCTTTGTGGTTGTTGTGACATCCCTCAAATTTATCTTTTATAGAATATTGGGTGATCCCAAATTATTTCTGCGCACCTTGATTGCCGGACTTCCTGATCATACAACTTGAACAGTCTCAAACAATTATATTGCGTTGTACCCTCTATTATTTGTTGTTTGTAAGGCTAAGAACAAGGTTCAAGACTGTAAAGAATACTCCAATACAACTGAATACTATACTTGTTGCACTACCTATACGAGAGTTCTTAGTCGCTGTTTTGTTTGGCTCAATGTAGATCACGTCGTTCTGCTTCAAGAAATAAGCAGGCGATGCAAATAAATTCTTTGAACGAATGTCTGTCTTGTATGTGATACGCTGACCGTTCTCCTCTCTGATCACATAGATGCCGTCTCTGATACCATAAATGGTTAGGTCTCCAGCCATACTCAATGCCTCAAGCAATGTGATCTGGTCTTTTGTGATCATATACTTTCCTGGAAGTCTAACCTCTCCCAATACAGTGACGTATAGGTTCATGAACTCTACAGTTACAACTGGGTCGTTGATAAGGTTTGCCTCGATCAACGATGTCTTGACGTGTTCTGCAACCTCACTCTTAGTCATGCCGGTAATCTTGATCTTTCCTAGAACTGGGAAGTCAATTTCACCTTTGTCGTCCAATGTATAACCGGAGATCTTTGATGAACCACTACCACCTGACGAACCTACCTGGTTGCTGGATGTGGCAAGGTTGAATAGTGCAGCAAGCTGAGGGTCCTTACTATTGACGATGATAGAAATCTGGTCCTTAGGCTGCAAACGAATGTCTCGTGAGCCTACTACAGGTTCGTTCTTGTTCAATTGAATGTCCTGAAAGTACAAGATTTTTTCTTGTGTCTTACAAGAAGAAAGCAATACAGCACAGATGGCTATCACCAAAAGTTTTAATGTTCTTTTCACGTCAATAAGTTTTAAAAATCCTTAAATTAAGTAGTTGCGGTTAAAAGCAACGAATCCAGCTTTCAACAATGATACATTTCTTGGCAAAATTATATAATTTCAATAAAAAAATGACTTTTTAATGAAAAAAAAGAAGCAAAATCGCGTATGCGAATGGAGCTGAAATTATCGCGCTATCAAATCTGTCAAGGAAACCACCGTGTCCAGGTAGCATGTTGCTAGAGTCTTTTACCTTGAAATATCTCTTGAAAAGGCTTTCCACCAAATCACCTAAAGTTCCCAAAATGCATATCAATGCGAAGAAGATCGCCCATTGCCACTCACACAACTGATGCCCGTTGATGACTGGTAGATTTGGAAAATATTTGCCGAAGAAGAATCCGGCTGTCGTCGCCAAAACAAATCCGCCCCAAAATCCTTCCCATGATTTCTTAGGAGAAACTCTCTCGTAAAGTTTGTGCTTTCCGATGGCTCGTCCAACCAGATATGCGCCTGTGTCGGAAACCCATATCGCGATGAAGAATGCCAATACAAGCAATCCTCCCTGCCAATTCATGCCGTTGACGTCGGCACCCATACTTTCAATCATGCATAGACATGAGAATGGAAGTGCGACGTAGATATGTCCAAGCAACGACATTGCCACGTTCAATATAGGAGAACCGTTGTGACGAAATAGCTCGACTACAAATGTTCCAGTGAAGAAAGGAACGTACATCAATGGCACGATGTATGGAGCCTGAAGATATTCTGCCAAGAAAACGGAAAGGAACAACATTCCTCCGCCTACCATCGCCCAACGTGAGATCGGTTTTGCCTGCTCTACTTTGTAGCATAATCCGTAAAACTCATACAGGCATAGCATTGTCAATATGAAAAATACGATTCCGAATATGTATGGTGGCATTAAAATGGCCGTAATCATGATTCCAAGCAGCACGGCTCCTGTCAATGCTCTTATGACTAAGTTTTTCAAAATATACTAGACTTTAAGTTCAAAAATTACGCCAAAGATACTATGCGTATATCGTTTTAACAAATATTAACTGCTTTTTTCGCTCTTTTTAGCAAAATGCTGGAAAAATAGTAATTTTGTATCCCGTTATAAAAATTGACTTTTTGATGGAAGACGGTAATAATAGGAGATTGCTTGCTGGCCACCTTGCTGCATGTGGTGCATATCTCATTTTCGGTTTTAATATTGTGTTGACGAAGGATTTGACCAACTCTCATGTCTTTACGCCTCTTTCTCTTTTCACTTTGCGTTCTGTCGGAGCGGGTCTCCTTTTCTGGATTCTGTCGGTATTCTCGCCAAAGGAATCTGTCGACAGGAAGGATCTCTTTAAGATATTTTTGGCTAGTTTGCTAGGCTATTACGGCACTCAGCTTACTTTCCTTGTCGGAATCAACTACACGACTCCTTTCGATTGTTCCATCATAGCTTCGTTGGGACCTGTATTCACTATGCTTTTTGCTGCTGTGGCTTTGAAAGAACCCATTACTGGCAAGAAGGCTGTGGGTGTTGCGATAAGTATGGCTGGTGTTATTCTGCTTATTTATAATAGTAGCATTGCGACGGCTGAGACTGCACGCACGACTACTCCGTTCGGAATCATACTTATTTTGCTGAATAGTATTTTATTCGCGTCGTACCTTGGGATCTTCCGCCCTGTGATCCAGAAGTATTCTGTGGTGACCTTCATGAAGTGGATATTCCTGTTTTCATTCGTGATGTCGGCTCCGTTTTCGGCTCCGGATTTAATGGCTGTGGATTATGCAAACGTGCCGACGGTATGCTTCCTTGAACTTGGATATCTTGTTCTTTTTGCGACTTTCATCGCCTATTTCTTGATTCCAATCGGACAGAAAAATCTCCGTCCGACGTTGGTGAGCCTGTATTCTTATATGCAACCGATTGTTGCAACATCACTCGGCATTTATCTCGGTATGGATGAACTATCTCCGATGAAGGTGCTTTCTTGTGCTGCGGTAGTGCTTGGAGTCGTGCTGGTAAACAAGTCTAAAGGCAAGAGTTCAGAAAAACAGAGTTGATTACACTATCTGTAGATAAACAAAAAAGGACGCGATTGCGTCCTTTTTTGTTATTGCTTGAATGCATCAGTTTGCCATAGGAGCTTCTCCATTTGAACAACCGCACTTCTCTTCCGGAATGTTTGTCTTCTCAAACTTGATTCCCATTGCTGCTCCGAACATCTTCATGTTGATGATCTCGATATCGCTCTTCCACATGTACTGAGTCGGACTCTTCATTGTAGAACCAACGAAACTTACTTTCCAGCAGTTGTATAGCTTCTCATTTCCAATGCCTTCTTTGTGAATCATTGTCACTTCGCTCTTGCCAGTTTTCTTGCGCTTTATGATTGCAAGGTCATTTTCTCCTACGAAGATAGTGGCAAAATCACCTTGGTCATCACGGATAGTCTCTTTCTCAGACATCTTCAACTCTTTTTTCAAGTAGTCTTCAATTTTTTTAGTCTCTGTCTGAGAGAATAGATATTTTTTGAAACTATCTGTCTCGCTTTTACCGTAAACGAACTCGTATTGCCTTAATCTTTCATCCATGTATTTCTCTCCAAGGATTGGCTTGAATGCAATTGTGCCATATACGTAGATGTCGTTGCCGTCTATGTCCATCAAGTTTGTTGAAATATTATAAACTCTTTCACCAAAGTAGGATGAGAAATCTTTTCCTGACGATGACCATATTTTATTTTCATATACCTTTTGTTCTGGTGTTACGATAGAGAGATGTGTCGTTGCGGAACAACCTCCAGTATAATACTCTTTCACATCGTTTTTGATGATTAGTTTGCCCTTATATTCATCACTCTTATACCATTTTTGGTAAGAGTTGGTGCGATAGGCAATGCCTTTTATTCCATCAAATGAAACTTTCTCCATTATGTCATTGTCAAGATAGAATTTGACGATTTTTTTGTCAAGGTTAACGTAGACACAATTGGAATCAAGTTGTCCGTCGCCACAAATGTCAATATTTCCTATGTTGATATCTTCGCCATTTCCCTTGTTTTTAATAGGAATGTTGACCTGTGTACCGAAACAGTTGATTCTTAGATCTTTTTTCTTCTCTACATCTGTTAAAGGAACGTAAATTGAGAAATCTCCTAGATTTGATGTCTCTTGATCCAATGTATGTCTTTCTTTTCTTTTCTTGCCGACATATAGCGAGACTTTTGCTGTCGACGGACCACAAGAGTTGACGATACGACCATAGATTCTCTGTCCTGTGGCTAAAATAATAGTCGGGACATTTATGAGTTTGCCGTAAATTTCGCACTGGTATTCTTTTCCTTCACAGTTGAAGAAGTCTTCAGACTTCACTCTTACGGTGATATCCTTAGATTCTTCCAAATAATCAAAACAATAACAAGAATACCATGTTGTAGTCACAGGATCCATATCTTGCCCATTAATTTTCACAGTGACCTTAATAGGATCAGGATATGTGCTGCCATCTGTAAATCTCACACGACCCCATGCTTTCCTTTTTTCAGGAAGTTCAAAATTGTATCTTTCATTTTTATCAATTTCGCTATGATCGTTGAATTTATACTCTTTGCTCTTGTATCCACAGTAGTCTTCTGGCTTGACACTGACAGTGACAGGCTCGTCGTCTTTAATGTATATTGAATATTCTCCCTTTACGTTAGTGAATCCATGGCTTCTTGGAGAAGCTGATACTTTTACACCGTACAATGGACAATCGTTAGCTTTATATCCTTTTCTGTAAACTTTGCCCTTAACGCAAGGGAATGCTGGCAGTATTACATTTTGTGTGAATACAGATTTTGCCGCAAGACCCTCTACCTCATAGATAGGAGGATTTGTATAACCTGCGTAGTCTTCAGGACACACTGTTACAAAAACTGGAGTCTCTTTTGGCACGTACACGCAATAGTATCCATTATCATCGGTGAATGCGTATGTTTGCGATACTGTGACTTTGATGTTTGGCAGAGGATCGCCATCACTGTTTGTGACTTTTCCGCAGATGCTGGCTCTTATATTTGGATAGTCTAGATTGTGCCATGAAAAGTGCTTTACGTTTCCAGAGTAGATGTTTCCATTCTTTTCGGCAACGCCTTCTTCAACCCATACTCCCTGTACTTCGTCGAAATACCATAGAGGAATAGAGTTGTGGAGCTGTTTCTCTGAGAATCCTTTTGGCGACGGGAACGACATGTTGCTCTCTGCTCCTTTTTTCAATTGAAGCTTCTTGCCTAAAGTGTCAAGTAGTGTCACCTCTACCATTCCGTATGAAAGTAGAATGACGCTCTTTCCATCTTCTGTCACTGCCGACATATCGCCACCGGGCATCGCATTTGTGAAATCTTTGCTGTTAGGGTCAAGATAGTACATGTTCGCAACCACTTCACCTGTATACTCGGCTTCTGTCGACTCGTATACAAGAGATTTGGCAGGAATCCTTACTGTCGTTTCGCCTATTTTTAGAGAAACAGCTGAGTCTGCATCGAAAACGAATACGTTGGAAACACCGTTGACTTTCTCTGTTGGCTGCATAATAGCATCAAGCTTGGATTCGTTATCGTCGTCAATTTGTCCTGTTCTGACAACTGAAAAATAACCTTTTTTATCAAATTTTACTACACATCTTCCGTTGGAAATGCTTCCATGAGTGAACTGGTAGAAACCGTTTTTGTCTGTGATTGTTGTATCTTTACCAGAACTCACCAAAACACCTGACAATGGTTGTGCTGTTGCGTCTGAGACGACTCCGGAGATGAACACATCGCCGTCGGCTACATCTGCAACATAGTTTTCAGCTCCTTCTAATGAAGCATTTGCTCCATTCTCTCCTCCACCGCATGACATCAATGATGCAAATGCTGTGGCGAGCAATGCAAATTTTACTTTCTTATCCATAGTCATATCTTTTTCTTTGTTAGAAGCCAAACTCTTTCATCATATTGTTTAGCTTGTTCTCAATTTTCTTTGTGTTCTTCTTGTTCTGCTCAAGCTCCGAATCTTCGACTACTTTTGTGCCAAAAGGGTCGAATCCATCGGGGGAAATCAATGATTTGGCGTTTATCTGTTTGCCATCCATCGTGAAGTAGAAATACTCATCGCTTTTCTTAGCTCTGAACAGAGATTCGTCCATCTCAACCTCAGAATAGGTCTCTGTCTTCCTTAAATATGGATTGTAGACTAAGAATGTTGTTCTTGAGAAACGATCGCGGCAATCACCGTACTTGTCGCTGTTTTTAGACTTAATCTTACGATAGTAGACACGTATTCCAGTCTTGTATTTGTTGCTGATAGTATAGAATTGCTGTGGTTTTTTTATGCTTGTATTGTTGTTGCCTTCGTAATCAGTCAATTTGTTTGTTGCTTTATCTATCAGTTCGTTAAGAGATGGTCTGTAGACGGTATACCCTCTTCTTATACTGTCGCGTCTGATGCTGTCTTGAGAAGGGTATTTGCTTCTTACAAGTTCCTGCTCTGTTCTGATAAGATCTTTTGGAGTGGCTCTCGTTTGCCATCTTGCAATAATAGAGTCTCCGACTGTGATAATATCTTTGGCTGGCCAACCGTATGCTTCCTGACAATTGTAAAGGTCGGAATGTCTGATATATATAGGTGGAAGGTTTTCTTTGTCTTCGAATGTCTTAGGGAACGACGATGCGTCTTCGCTCATTGAGTAGAATACTAATGATGCCTTTAGATCGGCAAAAGCATTTTTCATTGTGAGCCTTGCTTGTGGCACGATGAGATAACCGCATCTTACGGTTAAACCTTTGAATGCTTCCTTTCCAATTATTCCTATTGACGTTGGCAAACGAAGAGTTTCAACATTGTTGTTCATGAATGCCTGATCGTTGATGGCAGCAACAGAGAATATTGCTATCCTTACTTTTCCTTGAGCGTCAGTCCAAGAAAGTGTGACTTTTCCTGGAATAAATATTTCTTGTCTTGATTCACTGCTGCTTGGCCCCATCACCACAACTTGTCCACCATAGTCTACGCCTTTATATGGTAGACCGTATGGATATCTATCGACTACATAGAATTCCAAACCGTTTTGTTCGAATGTGCTGCCTATGGTTGCCGGGTCAGATGGTGTCTCTCCAAACTTTTGACTGTATGCCTGACAAACAGATAGAATCGTTGCGAGTATGTATAAAATAGTCCTTTTCATCGTTATTTCTTTTCTTTAACTGGTTTGCCAGTAAGCTGGAATTTGTCAACGTAGCCTTTGTTCGTAAATTCAAGATGCCACCCCTCTTTCAATGCCGGATTGCTGACAGGAGTCATCTGCTCTTTGTATTTAGTAGTGACACCTCGTTTCTTGCTCTTGTTGTAGACTGAATAGATGGCAATCTCCTCGTATCTTGCTGTCAGTCCGTAATAAAATCGGTTTTTTTCACCTGCAGCAAGAGTGTCGGCATACAACTTGGAAACGTCTGCCAATCCGATGCTTATGTTCATATATTTCTTTGAACTTGTCGGCATTGTTCTGAAACTTCTTTTTGCGGAAGCCGCTTCGGAACCTTCAAAACTTAATCGTAGTGCTTTCCAATCTTCGTCTTTCTGGTAGGCTTTGTCAATCCATTCGTCATAATTTTTGCTTCTTGCGGTCATCAGATAATTACGGATTGGCTTCAAATACTTTAGACAGCTTGTTGAGGCGTAAAAGCCACCTGTTGGTTCACATATATGCTCCTTTAGTTTGGAATTCTTATTGTTTGGATCTATGTCTTTTGTGACATCAAAACAGACGCCTGCGTCAAGGTTTTTGAAGCAGTTCTTGTAATACGATTCAACATTGTGTACAATCATCATTCCACTGTTGATTCTCGCATTTTCAAAAGCGGAACGACCGATTATCTTTAGATCGCGTGGTAGCCAGATACGGTTGATTGTCTTGCCGTAGAATAGACTGTCGGTAAGTCCGATTACTTTTAGTCTTCCTACGTGAGGTGGAATTATGACGTCTTTGTTGATTTCGTCGACTGCAATCACAAGTGCATCTCCAGCCCAATGGAATGATTCAGGTCCGGCAATTCCCTCTTTTGCATCTTTTGTGTCTTTTGCGTCAATGGTTAGAAATTCGCCTACCACTTTATAAGTGATTCCATTTTCTGTAAAAATGTCTCCCTTTCTGCGTTCTTGGGCGCAGAGTGTGTGTAGTGTAAGTAACGTAAATATGAATGTAATTAATCTTTTCATTCAGCTTGCTTTCATCAAAATTGTTTTGGGTTTGCTCATCCCGTAAAGTTACTGATTTTTGTTTAATGGCTGATCTTAAAGTCCACAAATAGACTCCGCTTTGTTAATGAAAGTTAAAAATAGACTTCGGTAGATGTCGCTAATTTCATTAAAAGAAATGTTGTCAGACCTCTTTGCCATAAAAAAGTCCATTCCCTAAAGTATCATTTTGTTTGTCAAATAGTCAGAATTTCTTTACATTTGCAATCAAAAGTATGTAATAATGGAGTATCTTGCTAATATAATATCAGATTTCAGTTCATTTCTGTGGAATGGACCGATGATAATCTGCCTTCTTTTTACCCATATATTTTTGACTATTCGTCTGAAATTTCCTCAGCGTCACATTTTCAAGGCAATTCGTTTGAGCCTTCAGAAAGAGGAGGGTAGTCATGGCGACGTTTCTGCGTTCGGCGCACTTGCCACAAGTTTGGCGGCCACTATCGGAACTGGTAACATTGTCGGAGTGGGAACTGCGGTTGCGTTAGGTGGTCCGGGTGCCGTGTTCTGGTGCTGGATCACAGGAGTGTTTGGCATAGCTACAAAATATGCGGAAGGAATGTTGGCAGTGAAGTATCGAGTCAAGACGTCGCAGCAGAAGATGATCGGTGGGCCGATGTTTGCACTCAGTCGTGGATTGGGAATGAAAAAGTTGGCGGTGCTTTTCTGTATCTTCACTGCTTTGGCTGCGTTCGGAATCGGAAATACGGTTCAGGCAAACGCAATTAGTACATTGTTGTATGAAAACTATGCAGTCGATACTTGGTTGAGTGGACTGGTGCTTGCTACTCTTGTGGCAGCTGTCTTGATCTTCGGAGTCAAAGGTATTTCCAACGTATGCTCGTTACTCGTGCCCGTTATGGCATTGCTTTATGTAATAGGCTGTGTATACATCTTGTTCTGTAATGCAGAATTCCTCGGCCAGACATTATCCTTGATTCTATCGTCTGCTTTCAATGGTGAAGCTGCTATCGGTGGAGCTGCGGGAAGTGGAATCATTATAGCCGCTCGCTACGGTATCGCACGAGGTTTGTTCAGTAACGAGAGCGGTATGGGTTCAGCGCCTATTGTGGCTGCGGCGGCTAAGAGTAATTCGCCGGTAAAACAAGGTTTGATTTCAAGTAGCGGCACATTTTGGGATACAGTTGTCATTTGTGCAATGACAGGCTTGGTGTTAGTCAGCACGGAGATTGCTAACCCAGACATCGTAGCCGGACAAGGAGCAATTTTGACTAAACGTGCGTTTGAGTGTATCCCCGTCGTCGGGCCGCTTATTTTGAGCTTTGGCCTTGTGACCTTTACTTTTTCTACTATTCTCGGCTGGAGCTATTATGCCGAGCGTGCGATAGAGTATTTGTTTAGCGGCAAGTGGCAGAAGAGAAGTCGACTTAAGTATTTCATCAGTGCCTACAGAGTAATCTGGGTTGTCGCAATCTTTATCGGTTCGGTAGTGAGCCTACAGGTCGTATGGGATTTTGCCGACTGTATGAATGCGTTGATGGCGTTGCCGAATCTTGTATCTTTGCTTTTGTTGTCGAAAATCATTGCTAAAGAAAGCAACTTTGATTGCTGATTTTTACTTTCCTTTATCCGTCAATAGAAAATCCGTGGTCAGTTCCAACGCTTTCTTAAATGCGGAAGGTTGCCCATCCACTGTTATGAATAGGTGGACAGCCGACGGAATGACATGATATTCAACGTGATTGCCAAGGTTTTTCAAACGATCGGCAAGCTCTCGTCCTTGGTCACGAAGGATGTCTCGTTCAGCCGCTACGAACAGACACGGAGGTAGTGATTTCAACATGGAATCGGTAGCATGAGCGGGCGAAATAAGTGGATCTTGCTCTTTATCCTTTGAATATGCCAAGTTGAAGGCATTCATCAGTTCGGCATCAAGGCCATAACCTTCTGCAAACTCGTTCCAAGACGGCATATTATCGGCGTAAGAGCGAACTACAGGATAGAACAGTATCAAACTCCTTAAAGAATCTGTTTTGCCTATAGACAAAGCAGCTGCAAGAGACAGGTTTCCTCCGGCACTGTCGCCACCCATTGAGACTCTGCTGCTGTCTATACCCCACGATTTTGCCATTGAATGCGACAGACGCAGAGCATCCAAAGCATCGTTTATGGCAGCGGGATAAGGATTTTCAGGTGCAAGACGATATTCTACATCCAAAACAGCAATTCCATTCTTTGCCAGATTCATACAGAAACGGGCACAGCTGTTCCTGCTGCCGAACGCCCAACCTCCACCGTGAAGATAAATTAGCAATGGAAGAGGATGCCCGACGGATGCATGATTAGCAGGTCGGAAGAGAGTGCATGTGGAATTCACATCATCGGCGACTACACCGTCAATCAGTTGTGGACGCTTGTTTCTGGCATTGCGCACTTCGTTAAGAGCTTTTGTGTCGCCAGATGCTGCATTCAATACTGCGATGCTTTGTCTGTGTTGAAGGTCGCTTGGCATTCCTTTGCGAAAAACATCAGCTTCTTCAAGATATTTGTTTGAGTCTGTCGAACAAGAAGATAAGAGAGCCACACTTAGAGCGATGCCGAAGAATTTGGGATGTAAATTCATGCTTTTATTATTGTTTTTGGCAAAAATAATAGGTTTGGCCTAAATCTAGGTTTCCTATGCGGATTAATTTGCAGTATTAAAGATTTTGTTGGTCAGTTACTATGAATTCCTAATTTTTTGCTTATCTTTGTTGCCGTTAAATTTCATTTTGTCAAAATAATGCAAATTTAACTTTCAAATTGTCGGGATTTCTCCCAAATAAATGAATTGTAGAAAAAGATTAACACATACGTAATTATGAGTAGCTGCAACGGATTTGATGGTGAAAAATACATCAAGATGCAGAGTGAGCGCATCAAAGAGAGAATAAGCAAATTCGGAGATAAGTTGTATCTTGAGTTTGGTGGAAAGTTGTTCGACGATTTCCACGCTTCGCGTGTACTTCCTGGTTTCCAGCCAGATTCAAAGATTCGTATGCTTTGCTCTATGAAGGACGAAGCTGAAATCATCATCGTTATCAACGCGCAGGATATCGAGCGCAATAAGGTGCGTGGCGACCTAGGCATTACATACGATCAGGATTTGCTTCGCTTGGTCGACGCTTTCCGTGCGTATGGACTTTACGTTTCCAGCGTAGTGTTGACTCGTTTCAGCGGTCATCCTAACCAGATTGCTTACCAGGAGAAGTTGGAGAAACTTGGTTTGAAGGTTTACCGCCACTATCCAATTGAAGGTTATCCATCGGATGTTCAGCATATTGCCAGCGAAGAAGGCTTCGGCAAGTGTGAGTATGTTAAAACAGAGCGTCGTTTGGTAGTTGTTACAGCTCCAGGCCCTGGTTCAGGTAAGATGGCGACTTGTCTTTCTCAGCTTTATCATGAGAACAAGCGTGGTGTAAAGGCAGGATACGCTAAGTTTGAAACATTCCCAATCTGGAATATTCCATTGTCTCACCCAGTCAACGTCGCATACGAGGCTGCAACAGCCGATTTGGCTGACGTCAACATGATCGATCCATGGCATCTTGAGGCATACGGAGAGACAACAGTCAACTATAACCGTGATATAGAGATTTTCCCTGTATTGAAGAATATGCTTGCAGCCGTGTTGGGTTCATCTCCATACAATAGCCCTACAGACATGGGTGTTAACATGGCAGGTTATTGTATTGTTGACGACGAGGCAACAAGAAAGGCTTCTAAGGAAGAGATTGTCCGCAGATACTACACTGCTTTGACTACACAGAGAAAGAGTGGAGGAGAGGAGCAGACAATCGAGAAGCTAAAGATGATCATGGAGAAAGTTGGTGTGACTCCAGAGGATAGACTAGTGGTCAAGGCAGCACGTCAGCGTGCAGAGGAGACAAACGGTCCAGCTGCAGCAATCCAGCTTAATGATGCCAACCATACAATCATCACAGGTAAGACATCCGAGTTGCTAGGAGCAAGTTCAGCTCTATTGCTTAACGCGTTGAAGCATCTTGCAGGTATTGCCGACGATGTGAGAATGATCTCACCAAACGTGTTGGAGCCAGTTTGCAAGTTGAAAACAGGAGCACTTGGTCATCGCAACCCACGTCTTCATACAGACGAGGTTCTTGTTGCCCTTTCAATCTGTGCAATCAACGATGAAAACGCACAAAAAGCGTTGGATAAATTGCCAGAGTTGAAGAATTGTGAGGTTCATACAAGCGTCATTCTTTCACAGACTGACGAGCGTGTATTCCGCAGACTTGGAGTTAACCTTACTCAGGAGGCTAAATACCAGACATCAAAATTGTATCATCAGTAATGCACGTAGAGACGCACGGACGTGCGTGTAACCCTACGCAAATTTGAAATATCATAAAAATCCTCGATTTTATCGGGGATTTTTTGTTTCTATATAGTTTAGATTTCAGAAGTAATCATCATCGTCTTCCGACTCTTCGTCAACATCAACAACGCTTGATTCTCCATTGGAGACCCCCAAGATATCACACAGCGTATCTCTACCGCTCGTCTTCGCTAATATGTTATTGCATTCTTCCACGAAAGGACATGTTTTATCACACTCCTCTTTGCTATATTCTTGAGCGAAGAAAGAGAGAATAGTTTCTTTAGTCAGATTCATAAGCTTATAAACAAAAAAGGGCAGGTACAACACCTGCCCCTTCATCAATATTTCTTAATAACTCTCGTTTTCATCGGGAAATTTGCCATTTTTGACATCAGAGCAATAGTTGCTGACTGCGTTAGTGATAACCTCGTCGAGATTAGCATATTTTCTAACGAATTTTGGAAGCTTCATCTGAGTCATTCCAAGCATATCCTGAAGCACCAATACCTGACCGTCGGCTTCTACACCAGCTCCGATTCCGATGATTGGCATAGAGATCTCTTTTCTTACTCTTTCTGTAAGCGACGCTGGAATTTTCTCAAGTACGATAGCATAACATCCTGCCTCGTCGAGCAGTTTTGCATCTGAGATAAGTTTTGCAGCTTCAGCCTCTTCTTTCGCACGAACCCCGTATCCACCGAATTTATTGACCGACTGCGGAGTCAGACCAAGATGAGCCATGACCGGAATACCAGCATTGATGATAGCCTTGATTGTGTCAAGATATTCAAGACCTCCTTCAATTTTTAGAGAGTCAGCACCCGTCTCTTTCATGATCCTACACGCATTACGTACGCCCTCTTCTTTGCTGATCTGATAGCTACCGAAAGGCATGTCAATCACGACGTGAGCACGTTTGACTGCATTGACAACGCTCTTTCCGAAGACAATCATCTCGTCGACGGTGATAGGAAGCGTAGTCTTATTGCCTATCATAGTGTTAGACGCAGAATCGCCCACAAGAATCACATCAACACCTGCCTTGTCAACCAGTTGAGCCATAGTGAAGTCGTATGAAGTAAGCATAGAGATTTTCTCTCCCGACGACTTCATTGATTTGATAACTGTTGCGGTTACTTTTTTCACCGCAGTACCTGTAACTTCTGCCATTTCTATAACTTTTGCGTTTAACTACTGCAAAGTTACCTAAAAATTGATACTTTTGTTGTGATGAATGGAGAGTTTATTGTTTCTTTTAATCATAAATTAACATTTGTCCAGATAAGAAAGCCTTGCTAGTATAAACTAACATCATGGGATTAAATCATAAATTCAAATATTGGAGACACTGTCTATGGGTATTCATACGTAATCTTGTGATATTTTTCTTTGCGTCATCATTGATTACGGTGTTGCTTTACCGTTTCGTGCCTGTATTTCTTACTCCTTTGATGCTTATCAGGTGTGTGGAGTATGCATGGAAGGGAGAAGATGTTCGTGTGCTTAAAAAGTGGACTCCTATTGAAGAGATGTCCGATGATTTGAAAAAAGCAGTGATATCTTCCGAAGATCAGAATTTTTTGACTCATTCTGGCTTTGATTGGCCATTGATTGAAAAAGCCTACGAGCAAAATAAAAAAGGTACACGGATAATAGGTGCAAGTACAATCAGCCAGCAGACTGCTAAGAATGTTTTTCTGTATCCACGTCGTTCATACATAAGAAAAGGATTTGAGGCCTATTTTACTTTCTTGATAGAAAATGTCTGGACAAAAGAGCGAATTCTTGAAGTCTATCTTAATATTGCAGAAACGGGACACGGTATTTACGGCATGCCGATGGCTTCTGAATTGTATTTTGAAAAAAATGTAGGAAAATTATCTAAATCTGAAGCGGCGACACTTGCCGCTCTATTGCCGTCGCCACTTACTTTCAATCCATCTAAGCAGACTCCTAGGTTTGGAAGACGTAAAAGACGTATTATGCGTGAGATGGACCGCATTGTTAAATTAGATCTTAACACTGAAGTTTGTGAAAGAAAACCATATACGCCTCTGAAACGAACGAAAGGAACAGAAACTGAGGTAGAAAAGTGAACTTTTTAGTTTGGTTGAAAACTAAATTCGCTTAGATGCGTTACAAATGTTAAAAAATGCTAAATTCGCAACGTTTTTTTACGTTTTTGCTTTAAGAATGAATAGTAAAATTGCGAACATTTCTAAGTTGCTCTCTGCAAATGTAGTTGCGCAGGCTCTTGGTATGCTCATATATCCGCTGTTGACGCGAATGTATGAGCCCGCTGATTTTACTTTGCTTAATCTTTTTCTTACCATAGCAAACGCAATCCTTATTTTTTCTACGTTCGACCTACAATACGCAATCCCGTTGCCAAAAAAAGACGATGGCGCGTATGCCTTGGTCGGTGCGATGGTGGTGTCGTTGTCGGTTACAATATCACTGACTTTGATTGCATGTGCTTTCTACGATAAAATCGCACTTTTCTTTGGTGTTCCAGACCTTGGGTGGGCATTGTGGTACTTGCCTCTTTATATTCCGATCGTAGGTTGTTGGCAGGTGCTGACCTATATTTTCAACCGTGACAAGCAGTATGGGAAGATCGCAAAGTATCAGATCATACAAAGTTTGTCTAATTCGGCATTGAAACTTTTATTTGGAGCCTTCGGTTTAGGAGGAATCGCTCTTATCGACGCTTCTGTAATCGGACCTCTTATTGCGTTGTCTATCGTCGGACCTGCAAAAGTCATGGAAACGATCGCCCATTTGCGACGTCTCCCTACTAGTTTGGCAAAAGAGTATGTCACTACTTATAAAGATTTTGCTCTTTTCTCCATGCCTAAAAATTTGGTATGCCATCTGAGTAATGGGTTACCTGTGCTTATGCTAACGTCTGTCTTTGGAGCGACAAATGTCGGTTACTTTTCTTTGGCAATAACAATTGGATATCTTCCATTGGCTATGGTGGCAAGTTCTGTATATCAGGTTATGTTGAGACAAACCTCTGAAAAATTGAATGAAAACAAGCCGATTTTTCCGGATATTCATAAATTTTGTGCCTATTCAACGATGATTATGCTTATCCTGTTCTGGATGCTCTATTTCTTCTTGCCGACAATAACAGAGACTCTATTTGGTCCGGGATGGGATATGACTGGTGAGATTTTAAGAATTCTTTTGCCTTGGTTTGCGACAGGATTCCTTACTTCTACTTTGGTATTTGTGCCTGAAACATTGCTTAAACTAAAAGGCAATCTTATTATTGAGATGACATTTATTGCCTTACGTATAGCTGCTTTGAGCTACGGAATCACTTTTTGGGATTTCGTAGCGACAGTCAAGTTGTTTAGCGTGGTTTCGTTTGTAGTTAAATTGTTCCAGGTTGGATGGTTCATCTGGATAGCAAAACAGCACGATTTGGAATTTGTCACAAACAATGTGGAGAAGGAGTAACCCTTTGTCTTTGAGCTTCCTTTTAGAATTCCATATGCCTTTTGACTTTCTCCGGATACATATCCGCGGTTGTCACGATCAGACCTGTTTCGTAGACATTGCCGAACTCCTCGTTTATGGCGGAATCAAAAACGATCATGGATGGTGAGACATTCATATATGCGTTTACCAACGGGGGTATGTTACGCTCTAGGTTCTTTAATTCTCTCTTTAATACGACATAGTCGTCTTTGTATTTGCCTCCACTGAATAGTGATTTTATTTCTTCTGAAATTTCCGTTTTGATCGGATTTTTTGCGTAAATAAGTTGATGGGAATCACTGAAGTATAAATCCAAAAAATGGCGGATCAGCAAGAATGCTTTTTCGCCGAAGTGAGGATATATTGAAGCCTTTCCGAATAGATATTTCGCGTCGTGTTTGACAATCAATGCTCCAATGCCATCCCATAGATTGTCTAGTGCATAAAGACTCTTGTTGGATGACGCACCTGACTGGTATTTAGGACAGATGAAACTTCTGCCGAGTTCAATGGTGTCGGGTAGAAAATATGCGATGAATTCGTCGGAATAATTGAATAAATGACCGCTCGTCAACCAAGGATTGCCATCTATGAACTTTGTGTCCGGACCGTATATGAACCTATAGCCTCCGACTATTTCTTTTTCATCTGGATTCCACAAAACGAGTTGCTTGCATCCGCTGCATCCGTCGATGTCGAACTTGTCCAAGTCGCATGCTTTGCCAGTGCCTCCACCTGCATCGCGAAAAGTTAGTTCTCTCAACCTTCCGATTTCGGCAAGAGTGTTGGGAGACGAAAAATAATCGACGACGTATAATTCGTTGCCGGCTTTATTCGTCTTGCGGAGCAATCCTGCATCCTGCAATTCAATCTCTATCAAATCCGAATCTATCGGCTTAATCAATGGTTTCATGCTAATTCTTTACTTAGCCAGACAGTAACATTTTCCACGTATCCATCGTGCTTTTTCAATAGCTGGCATGTCTGCTAAAGAGTCGTTGCTGATCACGTCGCCAACTGTGATGTTAAAGTGGCAAAACTTGTTTTTGTACATTTCGTCTGCCAGATAAAGCATCTCTATATTCTGCCTTATGCCAAGCTTGGTTCGCCAGTAAGCGAGATTATAGAAAAAGTCGGAGTTCCTGCCGTCGAAATACAATGGCACGATGTCGCGTTTATGTTCTATGCTTTTAGTAATAAAGTTTTTCTTCCATTCCAAGTCTGCGATATTTCCTTTCCCATCCCTGCGAGACACCTTGCCTGCAGGGAAATATAAGATTGGCGTGTCGCTTGCCATACATTCATCAATCAGGTTGACAGTCTCCTTGTCCTGCTTCTTGCTTACCACGTTGACTGGAATAAACAGCGATTTCATCGGAGATATGTACATCAGGAGATCGTTGACCACAGCCTTTGCCTCGCCATATTTGTCGCAGAGCATTTTAAGTAGAACGATTCCGTCAAGTCCGCCGAGAGCATGGTTGCAAACGAATGTTTTTCTGCCGTAGTTCGGTAACTTATCTTCGTTGTCGACACTGTAGGAAATCCCCAATTCACCGAGAAAATTGCCGATGAATGTTGCTCCGTTCTCTTCCCAATGCTTTGAAAGGAAGTCGTTGAGTTCATCCTCGTGAACGATGTGCTTCAGATAGGAAATGATGAAGCTGGGCATCTTTTTTTTCAAGGACGGCGACTTTGCTTCAAGAACTGCATCTATGTCGATATATTTCTTTGTCATTTTGCTATCTGCTCTTGCATATTCTATGGCAAATATACATTTTTTATTGCGAAAGAGGATATAAGTGTAGAATAATGCCGTCAACTTTAATTACTTTTTTTTATTTTTGCCTATAAATTAAATTAAAGAGAAATATGTCTGATTTTAAATGTGAGGATGTAAAACCCTTTGAGTCTTCTTCAAGTAGCAAGACGGAGCAGGTGGAGCAGATGTTTGACGATATCGCTCCGCACTACGATACTATGAATCGTCTGATGTCGCTTGGCCAGGATAGAAGCTGGCGTCAGAAGGCAATCAAGCGTTTGAAACAGACAAATCCGAATACAATTCTTGATGTCGCAACAGGAACTGCAGATTTCGCACTTTCTGCTTACGAGGCAATTGAACCTGCCCGTATTGTCGGAGTGGATATCTCAGAGGAGATGATCCGCGTCGGAGAAAAGAAGGTGAAGGATGCAAAAAAGAGCGATTTCATCGACCTTATGCGTGCCGACTCGATGAACCTTCCGTTTGAAGACAAAAGTTTTGATGCTGCGACGGTAGCCTTTGGAGTTCGCAATTTCGAGAGCCTGGAAAAAGGGTTGTCGGAGATTTGCAGAGTTGTCAGAGACGGAGGTTCACTTGCAATTCTGGAATTGAGCGTTCCGACAAATCCACTTTATAGGTTGGGCTACAGAATCTTCACAAAAATCTTCATCCCTGTCATGGCGAAGATTTTGAAGACAAGCAGCACAGCTTACGCATATTTGCCTGAATCAATTGATGCATTCCCACAGGGAGAGGAGATGAAGAAGCTGCTTATGAAAGTTGGATTCAAAGCTGTTGAGATAAGAAAGTTTACAATGCAGACATGCACTTTCTATTTTGCGACTAAATAATAAGGACGGGGAACCGTCGCTACGATTTGAATTATAACATAAATCTATATAGAAATGGCAATAGTAAAACCATTTAAAGGTATTCGCCCGCCAAAAGAGTTGGTGGAGCAGGTAGAGAGCCGTCCATACGACGTGCTAAACAGCGAAGAGGCACGTGAGGAGGCTAAGGGTAACGAGAAGTCTCTTTACCACATCATCAAGCCAGAAATCGATTTCCCAGAGGGGACAAGCGAGTATGATCCTCGTGTTTACGAGAAAGCAGCTCAGAACTTCCAGATGTTCCAGGATAAGGGATGGTTGGTTCAGGATAACAAGGAGCAGTACTACATCTATGCTCAGACAATGAACGGAAAGACTCAGTATGGTCTTGTGGTTTGTGCATACGTGGACGATTATATGACTGGCGTTATCAAGAAGCATGAGCTAACACGTCGCGATAAGGAAGAGGATAGAATGAAGCACGTTCGCGTCAACAACGCTAACATAGAGCCTGTATTCTTCGCTTACCCAGACAACGCAATTCTTGACAAGTTGGTTGCTAAGTATGCAGCTTCGACTCCAGTTTACGATTTTATCGCTCCAATCGACGGATTCGGTCACAAGTTCTGGATCATCAGCGACGACGCTGACATCAAGACTGTAACTGAGGAGTTCGGTAAGATGAAGAATCTTTACATCGCAGACGGTCACCACCGTTCAGCTGCAGCTGCACTTGTAGGTGATGAGAAGAGAAAGCAGAACCCTAACCACAAGGGTGATGAGGAGTATAACTACTTCATGGCAGTTTGTTTCCCTGCAAGCCAGCTTACTATTCTTGACTACAACCGTGTGATCAAGGATCTTAATGGTTTGTCGGACGAGCAATTCCTAGAGGCTTTGAAGAAGAACTTCGAGGTTGAGTGCAAGGGTGAGGATATGTACAAGCCAAACGCACTTCACAACTTCTCTCTTTACCTATCAGGTAAGTGGTACAGCTTGACAGCAAAGAAGGGTACATACGACGACAACGATCCAATCGGTGTGCTTGACGTGTCTATCTCATCTAAGCTTATCATTGACGAGATCTTGGATATCAAGGATCTTCGTTCTTCAAAGAGAATTGACTTCGTAGGTGGACTACGTGGTTTGAAGGAGTTGAAGAAGAGAGTAGATTCAGGTGAGATGAAGACAGCTCTTGCTCTTTATCCTGTATCTATGCAGCAGATCATGGATATCGCTGACAGCGGTAACATCATGCCTCCAAAGGCTACATGGTTTGAACCAAAGCTTCGTAGCGGTCTTTGCATCCACAAGTTGGTGTGATTTGACTGATTGAAATAGACTACGGTCTTTAATAACAGATAATCCTCATCTAAGGTAGCTTAGGTGGGGATTTTTTGTAGAGACGTCGCGTCAGTGCGTCTGATTTCGGAATGACATGTCTATGTCATCCAATTCATTACAAATAGGTATTGCCCACAATCGCCGGCAGGTGTACCTTTGCAGACGGAATTAGTAATTAACCACATTATGTGAATAGAGCCATAATATAAGAAAAGTTTTAGTTATAAAATTAGATGATTGTCTCCTTGAGAAGGGAGACTTTTGTTTTTAAGTAAGAAGTAAGAGGTAAAAATAAGAAGTAAGAGGTAAAAAGTAAGAAGTTGGCTGAAATAATGACGAAAAAAGTTGAGCTACAATCACGTTGAAAAAGAGAAAAATTATTATTTTTGCCGGTAGATAATAACGTGAAATATTTAATTTTTCATAAAATGGTTAATTACAAAGAGTTAGGCCTAGTTAACACTAAGGAGATGTTCGCTAAGGCACTTAAGGGCGGTTACGCTGTTCCAGCTTTCAACTTCAACAATCTTGAGCAGCTTCAGGCTATCGTAACTGCAGCAGCTACAGAGAAGTCACCAGTTATCCTTCAGGTTTCTAAGGGTGCTCGTAACTACGCTAACGGAACAATCCTTCGTTACCTAGGTATGGCAGCTGTAGAGTACGCTAAGGAGCTAGGTTGGGAGAAGCCACAGATCGTTCTTCACCTTGACCACGGTGATTCATTCGAGCTTTGCAAGGACTGTATCGACAACGGATTCTCTTCAGTTATGATCGACGGTTCTCACCTTCCATACGAGGAGAACGTTGCTCTAACAAAGAAGGTTTGTGACTACGCACACCAGTACGGTGTAACTGTAGAGGGTGAGCTTGGTGTATTGGCTGGTGTTGAGGATGAGGTATCTGCAGACCACCACACTTACACTAACCCTGAAGAGGTTATCGACTTCGCTACTCGCACAGGTTGTGACTCTCTAGCTATCTCTATCGGTACTTCACACGGTGCTTACAAGTTCACTCCAGAGCAGTGTACTCGTAACGCTGAGGGTAAGCTTGTTCCACCGCCATTGGCATTCGACGTTCTTGAGGGCGTTATGGAGAAGTTTGCTGCACAGGGTGGTTTCCCTATCGTTCTTCACGGTTCTTCTTCAGTTCCTGAGGAGTACGTTGAGATGTGCAACACTTACGGTGGTAAGTTGCCAAACGCAATCGGTATTCCTGAGTCAGAGCTTACTAAGGCTTCTAAGTCAGCTGTATGTAAGATCAACATCGACTCAGACTCTCGTCTTGCTTTCACAGGTGCAGTTCGTAAGCACTTCGCTGAGCACCCAGATCACTTCGACCCACGTCAGTACTGTGGTGACGCTCGTAAGGAGATGGTTAAGATGTACACTCACAAGATCGTTAACGTTCTTGGTTCAAAGGGTAAGGCTGAATAATCAATTGCCTAACAAGAAACAGAAAAGGGTAGTGATTTGTCACTGCCCTTTTTTTTATATATTTGCGTCGCATTAGATCTTAGAACCAAAACAAACATTGTTAATGGCAAGAATATTGTTGACACTCTTAAACTTTTTATTGCTTTCTTTTGTGACGCACTCCACATACGCAGCCTCTGATAATGAGACTGAAGTGATGGATTGGGGCTTGCCTGTATTGTCTCTTTATGTCGACACTTTGCCTACTACCGATTATATTTCTGCACCTGAGGAGTGTGTCGGGATAACTACAACTAACAATGAATATGTCGGTTGTGCAGCTACAATGTACAGATCCGATACTTTGTTCTATTCAAGTGAAGGGAAAACAGCAAAAATCAGAATTAGAGGAAATACCGGTGCAAGTATCAGACCTCCCCAATACAAACTGAAATTATCGACTAAACAATCGTTGATAGAAGGCACTAGTGAAGATAAAGAATGGTTGTTGTTGAGAGTTAAACCAAAATCTCCAGGACTTCTTCTAAATCTGGTCGGAAGAGAGATTTCTAAGCATTTTAGAGGCGGCGAGTGGCAGCCGGAATTCGAATTCGTCAACTTGATGATCAATGACGAATATTGGGGATTATATCAGCTTGCGGAGTCAGTTAAAAGATCTGATGGAAGAGTCGATATAAAGAAGACTGGTTTCTTGATTGAAATGGATGCCTACTTTTGGAGTGAAGATCTGTATTTCAAAACCGATGAAATGCCAAGCTATTTTGGGTTTACCTATAAATATCCTGATTCAGAAAAAGTTACAGATTCAATCCTGGGTTTGCATAAGCGTTATTTGAATGAGGCAGAAACTGCTATATATACAGGTGAGGAAGTGGCAAAATATATTGATTTAGAATCTTTCGCGGCTTGGCATTTGTCTCATCAAGTATTGGGAACATCCGATATGGCAGGCTCTAATATTTATTTGTTTAAGAAAAAACTGACAGAAGAGAATACGCATACATCGCAGATTAAGATGGGACCATTGTGGGATTTCGATACCAGTTTTCATAACGATGAGGCTGTAAGCGTTAATCCTTGGCTTGAAAAACTGCTTGAATTGCCGGAGTTTCAGGAGATTGAGACAAACTTATACTCTAGAAAAAAGGATAGTATCACCATTGTTGTCAATACTTTGATCGACTCTTTGGAGAAAATGGTGGCAGTGCTTGATTCTAATGTTGTAAAGTACTCTGAAAAATACGGAAGAAATACATTTGCTTTGTCTGACGATGTGGATCTGGTCAGAAATTGGTTCGACAAGCGTTTGGATTATATGTTGGAGCTTTATCCTAATTCAAGGGATTTGCTTCGACTTGTGGTGTCGGATACTTCGTTTGTATACGATGGAAACACGCATTTCCCATCGGTTGTGTTGGAAGGTCTTTCAGAAGGGAAAAAGAGTGTGGAAATGACAATTGTCGGCGACTCAGCATCTGATGTTGGCGTTTATAGTTTGAGTGTTACGTTTAGCGGAGATGATCTCTATTATTATCGTTTGCCGGATACAACTACATTCAGTTTCTCTATCTATCCACAGAAAGTTGATTTCCCATCATCTCCTGATATGAATTTCGTTTACAACGGCAAGACTCATCAGTTTGAAATCATAGAAGACACGTTAGACCGTTACATGATTGATAGTTTGAATGTGTCTGCTATACAGACAGGTTCATACGTAAGAACTGTAAAATTGAGAGACAATAACAACTATGTTTGGGAAGATTCGACAATAAGAGATATTCAGATGCTGTTTGTCATAGACAAAGCTACTGTTGCTATTCCGTCGCCAGACACAACGCATTTTGTTTATAAGATATATACACAGAAATATACACTGGCAGAAGATACAGCCTATACGATTTCGGATAATATCCGAGCAGCGGCTGGCGAATATGAAGTTACAGTCGCACTTAACGATACCGTCAATTATGAATGGACAGATGCGACCGTCGCCGATAAGAAATATAGTTTCGTGATCGACAAAGCACCTGTCGCCATTCCGTCGCCAGATAATTCTGTGTTTATCTATAACAGAAAGGATCAAATCTATGAGATTGAGGAGAATCCGCTTTATTCTGTAGACGGAAATGTTCAGAAAGAAGTTGATGATTATGATGTTGTAGTGTCGCTTAACGATTCCTCCAACTATAAATGGGAAGACGGAGTGTCTGAACCTAAACATTACCAGTTTGATATCGTTGAAAGTAGTGGCTTTGAATTTGATGTGACTAAAGTAGACGAGCATCTATTGGCAGGAGGAGTCCAGTCGGTCAGCCTTGATGTTTCCGGTTTGGTGCAATATTATCAGGTCAGTTCAGAACAGTTGCCGGAATTGAACGATACATTGAAAGTCTTTGATGAAGAATTGTCAGCCATCATGATACCGACTTCGGATAGTGTCGCACCTGGAGTATATAAAGTAGATATAAAGTTATATTCCGGACATATTGAGAAGATGTTCTCTATTGATTTGAAAATCAATTATCCGGCGTCATATATGATTGTTTGTTGGACAGATGTGATTGCCGTTCAGAACGATGTCGTGAAATTCCATAAGTATCAATGGTACAAAGACGGAGAGTTGATCCCGGGAGCAAATAGTCAGTACTATACGGAAAAAGGAGGAGTTAACGGATGCTACATGTGTGAAGTAGACGAAGGCCTTTTTGTCGGGCCGGCATACTATAATTTCAGTAACCCGTTCTTTTTGACAGCTCATGGGGAGAAAGGTAGAGTCGTGGCAAGTGTGATAGGAAAATTCCAAGCAGACGTAATGCTAATGGATATAAAAGGAACTTATATCGAAAGCAAGAAAGCGTCGGAAAATATGGAGTTTATAGTAAAGCCTGGCATTTACATCTTGACATTGGAGGGGACAGATCAAAGTGTCAAAGTAGTTGTTGATTAGAAATAGGAGTAAATTCATCAGACAACTTTGTAAGCAAAAAATCAAAAAGTATGTCGTCAGCAATATTTTTTTGATTGTATAACATAAAATCGGCTGAAAATTTCTATTTTTGCACCCAAATCGAAAATTTAATTCAATTAAAATAAGTCATGATTAAAACAAATTGTGCAAAACTTAACACATGGGTAAAGATGTGGGCTGACATCATGCAGCCAGAGAACATCGTTCTATGTGATGGTTCTGATGCAGAGTTCACTCGCCTAATGGATGAGTGCGTTGCCGAGGGTTTGGCAAAGAAGTTGGATGACAAGAAGCGTCCAAACAGCTACTACTTCCAGTCTGATCCTTCAGACGTTGCTCGTGTAGAGGGTCGTACATTCATCTGCTCAAAGAAGCAGGAGGATGCTGGTCCTACAAACAACTGGATGGATCCAAAGGAGATGAAGAAGATCCTTATCGGTAAGTACACTGGTTGTATGAAGGGTCGTACAATGTATGTTATCCCATTCTCAATGGGTCCTTTGGGCGGTCCTATCTCTCAACTTGGTGTTGAGATCACAGACTCTGCATACGTTGTTGGTTCAATGAAGATCATGACTCGTATGGGTGCTGGCGCTCTCAAATTGATCGAGGAGAAGAATGACTTCATCCCATGTATCCACTCTGTAGGTAAGCCATTGCCAGACGGATTGAAGGATGCTAAGTGGGCTTGCGCTCCAATCGACGATAAGTACATTGTGCAATTCCCTGAGGAGCACGAAATCTGGACTTATGGTTCAGGTTACGGAGGAAATGCTTTGCTTGGTAAGAAGTGTTTCGCTCTTCGTATCGCTTCTAAGATGGCTCAAGAAGAGGGTTGGTTGGCTGAGCACATGCTTATCCTTAAGCTTACTAAAGAGGCTACAAAGGAGACTAAGTGTGTTTGCGCCGCATTCCCATCAGCTTGTGGTAAGACAAACTTGGCTATGTTGATCCCAACTATTCCAGGATGGAAGGTTGAGACTATCGGAGATGATATCGCTTGGATGAAGTTCGACGAGGAGGGTAACCTTCGCGCAATCAACCCAGAGGCTGGTTTCTTCGGTGTAGCTCC
>JAZQQY010000017.1:0-92217 GCA_045629285.1 Paludibacteraceae bacterium | reverse complement strand
CACATGAGAAAGTGGGCTCAGCACGTTACTCTAGGTCAGCTTTACGATTGTAAGTTCCTTTGCGAGGTTGGTGCAGGTTCAGGTAGCTTCGATATGAAGTATGGTAAGATGTGGTTAGGTGACGCTAATGGTGGTGGATCTTCTACTCCAGCTCAGCCAACAGAGAAGGAAGAGCCATACAAGGGAGCAATCTCAATTCCTGGTAAACTTCAGTGTGAGGACTATGACAAGGGTGGTAACGGATTCGGTTACTCAGATACAGATGATAAGAATGAAGGTGAGGCATACCGTAAGGACGGTGTAGATATCGTTAAGGCTAACGATGATTACGCAGTAGGTTACACAGCATCGTCAGAGTGGTTGAAGTATACAATCAATGTTGAGGAGGCAGCTGAGTACAATGTAGGCGCTTACATGGCTAACGGTAACGATGATCCAACTATTTCTCTATATGTTGACGGTAAGAAGGCAACTTCACTAACAGGTAAGGGTGCTGGCGACTGGGATACATACTCATTGGCAACAGGTAAGATCACACTTTCTAAGGGTGAGCACACACTTAAGCTAACATTCGATAACGACTATACTAATATTGATTACTTGGTATTCTCTAAGGATGCAATCAAGGATCCTAATAGCGGTAGCACAGGCGGAACAACAGGTGGAACAACTGGTGGAACAACAGGTGGTAACACAGGTGGTAACACATCTTCACCAATCGCTGCTGGTACATTCTTCGACGCTAATGGTGCGTACTTCGGACCTGAGTGTGAGACAACTAATTACTCTGGTGCATTCTACACAGGTGATTACACTTCTCCATTCAAGACAGTTCTAGGTAAGACAGACGCTGAAATCCAGGCTAAGTTGGATCAGCTATGGGATCACTATTTCAAGGGTGACAACAATAGCAAGGTATACTACGATCAGGGTTCTGAGGCATACATCTTGGATGTCAACAACAACGATGTCCGTTCAGAGGGTATGTCATACGGTATGATGATCTGT
The DNA here is from genome assembly GCA_045629285.1 of Paludibacteraceae bacterium. Lineage (GTDB taxonomy): Bacteria > Bacteroidota > Bacteroidia > Bacteroidales > Paludibacteraceae > UBA1723. Next base: position 91,209 of record JAZQQY010000017.1, on the reverse strand, counting down.
GTTCAGACAGACCATAAGACAGAGTTCGACAAACTATGGAAGTGGGCTAAGAACCACATGTGGCACAGAAGCGGTGGCCAGTGGGATGGTTACTTCGCATGGCAGTGTAGCTCAAACGGTCAGCAGAAAGACCAGAATTGTGCTCCTGACGGTGAGTTGTATTTCATGACAGCATTGTTGTTCGCTGCACACCGTTGGAATGAGCCTAGCTACATGGAGGATGCTCAGTATATCTTGAAGTCAATGTGGAAGAACGGAAATGGTTCATTGTTCAACGAGCAGCAGATGGTCGTTACATTCCAGCCATACAACTGTTCTGATTTCTCAGATCCTTCATACGATCTTCCAGCGTTCCTAGAGTTGTTCTCTCGTTGGTCAACAACTAACCAGAGCAAGTGGGCTACTGCAACAACTAATACTCGTGCACACTTGGTTAAGTCTTGTAACAAGACATCTGGTCTATTCTCAGACTACAACAACTTCGACGGTACTCCTAACAACCCATGGAACGGTGGTACTGACAGATACTTGTACGATGCAATGCGTTGTGCTATGAACTATGGTATGGACTACTACTTGTTCGGAAAGGACGCAAAGAACCAGGAGGATATGGCTCAGAGAATCATCAACCACTTTGAGAAGGATGGTTACAAGCATGCACGTTTCAACTGGGACGGTACAAACGGAACAGAGGAGTATACTCTTGGTGAGACAGGTGCAAATGCAGTCGCTTGCTTCTGTTTGTTGAACAACCCTTCATACGCAAGTGCAGTTAAGACTAACCTTACAAAGGCATGGAACGCAAGTCTTGCAACAGGAACTTATCGTTACTACGATGGTCTAGTTCACTACTTGTCAATGCTTCACTTGTGTGGATCATTCAAGATCTGGAAGGAGACTCCAAAGAACATTAAGGAGGAGACTGCTAATGGTGAGTACAATGGCGTTAAGTATGACAAAGACGCTGTAGTATATGATTTCAAGGATTGTCAGCTTGTTAAGGTTACAGTTTCAGGTAACCCAACTGAGGTAGAGAACGTAGAGGCTAACAGCATCGTAATCGCTCCAAACCCAGCAAGTGATGCAATCAACGTATTTGCTGAGGACCTTGAGTCGGTAAGAATCATCGACATGCTTGGACGTACAGTTGTAGTTTCAACTGAGTCTACAGTTAATGTTTCTAACCTACCTGCTGGTACTTATGCAGTAATAGTTAAGACTTCAGCTACTGAGGTAGTGAAGAGAATCAACGTTGTAAAATAGAATGCGTTTTTGACATAGAAACAATTTAACAAACACGTTGTTTCAAAAAGTCTAGTTAGTTTTAGATTGATAGAGTGCGCTCCCGGTGACGGAGGCGCACTCTCTTGTTATATTAACATAAGTTATGATTATTTTTTATGAGGTTTTGTTATTTATGTATATTTTTGTAGGGTGTAACTGTCTGAAAATTATATAGCATAATGGATATAAGTAAGTATTTATCAATCTCGTTGCTTTCTTTGGCAACAGCATCTACAGCATATTCGCAATGTGTTGTGGCAGGTACGGATTTTGATACGAAGCCGGCACTCGGCTGTCCGATCCTTCCGTCGACAAATGAAGAGGGTGGATGGTATAATGAGAATTTAGATTTGAATAGCCTTTATGATGGTGTTGGATATTCTAATGTCAACGATGTCAAGCAATTTGGAGTTAGAGGTCGTTTGTTTACTAATTCAAATGGTGACATGACTGATGTCAATAAGATATTCTTAATGAATAAGATGTCGGTTAGTGCAAGTGATCCTAATGCTGTATATGGATATTCTACTGTGACGGCTCAACCAAAATTGATCCATCCGTTCTTCAAGGCTAACTTAGAAGAGAACAATATGTTCGTAAATGTCGGTTCTGGTGTAAAAATGCCTTTTCTTTCATATACCGTTGATGGATTAGCTCCTGGGACGACTGTCGAATTATCATTTACACTACATAATTTGATGGACATTACATATTTTGAACATTTGGCTAAGAATGTTTGTGTAGGGCCAACGGCTCCGGTGATGTCTGATTTTATTACTAAATACTCATATTCTAATACTGGTCTTATCAATGGTAATGAGTTGTCCTTAGGTGTCGTGTCCAGTGATGATAACGTTGAGTTTGTTACTGCTTATGATAACTCTTTGCATTTGATCAATTGTAAAAATGTCACGACAACAAAAGTTGGTTTTGGTAAGTCTGTCGTTGTAAAACATAAGGCTACTGTTCCTGAGACCGGTATTGTGACTTTCTATTTCTATCGTGCTTCGGATTGCTTCCAAAATCCTGTCGGAATAGACGATATTAAGGTTAATGGAGAGATTAAGCCAGTTTTGACTAGCTTTGGAAAAAGTTGTCCGGTTCAGCCATTAATGATTAAGACAAAACAGAATTATCCTGCAGACACTAAATACTCTTGGAAGGAGGGTGTGACAGGTCAGACTTCAACAACTCCATCCTTTGCTTTTATACCTGATGATGCAGACACTAAATACACAGTTACTTGTGAGGTGACACTTCCTGGATGTGAATCTGCAATATCTGATGATTATGTTGTTGAATCTGATGCATGTTGTCAGACAAGTGATGGCACACCAATGAGTATGACATATTTGTTCTATGATGATTTCGGTAATTTCCCTGATGATAACATTTATGAATGGACTGACAGATTAGGCGTGACACACGTTGAATGTTTGCCTGCCGAACAGGTTCATAGTTCACAAGCTATAGGTATAGATGTGAAGGTACCTTTTGCCAAGGCATATAATATTGAGGCGAGTGGTGCAAAGCTTAATGTTCCTATGGCAGGAGGATCCAAAACAGAATTGTATAACCATGGAGTTTATGTAATTTCCCGTGGTGGCGGTTATCCTGATGGTGTACAATATGATAATTCAGGGACTACTACCGGAGGCATGCTTCAGTTTGACTTGCATGATGACGGATCTCAGGATGATTTTTTTGAGTTGGAGTTTGATCATATTTGTACTGGCAAATATATCTCATTTGGAGCCAGTGTTGCTTCTATTAGTGCTTATCCTGGTCATGTTGAATTGAGTTTGGAGTGCGACGGAAAGGTGTTGATTGCTAAAGAAGCCAATTTCACTGGTGGTAAAGACGGTTGGATAGATTTGTCGGAAGAGTTTGTCCTTAGTCCATCTGATTTTGGAGGTGTGAATGAGGTCAACCTAAAGATGAAGTTGCGTCATGTAGACGATCTTTCTGGAGAAACTCGAGACTATGCAATCGACAATATCTTCTTTGCTGTATGTACTCCGCCTGATGTGATTTTAGAGTCATCATTGGCAAACGGTAACGATATGTGTGATTTTGATGCTGATGATATTATTGTGCTTAATGCCTTAGCTTCTTCAAATGCTCTGGATAGATTCTATTTGTATAGTGATGGAATGTTGGATGCACAAAAGAAATTGGGTTATGTCTACCAGTATACTTTCGACAACCCATCCTTGGAGTCTGAAACTAATCCAATCAGTTGGAATACAATACATAAAGAAGAAGTGTTGGAGGATGGAATATTTGAGTTGTCTGTTAAGGAATATTGGGATTCTATTTTCTCTAAATTATATGATGATTCTACTAAACAGAATAATGTATATTATCGTGTCGTTGTTGGTGAGTATTCTGATATGATGGCAGACTATTCTTGGAAAAACCAATCTTATTTCTCACCTTGTCGTAAAACCTCTATTTCTAGATTGCCTGTCGTTTCAAGATTGAGTGATTCAATAATTGAACAACCTCAAGATTCTATAATTCCAGTTGATCCGATAATTCCGGATGTTCCTGGTTGTGAGACTGCAGATGGTATACCAACAGGTCTTACATATCTGTACTATGATGACTTCGGTTTTTTCACTGACGATAATGAATATGTATGGAAGGATAAATTCGGTACGACTCACACTGTAGAGATTCCAGAAGGACAGGTGCATCATGCACAGGCTTTGGTTCAAGAAGTTGTGGTTCCCGTTGCCGAGGCTGAGTATCTAAAAGCCAACGGAGCGAAACTTAATGTTCCTATGGCAGGAGGAGCCAACTCAGAATTGTATGACCATGGTGTTTATGTAATTTCCCGTTGTGGCGGTTATCCTGGTGGTGTACAATATGATAATTCAGGAACTACTACCGGAGGCATGCTTCAGTTTGACTTGAAAGATGACGGATCTCAGGATGAGTTCTTCCAGCTAGAGATAGACGGTTGGTGTCGTGGAAAAGAAATTTCTTTCGGTGCAGATGTGGCATCTATAAGTAGAAATTCTGGTCACATTGAAATGTATTTGCAATCGGCTGAGACGGGAGCAGTCGTCGCTAGCGTAGATGCAAAATTAGAAGGCTCAGGATGGACTCAGATGAGAGGATCTCATGTGACAAAGAATGATGAAAAGCTGGTTTTGAAGATGCGTCACGTGGATGATATTATAGGAGAAACTCGCGATTACGCAATCGATAACATCTTCATTGCGACTTGCACAGCTCCTGATGTGACTCTTGATTACGCTTCTACAACTGGATCTGTAGATCTGAAGCATCTAAATGATAAAGATGTGTTGATTCTTTTTGCAGATATGTCTGATGACGCTATGAAATACTATGCTGAGTATGGAGGTGGTGATGTAAACTATGTCTTCCAGTATACATGCGATGATCCTACTAAAGTAAATGAAGATCTTGTCAAGTGGTATGATTTGGCTCCTATGTCGGATCAAGACAAATGTGAGATTGCTGTTGCAACTCATCAGGTATTCACAAGTGATAAGATAGATAAGGGAATCTATTTCCGCGTCGTAGCCGGAGATCCTGATTATCTTTCTGCTGCGGACGACTGGAGATATATGTCTGTATTCTCTCCATGTCGTGCTGTATCAATCTCTCCAATTTTGGCCGGAGGTCTAGATTTTACTGAGTCTTATGAGAATGTTGTTTCAAACAATGTTTCTATCGCTCCAAATCCTGCGTCGACAATGATTAGTGTGATTGCTGATGCTGATGTCGACAAGGTAGAGATCTCGACTGTAGTTGGAGAAGTTGTGATGACAAGCCATAGTAAAGAGATCAACATTTCTTCGCTTGCTAACGGCGTTTATTTCGTCCGTGTGACTGCCGATGGAGAAACATCTGTTCACAAGCTAATGATTGCCAAATAAGGCGGCTTTTATGCATAAAACAAGAGGATGCGCCACCGGTGCATCCTCTTTTCGTTTAGAAACGTCACATACAAAAAAGGTTGCCAAGTTTCCTTGACAACCTTTTGAATGTATATCGGGATAATATTACATCATTCCACCCATACCGCCCATTCCTGGAGCTACAGGAGCTGCTGCTGGAGCTGCCTCCTTCTTCTCTGAGATAACACACTCAGTTGTAAGCAACATACCTGCGATTGATGCTGCGTTCTCAAGAGCTACACGAGTTACCTTAGCTGGGTCAATGACACCTGCCTCGTAGAAGTTTTCAAACTTATCTGTACGGGCATTGTAACCGTAGTCTCCCTTGCCTTCTCTTACCTTCTGTACGATAACTGCACCTTCCTTACCTGCGTTTGCTACAATCTGACGAAGAGGCTCCTCGATTGCACGCTTAACGATCTCGATACCTGTTGTCTCGTCATCGTTCTCTCCAGTGACTCCGTCAAGCGACTCGATAGCACGGATTAGCGCTACACCACCACCAGGGACGATTCCTTCCTCTACAGCTGCACGTGTTGCAGAAAGAGCGTCGTCTACACGATCCTTCTTCTCCTTCATCTCAACCTCTGATGGAGCACCTACGTAAAGCACTGCAACTCCACCTGCCAACTTAGCCAAACGCTCCTGAAGTTTCTCACGGTCGTAGTCTGACTTTGTAGCGTCGATCTGTGCCTTGATCTGAGCGACTCTCTGTGCGATAGCCTCCTTTGAACCAGCACCGTTGACGATAGTTGTGTTGTCCTTGTTTACTGTGATCTTCTCAGCCTTACCAAGCATCTCGATTGTAGCAGATGCAAGCTGGATTCCCTGCTCCTCTGAAACAACTGTACCGCCTGTTAAAACTGCGATATCCTGAAGCATCTCCTTACGACGATCTCCGAATCCTGGTGCCTTGACAGCACAAATCTTCAACGATCCGCGTAGACGGTTAACAACCAATGTTGTCAATGCCTCACCGTCGATATCCTCTGCGATAACCAATAGAGGACGTCCAGCCTGAACTGATGCCTCAAGCAATGGAAGGATATCCTTTAGGTTAGAAATCTTCTTGTCGTGGATAAGAACGAATGGGTTCTCCATCTCACACTCCATCTTCTCTGTGTTTGTAACGAAGTATGGAGAAAGGTAACCTCTGTCGAACTGCATACCCTCAACTACATCAACTGTAGTGTCAGTACCCTTTGCCTCTTCAACTGTGATGACACCCTCTTTCTTTACCTTCGCCATAGCGCTTGCGATAAGCTTACCGATCTCGCTGTCGTTGTTGGCTGAGATTGTCGCTACCTGCTCGATCTTCTGATTGTCGTCGCCAACCTCCTTAGCCTGTGCCTTGATGCTGTCGACAACCTTAGCAACTGCCTTGTCGATACCACGCTTCAAATCCATCGGATTAGCGCCAGCAGCCACGTTCTTCAAACCTACAGTGATGATAGACTGTGCAAGAACTGTAGCTGTAGTTGTACCGTCGCCAGCCTTGTCATTAGTCTTAGATGCAACTTCTTTAACAATCTGTGCACCCATGTTCTGGTATGGATCAGAAAGCTCGATCTCCTTTGCCACGCTCACACCATCCTTAGTGATGTGTGGAGCACCGAACTTCTTCTCGATGATGACGTTGCGGCCCTTAGGTCCAAGTGTCACCTTAACTGCGTTTGCCAACTCGTCCACACCCTTCTTCAAAAGGTCGCGAGCCTCTATGTCGAATTTAATCTCTTTTGCCATGATTTTTATACTTTTTTGTATAGACGTCGTAGTCTAAACTGTTGTATTATATTCTGTTGATTCTTTTTGTTGACAATTATGAATTATGCATTACGAATTATGCATTATCCAATGATTGCCAAGATGTCGCTCTGACGCATGATCAAATACTTCTCACCGTCAAGTTCAAGCTCAGTGCCAGCATACTTTCCGTATAGAACAGTATCGCCAACCTTCACTACCATCTCCTCGTCCTTAGTACCGTTACCGATAGCTAGAACCTCACCCTTCAATGGTTTCTCTTTTGCAGTGTCTGGAATGATGATTCCCAACGCTGTCTTCTCTTCTGCTGCGACAGGCTTAACAAGCACTCTGTCTGCTAATGGCTTAATGTTCATGATTTATATAACTTTAAGTTTATTTTCTTTTTCTGCTATACATAAATCAAAAGCTGTGCCAACTTGTGAAGTCTGCATGTTTGGCATAATGTTTGGGAATAGGGATTCTTTTGTGTGTCAAAATGTCATGTGGTAGACTTAAAAATTCTATTTTTGCCACGTCGACATGAAGTATCTCAAAAAATTGTATTTATGATGCTTTATTTAAAGATATTAATGAGACAGAGTAATTAAAACGTTAGATAAAATGAAGAATGTTTCTTTAAAATTTTGGTTGCGTGTTTTTATGTCAATAGTAATTGTCATAGATATACTTTTTTTGTTGACTTGTTATGTCGATTATATTTTTATTGAGTTAGGAGAATTTTCTGGTTATCCTATACCAGCATTAGTTATTTTCCCTTTGATATATTATTGGCTATACCTAATTCTAAAAACATTTAATTCTAGTAGTCCGGAAGTTATTTCGTTTTTAATTACATTATTCGTCGTTGTGACGATATTTTGTAGGAAATATGATGAATATGTCGAAAGTCGATATGAATCTTTGATGGTAAACAAGAATATTGTTTCTGGAGTGGTATAAAAAAATAATACCAAATGGTAGAGGAACTGATTTCAGATGGGTCAAGGTAGGTTACGGAGATAATTTGAGATTTTTGTTAAAAGTATCCATAATGGATTACGATGAAATACGTCTTGGAGATGATGTCCTTATATTGGCTTCTAGAGAATATCCTCGTGTGATGAATGTCCTCAAATGGCATCCTACTCAAGAAGAGATCGAAAGATATAAGACGCCTCGTAAATTTAAGTCTTGTATTAATGGCAAGATTTATGAGGAAGATGAATAGTTTTACAAATCAAATATTGGATGAGATCGACGAAGATATTCGTTTGCAATTGCCTGATACTAAGATATAAATAATAAAAGAGTAAAGGTTTGTTATAAAGACTGTTTTTTGTTTTGCCATACGCAGAAGAAACATTGGTCAAACTTATTAAATATATAGAATATGAAAATGAAGTTGATATTTATTTTATTTGGATTGCTGGCATTTGCAAGTTCATCGTCTTCTAAAGAATCTTTTATGACTTATATTAGTAAATATGAGTCTCTTAAATATCCTGTTACATTAAGATGTATGTCTGAAATCAATCAATGTCCAGAAATTAATATGACTGATTTGGAAAGTATTTATGGTATTCCTAACAGTGAATTATATTTTGAAATGAGTGACTATGATGAGGTTAATGATATTCGTTATAATGTGAGAATAGATTCAGTGTCCGCCCATTTTGTAGGTTATTGTTTATTTGACAAATATATCCTTGCATTGATTTCCATTGTAAGGGATTCATATGAATATGATTCTTACGCTAGAGGTTTTTATTATGTATTTACAAAAGATGGTAATTTCATAGAACGATTATTGGTCCGCGAATTGCTTTTTTTTGATAATCCAAAACATCTTTTCTCTATTTTATATGATAAAACACATATATCAACTTTTGATTATAAAGAAGACTTGGATAATTATGAATTAGTGGAGAATAGAAAGTATGGAGAGGAGTTTTATAGAAAAAAAGATCCCAACAAACCTTTCTTTTATGTCGAAAAAAAGTCATACGAATTAGATGAAAATGGAAAATTCAGACAGACTGAAACGAAGAAAATTGATTTGGAAAAAAGTTTAAGTTATTATTTTGATTGCCCAATCAAAAAAGATGACCCTATGTATCTCCAAACAGAATCCAGATAGTTTTGTCGTTAGATAAATAATTTTTGTGAGATTTGGTTGATGGTATAGAAGTTATATCTTTAAGGTGGGGAGGAACTTATAAATACAAAATAGATGGAATGCACTTTGAAATTTCTAATATGATAAAAAAATAAAACAAAATCTGTATGGGAAAAAACAATTATTTCGTATTGTTATGTTTTTTGTTTACTGCTGCTATAGCAAACAACAATCATGAAAATTATTCATTAATGGATGATTTTTACATGAATCTTCATGTCCATAAAGATTCAGTCGCTGATATAAGTGACAAATACATGAAATCAGTATTAGGATATGATTTTTCTAGTAGATATTCTGACTCTGATGAAGAAATAATAGATTCAGATGGCGATATTTATACAATTGAAGTAGAAATTTATAAAGATTTTGATAACTATTACGCAATAAAAAAAATTGTATATTTTGCATTTATAGCTTCTGGAAATGTAGATATACTTGCTGATTGTGTATTTGAGAATAATAAAATCAAATGGATAAACGTTCATGAATCAAGTAATTTAGGGTCTTTTTCCGAACCGGGTTCAGAGTATACAGAGTCTTGTTATAGATTTTACTTTGATGATGATGAAAAATGTATTATCTCCAGGACAAAATCCCAAACAGGATCATTTGAAGATATGGAATCTGTTAGTAAAGCATTGGATTCTATCGAATTTTCAGAAGATCCAAATCCTAATAACAATATTTTACTAGAGATAAAAAAAATATTAGATTTGTGTAAATAAGGTTCATAATGTAATACGTAGTTCTTATTTAAATTAGTTTAGTGTTAATACGTTAATAACAATAATAATTTAATGATTGTTATATCTAAAAAGATAAATTTATACATCTGAACATATTGACATGATTTCGTAGTTAATTTCATGCCTATAATATAATTAAAATAAAGGGTATTTAATTAGTTGTAAACTTAAGCATAAGAATTTACACTTTGAATAAAATAAAATTAAACAAAAAAATGTTTTGTCCTACTGGGCATCCTTTTCTTCTCTGTGGTGGCGGCTCACGCTGACATCATAATGATTGAGAATTGATGATTGAAGATAGATGGACGACAAGATAGTGATATATGAGACGTCGGATGGAGAAACATCCATCAAGGTAAAGTTGGAGGGGGAGACGGTGTGGCTTTCCGCCAATCAGATGGTTTTTCCCACGAATACCCCCAATTCCGGGACCTCCTTTTATCAAATAGAGCGAACTGTCATCCTTTAACATTACTAAGCACAAAAATATTAGAACCATGAAAATGAAACAATTATTAATCGTTATATTCTGTATGACAGTAGAATTTTTATATGCTGCAAATAAAAATTCTTTCATAACGAATATTTCAGTAGCAAACACCAGTTTGGGAGATTCTACATACCATATCTTTGAAGATTTTGGAACTCCTAAAGAAATTTTTCTGTACGATGCCTGGGCTAATGGAGAAAATATACCTCCTGTAATTCACCACTATGTTTACAAGAATATAGAAATTACAGAAACTGACCAAAATCCAGGAATCTTATCTGGAATAAGAATAGCAGAACCCAATATCCCTGTGAAAATTGTTTTTTCCAGTGGTGATTTTGTAAATATTATAACAGATAAGAAAATTATTTCAGAGGATTTTTATAAACTCATATCAAATTCAAATGAAAGTTATGAGATAAATGGAAGTTTGTTTATTTCATTCATGTGCAATATAGATAAATGTATAAAAACGTATTATTTGACCATTAAGATTGCTGATAATATTATTAAAGAAATCAAAACAGAATATGGAATTGAATAAAATATATTATTTTGTTGTTGCAATAATATTCTTTGCACAATTGGCTTTTTCATATGAAATGCCAAAATTTATTTATAACTCAGACACTTTGTTTGTGAGTGGAGATATAGATCCTGAGTTTTATACTCTAATAAAAGATGAGTTATATTCGCGTAACGTAAAAATTTTGGATTTGACAAAAGTGAAAAGTACTAATGATTATTATGAAGAATTTATAGTCGACAACTTGTATTTTGATAGTTTTAAGTCTTCTAACACTATAATCTTGCCTCAAAATGCTGAAGTTATAGGTCACCATTTATTTATGCATTGTGATAGTTTGAAAAAGGTAATATTATCTGAAAAATTGTATGATATAAGGGAAACTGCATTTGTCGGTTGTTATAATTTAGAAAATATTGAAATTCCTAGTCAAAATAAAAGATATTTAAGCAAAGAAGGAATTCTTTATGATTATGCTATTAAAAAACTTGTTGCTTGCCCAGGAAAGAAAAGTATTTCTGTTTTACCGTTGTCAATTACTGAATTTGGAACTTTCTCTTTTTATGGTTGTTCTATAATCAAAGAATTAGTATGTCCTCCTAATTTGTTGACAATAGGAGATATGGCATTTTACAAATCAATAAATCTAGAAAAAATTGAATTTAATGATAATTTGCAAACAATAGGGAACAATGCTTTTTTTGGATGTGAAAAAATTAAAGAAATAACATTGCCTTCAAGTTTGAAAACATATGGAATGTTTGCATTTTCATGTTGTTCAAAGTTAGAAATTGTCAATATAAAAGGTGATTATTTCAGCAATAATTTTCTTTTCGGAAGTTGTAATAATCTAAGAGAGATCAATGCTATTGGAAATAGTAACCTTAAATCAATAGAAGGAGTGTTGTTTGATAATCAGTATAGTGTATTACTTGCATTCCCAAATGCAAAATTAGAAGAGTATAAAGTTTCTAAAACCGTATCAACCATAGGGAAATGTGCATTCTTTGAGTGTATGAATCTTAAGCGTATTTGGCTTAGTAGCTCAATAAAGAAAATTGAAGAAGCTGCTTTTTCTGGATGTACAGGTTTGGAAGAAATACATATAGAAGGAAATGAAATCATAAAATTAAAAAAAACATCATTTTCAAGAGTCAATAAAGATAAATGTAAAGTTTTTGTTCCCGAAAAGATGGTAGATCTGTATAGGAAAGATCCTTTTTGGAAACAGTTTGCAAACATTGTTTCTGAAAATAGACAATAAGTTTGAGAATTTGTATGATGATATTGTTTTGAACATTATAAATATGATGGATTATTAATCGGATTTTGTTATTCAATATACAATATGGCTTTTCAATTATGCATTATGCATTACGAATTATTCAAAGAATCTCTTTATCTTCGACGCGATTGTCTCTATGATTTCGTCTTATAGCAAACTAAATAATGCATAGATACAAGATGAATAGGGAAGACAGTCGAGTTTCTCGCCAATCATCGTGCTTTTTCACAATTGACGATAACTGTCGTGCCTTTGCCTAATTCGGAAGTGATGGAGAAGTTGGCTTTGAATCTGCTCAAAATTTCTCTTGACAACGCTAATCCTATGCCAGTTCCTTTAGTAGATGTAGAATTTGTGGCACGATAGAATGGCTTTGTGATATTTTTCAATTCTTCTTTTGGAATGCCTATTCCGTCGTCGCTTATTATGATTTTATGATTGATTACTTTAATATTTACTTCATTACTCGAATATTTCTTTGCATTACTGATCATATTGCACATCGCTATCCGAAACAGATCTTCTTTGACTTTTACAGTGAAATCATCAATGACATCAATGTTTGTTCTGTCGTCTGCGAAAGATTTCATGAAAGCTCCGACGTGCACTTTCTCCAATGTCTCTTCATCGAATAGCTGTGAACTTGTATGGGAGAAGAGCAATAGGTTTTTCATGATATTTATCACTCGTTCTGTTTCAATACTGATTTTTTGAATTGAACTTTTATACTCCTCGACTGTACGTGTTTTGATCAGAGCAACTTCACATTCTCCCTGAATGGCAGTCAGTGGATTGTTGATCTCGTGTGATGCATTGTTTACGAAAAGTTTCTCTGTCTGATAGTTGTCATCGATTTTCTGGATGACCTTTATCGCATAGAGTCTGCTTATAAGGAATAGTACAATTCCTGTTGTAATGACAATAATCAGCAAGTAATATCCGAATGTTTTGCTGATCTCATGAATGTATGGATTACGGCTCAACACGACAACTGCAAAGACTCCTTCGTTATCGTCATATTTAATAGCCAAACCGACTTCTCCGTCTTTATGAAATCGAACTGATTCGTCGGATTTCAGTTTGCTGATTTCTGCATCAGATAGAAATTCGTTAAGACGAGATTGTGCGTCTGTATCGTGCATATTGATGAATAGCTCGTGCGACGTTGGGATACTTTGTTCACGTTTGTAAACTATTCGTCTGTATCTATCTGCGCTTAGTTCATCTTTTTCAAAACGCTCCATCGCAACCGCCACTGCTTTCTCCTCCAAATATCTGAAATAGATTTTTTCAGCGTAGTGTGATTGCATCACAAAGAATATTATACCAGCAATCACAACCAGTGAAATTGTGATGGCAGAATATATAACTGATACTTGTTGTCCTTTATTCATTACTTTTCATCATGTATCCCATTCCCACAACAGTGTGGATGAGTTTTTTGTCAAACGGATCGTCTATCTTATTTCTTATGTAGCGAACATACACGTCGACTACATTGGTATTTGTGTCAAAATCTTTGTTCCACACGTCGCGCAACAACTGACTGCGTGATAGCACTTCGTCGTGATGCATTATGAAATATTCAAGCAGACGGTACTCCTTGGTGCTAAGCTCCACTTCAACGTTTCCTCTTGTGGCTTTATGGGTAGACGGATCACACTTCAAGTCGGCATATTGAATCAAATTATTATTTGAAAAAAATGATGAGCGACGAAGCAATGCCTCTATACGTGCAAGCAATTCCACAAACTTGAATGGTTTTACCAGATAGTCGTCGGCTCCTGCATGTAGCCCCATCACTACATCATCTGTGGTGCCAAGGGCTGTGAGCATTAGTACAGGCACTGAATATGAATAGTTCTTACGAATAAGGGTGCAGACATCTAGTCCACTCTTTCCTGGCATGCGGATATCCAAAATGACAAGATCAAAAGGACACTCATCACTTAATTTATCCCATGCTTCATCGCCATTGTTGGCGACAGTCACGGAATAATCGTAATCCTCTAATCCGCGTTTTACAAAATCGCAGATGTTTAATTCGTCTTCAGCAATGAATATTCTTTTCTTTTCTGTCATGTAATTTCACATAAAGAGAGTCCCTTTCGTCAGGAACTCTCATTAAACGATCTTAGCTTAATACAAATAAAGTAAATATATCGTAGATTTACAACTTTCGTCGTAGCAATGCCCCTGATTTGTCGTAAATTCTCCAATTGTATATCTTCTCCACAAAAAGCGGAAATATCAGTAGTGTGAAGATTGTCGCGAAGATAAGGCCTCCGATTATGACAATCGCTAAAGGTCGTTGGCTCTCGCTTCCTATTCCATGACTTTGTGCGGCAGGAATTAGTCCAAATATAGCCATCATTGCAGTCATCAATACGGCTCTTGTGCGGCTGTGTACACTCTTGTCGATGGCTTTTTGCAACGTCTCCCCATGACGTATGAAGTGCTTGATATCCATTATCATGATCACGCCGTTCTGTATGCATATTCCAAACAGACATATAAACCCGATTCCTGCTGAGATGGAGAAATTGAAACCTGTGATCAGCAAGATGAGTATACCTCCCACTGCGGCAAATGGCACGTTGAGCAAAACTAGCGATGAATCTCTTGCATTACCGAACAGCACATATAATATGGCGAATATTATAAGTATGCTGATTGGCACCACTTGTGACAGACGCGCTGATGCTCGTTGCTGATTTTCAAAGTCTCCTTTCCACTCAATTCTGTAGCCATCCGGCAATTGGACGTCCATGTTCACTTTCTTTTGAGACTCTGCCACCGCACTTCCCATGTCTCTGTCTCGAACTGAAAATTTAACCGCGCAGTAGCGTTCGTGTCCGTCGCGATAGATGATTAGTGGACCTGTGATCAGACGGATATCTGCTAACTCTCCTATAGGAATCATCGCTCCTTCACAATTCTCAACTTTGATTTTTGTAATCTCATTTTCATCCTTACGGAATGCTTTGTCATAGCGGACTACCAAGTTGAATTTACGCTCTTCTTCGTATACTTGCGACGCTACCTTTCCACCAATAGCCATTTCTATTGTGGATTGGACATCATCTTTACTTACTCCATAGCGAGCGAGTTTATTTTCGTCTATGTTAATCTGTAGCTCTGGCTGACCGATATTGCGCAATACACCAAGATCTGAGATCCCGGGAATAGGTTGCATGGTTTTCGCAACCTTTTCTGCGATTCTTTCTGCTTCATACAAATCTTTGCCATAGATTTTCGCTACAATTGCTCCCTTTACTCCGCTGACCGCTTCTTCCACATTATCACTGATCGGCTGTGAAAAATTAAAGTCAATTCCTTTATGTCGGCACAACTTATGATTCATCACATCCATAAGCTCGTCTTTTGTCATTCCTGACTTCCATTCGCTTTCGGGATGAATCTTCACAAACAACTCAATATTGTAGAAACCTGTGGCATCTGTCCCGTCGTTTGGTCGGCCTGTTTGAGAGAGTACCTCCTTCACTTCTGGAAATTCGCTTACCTCAGACCTAAGCTGAGTTGCCATTTTAGTGCTCTCGGCAAGAGAAATACTTTGAGGCATTGTGGCTCGGATATAGATGCTCCCTTCATTCATCTGAGGTAAGAATTCTGTGCCAAGTAAAGCAAAAGCAGAAAGTCCAGCCACCATCACTACAGTCGCACCAATCATCACTTTGCGAGAGTTCGTGTGACACCATCCGAATATTGTGTCAGTGATTTTATATACAACTTCAAGAAAACGGTTTCTTTTTTCTTGCACATTCTTGTCAAGTAACATTTTTGATAACACTGGCACTAGAGTTAGCGTGAAGAGCAAAGCTCCGAGTAGTGCAAAACCAAGAGTGAAGGCAAGTGGGGAAAACATTTTTCCTTCCACCTTCTGGAATGAGAAGATTGGCAATAGGGCGGTGATGATAATCAGTTTGGAGAAAAACACCGACTTCGCTTTCGTTCTTGCCGTCGTGCGGATAATGCCTCCTTTACCAAGTTTGCCAAATGCTTCCATCCCTATAGCTCTTGCTTTTTTATCTAGGGCGACGAAGAGCGTCTCCACCATCACTACAGCACCGTCGATGATGATGCCGAAGTCAATGGCTCCCATGGATAGCAGGTTGGCACTCATGCTTTTAATGTATAGGCAGATGAAAGCGAAAAGTAAAGCAAGAGGTATGACGGTGGCGACTATAAACGTCGTCCTCCAATCTTTCATGAATAGGAAAACGATAAGGGTGACGAGTAGGATGCCTTCGATTACATTATGGAAAACAGTGCCGACGGCAAGATCCACCAGGTCTTCACGGTCATAAAATGGTTTTATCTCAACTCCTTCTGGCAAAAGTTCTTTTTGTATATAATCAATTTTTTCTTTAAGATCGGTTATGACTTTTTGTGCGTTCTCACCTTTTCTCATCACAACAATAGCCTCCACCACGTCGTCTTCATCCCCACGTCCGACTTGTCCAAGTCGAGGCTGGCACGATTCGTTGACGTTTGCTAGATTCTTCACAAGAATAGGAGTTCCACCGATATTTTTAACCACGATATTTCCTATCTCATCTGTATTGTTGATCAAACCAATTCCTCGCACGACGTATGATTGCTGACATTTTTCAATCACGTCGCCTCCAACATTCACGTTGCTCTTTGAAATTGCCTCAAAAAGCTCAAGTGGAGTGACACCGTATTTTGCAAGCTTATTTGGATTAACACTAACTTCGAAAGTTTTAACCTCACCACCGAAACTGACCACGTCTGCAATTCCAGAAACAGAGCGGATATTTCTCTCAACTACCCAATCTTGCAAAGTCTTCAACTCTCGAACAGAATGAGCCTTACTGCTCAATGTATATCGGAACACTTCCCCTGTAGGACCTTGCAGAGGTTGAACTTCTGGTTCCACTTCATTTGGCAGATCAGCATCCTTAAGCAGATTATATACTTGTTGACGGGCAAACTCATCGTCGGCATCGTCTTCAAACATAATCGTCACCACCGACAGCCCAAATAGCGTCACACTACGAATATCGGTTTTCTTTTGAGTGGCGTTCATTGCAATCTCAATTGGTATAGTGACGAATTTCTCAATCTCTTCAGCACTCCTGCCCGGCCATTGAGTGATGACCGTCACTTTTGTATTTGTGACGTCGGGAAATGCGTCCACAGGAGTGTTTCTGAAACAAAATACCCCAGTGATGACCATAAAAAGTGTCAGACAAAGAATTAAATATTTCCTGCTCAACGAGAAGGAAATTATGAAGTCAATCATTTTGTTCATTATCTCAATGCTTCAAATTCCAACAATGCGTTTTCACTCACCACCATGTCTCCTTTGTTCAAGCCAGAAGAAACAAATGCAAAATCCTCATTATATCCAGCAATATTTATTTGCTGTCGACGCAGATTTTTTTCAGCGTCGCAAACAACGACATAATTGTGGCCATTCTCAAATATGATACTTGAGATTGGAACTTGAATACTAGGTCGTATGTCGTCGGAGATAGATACATGTACGGTTGCGAACATACCTGGTTTTAGCAATCCTTTTTTGTTGTCAAGGCATACTCTTACCTTCATGGTTTTGCTCACGTTGTCGAGAATGTTGTAAACTTTATTGATGACACCGTAGAACTGCTCATTGGGGTAGGCTGTTACGCCAACCTTAACACTGTCGCCTGTATGCACTTTCCAGATGTCGCTTTCGTAAACATCTGCAATCACCCATACTGTGCTTATATCTGCAATTTCAAAAGCTGGTGTGTCATTGTTGGTCGCATCAATGTAGGAGTCGTTGAAAACCGTTTTGGCAACGACAAACCCATTGATAGGGGAAACAAGAGAAGCTGTAGACATTTTACTATAACCGTTTACTTTCGCCACATTTTCCAACCTCGTTAATTCGGCGCGTAAGATGTTTAGCTCCTCTCTTGCCTCCTGTACACTCTTTTCTGTAGCCATTCTGTCGGCGTACATATCTTCCAATTGGTTCAGCTTTCGTTCCGCTATACGCATTTGAGCATTTGTCTCACTGGTCAGCTTTGCATGTTCCGCCGCATCTGTGCTGAACAAAGTCGCAACTGTCTGTCCTTTCAACACAAAATCCCCAATCTCTACCTGGATATTCTGTATCTTGCCGGTGCAAGGAACGAATATTTTTGCAAGTTTACGCTCATCGCATGCTATGTCTCCATTTAACGCCAATTCTCCGTGCATTTCTCCTATAGTCACTTCCGTCGTGGCTACATCCAAGTGATCTTCAGTCTCCTTCATCTCCACCGTCTTCTTCCCAGTGCAAGATGACAAAAGAAGCGTCGCAATTATGATATTTAAGTGCTTCATTTTTGTTTATAAATCAAGTGAAACAAATGTTTTGATTAATTCAAGTTTATTTTCGATATGCGCAAACTTGACATCCTTGTAAGTCTCAAGATGGTCTATCAGTTCGAGCAAAGAAATGTTATGATTCAAATATTGATGTTGGGCATTATTGAGAAGTTGGGCGGACATTTCGTCTGCAACTAATTTTGACTCTTCAACCGTCTTAATAAGTTTTTGAAGACATTCCCAATTGATCATCTTTTCATTAGTCACCTCTTTGAGAAGATGTCCCATTTCTAACGTTTTGCATTCAAGATGATGGCGGGCCGCTTTTATCGCACCTTGATTATGATTGAAAATAGGAAGAGTAAGTGTCACACCTGCTCCAAAATAGTTGTGTCCGATATTTCCATTCTTGTCCCACTCTCCATTGACGGATAATTCTGGCAACGCATTAGCTTTCTGTAATTTGACATTATGCTCCGCCATTGATACATTACGTTTTGAGATTTCAATATCTGGTCGATTATCTATTCCGAGCTTTATATCATCAACAGTCAAGTCAATAATATGTTTATGGACTTTATCTTCATTTATTTGTGGGGCAAGAATAGCATTAGAATCCAACCCCAGCATCAATCGCAACTCACTTTGTTTTGTTAGCAAGTCGACGTCGAGATTATTTATCTCTTTTTGTACCTGTAACTTTTGACTTTTAATTCTGATTACTTCGGCATTAGAAATATTTCCTTTTTGCAATTGTTTTTCGTAAGGTTGCAGAATCTTTTCAATCATGTCGACTTCCTCTTTTAGAATTGAAATTTTCTGTTGTTGATAGAATATTTCCGACATTAAAGAGTAAAGATCCCTACGCAACAATCTCTTTACCTCTGCTGATTCCGCTTTTGTACGTAAGACGTTTGCTTCAGCAATCTTTATCCGTTGTTTACGTTGACCTCCTATGTAGATACGTTGAGATAATTGAACGTCACTTTGTCCATCACGTCCAAATTCAAAATATTTATCAGTGACGGGATTATTTATGTTATGTTGGATGCTAATTTCTGGATTTTCAAATAGACGCTCTTGCTTAAGTTCACATTCTGATACACTCTCTTCTGCTTCTTGCCTCTTCAAAAAAACATTCTCTTTATACATTATTTCTTCTGCTTGAGAAAAAGACAACCTTAATGTGTCCTGATGTTCGTTCGCTAACACTGCTAAACAATTAAGTGCCAATAAACTAAGTGAGAATCTAATGGATTTCATATTGCATTATTTTGATTTAATGCAAAGGTATAGACTGTGTTATTCGTATTGAAACATAATTAGTTAGAATGCTATAATGTCAAATTAGAATTTTCTAATCCTCAAAAAAATGAATGTGCTCAACTATGGACTTTTAGGTGAACCGCGTCCACGGTTCGGATTCAATAATCATTAAAACCGACACCGTTTATTCCGTCTTCGATTGAATAAATGGAATCGGCTACCGTCGACTTTGTTGAAACTGGTCCGCTGGACCATGTTATGGCATTGTCTGGTATCGACGATTATGGATTGTGAATTATGCATTATAAATTGAAAATCGTATCTTCGCGACGTCGGAATAATAAAGAAGGAAGAAAATGAAGAGAATTGCTACAGATATATTTACATTTGAGAATCTGCGTAATAACGATTGCTTGTATGTGGATAAGACAATATATATGTAAGATTGCCAAGTCAAGAGTGAGGAGGTCCACACCATAAGCATTGTTTTCAACGAGAAGTCTTATAAAGTGATGTGTTTGTAGATGATAATGAGAAGAATTAAAAAATATGTGGACTTCTTCTTGATGAAATCTATTTTTGAAATGCAATAAAAAGTAGAAAATATTAAATTATGCTATATAATTAATATCATCCAACTGAAGAACGGTTGTCCTCTCAGGCAATGGTTGGCGAGAAGGCTCCATATTGATTTAATACAAATACGGGCAGGTTTGAAACCTGCCCCTACATTTATGAATGAGTTTGTATGGATTGTCCCGACAATTATGAATTATGCATTACGCATTACGAATTATTCAAAGAATCTCTTTATCTTCGACGCGATTGTCTCTATGATACCCTCTTCTAATTCAGTGTGCATTGGCAAACTCAACACCTCTTTGCAGAGTTTTTCTGTGTTGCAAAGATTGCCTGCTATGCGGTGTGGTGATTCAAGATATGCTTTCTGCTGATGGATAGGGTAGGGATAATAGATCATGGATGGAATGCCATTCTCTTCCAAATATGCCTTTAATTCATCTCGTTTGCCATCTTTCACTCTGATAGTGAACTGATTATATGTGTGCAGACAACCATCTTTTTCAGATGGAACGATTATTCCGTCGACTTCAGAAAGCATTTCCCTATATGTCGACGCCGCTTTTCGTCTTGCTTCCAAATATGAATCCACATATTTCATCTTGACATTCAAGATTCCTGCTTGCATTGCGTCAAGACGTGAGTTTACTCCTACGCTGTCGTATGTGTATTTCACTCTCATTCCGTGGTTGGCAAACGCGCGTGCATTGTCCGCGATAGTGTCGTCGTCGGTGAAGATGGCTCCACCGTCGCCAAAACATCCGAGATTTTTAGATGGGAAGAATGATGTGCATCCGATTTTGCCGATTGATCCTGCTTTTTTCATCTTGCCGTCGACGTTGCATGCTGCTCCAAACGATTGACAGAAATCTTCGATGATGTCGACGGAATGTCTCTTCGCAACTTTCATTATCGAATCCATCTCCGCACTCTGTCCGAATAAATGTACGATGATTGCTGCTTTTGTATCTGGGGTGATTGCTGCTTCAAACGTGTCGGCTTCTATATTGAATGAGGAATCAGAAACGTCAACGAAGACAGGTTTCAATCCAGCACGTAAGATGGCTTCCGCTGTGGCAACGAATGTGAAACTTGGAGTTATCACTTCGCTTCCAGGGGCAAGATTGAGCATCATTAGCGCAATATAAAGGGCATCTGTGCCGTTGCCGACTGAGATACAATGCTTTGCACCGATGTATGATGCTGCATTTTTCTCAAATTCCGTTACTTTGGCTCCTTTGATAAATGCTGAAGATTCTATCGATTCATCGATTGCTGCGTCAATTTCACTGCGTATTTTGGCAGTCTGACGCTTCAAATCGCACATCTCAACTATTTTCTGCATAATGGGACTCTTTTTAGAATACCGGAATGTCGGCTACGTTGTCTTTATCCTGAACGGCGTTGAAATCGCCTACTGGATCGTTTCCATCAAGACCGTATCCTACCTGCATGAACTGAGAGAACTCTCTCTCTTTGTCTGTAGCGATCATCTTAGAAAGTGTGCCTTCTGCTGTTTCTCCTTCGTTGATGATCTCTGCGATTGACTCTGCTGACGATGCGGCTTCAATGTCGCCGTTGTATCTCTGCTCAAGGATAAACTTCAAGCCCCACATCAATTTTTCTTCGTCGTATCCATTCTTCAACTCAGAAAGGAATGATGTGATGACGTCGCTATAATCGTTGCTGTTCGCCACTTTGGCGATGAAGTTGAACAGTTTCTTTCTGCTGCAGTATGCACCTGCAATATCGGCCCACTTGTCGATCTCATAGTTGGCTGCCTTTGTGTACAACACCTTCAAATTGTTTGTGTCACAAGACTTTAACAAACGAACTGCAAATGTAGAAAGGAACATTGCGTATAGATCAACACCCTCGTCGACTGCAACTGAATGCATTTTTGCTCGACCGTATTTGTGATAGTTGACTCCGGCACGACGCTGGTGATGCTGCTTCTCAGTCAAGAATTCAAAACCTTCCGCGACTTCTGACACGATGAATGGACTCATCACGTCGAAGTTGATTATATCGCTGTTTTCGTCGATAGTCTTTCTCTTGTCGCGCTTCTTCCATTTGTTGATGTCGCGCATTGTTCCGCACGACTTCATGCTTGAGCCTGGATAGATCCAAGTTTCGGAATTCTGCTCGATCAAATATGAGAATGGCAATTTACGTGTGTCGAGATTGCCTCCGTGTTTTCCTTTTACCAATGTGAAGACTCCAGTCACTGCTGGCCACAATACGTATGAACCGCTGGCTGTCTTGCTTCCACGCTGAAGAATTCCTTCGTGGTTAGGGCCGAGACGGTAGTAGTGGTTACTCTGGTTTGTTGCACTACCTGCATTCATGAAGCTGAACATGGCTCCGATGAGTAGCGTAGATTTGTGGTGTGACACTGTGAACGGACCTCCGAACAATGAGCATGACTCACCGTGGAATGCCTGACAGTTGGAACTGAAGAATGTATCTGTTGATGAAAATCCTAGTCCAACCTCTGTATTTTGTCCGACGAATGTGTTGCGGACGATTGCTCCATCCATCACCTTGGCTCCGTTGCAAAGGATGAAATTCTGAGCTAGAACGTCAGTCGTAATCTTAGCTGGATCTTTTTCTGAAGATTTTATAATACCGTTTTCAAGTGACGAACAGTCAGTAACTGTTGCACTCTCTCCGATCCAAACGTTTGCAATTTTTTTACATCCTGATACTAAAGCGTTCTTGCCGATGAACCCACGTGGAGCTCCGTGAGGACGTGCGATAAACTCATTTGATTTCTCGTCAAGGTATTTGCAGATCTTCTCAGTAAAGATTTTGTAATCACGGAACATCACTGCAAAATATGCTAATTGTGATGTCAATGCTGGCGACAATGGAATTGATCTTCCTCCGTTCTCATTAAGCACTGCGATCTTAGTGTCTGTTCCGAACATAGTCGACGATGAAGCGTAAATCTCACCGTTGTCGATTACGACTGCACCGTCGGCAATCTCATAATTAGAAATATATCTGCTGATTCCGTCAATCACAACATCATTTCCGACAGTGCAATTGTGCAAGCGGGCATTGTTGATACCTCTGCAGAATGGTACACCGTTGATTTCAGTCGCACCAGAAAATGATCCAAGTGAACATTTGCCTGAAAATGTTGTGTTACGAACTGAGGCAGGATTGAATCCGTCAGCCACAGAAATGTTTTTCCAATCGTCTGCAGAACAACCGTTTGCCTGCAAAGCCTCTATTTCGTTTGATGTTAATTGACGCATACCCGAAAATCTTTTAGTTATCGCGAAATCTTGGAAAAAATAATATTTCCCATGTTTAACTAAACAAAGATAGAGAAATCGTATTGTAATAACAAAATTTTATGAAATCAAAATTTATGAAGCCACTACGTGTTATTATGAATTTGACAGTGAAAAACCGACGGATTTGCGATTGATTTACTGCAAATCGTAAAAAAACGACGGATTTTTTTAGTTTTAACCGACGGATTTATAAATATGTCCGACGGATTCAAAACGGATTCAAACGTAGATTCTTCTGGCCATTTGTTGTATGATATCCAAAGTGACGGAGAAATGTGCTTTGTTGCTGCATATCTATTGTATATGTCATGAAAAGTGAATCTTGAAAGCTTATGTTGAACTTTCAAGATTCCATTTTATTTCAACTCATCAAGATAGTAGCTGAACCGTCCTCCTTCACCACCGATCTCGACTCCATCCTCATACCACGATACAATCTGGAATTTGAAGAATTTATCGCCGTCTGCCGAACGAATGACGTAAGTGTGGTACGACGGTTCGTATGTTGGTGGAGGTCCTGAATAAACGACTGATTGACAAAGTATCGGGTTTCCGGATGTCTTACACGTAGCCGGACCTGTATTCGGGTTGAACCATGGATAGGTGTCGAAATCCAATCCGTTTTTAAGCAGATATTTGTTCCAGTCATTCTTGCTGTATGTCACTTCAATTGTGCTGTCGTCGACTGCCCATTTCAAATCTTTGGGTAGATCTGCAACTGTGTTGTATTTGTCGTAGTCTACTAAACCTAAATCGGCGGCTCCACCTTTGCCTCTTCCGGAAGTGCCGGAGTTTGTCCTGATTTTGCATCCGCAAATGCCTAGATCCCAACTGATATTGTAGTATTGGAATCCTTCAGGAACGTCGCAGTTTGGAGACTCCAGATTCAATATCTCATTTTCGTCTATACAAAGGTATAGCCAGTCGTGAGTCACACCAGTATTGTAGCCGGTGATTCTAGGCAATACGTGACCTGTGAATTCGTCGGCTTCATATTTGGCGCAACCGCAGAGTAGGGTGGTGAGTATGATTAGTATGATGTTTCTCATTTCATTTCCTTCTTTTCAAGGGTCATTTCTAGCTGAACATATCCTCTTGTGCCTGGTGTCGCTGGAATGTTAAAGATCGTGATTCCGCTTCCTAGCGTCTTTGGCGTATAGTTCAGAATGTTGTCGCAACCTAGTGTTAGACGTACACGATTGTTGAATGTATGTGTAGTCGACAGGTTTGCCATACCATAGCCTGGCAATGAACAACGGAAGTAGGCGTCGTGACTCTGACTTTCGTCGGCTAACATCAAACGATCCTGAACATCGAATGTCTTTTTTCCGCTTGCTGTACCTGATAGCACGGCAGTCATCGCGTATTTGTTCTTCTTCAGTTTGTACTCCAAACTTCCGGTTGCGGCGTGTGGACTGGTAGAATTTAGCTGTAAACCATTCTCTTTGGTAATATTGACGTAGCTATACGATAAATTCAATGTGAAATGATCGTTGATATTCCACTTGCCTAATATGTCAACACCTTTCAACTGTTGCATGTAAAGGTTTTCGTACTCGAAGTTGTACTGAAGATCGTATACTCTCCAAACTCCCTCGATCTTGTTCCTGAAATCGTTGATGTATCCGGTTGCTGATATAAACAATTTATCGTTGTTGAATTCAGCACCAAGAGATATGTAGTTGCTTTTTTCTGGTAACAAATTTTCATTTCCTTTGATTTGGAACATTCCTAGATTATCCCAATTGAAGAACAACTCTTTGATGGATGGATTACGATAGTTGATAGAGTAGTTGTTACGTATACAGAAGTTTTCATTCGCTGTATATTTCACAGCAAATTTTGGCATGATGTTTAGTCCGAAAGCTAACGACTGATTGAATCTCTGACCCAATGTCAACTGCCATTTTTCGTTTGCAGTAAATTCATCCTGACCGTAGTATTCAATCTCACGCAAACTTCTTGTCGCCATCGTATTGTAGATGAATCTGTCGCTTGTCAAGTCATCACTGATAAATTCACACCCTGCAGTCAAATCGTGACGTTTTAGGATCTTGCTAGTCAAAATCAGCTTTGGCTGGAATATCTTACTTTCATAGACTTTGTTGGTTTCATCGCGTCGCTCATGTCTTTTGTGACGGTTGTAGAAATCCGTGTGTAGGCGAGGTTCTATCGTAAACCAATCCTTGACTTTGAATTTCATTTTGATTCCATACATCATATCGTTAGAGAATGTGTATGTCAAATCTTTGATCATATCGTAGGTGTTCATGTGGAAATATGTTCCATACAGCTGAAACCCGATATTATCATTGAAATCAAAATATAGCTTCTGACTTGCAGACACATGCTCGTTTCCTTCAATTCCTAAAGGTGGACGAATGTTTGTCGCGTAAACGATAGTATCTTTTTGAAGGAAATGGTTTGCCTCCTTCGTATAATTCTTCTCGTCAAGTCCTTTTTGGTATAGGTTGAAAGCATCAGAAGAACCATACCATATATCTGTTTGACCAGTGAATATCTTCTTGTGATATCCTGTAGAGATCCATCCTTGAAGATTAGGTTTGTCTACATTCTGTTCGAACATATACATGTAATCCTTTGGCGTAGGATTATCGTAGTTGCGTTCGTTCATCATTCCGTATCTTGCGCCGGCTTGAATCTCAAACGGTTTTTTTGTCTTCTTTGTGATCATGTTGATTACGGCACCAGCTGCACGAGTTCCGTATAGAGTACTGCTGGCACCCTTGACAATTTCAACTCTATCAATAGAGTGCAGGTTGAATCTTTCGTAGTCAAGGTTTCCTGCCATGTCGCCTGTCATGCGTTCGCCATCCATAAGGAAAAGCACGTGACGAGCGTCAAGACCCTGCATTGACATCTCATTTCCGAATCCCACTTTTTGGATGTTGAGGCCTGGAGTCTCATTTTGCAATGCCTGTTGAAGTGACCCATATCCAGTTTCAACCAAACGTTGTGCTGCCATAATTTGAGTCGTCACGGCAGAAAGTTTTATTGGTCTTTCGTCTATTTTGCCTTCGATGTAGACATCTTCAAGGTCGATATGTTCTTCCTCAAGAGCAATTCTCAATGTGTTTTGCGACGGTGGAATCGTGCCTTTTTTAGTAGTATATCCTATAAAAGAAATTTCGTAATATATAAGGTTGTCAGGCACGTTGACTTTAGCTTTGCCTTCGGAGTCGCACATTGTGGTTTTAGCATTATTTAGTCCCGACTCAGTAGAGTAGGAGAAGTATGCTCCGTAAATTGGGGATGAGTTGTTTTTGTCGACGACCTGTACTGCAATCTCTCGCGCGAATAGCGAGTTTGCAGTAAGCAAGACAAACATAAGTAGAAGTATTTTGATTTTCGTCGACACTATTATTGTTGTTTTCCCATTGATTTTACTGCAAAAGTAATGCTTATGCAAATTATTTAGGTTATAAAAGCGTAAAAAGACTTCGTTTTTACACTTGTTCGGATAAAATGCACAATAAATATGACTATAAGTAGAATGGAATAATGATAATAGTATACAAATGAAAATCCCAAGCCAGCTTTCGCAGACTTGGGATTACCAACTTAAAAAATAAAAGATATGAGAATTTTAGAATTTCACAGTTACGTACTTTCCGTTAACCTTAGCCCACAACTGACCTTCCTTATCAATGTAAACCTCAAGGTTAGAACGCTTAGCCAATGCGTAACCGTCAGCCTTGAACTCAGAGATATAATCGTAGTCGCAGCAAGTGATTGGAGAACCGAATCTGTCAACAAGACCGTACTTTCCGTTTGTCTTTACACGAGCGACACCACCCTGGAAATCCTTTGCCTCCTCGTACAAGAAGTCGCAAAGCTGATTGCCCTTGTTGTCGATGTAACCGTATAGAGTCTTACCGTTGATATTCTTACCTACAGCGCAGATACCCTCGTTGAACCAACCAACTGTGTTGTATTTGTGCTGAACAACCAATCTACCCTTTGGATCTACGAAACCGTAAAGATAGTTCTCATCCTGACAAGCAGCCAAACCTTCCTTGAAGCTCTTTGTGTCAAGGTAAGTAGCATCCTGAAGACGAGCACCTGAAGGTAGGATGAAGTAAGCGTCACCGTTCTGGTCCTTAACGGCAGCTACACCATAGTTGAATGTAGAAGCCTGAGTGTACTGCATTGCAACAACCTCATCACCATTCTCGTTAACGTATCCGTACTTGTTGTCCTTACCTACGCGAGCCAAACCGTCGCTGAAGTCAGTTGCGTAGTCGTATTTAGGCTTAACAACGAACTTTCCGTTCAATGTATAACCATACTTTCCGTTCTTAAGTGTACGAACAGGTGCAGGCCACTTCTTGTTCATCTCTCTCTTAGCCTCAGCTAACTTCTTGCCGTAAGGGTAGTCGTAGATGAACTCCTGATATGCTGCCTTTGTTCCTGTCTTCTGAGCGTTAGCATAAGCCTCTTCCTCACGCTTGTCCTGCTTTTCAAGTTCGCTTGCGTAAGCAGCTCTCTTCTCTGCAGCAGCCTTGATCTGTGCCTGACGAGATGCCTCCTCAGCAGCCTCACGTGCCTTTCTGTCAGCCTCCTGAGCCTCCCATGCAGCTGCATCCTCCTGTCTCTTCTTCATCTGAGCCTGGAAGTAAGCCATTAGGCTCTCCTTGATGGCTGCCATCTCAGAGTAACCTTTGTCCTGCTTTGGCATAGACTCGAAGTAAGCCTTACATGCGTTCTGAGCCAAAGTGTAGTCGTTAAGCGCGTAAGCTGCCTTTGCACGAAGATAGTTTGTGCGGGCGTTACCCTTACCCAACAACTTGTCGATTTCGTTTACCTTATTGATAGTTGCCTTATACTCCTTAGCATTGAATAGTTCCACTGCCTTTGGATAAAGGTCACGCGCCTTTGCGTCATTGTTCTGCGCGTATGCTGAAAGACTTAGACTGCTAGCAAGCAGTAGATATATTGCTCTTTTCATTTTCTTCTCTATTTTTATTCATCCTGGCAGATACGGAAACCTACACCGTTGCTCTTGTAATCTGGTTTTAACTTCTCTTTAGCTTCGATTGCACAGCTTGAAGCGTCATCTGCAAACGAACCACCCTTTACGAAACGAGTAACCTTGTCGTACTGGTTGTTAACCCACTCAGCTACGTTACCTGTCATATCGTAGATTCCAAGTTCGTTTGGTGCCTTCTCTGCTACACCGTGAGTAGACTGCTCTGCGTTGTAAACGTTCCAAGAAACCTCAGTGATGTTGTCACCACCAGCGAATGCTGACTTAGATCCGTTCTTTCCGCCCTTAGCTGCGTACTCCCACTCCTTCTCGCTCATCAAACGGTACTTAAGACCTGTCTGCTCGTTAAGCTTCTTGATGAACTGCTGAACCTCGTTCCAAGATACGTTCTCAACTGGACATGTTCTACAACCCTTGAAGTTAGATGGGTTAGTACCCATAACACGGGCCCACTGCTGCTGAGTAACCTCTGTCTTACCTATGTAGAAGCTCTTGACGTCGTGATTACCCTCAACGAATACCATGTCGATTAGACCTGTAACGTTACGGTTGTTCTTGTAGTCGATATACTCCTGAATCTTGATAGCCTGCTGCTTAGGGTAAGCCATTGTTGAATCATAGTCGTATGCCATGTTGTAGTATAGACCAGCCTCGTTCCACTGCTTCTTCTTGTAGTAAGAGTCTGCTGTGTTAAGAGCCTTGTCGAATGTCTCGCAAGAGATACCAGTTGTCTTCCAGTAGTTTGGAGACTTGACACTGATGATTGGCTCGTACTTTCTGTTTGCGAAGTATGCCTCATCTGCCTTAGCTGTGTCGCCCTTAGCTGCAAGAGCGTTGTACTCCTTACGCTTTGTTACCTCATATACTAGGAAGTCGTAGTCGTCCTCGTTCCAATCAACAGAAATGATCTTCGACTCTACGACGTCAATCTTATCTGCATTTGTGAAGATGTTACGTAGACGGTAGTTGTAACCACGCTGTGAAGGATCCATCTTTGTCTGGCTCTCAGTCA
Source organism: Paludibacteraceae bacterium (assembly GCA_045629285.1). GTDB lineage: Bacteria > Bacteroidota > Bacteroidia > Bacteroidales > Paludibacteraceae > UBA1723. The sequence continues at coordinate 61,506 of JAZQQY010000017.1, read as the reverse complement.
AACGCATTAGATCCAAGAACTCCTTCATTGACTTGTCTGGTGTGATAACACCTGGCTTAGCCTGAGTCTGCTTTCCAACGATTACGTCAGTTAGATTCTCTGACCAATCCTTTACTACGTATGTCTCTGGTGAAATTGTTGCACCAGCTTTCTCCAAATAATTTACTTCAACTGTTGTCTTTGCTGATGCGTAGTATGTTTTCGCTCTGTCGCTGTAGAACATCAAAGTCAACGCGAATGTTGCCTTCTTTGGAGTGATCATGTCAAATCTCGACACTAGCTCCTGGTAGTTCTTGTCTCCGTTTAGCTGAGCTCTATCAACCTTGATTTTGTTGTAAGTGAAATCTGGGCGTGATGTCCATTCAACATCTGTGTGAACTCCCATTTTTCCTACGATCTTTTTGATGGTGTAGTTTACCTTACAAGAATCCATCAAATAGATGTTCTTTCCTTTCGGATAAGTAGCCTTGCAAGTGAAACTTGAAGACAACTTCTCTGTCTGCTGAGCGCTCACGCTCGCTGCAGAAGTAAGACCGAAAGCAAAAGCCATTAGAAATAACTTTCTCATTGTCTTATCATTATTTTTTAATTATTTTCAAACCAAGCCAAGTATGCCGCCGACTAGTTAGATATATTTTACGACATACTAAAGTGATACACATTGCAAAACTATAATATTTCTATTAAAAAGCAATAGATAAATTCTTTTTTTCAACATTTTTGTGTTGATTAATGGTATTTATCAACAATTTCGGTTGATTGTTTGCTACTATAACGATTGATGTCAAGAAAATTCTTATGGTACAGAAATGAAAAATGAGGAGGTAAACATAAGAAAACGTTACTACTTGTATTCTCCTCTGATAAAAGCGGTCAAGAAAACCAATGGGGCATTCCAGTTGATTGCAGGTTCGTTGGTAGAGTAACTACATGTTTCATCCAAGTAGGCTCTTGCCGCATATTTGTTTGTAGGGTAGTTTGCTCTTCCGCAGTCTGTTGTCTGCTTCACATTCGGTCCTCCAACCATGTATCCGGGAATCGGTGCGTCTATTCCGTCTGATGAACAACGTCTATCGTGGATGTAAAGTGGCGACAGACTTCCGAATCCGGTAACAAAACTATAACCTGTGCTGTTGCATCCTAAAATGTAGTCGAGGCAATACTGTGCAGCTTCTACGTATTTGTCCGCTTTCAAAACTTTCTTTCCTAATGCAAGGATCATTCCGCTATTGGCAACCTGACCGTTGCTTCCCCAAACGAACTCTCTTACCGGCACTTTTCCAGTCTGGTATTTATACATCGCCAACAGATTGTCTGCCAATGCTTTGAATCGTTTGTCAATAACGTTGATGTCAAGAATGCCGTCGACAACATCTTTGTTCAGCATCAATGAAATCAATCCAAGTGTGTTCACGTTTCCCCAGTAAGGCACATTAAAAATCTGGAATAGATTGATGTTTTCTGCGTACTTTTTGTCTTTTGTCAGGATAAGTAATTCACAAGATGCCCAGAATAACTCATCGTCAACACTTTCAGAATCGTATGTTCCTGTATTACAATCAGGTGGGTTGACAAATGGATGATATTCCGAATGTTTTGATGCGAATCTGAATGCGTCTATAGCTGCTTTCTTCGCTTTCTCCGAAAAGTCAGGATAATCAGTATTTCCTGCGTACACACGTGATGCCAAAGCCATTGTCGCTGCAAAATTGTATGCGCAATCTATCGTTTTGCCGATCATATAACGGTCTGCTTTATCTTCTGCCGGCATTATGAAACTAGGAAAATTCAACGGAGTCACCTTGTTGTAGACCCCTCCGTCATTCGGATCTTGCATTGTAAGCAACCATTTCAATTCATACATTGTCTCGTCAAGAATATCTGGCGTTGAATTGTTGCTTTCCGGAATGTTGAAACTTAACGTGTCATACTGCTTGGATTCGGTGATATACGATGTTAACAAAGTATGGAGTGTGATGGACGCATTGGTTGTGTACTTGGCGTAGTCTCCTGCGTCGTACCAACCGCCATGACTGATAAGTTCCGTGTCTGCAGGACGTTTTGCTGATGTCAATGATGCATGTAGGTATACAACGCTGTCGACATGACCTGCTTTTCTTGCATAGTTTTTTCCTTTCCATTCTGAGTGTTCCGGTAGAATATCTATACCGCTACGCCAGAAATAGAAACTTTTGACGGTTGCTGTCAACAAGTCGTCATATATTTCCCCGTTACTTTTGATTTCAAATGTTTCACTTTTGTCTTTGCCGACTTTTATGAAATATTTCCCTGGCTTTGACAAACTGCTGAAATCAGCCCATGCGACATTTTCATTGCTCTCTCTCCAAAATTTGCTTGTGGAAATTGTGCCTTTCATGACGTCGTTATGGCTGACTGCGTCTTTCACGAAAAATACTTTGTCTGTAAGATTGGCGACCAGAGCCTGCTTTGTTGCTGTCGCTGGATAACCGACTTGATTGACATACACGAAATTCTGACTCATCAGCGTCGCACTGACAAGAATAAATATTAGTGTGTGTAAGATACGTTTCATAAAATTAAAAATTAGAAATGCGGAATGCGAAATCACAATATTCAGCTGTACATCATTTCCAAATATTCATCTATATCTATGTGTCTTCCGCCCATTGATTTCAAGTGCGGTGTCTCAAACTGACAATCAATGAATTTGTACTTGTTTTCCTGCTGACACATGTATATCAATGCGATTTTTGATCCGCTCGGTTCAATCGAAAACATACTTTCTCCCAGGAAACAGTTGTTGATTTCAATACCATACAGACCGCCGACTAGTTCACCGTTCTGATTCCAAACTTCATAGCTGTGTACGAATCCTAGTTGGTTAAGACGGGTGAATGTATCGATGATTTCATTACCAAGCCAAGCTCCGTCTTGCTTGTTTCTTGAGTTTGTCTCCGAACATTTACGGATTACGGCGTCGAAATCTTTGTCTTTTGTGATGGTGTATATGTTCTTGTTGAGAAGTGATTTCATCGAATGTGAGATGTGGATCTCGTCCGGGAATATCACAAACCTGTCAAGCGGGCAATACCAGTCGATGCCGTATTTCAGGTTTTTTACCGCTGTCCACGGTAGTGCTCCCTGACTATATGCGCTCAACACGAATCCAGGATTCAAATTTCCTCCGATGGCATAAAGTCCATCGGGACTTCTGTTTTCGTCCGGAATAAGAAAAGGGTGGGGAAACTCAGTAGCGTTTTCGGGTAGTTGAATCACCTGATACGGAGTTCCCTTCAATTGATATACCCAATATTCCTGCTCTTCTTCTGAATTCATCTCTTGTCAATTGCAATTTTCTTTTCTGCGTCGACTACGATTTCTGCATCTCCACCTTTCTTCAAGCATCCGAATAGAAGCTCGCGAGTCAACAACGGTTTCAACTCAGCTGTGATGACACGGTCAATTTCACGTCCACCGAATTTTACTGAGAATCCCTTGTCAAGCAACACTTCTCTTGCGGCTTCCGATAGGGTTAGGTTGACGCTCTTTGCTTTCAATCTGTCGGTCAACTCTTTAACCTTCTTGTCCAAGATCAGACTTGCCATTTCTCTTGTCATTCCGTTGAATAGTGTCACTGCAGTCAAACGGTTCAAGAACTCAGGTTTGAATGTCTTGTTGACACCTTTCATGATAGCATCTCCACTGTTCTGGTTCTCTACGAATCCGACACCAACTTGCTTAGCATCAGCAACACCGGCATTTGATGTCATGATCAGAATGACGTGACGGAAGTCTGCTTTCTGTCCACGGCTGTCTGTCAAAGTGGCGTAGTCCATCACCTGCAAGAAGATGTTGAACACCTTTGGATGTGCCTTCTCAATCTCATCGATAAGTAATACGCAGTGAGGTGTTTTGCGGACTGCATTCGTAAGCAGACCTCCTTCTTCTGAACCTACGTATCCGCGTGAAGAACCGATCAAGTTAGATGTTTTGTACTCTTCAGAATACTCACTCATATCAAATCGTACCAACGGAATATTCAATTCCTTGGCCAACACTTTTGCAACTTCTGTCTTGCCGACTCCTGTTGGGCCGACAAACAATAGACTAGCCATAGGCTTGGTGTCGTCCGCAAGTCCAGCCGATGCAGTCAGCACAGCCTCGGACAAATGTTGGATTGCCTTGTCCTGACCATAGATCTTGTCTTTGATGCGCTCGTTGAGATTCATCAACTTGGCTGTGTCGTCCTCGTCGTCGGCAAGAGAATCGATTTTACAAATCTTTGCCAACATAGCTGCGACTTCTGCCTTGTCGACAATCTGCTTGCCGTCACCAGATGGATGTAACTCTCGCCAAGCTCCAGCGTCGTCAATAAGAGATAGAGCCTTTTCCGGCATGTATCTGCTTAGAATATATTTCTTTGCACCGAAAATGGCGAATTTGATTGCCTCGTCTGTATATTCTATATTGTGAAATTCTTCGTAGTCGTCCAATCTGCCGTCGATGATTTTTCTGCTCTCCTCATCGTTTGGTTCATTCACTTCGATTGTTTCAAAGTGAGAATGAAATTGACGATTGCCGACGGAAGATTTCTCCAACTCCTGTGCTGAAGATGTTCCGATGATATGTATATTATAGTTGTCGACATGCTGCAACAGAATGGATACCATGTTGCCCATGCTCTTGTCCGACTCTGCCGGTGCCATAGTGTGGATGTTGTCTACACAAAGGATTTTACGCTTGTCGTCGGTAAACTGAGAAAGAACCTCCTTCATTTTACCTTCAACCTCGCCGTACATTGTGCTTCCGGCAATCAACGACGGGATATTCAACTCATACACCATAGTGTCTTTCAAACGCTCTGGCACGTCGCCGTGATTGATAGCCTCGACAAGGCCGTGGATAATGGCAGTCTTGCCGACTCCGCTTTCACCTACGAAAATGACATTGTTTCTATCCTTACGGCAAAGAATCTGCATTGCACGGTTTAGCTCATCCTCACGTCCGATCAAATTGAATTTGTTCTTTTGAACCAAAGTATTCAAGCAAGTCACATATTCAGAATCTGGAGCACTTTTACCTTTCTTCTTGGTATCCATATTCTCTATGGCATTGATGATGAGTTTGCCATTTTTCAACAAATCCTCATAACCTTCCTGGCCAAGATGATAGATTCCGGATTCCGCAATGCTCTTTGTTTCGTAGTCGTCTTCTGTGCGATATTTCTCGAATGAGTTGCACAGACTGCGCTCCAAGTCGTTAAGGATATTTTCAGGGATGATCTCTGATTCATCCTCTGTCTTCCACAAGCATGGAGAATCAAACTGCTCACTGTCCTCTAAGAAATCCTCGTATGTGAATTCCGACAATTCGCATGCATCCTGGTAAGTCGATTTGTAATATTTATCCAAGAAGAAGAAAATTGCCATGCGCTTGTGGATATTGAGCGCAGATTTCTCTCCCAATTCAGGCGGAAGCTTACAACCTGCTTCGATGAGACCGATGACAAGATGTGGCACACCGACTACAAGTAGAGTAGCCTCATTATCCTCAAGACAAGTCTGCTCAAACTTTCTGTATTTCTCGTCGTGAGCGTAATTCTTCAGATTTAATTTGAATGCACTCTCGCTTATGTTGTTTTTCTGCTCAAGTTCATACACCAAAGCCTTGGCATACTCTATTGCGTGCTCAAGGTTGACTGATGGGATCGGGCCAGCATAGTCAATGAAATCCGGAACTACCTCCGCATATTTATCTAGATATTCGCGCATCTTCTGCTCGCCATATTTTCCGTAAGTCAGATAGAACGGGACTTGGCGAGTGAGGGCTAGCATCACATGTTCCGGCATCAAAAACTGATGACGGTGACGGGATGCAAACTCTTGTGCAAAGCATAGTGCTCTGCATAACATTTCTGTGACGAATCGTACATTTAGCATTTTGCTGCTCTAATAAAGGGTTAAATCAACTGTGTTGAAATAATTCTATCTTCAACGGGAATCTCTCTGCTCTTGCCATTCTGTCGGCAAGTGCCTTTTTTGACTTTGCAATGTCTAGTGTGTAAGTGCCTGCTACGGCAGAACCTTCCTGGTCTACCTTAAACGTTAACTTCACGGCCTTTTCTTTTGGCAAAAAGAAGACCGTTACCAACACTTTGATCACAAATTCTACAGTTGTGACATCGTCGTTGAAAAAGACAACGTCAACCAACTCTTCCGTATCATTTTCCGGCATCTCGAATCCAAGCGATTTGCCTTTACTTTTTTCTTTTTTTTCTCCTAATGTAGCCACGTTGTTGTTTATTCTGCGGTTAATACATAGTCTCCATTTTTGAATACGTAGTACTCGTGCATCCATTCGATTGTCGTAGTCTCGACGCATTCTTCATCCTCTTCTACATGCTCAAGTAGATAATCGTCAAGTTCTTCTCCGGAAAGACTGTTCTTGCTAAGTTTTTCAGCCTCGATTTTTTTTGCGATCGAGTCGACATTGACGCTATCGATGTTGTTCATCTTATCGTGCATGTAAAGATTATTCATGCTTCCTTGAGTCACTACATCGCCATCTTTATATTTTACGACAGCCTTAGAGACGATCCTAGCTTCTTGTCCTGTCGAAGGGACGTCTATCTTAGTAGTTGAATCAATCTTAGTTGAATCTGCATCATGTCTGATGAAGTTCTTTACCGATACTACGCGGTTTTTCACAATAAGATCACGGTAGTCAGACGATTTTTTCTTTTTCTTTCTGCTCATCACAATGATCTTGTTCTCTGTGAAATGATCGCCTTCACAATTCTGAAGATTCCATTGATCGTTGACGCTGGAAATCATAAGGTTGTCTAGAACCTTATCCAATTTGTTTCCATTTGGAGCGTAAAGAGTCATGTATTCGTTTTTTGAAATATACACGTCGCTGCTGATGCTGTCGGTCATTCGTATTCCGAAAGCTGTGACCTTATCGTTTAGCTTGAAGTTGGCAAAGTCAAAGCGTCGTGATGTGTATTTTCTTTTTCTGCCTATATCTATTTTGCTTGGATCTTTTGTGTAGCAGATCACAGTTCCGTCTGAAACATTGATTTTTGCGACATAAAGGTCGTATACGTTTTTGACGGAATCAATCATTGTCGGAATCGCAACGATGGCGTGCTCCGAATCGTAGGGAAGAACAGAATCCATCACCATGGAATGAACAATCATGCTGTCATGGATTCCTATGCCTTTCAGAGTACTCTGAGTAATTGTTGCTGCAGACGAGGAAAAGAAGCCTATTGCAGCGAGTAATATTGTAAATATATATCGTGTCATTGTAGTCTTCATTTTGATTATGATGCTAATTTAAGCAAAATTTGATTTTCGTCTGCTATCTAATGATTGAAAAAATGGACCGAAATGTGAAAAAATAAAAAAAGCGGAGAAAAACTCCGCTTTCAAATATGTTCTTATTTGTTTTCTTCCATCTTGGCTTCAACTGTAAGAGTTGCGTGAGGAACGATTCTCAAGCGCTCTTTAGGGATCAGTTTTCCTGTTTTTCTGCAGATACCGTAAGTCTTGTTTTCAATTCTTACCAAAGCAGCTTCTAGACATTTGATGTAAACCATCTCTTTCTGGGCAAGTAATCCGTTAAGCTCCTTGCTTAATGTAGTTGCGCCTTCTTCTAGCACTTTGAAAGTTGGAGCTGTGTTGCTTAGGTCGTTTCCATCCGCATTAGTGACACTTGCTTTTAGCTCCTCATATATTTTTCTAGATTTTTCAAGTCGTTCAAGGATTAACTGCTTGAATTCCTCCAATTCCTCGTCAGAGTATCTTACTTTATCTGTCATAATACCACGTGTTTTCCAATTGTTTCGCAAATATAGTATTAACTGACTAATTATTTGTTCTTTGGATTGAAAAATTGAGTTTGTAAATTGTTGTTGTAAAACATGTTATGCGGAATGTGTTGTTTTCCAGAGGATTGCATTGTTTTTTTATGATTTTTTGTACTGTAGAGATGATGATTTTTATGATTCAGGTTGTTCGCAATTTGTTCGGATTTTAAAATTAAAAATCCTGATTCTTTTCGATGTCTCGTCTGAATCAGGATTAAAATCTGTCTGAATTTTTCTGCTGTCTCATGATTAAATGCGATTTATCTGATTTTGATTATTATTCAAATTCTTGCAATCGTTTACTGTAAATGCGATCTTAACTGCCGATGCCACACAAAGTAGCGCTAATGTCATTCCCATATTCGTTTTATTTAATTGTTAGTAAACTGTCTTTTGATCTTAAGCGTGAAGAGCATCTTCAACAACCCAAACTTTAACTGCGAAAGCAACTGCCAAACAAGCGATGAACATTGTAACCATAGTCGTAAATTTTAATTTGTTAGTAAACTGTCTTTTAATCTTAAGCGTGAAGTGAATCTTTAACGATCCAGATCTTTGCTGCTACTGCGATTGCCAAAACTGAAAGTACCATAATCTTTATTTTTTATTGTTAATTACTTTGTTTCTTTCTTTACACTTGCAAAATTACAACAAATTTTCATTCTGCAAAAGAAAATGAGATTTTTTTTGACAAAATGCTTAAATTTTTCTGGTGTTGCAGTTTGTGTATTTTTGTATAATATTCGTTTCGTTGTTGTAAGTTATTGATTTTTAATTTATAGAAATTTTGAATAAAATGCTGAAAATTTGCATATTTTGGTTTAATTTCAGATAACTTATTGAAATATAGATTGTTTGATGATGTATATTTTTACGCAATAATAAAATGTCATATTTCTGCTAAATTTTAATAAAACTTGACATTTTGATATGTTTGATACGTAAAAATGCCTCAAAAATATACCATTTGTGTGCATATATGTGAATTTTATGCATCGTTTCTTGCATTTTGTCACTTATTTGATGCATGATATGTATTAATTGAATATTTTTGTAAAAGATTTACTACTTAAGACTGCTTATGTTCTCGATACTGTTTTATATATCAATACCTATTGTGTATCTTCTTCATGATATGGAGGAGTTGTTTATGCGTAGAAGATGGGAAAGAAATCATTATGATGAGATAACAACCAAATATCCTAAGGCATCTCCTGCTTTGTCTACTCTTAAGAATATGAATCAACTTGAATATGCGATTGTGATGCTGGAGCAGTTCTTGTTTCTTTCCATTGCAGTCGTGTTGGGTATTTACGCTGACCCTACTCCTATGTACGGATTATTCTGGGGATTTGGAATACATCTTGTCATTCATATTATCCATACCATAATTTTAAGGCTATATTTTCCTGGTGTGATAACTGCAGTTTTATTATTGCCGTATTTCGCGTTCGGTGCACATGATTTGGTCACTCAGTTGGGTGTTGTTGATAATGTTATAATGGCCTTAGTCGGATTCTCCGTAATTGCTCTTAACCTATTGTTGATGTATTGGTTGATGAAAAAGTTCAGCGATTTATGATACGCAAGATTTCGCTGTTCATGTAAAATTTTTTCCTTTTCACTCATTATTTATAATTCTGACCCGGATATGGTGATAAGCATATTATATTTTGAAAATTAACTTTGGCTTTATAAAAAAATAATTAAACTGCAGAGTTTTTCCGTGGCTGATGTTCGCATTGCCCGGTTACTATTAAGGTAAATTAAGACTGATTTTCCCCGTCGTTACAAATATAGATTGTTTTTATAGATGTACTATTGTGCATAGTAAGGGTATTAGGACTTAAAACATATCTGACTACAAATAATCTGCTTATCCTTACATATTCATTAGCTGGAGAGAATGTTGATGTCGACGTGATGGCTATGCTTCTCAGCGTATTTCAGGTGGTGATATTCCCGGTGCTGTCTTCAGCGTATTGTTACGTTTGCATTCAAAATATGCATTAAAATACTGTGCTGATTCGCTTTTGTGAATATTCGTGTCGTTTGCTGTTATATATTGAAATTATATACATTATTTTTGAAAATTATTTGCTGGAAACAAATGAAGTATATATTTTTGCGTACGCAAAGCGAATTGTTATTTAATAAGATTAACTTTTGAATCAGATGCCGGCATTGTTTTGTCCTGATTTAGTCCGAAAAATTACCTTTTAAGTTTTGCAGGCATATTCCAGGGAACTATGGAGAGTTCATTCTTCTGGCCTATGTTGTTGTGTTTTGTTTTGAACTCTCGATGAAAACTTAAAAAACTCTATGTTAACAAATTTTGTTAAGGTGGGAGCAGTAGCTACCCTAGTCGTGTCATGCGCATCTGTATGTGCCGAAACTTTTGAAGATGCAGTTTATTTTGAGAACAACATTGTTGCAAAAGGTAAGAAAAACTCAATCTACAATGGTTTGACATTGTATACAGGCCTTACTACAGATCATTCTTTTCTTTTTTCTGATTCGGAAAACAATGCTACTATTTCAGCCATGGGTTACCATGATTACGACCCTATGAAGTTTGTCGCAAAGAAATTTACTTTGTCAGACGAGCGTACAGCATCTCTTAGAGATTATTCAACTCCATTACTTTCAGTGGAAGGAAGCATTGCTTGTGATGGTAATTTGACAGTTAAGGGGACAGTTTCTTCATTGGAATGTTCAGACAGAGCTAAGTTTGATGATGGCGTACAGATCAAGGGTGTTTTGGTTGCATCACTTACTGACAATGAGGGATATCCTGGTTCAATCACAATGGGAGGAACAAAAGAGGCTGTCATTGCAGCAAAAGAGTATTGCGGAAACAAGAGCTGTCCAAAGAATATGACTTTCGATGGTAACGACTATTATTTCAAGAACGGTAATGTAGGTATCGGTGTCGCTGCTCCAACAGCTAAGTTGCATGTTGCAGGTAACATTCTATGTGAAGGAGAGTTCGAGGTTACAGAGATCGCATCCAACTCAATCAATGTTGACAAGCTAAATGCAAAGGATATCCAGATGGATATGCATAATGCAGCAGACTATGTATTCGATGAGAACTACAATTTGAAGTCTCTATCAGAGGTTGAGAACTATGTAAACGAGCACAAGCACCTACCAGGTATGCCTTCAGCTGCAGAGATGGAGAAGAATGGTGTCAGCGTATCTCAGATTAGCAACTTGCTTTTGGAGAAGGTAGAGGAGCTAACACTTCACATGATCCAGCTTGAGAAGGAAAATGCTGCTTTGAAGGCAAAGGTTGAGTCACTAAGCAAGTAAGAGTATGGCGAAAAGAGTTTTTGTTACCTTACTTTTGTCTCTTTTGGCTTGCCTGTCTTCTATGGCTGCGACAAGCTTGGATGAAGCAAAAGAAATGGTGGAGAAATATGTGTCGGATTCTTTGAATAGTCCGACAAATTGTGTTGTCTTCTTGGCCAAAGAAGATTTGAGACAAGTAGAAATGCACTTTAGAGAGACAGTTGAAGTTCCTGCTTCTGTTTGGACGTTTTTTATAGATCCTGCAGTAGGAGTGTCTCTTGTCCATGATGCAAAAATCGTTTTTGTTTCTAAGACGACAGGAAAGATATCGGTTGTCAATGTTGATATGTCTCCTAAAAATATTCGTGAATGGACTGTAGTCTATGACCCATCAAGATTGTATAGCAAAAAAGTCTTTGATGATGGCAATAATAGTGCAGGAGCTCTAGTCGGACCTGTAGTGGATGGTATCGCTTATGATTCTGAGTATAGAAATGCAGGAGGTGTTTTTGATACAAAATTGAAAGATAGCCCTGATAGTTATGCGGTTATAATCAGTGGCGGTTGGGACTCTAGTAATAATTGGATTCGTTATTGGAATGATTGTTCTTTTGTGTATCAGTTGCTTGTTGATCAATATGGATATAAAAAAGAAAATATCTATATTATAATGGCTAGTGGAAATACTACAGCATGGGATTTTTCAATGACAGCAACTATGTTAGCAGTTTCAAATAACGACTTGGATAACGACGGAGAAGATGAAACTATATTGTCTGCTACAAGGGATAATATAGAGAGCGTTTTCGATGAGTTGTCGGGAAAAATAACAGACAAAAACGATTTGTTTGTTTTTACGATTGATCATGGTGATAGAAACGGCTCTTTATGTCTTTGGGATTACGATATGATGTCACCATATGAGTTTGCTGAACAAATTGACAAAGTTTCAAGTGCTAAGTCTATGTCATTTGTTTTGGGGCAGTGCTATTCTGGATCTTTCGTTGAAGTATTGAAAGGTCCTGGAAGAACAATTGCTACTTCTGCAAATGCAAATGAAATGTCTCTTTCATCTCCGTGCATGAAAAGTCCATATTTAAATATACGTTTATATTGTTCGTTCGTTTACCATTGGACAATGTCTCACAGAAATGGTGCCGGTGATTATGATGGAGATGGAGAAGTGTCGATGTTGGAAGCATTCAATTATGCAGTCGAGCATGATATTTATGCGGGAGAAGGATATGTGGAGGACGAAATTCTGTATCTAGAGCATCCTCAGTATTGGTCTGATTTCTGTATTGGAGAGAGACAATATTTAGGCCGTGCTTCAGAAAGAGGATATGAAGCAATAATTCATAGTAATCCTATCAACGAAGGAAATGTAGTGATGTATGCTAACGACTTCATCGATTCCAGAAGTGTGATTTCTGGCGGCGATGTGGAGTTTAATGCAGGAAGATCTGTTGTTTTGTCAGCTCCGTTTACAGTAAAGAATGGTGCTAAGTTCAAAGCCAGAATAGTCGGATACTGTGATGGCTCAGATAATATTGTTGATCCTACTCCAAACATTTATATGTCGGGCAACAATGGTAATGGAATCAATGGCGCTTTGACAGATTTGGAATTCTCTCAATCGGAAACGGCATCGTCTATCTATCCTAATCCAACAACGGGTCTTCTCAACATTCGTGTTGCAGGTGATGCCGTCATCAATAATATTTCAGTGATGGATATTACTGGTAAGGTGTTGTTGACTGAGAATGCATCTTCAAATGCATCTTCAAATGCATCTGAAATCAACATGTCTTCTCTTGCTAAGGGTGTTTATTTTGTGAAGGTTGTCACAAATGAGGATTCTTACGTTGAGAAGGTTGTATTGAAGTGATAACGGATTTTTATAATCTTTATTTAATAGTCGCTTGCGGTGTGATGCTGCAAGCGATTTTGTTTTTTTGTCTATTGCATTTGCCTTATTGTATCACAAATTCTAATGATTGACGATTTTTCTTTTCCATTTCCTATTTAAATCATAATTTTGCGTCCAGATATGGTAACAAGCATATATTGAGTTAAATATATGTCCTTGCTCAAGGGAATCAGGTGGAAGACCTGAACTGTTCCTGCAGCTGTAATCCATAAAAAGACTGACCAACACAGATGTCACTGCTTTTTCAAGTGGGAAGACTTTGGTCACGAGGAGAGTCAGAATACCTGCCATGTCTAATTAGGTGATAAATTACTCCCAGGATTTGGAGATGTCTACTTATGAAGTCATATTTTTCTTTTTTGCTTGTTGCCTGTTTGGCGACTAGCTCTGTTGTTGCGGCAAACGATGTGGACAGTGTAAAGGTCCTGGATCAAGTTGTCGTGACAGCCACGGGTACGGAGCATCTGCTCAAGAATGTGCCTGTACAGACAGAGGTTATTTCCCGTAAGACTATTGAAAGCTACGGGGCTAAATCCATCGAAGAGATTCTCGGTGGACTGACTGCGTCGTTCTCTTTCGACGAGGGTGATATGGGTAGCCAAACTCAGCTTAACGGGTTGGGTAATAGCTATATTCTCATTCTCATAGATGGAAAACGAATCCATGGCGACGTGGGTGGCGAGAACGAATTGTCGCTTATCGATCCTCAGAACATAGATCATATTGAGATAGTCAAGGGTGCTCAGTCTGCTCTCTATGGCAGCGACGCTATGGCTGGAGTCATCAATATAATCACTAAGAAACATAATAAGGAGGGTGTCTATTTAGAAAATAGTTCCAGATTCTCCAATTACAAGGATTGGAGACAACATAATGGAGTAGGCCTTACTTATGGTAAGATTAACAGTTTCACAAATTTCCAGCTTCAGAGACACGACGGATGGCAAAACACGTCCATAGAGTATGCCGAGGCTCACGTAATCAAGGATTCTAAGAAGAAAACTGTCAATGCACGTAAAAATTGGCAGGTGGCTCAACGTTTCACATATAATCCTACAAACAAGGTTGAACTATACGTCGACGGATCTTATTTCAAGAAGGATATCCTACGACCACAAGATGGACATTATGCAAGCTGTGATGTCTATACCTACGATTTGATGTATAAGAATGCCTCGGCTGCTGTCGGCTATAAATGGAAAATCAATAGGAGTGATTTGTTGAGTGTCGACGTGGATTGGAATAAACATGCCTACTACTATAATTACACGGCCACAACTCTTACTGATGGCTATGATCCATTAGGCAATTTCACAAACTATTTCCCATATTTCAGAGGTCAAACTAATCTGCAGAGTGATCAGCAGAGATTGTTGGCTTCAATCAAGAGCGTCTTCAAGTTGCCTCAGGAAAACCGTTTGTCTGCGGGTCTTGAGTATAGATATGACTATTTGAATGCACCTATGAGGACTGTCGACGGAACTGCTTATGATTGGACAGGTGCGTTGTATGTGCAGGATGAGTTTGAAAAACTTTCATGGTTGAAATTGACTGCAGGAATTAGATTCGATGAGAACAAATCGTTTGGGTTCAAACCGACTCCTAAGGTGAATGCGATGTTTATTGTCGACAATTTCAGATTGAGATTGGGATGGAGTCAGGGGTATAAGGCTCCGACTACTAAAGAACTGTATTACAGATATCTGCATGTTATGGGATCAACAACTTTCTTCAATATGGGTAATACTGATCTTAAACCTCAGACAAGCAATTATTACAGTGTAAGTGCTGAATATAGGACCAAGAATCTTACATTGTCGGCTACGGGATACATCAATAAATTGGATAATATGATTGCGCTTGTCAACGTTAATGTCGACCAGATTCCAGTAGATGCGACAAATGCCTATGTAGGTGATGGAAGCGGAGATTTGATTGCCCGCAGATATATGAACATGGAAGATGCCCAAACAAATGGTTGGGATTTCAATGCAGGATTGAATATCGGAAAGAATCTTGCTATTGGTGCCAATGTCTCATATCTTGATACGAAGGCTCATCTTTATGATAGCAGTAGAGACAAATTGCAATCTGTCACAATCGATGGAATGGCTCACCATAAGTGGAATGCGTTTGCTCGATGGTCGCACAAATTCACAGATATTTATAAGTTCGGTGTCAATTTGAGTACACGCGGTAGTAGCAAAAGATATTATCAGAATAATGGCGACGGTGCTCCATTCTCACTATGGCGCATCAATACCACTCATGATTTTGGCAATAGCAAGAAAATGTCTTATAGGGCAGAATTCGGAATCGATAACTTATTTGATTATGTCGACAAAACTATGCATCCTTACCATCTTGGTACTAACACACCTGGTACGACTGTTTTTGTCGCCTTCAATATCAGATTCAAGCAAGGAGAAAATATTAAACCAATAAAGTTAAACATTAAAAATACAAGTGATGAAGATTAGATCTTTAATGATGGCTATGGTTGCTTCATTGGCCATCTCATTAGTAGTTTCTAGTTGCGATGACGATGATGATGCCATTGCCAACAATTACACAAGTTATCAGAATTCTGTGGACGCTCAGGTTAAGAGCCAGAAAGGTAAGAATAAGGCAATTCTGCTTGTTGCTTTCGGTAGTACATGGCAGAACTCATTCAACGCTTTCGACTCTACAGTAGAGGCATACAAGAAGCAGTTCCCTGATTGCGATGTCTACATGTCTTTCAGTAGTGCTATCTGTATCAACCGTGCAGCTGCCGGTGAACATGCAAACGATGAGGGGGAAGACAAGGCAGAGGTTCGTAATTACTATGCTCCAAACTTCTGGTTGCATGCTTTCGGTTCTGCAAAGTATGATGAGATCATTGTGCAGTCGTTGCAGGTTATCCCAGGTGAGGAGTACAGCCGTGTAATCAACTATATCAAGGATTTCGCTAACAATAACCTAGGCGATCTTGACGACGAGTATTTGTCGAAGGTTGTCCTTAAGTTGGGTACTCCATTGCTTAACAATGTAGACGATGTCAAGAATGTTGCTGAGCAGATCAACAAATTGTATGCCGACAAGGCGAATGAGGGTATCGTTGCTTTCATGGGACACGGTAACCCTGATAGCTATGACACTTACAAGGCAAACGTACGTTATACTCAGTTGGAGGAGGCTTTACAGGCTTATAGCAAGAACTATTTCGTTGGTACTGTAGATATGCCAGACAACTACAAGCAGGATGTTTACGCTCGTATCAAGGCTATGGGGGTTGAGAACGGCGCAATCAACTTGTTCCCGTTGATGTCTATCGCTGGAGACCACGCACACAACGATATGGCCGGTGAAGGAGATGAGTACTGGGATGCTGAAGACGAAGAGTCGGAGGATAATAGCTGGTTTGAGTATTTCTCAAATAAAGGTTTCGCTCCTGTATCTAATATGTTTGGTTTGCTAGAAATCAACGAGATTAGAGATATTTGGATGGATCATACTAAGAATCCAGTAGAGTTGGAGGATTACTACCATTCAATGTACCCTGAAGAATAAATTTTTTCTTTAGCTTTCATACAATCTTTTCAGGAAGTGTCATATACTTCGAAACAAATATATGGCACTTTCATTTTTCTTTTATTATGAAGTATTTCGCTTTTTCTATCTTATCGTTATTTCTTGCTTCGTGTGCTCATACGGTGGTCGATACAAATCAGACGTATAACTCATCTGATTTGTTGTATCAGTATCAGGATTCTGTGTATAGTAGTGAGCCGGTAAACGGTGATTCCATTGTAATTAAATATGCCAAGGGACTTAAGGTTTCTTATCGGCCGGATGGAGTGCATGTCTACATTTCCAATCCGGATCCGTCTGCAAAGAAATCAAGTGTCGACAGTTTTGTTGTTACTAAACCGGCTAATCGATTTGTATGTACCACTGCTTTGCAGATCGGTAATTTCGAAGTGTTGGGATTGGAGAACAAAATAGTGGCAATGAATAACCTAAAGAGCCTTTTTTCTCCAAAAATAAAAGATCAGATTGCTATCGGCGCGACGGTGACTGTAGGTAAGGAAGGAAATTTTGATCTTGAAAAGATATTGGCATCTTCACCTGAGTACATTTTTGTGTCTGCTTCAAAACATGGTGGTTTTGAGTCTCTTAAGTCATGTGGAATACCTCTTGTTCATCATCATGGATACAAGGAGACTAACCCTCTCGGACAGGCAGAATGGATCAAATTGATAGGTTTGATGACGGGTAAGACAAAGATTGCTAATCTTGTTTTCGATGATATTGAAAAGAAATATAATACGCTTAAGGAGGAGATTTCAATAAAGAAATCAAATCGACAACTACCTACTGTCGTGAGCGGAAGACAGTTCCGAGACGGTTGGTATTTTGTCGGTGGCAAGAGTTATATGGCACAGATATTCAAGGATGCCGGTGCCGACTATATCATGCACGACAATCAGGAGTCGGGTGGTGTGACACAAGATTTTGAAGCTGTATATTCAAAGGCAGTCAACGCTGATTTTTGGCAGACCGACGGCTCTTTCAACGGTGAATTCGGATTGAAGGATTTGGCTGCCGAGGATGAACGATATACTACACTTAATGCGTTCAAGACGAATAGGGTAGTGTTCTGCAACTTGTCACAAACTCCTTATCGTGAGTTGGCAGGTGTTCAGCCTCATTATCTGTTGGCGGATTTTGTAAAGGTTTTCCATCCGGATATTTTGCCTCATTACACACCAAAGTATTATAAGATAATCAAATAATCGCACGGGTTTCACTTGAAACTTGAACCCTGAAACTTGAACCCAAATAGATGAAGATATATACAAAAACGGGTGATTTGGGCGAAACTTCCTTAGTAGGAGGTTTTCGTGTCGACAAATCCAGTGACAGAATTGAAACATACGGTTTGGTGGATGAACTCAATTCGAATGTGGGGTTGTTGAGGTCGTTGTGTGCCGACTCTTCTGTTTCTGAATTATTGTTGACAGTGCAGCATCATCTTTTTGTAGTGGGAGGGAATCTTGCTACAGACACGGATCTGTGCCCGATCAGACAAGGTAATTTTGTAACTGAGGAAATGATTGATTTTCTTGAACATAAGATAGATGAATTTCTGACTGAACTACCTCCGACAAAGTTGTTTGTGGTGCCTGGAGGAGTGACTGCTGCAGCCTCTTCTCATGTCTGTCGCACGGTATGCCGTCGCGCAGAGAGAGAGATTGTGCGACTTGACCGATCGGGAGGAATGGTTGATGCTAATGTCATCAAGTATATTAACAGACTAAGTGATTTCTTCTTTGTCCTAGCCAGATATTTGAATTTCAAGGCTGGAGTGGAAGAGAATATATGGAAAAGATTATAACAATATGAAATTTGAATTGCTCTGCGGTCTTTTTACTTTTACGTTTTTGAACTCTTTTCCACAAACAACAGAAGATGCCGATGTGTTCAATCTTGAGCAGGTTGTCGTTACTGGAACAGACCATGCTGTAAAATTGCAGAAATCTCCTATTGCAGTTTCGGTGATCAATGTCGAAGAGATGAAGAATAGTGGAATGACCAATCTGCAGGATGTGATGTCTCATATCTCTTCGTCAACTACGGTTCAGACAAATGGAATGGGAACGTTTGTCAATTTTAATGGTGTCAGCGACGACTATATTTTGATTTTGGTCAATGGAAAGAAGGTTAGCGGCGACGACAGATGGAATAGGATAAGCTTGGACAATGTATCCAGAGTTGAGGTGATGAGTGGAGCTGCCAGCGTATTGTACGGTAGTGATGCTATTGCCGGAGTTGTCAATGTGATTACGAAAGAGGATATGTCGAAAGTTGAGGCTACATCCTTTAGCAAAGTGATGAGCAAAGGTAGGTTTAGTCAGGATCTTGGTCTTGGATTCAACCATAAAAGATTCTCTACTTCAACATCATACAACCATCGTCAGGCTGATAATTGGCAAGTGAATAAATATCAGGCTTTTGAAGAGAATGGACAACAAGTTTTGAAATTGACCGGTAGACCGATGTCTGTGGGGTATCGCAGTGAAAATATAAGTCAGACATTCACTTGGAGATTTTGTGACAAGTTCAAAATGAATCTTCGTGGCAATTATTACGACTATTTGACTTCACGGCCTCGTACTGCGACATATTTCACTCAAAAAGAAAAAAAGGATTCAACCGGAACGACTTATACCTATACCCCAAAAGTCGCCTACACATACGATATTCATCATGTGTCGTATGACTACGGAGCTGATGCGGAGTGGAAGGTCACTGATAAGTCGATTCTGTTTTTTGATGTTCATAGCGACAACTTTACCTCTTGGTATAGATATTGGCAAACCGCTGAGGAGGAAGAGTTTGAAGAGACAAGAAAGGAGACTAAACTTGTTGAGGAGAACATAAAAGGATTGTTCGCATTGGGTGAAAAGAACAGTTTGTCAGTCGGTTTGAATTTGATTCAGGATAGGTTGAACAGTGAAACTGACAATATCGACAACGAAAAATCCAACACTGAGAATATCTATGTGCAGGATGAATTTAGATTGAATGATTATTTCAATGCTTTGGCAGGTTTGAGATTTACTTATAACGATAATTTCGGAACCAACCTTACTCCGAATATTGCGTTTTCCGGTCATGTCAAGAATTTCCATGTCAAGGCTGGATATGCAGGTGGATATAAGACACCTACTCTTTCTCAACTTTATGCAACAGACCAGGCGAAGACATCGTCAAGATATACAGTCAATAATACTGGGTTGAAGCCGGAAAAAAACAATTTCTGGAATCTGAATCTGTCATTCTCCAACAAGCGTGTTCAGGCTGGGGTCGGTGGTTTTTTCAACCAAATCTATGACATGATCAATTATAGAACGATGACTCAAGCGGAGATTGACGGAAGTGAAAGTTTGACTGCTTTGCGTAATGAAGGTTGGACCACAATACGTCAACGAGATAATGTCGATAAGGCTTTGATCAAAGGATTCAATTTCAATCTAAAACTCTTTTTGCTATATGGCTTGACTCTTGCCGGCAATTATACTTTAACTGATTCTGAAGCGACTACAAAACAGTTGAATGTTGAGACGCAGAAGTATGAAGTTGAGACTACTCCCGTCGACAAGAGTGTAAGGAATGTCGGTCATGTGAGTGTTGCGTGGGATAAAAAGATTAAGGACAATAAACTTAATATTTCTCTCAACGGTTTTGCTCAGGGAAAGAGATATAGCAGCACATACGGTTATGCTGCCGGCTACGGACAGTGGGATTTCTCTGCAAAATATGCCATAGTCAAGAATTCTTTTGTTTTGGAGCCGACTGTCGGCATTGAGAATATATTCAACAAGAAAGATGAGAGTCCGTGGAACTCCAATTTTTCAACTATTAACCCAGGCAGATCTGTTTTTGTTAGTCTTGCCCTTAAGTATAAGGAATGAAGAAAATTTTTGTTGCAGGCATAGGTCCCGGATCACCGGAAGATATAACACCGGCAGTGTTGAATGCCATACGTCTCAGCGATGTTGTCGTTGGGTATAAATACTATTTCCAGTTTGTGGAGAATTATCTCAAACCAGATACGCAGTGTGTGGACACCGGTATGAAGAAGGAGATGGACCGAGCAAAGATGGCTATTGATTATGCTTTGGAAGGAAAAAACGTCTGTGTCATCTCTAGTGGAGATTCCGGCATTTATGGTATGGCTCCGCTTGTTTATGAGATGGTTGCCAAGATGAATGTTGATGTTGAGGTGGAAGTGTTGCCGGGAATCAGCGCATTTCAGAAGGCGGCTGCGTTGCTTGGCGCTCCGACTGGTCACGATTTCTGTGTCATTTCGCTGAGTGATCTGATGACTCCTTGGCAGACGATTGAGAAGAGAATCTATGCTGCCGCTTCTGCCGATTTCGTCACTGCCGTATATAATCCCAAGAGCAAAGGACGTTATTGGCAACTATACCGATTGAAAGAGATATTTTTGAAAGAGCGTCGACCTGATACGGTAGTCGGATATGTCAGACAGGCGGGCAGAGAAGAACAGCAGATTAATGTCTGCACTCTCGCTGAGTTTGATCCGGAAGAGGTAGATATGTTCACTGTGGTCATTATCGGAAATAGTCAGTCGTATCTGTCCGATGGAAAATTCATTACTCCACGTGGCTATGCAAACAAGTTGATTGATAATGATAGCCATAATATAGGACAATCCATAATGATTCAGTCTTTCGGAACTATTCTATCTGAGCTGCAGGAGAAAGATATTCCGTTGAATCGACTATGGCCGTTGCTCCATGTCATTCACACCACTGCCGATTTCGACATGCCCAATCTTCTGTGGATGGATGATGATGCTACAGAGAGAATGTATTTGCGTGTGAAAAGTGGTGAGGTTAAGACCATCGTGACTGACGTGACTATGGTGGAGAGTGGTATCCGTAAAGGGGCTCTTGAACGTTTGGGTTTGAAGACTGTTTGCTATATCAACGACGAAAGGGTCAAAGAAATGTCTCAGCAATTGGGAATCACTCGTGCTCAAGCTGGAGTCAGAATTGCGGTGGAGGAACATCCGAACGCCATTTTCGCATTTGGAAATGCCCCTACAGCTTTGCTTGAATTGTGTGATCTGATGCGCAAAAATGTGGTTGCTCCAGCTGGTGTTGTCGCTGCTCCTGTCGGCTTTGTGCATGTTCAGGAGAGCAAACATGCTCTTAAATCGTTTGCTTCGGTTCCTAAGATAATTATCGACGGAAGAAAAGGAGGTAGTAATATTGCCGCAACATTGGTAAACAGCATCTTGACTTTTGATGATGCGGAATTGTTGAAACCTGGACGTGACGTTTAATGTAAGATGTATGGAGAGATGTGTTTTGATCGGTATAAACGATGGTCATAAGCAGTGGTTTACTCCTGAAGTGTTGGATATCATTGCTGATGCTTCTGTATTCTCCGGTGGCAAACGACATCATGAGATTGTAAGAGATTTGTTGCCACAGAATGCTGTTTGGATTGACATCACAGTGCCATTGTCAACTGTCTTTGAAGCATACAAAAATTACGATTCCATCGTAGTTTTTGCATCAGGTGATCCGCTATTTTTCGGTTTCGCCTCTACTGTTATGCGTGAATGTCCCGACTGTGACATCAAGGTTCTTCCATCCTTCAATTCGTTGCAGATGTTGGCTCATCGTCTTAACATTCCATACGAAGGAATGACAACTGTGTCGTTAACCGGTAGACCATGGGATGGGCTTGATTGTTCTCTCATCTCCGGCGACAAAATGATTGGTTGTTTGACCGATAAAAATAAGACTCCGCATGATATCTGGAGCAGATTGAACCAGTTTGGCTATGATAATTACAGAATGTATGTCGGTGTCAAACTTGGAAATGAAACTGATGAGATTATCGGAGAATATGATTCAAACTGCAAATACGACAATCCAAATTGTGTCATTTTAATTTGTACTTTTTCTCGTCAGACATTCTTCGGTATTCCAGATGAAGAGTTTTTCCTTCTTGACGGAAGAAAAAAGATGATTACAAAAATGCCGATCCGACTTTGTTCTTTGTCGGCTCTTGATTTAGCTAATAAGAAATCGTTTTGGGATGTCGGTTTCTGCACTGGCAGTGTCAGCATTGAAGCAAAGTTAAGATTTCCATCTTTGCATGTGACTGCTTTTGAAATCCGACCTGAATGTGCAGAGATAATTGAAAATAACACAAGAAAATTCGGCGCTCCAGGTATAGAATCGGTCATTGGTAATTTCTTGGATGTTGATGTGTCGGCTTATCCGAACCCGGACGCTGTGTTCATTGGTGGACACGGAGGTAAGTTGGATATGATTATGGATAAGATTTGTGGTTGTTTGTCAGACAAAGGTTGCATCGTTTTCAACTCAGTAAGCGAGGAGAGTAGAATGCAATTTGAAGTGTCTGCTCAACGTTTGGGAATGAGATGCAGTGTCTTTTCTAAACTTGTCGTTGACGACAACAATCCGATAACTATATTGAAAGCTACGTGGTGAAATAATGGTAAGATACGAATATGTAAACGAAGTTGGAAAGGCTTTGGCTGAACGCATAGAAAAGGCTTTGGGTCAACCTGATATTGAGGCAGTTGTCTTTATCGGTGCTTTGGGAATCTGTGTACGTAAGATCTTGCCTACGCTTGAAAGCAAGTATACTGATCCTGCCGTCGTTTGTGTGGACTCGCTCGGCAAATGGGTGATTCCTGTTGTGGGAGGACATGTCGGTGGTGCTAATACGTTGGCTTTGCAGATTGCTCGTGCGATCGGTGCTCAACCTGTCATCACTACACAAAGTGATAATTCTGGCTTATGGGCTCTCGACACTCTGGCTAGAGAGTATGGTTGGAAAACCAACGTAAAGTTTTATGATGTCGGGCCGCATGATGATATGAACCGTGTGATTGCTGATTTTGTTAATCGTAAACCTACTGCTTTAATTCTTGAGTGGAATGATAGAGGCACACGTTATTTGCGTGAAACTTGTCCAGATCATGTCAGTGTTTATGATACTCACGAAGAGTTTATAAAGTCAGGAATAAATTATGAAGTGACGATTTCCGTCGGCCCATATCTACACGATGATATTAAGCTATCTTATTATCCAAAATGTTTGTATTTGGGTGTCGGATGTCAGAAGGATATACCAGAAAGCATAGCTCATAATTTGATTGAGTCAATTAGAGAGTCGGGGTTTGCTCCAGAGTCTGTTATCTCAGTGAATACCATTGCTTTGAAGAAAGATGAACAGATGATTTCTGAATTGTGTCGTCAGCTTGGCGACGTGATTCTCAATATATACGATGCTGAAACATTGTCTGAAATTGAGGTTCCCAATCCTAGTCGGAAAGTTTATGATGTGACTGGCTGTTGGGGTGTGGCTGAGGCTTCTGCTATAACTGCAGGAGGAAAACTAGTTTTGCAGAAACATAAGGGTTGTGTCGACGGAAATCATTTCACTTTCGCTCTTTCTGCTCAAAAGTCCAAAGGTCATATTGAAATTGTCGGTGCAGGTCCCGGCGACCCTGAACTTGTCAGTGTGCGAGGCCGTAGATTTATTCAGCAGGCTGATTTGATTCTCTATGCAGGAAGTCTTGTGCCAAAAGAACTCACGAATGTATCTAAGCCTGGCGCGACTGTCGTGAGCAGTGCAGATCTGGATTTGGAACAACAGTTTGAGTTGATGAAACGGTTTTATGATGAAGATAAACTTGTTGTCCGTCTTCACACAGGAGATCCGTGTATCTATGGGGCAATCCAGGAGCAGATGGCTTTCTTTGACCAGTATTCAATGGATTACCACATCACTCCTGGCATCTCGTCTTTCCAGGCAGCGGCTGCAGAGTTGCGTAGCCAGTTTACGATTCCTGAAAAGTGTCAGACTATCATCTTGACACGTGGCGAGGGGCGAACTCCGATGCCGGAGAAGGAGAAACTTGAAATGTTGGCTCGACATCAGTCGACTCTCTGCATCTATCTCTCTGCTGGATTGGCAAAACAGATTCAGGAGAAGTTGTTGGAGGGTGGTTATCTACCTGAGACTCCTGTCGCTGTATGTTATAAGTTGACTTGGAAGGAGCAGAAGATTTTCAGAGGCAAACTTTTTGAGTTGGCTAAGATTGTGGAGGATAACAATCTGAAATTGACTACTTTGATTGTTGTCGGCGATGCTATTGACAATCGAAATGGTCTTAGCAAACTTTATGATAAACATTTCACTCATCTGTTTAGAAAGGGAGTAGAGTAGAACAAAGTAGGATGATTCTTGTTTTTGGAGGCACGACAGAAGGTCGTATGGCAATTGAGGTTTGCGAGCAATCCGAATCTAAATATTTCTATTCAACTAAGGGAGATTCCCAGCGGGTTGAATTGAAATATGGAGTTCGTATGGCAGGAGCTTTGTCTGCCGACGAAATACGTACATTCTGCGAAAATAATGATATTCAATGTATTGTCGACGCTGCTCACCCATTTGCCGAAGCATTGCATGAATCAATAGCACAGGTTGGTTTGCCTGTCATACGACTAGAACGTTCTTTCTGCCCACATTTGGATGGCGTGACATATTGTCAAAGCTATGATGATGCTGTGCAGAAGATGCATTCGGATGGAGTTAAGAAACTGTTGGCGTTGACAGGAACGAATACCATTTCCAAACTGAAGGATTTTTGGAAAGATCACGAATCATACTTCAGAATTCTAGACAGAAAAGAGAGCATTGATAAAGCAGTTGAATCTGGTTTTGATGAAAAACATCTCATCTTCTTCAACGACGAATTGCAGATTCCTACGTTGGAAGAGGAGCTGGAACTGATGCATGATATTGGTTGTGATGCAGTCATCACTAAGGAAAGTGGTGTTTCAGGTGGTTGTGATGTCAAGGTTGAGGCTGCATTGCAACTGGGAATCAAAACATACGTGATCGAACATCCACAACTTCCATCCGACTGGATTTATGTCGGTGGAAAAATGGGGTTACGTAAGGCGGTAGAGAAAACAGTTCCCGACTTCTTCAACCTTAAAATCGGCTTCACGACCGGATCTTGTGCCACTGCCGCAACAAAAGCAGCGTTACTTTCGTTGTTAAGTGATGACGAGATCAATTCCGTCGACTTTGAATTGCCGGATGGTGAGATTGTACCGTTTGAAGTGAATGTGATTGAGAAAGGTTTTGCTTGTGCAATCAAGAATTTTAGTGATGATCCCGACGTGACAAAAGGATGCAGAATCTTTTCCAAAGTGGAATTCACAGACGATTCGGATATTCATTTCCTTCAAGGCGAAGGGGTCGGCATTGTCACATTACCAGGACTTGGTATTCCGGTCGGTGGACCTGCCATCAATCAAACTCCTCGTGCTATGATTACCAACGAGATACGTAAATTGACTGATTGTGGTTGCAATGTAACGATCTCAGTGGAGAATGGTGCTGACTTGGCAGAAAAAACTTTCAACAATAAGGTCGGAGTCGTAGGTGGAATCAGCATATTGGGTTCGTCGGGAGTAGTATTCCCGTTCAGCAACGAAGCATTCATCCGCAGTTTGAAGCGTGAACTTGAAGTTGCAAAAGCAATTGGATGTAATGAAATTGGACTCGTGTCCGGCAAAATGGGGGAACGAGTCTTGACTTCCGAAATGAACCTTAGATGCATCCATTATGGAAACCTAGTCGGTGAGGCGCTTGCTTCAGCCAAAGAGTTGGGTTTCGAAAAAGTAGTGTTGGGAATCATGATCGGAAAAGCTGTGAAACTAGCAGAGGGCAACATGGATACCCATTCGCACAAGGTGCAGATGAATAAAGAGTTTTTGAAAAGTATTGCAGGCGACGATGCCTACAAAATCGATAATATAAATATGGCTCGCGACTTGTGGGGCTGTATGCCGGACGCTTTCTTTGACAAGATCAGGGAGTTGTGTCATAAGCATTGTAGAGTTGTATATGATAGTGGTGAACTAGAAATAAGATTGATATGCGACAATCAACAGTAATGACATTTCTAATACTGAGTGTGCCGATATTGGTATCTCTTAACATTGCTCTAGGCTCTGTCCATATTCCTTTTGCCCACGTGGTGCAGATATTGTTGGGAATGAAGGATGACAATGTGGTCTGGACAAACATCATACTCAAGACACGTTTGCCACAGACGTTGACTGCGTTGGCGTGTGGAGCTGGATTGTCTGTCTCTGGACTGTTGATGCAGACTCTGTTTCACAATCCGTTGGCTGGACCGTCGGTGTTGGGAGTGTCAAGTGCCGCAAGCCTTGGTGTGGCATTTGTGGTGTTGCTTAACGGTACGGTAGGAGGATGCTTGATCAATCAGTTTGGATTGATCGGTAATTCTGCAATTGTGGTGTCGGCGATAATCGGTTCATTGTCGGTGTTGATGCTGATAACATATCTGTCATGTCGATTCGAAGGTTATGTGACATTGCTTATCGTTGGCGTGTTGATTGGCTATCTTGCTACTGCAATCATCGGAATCCTTAAATTCTTTGCTTCGGAGGAGGATGTCAGAACATACGTCATTTGGGGATTGGGTTCATTCTCAAAGGTTACTGGAGATCAAGTCTACGTTTTTATTGCACTGATCGGTTTGCTATTGCCAGCCTCCATGCTTCTGGCAAAACCGCTTAATCAGTTTTCGCTTGGCGACTTATATGCGGTCAACTTAGGTGTTGACATCAGAAGAACAAGGATGCGTGTGGTGGCTGTTGCTGGCATATTGGCTGCTGTGGTGACGGCCTATTGTGGACCGATAATGTTCATTGGCCTTGCCGTACCACACATTTGCCGAGCAATATTCAGAAGTTCCAACCATGCAATTTTATTACCGGCAACGATGTTGTGTGGAGCTACTATTGCCTTGTTGTGCAATCTGATTGCACGATTGCCTGGTTTCGAAGGTGCATTGCCGATCAATTCGGTGACGGCTTTGATTGGTGCTCCTGTTGCACTTAAAGTCATACTAAAAAGGAGGGGAAAATGAAAGGATTTCTTATCGGTGGAGCCACTTCAAACAGTGGAAAGACAACTTTTTCATTGGGCATAATGCGTGCGTTGAGTCGACGCGGATTATCGGTCCAGCCATACAAATGTGGGCCGGATTATATTGATTCGTTGCTTCACAAGATAGCTTGCGGCAATACATCTATCAATCTGGATTCATTCATGTCCTCAGATGCCCATATTAAAGAGATGTTTGAAAAGTATGGCTCAACGTCGGATTTGAGAGTTGTGGAGGGTGTCATGGGATTGTTCGACGGTTATTCAAAATCCCAAGGAAGCAGTGCGGAGATTGCAAAACTGCTAGGTTTGCCTGTCCTGCTTGTAGTTAATTCACAGTCGGTAGCCTACAGTGTCGCTCCACTAATTTATGGATTCAAGAACTTTGATTCCAGTCTCAACTTGGCAGGTGTCGTCTTCAATAATGTTGCATCGGAAACCCATTTCTCATTTTTGAAGGATGCTTGTGTCGATGCGGGAGTTGAGTGTTTGGGATACCTGAAACGTAATCCGAAATTGGTTATTCCCGACCGACATTTGGGCTTGGATTATTCGCATCAGGATGAGATAGAATCTATGATTTCATCTGCTGCAGACGAGGTTGAGGTTCATGTGGCAATTGATAAAATATTGGATAAAACCTTGATGTTATGATTATTGCAGTAGCTTACGATATCGCATTCAGTTTTGTCTATCAAGCCAACTTGGATGATTTGCGCAGATTGGGAGAACTGAGATTCTTTTCTCCGTTGAAAGACAACGAGTTGCCTCAATGCGATTTGTTGTATCTGCCAGGAGGCTATCCTGAATTATATTCTCGACAGTTGGCTGATAATAAGACGATGATGGCTAGTGTCAAAGATTTTGTAGAAAATGGAGGCATGGTTTTTGCCGAGTGCGGCGGATTCTTGTACCTTTGCCACGATATTGATGGTGTTGAGATGTGTGGAGTATTCAACATTACAGCATCAATGGTGAATTTCAGATTGCATCTTGGATATCGTTCTGCTTGTGTCGGTGGAATAGAGATCAAAGGACATGAGTTTCATTATTCTGATATTCGGGATTCGCAATCAGACAAATTCAGTAGGGAAATTATACAGAAGAATGCAAAAGGAGCTGATGTCGACACTCCGATTTACAGATATAAAAATGTGATAGCTGGATATACACATTGGTATTGGGCTGAATGTGGATTCGATAAAACCTGGTTAAAAGAATTGAAGAATGGATAAACGACGGTTGCATCCTATAATGCTGGTCGGCACAGGAAGTGATGTTGGCAAGAGCATCATCGCTACTGCTTTGTGTCGCATCTTCTTGCAGGATGGCTATTCGCCTGCTCCGTTCAAAGCTCAGAATATGGCTTTGAACTCATTTGTCACGCCTGACGGAAAGGAGATAGGACGTGCACAGGCAGTCCAGGCACAGGCATGTCGACTTGATCCACATTCTGATATGAATCCGGTTTTGCTCAAACCTAATTCGAATCACACGACTCAGGTCGTGGTGAATGGAAAACCGATCGGCAATAAATCTGCATACGACTATTTTAAGAAAGATGGCCGGGAAGAGTTGAGAACCTACGTTCATGAATCTTTCAACCGTCTTTCTGCCTCATATAATCCTATTGTGCTTGAAGGAGCCGGAAGTGTATCGGAGATCAATCTGAGAGATTCCGACATTGTGAATATGCCTATGGCAAAATATGCCGACGCAGATGTGATTCTTGTAGCCGACATTGACAAAGGAGGTGTGTTTGCCTCATGCTATGGAAGTGTGATGCTTCAAACTCCAGAGGATAGAAAACGAATCAAAGGAATCGTGGTGAATAAATTTCGTGGCGACTTGCGACTTTTTGAAGAGGGCAGAAAGATGCTTCAGGAAATTTGTCAGGTTCCGGTGCTTGGTGTCGTTCCGATGTTCAACGATATTGTGATCGATGCGGAAGATAGCGTACAGCTTCAATATAAGCAACATGGATTGAATGATTCCAAAATCAATGTGGCTGTGATTTTGCTTTGTCATATCAGCAATTTCACTGATTTTGATGTGTTGGAACGAAATCCAAGAGTCAATTTATTTTATACCAATAATATAGACGACATCAAACAGTCGGATATAATCATAATTCCTGGTACAAAGTCGACGATCGACGACCTTTATTGGTTGAGACGATCTGGTTTGGCTAAGGCTATTGTCGACGCACATAAAGCCGGTAAAACGGTTGTCGGCATCTGTGGCGGATTCCAGATCATGGGTAAGTCGGTTTCCGATTCCAACGGTGTTGAAGGCTCAGTGCCGTATATGCCAGGCTTGGGCTTGTTTGATATGGAGACAACGATGTCGGATGAGAAGTTGACGCGTCAGGTTGATTTCACTTTCGACGGTCAGCAATGTTCAGGTTATGAGATTCATCAGGGTGTCAGCACCACTGATTTGCCTTATTTGCATGTGGATAATTGTTGGGGAACCTACATTCACGGATTTCTTGATAACACTGCGGTAGTCAACCATCTGTTGTCTGCATTTGATGGTAAGAAGAGTGAGTTTGTGGATGTTGAGGAGTTCAAACAGACGCAGTATGATTTGTTGGCTGATCATATAAGGAAGCATCTTGACATGGATTTGCTTTATAAGATTCTAACTGAGTGATATGATAAATGGACCCCAATGATACACGGACATGGTGATGACATATTCAAATTTGACGGCATTAGAATGAATTTCAGTTCCAATGTCCCGTCATTCTTTTGCCACGACGGTTTGTTCCGACACTTGACAGAGAACATGCAGTCGTTAACACACTATCCTGTGCCTGTGCCGACTGAGTTGGAAAACAAGATTGCCCAGATGAATTGCGTTGATTCCGATAATGTGATGTTCACTAATGGTGCAACTGAGGCAATATACATGGTGTCACGAGCATTTGAGTGTAGCCATTCCGCCATACTTGTCCCTACATTTTCGGAGTATGCCGATGCGTGTGTTGCTGCCCATCATACGGTGGATAAAATCACTGATTTGAGGGAAGTTACAGACCAACATCAGATGGTGTGGATTTGTAATCCCAATAATCCTACGGGTGGTGTGATTCCCGTCGACTTGCTAATGGATGCCATTGAATCTCATCCGAATACGATTTTTGTGATTGATGCAAGCTACGAGGCATTTTCGGATAAATCTTTGCTTAGTCAGAAGCAAATTATTGAGTTTCCTAATGTGATTATGATAAACTCATTGACAAAGCGATTTGCTGTGCCTGGACTTAGATTGGGTTATCTGACGGTTGGCAAAGATATCACTGAGAAGATTTTTGCGCTGCGTATGCCGTGGTCTGTCAATCAAATGTCTATCTTTGCGGCGTCGTATCTGCTGGATCATAAAGATGAATATCCTTTTGATATTCATGCTCTTTTATCTGAGACTGCTTATTTGGCAAATGGCCTCGCTCAAGTCGACGGAATCAAGGTGCTTCCGTCAGATTGTCATTTCTTTCTTGCCAGGACGTTAAAGTCAACTGCTGCAGAATTGAAAGAGTTTTTGGCAAAAGAACATGGTGTCCTTATTCGCAATGCAGATAATTTTGATGGATTGGATTCCTCATATTTCAGAGTCTCTGTTCAGTCGCGAAAAGATAATGATGAACTCATCAGATTGATTGGTTTATGGTCGGAAATTATGTGATTTTGATTTTCTCTCTTGTAATAGGTTGGATTCTGGATCGTAAATATGGCGATCCGGAAGATTTGCCACATCCTGTAGTTTACATGGGAAAATGGATTTCATGGTTTGTGCACAGATTAAATGGAGGCGATCATCGTGTGTTCAAAGGTGCATTTTTTGCATTGCTAAGTATCTCTGTCACTTTTGTGTCAGTTTGGCTTTTTTTGCAGATTCCCCAATTATTTTTGTTGGAAGATAAAATTGTTTGTAATCTTTTCATTGTGGTGCTACAATCAATTCTTGTTTTTTTCTGTCTAGCCGGACATACGTTGAGAAAAGAGGTAAAAATGGTTTTTGATGCATGTGAAGTGAGTTTGGAAAAAGGACGTAATCAGGTGGCGCGAATCGTTGGTAGAGATACTTCTGAACTATCAGCACAGGAGGTTCGTACAGCTGCACTTGAGACGTTGGCAGAGAATCTTAGTGACGGTGTTGTCGCTCCGATCTTTTGGCTTTTGCTTTTTGGCGTGCCAGGTATGATGACTTATAAGATGATCAATACGATGGACTCAATGATTGGTTATAAGAACGAGCGTTATAAAGATTTCGGTTGCTGGGCAGCACGAATCGACGATATAGCCAATTTTTTTCCAGCCAGGATAACTGCTTTTTTGATTTTGTTGGCTGGCTCATTGAACATCAATGAATTTGGATTTGTTAAGCATATTAAGTTTGTATTGAAATACGGACCTTGCCACCTTTCTCCAAATAGTGGTTGGCCGGAAGCGGCTCTTGCCGGAATCCTGAATTGTCGTTTTGGTGGTCCGCACGACTATTTCGGCGAATTGGTGTATAAGCCTTACATTGGAGACAATGAGCGAGAGATTGTATATGATGATGTGCGGTTGAGCTGCGAAATATGTTATTATGCTGAAGTGCTTGCTGTTGTTATTCCCGTTATGTGCTTGATTTATATTTGTATATGAAAGACATGATTCTTCAATTTGACAATTTATCCATAGGATATAAGAATGGTGCTAATGTTTCGCTTTTGCACGAAGGACTTTCGGCATCACTGCCCAAAGGATCTCTGACATGTCTGCTTGGCAAAAACGGTTCTGGCAAGTCGACGTTGATCCGCACCATCTCTTGTCTGTTGCCCAAACTGAGTGGTGATGTCATGATTGCCGGCAAAACGTTGGAGTCGTATTCGGTGCAGGAGTTGTCTCGCGTCGTCGGCATTGTGCTTACTGATAGGGTGAAGTCGGAGGATATTACGGTAAGGGAGGTGGTATCTCTTGGCCGTTCACCGTATACCGGTTTCTTTGGAACATTGTCGACACAGGATAAGGAGATTGTAGATGAGGCTATGGAGATGATCGGTATTCAGGATTTTGCCGACAGAAACGTGTCGCAACTTTCTGATGGTGAACGTCAGAAGGTGATGATCGCCAAGGCGGTTGCCCAGCAGACTCCGTTGATTATCCTGGATGAACCGTCGGCTTTTCTTGATTTTCAGAGTAAGGTGAAGCTGCTGCAGTTGTTGCGTGACCTCACACGTCGACTTGATAAAACGATTCTGCTATCTACGCACGACCTTGAGCATGCGTTGCAGATTTCCGACTATACATGGATTCTGGATCGTAAACTTGGTTTTGTGAATGGCAAAACATCCGAATTATGCAAAGACGGCACGATAAACAGATATTTTGATGGTAATGGAATATCGTTCAATTCCGTCGACAACAGATTTATTATTGATGCATAATGCGTAATTTTTTAATGAGTTAATATGAAACAATATAAAGATATATTCATTGATTTTGACGATACATTATACGACACATCAGGTTGCGCCCAGGATGCTTTGATTCAGCTTTATGAAGAGCGTGGACTTGACAAATATTTTCAGTCGGCTATGGAGTTTTCAAACTCATATTGGAAATGGAATGTCAAACTGTGGTCGGATTATGCCAAAGGTTTGATTTCCAGACCGACGTTGATTGTGGAGAGATTCAGAGGTCCGTTGAATGAAGCAAAACCGGAAATGGATTTTTCAGATGAATATTGTCTTGATCTCAACAACTATTTCCTTCAGCTTACGATGAGATTTCCAAAACTTATCGATGGTGCAAAAGAGTTGTTGGATTACTTGAAAGAGAAGGGTTATCGCATTCACATCTGCAGTAACGGATTCTCTGAACTTCAATATAAGAAGTTGAAAGCCACTGGTTTGGATGGCTTCTTTGATACAGTTATCCTAAGTGAACATGCCGGAGCAAATAAACCATCCCGACAGTTTTTTGAATACGCATTAAGCCAGGCAAAAGCTGATATTGCAACAACTTTGATGATCGGCGACAATTACGATACTGATATTGTCGGAGCCATGAATTCGGAAATTGATGGAATGCTTTACAATAGATGGGATAAGACGTTTGTTCCGGATGGCCCTGTGACGTATATAGTTGCGGAATTGTCTGATATTAAGAAATATCTATAATGGTAAAACGAATCATCCTGATCACTGGTGGTCAACGCAGTGGCAAAAGCGTTTTTGCTGAGAAGATGGCCTTATCGTTGTCGGAAAATCCCGTCTATATGGCGACAGCACGTATCTGGGACGACGATTTCAGACAGCGTGTGTTGGTGCATCAGCAGAGAAGAGGACCGCAATGGACCAACATAGAGGAGGAGAAAGCGTTGAGCAAGTATGATGTGTCGGGAAGAGTCGTGCTTATTGATTGCTGTACTCTTTGGGCAACCAATTACTTCTTTGACTTGAATGATGTCTATTCTGCATTTGATGCAATCAGGGGGGAGTTTGATAAATTCACATCCCAGAATGCTACCTTCATCTTTGTGACAAACGAAATCGGATTAGGAGGAGTGAGCGGTAACGAGGTGCAGCGTAAATTCACTGATTTGCTAGGACTTGTGAATCAGTATGTTGCCGCTCATGCCGATGATGTGTATCTTATGGTTTCTGGAATTGAGGTTAAGATAAAATGATAAAACCAGTTGATAGATCAATAGCAGAGGTTCTGCAGCAGAAGATTGATAATCTCAATAAACCGAAAGGTTCATTGGGTCGACTTGAGACACTTGCCTTGCAGATCGGACTCATTCAGCACACGACATCACCTGTGTTGAACCATCCTTGTCATATCTTGTTTGGTGGGGATCACGGAATAGAAAAAGAGGGAGTTTCGTTCTCACCACGTGAAGTAACTTGGCAGCAGATGATCAACTACGGAAAGGGTGGAGGTGGAATCAATATGTTTTGCCGCCAACATGGTTTTGATTTGAGGATTGTCGACGTTGGTGTCGACCATGATTTCGATAAGGTTGAGCATAGCCATATTGTTGACAGGAAGATTGCCTATGGTACGGAGAATTTCTTGTATGGCCCGGCAATGACTGTGGAGCAGTATGAAAAGGCTTTGACTGTTGGAGCAGAACAGGTAGATTCTTGCCACAAAATCGGTTGCAACGTCATTTCCATCGGAGAAATGGGAATCGCAAACACCTCGCCAAGCAGTGTCTTCATGCATTTGTTTCAGAATGTGCCGCTGGAGGATTGCGTAGGGGCTGGTTCTGGTTTGGATAAAAACGGAGTCGCTCATAAGTATGATGTGTTGAGACGTGCTATAGAGAGATTCAACCAGTCGTCTGAAAGAGATTCTGTTGAATATAGAATCAGATATTTCGCTGGCTACGAGATGGTTGCCGCTATTGGAGCCATGCTTCAAGCCGCACGTCTGGGAATGATAATCCTTGTCGACGGAT
Source organism: Paludibacteraceae bacterium (assembly GCA_045629285.1). Classification (GTDB taxonomy): domain Bacteria; phylum Bacteroidota; class Bacteroidia; order Bacteroidales; family Paludibacteraceae; genus UBA1723. The sequence goes on along the minus strand of JAZQQY010000017.1, from coordinate 26,425 downwards.
TCATAATGTCCGCATGTATGTTGGCAGCCTCACGTTTGCAACCCAACGTCCTTGATTACGCTGTTTTTTGTCATCAGGGTGATGAAGGCGGACACAAGATGATGCTGGAGAATCTTGGTGCATCTCCACTACTTAATCTTGGTCTACGTTTAGGCGAGGGCACAGGTGCTGTGTGTGCCTATCCGCTGCTTCAGTCGGCTGTCAACATGATCAATGAAATGGATAATTTCCAGCACGCTAATATTACAAAGTATTTCTGATGAGTTTGTTTAGGCAGATATTTGCAACATTCGGTTTCTTCACACGACTTCCGTTGTGGAAGATCATGCAAGTGGACAAATCATTTTACGAGCATGTGGTGCCGTATTGGCCCATCATCGGCTATCTCAACGGGTTGATGATGTTTGCTGTAGTGTATGCTACAACCTCATTGCCGGCAATGTTGACTGCGGTGTTATGCCTGATTGCTAGAGTCTTGCTGACAGGTTGTCTGCACGAAGATGGTTTCGCCGATTTCTGCGACGGATTCGGTGGCGGCTACGACAAGGATAGCATCTTGAGAATCATGAAAGACTCCCATATCGGTACGTATGGAGTCGTCGGTTTGGTTTTCTATTTCTTGGTTCAGGTCAATACATTATCAGCTGTAGTGGCTGATGGAGCATCGTTATTCCTATTATTCACACTGATTTTTGCCGACTCTTATTGCAAGTTTGTATCGTCAACAATAACTATATTCCTGCCATACGTTCGCAAGGAGAGTGAATCGAAAAATAGGTTGGTTTATGAGAGGCCAAGCGTCAATGAGATTGTTTCGTCGATAATCATAACATTCATTCCACTAGGTTTAGCCTACTATTTCTGTGGTTCTGCAATATCGTCATTCATCGTTCCTTGCGTCGTGACACCTATTGTCGCCGTCTTGTTGTTCCAATACATGCGAAAGAACATCGGTGGATATACCGGTGATTGCTGCGGCGCTACGTTTGTGATTACGGAGGTGGTGTTTTATTTATGCATGATTATTTAAATCAATTTCTCAATTTTCTTCCTGTCAACGTCGGGGAATAATTCGCATAAATGGTTGACAATGCGTTCATACGACTCTTCGGGTGTCCTTCCGTCGACACTATTTTCGATAGGGAATAACTCAGGATACATCGCCTCTGGAGTGCAATATCTGGCGACACCCCAACCGTATGGTTCACCTTTCTTGGAGATAAGATACTCGAAATCGGCAATGCAGACGTGTGTCCCCATCTGAAGTTGGCCGATCAATCCGTCGAAGGCCATACCGTTATTCTTATTGACGATAGGTTCGGTAGGATCATCCGGATTAAACTTAGTCCTTTTTCTGCTGAGCGTAAATCCACTCGCCACCTTCAACTGTTTTGAAAGCATCGATTCATTCTCCACAAGAACGTCCAGAATCCTGCGTGCATCCTCACACTCTTTCTCAATCGGGTAGATTGAACGTCTGTAGTTGATGAAGTCGGGCAACCATTTGAGACTAATATATCCTGCCTTACCACGGAAGAATTTTCCGTATGCCGACTCCCAATTGCTGATGATCGGGCCTTTCCACTGCCATGGTCCATTCTCCATCTCATCGCCGAAAAGAAGTTCAGGCGGAGTCATTTCCTCAATGGAAAATCCCAAAATACTGTTCTTGAAAAACGGCATGAAGCCCCACTGCTTGATCAACGATTCAAGCTGCGACTGCTTTTCTATGATGATGTCGAATCTGTCCATAAGCAAAATTAAATAGTCTTCAAACTACCAGTCTCGCTATCCATGATATAACCACGTACCACAACATCCTTTGGCACAAGAGGATGATTCTTCACTAGGTCGACGGTCTCAAGCACAGCCGCTTCAGTGTCGTCAAAACCGTGGAGCCAAGAGTCAAGGTCGATGCCGCAATGCTTCATCAGGTTGATATGTTCATCGTCGATTCCACGTTCTTTCATCATGTGCTGCATCTCCTGACTATCCATGCCCTGTACGCCGCAACCAGTGTGGCCGATGATCATCACCTCATTCACACCAAGTTCGTAGATGGCTACAAGTAGAGAGCGGACTGTCGAGTCGAAAGGATTAGTGATTGTTCCTCCTGCATTCTTGATGATCTTCACGTCGCCATTCTTGATGCCAAGAGCGGCAGGAAGAAGTTCCACCAAACGAGTGTCCATGCAAGTTACGATGGCGATTTTCTTGTCTGGAAACTTGCTTGTCTTATATTTTTCGTAAGCCTTCGTCTCAACGAATTGCTTATTGAATTCCAACATCTGTTCAATCATGGTAGTTTTGATTTTTGTGAGTTAAATCTCATTACAAAATTAGGCTTTTTATTATATTTGTGTTGACAAAAGTAAGATAAAAAAGGAATCGATATTTCTCTTTTAATAAAAACTATGAAGAAAAGAATCCTTGTGACATATAATCTTTTGAAGGAGGGCTTTGTAGAGGCTTCCGATGAGTATGAATTCATATTGCCGACTGCGCCTTCATTCACTAAAGCAGAGATAATTGAACGTTTGCCAGAATGTGATGGCTTGCTCTCTATGTTTAATTTTCCTATAGATAAAGATATTATCGACGCGGGAGCTCGCCTTAGAATCATATCCAATTTTGGAGTAGGCTTCAACAATGTAGACATCGAGTATGCTAAATCGAAAGGAATTGTTGTTACAAACACCCCCGATCCTGTAGTGGAGCCGACTGCAGAATTGGCCTTTGCTCTTATGTCTGCACTTTCACGCAGAATTACAGAGTGCAACCGTAAACTACAGACTAAGGATAATATCCGTTGGGGTGTGATGGAGAACCTTGGCACCGGCCTCTACAATAAAGTGCTTGGCATCGTAGGTATGGGACGCATCGGACAGTCGGTTGCCAAACGTGCTGTGGTGTCGGGAATGAAGGTCGTTTACTACAACAGACATCGTCTGCCAGTGGAGGTTGAGAACATGTATGGTGCTGAATATGTCTCTATGGATGACCTGTTGTCAAAATCAGATTACATCTCTTTGCATACTCCGTTGGATGAAACTACGCATCATTTGATTGATGAAAAGGCTCTAGCGAAGATGAAAAAGGGCGTTTTCATCGTGAATACTGCACGTGGACCGGTTGTCGATGAAGCCGCTTTGGTGTCATCGTTGGAGAGCGGACATGTGGGTGGTGCCGGACTTGATGTGTTTGAGAAGGAACCGCAGATCAACGAAGGTTTGTTCGGACGAGACAACGTCATTGTGGTGCCGCATATCGGTACAGCTACTGTCGAGGCTCGTATTGCTATGGGAAAGTATGCAGTGAAGAATATAATGCTCTTCTTTGAGGGTAAAGATGTTTTAAGCAGAGTAGTATAATATCTGGATATTGCCATATTGCAAAAAATCCACCTCTTCATTGACAACGTATTTATTTTTCGTTATATTTGCGAGTAGAGACGGTGTGGACTCTTTCTATGGTGATGAATACCGTCTCTATGGGAATTATTATGTAGATTAATCCGAATAAGCGTGTTTGGATGTTATAATTTAGAAGGATTTAATATTGGTGTAGGTAGAAAAAACGTTGACTTTTTAAAAATCACCATTTCATCGTGTATTTTGTATGTAACATGGATGGTGGATATTTCTCCCAAAATGATAAATGATAAAAAAAATGTCATGTTTGGTTAATTTTTCCAATTCTATCATCCATATATTTGCTACGATTGCAAACGGAAAGCAATAGTCGCTGGATCAAAACAGAAATTCGGAGACGTTTCTTTCTAACACGTTATCATATTTATAGGCTTAATTTTATTATCATGAAACACGTATTACTCAACACAAGACTTGCTGTTGCTTCCATCGCGTTGGTGGGTGCATCTTCTGTCGCAGCTCAGAATTGTACTGTGACTCTTTCTGAAGTACATCAGAAAATTCAAGGATTCGGTGGTATCAACCATCCTGTATGGACAGGATATGATCTTACCGATAATGATATAGACAAACTTTTTGGCGTCGGCGACAACAAACTTGGTCTTTCGGTGATGCGTATATGGGTCGCTGAGAACAGCAGCCAGTGGAGTCGTGAGGTCAACACTTGTAAGAAGGTTCAGAAGATGGGCGTTAAGATTTTCGCTACGCCTTGGAACACACCTTCTTCGGATATGGCAACTAAGACAACGGCCTTCTGTAACAATGGTTCATGTCAGTATCGTAATAATGAGAAGCAGATCAACACAAGTGCTTTTTCAAAATACACGGATCACTTGGTCTCTTTCAATAATTACATGAAGCAGCAGGGTGTCAGCCTTTATGCCATGAGTTTCGCTAACGAGCCAGACTACGGTCACGACTGGACATGGTGGTCGACTGATCAGGTTTACGAGTATGCCAAGAACTATGCTGGCAAGCTTCGTGTAAACGGAACAAAGGTGATTACAGCAGAAAGCTTCGCATACAGCAAGGGTCTTTACGATAAGATTCTAAACGATGCAAACGCTCTTAAGAACATTGATATCTTGGGTACTCACTTCTATGCAAGTGGTGCTTCTACAAGCGATAACTTCTTCAAGTATTCTCTTGGCGACCAGAAGATCGCAGCTAATCCTGACAAGGAGTTGTGGATGACAGAGTATTATACATCTTCAAATGCAACTAACGGCTCACCATGTCGTGCAAACGTATGGCCTGAGGCTTTGGAGGTTGCTTACTCTATCCACCGTGGTATGGCTATCTCGAACATGAGCGCATACGTGTGGTGGTACTTGAAGAGAAACTACTCTTTGATCAACAACGGTGATTCAAACAACGAGAACTCTAAGGATGGTCAGATCACTAAGCGTGGTTGGCTTTTCGGTCAGTACGCAAGATTCATCCGTCCAGGATACTATCGTGTAGGTTGTACAATCAACCCTACTTACAACGTATACACTTCTGCTTATAAGAATAATGACGATGTCGTTATCGTAGCAGTAAACATGAGTACTGAGGCAAAGTCAATCAACATTTCGGTTCCTGGCACAAAGGTTCAGCAGTGGAACGTCTGGATCACAGACCAGTCAAGAAACATGAAGAAGCTTGATGCTGTCAACAAGGGAGGCTCTTTCTCTTATACACTTCCTGCTAAGAGTTGTGTATCTTTCGTTGGAGAGGGTAGCGGAAAGGTTAGCCTGGAATTGGCTGCTGAAAAACTAGTTGTTGAGGAGGGTGACAGCGTTTTGATTACTCCGTCTTACAAGAGTGAGTCAGAGGTCAAGAATATCAAGTTCTTCGAGGGCACTACGCAGATAAGAGATAAGTGGGTAGCTCCATTTGCATTCTATTATGGAGCAGATGCTTCTCTAGGAAAGCACACGATAACAGCTACAGCTTACGATGCTGATGGAAATACTGGTGAGTCGGCTATCACTATAGAGGTTGTGAAGAAGGCACGTCCTTACGGTGGCGTGGCAGCTAAGATTCCTGGAATCATCGAGGCTGAAAACTTCAACGAAGGAGCTTCTGGTGTTTCGTTCTACGATGCAAAAGATGAAAACAATGGCGACGCAACTTACAGATCAGATTCTAATGTCGACGTGTATGTTTGCGATGGAGGTTATGCAGTAGGTTATTGTGAGGCTGGAGAGTGGTTGAAATACACAGTAGAGGTTGAGAAAGACGACAAGTATATCTTCTCTGCAAATGTCTCTGACGAAGGTGGTGAGTCTTCATTCTCCATCATGTTTGATGAAGATAAGAATAAGGTTGTGACATTCGACACAGAAGATACTGGAGCTTGGACATCTTACAAGGAGCTTTTGTCGACAAAAGAGATTGAACTTTCTGCAGGCAAGCACGAGATGCTTGTTTCGATCGAGTCTTCTTGGGTTAACATCGATTGGATTAAGGCTAAGAGTTCTGATCCTTCGAATGTAAAATTGACTGTGGCTGAGATTCCTTCCGGCGATTACAAGGTTTGTGATGCCAACGGAAAGGTTCTTGGTGATGTGACTATCAGCAGTATGGCTGACTTCGATGCGAAGTTTGCAGATAAGGGTGTTTACATCCTAGTTGCAACAAACGGTAAAACCATCAAAATTGTAAAATAATCTAATATCATATATCATGAGAACACTTTACAAATCAATGCTTGCATCTGCTATGGGTATGGTGCTTGCAGTATCGAGTGCTCAGACTCTTCCTGGAACAAAGATGACTGTCAATGTCAACGGAAAGAACCGTACAATTGACTACTATGCTCCAAACGGAATGGGTGAGGGTAGACCAATGCTTATTTCATGCCACGGTATGAATCAGGACATTGCTTATCAGAAGTCATGTGCTCGTTTCGACCAGGTTGCAGATACAGCAAAATTTTTAGTAGTATATGCTCAGTCTGATGGCTCAACATGGGATTTGAGCGGTAATGGAGCTGATGTTGCTTTCATGAAGAAAATCATTTCTGAAATGAGCACTAAGTTCAATATTGATAAAAGTCGTGTATATATGAGCGGCTTCTCGATGGGAGGTATGTTCACATATACAGTGGCTAACAACATGGCAGACCAGATCGCTGCTTGTGCTCCTTGTTCTGGTTATCCTATCGGCGACAAGACAGCTAAGCCTTCTCGTCCAATGCCAGTTATGCATACAAACGGTGACGCCGATGACGTTGTTCACTATGAGGAGTGGCAGGGTACATTCAACGGTATGCAGCAGCATCAGCAGGGTGCATACGCACAGGCAGAGGCATGGGCTAAGGCAAACAATTGTGATGCTACGCCAAAAGAGGAAAAGGGTGACGGATATACTCGTTACTGGTGGAATAATGGAGATTGCGGTGTTCAGGTTTGTTTGAACAAGGTCAATGGACGTGGTCACGCTCCTGTTAACGATAAGTTCCATACTGCTCGTGAAATCTGGAGATTCTGTTCAAAGTATTCTCTAGAGTGTGGTGCCGTAGCTGATAATGGCCAGGGTGGAGCAACACCAATGGAAGATACAAAGGCTGCTGGCCCATACAACGATGCTCCTGCTTCTATTCCAGGAAAGATCGAGGCTGAGGAGTACGACTTCGGAGGACAGGATGTCGCTTACAATGACAACGATTCAGAAAACCGTGGTGAGGCATTGCGTAACGACGGTGTCGACGTTTACAAAGGTGCTTCTGGATATGTTGTAGGTTACAACCAGAGCGGTGAGTGGTTGAACTATACTGTTGAAGTGAAGGAAACTTCTAGATATACAGTTACAGTTTCTGCTGCTACAGACAACTCTACTTCAGGATTTACTCTATTGATCGACGGTAAGGAGATCGCTTCTGTTTCAGCTCCTAACACAGGAAGCTTTACTAAGTTCTCTAACGTTGTCGTTCGTACAAAGGAAATTTCTGCTGGTAAGCACACTCTTCAGTTGAAGGTTACTGGCGATTGGTTCGATATCGACAACATGACATTCGAGAAGTACGAGTCTAACGGTGCCGAGCCATACGATGCTAACGGTTGTGTGATCGGTGATCGTGACAATGCGGAGTTGGCTTCAATCTTCTCTTCAATTAAACTAAGCAACATCGATCCTAAGGTTAAGCCAACTACAAACCACAACCCTATCATGACTCAGCGTTACGGTGCTGACCCATGTGCGATGGTTTATGGTGACTCTGTTTATATCTACATGACTCATGATGTCTATGAATATGACAACAACGGTAATATTAAGGATAACGGTTACGGCAAGATCACAGAGATCGTTTGTGTCGCTTCTGCCGACCTTGTAAACTGGACTGACCATGGTCCAATGAAGGTTGCCGGTTCAGGCGGTATCTCAAAGGCCGTCAACTCTTGGGCTCCAACAGCTTGCCACGCTAAGGTAAACGGTAAGGATAGATTCTTCCTATACTTCGCTAACAACGGTAACGGTATCTACGTAGTCGCTGCCAACACTCCTTACGGACCATGGGAGGATGTTAAGAACGGTGCTGGCTTGATCACTCGATCTACTCCAAACTGTTCAAACGTAACTTGGTTGTTCGACCCTGCTGTATTGGTTGACGACGACGGAACAGGTTATCTATACTTCGGTGGTGGTGTGCCTTCCGGTGCTCAGGCTGACCCAGGTACTGCACGTATCGCTAAGCTAGGAAAAGACTTCATCTCTATAGATGGAACACCTCAGACTCTTAAGCCACCATATCTATTCGAGGATGCTGGTATCAACAAGATCGGTAATACTTACGTTTACTCATACTGTACTAACTGGAATGTGCCAGGAGGTAACCAGTACGGAATCTCTAATGCTGTAATCGCTACTATGCGTTCTTCTAATCCTATGACAGGATTTAACTTCGATCGTAAGGTATTCGATAACCCTTCAAAATGGCTTGGTGACAATGGTAACAACCACCACGGATTCTTCAAGTTTAAGGATAAGTGGTATATCACATACCATTCACAGTGGATCCAGAACCAGAGAGGTGTCAAGGGCGGATATCGTTGCTCTCATGTCGACTATGCAAATGTCGATGAGTCGGCAGGTAAGATCAATGGTGTGACAGCTGGTACTACTAAGGGTGTTGATCAGGTTGTCCCAGTCGACGCTACTAAGGAAATTCAGGCTGAGTGTTTCGCATGGCAGAGTGGTATCGATGTTAACTACGTAGGTAACTCTACTAGAATGTCGGTACATGGTAAGAATGGAGCTTGGATCGGTGTTGCCGGAGTTAAGGCTCAGGGTGTAAACAAGTTTAAGGCTCGTGTGTCTGCTCCATGTGGTGGTGCAATCAGAATATCTACAGGTTCAGCTGGTGGTCCTGTAATCGGATACTTGAATGTTGAGGCAAACACATCTTACGAGGAGTTTGAGTGTAAGTTGTCTTCAGATCTTTCTGTAGCGACAGACTTGTTCTTCACATTCAGCGGAGAGTTGAACTTTGATTCATGGAATATGTATTTTGACGATCCTTCAGACGATGAGTTGGTCGAGGCTTCTGCCAATACTATCTCGGTCGAGCCAAATCCAGCTAAGGATATCGTTAAGATCAACGGTTTGACAGACGGTGATATCATCACAATCACTTCTATGAACGGTGTTGTAGTCAAGGCATTTGTTGCTGAGGCTGAGACTGTTGAGGTTGTTGTGTCGGATCTTGCATCTGGTATCTATGCCGTTTCTAACGGAACTAAGACAGTTAAACTAATAAAGGATTAATCTACATAGAAAATGGCGATGACAGTGATGTTGTCGCCATTTTAACTTTTTTCAATAAATTAGTCCTTTAAGGAGAAAAATTTATATTTTTGCTTCAGACTTAAAACACACTAAATAACATGAAAACATTTATGAAAACTTTTGCTACTGCAGCATCGCTTGTAGCAGCTGCGACTATGTTCGCACAGAGCACACTTTACGTCTGCAAAAAAGACGGAAGTTACGTTGAGTATTCAATCAGTGATGTCGACAGCATCTCTTTGATTAAGCCTCAGGGTAACGTAAGTCAGGATCAAGAACAGCAGCAGCCTGTAGTACAGGAGAAGACATTTTTCTTGAAGGGTGATAATGTTGACTTTGATGGCCCTTGCGCATATAATTGGGATGAGAATAACGGTCCTAGTGGAAATGGTGTCCTTGCTTATCCGAAGGAGTTGTCTAACGATCCTAATGTCCTTCATCCAGTGGCAATTTTCTGTCCTGGTGGTGGTGAGACTCCAAATTCACAGCCTACTATTCCTAAGCGTCTTGCTTCTATGGGATTCGTGGTCTATTCACAACCTTCCACTTGGGATGGTGCGGATGCTAAGAAAGCATTCGATTGGCTTGAAGCTAAGAACAACGATCCCAATTCCAGATTGTATCACAAACTTAATATGGAGCGTGTTGCTATCTGTGGACACTCTCAGGGTGGTGTGATGGCTCAGAGCTGTGCTGCAATTGATAAGCGTGTCTGTGTGTTGATGATTCTTAACAGTGGTAGCTTCGATGCTCATAGCGGATCATCAACATTGAATATTCCAATCGGTATTATCACAGGTCATACAGACATCGCATACGATAATGCTGTAGGTGATTTCAACTATCCTTCAAACACGGCTCCTATGTGGCTTGGCATCAAGGGTAACGAAGGTCACGGATATGGACCATGGCAAGGTTCTAACTGCTGTATCGCATTTATCAGATGGCACTTGTGTGGCGAGGATAAGTGGAGAAACGAATTCTTGGTTAACGGTGGACAGTTCTGTAATGCTAACGGTTGGGAGACTAAGATCAGAAACTGGTAATTGGTTATAGAAACTAACTAGATTTTTTTTCAAATATTTCATGAAAAGGGAGTGTCTGTATGGCATTCCCTTTTGCTATTGTAGACAAATTACTGCGTTAATGTTGAATAACTATATGAATTCAAATTTGCTAGAAAATGATAAAACACGTAAATTTGCTTTGAATCATCAAATGTCGTTAGAATATGAACATGCTAGATTATCTTGAGTGGCGTGGCGACTTGCCTTTTGAGAGGGATCCGTTAAATGAAGTGGATGCCCTTATCTTGTCGTTGATATGTTACTATGAGTTTGAGCAGTTCTATAATATCGTTACCGATGTGTGTGGCTATACTCTTGCCGAGTATGTCCAGCTTCATGAAGATAATACAGAGATTTTTGGAGAATACACAAAGGAAATTGACATTGAAAACGATATCGTACCAAGAAAGACGGCCCCGTTCGTACTTAATAAGGCAGTGAAGACGGAGAGGTTTGCTAACATCCGTATTGTCGACTTCAGAAATATTTTTGATGAGGAGAGGGTGGTGCAGTTTGCAGCAATGACATTTGAGTTGACAGACGGTAATAGAGTTGTGGCATATCGTGGTACAGATTCATCTATCATAGGTTGGAAAGAGGATTGTATGCTCTCTTACCTTAGAGAGATTCCTGGTCAGGCTGAAGCTGTCAGATATATTAATGAGGCTGAACTTGGAAAGAAATGCTATATCGTTGGCCATTCTAAAGGTGGAAATGAGGCTTTATACGCTTTTTTGAAGATGAAGGAAGAGCATCTTGACGATGTTGTCGCAATCTACAATTTTGATGGCCCAGGATTTCTAGAGAAGATTCAGGATACTTCACGTTATCAGGAAACAAAGGATAAGATTCATACATTTGTGCCGTCAGATTCAATCGTAGGGATGCTTTTGGAGCACGAAAAGGATTATGTGGCGGTGAAGAGTCAAGGGTATGGAATAAAGCAGCATAATCCGCTTTTCTGGGAGATTAAAGGCCCTTGCCTGGTATCAGAGAATGAAAATGAATGGGTGAGGGACGTCGCAGATCATACTTTCGCTGATTTCTTGAAAGAGATGTCGCTGGAAGACCGAAAGTTTGTGACAGAGAAGGTGTTCTCTATTGTTAGTAGTTGCGGAGCCAAGAGTTTTGCCGAACTTTATAAAAATCCGATTAAGAATACTAAGATTATCGTGGCTTCCTATTCCAAACTACCCGATGATCAGAAAGACAAATTGATCAGAGCTTCAAAGACGCTAGGATTCTCTTGGGCGTCAAGCTATCGTTACGGAATAGACGAGGTGAAACCGGGAGATAAGAAACCGTTGCTAAAACCCTTCTTTGGCTTTGGAAAGAAGAAAAAAAATAAAAAGAAAGATGATTAGGACGACATAAAAAAAGAGGTGTGAACCACGCCTCTTTCTGTTTATCTATCCAATTCTTCGTTTATCTCATCCAATTTTTTGTTCACGATTTTGATCGCACCGTCGTAAATCTCTTTGAATTCCATAGGGCGACGTGAATAGTAGGCAACTGCAGAATCAAACTCTGCTGCAGTGACTCCGTGTGTTTTAAGGAAATCTACGTACATGAGATTGATGTCGGTATTCTTGACTTCTCTTATCTCATGTTTTGAGACTCCGTCTAGCATATAGTATTCTGCCACCATCTCAGTCATCTTTTTCTTGCTTATCGGAGCTTTCTCCTCACAAGAAGAGAACAAACAACAAGAGGCAAATGCGAGCAACGTCGCCAATATGATACTACTCTTTTTCATCGCTTACTGATTTTGATTCTGTCACGACGGGATTGCTTGAATCACCGTCTGTTTTCTTATCTTCCTTCTTCTTGTCATCTTCACCCATGAATCTTGACAACTCCTTGTGTTGGAATACAAGGACGCTGAATACGCCTGTACAGACTGCACTATCTGCTATGTTGAATACTGGTCGGAAGAAGATGTCTCCTCCGAAGAATGGAACCCATTCCGGAAGTCGACACAAAGGGAAATATAGCATATCCACAACCTTGCCATAAAGCCATGTGGAATAACCTCCGGCGGCAGGCATAAACTCAGCAATTTGGCGATGGCTGTCGCTGAATAGCACACCGTAGAAAACACAGTCGATGATGTTGCCGAGTGCACCTGCCGTGATCAACACCATGCATACGATGAAGCCTGTCTTATATCCTTCCTTGATTATTTTGTTGATGACGTACAGCAGACCTCCGACAGCTATGATTCTGAACAGCGTCAAGAAAATCTTGTTGCCCATCTCGATGCTGAACGCCATACCATTGTTTTCCTGAAAATTGATTTGAAACCAGTCTGTGATCCAGATGCTTGACCCCAACGACATGTGTGTCTTCACCCAAATCTTGGATATTTGGTCAATGACTATGACTGCCATGAAAATTGCGATGCAAAGGAATCGCTTATCTTTTAGAATTTTATTCATCAAAATTAATTTTCTGCAAAAATAGGGATTTTTGTCGAATTTAATTCATAATTCATAATGCATAATTGTCGGTACAATCCAAGCGGATTGTTGAATTTAGAAGATTATAGATTTTCAATCTCCTCTATAGACAAATCCGTTATCTTATGAATGAGATTAATGTCAATACCTTCCTCTTTCATTCTTTTGGCATTTTTCATACGTTCTTTAGTCTCTCCTTTTGCCTCACCTTCTGCCATAGCATAATCTACCTGATTGATATAGTCGCGGTATGCTTTGAGACTGCGTTCGTATCTATGTCTTTCCTCTATAGAAAGCGTAGAACAGTTTGAGAGATCCCATATGGCTTGTAGAGATGATTCATTTGGGGAACAACAAATCCACTGACAATCGGCATTTCTACTGAAAATCAGTGGGCCTGCTTGTTCAGTTGTCAATTTTAATATGACGATTTCGATGCTATGCAGCTTTAACAGCATTCAATGTTTCTGCACACTTTTGTCGAGCCTCGTTAATATCAGTTGTATTGATTGTGTTAATTTGATCTCCTCCAACTGTCTTTTTTACGAGCTTTACCTTACACATGTGATAAAGAAGACCTACAAGTGCCACAACATTGTTAATTGTTGTCTTATCTGCTTGATGGAGATTTCTCCAATCTACAGTTCCATTAGCTTCCTTGTTAGAGTCTACTATATATCTCATGACTCTAAACTGGTCAATATAAACATTATTTACCATGTTCAAATCTTTACAGTAGTTCTTTGCAACAACGTTGAGTTCTTCAAGATACTTGCATATCTTATTGATAACTTTTTCGTTTTCCAACATCTGACTATACGCTTTGTCGGCTTTGCAAGAGATATTTGAACCTACTGCGCTAAAGATCAGACCACCTACAAGCAAACCAACACCTAATGTTGTTGCTCCTAAAATAGTAGTTCCCAAAGCCACTCCACCACCGCCAGCTGCAAGAGTGCCACCACCCAACACAGCTAATGTGGCATTTGTGGCTGCGACACCACTCAATGTTGATATTGCAGCACCTGTAGATGCTGCACCCAAAGCCATAACAGCTGCAGTAGTCGCTCCAGAAGCAGCAAAAGCACCAGCAGTACCTAATGCAGCTCCACCTAATCCTCCGACCAAGATACCAGCACCAACAGATGCTTGCTCTAATTCTTTTGGGTCAAATTTGGGGATGTCTACATTTCCAATCTTGATTTCTGCAAAAGAAGGACGGTTTTTAATTTTTTCAACAACATCAGCAAACTGCTGGAACGATGAAAGGATGGTCATTTCAAGAGTACCCAGTTCGTCCATGCTTTTGCAGGCTTTTTCATCAATAGTCTTGTGACGTTTTTTGTTTTCTTCGTCACGTTTTTTGGCTTTGTCCAAAGTGTCATTGGCATCAGCCATATCGATAGCTCCCTTGACACCTGCGCCAACTCCAGTAAGTGCAGCAACACCTGCTGCAATACCTAAAATCAATGGTAATGGCATAATTGATTATTTTTTAGACTTTAACAATTTACATATTTTGTAATTCTCTGAACAATAGTCTTCTTCGGACATATAATTCTTAAATATCTTTGAATATGCTTCATCAACACGACATAACAGTGGACGATTTTCATATATAGAACAAAGATTGTTCAATAAATACTTGCAAGTGCCGTCCCCCCTGTCGAGTTCTGCATAGATGGGGTTTCCTGCAAGCGACTTACAGCATAGCCCACATTTATCACACTTAAACATTAGCAAAATCCCCATGAACCTTCTCTATCAGTCCAAAAATCATCTTCACTATTATAAGGTAAAGCTTTCCATGGAAGCTCCAGACCGAGTTGAGTGTATATTTTAAGCAAACACTTGTTTAGAGCATCTGGGCTCAGATCAGTTGAGAGTGATTTAACAGCAGTATGTATTGTTTCGATTTCCTTCTTGAAGGTTTCTAAATCAATACTGAATAAATCCGCACTGTACTTTTCCAACAAGATGGCTTGTTCTCGATAATACATAACAACCTTATCAACTGAAGGAATACTATTTAGAATTGAAACTATCCAGTTGATTGCTTTATTATTGTCAAGCATATACAAAAGCGAACAACTCATTATGCCTGTCACCAAAGTACCACAAAAAGTTTGAACAATAGTACCAATTACAGGTATTGTACCGACAGCTGTTTTTGCAATAAGTTCAGAAACCATTGTACCTGCTACGACACTTGCTCCAGTCGCAAGAATTTTAGCTGCTGCTCGAATTCTTTCACCAGGGGGAAGGCTGTCGGGATTAAACAAAAGAATCTTGGTTGCAGACACAAGGGAAGACCATGACTGTCTAAGTATTCTGACAAGGCTTTTCGCCGTAGTGAAGAAAATGTTACACAAAGTCGTAGTCAGTGAAGATAGCACACCTGCAATGGCACCATCAAGAAATCTTTCCATTAATTCCTTGTACTTTGACTTGGCATTGAGAAGTCCTTGCTTTACTCCATCTCCTATGCTACGGAACAAAGACTCGCCAGTGCTTTTTCCTGCTTTGATGGCATCTTTTACCGCGAACCAGATTTCACTGAATACTAATCCAAGCACCTGACGTACGCCCATCTTGAAACCTGTTTTTGCTGCAGCAAAAGTTGTATCTCTAAAAAATGTCTTGCTTGTATAATAAGCTCTATTAATTTTTGCATCATAAGCCTTTTTTGCCTTTTCATAATGAGCCAACAAGTTTTGTTTCGTCTCTGAATCCAAATCTGGGTGTTCATTTACATAAGCCTTGATGTCAACCATTTCCATTGGTGCATCACAACCATGCTCCTTATGGTATTGATCGTTTTTCCCCTTTGCCCATGCTCCCATTGATGCATTGAGACTTTTGTTCGTCCATGCAAAATTATCTTTACTATTAGCTAAAGTCTGTCCATTTAAGCCAGAAAGCACTCTACCTCTATCATCGTGAATGGATTTACATTCAACTATATGGTCGAGTTCCGCAAGACGTTTAGGATCAAATGATTTGCCATAAAACCCGATTTTTCCCGATTGATATTGATCATCAATATCTTCAAAAGTTTCCTTCCACGATTTACGAGCATTTCCTTTTACATCTGCAAAATCTCTATCAGAATGATAACTTCCAAAAACATAACTAGGGCGACTATTATAAGCGGATTCGTTGGATGAATTCTTGTAACCCATCAACTCGTCTTGACCTATCTTTCTTACATTATGAATAGTATCTACATCACCTCCATGTTGGTCTTGAAGTAAAAAATCAAGACAAAACGAGGTAATTAGACTATCAATTACCACCTTTTCATATTGTTGAAAAATACTCGAATAAGCATTACACTCATCAAGAATAGCAGTAGTTGCTACACCGCCAACAAAACTTTGATTATTTGTTACCATTATTGTATCTTGTTTTAGACAATATTATTCTACAGTAAAATCATTAATATTGTATGCTACTAACTTATTTTGCATAAATATATCGTTATATGGTCAAAAATAATATTTCGTTAATAAATGAAAAGTTTAGTCTTCAGTTTTTAAATTTCTTAAAAACAAGTATCTTTAATAAAAAATTTAAAGAAAATTTTGAAGATTTAGGAATCTTACTTTCTTTACTATTAGAGGAAGCGATTTTATTAGTTACTGCCTTATAATGATCATTTAACTTTTTATGCATTTCTTGATCTATAAATTTTACCAAAGTTGGATTCATCTTGTCCAATGACTTTATTTCTCCCATATCCACTTCTCTAAGAGCTGTTTTTTCATCCTTATTACTCAAATCTGCGAATACACTTATTAGCCTAGTCATATAATCATTCCAATAATGATTATATGTAAAATCATATCTCATTATTAGCCCACCACTTAAATTGATATCATACATCAATTCCCCTACTGTTGGATTATCTGTTCTTGTTAGTTTTTTTTCTTTCATATCCAGATAGCCAAGTTTCTCTAATCTATTTAATATTTTCTTAAGTAGATAATCAGGAAAATTATTGAGTTTTTTATTTATAATTTTGTCAAAATCCTGATTTCCATTTTTATAAAACAAAGACGCAACATATATAGTCAAAAAAGTCTGGTAAGCAGGAGCTAATTCACAACTTTCTCGTTGCAAATAGTTCTCTTTATCTTTCACTGCAACATTGGAAACATTCATGCCAATCAATATAAACAACCAAGACCAATTAAAAGTAACAAGTAATAAAATCAGTTGTGCCAATTCTTTGTAGTCTTGATTAACATATGATATTATAGTATAGATTTGTTCAGAATTGATAAAACTGATTCCCAAAAATGTCACTAAAGCACCCCAAAAAGCGTATCTTTTCCTTACTATTGTTTTAGAATCTTCTGTATACGGGCTGTATTTTATAATCAAAAACAATGTAACAAAGAGTAATAGATTGTTAATCATTGAACTATGACATATGCCCGATATATAACAGACAGCAATCCCGAACACAAAATATTTAACAGTATTAATAACTTGATTTTTTATAGGTCGATCGTCACCATCCCATACCCTTTTAGCACACCCATCAATAGTCATTACCATTCTTAACATACCCCAAAAACTCGTAAATATAAGAATAATCATACCTAAATGTCCTATTTCAGTTTTATCTTCACTCTGTTTTAATTGGGCAGTTTCTTTCTCAGTTTTTTCCGCATTACTACCATTGTAATTATTTTTTTTCTGTGATTGCAAACTTTCTTTCTTGACATATGGAATTTTTTCTCTACTGTTCAAATCCAGTTTATTCATCGCTTCATTATCATGAAACCATACTTTCATAGCATAAGAAACAGAATTCTCTCCATTTTCTGGAGTACCGAGAAACAAATGCATCATCACTAAAATTGGAACAATGGATGTCAACGTGTAGAATGTCAACCCCGCAGCTCTAAGCGACAACTCCTTTTTAAAAAAAATTGTAACTACAATATATACTATTTTGAAAAAAGTTTTCTTTGTTTTATCTTTACCCCAAAAGCTAAAACCTCTGAATTCAGAAAAAACATTATCCTTATATTGATTGAACTTTATAACATAATTCTGAAATTTGTCATTTTCTTTTATTCTATCTAATAAAATTGATGCTATTAGTCCACAAACAAATATACATGATATGGACTGCAAAAAAATAAAATATATTTCCATAGATTGTATACATTATACACATTTCATACAAAAATATACATTATTTTTTGATATACAACACCTCTTTTCCTTCTCTACAAATATCATTTTGTTCAAACGATAGCACTTACAGCATCTTCAATCCAGGCTTCATCGTCAATATCATCTTCCTCGAATCCTTCATAATACATTCTGGTTTCTCTGAATATTATGACTGGAGTGTCTTTAGGTAATAGTGATTAATATAAATATCAAATAATTAAGGCAAATTTATAAACATTCTTGATACAAACAATCATTGTTTTGCTAAGATCTACTAATCCTATATTACCTTTTTCTATGTCATTTTTCTATGTTCATACTTCGTTGTATATCCCCACCTTTATCACTCCGTCTTCCCTATTCTCAAAGATTCTGTATGCTTCTTCTATCTTATTCAGAGGGAAACGATGGGTGATGAGTGGGGTGGTGTCGATTTTGCTGTTACTCTTAATCTCTTAGACTTGCAAGAGAAATGACTTTTACACCATCTGGACGAGTGTCTGCCATCTGTCCTCCTAAAACAAATCGGTATTTTTGCGGTGACTCGATCTTACATTTCTTTCTCTACAATCTCTCAATTCTCATCCACTGCTTTCCAATGAACGATATTTCTTGATTCTGATGAGATAGACACTCCGCATTTTGCATTTCACAGCATAATGTCGGTATCATCCAAGCATAATGTTGGATACAATTGATTATAGATTTTCAATCTCCTCTATAGAATTCTTCTATTTGAACTGCATTTTTTCGCTTCTCCTTCAGCTCTTCCCAATCCTTTAAACTCTCTTCTAAAAGATAAGGGACATAGCTTTCTTCAAATATACAGATCATTGTGTCTACCTTATCTTGCTTTCCTTCTTTCATTAAAGAGTCTACTTTCACTTTCAACATCTCTAATCCTTCTGATATGTAGTAGGGAAGTGATGATCCAATGTACTGAAGTCCTAAACTAAGTTCACAAAATAAAAGTCCATCTCCCGCCTTTCTAGCAACATCCATCTCATCCTCTATTTCATTGTTCGGAAATTCGTCTTCGTGTGCTACATGCTCGAATTCTGCTTGGTTATAATGGAAGAAATCGTGGATAATGGTAGCGTTGTATTCACATAAGGTTTCAATAGTATCGTTATAGAATGAAACAGTAGGATTTTGACAATGGTATAATGCTTTAATGTCTTCATCGTATTCTGTTTCCTGTCCTATCACAAATAAACCATCCTCCGTCTCAAACAGGATATAACAAGTGGAATATTCTTCAGTATCTATTCCAAAATATGCTTTCTTTGTTTTTGGAAGTAGGTAATCTTCTGGGAAATCATAAAGTGTGGAAATAGAAATATTTTCCTTTTCTAAATCCTTGTTTGTTAAATATCTGACAGAATCTGCAGATTCCATTTCTACTGTTTCCTCTGAAGACGAATCAACGCCAGTGTCAACAGAAGACTGTTTCCCACAGGCGATTAGCCCTAATGAAAGTGATACAAATAGAAAGTGAACCACCAAGGCGAACTTTCCTTTTTCTATGTATGTGTATGCTAACATATACCAAATAAAAAATCACACAAAAAGGCAGATAGCATTGCCATCAGCCTTTGTCTTCGTTTTCGTTAGTAACCCAAAATCTTTAGCATTGATTTGTAGCTCTGCTCCTTTGCAAAGAGCTTGGTTGTGTATTCTCCGTTCTCATCACGGTCGATCACCACGATTTTAGGTGCAGGTATCAAACAGTGCTTGATTCCGCCGTAGCCGCTCAATGCCTCCTGATATGCTCCCATGTTGAAGAAGCCGACGAATAGTTCATCCACGTCTTTCATCTTAGGCAAGAAGATGGCGTTTGAGTGAACCTCCGCGTTGTAGAAGTCTTCACTATCGCAAGTCAAACCTCCCAAGTGAACGCGCTCGTACTCCTTGTCCCAGTTGTTGATGGCAAGGAATGGGAAACGCTGGTTGATTGCCCATGTGTCTGGCATTGTTGTGATGAACGAGCTGTCGATCATGTTCCATTTCTCACGGTCGTTCTGCTGCTTCTGGTTGACGATAGAGTAGAGAAGCGCTCCACTTTCGCCGACGGTGTATGATCCAAACTCAGTGAATAGGTTTGGCTCAGGCACTCCAGCCTGACGACATGCGTTCTGCACCTGTGTGACGATCTCCTCGATCATATACTCATATTCGTAAGAGAAGTCCATGTGAGTCTGGATTGGAAGACCACCTCCGATATTTAAACTGTCAAGCTCCGGACAGATCTTCTTCAACTCGATATACATATTCACTCCCTTATTCAACTCATTCCAGTAGTAGGAAGTATCACGGATACCAGTGTTGATGAAGAAGTGAAGCATCTTAAGCTTAACCTGTGGGTTATTCTTGATTTTCTCCTTATAATATGGAATCAAATCGCTGTAGCGGATACCAAGACGTGAAGTATAGAAGTCGAATTTAGGCTCCTCCTCACTCGCCATACGCATTCCCACCTGAAGTGGTTTGTCGAATCCGTCAAGCAAAAGATCAAGCTCGAATTTATTATCAAGGATTGGAACGACGTTGGTAAATCCGTCATTGATAAGACGTTGGATATTCTCGACATACTGCGGACGCTTGAATCCGTTGCAAAGAATGAATCTGTCTTTAGGCAAGTGACCTTGCTCGGCAAGTGCTTCAAGAAGGAAGATGTCGAATGCCGATGAAGTCTCAAGGTTGACACCCTGCTTCAACACAGTCTCCATTACAAAAGAGAAGTGTGAACTCTTAGTACAGTAGCAGTAGTTGTATGTGCCCTGATAATCAACCTTTGCCATAGCCACGTTGAACATTCTGCGTGCGTGCTGAATGTGGTTGGCGATAGCAGGAAGATAAGAAATTCTCAACGGAGTACCATACTGTTTGATTATGTCCATTAGGGGAATACCATGCCACTGAAGGTTGTTATCCTCTACGCTGAAGTGATCGTTAGGAAACTCAAACGATTGCTCAATCAAATCAATGTACTTGTTTTTCATCGCTTTTGCCTTTTTGAATTTAAAATTTAATTCACTTGGATTGCCTAATTTTTTTTAATCTAAATCACTTGGATTTAATCTTTTTCCTTAATTCACTGCAAATTTATAAGCATTTTTCAATATTTATCCCTTTTTGACTAATAAATTACGTTAAATATTGTCCTTATTTTATAATTTTGGGGCAATTCTAATTGATTTACTTATGTCGTTCACTATCAACTTTGGAAAACGCGGATTGCGTACTTTTGATAAACCCGTTGTGATGGGAATACTTAATGCCACACCTGATTCATTTTTTTCAGGTAGCAGAGCTGGTAATGATTCTGAAATCTTACGTCGTACAGAACAAATGGTCAGCGAAGGTGCTGAGATGATTGACGTTGGTGGTTTCAGCACTCGTCCGGGGGCGGTAGAAGTAAGTGAAGCTGAGGAGTTGGATAGAGTTTGCAATGCGGTATCTCTTGTGAGAAACCAATGTCCGGATGTTATAATCTCAGTTGATACGTTCAGAGCATCTGTGGCTAAAGAGTCTGTGCTTTCTTGTGGAGCCGACGTTATCAATGATATTTCAGCAGGTGCATTAGATGAAAATCTATTCCCGACAGTGGCGTCGCTTGGTGTGCCATATATATTAATGCATAGCTTGGGCAACAGTGTAACGGCACAGCAGTTGGAATACGCTTATGGCGATTTTATGGGTGATGTGATTAAATTTTTTGCTGAGAAGATAGACCAACTGCGTTTGTTAGGAGTGAAAGATATAATCGTAGATCCTGGATTTGGATTCTCTAAGACAATGGAACAGAACTATAAGTTGTTGGCTAATTTGAAGGAGTTTGACATTTTCAAACTTCCTGTGTTAGTCGGTGTTTCCAGAAAGAGAATGGCATGGCAAGTGGCAGAAACGACAATAGAGGAGAGTCTTAATGCTACAACTGCAATCAATACGTTAGCTTTGTCGACAGGCATGACAGACATATTGAGAGTACACGATGTAAAAGCGGCTGTTGAGGCAGTTAAGGTTTGGGAAATGACAAAGAAAAATGCAAAATAATAAGTGCTAAATGTGGAATGGAGATTAGTATAATTATTTATTTATAATCTTCATTCCGTATTTGCTTAAGTTGAAAGAAGTGTTGTTGTTTATATGAGATTTTTCGATATGGCAATCGTCGAAAGCACCTTCTCCAATTTTCAAGACACTGCTTGGAATGAATATTGACATTAGAGATTTGCAACCTTTGAAGGCTTTTTTCTCAATATCTGTAACGCCTACGGGAATAGTCACGTTTGTAGCTGACGGTCTGCAAGCGACTACAGTCTCTCCATTCAAAAGCAATCCATCCTCTTGCTCTTTTTCGACAATGTTGAGCCCGTATAGAGTCATATTATTCTTTTTTTGATTCATGTGTCTCATATTCTCTCATCTCTAAGCTTTAAGCTCTAAGCTTCATAATCGTTTCGTAGGCTTGGTTGATTGATTGTGATTTGATTGTAGCTTTCCTAATCATCTCGTCGCCTTGATTGGCGAACAGATCAGGGTGATATCTTTTGAGAAGGTTGTTTTTCTGAGATTTGACCTCGCTGGTACTTGCCGACGGATCTAATCCCAGCACAGCGTATGCTTTTAGCAGTTCAGGAGAAAGAGTGGAGTAGTCAACCTTTTGTTTGTTGGTATTGTTTGATTGGCTATTCTCTTTTCTTTTCCTCTCGAATTCCTTCTCTCTCTTTCTTACCTCTTCATCCTCAAACCACTTGTCACGACGCTTTTCAAACTCTTTATAGTCGCCAAATTTGCCTGCTTTCATACGTTGCCAGAACATAGTCTCGACCTTATTGCAAGCCGTGAGCGACAATCCCATCGCTTTGCCGATGATAGAGATAAGTTTTTGCTGGTCGACGGTGGCTTGACCGTCAGCGTATGCCAAAGACCACATACCAATAAGAATCTCTTTTTTGTATTGAAAGTCGAAGTCTTTTAGTGTGTCTTTGACTTTCTTCTCAAGCTCTTTGACCTTGATCTGCTCTTTTCGGTCTATTCGAATCTTAAATTGATTTGCTCTTCTAACCTCTGCCTCTCCATCAATTTTTATAAATGCTGTTTCTGCATATTTTTTCATCCTATTTTTGAGGCTATCGCCGGAGACGTGCAAGTCTGGTGTCAATTTTACAACAGCAATAAATACATCCGCTATTACATCACTATAGGAGGACGTTGCGTTTGCTGTGTTGTCGAAACTTGCACCTGTCGAGTTGTCTTCGATAAACCCATAAAGAATTATGGCAATGACAATAAATAAAAGAAAGATAAACAAAAACATATTTTTTTGATTTTTTTTCTATATTTTATTTCACTCCTTTGTCTTTCAACCACTTAACACAATCCTCGTCGCCTAGTTCGGCAGCACGTTTCATGCATTCAATCTGTTTGTCCTGTTTGCCCATTTCGCCGTAAGCATTGGCGATTTTGATGAAAGCACTGATATCGTATGGGGTTAGCTCAACCACTTTGTTAAAGCAAGATTCAGCTTTGTCTTTCAAATTACGATGAAGGAAAGATATCCCTAAGTTGTAATGCGCACGAGCATAACGAGGATTCACCTGTATTGCCTTTTCGTAACAGTCTATGGCATGATCTTCGTCGCCAAGATTGCTATATGACACGCCCATATTGCAGAAAGCCTTCTCATAGTATGGATTGATCTTCACTGTCTTTGCATAACACTGTATGGCAGAAGTCTCGTCGTCCATCTGAGAATAGATATTGCCGAGATTGTAGTGAGATCCGGCGTCGTCAGGATTTATCTTGATTGCGTTTTCATAGCACTTGACGGCGTTCTCCAAGTCGCCGAGAGTGGTATATGCCATAGCCAGATTATGAAGAGTCGCATCATCATTAGGGTTGATTTTCACAGCCTTTTTATATGCACCCACAGCCTCCACGGTTTCACCTAGACTATTATAAGCATTTCCCAGATTAAAATAGATTGACGCGTCGACAAGACCGCCGTCTATGGCAGCATTGAAACATTTGATAGCATCATTGTACATTCCGCTATTGCTGTAAGCGTTACCCATGTTATAGTAGATATATTCATTTCCAGGGCTTAGTTCCAAAGCTTTTTTATATGATTTTATCGCATCTCCATATTTTCCTGCAGTGTAGCTGTTGTTGCCCTGCATAAAGAACGAGTCGGCTGAATCCTCAGCAGACGCAATGCCGGCGTAGTTTGACGCCAATAAAATACACAAGGATAAAAATAAGTTCTTTCTCATATCCACAAAGTTATAATAATTTGTAAATACAAGCAATAATTTGGATGATTTTCGAAAAAAAGTTAATGCTTTATCATTAACCGGTTGTCGCATAATAAAACCCCGAAAGTCTTTAGAACTTTCGGGGTATATGTCATTTAGTATAGCTTAAACCTTTTGCTTACTTAGAGAAAAGCTCGATTTCTACACGACGGTTCTGTGCACGACCTGCAAGTGTAGAGTTAGAAGCGACAGGGTTGGCTGAACCATAACCTTGTGATTGGATGTGTGAAGCTTTAACTCCCTTCTTGATCAAGTAGTTCTTGACTGCTGCTGCACGGTCTTTAGACAACTTAAGGTTCTTTACAGCGTTACCTGAGCTGTCAGTGTAACCCTTAAGGAATATAGACCACTCTGAATGAGACTTAAGCAACATTGCCAATCCGTCTAGAGAAGAGTATGATGACTGCTTGATGACTGCCTTTGATGACTCAAAATCAAGCTGGGCAAATGCTGTCTTGATAATCTCGTCCTCTGCTCTAGTAGGTACGTAGCGTACTGGCTGACGTGTAGATCTGATATGTGAATCAAGAGAATCCTGAGTTAACTTGACTTGCTGCTCTAGCTTTTTGATAGCTTCGTTCTTGTCGGCAATCTGCTCCTCAAGCTTGGCTAGATTTTCCTCGCAATCACGTGTCTGCTCCTTAATTAGTGGTTCGATATCTGGTAATTCTCTCTTAGGTTCGTAATCCTGCCAAGACATGTTACGGATGTTTCTCTCGCCACCAAACTTGTAACGAACTTCAACATTAGCACCGAATGTTATATGTCCAGCTTCTGGATAGCAAGTGCGTAGACGGTACATGATTGACGCCTCCAATCCTAAAGCGAAATGCTTGCTTATATTGTACTCAATCTGACCAGCACCATACGCACCTAAAACAAACTTAGTGTCGTTAAAAGGATAATTAGTGTAAGCACTTTTATAGTAGTTATCCCATACTCCGATAGTTCCAACGATACCAGGATTTATGAATATATTAAGTTTCTGTAATCCGTTGCTTCTATATGGAGCTAATATGTTTGACAAGTTGAATGAAGAGAAAAGAACGATGTCATGGTTGACTGCGTCATAAATTTCCTGGTTATTCAATGCATACATGTACTGCAAGCCTAGACCCCAACGAGGTGAGAAAGTAGCCTCAGTATTAATGCCAAACTGAAAGTTCTTTGTTCCTCCGAGTGTACGGTTTTCATAAGAGATAGGGGCCCATCTCAAGTAAGATATACCACCCTTTAGTCCAAGAGACCAGTGGCAAATTCCCTTTGCGAAAGTAGTATCTGTTGTAGCTTGTTCGTCCTGAGCGAAAGTATTGCAAGCAAGTGATGCTGCAGCAGCTAACGCTAAAATTTTCTTTGACATTTTTATCAGTTAAATTAGATAATAATTATTTCAAGACTGGTTTTCTCCAAAAGCGACCATCAATTCCAATAATTGATCATCGGTTGGTTCTTCCATCAATTTTTTTGAATTTAGTCATAATTTGACTGCAAAATTACATCATTTTTTTGAAAATTAATCCATCTAAGTAAAATACCATCAATTTTTCTTCGTTAAAGAATCTTAAATTTAATCTAAGACTTATATCTACGTACTAAATAGAACACCACCAGCAAACTTCGGAGTAGATTCTCCGTCTTGCCTTGTTTTCCTAAAATTCAGTTCGGTTATAATAATGATGAAAACATTTCTAATGGAGAAGGTTACAAGAAACATTAGGTATCTTCGCACGCTACGATGCACTTGGTTCAAACGACGATTGGAATATAGAGAAGGACGGTTCACTGTTCTTGCTTGGTGCTGAAATCAAGTTAGGCAAGTATGTGGTGAAGGTCGCTCCGAATATTCGTTTGAGGAAAGCAAAGCATGAGGATGTCGACAACAAACCATATTTGTATATCGACACTGTTTTTAATCTATAGTGTTCCCTTTTTTGTAAATAATTTGTTTATACAATGAGATCTTTAATGATGTAAAACACCACAGGCACCAGTAAACTAGGCAACAGATTCACCGTCTTGCAATCCTTGATTCCTAAAATGCTCAATCCTGAACTAAGAATTAGCACACCTCCAACAATACATAATTCTGCTATTAAAGGCTGTGGAATAGCGTCTCCAAAGAAATAGCCAATACAGTAGAATATGCTTTGCCAGCAGAAAAGCATCGGTGCGGCTAGTAGCATTAT
>JAZQQY010000016.1:0-69707 GCA_045629285.1 Paludibacteraceae bacterium | reverse complement strand
TCAGGTGCAAAGGTACAATTTTTTAGGGAATTTTCGACTTATAATTAAAGATTTAAACAATTATCCGTGATATGTGGATATTACTGTGAGCTGGCATTAGAGGTCGCTCCTGCAATAAAGCCTAGCCCATCAAACCGTATTGTATGGGATTGCGCGATAACATGATTATTTCTTCAACTTGTATAATCACAAAAAAAGGGCGACGCATCACTGCATCACCCCCAAGAAACAAATTATTATGCTGCCTATCTTTACTTATAAGCCTGATTATGTACACTCTTAACTGCACGTCCTGATGGATCATTCATGTTCTTGAATGCTTCATCCCACTCAAGCGCGATAGCTGTAGAGCAAGCTACACTCTTCTCGCTTGGAACAGTCTGTGCTGCTGTCTGGCTTGGGAAGTGCTCCTCGAAGATTGTGCGGTAGTAGTATTCCTCCTTAGTCATAGGCGGATTGATTGGGAAACGCTCTGCAGCGTGCTTCATCTGCTCGTCTGTAACCTTCTGAGAAGTAAGTTCTTTCAATGTGTCGATCCAACTGTAACCTACACCGTCGGAGAACTGCTCTTTCTGTCTCCAAGCAACCTCTTCTGGCAAGTAGTTCTCAAATGCCTTACGAAGGATCCACTTCTCCATCTTGCCGACTGTACCGCTCAACTTATCCTTTGGATTCAAACGCATTGCTACGTCCATGAACTCCTTGTCAAGGAATGGCACACGACCTTCAACACCCCAAGCAGAAAGGCTCTTGTTTGCACGCAAGCAGTCGTACATGTGAAGTTTAGCAAGCTTTCTTACAGTCTCCTTATGCAACTCCTCTGCGTTTGGAGCCTTGTGGAAGTATAGGTAACCACCGAAAATCTCGTCGGCACCCTCACCTGAAAGCACCATCTTGATACCCATGCTCTTGATAACACGGGCAAGAAGATACATCGGAGTACTTGCACGAACTGTAGTTACATCGTATGTCTCGATATGGTAGATAACGTCGCGAACGGCGTCAAGACCTTCCTGTACAGTGAAGTTGATTTCGTGGTGAACAGTTCCGATATGATCTGCCACCTTCTTAGCTGCTGCCAAGTCTGGAGCACCCTTCAATCCAACTGCGAATGAGTGCAACTGCGGCCACCAAGCACCCTGCTGATCACCACTCTCCACACGCTGTGAAGCGAACTTCTTAGCAACTGCAGATACGATAGATGAGTCAAGACCACCTGATAGAAGAACACCGTAAGGAACGTCTGTCATCAACTGACGCTTAACAGCTGCCTCAAGGGCCTCACGTAACTCGTCGACACTTGATGTGTTATCCTTAACTGCGTCGTACTCCATCCAGTCGCGCTTGTACCAAGTCTTAAGTTCACCATCCTTTGAGTAGTAGTAGTGTCCTGGAGGAAACGACTTGATTGTCTCACAGTAACCCTCTAGAGCCTTCATTTCCGAAGCTACGTAGAAAGCGCCGTCCTTATCCCAACCCATGTAAAGAGGAATAATACCCTGGTGGTCGCGAGCCACTAGATAACAATCATTCTCAATATCGTAAAGTGCAAATGCGAAAATTCCGTTTAGATCCTCAATGAAATTGATTCCCTTCTCACGGTAAAGTGAAAGTACAACCTCACAGTCGCTCTTAGTCAAAAACTCGTATGAACCAGCCTGACGGTCGCGAATGCTCTGGTGATTGTAGATTTCTCCGTTGACAGCAAGAACAAGCTTACCATCTTTACTAAACAATGGCTGCTGACCGCTCTGTGGGTCAACAATAGCTAATCTTTCGTGAGCAAGTATTGCTTTGTCGCCACAATAGATACCAGACCAATCTGGACCACGGTGACGTATTTTCTTTGACATTTCAAGAAGCTGCGGACGCAACTCCTGCGACGACTTCTTAAAGTCGAACGCACAAACTATACCACACATATTCAGTTCGAATTAAAAGTGAATAATGAAGAGTTAAATGAGAATTATTAAGGCCAACTTGACGGGCCCTCCCATCAAGTTGTGCCATTTTTAATTCTTATTTTTTACTTTTTAACTCCATTAACGTAGGCGTCAATCTGCTCAGCCACCTTACGGCCTGAAGCGATAGCGCGTACTACAAGGCTTGCACCTGATGCAGCATCACCGACCAAGAATACATTGTCGGCATACTTTGGATGCTCAGGCTTGATGAATCCCATAGCAAGAAGTACCATATCGCACTCGATGATCTCCTTCTTACCGTCAAGCTTCATGATTGGGCGACCACCTTCTGGATTTGGCTCCCAAATAACTCCCTCAACCTCAACTCCTGTAAGCTTACCATCCTTACCGATAAACTTGTTAGAGTTTAGAAGCCATCTTCTCTCACAACCTTCCTTGTGTGAAGAAGTTGTCTTCTTGATATTTGGCCAGTTTGGCCATGGTGTAGCAGGGTTGTGACCTACAGGTGGCTCTGGCATGATCTCGATCTGAGTCACGCTTACAGCACCCTGACGGTTAGCAGTACCGATACAGTCTGAACCTGTATCACCACCACCGATTACAAGCACCTTCTTACCCTTTGCATTTACAAGCTCTGAATCCTTGAACTTCATACCAGCAAGAACTCGGTTCTGCTGAGAAAGCATCTCAAGAGCAAGGTAGATTCCCTTCAACTCACGTCCTTCGATCTTAAGGTCACGAGCTGTTGGAGTACCAGTACAGACAGCGTATGCATCGAATCCCTCAGGAAGCTTAGTGCAATCGATTGTCTGGTTGTATAGGAATTTGATTCCTTCCTGCTCCATGATGCTGATACGACGGTCGATAACCGACTTATTCAACTTGAAGTTAGGAATACCATATCTTAGTAGACCACCTGCAGCCTCGTTTTTCTCGAATACAGTTACCTCGTAACCCTTCTTGTTAAGCTGTGCTGCAACAGAAAGACCTGCAGGACCTGCACCGATAACGGCAACCTTCTTACCGTTGCGTGCGTATGTGTGAACTGGAACATAACCCTCAAGGAATGCACGCTCAATGATAGCGCACTCGTTCTCACGACATGTTGTTGGCTCACCGATTGTTAGGTTAAGCACACAACTCTTCTCACAAAGTGCAGGACAGATACGACCTGTAAACTCAGGGAAGTCATTTGTAGCAGAAAGTAGTTTGTAAGCCTCTTCCCACTTACCTTTATATAGTGCGTCTTGCCATTCAGGCTGCTTGTTGCCTAGCGGGCAAGCCCAGTGACAGAATGGGACACCACAGTCCATGCATCGAGATGCCTGTTCCTGTCTGTCTTTAGTATTTAATGTCTGCTCCACCTCACCGAAATCACGGATACGGTCTTGAACGGGGCGATATCCAGCCTCTTTACGAGGCACTGTTAGGAATGCTTTAGGATTTCCCATAATCTATATCTTTGAAATTAAGAATTAAGAAGGAAGAGTTAAAAATTCTTTGCTCTGTTCTTAATTCTTAACTTTTAATTCTTAATTACGTTAACTTACTCAGCTTTGATGTCAGCGATCTTGTTCTGAAGCTTCTTCAACTGCTCCTCCTGAAGTACTCTCTTGTACTCGATTGGAACTACCTGGATGAACTCCTCTACGTAGTGGTTCCAGTCGTCAAGCATTGTACGAGCAAGGCTAGAACCTGTGTACAACCAGTGCTTGCGGATCAACTCGTGCAACTCCTTACGGTAGCTTGCCTCCTCAATAAGGCTTAGCTCGACCATATCCATGTTACAGAAGTAGTCAAAGTTGTGGTTCTTGTCCCAAACGTAAGCGACACCACCTGACATACCGGCTGCGAAGTTACGTCCAGTCTCA
The DNA here is from genome assembly GCA_045629285.1 of Paludibacteraceae bacterium. GTDB lineage: Bacteria > Bacteroidota > Bacteroidia > Bacteroidales > Paludibacteraceae > UBA1723. Next base: position 65,911 of record JAZQQY010000016.1, on the reverse strand, counting down.
CCAAGAACTACCACACGTCCACCTGTCATGTACTCACAGCAGTGGTCGCCTGCACCCTCGATGACTGCGATAGCACCTGAGTTACGAACTCCGAAACGCTCACCTACGCGACCATTAACGTAAAGTTCACCAGTTGTCGCACCATACAAACCTGTGTTACCGGCGATGATGTTCTTGTCTGCCTCGAAGTTGCTTCTTACTGGAGGAAGGATTGAGATACGTCCACCAGAAAGACCCTTACCGAAGTAGTCGTTAGTCTCACCCTCAAGCTTGAAGTTTACACCCTTAGCAAGGAATGCTCCGAATGACTGACCAGCAGAACCCTTGAACTTAATATTTACTGTAGAATCAGGAAGGCCCTCCTCACCATACTTCATTGCGATTGCACCTGAAAGCATTGTACCTACGGCACGGTCTGTATTCTTGATTGCGAAATCAAGGTTAACCTCCTGCTTCTTCTCGATTGCATCCTTAGACTGAGCAAGAATGTCGAAATCCTTAACACCTTCAACCTTCGAGAATGCTCTGTGATCCCAACATAGCGACTCTTTGCTGTCGACACGTGCAAGAAGACGTGAGAAATCCAAAGTTTTGTGCTTATCGTTATCCATTGGCTTAACCTCGATCAACTCTGTGTGACCGATGATATCCTCGAACTTCTTGAAGCCCATCTCTGCAAGGTACTCACGAACCTCCTGAGCCAAGAAAGTGAAATAGTTTACTAGATATTCAGCACGACCCATGAATCTTTCACGAAGCTTAGGATCCTGAGTTGCAACGCCTACCGGACATGTATTAGTGTTACACTTTCTCATCATTACACATCCTAGAACGATCAAAGGAAGTGTACCGAAGCTGAACTCGTCTGCTCCTAGAAGTGCTGTCAAGATTACGTCGCGACCTGTCTTCAACTGACCGTCTGTCTGCAAACGTACACGTCCACGAAGACCGTTCAAAACCAATGTCTGCTGTGTCTCTGCAAGACCGATTTCAGGAGAGATACCAGCAAATCTCATTGAAGACGCTGGTGATGCACCTGTACCACCTTCTGCACCTGAGATAACAATCAAATCTGCGTTTGCCTTAGCAACACCGGCAGCGATTGTACCTACACCGCTCTCAGCAACCAACTTAACTGAAACTGCTGCAGTAGGGTTGATATTCTTAAGGTCGAAGATCAACTGTGCAAGGTCCTCGATAGAGTAGATATCGTGATGAGGTGGAGGCGAGATAAGCGAGATTCCAGGGATTGCGTTACGAGTCTTAGCGATGACCTCGTTAACCTTAAATCCTGGCAACTGACCACCCTCACCTGGCTTAGCACCCTGAGCTACCTTAATCTGAATCTCTTCAGCATTTACTAGATACTCTGCTGTTACACCGAAACGTCCAGAAGCAATCTGCTTTGTCTTAGATGATAGGCTCACACCGTCAACACTTGAATGGTAACGTGCGTTGTCCTCACCACCCTCACCAGTGTTCGAACGAGCACCAAGCTTGTTCATTGCAAGAGCGATTGCCTCGTGAGCCTCGATTGAAAGGGCTCCGAACGACATGGCACCTGTTACGAAGTGCTTAACAATGCTCTCTACTGGCTCAACCTGATCAACTGGGATTGGTTTAGCAGCCTTCTTGAAGTCGAAGAAATCGCGGATGAAGATCTGTTTCTCCTTATTATCAACGTAGTTAGTGTACTCTTTATATTTCTTGTATGAACCCATACGAGTTGCAATCTGCAATGTAGAGATTGTCTCTGGATTCCAAGCGTGTGCGATACCGTCCTTTCTGTAAGCGAACAAACCTGAATCTGGAACCATATCCTCCTCAGTTGCGCTCATTGCTGTATCGTGAAGCTTGATTGCATCGTTAGCGATCTGCTTCAATCCGATACCACCGATAGTAGAAATCTCAGTACCGAAGTATGTCTTCAACAAACTCTCGCTCAAACCGATGCTCTCGAAGATCTTAGCACCACGGTAAGAACGGATAGTTGAAATACCCATCTTAGACATGATCTTGTATAGACCCTTGCAAACAGCCTTAATGTAGTTGTGCTCAGCTGTAGCATAATCCTCCTGAATCTCCTTGTTCTTTACAAGTTCATCAAGAACAGCGAATGTCATGTATGGGTTCAATGCAGAAGCACCGTATCCAAGAAGCAATGCAGCGTGCATAACCTCACGAATCTCTCCTGACTCAACGATCAAGGCAGTCTGAACACGCTTGCCAACGCTGATCAAGTAGTGGTGTACTGCTGAGACTGCAAGCAAACATGGGATAACCGCATGCTTGTCGTCAACGTCTCTATCTGAAAGGATGATGTAGTTGATACCCTTATCAACACTCTCCTCTGCGCTCTTGCATAGGTTGTCGATAGCCTCCTTTAGACCTTCCTCGCCCTTGCTAGCCTCAAACAACATTGGAAGCTTAGTAGTGACGAATCCCTTGTAACGGATATTGCAAAGAATGTCAAGCTCAGCGTTTGAAAGGATTGGATGAGGAAGACGAACCATCTTACAGTTGCTCTCATCTGGATTCAAGATACCAGGACCTACCTTACCGATGTACTCAGTCAAGCTCATTACTAGCTCCTCACGGATAGGGTCGATAGCTGGGTTTGTTACCTGAGCAAACTGCTGACGGAAGTAGTTGAAGAAAATCTGTGGACGATCTGAGATAACTGCAAGCGGAGTATCGTTACCCATCGCTGCAACTGGCTCAGCACCGTTGACTGCCATAGGAATGATAGTCTTAACGATATCCTCCTTAGCAAAACCGAAGTTTAGAAGCTTACTCTTATAGTTTGGAACTGAGTTAGCAACCTTACGACCGCTCTTCAACTTCTCAAGCTGAATACGGTTAGTGTGCAACCAGTTTCTATATGGATGCTCAGCTGCAAGCTGTGCCTTCAAATCACCATCGTAGTAGATCTTACCTTCCTCAGTATCGATCATCAAAATCTTACCAGGCTGTAGTCTACCCTTCTGCTTGATCTCACTTGGATCGAAGTCAAGAACACCGACCTCAGAAGCAACGACCATCATATCGTTGTTAGTGATCAAGTAGCGTGAAGGACGAAGACCGTTTCTATCAAGCATACCACCAGCGTAACGTCCATCAGAAAACATCAATGCTGCCGGACCGTCCCATGGCTCCATCAAGATCGAGTGATACTCATAGAATGCCTTTAGGTCGTCGCTGATAGGGTTCTTATCATTAAAACTCTCTGGCACAAGCAAAGCCATTGCATGTGGCAAAGAAAGACCGCTCATTACGAAAAACTCAAACACGTTATCCAAAGATGCAGAGTCACTCATGTTAGGCTGCACGATTGGACGGATGTCTGAAATATCACCAAGAAGACCAGAGTTCAAAACCGACTCACGAGCCTTCATCCAGTTTCTGTTACCTCTTACTGTATTGATCTCACCGTTGTGGCAAAGCAAACGGAATGGCTGAGCTAGAGACCAAGTTGGGAATGTATTTGTTGAGAAACGAGAGTGAACCAATGCAAGGCCAGAAGTGAAGTATGCATCGCGAAGGTCGTCGAAGTAATCGCGAACCTGCATAGATGAAAGCATACCCTTATAGATGATATTCTTGCTTGACAAAGACACAATGTAGAAATCCTTGTGCTTCACCTCATTCTCAATCTTCTTACGGATAATGTAGAGTTTTCTCTCAAGGTTAGGAGCTTCCTCATTTGATACACCTGTAACGAAGATCTGCTTGATATCTGGCTCGCTCTCAAGAGCAACCTTACCAAGACAAGCTGGATTAGTAGGTACATCACGAAGCTTCATAAGGTTCAATCCCTCGGCCTCAATCACCTCGATCATGATCTTAAGGATCTTGTCCTGCTCAACCTTATCCTTTGGCAAGAATACAAGACCTGTACCATACTTACCCTTCTCAGGTACGGGAATACCCTTCAACAAAATAAACTCATGAGGGATCTGGACCATGATTCCGGCTCCATCACCACTCTTTCCATCAGCACCTTCAGCACCACGGTGCATCATGTTCTCCAAGACTCTCAATGCAGAATCTACAAGCTCGTGACTCTTATTGCCATGTATGTTAACAACCATACCGACACCACAAGCATCATGCTCATTCGCTGGAGTGTAAAGTCCTTTAGTGAAATTGTTTTGCATAATTTTGTTTCTTCTTTCGTCGTTTTATATCTAATTATCCAAGTCGGCAGTCCCGTCTGGATTACCAATGCAAAATTACACACTATACTGCTTTAGAGCAGAGATTCATATCAGTTTTACATTAATAAGTTTAGACAATTTACAATCTGTAAGAAAAACACAAGAAAAAATTACAAAACTGTAAGCATACGGAGTTTCAAACCTTACAATTTAAAACTTCATAAAAAAGCACTTTAAATTCTACATTACAAAATGCGAAACAACAATGCCGTTTATCTTGACAAAAGATGGATTTTTCAACGCTAGATTTTACACTTTGATAGTTTAACTCCTTTTTATTGACATTTTGACATCACACAAAGTTTGAAGAAATGTGCATAAAGGCAATAAAAATGGAGACGCGGGGTTCCACGTCTCCAAATTATGAATTTTGAATTATTAATTATGTATTATAAATCACTTCATCTTCTTAACCATTTCACGGAACAAAACCTTAAGGTTATCCTTGGCGATATTTGTATTGCGCTGAACTTCCTCGTGGTTTGTCTCGATTCCGTTTAGTGCGTCTCCTAGTGCATTCGACACGATTGACACTCCGAAACACTTGATACCAGCCCAGTGAGCCACGATAATCTCTGGCACTGTGCTCATTCCGCATGTGTCGCCACCGATCAAACGGAAATACTTATACTCAGCAACTGTCTCGAATGTTGGTCCCTGTGTGCCGACATATACACCTTTCTTATAAGGAATCTTGTTCGACGCCGCAACACTCTCCGCTAATGCGATCAAGTCACGGTTGTAGGCATTGTTCATGTCTGGGAAACGTGTACCGATAGAATCCTCGTTCTTGCCTCTCAAAGGATGCTCCGGGAAGAGGTTGATATGGTCTGTAATCAACATGATGTCGCCAGCCTTAAACTCAGGATTCAAACCTCCTGCGGCATTACTTACCATCAAATACTTGATTCCCATTCCTTTCATCACCACTTCAGGATATGTGACATCCTTCATTGGATATCCCTCGTAGAAGTGAAATCGTCCCTGCATAGCCATCACTGGCACACCTGAGATTGTTCCGAAGATCAACTTTCCTGAGTGTCCGGCAACTGTGCTCTGCACGAATCCTGGAATCTGTGAATATGGTATCTCTTTCTCAACGCTTATCTCTTCAGTAAGACCGCCCAAACCGGTGCCAAGAATAATGGCGATTTCAGGGCGCAACTCTGTCTGACTCTTAAGATATGCGCATGTAGCTTCTATTCTTTGTAACATAATTGATAATTAAATTGTTGAACGATTCTTCATCTTTCAGAAGTTTTATATTCATAGGAATATAATAGATGTATTCTTTCAATGCCGACGGGAATGTCTCGTCGTTCATCATCTTCACAGCGTCTTTTTCAGTAGTAAGAATAAGTTTCTTGCTTCCCTGAATCTCCGCAAACATCTCCGACACCTTATTATAATCCCTCAATGTCAATTTATGATGGTCGGCAAAGTTGATTGTCTTCATGCCGTTAGTCAGACTTCTCACATGCTCCTCGAAAGTGGCCGGTTCAGCAATTCCCGTAAGCGACAATGCTGTCGACTCCTTCAAACGCTCCGCATCGACTTTCTTCGCAGACGGGAATACCGGTCTCAAGTCGCCATATTCCATATAAGAGAAGAATAGAGTCTGATATGGATAAAGATTCAAATTCATTGTTATCACTCTCAACTCCATCGGCGTAATATCTTTCGGACACTTTGTGACAATCACAATCTGAGCCTTGTCTTTAGCCTTAAGCGGCTCTCTCAATTTTCCCAACGGAAGCAATCGGTCCTCGTAGATCTTATTGTTGTAATCCACAAGAAGAATTGATATATCCGGTGTCACATAACGATGCTGGTAAGCGTCGTCGAGCACGAACACCTCCGGACGGTTAGTACCCTCGTCGCATAATTTTTGAATTCCTCTCACACGCTTTTCGTCGACTGCAAGAATCACATCCGGGAATTTGCGTTTGATCTGATATGGTTCATCTCCAATCTGATCAGGGGTGCTATTTTCTGTCGACAATATGAATCCTCTTGTCTTACGCTTATAGCCACGGCTCACCACAGCAGTACGGAATTTTTCGGAAAGAAGTTTTACAAGATACTCAGTGACCGGAGTCTTACCCGTACCACCGGCAGTGATGTTTCCTACTACAATCACGGGAATGTCAAACTTGGTAGATTTCAACAACCCAATATCAAACATGAAATTTCTAATGACGACCACCAGTCCGTAGATCCAGGACAATGGAGCCATGATGATATCTTTGAAAAGTGATTTTGTAGTCATATTCTTATTCCTTATTTATCCTTATTTTATTGCGGAGACGCGCTGACGCGACGTCTCTACTGGGCTTTTGTCTCGCTTATGGACGGCAACAACCATTAATTTCAATCATTAACTATCAATTCCCCCCAACCCATAAACATTCCAAATATAGAAGTTTAGGAATTAAAAAGCAAATAAAACCTCTCAACTTGCCGCCCTAATTAGTATATTTGTGTTGTCAAATATAAAAAGTGTCAGAAAATGATGGAATGGAATAAACTGATTTGCACTATTCGTTTGGGATTGGAAGACTATCACGACCCCAAAGAGCAAGACCGTACTGAGTTTCAGCGCGACTACGATCGCTTGGTATTCTCAGCCCCTTTCAGACGTCTGCAAAATAAGACTCAGGTATTTCCACTGCCCAACACAATTTTTGTACACAACCGTCTGACTCACTCGTTGGAAGTAAGCTGCGTCGGTCGCTCCATCGGCAACCGTGTGTCGAAATTCTTGAAGGAAAAATACGGAAGCGAAATCTCCAACCATGTCGATGATCTTGGATCCATAGTCTCTGCGGCATGTCTTGCTCACGACATGGGCAACCCTCCGTTCGGCCATAGTGGAGAGACCGCCATTTCATCGTTCTTCTCGGAAGGCGAAGGCATGGCATTGAAAGAGAAGTATGGCATCTCTGATGAGCAATGGGCAGATTTTACCCATTTCGACGGAAACGCAAACGCATTCCGTCTGTTGACTCATCGTTTTGAAGGTCGACGTGAAGGCGGATTTGTGCTTACCTACCCCACCTTACTTTCCATCGTAAAGTATCCTTATATTGCCGCTGATGTGAAAGGCAAGAAGAACAAATTTGGATTCTTCCAATCTGATTTCGAGACATATAAGAAGATTGCAGACTATCTTGGAATAGAGAAAAGAGCCGACGGGAGATACATGCGTCATCCTCTCGTATACCTAGTAGAGGCAGCCGACGACATCTGTTACGAGATCATGGACATCGAAGATGCCTTCAAATTGCGTCTGCTTGACAAGACCGAGACACACAACCTGCTTTTGGGATTCTTTTCCGAAGATAAACAGGAGCGACGCAAACAGAACATGTCGATCGTCGACGATGAAAATGAACAGATAGCCTACTTGCGTTCAAGCGTTATCGGAGTACTGATCGAAGAGTGTGCCGACGTGTTCCTAAAGAATGAAGAGAAGATTTTGGCAGGAGAGTTTGAAGGCTCATTGATCGACTACGTTTCAGAAAAAGTCGCCAACGCCTATAAAGAGTGTCAAAAGATATCCACAAAGAAAATCTATAATAGCAAAGAGGTTGTCGACATTGAAATCGCCGGTTACAACATCATCTACACACTAATTGAAAAAGAGATAGATGCGGTATTCAACGCCGACAAAGCATATTCCAAACAGTTGTTGGCACGCATCCCGTCACAGTTTGCAGTGTCAGCCGACTCTCCATACGAAAGAATCTTAGCCGTGCTCGACCATGTTTCTGGCATGACCGACGTCTACGCCCTAGACCTTTACAGAAAAATCAAAGGAATCTCATTGCCGACTCTTTAAAAAAGACAGAATTTGGGAACTCAAATTAACTAACTTATAAAGAATCATAGAATAATGGGAAGGTTATTATTATTGCTATCGTCACTGGCTCTTCAATGCGTGAATGCCATAGACTTATCTGCAAAAAGGTATTGAGAAAAAGATCACGATAGACACAGTACGTCCCAGGTACACCACGGTAGCCAAAACGTCTTTGACGTTTCGTCAACCATGGCTTATTAGGACAACCGTCCACCCATCAATCCGTTTCCTACATTTATAATTCATTTTTGTGTCATAAACATTGCCAAAAATCGAAAAGAGCAACAAAAAATTGGATTTTAAGAGTTTTATGATTTAATTTGCAAACATATTCTAAAATTGGAGAATTTTTGTAAACATGAGAATTATCGGAACCGGCAGTGCGTTGCCAAAATTCGTTGCTACGAACGACATGTTGTCCGAAGTGATGGATACAAGCGATGAGTGGATCTCCACTCGCACTGGAATTAAGCGCCGTCATCTCTTGGTAAATCAGGAGTTGGAGGAAATCGGCGTTGAGGCGATCGAGAATGCGCTAAAAGATGCTGGCGTAACAGCAAAGGATTTAGACTACATCATTTGCTCAAATACTGTTAATGAGTACATTACACCAGGTTTGGGCTGTGTATTGCAAGGTCACATTGGAGCTACATGTCCTAGCATTGACATCAATGCGGCATGTGCAGGTTTCCTATATGGAATGCAGATTGCAGAGTCGTTTATTAAGACTGGCGTTGCGAAAAAGATTTTGATCGTGGCTGCAGAAGAGCCATCAAGAATCCCGACTTGGACAGACAGAAGCACAAGTGTTTTGTTTGGTGACGGTGCAGGTGCAGTTGTTGTCAGTGCAGATGGCGACGACGTTCTTGCTATGCGTTCCACTACAACGTCTGCTCCAGCCGTGCTATATAGCAAGAGAGCGATGGAGAAGACTCCATTCGTAGGCGAGATTGAAGGCAACATTCCATTGGTAATGAACGGACGTGAAGTGTTCAAGATGGCTGTTTCCAACTCACAGGAAGACATCAAGGCTGTGATGGAGCAGGCTAACATCACTTCAGAGCAGGTGAAATACTTCGTGCTTCATCAGGCGAACGTAAGAATCATCGATTCCATCCGTCATTTCTTGGAGGAACCAGAAGAGAAATTTCCTACTACTATCGCAGATACAGGTAACATGTCGTCGGCATGTATTCCAATCTTGCTTGACAGATTGAACAAAGAAGGCAAGCTATCGAAAGGAGACAACTTGGTGTTCAGCGCATTCGGTGCTGGATTCCAGACTTCTGCATGCGTAGTTCGTTGGAACAAGTAATAAATTAGTAATCAATTCAGAAAATACACATAAGTCATGATAAAGAGTAAGATTTGCGACCTATTGGGTATAAAATATCCAATTATCCAGGGTGGTATGGCATGGGTAGCAGACGCTAGTTTGGCAGCTGCTGTAAGTAACGCAGGTGGTTTAGGAATTATCACAGGCGCTTGTCCTCCAGAAATCGTAAGAGAGGAGATCAGAAAGTGCAAGAAAATGACTGACAAGCCATTCGGCGTTAACATTATGCTTCAGGCTCCAGAGGTTGAGAAGATCGCTCAGATCGTTGTCGAGGAAGGAGTTAAGATTCTTACTACAGGTGCTGGTTCACCTGCTCCATTCATGGAGATGTGGAAGGCAGCAGGCATCAAGGTTATGCCGGTTGTAGCGAGCGTTGCTTTGGCTCTACGTATCGAGAGAATGGGAGTCGACGCAATCATCGCTGAGGGTGCTGAGAGTGGTGGTCACACAGGTGAAGCAAACACATTGCCACTTGTTCCTCAGATCGTTGACGCAGTAAGCGTACCAGTTATCGCAGCCGGCGGTATCGGTGACGGTCGTGGTATGGCAGCTGCATTCATGTTGGGTGCTGAGGCAGTTCAGTGCGGAACATGTTTCTTGGTAGCGGACGAGTGTACTGTACACGAGACATATAAGGAGAAGGTATTGAAGGCAGGTGACAACGATACAATCGTAACAGGTAAGAAGCTTGGTCACCCAGTTCGTACAGTACGTACTCCATTCTCTAAGAACTTTGCTAAGATGGAGAACGATCCTGCTGTCACATCAGAGGAGTTGCTTGCATTCGGTGCTGGTTCACTTCGTAAGGCCGTTAAGGACGGTAACTTGAAGGAGGGAAGCTTCATGGCAGGTGAAATCGCAGGTATGATCAATGAGAAGAAGTCTTGCAAGGCTATCGTAGAAGAGATGGCAAGCAAGTGTGAGGAACTACTTAAGGGAGCAAACAATCGTCTGGCTTAAATAGTTTTGCGTAAAATTTATAAAAAGAATTGAAATGAGAAGAGTCGTAATTACAGGTATGGGCGTTATTTCGCCTATCGGTAACAATATAGACGCATATTGGAATAGCCTTGTAAATGGCGTAAACGGAATCGGTCAGATCACTCAGTATGAGACTGGTGATCATCCGGTAAAACTTGCCGCTGAGGTTAAGGATTTCAAGGCAGAGGATTTCGGTGTAGATAAAGGTATGGCACGTAAGTCAGACCGTTTCGCACAGTTTGCTCTAGCCGCTGCTAATCAGGCTATTGCAGATTCTGGATTGAAGAGCGACGAGAACATCGCTGCCGACAGATTCGGAACTTACATTGGTTCAGGTATCGGTGGTATGCACGTCTTCACAACAGAGTGCGAGAAGCTTATCAACGAGGGTATGAACCGTATTTCTCCTCTATTCATCCCAATGCTAATCGCTAACATGGCGTCAGGTCAGGTAGCAATCGCACACAAGCTAGAGGGTCCATGTATCCCAGTTGTTACAGCATGTGCCACATCTACTCACGCAGTAGGTGAAGCATTCCACGCTATCAAGCACGGTTACGCTGATGCAATCGTTGCTGGTGGTAGTGAGGCTGCTGTCAACCCACTTGCAATCGGTGGTTTCGCTAACTCAAAGGCTCTTTCACGTGCTACTGACCCTAACGAGGCATCACTTCCATTCGACAAGCGTCGTGCTGGATTCGTAATGGGTGAAGGATGTGGTATCCTTGTTCTTGAGGAGTATGAGCACGCCAAGGCACGTGGAGCTAAGATCTACGCTGAGGTTACTGGTTACGGCAACACTTGTGACGCTTACCACTACACAGCTCCAAAACCAGACGGAGTTCCTGCTAGCAAGGCAATCAAGTTGGCTCTTGAGGAGTCTAACTTCGATGCTTCTAAGGATCTACTTTATATCAACGCACACGGTACAGGTACACCACTTAACGATAAGGGTGAAACTGCAGCATTCAAGCTAGCTCTAGGTGAGGAGGCAGCTCGCAAGGCTCACATCTCATCAAGCAAGTCAATGATGGGTCACTGTCTTGGTGCAGCTGGTGCATTGGAGTTGATCGTCGCAGCTCTAACATTGAAGAACGGTATCGTTACTCCAACTATCAACTATAAGGAGGCAGATCCTGAGTGCGACCTTAACTACACTCCAAACAAGGCTGTTAAGGCTGACGTCAACATCGCATTCTCTACTTCACTAGGATTCGGTGGTCACAACGGTTGTGTAGCTTTGAGAAAGATCTAATCATTCTTGAAATAGAATCTTATAAGGGCAGGCCAAACGGTCTGCCCTTTTTAGTGATGAATTTCTACGACAACAAAGGAGAGATGATTTCCGTATATACATCGATGGAGCTTTAATTACTAAGCAAAATACTAATATAGGAATTGCTCAGTTCTATCTACCTACTGGCATTTACATCGTTAAAGTTGGTATGGAAGCCATAAAAATTGCAGTAAAATAAATCACTAAGAAATTTTCGTTAATTTATGTTATTATGTTAAAAAACATTTGTTTGCAGTGACAAATTTGCTGAAAAGTTAACTAATTTCGCATAAATTAGATTCATGAAAAACGACATTGATAGCTTTTTAGCGATAAGATGTCTATAAGGAGCTATTAATCAACAGAGTAAATGAGTAGTAGGGTGAGCATAGTTACCGGTGCGACCGGTAAAGTCGGTAGAGTTGTCGCCGAGGAGGTCGTGCGCCAAGGCAAACATTTGATCATCGCATGCAGAAGTTTGGCAAAGTCCAAAGAGTTGCTAGGTGATCTTAAGTCTGCTTATCCCCACAGCACCATTGAATCCATAATGCTTGATTTGTCGGACAAACGCTCCATCAACAAGTTCACCGAGGCTATTGAGCAGAAATGCTACATTGTCAATGAACTTGTGTGCATCGCAGGCGTGTTGTGCCAGTATGAAAGCCAGAGCAAGGAAGATGTTGATATGTCCATGGCAGTCAACTACCTTGGCAATGTCCGTTTGATTGAACGTCTACAGCGATCATTGGCTCACGATGCAAAAATCGTAAACATGGTGTCATCGATCCGTTGGGGCACGATATCCGGCGACCCGTTTCACCCGGAAGACAGGTTCAACAGGTTCCGCAGATACGCAAGTTCCAAGCTTGCCCTCTACGCCTACACACAGCATCTGGCACGCAAATATGACAACTCTAATATCTCAGTCTACGCAGTGGATCCAGGCATCGTCAATACGGTGATGATAACTAGAGGCAGATGGTTTGAAGGCATCGCAGACGCTTTCCTAAGCCCGTTTGTACGCACTCCAGAAAAGGGAGCGGAGACAGCACTCTACCTGTTATCTAACCGCCCGCTGACCACAGGAATGGCATACCACGATTGTAAGATCATGCAAATCCCTTCCGACGTATACACGCGTGAGGAGTGGTCGCAACTTTGGGACAACACACAAAAATATTTGACAGAAAACATTTGACGAATACATGTCAGGTCAGTCGTTAACCATACAACAGCAGCAGCAGCTCAAATTGTCGCCTCTACAAATACAGGTGATGAAGCTTCTCACGCAATCCACGCTAGAGTTCAACGAGCGTGTGGAGCAGGAGATCGAGGAGAATCCTGCCCTTGAAGTTAACGAAGAATACGACTATGACAACGAGAAGAAAACCGAAAAGGACGACTATGACGGTGATGACAACGACAATCTCGGAGGCGACGAAGACAATGGCCTTGATTACGACGACGGCAACAACGACGACTTCACACTAGGCGATTACGTGAGTGCGGACGACATCCCGTCGTACCAATACAACGACATGACCGAGCAGGAGCGACGTCCGGAGATGAGCTATCAGGCAGATGAGACCATCCTTGAGAATCTGCGCGACCAGCTTAACCTTCTTCCTCACGTTTCAGAAGAGATAAAGAATATCGCTCTTTATGTCATCGGATGCTTGAGCCCGAGAGGATATTTGGAACGTGACACCGAGACAATCGTGGACGACTTCGTTTTCATCGCTTCAAAAATGATTACCGAAGAGCAAGTCGAACAGGCGATCGCTGTAGTTCAATCTCTTGAACCAGCAGGTGTAGGCGCCAGAAACATACGCGAATGTCTGATTCTGCAGCTAAAGAGAGTCGACGTACCTTCGCCAGCAGTAAACCTTGCAATAAGGATATTGGAAGAGTGCTATACTGCGATGGAGGACAAACGCCTCGATAAAATCCAAAAGGCTCTTGGTGCGACAGAAGAAGAGGTGCTGGATGCTGTTGCTGAGTTGAAAAAACTTAATCCTCAACCTTGCAATCCAAGCGATATCTTGATGGACAATTCCGTTGTTATCGTACCAGATTTCAACGTTTATGACGAAGACGGAGAATTGGTTTTGACTCTTAATCAAGCCAATACCCCTACCCTTCAGCTAAACAACCATTATGCAACTGTGCTTGAGGAGTATGCCAACAACAGAAAGAATCAATCCAGAGCACAGAAAGATGCGGCCCTTTTCATCAAGCAGAAAGTCGACGCCGCAAAATGGTTCATATCGGCAGTACAGCAACGTACTGATACTATGACAAAGGTAATGACAGCTATCATCAATCGTCAGAAAGCATTCTTTGAAACTGGCGATGACGAGGAGCTCAAACCTATGATCATGAAGACGATAGCAGACGATACTGGTTTTGATATCAGTACCGTGTCTCGCGTCTGCAACAATAAATATGTCCAGACTGACTTTGGAGTATTCCCTCTAAAACATTTCTTCACTGAGTCTGTCGAGACAGATGAAGGAGAGGTTCACAGTATGGCAAAACTCAAGAACTTGTTCTTGAAGTGTATTGAAGAAGAGGACAAAAAGAAACCGTTATCAGATCAGCAGATTGTGGAATACATGAAAGATAAAGGATTCTCGCTAGCACGACGAACAATCGCAAAATATCGAGACCAGCTTGGTATTCCAAAAGCACAATTCAGAAAAGAACTATAAACTACAAAATGGAACATTTAATATATTTAGCCGCAGCCGTAATAAGTGCATATATTTACCCGATTCTGATTCTCTTATTCTGGGCTATTGTCATAGGACTTTCGTGGAAACACGGAATCGCACGTCATATAGCACTGATAGGTGCATGGTCACAAATCTGTCTGACCATTGCACAAAGTTACTACCCACAATTTCTGCAAAGTGCTGTCTATACAATATTGATCGTATGGGCTTTACTAGTCACACTGCTTAACTGGTTCTTCTCCAAACTCATCTCAAAAGACAACTTGGTATTGTTGACCCTGTTCTATAGCTGTGCCATCTTAGCATTCAGCTACATGCTGAATATCATTTCAGTACCGAAATTCTACCAACTTGGAGTGCTAATGACAGCGATTACATACATGACACTTCCTGCATTGGCAGTCATAAACAAAAAGGTTTTCAATAATCGTTTCTATATTAGTGGATTAACTGTCGGATTAGCGTTTTTGGTCGGAAATACACTACATTTGATGATAGAATGGACTGCACTTGTCTTTTTTTTCAATAAAATATTGTATATTATAGCATTTTTACTACTTTTGCTTGGTATATTAGGGTTCGCACTAATGTACTATAAAAAAGTTTCATTCTTGAGTTTCGTATCAACTTACGTTTTCGGCTTTATAATGGGCTTTTACGGATACAGCATTATCATGATGTTGCAGAAGTTATTTGTATGACAATTGGTTTAAACAAGTGTATTTAATTTAACATGATTAATAGGGGACTTTTCGCAATACTATTTTTAGCATTTGCACTAATATCTCAAAGTTGCAGCAAGAAGAAAGAGGCTAACTCTGAAACTGCTGAAATAAGAATCACAAGTTCAGAGGAATTTTCTGCATTTGTGAGCGACTACAATAGCGGAAAATTTCACGTAAACGACAGTTTGATCTCTCCACTTATAGTAACTTTGGAGAGTGACATATCGATCATCAACGACCACCTTTCTCCTATCGGTACTGAGGAATTTCCTTTCATCGGAACATTCATCGGAAAAGGTCACACAATCACATGTTGCGGAATCGGCAAGACAGACAGATCCGACAACGTAGGATTGTTCGGTTACGCCAAGAATTCGACTATCAAAAATTTCACAATCGTTACAGATCAGGTTATAGGTCAGCGTAACGTTGGTATCGTCTGTGGATGTGCTTACCGCACTAATATTTCAGACTGCAAGGTAAGCGGTCAGGTAAAAGGTGTAAATAACATCGGAGGTGTCGTCGGTTGCGCAAGCTACGGTGGAGTGGCTGATTGCTATTTCGTAGGTAACGTTTCAGCATCTGAGTACTTAGCGGGAGGTATCGTCGGATTGATGGAGTTCGGTGGTGTTGTCAGAAGTTACGCAGGCGGACAAGTATCAGGTAAGTCTGGTGTCAATCCGATTTCTGGTAGCGACGCTCAAGACGTGATGGTATCCGAATGTATTGACAGAGTCAACATCATTATTGAAAAACATGATGTCTGCGCAAGAAAACGCGACATCACATCAGACAAGTTGACTCGTCTTTTGTTCCAGATGTAATTCAAATACAATAAGTTAAAATAACGATAGGTGTGCTAAATCTCAAATTAGCACACCTTCTCTTTTTATGGAGGTTAAGCACGTTTGATTTTTCATTTACTCAAACATCTGCATTACGTAACAGCTTCTCTTATGTCAATGCAAGGAAAATGAAGTGCGAATACAACAATTTGCGACTTCATTTTGCACCTTCGCCCTTATAGATTGCCACATTACACTATGACAACCAAAACAAGTCAAATGCACAAAAAATTCTCTATATTGAGGCTGATACGGACATAAACTTCCGACAAAACAAGGTTATGACAGCCAATGAAACAGAGACTGAGACCCCAGCATACATAAACAACATGGGAATTTTTACTTAATCTTCCACGGTTCAGGAAGTGATTTTTTATTGGATTCAGGGAATGAAGCTCCTATCGGAAAACCCATAAGATATTCTGCATCTTTAGGCATCGGACGTCCGAAAATCTCATTGTAGTTGCGGCATCCATGATGTTTCATCATAGACGGACAACTGTAGTTTGCCATTGTGGTAGGAGTATGGACAAAACCTTTGTCTTCACCGTAGGTTTTCATTATCCACGTTTTCTTTGTCTCAAAAACAGCATCTATCTCCTCCTGAGATGCAAAGACTTTCTCTTCACTGTTTTTTGCGACGTGACGATTGGTCAAGATTCTGAAGACAGTAGCGGCCACAAATGGCGATTGTGCATTACCGACCGCTTTCAACTGTCGACGTCTGTCGCCATTGCCTTCAGGATATTTGATATCTCGTGGAGATTTTGTCCAGCAATCTGCAGATAGTTTAGGTAGCGACTGAATATGTTCAGCTAACTTTTCAAAGACACTATCATCTTTTACCGCCAACAACCAATATCTGTCACGTCGATGGTCGGCCCCAATGTCGCCACACGACAACTTACACAACTGAACCTTATATCCAACCGACTGCAAGTCGGCTCTAGCTTTATCAAGAGCCTTGAATGTTACGTTCTCTCCAAAGACGATAGGAGCATCCGACTCCTGTGCAATTCTGAACATCTCACCCCAAAGGTTTTTCTCAGCAATATTCTTGCCATGGGCCGCATGACTGAACGCCTGACATGGGAATCCTCCGCAAAGGACTTCAAACTTACCTTTAAAATCTTTTCCGTCGACTTTTGTTATGTCATCAAAAATATCAAATTTTTCCATCCAACCATCGGCTTGACGCTGGCGAAGGACACTCTGGCAGAACTTGTCTATTTCTACCCCACCGCAACACTGATGACCCAACAATTGGCCACCATAAATGCCACCGCCTATACCTGCAAACAAATGGAATTCTTTAATCTTATTCATTCTCGTCTTGTTCAATTGTCTAACAAAAATAGGATATTTTGACGTAAAAACAGCCTATTAGAGCATTTTGCTGCAGATAAGCCGACAAAGTATCTTATTAAAACAAAAAACGGCAGTCATACGACTACCGTTTTCTATTGGGAATAAAGTCTTTTTAACCAACTCTATGATTTAGTACGACTGAAATACCGTTGAACTTTTCTTCCTCCACGTAGCTACTGATTAGTTTCACAGAGTTCTTACGTGAATTTTCAGTATTCAAAACAAATACAGTACGATCGACAAGTTTTCCGATCAGTTCAGTAGCAGACTCCTCAACAGCAGATGGACAGTTTACAATGACAACCTCAAAACTTGCCTTTAGGAATGTCATCAACGTCTGTAGTTTCGATTCATTTAACAAATCGGAAGGATTGTCCGGTGTCTTGCCGGCAGGAATCACACATAGATTCTCTTCATTAGCAATTTGTTTGATGAAGTTCTGCAAAGTTGGATTACTCTGAGAAAGATAATCATAGATACCTCCTTCCTCATTATTTCTTAAACTCTTACCTAAAGCTTTGCTATTCACATCAAAATCAACATAGATAGTTTTCTTCTGTTTCAACGCAAATACCTTTGCTAAGTTGATTGCAAAGAAATCTTTACCACTGCCATCATGCAATGCACTAATCATCATTGAATTTGCGCCTTCATCGCTTTTAGCTATCTCAAGATTTGTTCTGACGGTTCTGAACGCAGCATTGACTTTATTGTTTTTATCTGCAGAAACGACAACCTTCTCCAAATCCTTCTTGTCGAATGGAATTTCTCCCATTATCTTAGCATCAGACTCCTCTAGATCTTCCAATTTGTAGACACGGCCTTTAGTCGACTCTATCATCCAAATGATTGCACCTGGAATCAAAATTCCTAGCAAAATTGCGACCATCAAGATATTCTTCTTGATAGGGCTTGTCGACTCTAGTTTGCCAGTAGGCTGAGTGATTATCTGGTTGTTGTAGGCACTAAATGCCTGGCTCAACTCGTTTTCCTCACGTTTCTGAAGCAAGAATAGGTAAAGTGCCTCTTTTACTTTCTGCTGACGCTCAACACCAAGAAGATATTTTGTCTGACTAGGACTACTTGCGATCTTAGCCTTACTCTTAGCCTCGGTTCTTCTCAAGTTTAGAATCTGGCCGTCAAGGGCATCGATCTGACTGTCGATATTGATAAGGATACCTTTAGCCATATCAGCCAAATTCTTGTCGATAGTTATGACCATCGGATTCTTTTCACTACTGTTTGCAACAAGAGAATTCCTCTTTACAAGCAATGCATTGTACTCCTCGATACTCTTCTCAATCACTGAGTTTGTGATGTTTGTAACAGCCGGCAAGAAATCTTTGTTTCTTGTATCAGCGATAAAGTCACGAATATACTCCAACATCGCGTGCTGGGCATCAAGCTCAGACACCTTGTCGCTTGCCATACTAGCCTTGTCCAAGTGAAGTTTTGCAACCTCGCTCACATCAGGAGTAAGGTTCTTACTCTTGTATGTACTGATATTCTCATCCACATTACCAAGCTCACGCTCAATCAACGAAAGTCGGTCTGTGATGAAACGGCTTGTGCTTTCCGCAATCTTATTCTTTCCTTCAAGCAAATTCTTGTTGTAAGCCTCAACTAGCTCGATAAGGAAATCTTCTGCTCTTTCAGCTACAGCGTCCTGATAGCTCAAGTTAAGGACTGTAGACTTCTTGTCGATTAGGCTGACATTAAGTTTCTGTTTACAGAACTCCACACTCTTTACGAATCCTCGTCTGATTACAAGAATCTCCTGAGGGAACTGTAAGTTGGCAGGTTTTTCATTACCATAACCCTTATAGTCGATATTATGAGAAACCAAAACTCTGACTTTCTTATGGATATTTAGAGAAGTCTCGAATCTGCCATCCCACTCACCTTCGATCTCGTCTTTTCCGAACTTAAGTGATCTGATAGTAAATTTTGGTTTTTCCAATTCAACTGACTTAGCAGCAGAACGATTCGACTCCTGTTGCAAGCTATCCGATTCAACATCATCTTCAGTATGATCAGCAGACTCTTTTATCTTAGACGCTTTCTCCTTCGACTCTTTTGCTGCTTCTGCCTGAGTATTCTCTTTCACGTACTTGAAAATAGCTGCTGAATCAAGGATCAATTCAAATTCACATGGTTCATTCTCCTCCAATCCCAGGATCTCTACAACGATAGGATTCTCTTCACCATAAACTGTTCTTTGTCTTAATGGTGAGACTTTCATGTAATCCACATCAAGATGTAGTCGCTTAACTACATTTCCAATCAAGGTCGGACTTTGGATTCTCGATAATTCGTTGTTGACATTAGTTGCACTTGAGAAAATACCAAGGTCGGTGATTGCATTCAAGTCTGAAACCGAAGTAGTTCGGTTTTTGGAATCTTCCTTAATCAACAACTGAGCTTCTCTTGTATATTGAGGTTGCGCTCTGTACAGGTATACAACAGCAAATGCTACGCTCACAACAACAGAGGCTAGAAACCAAGGCCATTTTTTCAAGCATAGAAAACCAAAGTTTACAATCTTTTGTAATTTGTTTTGTTTAGATGATGTTGGCATCTTCGTATATTTAGTTAAATTTTATTCAACCTACTACTCGACAACAACCTTCTTACATTCTATTCCTACTTTTACAATATAGATTCCAGAGACAGGAACAGAAATCTCCACAACATCGGAATTAGCCGTCTTTCTGGCTGCCAATGCTCCGGATGGAGAATATACCTCTACCTGACTTCCAACTTTCATATTCTGCAAAATCAACGATTTGCCGATAACAAGAATCTGAACGCTTGATTCATCTGCCAATGTTTCTTCTACGGAAGATTTGTCGCAAGAGACACTTCCATTGGCCGCTAGAGGCGTTGATGTCAATATTTCGTTTCCACGAGAGTCTACACACTTTTCAAATTTTTTCGTTATCGACATACCATCCTTAAGACGTCCGTAAGACTCTCCGGATTCATGAGGACCGTATGTTATTGAACTTAAAGGTATGTAACTATCTCTATAATACAATCTCAAATTAACCGTTTCAGGTGCAGAAGTTCCAAGTTTGAAATTCAAATGCAACGGACCTTTCTCCGGTTCTTTATCAGCCCAAAGAAGCTTATATCCATGCGAAGGTACAACCGTTTCTTCACTACCTTTTGGAATAATAGTTTTGATCGACTTAGTGGCGTTCTCTACTTCCATACCACCCAAATCAACATCAAAGTCGTCTCCGTTATAAATTTCAATCCAGTCAGCAACCATTCCAGTCTCATCCGTAACAGATGTGTTAGAAGCACAAATCTCGTTTAGATAAAGATTTCTAGGCACCGAGTAATCATTGTCGTACTCAAAGTAAATAGAAAACTTCAAGTCGCCGGATTCAGCGATAGATGTCATTTCATCTCCGATATATTTGCCGCCATTATCGTTGTTGACAGTAACATCGTTGATAGCCCATCTCTGAATCTTATATCCGGTAGGGACAATCGGTTCAATCTTGACTCTCTCGCCAGAGAATCTCTTTGTATTATACTTTATTGAGCTGATTTCACGCTTGTTAAGCAAAAACTTGAAATCTGGAGTCTCATTGTTAGGGAATACTGGTCGTACTTTCACGGTGACATATTCATCACCCAAACCATATTCCTTCTTCAACTGATCCACGACTCTCGACTTTCTCTCTTTAGCAAAGTCACGCATTTTCTCAATAGCGTCATCGTAATCTGCAGGATTTCCAGGAGCTCCAAGGAACGCCGCATTCTTGACAGTTGCACACATATCAAGTTTTGTCATTTCCCAAATCGAATCCAATTTTGTATCGATTCTCTCGTCAGTAAACTGATTTTCCAGTCTATCAAGATACTGATCCAAGAACCTCCATCTGAAATCCTCATTTTTAAGACAAGACATCAACAATGTCCACAACGGTTCACTTCCCTTTTCCTGAGTTGCGAACCTAATCATGTCCTTGTCGACTTCAGTTGCTTTAGACAATCCGAAATCTGTATCATAAACAATCCAACGGAATTTTCCGCCATCATGCTTTCTCCACATCTTCGTGTTGTTTGACACCCAGTCTGTATTAGCTACATATTGTTCAAGAATCTGATAATCAATATATTCATCAATATCCATCATCTCTCCCAATTTATCGTAGAAATCGCCCTTAGAGTAATTCCTGCTTACGTAGTTGATCATCTCATTGTAAGCATCCATAGTTCCCGCTTCACACTCGTAATCTGCAAGGAAGTCAATTTCATCCTCATCAAGCCCGTAATTATGGTAAACGAAATCAGCATTCGTTCTCTCGGTAAGGATCATCATTCCATAAAACGTACCGTTAATATAGAATGCTACAGGCTGAGCCTTCTGTCTGTCAAGGTTCATTCCATCGCCAAGACTCTGGATGAACATATCTCTCCATCTAGGCGGAACATACGAATATCCGTTGCCTCCGTTACGCAAAGCAAGACTCTTGTACTTACTGTACTCACGATCAGGGAAGAAATTGTCGTATTGCATCTTATTCTTACCTGAGCGTTTTGTCGCCTTTATTTTCAAACTTTTGGCAACATGTATTCTAGTACATCCACCATAAACGCCGATTTCAACTTCCTGATTGTCAACATCCTTTCCCTCAAGCATATACTCAAAGTTAGCGGAACGCATCCAATCCTGATTGAAGTTGTAGGGTTGGTTATAACAACCGGACACTTTTCCGTTTTTACCCTCGACATATATTCCAAGCATATCGCCAAACATATCTTCATTGTTAACCGATATCGAGACGACAGGAAGTCTATCCCCCACTCCCTTGCAAGCTTCGTAATACTTGTCAGGAAGGATAAAGCTACCTGTAAGAATATCGCTGTATAGCGATCCGTTCTTATATGCTCTTGCACGTACGACAGTCGTCTGATCAATATTGATAGCGCCTTCGTATCGTTTTCCGTTTTCAAGTGAAGGCACGTCTCCATTCAAAGTGTAATAGATCTGCGCACCTTCAGTCTCACAATCGAGTTCAACACTCAATTTATCCTCATACAGACCAGGTTCACCCTTTTTGAATACAGGCGACTCTACTCTGTTAGAGATAGTCGTCTTCAATCCATCATTTTCCTTTCCTGGTGTAGGAATCATGAATCCATCCTCACAATACGCCAAATGAGGATATTGCTTCGGATATGACAACTTGACCTTTTTATCACCTTTTGCAAGCGTGATCACACCACCATCTGTCGAAAGTTTATGCCCTACACTTCCGGCATAATTATTCTTGACTCTCGTCGCCGATGTGCTGCTAGATTCCTCTTTGCCGAAGAACAAAAGAGAATAGCCACTTGGCAAGACATGTGAAGAATCCAACACCATACTCCAATCTGTCGTCCGATCCTCTTTTTCACTTGTAACTGTCCAACCTTTTAAATCGACGTTGCCTCCCTCATTATAAAACTCAATATATCCGTCGTAGTTATATTTGTCGCTGACAATTGTAGACACATTGTTAGTCATGATTTCCGAAATGCGAATTTCTGCGTTCACACCCGAAAAGCAGGAGACCGAAAGTAGTATTTGAAAAAATTGTTTCTTTTTCATGCAATTGGGACTAACTAAATATCTACAAAACTACAATTTTATCAGATTTTATTGATTATTCTTTGCAACTTATTTGGATTGTCTAGCCAATTACCGAATCTCGCCATAAAGTTATCTGGTTTTCTTCTGATATATTGTATGATGTCGGCATAACGATGGAATCTATTCGGTTCTTTTACACGGATATGATCCAAGTAGACATATACTCCCCATACAATAGAAGCACACAAGACAACAATCAATACTGTGTGGACAGTGACGTTAAGGTTGAATGAGAACAACACAACCCATAGTCCGGCAATCATAAGTTCCATCAAAATAATGAACAATGTAATGAAAATGTGCGGCATATTCAAAGATACGAATATGTGATGCAAATGTGTACGATCCGCCTTGAACGGAGAGCCTCCATGCACCATTCTCATTGTCATGACTCTCAATGTATCAAAGATCGGCACAGCAAAAACAGCCAAAGCCAAACTCACATTCTTACTGTTGATATTTGTTCCGGATTCATCCAAAAGAGTACAGCAGAAGATATAGGCAAGCATTCCCATCACCAACGAACCACTGTCGCCAATGAACATCTTATATTTGGATGAAAATACATTGACCATAAAAAACGGGATCAAAGACCCTACAAACGTGAAGGCAAAAATTCCGTTCACAATGTCGTCATGAGCCAAGAAATACGAGCCACAGAACGCACAGAAGCAGATACCGTATCCACTGCTCAAACCGTCTACTCCGTCAATCATATTGATGGCATTCATAAGACCTACTCCTGTAAGCAGACTCAACGTCAAACTTGCCCAAACAGGCAATTCATAAATACCAAAGATTCCGTTCAGAGTATCTATCTTGTATGTATCCGTAATAAAAAGAAGGACCACCAATGAAATCTGGAAGATAAACTTCTTCTTCGGACTCAAATCCGTCAAGTCGTCGAACAAACCCACGAAGAAAATCATAGATATCGCTGCAACTGCCATGTAAAGCGAATTTGTAGGAATGAAAACATTACAAATCGCTGCTGCTGCAATTGCCGCCAGGTAAACACTGATTCCTCCAATGACAGGCACTGGCTTCTTCTGAAGTTTTCTTGTACCAGGACTGTCCAAAAGATTCTTGTCGTATGCAATCTCCACAAGCTTTGGATTGAGAACGGTGCCAAATGCACAGGCAGCAACCGTACAAACCATACAAACAACAATAGAAGTTACCATATTATCTCTAAATTAAGCGTTTGTTATTTTAAGTCTAAGCAATTTCAAGATGTGTTTTGGCATAAAGCCGAAAGCAAAAGTAAGATACGCACGCAATGTGCTGTATCCCAATGTCTCCTTGTAGACATTGACATTGTATTTAACCAGGCCCAACTTGTTCTTTGACAACGAAGCCTGACCTACTCTGTAATATGCAAGCGGTTCAACCATACCGTAAGAAGTCGCTCCATCACGCATGATGATAAGTTTATATGCCCAATCCTGACGTTTACGCATCAAAGGCATCAACTGCTTCGGCAGTTTCTGTGTATCGTAAATCACTGTTAGGAAGCCCATACCGTCGTCATATTTCATCGTATCGAAAGTCTCCTTCTTATGACACACGACTATTGCGAACACCTTGCTGTTTTCATCAAACTTCAGGTAAGACGAATGGCAGATAGGAGCGTTGTGCTCCTGCATAAATTCAAGCTGCTTCTCCAATTTATGCGACATCCACACGTCGTCTCCATCACAAAAAGCTATATATCTGCCAGTTGCACGCTCAATTGATTTATTGCGAGCATACCCTGCACCTTTGTTCTCATCCATAGCAAGAAGTTTGATTCTATCATCCTTCTCTGCATACGACCGAACTATCTTCACAGTATCGTCTGTCGACAAATCATCAGTGATAAGTAACTCCCAATCCTGATATGTCTGCGACAAGATTCCTTCTATCGTCTCTCCAATATAACTAGCACAATTGTACGTTGGAGTTATAATTGATACCTTTCCGTAGTTATGCATACTATAAATCTATTAGTGATAGAATTTGTTTTCCTACTGTTTCTGCCGAATACTCTTTTGCTTTATCTAGGCAGTTTTCTTTCATCTCAGTCAAAATCGACGGATTTTCCCTAACCTTGCGCAAAATAGCCACAAATTCATCGTATTTGAACTGAGTATAGCCGATTCCAGTCTTACCCTCCTCCACAAAGTCGGAATAGCTGTTCCATTTTGCAGAAATAACCGGGATTCCTGCTGAATACCCGTCGATCAAAGTCCCGGGAAGACCTTCTGTTGGGAACTTCGTTGGGAAAAGCAACGCATTATACTCTCTAAGAGTTTCGGTGCTCTTTGTAGCATCCACACAACCGCAATAACGGATGTTGGCAGGGAATTTCTTCTGAAGTTCAGTAAAATGCTCTGTGTATGACGGATCTATCTGACCGTAGATATCCAAAGAAAGTGCATTTCCTTCCGGGTCGACTTCCATCACAGCATTGACAGCATCGTCTATTCCTTTCTTCTCCATGATTCTTGAGAAAATACAGAATCGTACAGGTGTCGACGGCGTCATATTCAAATCCTCCTTCTTCAGAATGGTAAGATTCTTGAAGTTTGGCACGATTGTCAGGTTCTTAAATCCTTTCTCCTCCATTGCCTTCAACATTACTGTTGTCTCCACCCAAATACCGTCGAACTTCTTCAACAAGTACTTTAGATAAGTATGTTTCTCCACATATCCGGGAAGCCAACCACC
Source organism: Paludibacteraceae bacterium (assembly GCA_045629285.1). Taxonomy (GTDB): domain Bacteria; phylum Bacteroidota; class Bacteroidia; order Bacteroidales; family Paludibacteraceae; genus UBA1723. The sequence goes on along the minus strand of JAZQQY010000016.1, from coordinate 40,207 downwards.
AATCACATCGTAATATAATTTGGTAGTATTGCTACGATACATAAGACACAACAAAGGGAACAGCAACAATGCACCATAAGCAGGAAGGATTATCACATTGTCGCTATTACGGCAGATCTTAAAGAAATTCCAAAAGAAATCAACAAGATTTTTGCGCATACTCTGCATGTCCAGCTCTCCGATCTCATCGTCGGAAAGATGGCTGTGGAGTACGCTAGCCAACTGCTTTGTCTTGACCGTTTGGCCGTCGAAAAGCGGTTTCTGTTTTGCCAAATATCCTATTATTGAAACTTTATATCTCATTACCCTAACTCTTACGTTTCAATATATCAAACTGATTATCAACACAAAATCTTTATTTTTTGTATAAGTTCAGATATTTATTCGCACACTCACGCATTGTGTAGGGCTCATAACCTTTTTGAACCTTTATCTTCATCCCATCCCTATCTGCTTCATCCAAAGTCAAGAATCTCTTCATTGCATCGTAGTAGGAATCCTCCGAAAGGTCAGTCGACAAAAAACCAGTCTCACCATCCTTCACCACATTCACTATACCACCAACCGGAGTGCAGACAGGTATTGTTCCGACACCCATCGCCTCGATCAACGAAATCGGCATACCTTCATAAGTGGAACACAAACAGAATGCATCTGCAGCTTTCAAGTATTCCAACGGATTCTTTCTCTCTCCAAGCACATGACAAAGAGAACAATCGGCTGCTTTCACACCTTTTAGAATCTCTTCATCTGTTCGTCCGATAAATAGGACGGTGAAGTCAAATCCTTCGTTCTGTAATCTCTTTGCGACTCTTGCCATAAAGTCCTGTCGCTTCACATTCGTATAACGAGCCAAATGCACAAGCACTTTGGTTGCAGGTGTCGACTTTAATCCATCTATCTCTCTCTTCACTCCATCGCTGATCTGAAGCGACGCTGGAATATCTCGTCCGTTGAAGATCATTGTAGTAGACATTCCATAGAACTTTTCAAAAGAGTCAAGACTCTCAAGAGAGATTGTCACCGGAGTCACCATCTTCGTCTTAAACAAGAACTTTCTCAATGTTCCCCCAATAGCACCGCCTGCCTCTTTGTCTGCAGTATTGTGGACAGTATGGAAAAACTTTGCCTTCATAGTAAACACCGACAAAGGCATATATAGAATTGCTCTAAGATGCGAGTGAACCACATCAGGAGCAAAATCTGAAATAGTTTTTCTCAACCTCCAACCAAGAGTCACATCAAGTCCACTCTTTTTATCCAAACAGACTAGTTTGACCTTATCCGACACCTCATTCTTATAGAAACTGCCGAAATCATCAAAAGGTAAAAGAACGATTAGAGCCACATCATGACCCTGCGCGACAAGCGTGTTGCACAAGTCGATTGTGAAACGCTCGCCTCCACCCGAGGCCAATTGAGGTATTACATGTACTATTCTCATTTGCGTATTTTTAGGATCTGCTCGCCATTGTCCATTACACAATAAAGTGCAACAATTATCAGATATGTAGCAATCTCCGTATAATAGTTCTCATAATAATAACTGATGCATCCCACCGTAGGGATCTGCAACAGAAAATACATAATCAGCATTTTGTCAAATGGCATACACCTGATTTTCTTGTTGTCAACGGTTCGTACAAAATCCTTTTCGTTGAACAAGACAAAGAAGAGCAGAAGAAATACACCAGAAATCATAAACGGTCCGAACTTACCAGCGGTAAGCAAGAACGATCCAAGATGCGTATAGAACACTCCCAAATCCATATTGCACTTCAATCCCATTTCAGTCTGATACGCTACCGTACCTTCAAAATCGTGAAGAATATACTTATGGAATGAAGGCAGAAGAGCTTTAGTCGTGATTCCATCAGGCGCAGGATAATAGTCCCACAGCTGACAGAAATGATAGTAGGGCTGGCCCAAATATGTGATAATACCACCTTCCGAACCACCATCTCTATCTTCAAATCGGTCTTTAGTCACGGAAAGTGCATACGCAGCAGCAGCCAGAATCAAGATCGAGCTGAATGTTATCGCAATACTTCTAATCTTGGCAGACATGTGATTCCAGAATATCGCCACCGACAATCCCAACAGCAACACCCAGAAGAACGTCTTGGAACGGTCGATCGCCAACATGCCGGTAAACACCACGGTCAAAGAGCTGACTATCGCCATCAGGTTGATCCACCATTTCTCCTTCAGATGAGTAATGTTGAAGAAGAAGACAAAAGACATCACGACACTTGCATTTGCCAAAATACGCATCGGGTACAAGATTGCCTCTATATATATCGGATAAGAAGTAAGCTTATAGGCATCTCCTTCATATACCAACGCCTTAAGTTCTCCGAAATCACCATAAGAGATGACGAACATCAAGTCGCCCCAATATGCCGCAACATTACCGACAAAAGTGGCGAAGAAGATGTATACCAACCACCTCATCAACTTCTGATTCTTGAATGAGATCGCATCAAAAGTATCAAGCTCAATGTTGGCGACAGGAATAATGAAACACGACAGCAATATACAATAGACAATTGTCGGCAGTAGAGATGCGAATGAGACAAGATTAGGATTTAATCCCATCACATCGATAAATATAGCCAACACAGACGTAATCAAAAATATCAATGAGATATAAGAGCTTGCGTCTATGCCACGTTTCTTTATAAGAATGGCCGTAAGTATGCCGAAGTATATCGCTGGTATATAATTCATAAATTATCTGCAATATATTGAAGAAGGTTCTCAGGAGTGATCTTATCCTTGAAAGGATTCTCCTTACATACAAAATCCTTGATTCTTTGCGTATCTACCGAGCCATCCTCACCGATAATCGAAACATAATCCTCACTGTAATATTTCGACTCCTTGATAGACGGATTATCCGTAAGCAACATTTTGCCGTAAGTAATCGCTTCCCAAGTGCGCAAAGTCTCACCTTTTGCACCCATCTGCATTATCTCAAGAACACATTTGGAGTTCTGGACATGCTGCACACACTCGTCGTAATGCATCCAGACATCGTCAAGGTAATGCATTCCACGTCGCTCCTGATTGTAAGGCGGTTTTCCATTCACCACATAGAAACAACACTCTAGCCCTGCACTCTCCAACGCATCGTAAGTCTCAAGGATCTTCTTCATACGGTTTTTTGCAGCACCGACAAAAAAGACATCCGACTTAGGAGTATTATTAGGTTTTGAGATCTTTGCCTCAGCATAGACAGTAGGATGACAATGCATATTGTATTTCTCCGCATCGTCCTTATCGTATGTCACCAACATGTCGAACATGTCTCTGATAGCATCCGGTTTGGCACAGTCCTCCCAAGTCGCCACAATGTCGATATAATTAGCGACAAGTTTGCATCCAGGAAACTTCTTCCGCAACCACTTAGCATACTCACGCATGAAGTCGTACTGCATCCACTTCGCATCGAAAATGAACACGATCGGTTTGCTTTTGTCGACAAAATCGTTCTTGAAATAAGAGTTGAACCACAACGACTTGAATGGCAAACTGAAAAATCGGTTCGTAGTTTTGGAATGCTGAAGCTGGAACAAAATTCTCAGGAATCTGTTCTCAGGTACGAATCCGATCACATTCTTCACATTCTGGCGTTTGCCAATCTCAGCATATATAACCCTGTTGAACTCAAAAAAGGCCTCCAAAAAAAAGACATAATTATATCTATCCACGATTCCTGATCTTATATATGAACGACTTTATATATTCTCTCTCCGACGGTGCAAAGAGTACATAGTAGCATAAAAACAAAAATACAATACCCATGACCAGTATAGAGACATACAGACGTTCAAAGCCAGAATATTCTGAATATACGGAATAAGCCATTGGCAAGGCCAGCATCAAGAAAACAATTATCGGCAACACCGTCTTTCTTAAGTACAAAACGACATCATGACCTATCAGAGTTTCAAGGAAATACATTCCTATGATTCCGTTAACCACTCCTCTTGTAAAGATTCTCGACACCAAAATTAAATACGGTTCGACTTTCGCCTCGAAAAGCAATAGCGACACGAACAAGTCAAGCAAGAAGCTCAAACTAATGAATATCTGATATTTGCTGATCTTTCCTGTCGCCATTATAGCACAATAGAACGGACCGGTAACAGCATCCACCATGGAACATATTATCAGGATCTGACAGAAACGAGCAGCGTTTTCAGGCACATTTCCTAACCAAATCTCCAATGCCATATCTATATTTACTATCAACAAGCATGCAGGCAAGAACATCAATGCAAAAGAGAATTTAGACGTGCTGTTGATCAAACTGTGGACACGACCGATCTCTCCTTGTGCATACGACTTGACAATCTGAGGCTGGAACGACGTCTGGAAACTTGATACAAACGTAACCAACGCAGTCAATACCTGATTGGCGATACCCATAGCTGCATTAGCGACAACTCCGCGGCACATATTCAACATGAAAAGGAATCCGTTCTGTGTAGCTACGTTGCTGAATCCGCCGAACAAAGTCCAACCAGAAAACTCAAACATCTCTCGAAAGATTGTCTTATCCAGGATTTTTTTGTATTCGCAAGTATTGAATGTTCGTGTACAGAACTTCATGTAGACCACCAACATGACAAAGCTCTCGAATGCAAGCAAAAAAGCGTACATCACAAGTCTGTCGAATCCTGTATCGCCAATCATATATGCGATACCAAGCTTTAATATCGCATCTATAATACTTGCATAAGCGAAAAAGTCCAGTCTCTCGTAGGCGACCACACTTGCCGAATACGGCACACGAACAAAATTCAAACAGAATGTGAGGATAGAGAATTGAAAAGCATAGTTTGCCGCCTCCCATCGTCCATCCGGAATACTTAGACGGTTATTCAAAAACCAAGTACCTCCTATCTCAAGAAGCACAACAGATACCGCAACCAATATTAACTGTATGGAAACGGAAGTGCTGAATACCTTCTTCATCTTTTCATCGTCACCTTCACCAAGCGCAACAGTAAGGAAACGTTGTGAAGATGCAGTGAGTGCATTATTCAGAAATGAAAACAAGATCACGATACTACCTACTACGTTGTAGATACCGTAATCGTTCACTCCCAAATTTTCAAGCAACACGCGAGACACGTATAGCGACACCACCATCACAATGATGGTCCGTGCATACAGAGCCAATGTGTTCTTAGCAATTCTTTTATTTTCGGATGCGTAGTTGCTCATCTGTCAAATTAAATGAATGCACACTCTCTACGATACAATGCGAAATCTCTCTCTTTCAAACTCTTGTATAGTTTTGCAAAACGAGACGGAACATTTTCCACATTAGGAAAATACTTGTTGAACATATCGCATGACAACACGAAAATGGAAGACTCAATATCAATACCAAGCACGAAAGTTCTCTGCCAGTTGACTGCAATCTGCTCAAACATACGTTCAACCTTATAGTCTACATATAGACCTTTGTCCATCAATGTCTTCTGGTCGGCAAGCAATGCACGAGTCACATAGAAAGTATCTACACTCTTGATCTTTCCGTTAGATGCATTACAAATTCCGTTTGGATTCGTAACGTAGTAGTAGATAATATTAGGAATTGTCACAACACGTTTAGCCTGAGCCACAACCAACATAGTTGTAGTAGAATCCTCAAACCAATAGAATGGGAAGTGAACATATCTGAACAACTCAGCTCTGAACAACTTACCGCAAGGGAATCCCTTCAAATCAACCTTTGATGCATTAGCATCATACTCGTGTCTGTAACCACCGTAAAGTTTGCCATCCAAAGTTCTCTTGATCATACAACCCTCAACGACATCAGCATCATGTTTGAACGCAGCATCCAACATCAACTCTACATGATCTTCCGGAATATCATCGTCGGAATCAACAAAAGCCACATACTTAGCAAACATGTTCTTCAAACCTGTGTTACGAGCGCCAGCATGTCCCTGATTCTCTTGAGTGTGAACTATCACTTTATCGTTTGATTCATATTTCTTCAAAATTTCTCCGCATCTGTCCGGAGAGCCGTCGTTAACGGCTACTATCTTGAAGTTATATTTCGTCTTCTGGTTCAGGATAGAGTCTATACATCTTTCAAGAGTATCCTCCACACCATATATAGGAACAATGATCATCAAATCAATCTCCTGGGATGAGATCTCATTCTCACATATTGCAGTATTGTGAGCATCAGCATGTCTACCATTAAGGAATGTCTCTGCCTCCTCAGAAGACATAGGCACAAAAGACTCTCCCTTTGTACAAAGGCTAAATAACAGATTAGGAATACTACTTCCCAAATGCAGCAAAGAAAAACCTTTACTGATTTTTCTCAATCTCAAAAATGTTTTTGTTTCCATTATATTTGCGACATACGACTCCCCTAAACGAAGAGACTTTTTAATTATTACACATTATTAACAATAGCCATGCTTATTTCATAATAGTTTAATAAATAGACTATTGAAAAGATCAAACATACAACCCCGTAAAAATACAGGCAATTACATATAAAACTTCAATGATAGATGTTAAGAACCTTCCAATAATTTGTCATTATTCACAAATATTAAAAAGCTCAAAGCATCATCAATTCAACTGCAAAATTACAAATTTATATTGTTCAACATGTTTTTTTAACATTTTTAACATTAAATGGAGCATCAGTCAGTGGCAAAATTCAGATTCAGGCACTACAACAAAAAAGGAGACGCGATTACTCACGTCTCCGACAATTATCTAAATCAAAGAATGATTATCCTCTGTTATCAAGCTTGCCGAATACACTCTGAAGGACATCAGACACACGTGCGCTTGCGTTGTGACGGATATCATACTCCTTCTCTCCGACCTTAGTGAACAGACCATTCAAAGCCTCACCGGTAATGTAGCCAGACAAATTCGGATTGACCATGTCGATAGAACGCAACTTCTCGAAATACTCATCAGGAACGACACCCAACTTACGTGCCATCTCAAGAGCCATCTTTGCTGTATTGTTATCAAGAAGCTCTACTAGTTTGTTATTGTAAGTGGCGTATGTATTCCAAGCTGCAGTAGGAGTCACATTAGCCACCTGAATCGTATTCAATGAATCAGTAATAGATGGAACGAAGGCATCTGTCAACTGATTGAATGTATTCTTATGAAGATATTGTGTTGCGGCATTGTCTGCACCGAACAACAACTGCTCTGCATCTGCAAACGAAATCTTTGTGATCGCATCTGCAAAGATATCGATCGACTTCGGTGCTGCGTTCTCAGCCGCACGGTTGAACAACTTGATGATTGTATCTGAATCCGGAATAGACAAACCGGATGTTTTCAAAATTGAGTTGAAAGCAGGATTGCTAGACAACTGCTGAACTGCTCCAAAAGTAGTGATCGCCTCTTTTGGTAGACCGATACGAACTGCAGCGTCTGCAAGATAACCATCCTCTGCGCCAAGATTCTGAGCTGCAGTCTCAATACCTACCTTAAGAGCAGCCTTAAGACCAGAACCAACATCAAATCCACCACTGCCGTTAGCTCCGCCAGCCATAGTCTTGATAAGTTCTTCTGCCTTACCGCTCTTTACCGCATCTACAGCCACTTTACCGACTGTGGACAAGATATCTCCAAATAATCCCATAGTTCTTTCAATTAATGTTTGTGAATTTAAGAACCAAATATAATGTATTTTTGGGAAATATATTCTTTGGAAACAAAAATAATTTATTTCCAAGGCTCGACGTGAATCGTGATGATTGTCTGATGACCAAACTTTTCCTTCAAATCCTTCTCTATCTGATCTGCCTTCTCATGTGCCTCATACAATGTAATGTTCCCATCCATTCTCACATGCATGGTGATAGCATAATTGACTCCTACCTGACGCGTACGCAAGTCATGCATCTCCGTCACTCCCGGGTAAGAATTTACAGTATTCTCAATCCGATCCTCGATTTCTTTTGGCAAACTACTCTCCAACAACTGATCCACACTGCTCCTGATAAGTTGAAGTGCGACCTTGAATATAAAGAAACTGACTATTACTGCCGCCAACGGGTCAAGTATCGCCCATTTGTTGCCAAGGATACAGGCAGCGCCGATTCCTATAGCCGTTCCAATCGACGAAAGGGCATCGCTCCTGTGGTGCCAAGCATTTGCCACAAGTGCCTCACTGTTGAGGTTTTTGCTCTTTTTAATGGTATATTGGAAAATTCCTTCTTTCAATAGTATACTTGCTACGGCAGCTCCGAATGCCAACCATCCGGGTGAAGCAAGCGATTCGTCATTAAAATAAAATCCGAAAATCTTAGTGACACCGCTCCATAGGATTCCTCCACCAACAAGGATTAGCAACAGACCGATAATGGTCGTTGCAAGTGTTTCATATTTTCCATGTCCGAAATCATGATCTTCGTCAGATGGTTTGCTACTGATCTTCAACATCACAATAACAACGAAATCCGTAAGGAAATCACTGAGGGAATGGACTCCATCAGCCACCATTGCAGCAGAGTTTCCAAATATTCCAGCAGCAAATTTCATCACAATCAAAACAGCATTGACTATAGTGCCTATCACAGTGACCTTTACAATCTCCTTTTGTCGTAATTCAATCTGATCTTCCCCCATTTCTCCGATTATTTAGAAATATCTGTTTTTTCGCTTCGCGTACTGAGAGGTTTGATAAAGGAATCCTCCGAATCATCGTCGTCATTGTCATCCAACGAAGAACTTAATTGACGTTTCCGATCACTTTCTTTTTTCTTATTTCTATCCGATTTCTTTTCCTTATCATCCATTTCATCGGAATAATCGTTACGCATATTTGTATTGTCATCCAAAAAATCGTCTTCATCAGAATAATAACCGTGTCTCTTCTTTCCCTTTTTCTTAGTTGACGATTTGTTCACTTTCTGACGATGCAACTTCTGATCCTTAACCTTCTCCACTCCTTGCTCGGCACGGATTCTGTCAAAATCTCGCAATTGGTCGGACTTCTCTTTCTTAACATCCTTATTACGTTTTACTGCATCCAGATACTCCTCAAGCTTACGTCTTTCAAGCTCTTCGTCGTAAAGACGATAATCGGCATCAGCATTAAAGGACGTTCTATAACGATAAGATTCAACACTGAAGTATTTGAATCCGGTAATAATCATGATTCCTATGACACTAAGAATATAGACCTGCTTGTGCAACTTACTCTTCAAGTTTGCATAATATTGCACAAAAATCATAACCAATCCTATGCAGAATAGAGACGATGTTCTGTCCTGAAGCACACGAATCTCACAGAGAGAGAAAACAAGGATGAAATATATGACAAAAACATTCTTTATGACATTATCAATATTTTTGTCCGCCTTGAAATACTTAGGGAAGAAACAGAACATTATATATGCAAATCCTACGATAATCTTTCTCATTCCAAGATTATAGTAAGAATCGGCATAGACGATATTTATATAGTATTTTTGGATTTTCGACGCAATGTGCTGGCCACCGTAAGTGTACAATCCGGTCAACACGATGTTGATAAACTTGATTCTGAAGATGAAAATCACCATAACCACCGTGAAAATCCATAGCAACTGATTTTTTGTCAGAGTGATTCTCAATAGCGGATATACTAGGATATAGAAAAGAGAAGTAGTATGGAACGTCATACCCAGAACATTCAACAAAACATAAGAGAATATCTGTTTGTTTCTTACATACTTCAACGACATCATAAACAACAACACAGAATTGGCATTTCGCAACTGCTCTGCATGGAATACCCATCCCCACCAAATAAAGTAGATCAGCAAAGCCAACACACAATAGTTGGTCTCACGCCTAAAAAAATGATAAAGTATGATTGCGTCTATCAGGACATAGATAAACTGGAACTGCCAATAGCTCAGTCCAAGCGTCTTTGCAATAACTTCAAAGAGGTTGAACCCTATCTCAAAATCTGTGTACCAATCATTTGAATAACGACCTAACAAGAATTCTCCCAATGTCGGAGCATCCTGATAGTTTTCGTAATACATCATAACATCCATTCCCGTCCAACCCTTCAATCCAACAAACAAGGTGAAGAGGGTAAGGGAAAAGACGAATATATACTTAGTCCTGTGATTATGGTTTTGTAGATTAAACTCTACAAAAGCCAACATCACAAGAATGGCCATAAAGCAGAAATACGGTATTGAAATACTTAAATCCATTCTATGACACCAACTTTCCTATCTTCTTACAATAGCGACAGCACAAGGTCTGACTCTGCTTTTCCCATTCAACTGAGCACCAAGAGGATACTCATTGCCATTTATCCACAACTTAGGAATATACGAATCCGACTTAGACTTTTCGTAACCGCAACAAACGACGATTCCATTCAACACGTCAATGTCCTCGACGATTGCCTGTGATGAACCTGATGTCAAATCATGTTCAACACAATCCACGATTCGTTTTTCCTTGTCGCTCTTCTGGCGAGCAGTCCAGTATTTAGCATGAAAACCGTCGTTTCCACCGATATAATAAACACCATCCTCATGCTTGATACATGTAAGCGACGAAGCCGGACCTTCACGAGTCAGATTATTGTTGGTACGATCAATCCAGACCTTAGGCAAATAACCTACGCTTGTATTTCTCTCATAGCCAACACACCACCAACCAAATCCATTCGAAACGATGGCATTAGCTACAGCAGGATAGTCACCCAAACTATTTTTATCACCGTCATTATCCTGAGCCAACCTATTGTATGACTGACCGTCAATCCAAATACGGGCCTCCTCGACATCATACTTGTCGAAGTTATTGCCATATCCGGCCACATAACTTTTTCCGTCGTATAGACAAATGTCATTAGCTCGAGTACCATAGTTCAAATCGTATGGAATCGTTCCGATCCACATCTTAGCAGATTCGCGAGATCCTTCCTGCTGAAATCCACAAGTATAGACGACACCGTCAGGATCAACCTCAATTCCTGTTGCGGCTCTACCCTCAGGCAATTCCACCTCCGTGTCGTTTTTCCAATATAGAGCAGCATCTCCAAAACATCCGGCAGCATAAACATCCTTATTCTCTGTCACACAGATATCGAACACCTCCACCATTTCATCACGACCAGGAGACAGTTTGCGTAATGAAGGAGCTCCATCAGACGCAGCATTAGTCCAAATTCCGGAACAAAGTATAGGCTCGGCAGATGCTGAAGCTAGGCTGTCATATTTGTAAGCCATATAGACAGCATATTCAGTATCGCTGAAAGGTGGCAAACCCGATCCTCCGTTGGAATCATCGTCATTACACGCCGTCAAAGCAACGGCGCATAATGCGATGTATGATAGTTCTGCTTTCCAGCGCATGTTTATTTATTCTGTTTAGTTAAACATCGGCAAAATGAACATATCCTGAATGATGAACACAACTGCTCCAGCCAAATAGCCAAGCAATGCGATCAACGAAACTTCCTTCAAATACCATCCGAAGCTAACCTTCTCAAGACCCATAACAACAACACCCGCAGCAGATCCGACGATCAAGATACTTCCGCCGACACCTGCACAGTATGCAAGGAACAACCAGAAGGCACCGTCGACCATGTAGTATGCACTTGTCGGATCAACATCGTACATTCCCATAGCACCAGCTACTAGCGGCACATTGTCGACAATTGAAGAAAGGATACCGATTACGACATTGATTGCATAGATATTACCGATGCTCTTATCAAGCCACTCGCTCAACTCGTGAAGGATACCTGCACATGATAGGGCGTTTACAGCCATCAAAATACCCAAGAAGAATAGAATTGTTGTCATGTCAATTCTCTTAACAACCTTCTGGATACGTGCCTTCTTCTCCTCCTTGATAGAATCACCCTTCTCATGGTACATAAGCTCAGTGTAAACCCACAAGATACCAAGACCAAGTGAGACACCGATATATGGAGGCAAGTGAGTGATCGACTTAAAGACAGGAACAAATACCAAAGCACCGATACCTAGGTAGAAAATGATATTACGTTCACGGTTTGTAACCATCTCAGCAGCTGATGGCTCGTGAGACTCTGAAATTACATTCTCGTCAGATTCTTCCAAATTACCCTTCAACTTTCTTGACATGATAAGCATTGGCAATACAGCAGCAATGATAGAAGGCAAAATAAGCTGAGGGATCAAGTTTGCTGTTGTAACGTTACCCTTAACCCAAAGCATGATAGTAGTCACGTCGCCAATTGGAGAGAAAGCGCCACCGGCATTAGCGGCAAGAATCACAACAGCAGCGAAATACCAACGCTCCTTCTGATCCTTTACCAACTTTCTAAGCAACATTACGATTACGATTGTAGTAGTCAAGTTGTCCAACACTGCCGACATGACGAATGTGATGGCAGAAAGGATGAACAGCAAGCTCTTTTTGTTCTTAGTTGTGATTCGTCTTGTGATGATGTTGAATCCTCCGTGTACGTCAATCAACTCTACAATTGTCATCGCTCCCATTAGGAAGAACAAAATTTCAGCAACCTCACCTACACCTTCGATAAGCTCGTACTTTGTCACGTATTCAGTTGTCTTCTGAATTCCAAGCGGTGTATAAAGCTCAGGAGCATAGAAAATATAGATCGTCCATAGCAATGAACATAAAATCAAAGCAGTAGCTGCTTTGTTGACGTGAATCTGATGTTCTGTCGCGATCGCCGCATATCCAAGAACGAACAGACAAATCATTAGTAAGACCATAAGACCTCCTCGAATTTTTTATTGTTTTTTAATCGTTATTTACAAATCTCTTTTGCAAACATACAAATTTTTATTCATAAAGTTAAATATTCATAAAAATAATTATATCTTTGAGGAACTGAATGGACAAGACACATTTTATGTAATTTTTGTATGAAAAGAAAAGCGACAGGGATTTTATTAGGACTTTGTGCAGTGGCAGGAGCCAATGCACAATATGCACGTAACCAAATTGAACTACAAGTTAATGGTGGTGTACATTCTTTGATGTATGATGCATATTCGATCGCATTGACAAATCAATCTAGTCTTGGCGGAGGAACTTCGTTCAATTATCGCCATTTTTTCAATGATTATTTAGGAATTGGCACTGGTTTTGGTGTTGCTTTCTTCAATAGCTATGGAAAAATAAGTTCATACGACGAAAAAATCGACCTTACCGATACAAAAGGATACATCCTTGCCACTCACTACCAGAATTGGGAAGAAAAACAGAAGTATGCTCAACTTGAAATCCCTATCGGCGCATACTATCGCAACAATATTACATATAGTGTAGACTTCTTGGTCGGAGGTGGTATCAAAGTTGGATTCCCAGTCCGCCACACTTACGAAGTTACAGAAGGAAGTTTGTCGCGCTCAACATATTCAGAGGAATTGGGAAAATCGGAGGATGAAAAAGTCAACCGTTCACTTCTTTCTTTCGAGGGCAAAACAACTACCAAAAAGACAACTTGCTCATTCTTCCTTGACTTAGGATTGACAAAATGGTTCGCTTCCAAGCTTGGCTTGTACGGTGGCCTTTATGTGAACTATGGCTTCACAGATATCGTCGACTCGGAATCCAACAGCAAGATGTTTTCTCCTGAAGGAGTATACACAAATATGCTTGAAAGCGACCAGATCACCAAGGTCGGCACAATCGGAGCCGGATTCAAGATGGCAGTCACTCTTCCCACAGACCGTGTAAAGAAGAAGCATGAGATGCCTGAGAATAAGGAGATGCTTGCTGAGGAGCCGATGGTTGCTCCAGAAGTGAAAGAGGCTCTACTTGCTAGAGACAGCATCCACCACCTTCCTGACTCATTAATTTACATCCGCTACTCTCGTGAAGAGGTTATGAAGGTAAAGAACATGATTTCTCAGCTTGGTGTGATCGAGGATGTTACTGAAGAGAAGAAGGTTAAGTATAGAAATACAATCACTGCTTACGACACTTTGACTTCGTTCGAGAAGCTTGATATCACTTGGAACGAACGCCGTCACTTGAAGTTCGCAGAATACGCACTTAACGCAGAACAGGCTATCAAGCTGTTGAGTGAAGAGATGAGCTCAATGTTCTCATTCCCATTCAACGAGAGTGGATTCACTTCGACTGAAGACATGGAGGTTGCTTTTGAAGATATGAAGGTTCTTCTTCGTCTACAGCCTAATAAGGGTCTTTTGATTACTGGTCACGCTGATAAGATGGAGCTTGATTACAACGATGCTATCGGCATTGAGCGTGCATTCTTCATCCGCGACATCTTGAAAGATAAAGGCACATCTGCCGATCAGCTTGATGTCAAGGACATGAAGTACAAAGAGCCTGTCGACGTAAGCGGCACTGACGAGGGTAAGGCTAAGAACAGACGCGTTACATTCTCGATCTACGAGCAGTAAACAATTGGACAACAGGCGTGGAGACGGCGTGTTCACCGTCTCTACACGAGATAAGATAATTTATTGAGACGCGTAAAAACGCGTCTCATATTATATATTAATGATGATGAAAGAAAAATTGCAGGATTTGAAAAACAAACTTACGTTTTACTTATTGCGTGGAGCAATCGCATCGTTTAGTCGACTCCCTTTCTGCGTGCTATATTTCATCTCGGACATGCTTTATTTCATTGTGAGATATGTCGTGAGATACCGCAGAAATGTAGTTAAGGAGAATCTTGCAAATTCATTCCCTGAAAAGAGCGAGGAAGAGAGAACTAAGATAGATAAGGAATTCTACCATCACTTCTGCGATATGCTTGTAGAGTGGGTTAAAACCTACAGAATGAGCTACGACGACATCTTGAAGCACGTAGAGTTTGAGAACCGCGAAGAAATGGCTCGCTTGATCAAGGAAGGAAGAAACATGATGTTTGCCTCATCTCACAAGGGAAACTGGGAATGGATGCCAGCCCTATACTGGCAACTTGACTGTCCTAACCTAGTCGGCGTAGAGGTTAACCGTCCAGCTAAAAACCCATATATCGACGAGTTTTTCAGAAGCATCCGTAACCGTTTGGGTATGGAGTTGGTCAATAAGAACGATATCATACGTCCGCTTCTTAAGTATAGAAAAACTGACAAGACTTTCGGCCTTGGACTTCTTGCCGACCAGACTCCAAGCATTAAAAACATCGATTATTGGACAGAATTTCTACATCAGGACACTCCGTTCTTGTCTGGTCCGGAAAGAATTGCAAAGATGTTCAAATCTGCTTATGTTTATGCTGACGTAATCCATATTAAACGTGGCTATTATAAATACCGTCTTAAAGTGATTTCCGAGAATGTAGCAGAAGAGGAAGAGTATGCAGCAACAGAGAGATATGCTCGTTTCCTTGAGGAAAGTATTCAAGAATACCCTTCTGATTGGCTATGGACTCACCGTAGATGGAAACACAAGCGAGACAATAATGCATAACAAATCCATTAGTAACAGTAAATTTTTATGGCAATTGAGATCAACAAAGAGATGCAATTGGCTAGAAAGCTGATTGAGACAACAAACGAAAATGTTTTCCTTACAGGTAATGCCGGCACCGGCAAAACTACCTTTTTAAATCTGCTAAGGGCACAAAGCGCCAAGCGAATGGTTGTGCTTGCTCCGACAGGTGTAGCCGCCATCAACGCAAAGGGAATGACCATACACTCATTCTTCCAGTTGCCGTTCACTCCTTTTCTCCCAGAATACGCAAAAGAGAAGGGGCAAATCAAAAAAGAGAAGATAAATCTTTTCCGTACTATCGACTTGCTAGTGATCGACGAGATCAGTATGGTTCGTGCCGATCTATTGGACGCTATAGACGATAGACTAAGGGAATATCGTAAACAGAAATATACTCCATTTGGCGGAGTACAATGCCTTTTCATCGGAGATTTGCAACAATTACCGCCTGTGGTCAGAGATGAAGAGTGGGCAATAATGCAGAAGCATTACCAGACTCCTTTTTTCTTCAGCAGTAAGGCTTTACAAGACTCTTCTTACGTGACAATTGAGCTAAAAAAGATATACCGCCAGGCAGACGAAACGTTCATCAGCATCCTGAATGAAGTCCGCAACAATCATCTTTCGATAGAGTCGCTCAATGAACTCAACAAACATTATTTGCCAGAGTATGAGCCCAAAGAGGGTGAGATTTTCTTGACTACCCACAACAAAATCGCAGATGCTTTCAACGAAAAGAAGTTGAATGAGCTGGATGAAGTTTCCACTGTCTACGATGCGATCATCAAGGACCGATTTCCAGAGTCGATGTATCCTGTCGACGAATCGCTTGAATTGAAAGTCGGAGCTCAGGTGATGTTTACCCGCAACAATAGAGAAGCAAACTACTACAACGGTAAGATCGGAACAATCATTGACCTTTCAGAGCATAAAATCACGGTTAAATGCAAGGGCGACATAAATCCGATTGTGGCAGAGCGAGAAACTTGGGAAAATACAGAGACAAAGATCGACAAGGAGTCAAAAGAGCAATATGAAGATGTAGTGGGCACATTCTCACAATTTCCTCTTCGTCTTGCCTGGGCAATCACTATACACAAAAGCCAAGGTTTGACATTCGACAGGGCAATCATCGATGCTATGGCCTCATTCTCACACGGACAAGTGTACGTAGCGTTGAGCCGATGCAAAAGTCTGGATGGAATGGTGTTGAAATCACCGATCAAATTGGAATCCATCATCACAGACCTTAATGTCACTCGCTATATGCAGTATGAGGGTGAACGTGCCGCAAACATTGAAGAGGTGATGCCGCAACTGCAGAAGCGATACATGATTGTCCTTCTCAACGAGTTGTTCGACTTCACTGAGATGCAGAGCACTTTCGGCAGGGTATTCAACATGGCGCAAACCGGGAATCAGTTGATGAATCTGATGCCTAAGTTGTGTGAACTTGTAAGTGCCGAATACTACTCCATGACAACAGACATTGTCGAAGTTGCCGCAAAATTCCGCAACCAATATACGGCTTTAGTCGAAGCAGCGAATGACATCTTTACCGATGAACATTTACAACAACGTATCAAAGCTGCTGTAGGCTATTTTCTCGTCAAAATAGAGGATATTGACATTGATATCTACAATGAAGACATCGAGCTTGACAACCGGTCTGTAGAAGATGCCTACAACACTCATACTGCAGAATTCGTCAAACTTGTTCGCATCAAAACAGCATTGCTATCCGCTTTCAAAGAGAAGCCATTCAACACAACCGCTTTCCTGGAAGCACGTGCAAAGGCGACCCTTGATATTGAGATGGGTAAACTTGAACGTACTAAAGCCGATATGACAGTAGCTGGTGTCGACCCGGTTCTTCAGCAACGTCTTACTCAATGGAGATTCGATAAAGCCGATGGTGGTCCATTGGCTTACGTAATGAGTTTGAAGACTCTACAAGAGATTGCAGCTCGCCTTCCAAAAAGTACGGAAGATATGAAGACGATCCCTGGCCTCGGAAGTAAAAGAATCACAAAATATGGCGATGAAATCGTGAATATTGTACGAAAATTCATCGCTGACAAGAGAGATGATAAGTTAACTGATGAGGAGAAAGTGTTGATGAACAAAACGCCAACCAAAAAGTCTAAATCATCAAGTTCATCAAAGTCAACCAAATCGTCTGAACCAGACACATATCAGAAGACCTTGATCCTTTTCAAGGAAGGAAAAACGCCTCAAGAAATTGCTGACGAAAGAAACCTTACACTCAACACCATAGAAAACCATCTTACAAAGTTGGTCTACAACGGCGAAATAAATGCAGAAGAAGTAGTTGAAGAGTCGCATCTCAACATGATAGACAAAGTACTGTCGAAGAAGACAGGGGTAAGCATCGAAGAGTTGCGTAAAGAGGTTAGGGGAAGAGTGTCGATGCCTATTATTGACATCTTCTACTTCTGGAAAAGCAAGGAGAAAAGCAAGGCCGTTACCTACAGAATGTCAGCTAACGATCGTAGGAATGCGGCAAAAACATTCTATGCCGACAACATGCCTTTAGTCGACATTGCCGTTCGCTTGAAAGAACCGCCTACTGTAATTGCCGATGACATCACAGGATTTGTGGAAAAAGGTATGATTGAGCAGGAGTCAGTATTGAAGGAGAGCGACTACAAAAAACTGACGAAGATTTTCAAAGCATTGCCTGAGGAAAATCAGTTTATTCACATGACAGATTCCGTGCCTCTATCCTACTCTCGTGAAAAAGTCAAGATTGCTTGGAGAAGATACCAGGAGGGGAACCAATAATTATCAGTAGAGACAGCATGCCACCGTCTCTACCGAATTTTTGCATTTCACTTTCCTAATTTAGAATTGATTTAAGCATCTTCATAGTCTCGTCGGGATTGGCAATCACCATACTATCCCAGCCATGTTCAATCGCCATATTCACATTGTTCTGACTATCGTCAAAAAAGATGATATCCTTGCCGCTGAAGCCATATTTCTCCTTGATGTCGGCAGCTACCGCCTCAAAAATTCTCGGTTCAGGCTTTTTCATGTGAAGTTCATGCGAAAGATAAAGAGCATCAAAATAGTCGTGGATATCCCTACCCTCCACCTGGCGAAAATGATTCTGCATCACATTGTCGATATGAGGTTGATTGACATTGCTAAGCATACACAGCGTCTTACCTTTCTCGTGACGAAGTTTGTAAATCATATTCAGCAAGTTGACGGGAGTCTCGCCGATCATGGAATTCCACGCGTCGACAAATGCCATCTTTTCTACATTTTTCGTAGAAACTTTAGCCAATTCATCGCAGAATTTGTCAACGGAGATCAATCCGTACTCCAGAGCGCCGAACGGTCCCTCCTGCAAACAATTGCCAATCATCATCGCAGCATTCTCTATCCCAAGTCGACGGAAATTCTCCACACACTCCTTGCGATACAGGCTTACTAGCACCATGCCGAGGTCAAAAACGAATACCTTATGGTCTGATATATTCATAGAATCAAAATTTCATGCAAATTTATAATTATCCCCACATTTTCGCAAATCGACATTTTTGATTACTTTTGTCGAAAATTTTGTAGAAAACTATAAAGATTATATAAAAAATGGCACTTCAATGCGGTATCGTCGGCTTGCCAAACGTAGGTAAATCGACTCTTTTCAACTGCTTGTCGAATGCAAAGGCACAGGCAGCAAACTTTCCATTCTGTACTATCGAACCTAACGTCGGAGTTATTACTGTACCAGATGATCGTTTGGTAACATTGGAGAACCTTGTTCACCCACAGCGTGTCGTACCTACAACAGTAGAAATCGTAGATATCGCTGGTTTGGTAAAGGGAGCAAGCAAGGGCGAAGGACTTGGAAACAAGTTTTTGGCTAACATCCGTGAGACAGACGCAATTCTTCACGTATTGCGTTGCTTCGACAACGAGAACGTAACACACGTCGACGGAAGCGTGGACCCAGTTCGTGACAAGGAGATCATCGACACTGAGCTTCAGCTTAAGGACCTTGAGACAGTTGAGAGCCGTTTGCAGAAACTAAAGAAGCAGGCTCAGACAGGTGGCGACAAGGCTGCAAAGGCAACATGCGAAGTGCTTGAGAAATATAGAGCAACATTGCTTGAGGGCAAGTCGGCAAGAGCAACAGAGCTTACAAAAGAAGAGAAGGAGTTGGTAAAAGACCTATATCTTCTAACCACAAAGCCAGTGATGTACGTTTGTAACGTCGACGAGGCAAGCGCAGTGACAGGCAACAAGTATACAGAGGCAGTTGCAGAGGCAATCAAGGGCGAGAACGCGGAGATGCTAATCGTAGCAGCAGCAACGGAAGCAGATATCAACGAACTTGAGACATTCGAGGAGCGTCAGGAGTTTCTTGAGGCAGCAGGTTTGAAAGAGTCAGGCGTTGTACGTTTGATCAAGTCAGCCTACAAACTATTGGATCTACAGACATATTTCACAGCAGGAGTACAGGAGGTAAGAGCATGGACATTTATCCGTGGTTCGAAGGCTCCACAGTGTGCAGGTATCATCCACTCTGATTTCGAGAAGGGATTCATCCGTGCTGAGGTTATCAAGTACGACGACTTCGTTGCATTAGGAAGTGAGGCTGCATGTCGTGAGGCTGGTAAGATTTCTATTGAAGGAAAGGAATATGTTTGCCAGGACGGTGATATGATGCACTTCAGATTCAATGTATAAACAAAAAAAGAAGGAAATAGTTTGTAAAAAAACAAAAAAATTCCTACTTTTGCACCACGATTTCAAAAACCGACTTTCATTAGTTGGTTTCGGGCCTATAGCTCAGTTGGTTAGAGCAACGGACTCATAACCCGTGGGTCACTGGTTCAAGCCCAGTTGGGCCCACCCACGAATCCAAAATAGAGATGCAATTGTTTGCATCTCTATTTTTTTTCTGCTCTTAAGGATAAAATAATCCATTTCAACCAAAAAAAAGCCGCATTAACCTATAAATATTACTTTTCGTACATTCCGACATACGTTTAGATTATTCAACAATTAAAAAATGTTATAAAGGGGCGAAATTATGGAGGAATATTTGTTATAAGTATAAAAGACTATTATATTTGCAGAAAAGAACGCTAGTATTAACATTTTAATGTAAATGTAGTATGAAAAGATTGATTATTACTTTATGCACAGCGTTGATGGCAGTTGCTTCTTTTGCAGCTGGTGCTGGTATAAAGTTCGAAGAAATAGTACATAATTTTGGCACATTCGATGAGTCAAAGGGTAAGGTGACTTGTGAATTTAAGTTCACAAACACAGGTTCTACACCATTGGTACTACAGGAAGTGAAGGCAAGTTGTGGTTGCACAACTCCAGAGTGGACAAAGACTCCAGTTGCACCAGGCAAGTCAGGTGTTGTTAAGGCTACTTACAACGCTACAGGTCGTCCAGGTGCTTTCAACAAGACAATCACAGTCAAGTCTAACGCTGGTGAGACTAAGCTTACTATCAAGGGTGAGGTTTCTAACGGAAAGAAAGCTCCAGCAGGAGAGGACTTATAAGAGTTTGTATATAACGAATTAAACAGGGGTTTCATGACTTTGTCGTGAAGCCCTTTTTTTATAGGGATTTGGCATGATTCAACGCCATTAAACAAAAAAGGCGACCGAAGCCGCCTCTTCAATTCTTAATTATTAACTATCAATTCTTAATTATTATCTAATGCCGTTTCTCTTCAAAAGAGCATCGATAGTTGGCTCCTGACCACGGAAACGCTTGTAAAGTGTCATTGGATGCTCACTACCACCCTTCTCCAATACTTCACGACGGAATCGCTCCGCAGTCTGCTGATTGAAGATTCCCTCAGCCTTGAACGCTGCAAAAGCATCTGCATCAAGCACTTCAGCCCACTTGTAACCGTAGTAGCCGGCAGAATAGCCACCTGAAAAGATGTGTGTAAAGTTGGCACTCATTAGTGCCGACGGTACTGAGTTGAGCAACTGTGTCTTTGCCCACGCTTTCTCCTCAAACTGCTTTACATCTCCTGTGTATGGAGACTCAAGTGTATGCCATGCCATATCAAGGTAGCCGAACGACAACTGACGCAATGTGAAGTAGCCAGTATTGAAGTTGGCAGCACGACGAATCTTCTCAATCAACTCCGCAGGAATCTTCTCGCCTGTCTTGTAGTGCTTAGCAAATGAATCAAGATAATCCTTCTCAAGAGCCCAGTTTTCCATCAACTGTGACGGCAATTCTACGAAATCTCTATATACGTTTGTGCCCGACAACGATGCGAAACGTGATTTTGCCACCATTCCATGGATTGAGTGTCCAAACTCATGAAGGAATGTAGTCAACTCATCAAATGTAAGTAGCGACGGTTCATTCTCAGTCGGACGAGAGAAATTCATTACGATAGAGATATGTGGACGCGAATCCGTACCGTCTTTTTCAATCCACTGTGGCTTGAACTCAGTCATCCAAGCTCCACCACTCTTACCCAAACGTGGGAAAAAATCAGTGTAAAGTACGGCTAAATACTTGCCATCTTTGTCGATCACATCAAATGCCTCAACTTCTGAGTGGTAAACGTCAATCTTATCATTCTTAACAAACTGTAATCCGTACAATCTTGTCGCCAAACCGAATACTCCCTTCTTGACATTCTCAAGTTCAAGGTATGGCTTGATCTGCTCGTCATTGATTGAGTACTCCTTCTCACGTAACTTCTCCGAATAATAACTCCAATCCCAAGGCTGGAAATCTGCCTTAGCGACAGGAGTTGAATAAGCAGCAGCGAATTCCTTTACTGCCTCAACCTCCTTCAAAGCAGTCGGCTTATATGCATCAAGAAGCTGATCCAACAAATTATAGACATTCTCCTTCTTCTCTGCCATACGATGGCGCAAAATCTTGTCGGCATGGTTTTTATAGCCAAGCAAATTTGCTATTTTAAGTCGTGTCTCAGCAATCTTACGAAGCACTTCCATATTGTTGGATTCTCCAGATGTAGAACGAGAATTATAAGCCAAATAAAGTGTCTTCCTCAATTCACGGTTATCGGCGTACTTCATGAATGGCACATAAGACGGAGCCTTTAAAGTAAATACATAACCCTCGAAGTTATCACTCTTAGCTTGCTCCTTAGCTGCATCAAGAATATTCTGTGGAAGACCTGTCAACTGAGATGCGTCAGCAACCTTAAGTTTATACTCGTTTGTTGACTTTAGGACATTCTGCTGAAACTGTAATGTTAGTGCTGAAAGCTGCTTGCTTAGTTCAGAATACTCCTTCTGCTTATCTGCAGGAAGAGTCGCTCCCATATTCTCAAACGACTCGTATGTATCATCAAGAAGTTTCTTCTCTTCAATAGAAAGATTCAAAGATTCCTTCTTGTCATATATTGCTTTCACACGTGCGAAAAGAGCTGCATCCTGATATATATTGTTTGTGTGCTCAGTCTCTTCTGGAGAGATCTCTCCAGCAATATTATCCATTTCATCGTTGGTTTCGGCACTCAACAAATTATAAAAACAGTATTGGATCCTGGATAGCATATCGCCCGACGCCTCCAAAGCGACAATAGTATTCTCAAATGTCGGAGCATCAGGATTATTCTTGATCTTCTCAATCTCCTTGTTGTGCTCCTTCATTGCAAGACGCATAGCAGGAAGATACTCAGATGTTGGATATTCCGAAAACTTAAGTGTCTCGTGTGGCGTATTGAACACGGTCCACTTCTTGATCAAATCACTTTCATTTACTTGTGCTGTCATAACAAACCAGTTTAATAATAATATGATACTAAGTAAATTCTTCATAAAGAATTCTTTTTTAGATTTCTTTTGCCACTATTAGGAGACGCGCTGATGCGACGTCATTACAGGTTATGCGATTACAGCCAACGCTTTTGATCGAATCGCATTGTCGCCGACAGAATAATTGACGCTCTCAACGACACCGTCGACAGGAGAAAAGATACGGTTGTACATCTTCATCGCTTCTATCGTAGCCACCACATCGCCTTTCTTTATCTTTGTGCCGACGGGAATGATGTCGACAACTTTGCCAGCAATCGGAGGGAAGATTTCTGTGACTGTTGCTTGCTGTCGATTATAACCAACAGTACGCAACGGTTCCTCTCCTTCCCTGACAAAGGTCTTATATTTTATTCCGTCAATCTCTATTTCAATCTTTTTCATAAATTCTCCCTTGGTAAAGACGGTGTGCACATAGTCTTTACAATTATGCCTTTATGCAGGTGTCAAACCATGTTTCTTGTTTGGACGCTCAACCTTCTTGCCCTTCAACGAAGCAAATGAATCAATCAATCGTTGGCGAACATCCTGAGGTTTGACTACATCATCGATATATCCTCTAGCTCCAGCTTCGTATGGATTGGCGTATTCACGACGATACTCTTCTGCTTTCTCTTTCTTGAAAGCCTCAACATCTCCACCTGCCTCAACAATCGCCTTAATTTCTTTATGATAAAGCACGGGCACCGCACTCTCCGGACCCATTACTGCAATCTCGGCAGTCGGCAAACAGAAAACGTAATCAGCTCCGATGTGTCGACTTCCCAACGCCACATATCCACCACCGTAGGCTTTTCTCAACACCACAGTAATCATCGGGATTGTGGCCTCAGCGTATGCATAGAACAATTTTGCTCCATGACGAACGGCTCCTGAAAGTTCCCCCTCAACACCTGGAAGACATCCAGGGACATCCATCAATGTAAGCAACGGAATATTGAATGCATCACAGAAACGGATGAATCGAGAAGCTTTGTCGGCTGAATCAGCATCAAGCGCACCTGCAAGATAATTCGGTTGATTTGCTACAACACCGACTGTCTCACCATTTATTCTGATGAATCCGCATACAATATTAGGAGCAAACATCTCATGTACCTCAAGGAACGAATCTTTATCGGCAACACATTTCACAACCTCACGAACATCGTACGGCTCTTTTCCATCTGAAGGAAGTATCGACTCGATTGAAAGGTTTTTTGGCGAATTCACCGTTTTTTTTACAGATGCGGAATTTTGCGTCGCCACAGCATCTGCCGACTGAGGAAGATACTCAAGAAGTTGTCTCACCTGAGCAAGACACTCTTTCTCATTCTTAGCGAAAAAATGAGCAGTTCCTGCCTTCTCAGCGTGAACTCTAGCTCCACCCAAATCTTCCTGGGATATAGTTTCGCCCATCACAGCCTCAACGACTGTCGGACCAGTAAGGAACATCTTTGAAATTCCGTCGACCATGAAGACGAAATCTGTCAAGGCTGGAGAATATGCAGCTCCACCCGCACATGGTCCCATCACCACTGAAATCTGAGGCACAAGACCTGAAAGCAATGTGTTACGGTAGAAGATTTCACCATATCCACATAGCGAGTCAACTCCATCTTGTATACGAGCGCCTCCTGAATCGTTGATACCGATGATAGGACAACGCATCTTTGCCGCTAAATCCTGAATCTTTGTGATTTTTCTTGCGTGACGCAAGCCTAGGCTACCTCCCAACACTGTGAAATCCTGCGCAAATACACATACATCCTTACCGCCGATCTTAGCTGTACCGCACACAACTCCGTCACCAGGAGCATTGTCGCCATCTTTATGGACAAACATATCAGTCTCACGGAAGGAATCCGCGTCGACCAACAGATCTATTCTTTCTCGAGCTGTAAGCAAACCTTTGGCATGTCGCTTCTCAATCGACGCCACGCCTCCACACAATAGTACCTTTTCACGTCTGCTTTCAAGTTCAGCAATCTTCTCTTTCATACACAATCACATATACATTTATTGCCAGCATCACTTAGGCGCTCGCCTATATAGGAATATTGCAATAAGCAAGAACAAGAAATTAGGAATCCATACTGCTATTCGTGGACTCAGTCCTCCACTGATTGCAAACGTGGCAGAAATAGTATCAAACAAGATATACGAGAAACTCAACGCCAAACCGATACCTAGGTTCAATCCCATTCCTCCCTTAACTTTCTTACTTGCCAAAGCAAATCCGATAGTCGTCAGGATAAATGCGGCAAACGGCTGAGAATGTCGCTTCTCATACTCAATTTCAAACTCTTGAATACTTCCAACTCCTCTACTTCGCTGCTTATCAATATAATGTTCAAGCTGGGCATTGGTCATCTGCTGCTGCATCTCTCGATAAACAAAGAAATCCTCTGTATCAACGTTAATAGTTGTATCTTTTCGTTCTCCCTTTGTCATTGTCTCCTGCATGCCCACAAAATCACGTGTCACCCATTTACGAAGTTCAAAATGGCCAAGTGTGTCGTAATCTGCAAACTGAGCTGTTGTACGTGAAACCAATGTCTTGCCATCAAACTTTTCAAGCGACATTCTATAAGCTCGCTTCAAACGCTTTTCATACGTACCGATATACAGGATCACACCCTTCTCTACCTCAAGTTGAACATTAGAAGCATTAGTTTCTCGTTTATACGCATTCTTGTATTTAGCCAAGAAATCAAGTCGTACTTCATTTGCCGGAGGAATGATGAAGCTTGCCAAAAGATATGTCATTATCGCAATGATAGCGGCAGAGATCCAGTATGGCACCATTAGACGGTGGAAACTGATTCCCGACGCAAACGTGGCGATAATCTCCGAATTATTAGCAAGTTGGGATGTAATGAAGATTACGGAAATAAACGTAATCAACGGAGAAAGCAGATTGGCGAAATACCATGCGAAGTTGACATAGTAGTCAAACACTATCTCCTTCATCGGTGCCTCGGAAAGGTTGTCGATCTTCTCAGAGATGTCGAACACTATCGCGATACTGATAATAAGGACGATCATCAAAAAGTATGCACCAAGCATCTTTTTGATGATATATAGGTCAAGCTTCTTTAGCCAAGGTCTTGAAATAAAAGGCAAATTACTCATAGCCAAATCCTATTTTAGAGTCTGACGCTCAATTTCTTTACCATTTCGGCTTTCCACGTAGAGAAATCACCTGCAATGATATGCTGACGTGCCATCTTCACAAGACGAAGATAGAAAGCAAGATTATGGATCGATGCGATCTGCATAGCCAAAAGTTCATCACTTACGAACAAGTGACGAAGATATGCTTTCGTATATACCTGATCAACAAAACAGTCGCTTTCAGGATCAAGTGGAGTGAAATCATCCTTCCACTTCTGGTTTTTCATATTCATAGTGCCGTTGGCAGTGAACAACCATCCGTTACGTCCGTTTCTTGTAGGCATCACACAATCGAACATATCCACACCACGCTCGATAGCCTCAAGCAAATTGGTAGGAGTACCGACACCCATCAAATAGCGAGGCTTATCAGTAGGAAGAATCTTATTGACCACTTCGATCATCTCGTACATTACCTCGGCAGGCTCACCTACAGCAAGTCCGCCGATTGCATAGCCTTCACGATTTTTTGAAGCGACAGCCTCAGCAGCCTTCTCACGCAAATCCTTGTAGGTACAACCCTGAACAATCGGGAAAAATGTCTGGTTGTAGCCGTACAATGGCTCTGTCTCGTCAAAATGCTTAAGTCCACGGTCAAGCCAACGAAGTGTCATGTCAAGGCTCTTCTTGGCATAATTGTAGTCTGCCGTACCTGGAGTACACTCGTCAAGAGCCATGATGATATCCGCACCGATCACACGCTGCGTGTCAACCACGTTTTCCGGTGTGAAGATGTGTTTTGAACCGTCGATATGGGAACGGAAGACACAACCTTCCTCAGTCAATTTTCTTGTCCCCGATAGCGAAAATACCTGGAATCCACCGCTATCTGTAAGGATTGGTCTGTCCCATCCGTTAAACTTATGAAGTCCGCCAGCTTTACGAAGCACATCAAGACCCGGACGTAGGTAGAGATGATAAGTGTTACCAAGGATAATCTGGGCCTTGATATCATCACGTAATTCACGCGTATGTACTCCCTTGACGGAGCCAAGCGTACCTACCGGCATGAAAATTGGAGTCTCGATTGTGCCGTGATCAGTAGTGATCACACCAGCACGTGCTTTGCTATTTGGATCAGTATATTGAAGATCGAACTTCATGTCTTTATATTTTCTTTCTAATTTATGCAAAGTAACGATTTTTTTGCGAGTTGTGCAACTAAAAAAGGATGATGCATAAGATGCACCACCCTTCCCTAAATTAAATCCTATTTATCCTATTACTTAAATGTTTACTTGAAATAATAAGTGAATCCTGCAAACAAGGTATTCGATTTGCTCTTTCGATAATCATAGACATCTGTAACTCCCTGATCGTAGCCGACCGAAATTCTTGCTTTGTCACCCAAACCTAAGTTTGAAGCCAGACGAAGGCTCAAATCAAATGTTGGCTCTCCGATTTCGGAAGTCTGGCTATATCCATTTCCAAGCTTAATTCTGTTAATATCCGCAATCATGACGTTGAACATCGGTCCGAACTGCGGAGCCAACGACACCTTATCAGAAAGGTTGAACTTATAGGCAACCAACAATGGAATCGACCCATAGACATTGATCACTTTAACATCTTCAGTAAGCGTCCCGACAATCTCTTGGTTATGATCATACACTGGCTCAATAAACGAGTGTTTCAATCCCTTAACCTGACCGACAAGACCACTCTCCAAATAAAAGTTGTCTGCCAAAGCATAATCAACGACAAAACCCAACTGATAATGCAAACGAGGGCTCTGCTTAGGGAATTCATCCGCATTAAACTTGATGTTTGACATACCGACTCCCGCAGACACACCAAGATTAACATCTCCTTTCTTTGCCGACTGGGCATTTGCTGCGAATGCCATCAGGGTCGTTAAGACAGCAAAAAACAATTTCTTCATTTCATTGACATATTAGTAAGTTATTATTCGATGCAAAGGAAGATTATTTGAGCATTAGATACAGACAAATACGTAAAATCAACAATATTTGCGTAAAAAAAAGACGCGATTGTGATGATCGCGTCTTTTTTGTCATTATGTCAACTGCATTTATTACTTGTCAACACTACCATTGTACTCTTCGATCAAATCTGTAAGCAGATTAAGATCACGAGCCACATAATCGAATCTCTTGTGTCGATTGGAGAAATGGGCGTCGATATAATCATAACCCTTGGCATCCAACTGAGCTACCATCTCCTGATTGTCGGCAAACAGACTCTTGAAGAAAGCAACGTCATCCTTTTTGTTGAACTTGTTGATTCCAGGAACGTCGACTCCATAGTTCCAATCATCCTTAGTGACGTAGAACTTGTGCTCAACGAATGTTCTTCCGTCAGAAGTTGTGCCTGCAGTTGAGATTCGGTAAACAGATGTAGGTCCATCAACTACACACTCTGCCCACGGCAAATACATCTTTGTCGGCTTGATCTGATTCTTTGTAAACTTCGATGACGTGACGTGCTGGAATGATTTCCACTTATTTCCCAACGCACCGTTCTCTCCATCGTTAAACTGGAAATAATCAACGTCATCCTTACTGACAGTAAGCTCTTTCGCATCGTTTGAGAGCTTGTAACCCAACTCTTGCTTCAATACCTTCTGATTAATATCAGCACACTCAATTCTCTGTCCATTCTTCAATACGATCACTCCGGGTTTGTCGGCTGCAACCGCTGAGAATAAAGACATTGCAGACACAGCTGCAAACACAGTCAATTCTCTTACATTCATAATATCTAGCGTTTAAAAATCGTCAGAGGCAAAATTAGTGATTTTTGAATATCTTCCTATTTAATCCCTCTTTTTAACAAATAATCGCCTAATAATTAACGATTAATCTCGTGTTTTTTCTTTTCTTTTGAAAAAGACAGAATTATTTCGTGTGTATTCGAAGGCAATTTATTGTTTGATCCCAAACCTAAATCGTATGTATATCCTATACGGAATTGACGCGACTCATAACCAACAGTGAAAACCATCATCATAGGATTAAACTTCTCATGAAGATCCGGGCGTAAGAAGACACCCCACAAAAATGATTTATTGACATAAGCATACGAGCCCAATTCCATCACGCTAGTCTTGTTGCGATGCATGACAGATAACATCGGCATCAACGACCATGTGGTGTTTAATTTGCAATTGGCTGTACCATATAGATAGAAGTGGCTTGACGGTTTTAATGTCGTCATCTCATTGCTCTGTACGTGAGTGATCGACGCTCCTACCATCCATTTGTTGTGCGTCATCTCAAGACCGAAATTGAAATCAGGGATAACCAAAGTCTCCTTATCCTGAGGAAACTCCTCTACCTCATATTCCCTTTCGTCGCTTATAACATTATCATAAGGATTGTAATAACCGATATTGACTCCAGCCGACAATCCCATAGCCAAAACAGTATACGGGTTAACATCAAAATGACGAGCATATATTGCTTTCACATTAGTCATGCTATGACCTACTCCCATGTGGTCGTAAGAAACAGTCATTCCATAACCCGACTTGATTCTCTCGGTATATGTCAAAACGTTGATCACTCCACTCTTTGGACTATTGTCGACACCCAACCACTGACATCTGCCATGCATGAATGCGGTAACAGCCTCAACATTTCCCGTGGCAGCCGGATTTTTATTCGCTCTTGAAAAAATCTCCTGCGACAACATCATGTCATGCTGTGCGTATGATGAAGCAACCGAAATAAAGGTCAAAATAAATACAATAAACTTTCTCATACTGCCATCATTTTAATTTTAGAACCTCTATCGTACCTCTTTTCTTATCCCCGTCAGCCATCATGACGACATACACGTATGTGCCAGGATCCGCAAGTTTTCCTTTGTATTTTCCATCCCATCCGTTGTCAGACGCACAAACCAAATTTCCGTATCTGTCGTATATGTATACCTGATGATCAGGCATGAAAACATCGTTGATTCCATTTTCCGAATATGGAGTGAAGACAGTTGGAATCTTCGTCAAGTCGATCGCCTTTCTGACAGTAAGGTTTAACGTCACGATACTGTCGCAACCGTAAACATTCGTAAATGCCTGAGTAAACTTATAATTGCCAGGCACTTCCTGAACATCGATAGAGAAACCGTTATCTGTATACGACTCATTCTGATAGATTGCATCGGAAATCTCAGATTCTGATTTCGGCAATACAGCCAACTCCAAAGTAATAATGGTATCACGTTCTAAGTTTGAATACAATGTATAAGTGTAGACACCGCTTGCCTTATAATCAGAACCGCCTAAATGCAAAGTTTCTCCATCACAAATAGTATCCTTAACCGTATCCCTGACAGGTGTCGCCTTAAGATTAAGAACGACGATACTGTCACAACCATTCTGTGATGGAAGCACCATGGAGTATCTACCTGGTTCTGTCAACGTTTTGTCGCCGAACATATAGGATCCACCGACCTCCAAAACCTCATTTATGACAGATCCCAATCTTGGGAGCACCGTCAACACCAGAGTCGTGATACTATCACAACCGTTTCTGGCTATATCCGTCTTTTTATAGACTCCGGATTCATACAACGTTTGTCCACCAAACTGGTACACCGCACCGTCGCATACAACATCCTCGATCGTCACCTTAACGGTATCACACGGATATTCGACCACCAAATCAAGAATGATCATACTGTCGCAACCATGAATATCCTTCTCTACACGCTCGTACGTACCTGGTTCTGTCAAATCCTTTCCATCAAAATGGTACGACTCTCCAGCCGGAATAACCTCAACGAATGATGACATCGGTTGTGGTCGTACAGTCAACTGCAACGTGACAATGCTATCATATTCAGCTAACTCCAAAGTATCAATATAGCTTCCTGATTTCGAAAGTGTCTCTCCTCCGAACGAATAAGTCTCATTTGCACATATAGTATCAAAGAGAGTGACAAAAACATCATCAGGATTGATCACCCTTGTCGACGAACCTGCAGTATACGCGTATGACTCCGAATCTCCCTGGCCATAAACGTTTACAATAGCACCATTGGGCGACTCGATAACATGAGAATGGCTGGATATATCGACTCTGGCAAACATATAGTCAGGTTTACAGTCGACATACTCGAACGTTGCAAAATCTGCGACTCCATCCAACGTAACAAGATGCTCATCTTCTGCCTTGACCACAACGTTGATGAAGTTCTCGTTTACACTAGCATCTTCAAACGCTGGAAATGTAATTTTGTTAACCCTTTGTTCCAACGGAGCCACCCACATCATCGACGGACCGCTATAATCGTTAAGATAGCCATCGTACTTGTTGCTCGGCAAATATTGGTAAACACAAACAGGAGCAGACGCAATAAGGTAAGAAGTCATCTCCTTTTTATCTTTCATCTCCAACTCCAAAGTCTCATAAGGACCTATGTTCAACATCAACGTATCTTCTTTAGATACCACGACAAAATCGGCACCGTCAGCCTCGGCAGTAATCCTATAAAAACTATAGACTCGTTTTTTTGCGTTTACTAGGATGAACTCCTTTCCCCAATACTTCGCCGGATATGCTTGTTCCAAAAGCATATCGGCGTCAGAAGTCGCATAATACGGAACTCTGGCACACACAACTCCCTGAAACAACGCAATCTTTTTTCCATCTGCGACACGAATCTCCGTCCCACTGAAATCCTCACCGACATCTTCAACCGTCGAATAGGCCATGTACACGTCGCCTGCATTCAACTTCACACTATAAGGAACGCCCTTTTCATGGCCATTCTCATCGTTAAGAGATGCTTTAATCTCTACCTCCGTTCCATCTTCCACAGCAAGAATCTGAAAAAAGCTTGGCTTAAAAATGTAAGAATTAGACGCTCTTCTTGACGCATAAGTCTGAACAACATAATAGCTGCCTAACGCTTCGGTAGGCAGACACATGGTTGCATCCGCAGTGCGAAACTGCGTATTCAGAGTATATACGGAAACAGGCGACTTGCTTGTGATGTGAAATCCTAAATTCTCTACAACATTTCTGTTCTCCTGTGCATATTTAGAATATTCCGTGACACCCTCGAAAGGGATCTCTAATGTCTGATTAGCAACGACAGTAAAGTTCTCGCTATAGCCAGTCGACTGATTTGTAACGGTAACCTCGTTCTTGGTTTGCGAAGAAATGATAATGACCAGTTTGGAAACTTGAAATTGCTCATTATACCACGTATCGTCATTTCTTTGGAAGCTAACCCAGAAGTCAGTACCTTCTGTCGTCAAATCTTGCGCATTAATCGGGCTAAACAGAAATAATAGTAAAGTAAAAATCGAAAGAATTCTTCTCATAAGAAACTCTTCATTGATTGTTGTAAAAAGTAAATTTCCTAATTTTTTCAATTCACCTTGACCAGCTCAATCTCGAAAATCAATGTCGAATTGCCTGGTATATCCGGCGGACATCCACGTTTTCCGTATCCCAGATCCGACGGAATGTAGATCTCCCACTTGTCGCCTTCATGCATTTTAGGAATTGCTATCTGCCATCCAGTGATAAGCTCACGCAGACGGAAAGCATCAGCATACCCTTGCTTTGTGTTATCGTCAAACACTTTACCGTTGATCAACGAGCCACGATAGTAGACCGATACTACAGCTGCTGTCTGGGCAGTACGTCCGTCGCCTGTCGCCAACACTTTATAATAGATTCCTTTGGGCAAGGCTTTTACTTCAGGATTCTTCGCAATCTCAACAAGAAATGCCTCATTTTCCGATTTATAACTGTCTTTTGCCATGATTCTATACATTTTCATGCAAAGATAGTGGATTTAGCGCAAAAATCAATTTTCTACAAAGCTGGCGCAGTAAAAAACGTCGCGACTGCCAACACGACAACCGCGACGCGAGAAATAGCAATGAAATGTCATCAATTGACTATTTTTTATAGTGCGTATGTTTATGCACAACAAATTTATGGGGAATATCATTTAACCTCGATTATTCTGAATACTATCGTATCCTCCAATACTAAAGGACGATAGTGAGCAAAGAAGACAATTCCTTTGCATGGAGAGACTATCTCCTCAACTGTCTCTCCGTTGTATGGGTCGACAATACGAGCCAACACATCACCCTTCTCCACCGAATGATTAGCAGAGACCAATTTTGTATAGAAACCTGCCTTTTTGCTTCTGACAACGACATGGTTCTCATCGGTAACGATTTCTGAAACATATCCATGGCGATGTGTGTCGATAATGATCTTTTTTCTATCCATGAATCTGAAGATGGCATGGATTGTCTCTTCGGCCAAATCAGTGTTCAACTGATTTGTAAGACCCGAATAGATAGAGAATGCAAACGTGTTCCAGATCTGCCAATTGTAGTTAAGCATAGTGCTATCGTAAGGACGTGGTTTTCTCACGTAAATGTACGGCAACTCAAAGAACTTTGCATCTGCGGTGTCCTGATAACCTGTATCCATCATTCTTACGTGAGGCACAAACTCACCAGGCATGTAGAAACTTGCCAACTGAATACCGTAAGTATAGTTTTTCAAAGTCTCAAACAATGCCGCAGCGATTCTTTGGGTTGTCTCCCCTTTGTCGTAGCCCGGGAACATACGGTTGATATCAGTGTTGTCCATTGACCAGAATCTCTTTTCTAGGTTCATGGAGAAAGGGTTGGCACTAGGAATTACAAGAATTTTACATCCTTTATCAATCTTACCGTCCTGCTCAAGTTTAGTTAGTCTGTTTACAATCTGGGCACAGACATATTGCTGCTGAATCTCGTCGCCACGCATCGCACCGACAATCGCAACTGTCTTCTCTCCCTGTCCAAACTCATATCCTGTAATTCTGAACTCGTCTCTGTAAGGAGAGCTCATTCTATAAATTATCTTCTTTTCCATGACTTAGTTCTTTTTGAAAATTCGGGCCATCAACGATCCCTCGTAAACAATTGGATATGCACGCAATGTAAACACTAGTCCGTCGCACGGGCTTACCACCTTTTCCAACACTTTTCCTTCAAGTGCGCTCACAATTCTACCGATTTCATCGCCTTTTTTCATCCACTGGTTATTATCTATCGACGGGATGAAAACTCCTGAGCAACCAGCATTCAAGAACTGCACCTCTCCTTGTGTGCTGACGATCTGATCCTTATATTCAATGTCAACCTCTCCTTTATAGAACCCTAGAGCTTTAAGAAGCTGAAGTATTCCACTCAAAAGGTCGGTGCCGTAATGTCTCGTGATTCTCATACCTACACCCATCTCCACTACAAGACATGGAGTGCCGGCAGAGTTAAGCGAATGAGCTAATGTACTCTCAAGTACTGTAGCCGCTTCATGAATCCAAATAAAATCAACATTCAACTCCTTTGCGTATGGAACAAGCAAATCTGAACAATTCACATTAATTCTCACCTGCGGAATCTCTCTTAGGAAGATGTTAGACGCATGGATATCAACCACCATCTCAGCACCTAACAGGTCGTTATAGATTGCATTTGCTGCAGTCTCTGCCATAGCACCCTTAGGATCACCGGGGAAGATTCTGTTCATATCCAAATCAAAGTTTGGAATTCCTCGTGTGATACTGTCGATTCCAAGTGGGTTTAGTGCAGGATAAATGTCGATTTCACCATCGACATCATCGATATGCTCTTGCAAAAACTGAGATAGAAGGAAGCAAACATACTGCCCCTCCAATTCGTCTCCATGTGTTCCGGTAACAACACAAAATCGCTTCTTGCTGTTGCCTCCTTTGATTGTATTCTTCTTGATTGTCAAACGCTCGTCGATTGGCAATGCAGAAGAGAAAACCTCCTTTACCATATTATTTTATCCTTTATATTTCAGCCATTGTAACGTGAACAAGTTTATGTTGCGCACCATTTCCAACAAACACGCCTCTTTCGATGGTACAGTCGTTGAAATCTCTTCCTTGCGCGATCTTAAGATAATCGCTCTCAATCAGAAGTCGACGTGTGGGATCGATAGCATACCAGATACCGTTGTCGTTGACCTCGATCCATGCATGAGTCTCACCTTCGCCAGGAATGAATCCGGAGACATATCGGCAAGCGACACCTTTGCTCCTAAGAACAGCCAACACAACGTTAGCGAAATCCTGACATACGCCTTTGCCTTGAGTAAATGCCTCTATGGCAGAAGTCTTTATCGTAGTGGAACGTGATTCGTATTTCATTCTCTCATGTAGGGCATCCACGAAAGAGAGAGTATCTTTTACAATATTTTTCTCAAATGACACGATTTCATCGGAAAATTTAATCATTTCGGCGTTTGCCTCTGTCAACGGTGTAGGCAGACGGTAGATATGGTTTGCCTCCTCCACAATAAGATGCTGCGACAAAGAAACGATGCCTCTTGAAGCAAACGTAAACGACTTGTGTGGCTCACAAGTGCTTCCATAAATAAGTTCATTACCGAATCCGTCTATCGACCTCATGATATTCTTGCTCGGAGAAACGGAGAAATCCTCCTCCTCCACAGTTTGAAACCTACACCGATAAGGCAAACACCTAAGCTTAAAATGATGATCAGACACCTTGCTATCGAAAGTAATGCTTGTCTGATACGTAAATTGATATCTTTTCATTGCTATTGCTATTACTTTTGAAAATCACAGAAAGGGGTCTATTTTACCCGAAAACAACCCCAGTCTGTGCATTAAGGATATTTTTAGGAAATTTGGTCAATTTCAGTTCACGCTCACGATCGAATTAAGCAGAGTAAGAAGCTTATCCTTATAGAACATATCGTGGCAGTACTCCTTTGCAGTCAACAACTTGTCGATCTGCTCAATCACCTCGACATCGTAGATATAAGGGACATATCTCAAGTGAGTCTTTAGTCTTTCGTAAAGAAGCTCGACTCTGTCGAAAGGATAGTCGAATCTGACACGGATATCTATCTGCTCGATGATCTTTCCAGCCATAAGGATTGCCAAGGCGTAGTCGTTAAGCACACGCTCCTCGATTGATCCCCACATTGAAAGCAGGTTATCTGTAATTGGCTGAAGTGCAGTGATATGAGTCTCGTTAACCTTAGACAATGAGTTGATGTGGGCTAGAGAAATCTGGATATAGCCAAGAGTCTCGGAAGTGATCTCCTCACGAAGCACCATTGCATTGTCGTTGGCAAACTCAAGCTCGGCTGAGATACTGAACGGATTCTGCTTGTCGTATAGGAAACTCTTTACAAAGTTGGAAGGGGACTTGAAATCAGCATCCAAGCTAAGGTTGCTGCAATACTCGCTGTATGCGTCGTCCTCTCCGTCGATCATCTTGTCGTAGCAAGCACGAAGAAAATGAAGATTAAGATATGTTCGTTCTGCGTAACGTCCAAGCCAAAATAGTTTGTCTGCTTTTGCAGGGGAAATAGTTCTCGCGTTCATGATATGAATTTTAGTTCGTTTTATGTGATTCTTAAATTTGTATTGTTATTCTTCCATTACCCAAGTGTCCTTGAATCCACCTCCCTGTGATGAGTTAACGACAAATGAATTTGGATTTCTAGAGAAGCGAGTCAGACCGCTCTTCCATACCTTAGTCTCCTTACCTGTAAGTACGAATGCTCTCAAGTCAGCCTTTCTCTCTACATACTTACCATCTTCGATGATCTCAAGGTCTTTGAAGTCGATAACCTCCTGAGCGATCCATCTTCGTGGCTCCTTGTCGACAAGATCATACATCTCCTTCAAGTGTTCCTCGTCCAAGTCTCTACCGAATACCACTCCGTAGCCACCAGCCTCACTTACATCCTTGATTACAAGTTTGCTAAGGTTTTCAAGCACATACTTCTTGTCCTCCTCAAAGTAAGGCAAATAAGTCGGTGCATTCTTCAAGATTGGTTCCTCCTTAAGATAATACTTGATCATCTTAGGCACGAAGTAGTAAATACCCTTGTCGTCTGCAACACCGTTACCGATACCGTTCACGATTGCCACATTACCCTTAGCGTAGATCTGCATGATATTTGGAACACCAAGCACTGACGACTCCTCGAAAGTAAGCGGATCCATATATTCGTCTGATACTCGACGGTAGACAGCACCCACTCTCTGCTTGTAACCTGAGAAATCCTTGTAGAATAGTTGTTCATCCTCGACTATCAAGTCGCCAGGATAAGCAAGTACAGCACCCGACTTCTCTGCGAGATAAGAATGCTCAAAGAATGCAGAGTTATATCTACCTGGTGTTAGGATCACATTGATACCACGTCCACCATTGACATAATCCATCATCTCCTTCAGCATATCCGAGTAGTTACGGTTGTCGGCCACCTTATTGTTAGCGAATGTTTCAGGACTCACCTTTCTGGTGATGTTTCTTGCAATCATTGGATAAGACGCTCCCGACGGAATTCTCAAGTTGTCCTCCAAAATGTACCATGTTCCGTCTTTTGCCTGAACCAAGTCGATACCTGCAATATGAGCAAAGATTCCTTTAGCAGGAATAATGCCTTCACATTCCACAAAATACCCTTTTGAAGAATAGATGAATTCAGCAGGAATTATACCATCCTTAACAATCTTTTTCTCAGTGTAAATGTCAAGAAGAAATGCGTTTAGGGCCTTACATCTCTGTATTAATCCCTTTTCCAACATCTCCCACTCATCGTGGGGAATGACGCGCGGCACTGAATCGAATGGGAACAGCTGTTCATTGAATACCCCATGTTTGTAAATGCCAAACTTTACACCAAATCTTTCCATCCATGTATTAACGGCGTCCTTATGTTTAATAAGCGTCTCCATAGATACCTCCTTTCGTTTTATGTTCTTTATTCGTTCGTGATTAACTTCAATGCAAAGGTAGAAAAGGATTTTAAACACGCAAAGAAAAATTAACAAAATGTTACAAAAATTTTTAAAATACTTTCATTATGCAAAGTATTTTAGTTTTTAAAATGTCATTATGATTTTAAATAAGAAATTTTGCACACATATTGTCAATTTGTGCATGATGTAAATTTATATGCATAATTTGACCATTTTGTATAAATTTATGTATATTTAAACTATGAATTTTGTATAAAAATTAAGATAAAGGCATTTTAATTCCACATTTAAGGAAAAATAGTATATTTGCACTATGAATTAATACAATGTTTTAGTCAAAATTAAACAAATGAATAGTAGCAATACAGAATCCAGCAAAGGAGAGATTATCCTTTATCAGCCAAATGAAAGCTTGAAGTTGGAAGTCCAGATTGAGAATGAAACAGTTTGGTTGACACAACAACAAATTGCGGATTTATTTGGAGTTAAACAGCCTGCCATTTCAAAACATCTAAACAACATCTTCAAAGAAGGGGAATTAATAAAAGATTCAGTTCATTCCATTTTGGAATATACTGCGGCAGATGGCAAAAATTACAAAACGCAATTTTATAACTTAGATGCCATACTATCTGTGGGTTATAGAGTCAACAGCAAAAATGCGACACAATTCCGTCAATGGGCAAACAATATTCTAAAAGACTATCTTCTTCGAGGTTATTCCATCAATCGTCAGCTTGTGGCTTTACAGGAACGCACAGATGAGCGTTTCTCCAAAATTGAGCAACGTCTTGACGAGCATCAGCAACAGATTGATTTCTTTATTCGTACAAACTTGCCACCACACGAAGGTTGCGTGTTTGAAGGGCATTTGCTTGAAGGCAGAGAAGTAGCGGAGCGAATAATCATAGACGACAACGTCTATCATTTCGGAGCATCTCTAAAGGATTTAGGCAAGCGTCTTTTTGCATTTGACATAATTCATCTGCCAAAGGAATTGATTATGGGAGAGGTGGTGTAATTCTGCATTGGATTTAATACAAAACATTTTAAAATGGCAAATAAAAAAATATCCGACATTTCTGAAGTCGTAAAAAATAATGTTGAAGAGAAAGAAACAGAAATTTCAACTCATGATATTATTAATAATCAATTAATTCAATCTAGAATTTATTTGATCAGAGAACAACAAATAATTTTAGATGAAGATTTAGCTGAAATGTATGGAGTTGAAACAAAACAGCTTAAACGTCAAGTAAATAGAAACATTGAACGATTTCCTTCTGACTTTTTGTTTCAACTTACAAGAGAAGAATATAATTCTCTAAGGTGCCAAAATGGCACCTTAGAGAATGGAAGAGGTAATTATTCTAAATATTTACCTTATGCATTCACTGAACAAGGAATTTCGCAATTATCTGGAATACTTAGAAGTCCTTATGCAATAGAAATTAATATTCGTATAATGCGTGCATTCGTCGCAATGCGACGTTTTATTTCAGCAAACGCGGGAATGTTTCAACGTATAGAAAGATTGGAACAACATCAGCAATTCACTGATCAAAAAATAGAATTAGTTCTTCAACGTATGGACGAATTGTCACCCTCTATAACCCCAGAACAAATCTTTGCT
This sequence comes from Paludibacteraceae bacterium, assembly GCA_045629285.1. GTDB lineage: Bacteria > Bacteroidota > Bacteroidia > Bacteroidales > Paludibacteraceae > UBA1723. Next base: position 385 of record JAZQQY010000016.1, on the reverse strand, counting down.
ACTGGTTGTGTATGGGATGCTTGGAATTATGTATCTCAGTTGATACGTAGTGCAAAAAAACGTATAATATTGATTGACAACTTTGTCGACGAGAGAGTGCTTACATTATTAACTAAAAGAGGAAAAGATGTGACTGCAACTATACATTCACGATACTCCGTTCAATTTAATCTGGATTTAAAAAAACATAATGAACAATATGAGACTGTGAACTTCATTCAAATACCTCATAAATCTCATGATAGATTTTTGATTATTGATGATGATGTCTACCTAATGGGAGCAAGTGTAAAAGATATGGGGACAAGCCTCTGTGCTATAACCAAAATGGGGATTTTTCCAGATATAGTTCTTACCTTGGTGAAATAAATCACTCCCCACGGTA
>JAZQQY010000015.1:0-94078 GCA_045629285.1 Paludibacteraceae bacterium | reverse complement strand
ACTAAGGCCAAGGCTCGTCTAGGCTGGAATCCATCTAAGACTTCTTTCGAGGAGCTTGTAAAGATCATGGTCGAGCACGATATGGCTAAGGTCGCTGTAGAAAGAGAGTCTGAGAGAGTCAGAACAAACTTGGCGGCATACTTGGAGAAAGGAGTTGTAAAATAAGCTGATAGCTGAAATACTATGTTGGATAAAAGTGCTAAAATATTCGTTGCCGGTCATCATGGACTTGTCGGATCGGCAATCTGGAACAATCTAAAGTCTCGCGGCTACAACAACCTTGTAGGTCGTGGCCACAAAGAGTTGGATTTGACCGACCAATATGCAGTGAAGAAGTTTTTCGACGATGAGAAGCCGGATGCTGTTGTCCTTGCTGCTGCTCATGTCGGCGGTATCATGGCGAATTCTCTTTACCGTGCTGATTTCATCATGGAGAACATGAAAATCCAGTGCAACGTGATTGGAGAGGCTTACAAGCATGGTGTGCAGAAACTTCTTTTCTTGGGCTCTACTTGCATCTATCCGAAGAATGCGCCTCAGCCGATGAAGGAGGATTGCCTGCTTACTTCTCCGCTTGAGTATACGAACGAGGAGTATGCAATTGCAAAGATCGCCGGTTTGAAGATGTGCGAGAGCTACAACCTTCAGTACGGCACAAACTACATTGCTGTGATGCCTACAAACTTGTATGGCCCGAATGACAATTTCCATTTGGAGAACAGCCATGTGATGCCGGCGATGATGCGTAAGATCTATCTTGCAAAGCTTCTTAACGACGGCAACTGGGATGCTATCCGTACGGATATGAATAAACGTCCGGTTGAAAAGGTCGACGGTTCAGCTTCCGAAGATGCGATCAAGACTGTCCTTGCAAAATATGGTATCGAGACAAACAAAGTCACTCTTTGGGGAACAGGCGCACCGCTTCGCGAGTTCTTGTGGAGCGAGGAAATGGCCGATGCATCCGTTCATGTGCTTTTGAATGTTGACTTCAGCGACATCATCGGTATCAAGCAGTACTCTTCTGCTCAGATGGGTGCAAGTGTAAGCGGAACAACAGACAGAAACACAAACGCAGGCCGTGGTGGAGCGATCCCGTCTCTTGGTGAAATCCGCAACTGCCACATCAACGTCGGCACGGGAAAGGAACTTACAATCAAGGAACTTTCACAGCTTATCGTGAAGACAGTCGACTTCAAGGGCGAAGTCTTCTTTGACTCGTCTAAGCCAGACGGCACAATGCGTAAGTTGATCGACGTTTCAAAGCTTCATTCCCTTGGTTGGCATCATAAGATTGAGATCGAAGAGGGTGTCCAGAAGTTGTTTGACTGGTATCAGGAAAGTTTGGCTTGATGGTTCAGGCATAATGTTTTTTGAGATATTGAAATTTAATGATAAGATGAGGCTTGGCTTTTGGGCTGAGCCTCATTTGTTTTAAATCCCTTGTTAATAAGTTTTCTCCTTCCATATTAGAAAAATTCGTACCTTTGTATTGTAATTGGGTAAGAAGATGATTTCTAGGTTGAAACGATATTCTTTGATGCTTGGGATGCCGGCAATGTTGTTGTCGTGTAGCCCAAAAGTCAGTTCGTACATTCCTTATAATCAAACGAATTGCCGCACGGTAGTGAACAAAGGAGACTATTATGACGATTTTGCAGTAAGCAAAATGCCAAAGCCAGTCTCTTCTTATTATCGCAAACATGCGAAGTTTCGTGAGATTGAATATCATCGTGAAGTTGGTGATGACGGTATTTGTGAAAGTCGACGTGTAATGCGCACGAGAGAGGCGAAAGATGGTTTTTTATATGTGGCGAATACTTTGATGGATTCCTTGAAATCGGCTGATTTTGTAAACATCTCCGTAAATGGTAAACTTGTGAAAAGTGAAACAGATGTCTATAAATTGTTGCGATTGCGTAAGAAGGATATTGTTGAGATTAACCATGAACCCAAGAAACTTGAAATTTGTATTGTAACAAGCGAATAAGATGAATATAATGAGAAATATACTGTGTGTTATACTAGCGTTGGTTGCATTTGTCAGTGCATCCTTTGCTGATGTTGTTGGTAGTAGCACTGGTTTTTTGATTAGTAACGACGGTAAGATTGTGACTGACTACGCGTTGGTAAATAATGCCAAATCCCTTGTCGTTTATGGATTGGAGAAGTCATTCTCATTGGCATACAAGGCGAAGGTTGTCCGTGTAGATCTTCAGAATGATATAGCTGTCATTCAGGTCGACAAGAGTGTAGAGACGCTTCCATACGAGGTTTTTTCCGGAACTGTCAAGTCTGATAGCGTTTCTGTCGTTTCGTATCCGTTGATCACAAAGTTCAAGACAAGTACATATACGACAAAGACCAAGATGCAGATGCTTGGCAGGATGTTCATGTTGGACAAGGCTATTGAGACTGGTGCCGAGTGTTCTCCAGTATTGAATTCTAAGGGCTTGCTGGTTGGGTATGTATCTAAGAATAATCTTGGCGAATACAACATTGTCCGCACATTGAAGGCGTTGCCTGAATTAGGTGCTGCAAAGATGGCAGCGGGTAATATCAATGACGCTGTGTGTATGGTGGCAGCATACGATGAAGATGTTGAGGTACAGACTTCTACTTTCAACACAACAACATCTGAAGTAGCTCCTGTATTTACAGAAAGACCTAAGATGGAGATTGATTTTGGAATGATATCTGTGGCCGGCGGTACTTTCAAGATGGGTGAAAAACGTGAGGTTGAGGCTACTGTGGATTCTTTCAAGATTGCAAAATATGAAGTGACTCAGGCTCAGTGGAATATGGTTATGCCGTCGAACCCAAGTCCAATCAAAGGCGATAACCTTCCTGTGTACAATGTCTCTTACAACGATGCTCAAAGTTTCATTAAGAGACTTAACGAACTTACTGGCCGTCACTACCGTCTTCCTAAAGAAGCAGAGTGGGAGTTTGCTGCCAGAGGAGGTGTGATGTCCAAGAATTTTGAGTTTGCAGGTTCTAACGACCTAAATGAGGTTGGTTGGTGTCGCGACAATGCCAATGCTAAGCCTCATCCCGTCGGGACAAAAAAAGCGAATGAACTAGGAATCTATGATATGACAGGAAATGTGTCGGAGTGGTGCTCTGATGATTTCAAATATCTAGAGCCTCAGGTAAAGAAGGATTTCTACTATGCTAACACTGATTCATTCTCTCTTTATAAGATTGATGAAGGAGACAAAATAAAGAATAAACTTATTGAAGGTCGTAAGGTGATGAAGGGAAGCGGGTACTTCCATGAGAAGTCTCGTTGTGGGGTGGCTTACCGTCGTGCATGTTCTCCAACGGACAAGTACACATTCGGATTCAGACTTGCAGAATAAACAGGACTTATAAATTATTGAAACATGAATATTTGGTTTGAGTGTAAAGTCGTCTATCGTAAGGATGACGAAAATGGTAAGAGTACAAGAGCTGCGGAAGTTTATCTTGTTGAGGCGTTGAACTTTTCTGAGGCGGAGGATAGAATTAGCCGTGAGGTGGCTCCATTTGGCGAGTTCACAGTGGCAAGTATCAAGAAGTCTCCGATCAATGAAATTTTCCCTAACGACGAGGGCGACAGATGGTATAAGTTTAAGGTTGCATTCGTTACAATCGACGAGGTTAGCGCAAAGGAACATCGTGCAATTTCCAATATCTTGGTTATTGGTAACGATTTGATGAATGCAGCAGATCACTTGATTGAGAATATGAAGGATTCAGTGTCGGATTATGAGATCGTGAGCATTACTGAGACTCAGATCCTTGACATTTTCCCTTATACAATGGACGAGAACAGCGATGCTGATTTGACTCATCTTCCTAAGGAAGGCACGGATGCTGATTTGTTGGGATAGGATTTTTGAATTATAGTTAACTATGGCAATCAAAGATAGAATCGACGAGGTAAAGTCTAAATTGAAGCCAGGCACTGAGCTTCTTGCTGTATCAAAATACCATCCGAAAGAGGCTATTCAGGAGGCATACGACACTGCTGGTCAGCGTTTGTTTGCAGAGAGCCATGCACAGGAGTTGGTTGGTAAGTATGAGGCGTTGCCAAAGGATATCAAGTGGCATTTTATCGGTCATTTGCAGACCAATAAGGTTAAATATATCGTGCCGTTTGTTGAGTTGATTCACAGTGTGGATAGCGAACATCTGCTTGCTGAAATCGATAAGCAGGCGAAGAAAGTCGGCAGAGTAGTGAAGTGTTTGCTTGAGGTGCATATCGCCGAAGAGGAGACAAAATATGGTTTCTCTTTCAATGATGTTAAAGCTCTTTACGACACTGATGCTTTGGCTAAATATGAGAATGTGGAGGTCGTTGGATTGATGGGTATGGCTACAGCTACAGACGACAGAGAGCAGATCACTCACGAGTTTGAACAACTTTCGTCGTTCTATCATTCCGCTCAATTGACATTTGCACCGAAGTTTACAGAGTTGTCTATGGGTATGAGCGGCGACTATGAAATTGCCACTTTGCTTGGAAGTACTCTTGTTCGTGTCGGAAGCTTTATTTTTGGTAACCGCGTATACAATTGAGTTAATCAAAAAAACTAATATGGCGACGGGCGATGCTCGTCGCTTTTTTATATATTTATGAAAGTATTCAAGAAATATATATTGCCTTTTCTTATCGTATATACTTCACTTGCTGTAGTGGTGGCATGCATTGTTTATTATATGTCGACGCTGGGAAAAATACCAATGCTGGTATCTGACGGCTTTTATATGTTGACATTGTTGGCCGCAACTTCGATCTCTGCTTTGTTGGGGTTTATAGTGATGCAGACGAGTAAGAACATGAAAGCGGTTTATGCGCTTGTTTCAAAACAACCCTTGATTGTCGTTTGTGTGGGTGAGGGGTTGTTTGCTACAAATGCCTTGATTTCAAATCTTGTCGATGGATTATTATACGGGTCGATAATAGTGATATTCCCGCTCATTTTGTTTGCATTTAAGACAACGCGTGATATCAAAAGCGTATTATCGTGAGACGATTATCTTTTGAAGAATCTTTCCCCCCATTCTCCCCATCCGTTCCAATCAGCTATGTTCTCGTTGTGGAATAGGGTAGTGAAGTCGCCTCCAGTGGCATTACTCTCGTGTCTGAGTTTATCTATGAATCTATAAGCCTCGTCTACACTTAGGTTCATGTTTGAGCGTAGCGTTTTGTCCATCACAATAAGCGGATGCACTATAAGTTTCGTTTCTGCCTCTTTTTCAATGTTATAGAATGCGAAATCTCTTCCTGTTCCGGCTCTATATCCGGCGACGTTGGAGTATGCCAAAGAATAGTCGTCAGTGAATCCCATTGATTCCAATCTTTCGTAGCCTTGTGGTAATGCAAATCTCAAGTAGTGGAAACGACATCTGGTGACGGGGCGGCCCAGACATTTCTCAAGAGCCTGTTTTTCCAGACTAAGTGCTGTGTCGTTGGTTGCTGCTCTGTAGGAGATGTGTAGTCCAACGACGATCTGTTTATCTATCCTTTGTTTCGCTTTCCAATATCTTAAACTAGGAACTACAGTTTTCTTGTCGAATTTTCCGTAGCATCCGCAATGGAAGAATATCACATTGTTAGGATTCTCGTCTGCAAGACTTTGGCTGACTTCCTCAATGTTGAAGAACGGATCGTCATTGATGTGCAATAGCGTTTTCCAACGCTGTGCGACGCTTTTTGTCTCTCCTTTGGCCAAATCCATTCCTGTGCTTATAAGGTGTCTGATAATGCCTTTATTGCGATATGCGTAGACATTGTCGACATCAATAGTCGTAAGATTCTTTGGTGTATGTTTAGGAATGCAGACAGTTTGCTTATTCAATGCAACACGTAATTCCTCCACCCATTTGTCGACAACCGGAGTCTGATGTAGTCCTTGTTTAAAAAGAGTGCTGCTTTCTGGCTTGTATCTGCCGTGTTTGTCTACTTCGTTACAGTTGTACTCTTCGTATCGGGAAATAAGATAGAATACTGCAGAAAAGATATCGAATCCAAACTCACATTCAGTTGGGAACAGATGCTCCCCGTCCCATTGGGTGTCTACATTACCGATGCCAGACTGCTGCATCAAACCGTTTGGCGTGATGTTAAGAGCATTGTCAATGGTGGAATTTGAATAGTTGATGATGGCTTCATTCGCGTCGCCACTGATATTTTTTTGCTTGCAAATGTCAAATTCAACGCCAAGCCAACGATTGAAAATCTGTCGGCATACGTATTCTAATCTGCTGCTGTGAGATGCGATGATGTGGATCATGATATTGAATCTTTATTCTTCCAAAGTGCCTTTGTCTGCGAAACTGTAATAGCTGTTGTTGGCTATTATGATATGGTCGATAAACCTCAGTCTCATCAATTGGCATCCGCGGGAAATCTCATGTGTCGACTGGATGTCGTTCATGCTAGGGGATGCCGAACCTCCTGGATGATTGTGTGCTAAGGCTATTGTAGTGAAGCCGTAGAGCAAAGCTTTGCTGATCACTATTCTTACGTCAAGCATTGTGCAGTCGAACGAACCTTTGGATATGCATTCGATCTTACGGATATGTCCTGCTCCGTCCAATAAAGCAAGATGGACCTCTTCGCTTGTGCAGTCCAATAATCCGGGTGCAAAAGCCAGGTACAAATCCATGCTGCTTTTGATTTTCTTGTAGGAATCTACCTCTTTGCGTCGTCGTGTCGCCAATTCCATGGCAGCGGCGATCGTCAGCGCTTTTGCTTGGCCTATACCTTTGAATCTGCATAGATAGTTGACGTCTCGTTTTGCCAAGACTCCAAGTTTACCTTCTGCGTCATTCAAAATCTCCTTACACAACTCTATGACATTTTGTCCAGGTGTGCCGGATCCTACAAGTATGGCGAGAAGTTCTGCATCCGACAGTACATCTGCTCCTGAAGACAGGAATTTCTCTCTTGGCAATGTCTCCTTGTCTTTGTTTTTCAAGGAAGAATTCTTTGATTGGGTATTCCCTTGCCAATCTTCTTTCTGTACTTCAAATTCTTTTTTTGTTGTTACTAATCTCAATGTCATGTTTTTATAGTTCACCAACTGACGCTAGATGGTTCACGAGAGTGTTGGAATACATCTCCAACAACTTTGTCCTCAAGAATTCTTCGTCTTTGTTTTCCAAATCAATTTTGCTTATCTGCTCTTCCAAGTAGTTGTCGAAAGTGTTCTTTTCGATAGTCGAATACTTGTCTTTGAATCTTTCTGTGCCGAATCTTTCGTCGTAAGCCACATAGTTGCCTGGGAAGAAGCGGTAAGCTTTGTGGATTGCTCCGTCGATTAGCTTAGCTACCTTCTCGATTACTTGCTGACGATCATCTTCGTCATTGACAATCTGGTTGATCAATGGAGAGATAGACTTCGTAACTTCATAGTGGATTCTTCCCTTGTAGCCGCGAAGCCCTGTATTCATGTTTATGATGTCGTCCTGCGGGCTTTTCTTAAAGTCGGGATTATCACGCTTCTGCTGGAATTCTTTTGCCTTCAAGAAATCGCATGCATCATACTCGTAGCAGATTGCGATAGGGGTGATGTTCAAATCCACGAATCCCTGCTTTACGTTCTCGCTACTCATGTTAAGCATCTTCAAAAGGCTCTCCTGCATGATATCGTTGCTGTCTTTAGCACGACCTTCACGCTGGGCAATCCATACAGACGACTTGTTTTCTGTGATTCTGGAACGGATGTATGCCGACATCTTCTGAGATGACATGAAAATCTCACGCTTTGTGCCTGAACGGTTTACGATGAAGCTCTTGTTGATCTTCATCAAATCTGTAATCCAAGGCTTGGAGCATAGGTTGTCACCGATAGCATTCTCTGAAGTCTGGATCCCTTTGGCAATAAGCTGCACATTCAACAGCGCGGAATCAAGAATGATATCGCGATGGTTGGATATGAATAGATATTTCTTGTCGTTAGTAAGAGCCTCCATACCGTTATTGGTCATGCCGTCTGATGTCTTGTCCACCAAATTGCCCAAAAAACGAGTCATGACAATCTGCTGGAATTCGTCAGCTGTCTTGATATGCATCACCTTCTCCACGATTGCCTTTGGGTCGGAATCTGGGAAGATGTGAGGGATGACCTTGACAAATTCTTCATTGTTGCAAATGCGTGCAATGGCATCCGCAATTTCCGAATCATAGTACGGACGCATGTCGTCAAAATTGAATTCCGTTTCCATTATATAGTTTTTGACCTTTCTTTTAAGTATAACACTGATTCCGGACCGAGGTTAAATAGCAAATCGACAATGCTCAATCCGTCGGTAAACCCAAATTTTTCCGCAAACATTTGGTAATAGGGTTTTGAATCGGTGTCTATGTTTTCTCTCTTTGGGTGAAACAGTTCTCTCGCATCTTCAATTCCTGCTTCGCCTTCAAAATAACTATTTGTTGTGGAGATCTCTCTTTGTATTCCAAGTGCGTCGAGTGTGAACTCCATCAAACGCATGTTGAAATCAAATAGGTACTTCTCTTTTCTTTCGTAGATGGCGTGGATGTCGTCTTTGTAGTACTCGAAAAACGGTGTGGAATTGTAGCTTGTTTCCATCGCTCTCAAGTGCAGACGACGCCACTCTTGGCCATACGAAATGCAAATATCTTTTATTTTTGTCTTATCTGCAAATTTTTCTACAGGTATACTTAAATCCATCACTCCACTTTCTGTCTGTATGCGGCATCTGTTCCTATATGTCTGCTTGACATAATGGTCGTGCTGCTCTACTATGACTTTGTCGTGAGCATAGATTTTGGCATAGTAGCCTACCGGTGCGAAATACGCTGATTGCAATACTATCATCCTATCGCTTTTTCGGTTCTGGTGGATAAGTTGATGCAGGACGCTGACTGTGTAATGGCCATTTGCCAATCACCCATTCTTCTTCGTAATCCCAGTTTGCAGATATTGAAAGTGGCTTCTCAAAGAAGTAGACGTCCTCTGGTTGTCTATTGCTCTTGAAGTCTCCGGTTGTCCAATCTCCATCCTTGTCTTTGTCTACGATCATTCTCGCTCCGTATTGACCAGGAATTATATTGTTAAACTCCACTTTGTTATCTTTCGGATATTCCCTCTTTACGATTTTGTCTTTGTTGACAAGCTCTACAAAGACTTCGCCTTCGGGAACATTAGACAGTTTCAAAATGATATTTGCGTATTCTCTCTTTTCTTTTCTTCTGAAAGTCAATACGGTAGAGTCGCTAGCCAACCCGTAAATGTCTCTTGCCTTTGCGGAATCGATGACGATTATGTATGGTACTCCCTCTTCCCACTTGCCTTCCAACTTGTATGTTCTACCGCAACTGTCCGATGCGGCTAACGTGAATGGCAAAAGTTTTTTTGTCGTATCTTTTTTCTCATAGATATGAAGAGACTCTGAATTGAAGTCAAATGTCGGAGTTTCAAATGTTATCTCAGGAGTATCATGTATTTCTACGGCTTTGGTGACAGCAATCTGTAGAACGTCTTTCTTTTTCTTAGCTGCTCTCTCTTCTTTCTTGCTTGTCTTAGGTTTCCTGTAAACACTTGTTACTGTATCGGATTGCTCGACAAACGCGCCTAGCGTGTCTGTTGCGATATACGTCATGATAAACTCAAGCGTGTCTTGCTTAAGGACAGTTGTGTCTTTGATCCAGTAATTGATTGTGTCTGTAGTGATGCTTGGCTCGTATATGAACCAATCTTCCGATTCTGGTGTAAAGTTGATTGGCTTGATAGATACTTTCTGCTTTTCTTTCTTTTTTTCATCATTAGTGAAATAGAAAGTCATCTTATGGTTATCTATACGTTCAACTTTTTTGAATGCTTGGAATGGCAGCGGTTTTGAGAATAACCTCATTTCCACAGAATCCGGCAGATAATGTGGACGTTCTCTGCATGAGATGCTGTCTATGATGGTTGTGTCCGTACGTGCGTAACCTGGTTCCAATCCAAGCAATGAATCCCTGTCGACAGATTTCCAGAATGTGTCGCATCTCTCTTCCATCTTCTTTCTTGGAGTGATTATCGTGTCGATCCATGCAAGACTTTCTCCCGGAGCGTCAAATCTGAAATTTGTGTTGTCATCCTTCACTGCACAAAGATGGTATGGCTTCTCTTTCAATCCACGAAGTGTGAATCTTCCGCTATTGTCTGTCTTTGTGATGCGCTCAAGCTTCTTTGTCGCGAATGTTGAATCTGTCCAGTCGGAATATACACCTACAGTGACACCTTTCTGTGGCACTAGTGTGTAGGCATCCACAATATTTCCTGAAATACAGAATGAGTCGATCTGATTGCCTGTAGAAAACTCAAAATAGTAGTTTCTGATTGCGTTTCCTTCTCTGAAGTCTACAATCTTGTCGCCGAAGTCAATGACGTAAGTGGCATCTTTTTCCAAAGTGTCTTTGAATGTGATGCTGACTTTCTTTCCAATGCTCTTGATCTCTGGAACTGTCTCCATAGGAGGGGAAACGATCACGTCTTGAGCATCTTTCAAAACTACGTATTCGTTGAATATGATTTCGGCTTTCTCTGGCTTTGAGTTTACAGCACTTCTGTTTGGTGTACTGAAGACGTATTGTGGAGGCATGACGTCACGTGGTCCACCTTGCGGGCCGCTACCCATATTGGCACAAGAATGCATACCAGCAATACCTATCGCTGACATCATCAAATATGCTAATTTCTTCAAATGCTTATCCACCTCGTCTTCAATTTATCGCAAATGTAATGCTTTTCTTCTTAATGTCAAAAAAATAGTTTGACGCGATTTACTTTTTTACGTCGCCGATAACGACCATTTCGCATCTTTCGCAGTCGAAAGCAAGTGCGTATTCTGCTCCGTCCGAACCTACCAGTCTTAACGGCTGTCTGAAATTTGACGATTCTGTCGCATTTCGTTTCAAGCAGATCCCCAATTCGTATCTCATGCAGTATTTGCATCGCATTAGTTCTGCTTTTTGTTTCGGCTCTCGTTCATAGCTCCACGCCGGATTTGCGACTCCACAATTTTCCATGAATTTTTTTGCCTGTGAGTTATGTACATTCAGCCTGTAATCGGAGTGTTTCAACGGGAATCGTAATTCTCCTGCAATCGGCAGACGTGGCTCTCGTTTCCATTCTGATAGCTTCTTGGAAATCAATGTGCTGATCAATGTGCGTCGCCAGTCATTCAATGTAGACATAGCAAAGAAATATGCGATGGAGGTTTCGATTTTCACGTCAGTCACGGAGAATGGAGTGCCTCCTGTCTTCTTGAATGTACGTACGATATTGTCGTTTGCCATTTGTGGATTCTGTGCAGGATTTTTCTCACATGCAAATGCAACCTGCGCTTTGTCTCCTGTCGCATCACAGATCTCTAAAGAGAATCCGTCCGGTGTTTCTGTGATCTTGATTTGTGCATCTGTCTGACGGTTGCAAGTGTCGTTTGTGACGGCTGAATCGTAGCGGATATCGTAGTTGCGATATAGTTTCGCATTGGGTTGAACACGTAATCCTGCCGGCAATTCTATGATGTTTCCCTGTGCTTTATTGGCGCGGAATCCAATCAATTCTCCATTTTTGTCGACATAACAGAAACCGTCTCCGTTGGCAAGTGATATTTTGTCTGCAATCTTGATTTGCAGTGTGTTGCCTCGCTGTGAAGTTGTGATTCCTACATATTCTCCCATTGATTTAGGAGTGTCAAGATTTGCCATTTTCTCTCGTTTCCCACTGAGATTGTATGTCGTCAGTCCACGATTGAATATCTTATGCAAATCCGGTTGGAATCCGTATTTGCTTGTGCCATAGCTCATTCTGCGGAACTCTTTGTTTTTTTCAAGGAATTCGTCGATGATTCTTCTATAGTAGGCGACTGTTGTCTTTACGTATGCGATGTCCTTCAATCTGCCTTCTATCTTGAATGTGGAGATTCCTGATTTTATCATTTCATCAAGATATTTCTCTGCGCTGAAATCTCTTAGTGAAAGCAGGTATTTGTCTTTTGCTATTGTTTTGCCGTCGGCATCATAAAGGGAATATTTCATTCTGCACGGTTGTCCGCATTCGCCTCTGTTGGCGCTTCTTCCAAGCATACGTTGGCTCATATAGCACTGTCCGCTGTAGCTTACGCAAAGGGCTCCATGGATGAATGTCTCAAGTCTCACTTTTGTATGCGACGCGATGTGTGCCATGCTCTTGACATCGGTTTCTCTTGCCAACACAACTTGCTCAAATCCGCATTTCTCCCAAAATTCTACTTTATCGAGACTTCTGTTGTCCATCTGTGTGCTGGCATGTAATGCGATAGGGGGGAGGTTGACACGGAGCAATCCGTAATCTTGGATGATTAATGCGTCGACTCCAATTTCGTAAAGCGACCAAGCCAGTTTTTCCGCTTCTGCAAGCTCCTCGTCTGTGAGGATGGTGTTAAGTGCGACGTAGATACGCGCACCGTAAACGTGAGCAAACTCCACAAGTTTGGCAATGTCCTCCAAACTGTTGCCTGCCGCACTTCTGGCTGAGAATGACGGTCCGCCGATGTACACCGCGTCGGCACCATATTTGATGGCTTCGATTCCGTGTGCGGCTTCACGCGCAGGAGCCAGGAGCTCGATATATTCGCGTCCGATCATTATCTCAATCTATTTTGATAGTTGCTGCTGTTCTTTAGGTAGTGGACTAACAATCCTACACAGAATACGCATAGCGGAAGTGCCACGCAGATGGCTGTGAGTGCATTGCCGCACATCGTGTCGTAGATACCGTGAAGTACGGAAGGAATGACAAGTGCTAGTGTCCACAACGCTTTTCTATAGCGTGGGTAGAGTACAGCGAAACTGATGAAGAATCCTGCTATCGCACACCATATTGCGTGGATGAACGGCAAGCTTGTCAGACGGGCTATGTTCATTAGGAAACGTGTGGAGCCGGTCAATGATTCATTTACTGTCATCTGATACTGAACGCCCTCATAAACTCCGAATGCTAGTCCGGAAATCAATCCGTAGAACACCAATGTCTGTGGCACCAACGGTTTTCTGGTATTCTTCACGAGCCATATCAATGGGAGCATCTTTGCAAATTCTTCCGTGAATCCTACTCCGAAGATGAATCCGAACAGCTGGAATGCCATTGGGTACTCATTGGCTGTAGCACCGTAGAAAAAGTTTAGATTCGGTAATCCAAGAGTGTCCCACGCAATAAACACAATCGCCTGCATTAGGAAGAAGATAGTGACGCTGGTCTTGGCTGTTACCTGTGGCGACTTGAACATGTAGTTGAAGAAGCTCCACCACACTACAGAGAAATATAGTGAGATGCAGTAGAATGATAACCATCCGTGAGGCACTAGGTATGCGGCTACAAGTGGAAACAATCCGATACAAGCAAGTACAAGCAGACGAGTGTCGGTCTTCCATGTCTCCTTTTCCTTCAACTCTTTTGGGAAAATCAAATCTCTGGAGATATGTTTCAACTGGCTGAACAGACTTCCTGCATTGTCTACAGTCACTGATATATTGTTGGCATCCATCACTTCGCGTACTGAAGCGAAGTCCATATCTTCTGTCACTGTGTCTTTAGTTGCCAGTTTGTCGCATTTCAACACCTTTCCCGACTTTACAAGTTCGGAAAGTTCTGCCATTTCGTATGGTCCGAATGGCTTTCCGTTGCGATATACATAGTATTGCATAAGCGTAGTTTTCAATTTTGTGCAAAGTTACGATTTTTGTACGGATTTTCTATTACGAAAGAAAATCAATCAATGTGCTGTAGATCGGCACTTGACGCAACATCTCTTCATTGCCTACTACAAAGAGTTGTTTTCTGGCTCTTGTAAGGGCGACATTCAGTTTGCGGTCGATCGTTTTTCCGTCCTCTTCAATTGCATCACACACAAAATCAAGCTGATAGTCTTGATTTACACAGAATGAGTAGATGATGATGTCCATCTGTCCGCCTTGGTAGCGCTCAACCGTGTCGATCACAATTCCGTCTGCCACACCTTCTTCTTCAAGTTTATGACGGATTTTGGCAATTTGGCTGCGATATCCGGTAATGACTCCAATGGTCATATCTTTTTCGGCGATGTCATTTTTCTTTCTCAATTCTACGCATGCTTTTACGATCTCTGTCACGATATTGGCTTCGCTCTCATTCGTTTTTCCGCTGTTGCTTCCTAGTTCTCGTTCCGACGGGATGTATGCCATTCTTTTGGTTGCCACCAGTGTTTCCCAACGGTTCTCCGCATCATACGAATTGTAGTAGCCGAATGGCTCGTTTTGCCAGTCAGATACAGTGCGCAGTTCGCCGTTGTAGAATTGTTCGTTAGGGAATTTGCTTATCTCTTCGTGCATTCGTCCCTGGCCGCGTAGAGTGTCCCATGCACAGTCGTTGCCGGAATCTCTGTTCAGACGATATAGCCTTTCGAATAGAGAGTTGCGACGATTGGTCAAACCGATATTGTGTAGATTCTCATCCGTCACTGTAGATTCGGATTCCGATTGTGCAACTACGGCTGGCAACTGCTTATGGTCGCCGATCATGATGAATTTCTTGATTCCGTAGTCGCCAAGACGAGTTTGCTCGGACAACAATCCGATAATTTGCGGTTCAAGAATCTGAGATGCTTCGTCGATGATCGCCACGTCGAAATTTACAATGTTGAATATCTCTTTGTTTGAGAGCATCGCAGTCGTTGTGCCGACGAATACTTTATGCTTGCGGATCTCTGCAGTCACTTCTTGTGGAGTGGTCATGCCCTTTATTCTCTCTGAAAGCATGTTAGGCAAGAACCTGTTGTCTGCATTCACCTTATTGCCGATTCTGATGAAATCAATATTTTTATCGCTGTTACTCAATGAGTTGCATATTTCATCCACAGCACGGTTGGTGTATGCCATCAAAAGGATTCTTCCGTCGTCTTCGTAAAACTCCTCTACCATAGATTTTAGGGCGAAGGATGTCTTGCCTGTGCCTGGAGGTCCGGCTAGAAGGAAGTAGCTGTCGGTCGACTTCGCTTTCTCAACAATACGGTTGATATCGTCGTTGGCATATACTCCGCGGCGATGTCTGTCGGTTGGCTTTGGTAGTGTCGCTCCAAGAAGAAGACTTTTTCTTTCCGGTTTTGTGCTGATGAATGTGTAAAGGCCTGAATATAGGCTTGCAAAACTTGATTCTATGAAGTCCTTTTCAATTGCGAATGTCATGTCGCTGCGTAGCACACTGAGATTGCGCTGAGTCTGACGCATATTGATCTTCAGTGTCTCATTCGTTATCTCAGCTACAGTTCCTCGCAGTACTAACTTATTGGTTGCTAGATCGGTATCGTTTTGTCGCTCATAAATCACGACAATATCTCCAGTGCGGAATGATGCTGTGTATTCATCGTTTGGTGTACGGTTGAACACCACGTATGGATCTGCTGCATCTATGACTATTTCTCTTGGGCGGAGATCGAAGATTATATTGCCGGATTCTTTCTTTTCTTCTAAAGACTCTCTCCAACAAGATGCAAATCCATAATGATTGCGACGTGTACCGCTTCCGCCTGTTTTCGCATAATCTTGCTCCTTGGCGATGAATCCAAGCATTGAGTAGAAATATGTTTGTTCCAATTGCGACGATGAATCTACAGCATGACGGAATTCCTCGATTCTCGGCACAATGAATCCGCTAACAAGTCGTTCGTTTCTTACCTTGTCGTAGTTTGGAATCATGTATTGAGGTGTGATCCACGACACCACACGTTTTACCTCATCTGTGCTTTTTGCATTGGCAAGCAGATGCTCGTAGCAGACAATGCGATTACGAAGATGCAGAGCCTCCGACATATCCTTCAACGTACATTTTGCGTAACGTAGGTTAGCGCGCTTTTCATGCTCATATTTTGTGTAGAAAATGTAAGTTTTAAGTTCATTGAAAGGAATACGCAATACACGTTGCACGATTGCTTGGTAAAGGAACGCCTGAGTGATATGGTTGTCTGCGATAAGATCCAGCTGTGTCTCAGGAAACTTGCTCTTCCCACTCTTCATTTCCACCACAGCATAGTTGCCTCTTGCTTGGTGGAGCAAGTCGAGTCGTCCGGATAGACCAAGTTGATCGCAGAAGAATGTCGGCTCGAGAAGCACATTTTCGGTTGAGATGCCAACTTCAGGAAATACCTTTTCTACCACATTCTTGATATTTTCGTAATGCACGGCTGCAGTGGCGATCCAATCGTTATAGTCGTCTTTGTTCTGCAACTCCTCGCATGTGCTTATGGCTAGCGGCGACTCAAGGAATGCCTCGTTCATAAGAGTCTTAAAGTCGACATTACTTTTGTCGTACGAATGGATGAGACGGTCGTGGAAATAGTTGGCGACATTTCCGAGAAGCATTGCCTTTGATGTTTTGGCACGCATCAGTTTCTTGAACAGGTGCTCAAGAGGGTTAGGTCCGCATGGCGTGATGCAATCGGCAATTGAGCTACACTCCATAAGATAATCCGGACTGATGATTATGAATCTCGGACTAAGATCACCGTTTGGTTCGACAATACTGTCGATAAGTCCAACCACACAACCGTTCCAGATCATGTTGGGAGTGATGGTGAAATCTGCATTATAGCCGATGACGTTGATCTTGACCTTGACTTCGGTGTAATCCTCGGCATCTTCCTTATAGCCTGTGATGTATTCGTAGTCGCATCCCGTTGCTACAATACGCATATAGCTGATTCTTTCTATTCGTTTGTAGTCGTCTGCCGACCATGATCCGCACACAACTTCCAAATCCCGTTGCTGAGAATCTGAAATTTGTTCACCGTACAAAAGAGAGATGAACAGAGCCAAGGCAACGTAGTCTTCCTTATATTGTCCGGCTGAGATCGCCGCATTGTTGCGCATGGAATTTATCGCATCTGCACGGAATTTCATTATCTTCTTTCGCATTGCTATATGCACATTGCGCTTGTCAAGAAGATAAGTCAGCCTTGCGTATTCTGAGGCGAAACGGATGTTGTCGTCAGCCGTCAGTTCCTTGCAGATAGTTTCAAAAACGTAGAACAGATTTTTGTACTTTGCTGCTACTAAATCGGATGATTTTTCAATCTCCTCCATTTTATATATGTATGAGCTGTTCATTGTGTTAAAAAAACTTTTTTCCTGTCTTAAAAAACCTTACAAAGGTAAGATATTATTTTCACTTCACTATATTTGCAGAAAAGATAAACGAAACCTATTTGGCGACGTTATTTAAGTAATCGATAAAAATGATACGACCATGAAAAATAAGATGTTTTTAATAGTCCTTAGCATTGTAGCAATGCTAGCTATGTCGGAAGTAAGTTATGCACAGCGCTCACGTAACGGAAGTACACATACTTCAGCGCCAGCACACAATAACGGAGGTGGTCATGCATCGGCAGCTCCTGCCAGCAGAGGAGGCGGTGGTTCTCACAACGGAGGCGGACATCATGCAGCTGCTGCTCCAGCACACAATGGTGGACATCACTCTCCAGCACCAGCAAGAGTAGAGCACGGTTCTCGTCCTGTTCACGGACATGCAGCACCAAGTCATGGACATGCACCTGCTCATCGTGCACCTGTAGCTGCACATCACCATGATGCTCATCACGCACCAGCACATCATCATGATGTTCATCACCATGCACCAGCACATCATCATGATGTTCACCATCACGCTCCAGTAGTGCATCATCACGCACCAGCACATCACCATCGTGTTGTGCACCATGCACATCCTGTATACCACCATGTATGTCCTGCATACGTACATACATTTGCTGTTGGTGATTACACTTACTACTATGGAAACGGTGTATACTATGTATATGATCCAGTGTACGGTTATGAGGAAGTTGCATTCCCTGAGAATGTATTCTTCACAACACTTCCTTACGGTGCTCGTTTGACTCGTGTCAACGGTACTACTTACTATGAAGCAGGTGGAATGTGGCTATTGCCTGTAGCTGAGGGATACATGATGGTTGAGCGTCCAATCGCAAAAGCCTCTATCTCTATTCCAGTGCCATCATTGCGTTTCTATGCCTCATTTAACTAACCCAGAACAACATATTTTCAATGGGGAGTCAGCCGAGCAGATGCTTGGCTGACTTTTTTACTTCTTACCTCTTACTTTTTACTTTATTCAAAGGTCTGTCGGCAAGATAGCATCCTCGTAATGCTCGATATACATGCCTTTGTTGTCAATTCCACTTTGCATCACGATGATGACAACATCCAGACGGAAGTCGGAATTGACCTGCATTTTTTTGACATACATTGTGACTGCTCTTGCAAAATTCCTGATTTTGCTTTTGCTCATGCTGGTGCGAGGGTCGATGTAGTCGGAATGACGAGTCTTGACCTCGACGAAAACAAGAGTGTCTCCGTCTAAAGCGACAATGTCAAGCTCGTAGCTTCCACATCTCCAATTTCTAGTGATGATTTGATAACCTTTCCCCTCAAGAAAGTTTACAGCGAAGTCTTCGCCGTTTTTGCCTAATTCGTTATGTTCTGCCATAATCCTATTGTATTTTTATTTTGATGCAAAAGTATAAATATCAATTCGAAATAAAAATATTATTGATATTTTTTTTTCTGCATGTTATTGCTATTTTTGTAATTGGAAAATTAAAAAAATGATAGTTAGCTGATTTAATTAATGTGTAAAATGAAAGGGAATTTTCTTTTTATGTCGTTGCTTATAGCTGCAACAACATTCTATTCTTGCGACAAGGAAGAATCATCAGACAATATCACATTTCAGTTTGATGATGATGGATTGCCATATCGTGATTCACCTTCGACTCCATTGTCAAGTGAAATGCAGTCTTTGATTAAAGATGTTGTTATAGGAAATGGGTGGATGTGGAAAAGCACACGTGAGATATCGAAAGATGGAAGTTTGATAGGTAAAGGTTATTGGAAGGACAGGGTTGGAGCAAGTCCTAGCGAATATTTTTTTGATTCGGACACGTTGTTGACAGACTATTTTTATTGTGATGCTTGTGAAGGAGCTGATGTCTACAGTAAAACAAAGATTTCGATTGATTACAGCACTGGTTTTGTGAAGACGGATTATGATGTGATGTTAGGAATCTGGTCGGTGTTCGAAGAAAAAGGTGTCTGGCACATGAAGATTGTTGATAATTTAGGTTGCAGATTAACAGATGAAGGAGAGTGTGTCACTACTTGGGGATGTTCTGAATATGTTATGATGAATGAGTCTCAATTGAAGAAGGTTCAGAATGAATATGTGGATATCACAACAATTGATTATTGATTTGAATATTTGTATGGAGACGGTGGATTTGCATCGTCTCTTTTTATTTTAAAAATCTAAGTTTCTTTTTTGAATTTGATATCTTTGCAAAGTAAAGTTTATCGCAATGCAAAAGATCGGAATACAAAAGGAAATAATAAAGAATTGTGGCAAGGAGAATATCAAGATAGAAAACGACGGTATTCTCTACGGATTGTGGAATGTCTGCAACATACCGGTGATGTCGTCGCCTGAACGATTGCCTCTTTTCTTCTATGGTTTTTGTACATCAGGAGAAGCCGACTTGGAGATTGACATGAAACCATGTAAGTTTTCAAAAGGAGATATCGTACGTATCAGGATGGGGCAGACCTTGCTTGTTAAAACAGTCAGTGAGGATTTCAATTCTGTATTGTTCTTTTTCGACAGACGAGTCATTTCCGGATTTGTGTCCGGATTGAAGGTTCCGCTCGGCAACACCAATCCTATATTCAAGACTTCGGACGAGTTGTTCGGCACAATGCTTTTGTATCTCAACTTTGTGAAAAGTCGACTTGACCTTTGCAAGACAGAGAAGAGCGCTTACCTTAGAGCTGCGTCTGAACTTTTGATCAAGGCGATGCTTTGCGAGGTGTTGAACGAAGTGTCGAAATCGTGTGTGGCACAGGAGAAAGGTTCGCGTACACAGGAGATATTCCTAAAGTTCACCTCAATGGTAAATAAGAATTTCAAGGAGACTCGAAATGTGAAATTCTACGCCGATCAGCTATGCATTACGCCGAAGTATCTTTGTAAGATAGTGTCGGAATGTGTAGGGTCGTCGCCAAGCCAATACATAGATTCGCTTGTCATGAATGAAGCCAAACAGATGCTTCGCACCAGCAGCCTGTCGATCCAACAGATTTCTGATGCCTTGCATTTTCCCAACCAGAGCTTTTTCGGCAGGTTTTTCAAAACTCACGCTGGCATGTCGCCTGGAGCGTTCAGAAATGATAAATGAAAATGCAGGATGAGGAATGTGAATTTTAACATCCATTAAGAGTTCGGAAAAATAATATTGATTTTATTTGCAGTAGAAATAAAAAAGCACTAATATTGCATTGTATTTATAAACTAAAACAAATAGAATTATGGCATACGTAATTGGTGAAGACTGCGTAGCATGTGGTACATGTGCAGGTGAGTGCCCAGTAGGAGCAATTTCTGAGGGCGATATCTACAAGATTGATGCAGATGCATGCACAGAGTGTGGAACTTGCGCAGGAGTTTGTCCTTCAGAGGCTATCACTTTGGGATAAGGATATTAAAGGTCCGGTCTTGTTTTCAAGACTGGACTTTTGTTTTTTGTTAGTTTAGTCTATACTTAATCAAAAAATCTAAGAAAAATTTGACGAAAATAAAACAAAAGTTTATTTTTGTCGTCGCAATCAGGATAAGAGCAACAAGGAAGATTGCTTATTCTCAAAAAATTCCAAAAGTAAGTTTTGAAAATGTGTATTTGCACCTTCGAGGGTGACGCATGGGCTTTAATCAATATACATACGGGAAAATCCTGGTTTTTAGTCTATTCTAAGGATTGAAAGTTAATTCAAGTATTCAGAATATATACGATGATATGCAGCGTCGCTGTGTCTCGTCAAAAAGAATATAAGTCAATAAACATACATGACAGAAGCAGAATTGAAGGCAAAGAAATTGCCCGAATTGCAAGCTATAGCTAAATCAATAGGTATTCATCGTCCAGATTCATATCGAAAGGAACAGCTGATAAATGCGATAATGGGACAAGGTCAGAAGCCAAATGAAGATGCGGAGCCGGAATTGGCAGAACAACCCGTTGAAATGCCCGATACAAACAACGAAGAGACTCCGGTAACTGAAGCAAAGAATGAAATGGAAAAAGCTGTGGTTGAGGAACCGTCTTCCGTAAATACAGGTAGAGCGGGTCTTTCCACAAGCAGCAACAATAATGCGGCAGCGGCAATTGCCCGAATGATTCTTGAAAAAAAGAAGTTGGCTAAACAAAAAGCTGCAGAGAATCCTGAAGTCGCAGAACCTTATGTCTACCAGAAGCAGGAAATCGATGAAATGATCCGCCAAAGGCAGATTGAAGAGGAGCGCAAAAGAGAGGAAGAGGAAAATCAAAGACGAATTGCCGAAGAGGAGGCAATGAGAGCCAGAGAAGAGGCCGCTCGGGCTAGAGAAGAAGCTCGTATTAGAGAAGAAGAGGAAAGAGCAAGACTTGAGGCAGAAAGAGCCGCTGAAGAAGCAAAAAAACAGAAACAGTTTGATTTTGAAGGCGTGATCAAGGGTAGTGGTGTACTTGAAATTATCCAGCCCGACGGTTATGGTTTCCTTCGTTCTCCTGATTATAATTATCTAAGTTCTCCGGATGATATTTACGTGTCTGCCAACCAGATCAAATTGATGGGTTTGAAGACAGGTGATGTCGTGACTGGTGATATCAGACCTCCACGTGACGGCGAAAAGTATTTCCCGTTGACTCGTGTCGAGACAATCAACAACTGTAAGCCGGAGCACGTAAGAGACCGTGTGCCGTTCGATCACTTGACTCCATTGTTCGCAAATGAGAAATTCAATTTGACAGGTGATCCTAAGACTTGCAACACTTCTGTCAGAATCGTTGATTTGTTCAGCCCTATCGGTAAGGGTCAGCGTGGCTTGATCGTTGCCCAGCCAAAAACAGGTAAGACAATTCTACTACAAGATATCGCAAATGCAATTGCAGCCAATCATCCTGAGGTTTACATGATGGTACTCCTTATTGACGAGCGTCCTGAGGAGGTGACTGATATGCAGAGAAGTGTAAATGCGGAGGTTATCGCATCTACATTCGACGAACCTGCAGAGCGTCACGTGAAAGTTGCAAGCATCGTATTGGAGAAGGCCAAGAGAATGGTAGAGTGTGGACACGATGTGGTGATCCTTTTGGATTCTATCACTCGTCTAGCCAGAGCATACAACACAGTATCTCCTGCTTCAGGTAAGGTGTTGAGCGGTGGTGTGGATGCCAATGCTTTGCAGAAACCAAAGAGATTCTTCGGTGCGGCACGTAATATCGAGAACGGCGGTAGCTTGACAATCATTGCGACAGCTCTTACTGATACTGGCTCAAAGATGGATGATGTCATCTTTGAGGAGTTCAAAGGCACTGGTAACATGGAGCTTCAGCTTGACCGCCGACTTGCAAACAAGAGAATTTATCCGGCTGTTGATATCATGGCAAGTAGTACTCGTCGTGACGATTTGCTTCAGGATAAGATTACTCTTCAGAGAATGTGGATCTTGAGAAAGCATTATTCTGACATGACACCTATCGAGGCAATGACTGAGGTCAAGGAAAACCTTGAGAGAAGTAGAAACAATGAAGAATATTTGGCTTCAATGAACCAGTAATAGTATCATAATATGGCAGTGAGGCTTCGGCTTCTCTGCCTTTTTGTTTTTAAGTATGAAAAAAATAGAGATTTTGTTGTTATGTTTTCTTGCAATCTTCAGTTTCATTGCTTGTACCGATGAATTCGAAGATGTAGACGACACACGAATACCTGTTGGAAATACCACTATTATGTTCTTTCCATGGTCTAACAATCTGAAACCATGTTTTATTCAGAATATCAATGATTTCAAGCATGTTATCCAGCAACATGGCTCTGATAATGAGCGCTACGTCGTTTGTATCGAGACTGCTCCTGAATCGGTTGATCTTATAGAATTGAAGAATCAGAACGGAACTTGTACGGAGGAAATTTTGGAGACTTATTCGAATCCAAAATTTACTACAAGTGAAGGAATCACAGATATGCTTGATCGTGTATATGCAAAATTTCCGTCCAACAGTTATTCCATGACAGTTGGATGTCACGGAACTGCTTGGGCGCCTATCGATGCCTTTGCCACACGATCATCATCCGCATCTTCGGATGAAATGCCGTTGACAAGATATCTTGGCGGAACGACTCCTGAATATCAAATAGAGATCTCTACATTCAAGCAAGGAATCAAAAATTCCAAGATCAACAGAATGGAGATGATTCTGTTTGACAATTGTTATATGGCAAATATAGAGGTTGCGTACGAATTGAAAGATGTGTGCAAGTATATCATTGCTTATCCGACAGAGGTCATGGCATACGGTTTTCCATATTTGAATTGTGGTAAATATCTGATCAACGGTGTGGATTATGAGGCTGTCTGTGATGAGTTCTACAGATTCTATATCGGTTATGAAAAGCCTTGCGGAACTATCTCTACAATCAATTGCAATGCTCTTGACGGTCTTGCAAGATTGATGAAAAAGATCAATCTTTCTGTTGATACGACATTAAAAGTCAATGGATATAGTTTGCAGCGTCTGGATGGTTATTCGCCAAGAGTATTCTTCGACTTTCAGGATTATGTTTACCATCTGACTGAAGATGAGAATTTGTTGCAGGAATTTGATCATGTGATGAGTGTTGCAGTTCCGTACAAGAGAAATACACCTTCGTATTTTTCTACGTTGGGCGGTCAGATCGCTATCAAGAAATATTGTGGCGTGTCGACATCAGAACCTACTGAACATCCTATAGCAGAAGACTATAAGAAGACAAGCTGGTATTTGGATACACATTAAGACATTGGAAAATAAAGTTTGGAAAATCTTGGAATCCTGTATAACAAAAGAGCCGTCACTTTGAAGTGGCGGCTCTTTTGTTGTCATTCCTTGTTGTTATTCTTTTTTTACGTGTCTATAGATTACCCACATGATTCCGGCAAAAATTAAAGTAGATACGATTGCCGCAACAGCATCTTCTTTCCCCAAAGTCTCTGTCGGAGCGTCGTCAATGGCTACGTTTGCCATTGAACAGAAATAGTAGACTATAACTGCGACAGCGTTGTTGAAGCAGTGGGCAAACATGTTAAGTTTCATGCTTCCGCTAATGTAGAATAGCAATCCGAGGAATACGGAAAGAAGGAATCTTGGAATGAATCCGTAGAATTGTAAATGCATCGCGCTGAACAGAATCGATGTGATGACTATTGCTAGCCACGGAGCCATCCTTTCCTGTAAAGTCTTTTGTAATGCCCCTCTGAACAACATCTCTTCGCAGAACGCAGGAGCTATGGCAATGACAATTATGTTTGTCAAAAACAAGAAAAAAGAATCTGTTTTTAGCAAGTCTAGCGTTAGGGCCTTTGCCAATTCTTCCATTTCCTTCATCTTTTCCTCGATAAGCGACAGACTTTCTGGAAGTTTCATGTTCTCGTTGATGTATGCCGTGTAGTTTACGAGAGGCAAAAGTGATGCCAAGGCAAGAACTGCCAACAAGTACAGCAATAATCTGTGCTTTTTCTCAAATTTGAAAAAAGAAAAGAAATTGTCCTTTTGAGAAACAAGATAATAGAATAATATGGCTGCTCCAGCAAACGAAACCATAGAGCCGACAAATTGCTCCAAACGAATCACGTTGTTGGTAGACAAGAACATTTCTCCCAATTTGCCGAATCCCAAAGCGATGACGTTGCCGAATATTTCCGTCAACAAGAAAATTCCGAATAGCAACAACATTCTTTTGCCTAGTCCATAGTCGGCAAACATTCCTTTGATAAAATTAATCTTCATCATCGTTCACTGAATTATCATTTAATATTTTGTCGATGGCTTCAAGAGCCACGCTGCTTTCATATCCTCGTGAAGCTGCAAATCTGAATAGTTTTCCTTTTGCGTCGTAACGGTTTTGGAATTTGATCGTTTTGAATTTCGACGCGAGTGCAGCCATCATTGTCTCTTCATAAGCATCATCAGGAATCTCCTCCAATGCTTCTTTGATATAGGCGACGGGAATTCGTTTCATCTTGAGCGCATATTCTATTTTTTTACGTCCCCACTTTGCAAATTTGTATTTGTCTTTGGCGAAGAATCTTGAATATCTAGCTTCGTCGATGAATTTTTCGCTTTCCAAACATGTCAGAACAGAATTTATGTCTGCAGACGAAAGCCCGTGACGCTTCAATTTATCTGCGATGTCGTTTTTGCATTTCTCCGACTCCGCACACAGCATCGACATCTTAGTCAATGCTTCATCCTTGCTCCATATTTTAACTTTCGTTTCCAACATCATTTCATTTTGCCAACCACGAATCGTTCACGGTCGAAACAGTCCTTGATTACAACTACATTGTTGAATCCATACCCACGCATCATCTCCGCAACATCGTGAACGTATGCCGCATTCGTTTCGAATAGCAAAGCTCCGTCGCTTTCCAAATTATCTAACGCAAATTTAGTGATTTTATTGTAAAACAGCAATGGATTGTCTTGTGGTACGAAAAGAGCGAGATGAGGCTCAAAGTCCAACACGTTAGATCGCATCTCTGCTTTTTCGCTTGGGCAGATGTATGGAGGGTTGCTTACAACCACATTAAAAGGTTTGCACCCGGATAGGAAAGAGTCGGATAGGGCATCGTCGCACACGAATGTCACGTCGGCATCATTGTCCTTTGCGTTTGCCGATGCTACAGAAAGAGCACCTTCGCTGATGTCCGCAGCCGTAACATCTGCATTGGGCATTCTTTTCTTGATCGAGACTGCGATGGCTCCAGAGCCTGTGCCGATATCCAGCACACGGACTTTTTTGTCGCCATAAAGATTTTCTATTTCATCCACGAGAGCCACAGTCTCAGGACGTGGAATCAACA
The DNA here is from genome assembly GCA_045629285.1 of Paludibacteraceae bacterium. Lineage (GTDB taxonomy): Bacteria > Bacteroidota > Bacteroidia > Bacteroidales > Paludibacteraceae > UBA1723. Next base: position 68,111 of record JAZQQY010000015.1, on the reverse strand, counting down.
CTCGTGAATCAACAGCGAATTTCATTCCGTCGAACCATTCGAACCCCAGCACGTATTGCATCGGTTCGCCCTTTTCAAGACGTGAAAGCATAGCCAAACTTTGTTCTCTGATTTCGTCGGAGGCCTTATCGGACAACGTCATTATTATTTGGCTGCGCGATTTTCCGGAGATATGCGAAATGCATTCGTAGAAAATTTCATTGATTTCAGATGTGTCGTATAAATATGAAAGAGTGGAGATGAAATTATTCTTTATTTGTCTCATGAAAAAAAGCAAAATATATCGTACTTTTCGTAAAAAACTATTTATATTTGCATATTCAATAGTGCCGAATGCATTGTTGATGTGCGAATTTTGCGGCAAAGATAAAGTAAAAAAGTTATTCTTGATGAATAAAAATAAACTTATCACTTTTATACTGAATGACATTTCCGAACTTGACATGCTTACAAAGTGCATGGAGAGTATGGAAACGATACCTTACGCAATGCACGACCTCGCTCTTCAAAAGGTGAGAAACATATTGTCGGAGTTTGAACAGTTAAGTGTTGAGAGCAAAGAGGAGTCGTTGGGCAAATCTGAGGTCAAGACAGTTGTCGTTGAGCAACCAAAGGAAGAGCCAGCGGTAGAGACAAAGACAGTAGAGGTAAGTGTAAAGGAGGATCCGGTAGTAGAGAAAGTGGTGGTTGCCGAGAATACGCAGGTTGCTCAGGTGCAGAAAGTCAACATAGAAGAAGAGTTGGTTAGTCCAAAGAAAAACACTACTACTGAAGTTGACACTGTCGCTATAGATTCTGTTAAGGTTGTTGCGAAAGAACCGGAGCCTAAGAAAGTAGAGGAGATGAGTACTCCTTCGCCAGTTGTGGAACAGCCGAAGACAACAGTTAGCAATCCAGTCATCACAAATGAGAGATTCAAAGGTGGCAGACGTTTGGAGAGCCGATTTGTTACAGATTTGCGCAAAGCACTTAATTTCAACGACAGATTCCGTTACCAGAGGGAGTTGTTCGGTGGAGACATGGCGTTGTTGAACACTACGATTGACAAGTTGAATGCAATGTCGTCATTGCAGGAGGCAGAGGCTTACGTGGCTGAGAATTTCAATTGGGACACAACAGAAGGCGCAGCATTCGATTTTATGGAATTATTGGAAGCAAGATTCACTAACTAATGTTATGGCAAAGTTGTATATAGTTCCGACACCGGTCGGCAATCTAGAAGACATGACATTCAGAGCAGTACGAGTATTGAAAGAGGCTGATTTGATATTGGCTGAAGATACTCGCACGTCAAGTGTTTTGCTAAAGCATTTTGAGATAGAGAACAAGATGATGTCTCATCACAAGTTTAATGAGCATCAGACTTGCAATTCTGTTGTAGCGAAGATTAAGTCGGGTGAGAATGTGGCATTGATCAGTGATGCCGGCACACCTGGAATATCGGATCCTGGATTCATGTTGTCAAGAGCGTGTGCTGAGGCAGGGGTAGAGGTTGAGTGCCTTCCCGGTGCGACAGCGTTTGTTCCTGCAATCGTTGATTCCGGATTGCCTACAGACAGATTTTGTTTCGAAGGATTCTTGCCACAGAAGAAAGGACGTCAGACTCGCTTGAAAGAGATTGCTGAGGAAGAGCGTACTTCCATCATATACGAGTCGCCGTACAGAGTCGTAAAGACTTTGGCTCAGCTTGAAGAGATCGCCGGACCGGACAGAGTAGTGTCGGTATCGCGTGAGATTTCAAAGAAGTTTGAGCAGACGGTAAGAGGTAAGGTGTCTGAGGTAAAAGCACATTTTGAAACAAACGAGCCAAAAGGTGAATTCGTCATTGTCATTTCCGGAAAAGAGAAGGAAAAGGCAAGCAAAAAGAAATATGACGACGATGAAGAATGACGTTTTGTAGTAATACTGTTGAAAAAGAAAAGTTGCAAAAAAACGTTTTGGCACGATATTTGATAGAGTATTAGAAAAATCGTTCTTTTTCGTAGTGATATCTGTTGTTACTTCATGTTACAGTGAAACACAGAAGGATGTATCTTGTGTGGGTTGTGAGCCGGTAAGTGCAGAATAACAAAGGATTGATGATTTAGAGAAGGCATGTAATATGCCCGTAATATAGAATAATTAATAAAAAATATATAAAATGAAAAAAGCAATTTTATTCGCAGGCGTAGCACTAGTTGCTGCTACATCATGCAACCCATGGCAGGGTGAGATTGATCAGGCCAACAAGACTTCAGACTCTTTGAAGTTGGTTTTGGCAGAGGAGCGTCAGATTTCACAGCAGATGTCTGATCTATTCGAGGAGGTTAACGCCAACATGAAGCAGATCAAGGAAGTTGAGCTAGGTATTCTTGACGACAAGGGCCAGGAAGGTGGCACAAACAAGGCTAATATCCAGGAGGATTTCAAGCTAATCACAGAGCGTATTCAGCAGAGCAACCAGAAGATCAACGAGTTGGAGGAGAAGTTGGCTAAGTCTAACGGTCAGCTTAACGGTCTTCGCGGTACTATCGGTAAGTTGAAGAAGCAGTTGGAGGAGAGCAAGGCTGAGATGGCTAAGCTTAAGGAGGAACTTGAGGCTAAGAACATCAAGATCGCTGAGCTAGAGAACATTAACGTTGCTGCTAAGGCTAGCATCGACTCAGTTAACGCTGTATCTGCACAGCAGGCTGCTGCTATCGCTGCTCAGGATGCAGAGTTGAACTCTGTTTACTACCTTGTAGGTGACAAGAAGGCTTTGAAGGCTAAGGGTCTTAACGATATCGAGAAGTTGATCTTGAAGAAGGGCGGAAACGTTAACAGATCAGGAATGACTAAGGTTGATAAGAGAGACTTTACAGAGCTTGAGCTTGGTACTAAGAAGCCTAAGGTTCGCACAGTTCACCCAATGACATCTTACACTCTAGTTCAGAAGAGCGCAGAGGATAAGACTTGGGTTTTGAAGATCAAGGATTACAACAAGTTCTGGTCAACTCAGGATTACTTGATCATCGAGTCAGCTTCTGACAAATAATCAATTGATTCAGTGTAAAATCCCGGCAATGAAAATTGTCGGGATTTTTTGTTTTTAGCCTATCCTTATATATTTTTGGACAATGAAATTTATCACGTAAGTATGCATTTTGTCCCATCAATTTGCTCCTAATCACATAATCTTTCCATATATCCCCATTTTTTGCACACAAATTCAGGCATCTGTAATTTTGCAGTGTCGACAAAAAACGAAAATGTAGAATTATAATGTTTATGCAAAATGAGAATTTGTAGATTGCTGTTTTTCCTGATTATTATGTGTGTGGTGAGTGTGGCTGAATTGTTTGCTGCCGATGTGGCTTCTCCTACACAGACAATTAGAGGTGTGGTTGTAGATGCTGCGACTGGCATGCCGATTCCAGCTGCAACTGTGGCTTTGGTAGAAGTTCCTACTCAAGGCGCTGTGGCTGATGAAAACGGAAAATTCATAATTGAAAATGTACGCGTAGGTAGATATACATTGTCTGCCGAGATGATCGGTTATTCTCCTGTTTTGTTGAAGGAGCAGTTAGTTATTTCCGGAAAGGAACTTGTGGTTATGATTCCAATGTCGGAGGAGTTGACATCCCTTGATGAAGTAGTGGTGAAGGTGAATAAGCAGATGCCTAACAATACTACTGCTTCGGTTGGCGCAAGAATGTTCAGTGTGGAAGAGATTTCTCGTACTCCAGGTGGAGAGGAAGATCCCGCTCGTTTGGCAAGCAGTTATGCCGGTGTTAGTTCAGATGGTGCGACAAACGGTATCTCAATACATGGTAATGCACCTCACTTGTTGGCGTGGAGAATAGAGGGTGTGGAGATTCCTAATCCCAATCATTATGCAGATATCTCTGTAGCCGGAGCCGGGATATTCTCGTCTTTGAGTACAAAGGTCATGGGAAATTCCGATTTCTTCACATCAGCTTTTCCGTCGGAATATAATAATGCTATTTCCGGTATTTTCGACATGAAGATGCGTAGTGGTAATAATGAGAAGTATGAGCATGCTTTTCAGGTGGGAGTGCTTGGAATCGATGCTGCAAGTGAAGGCCCGATCGGAAAGAAAAAGAAGGCTTCATATATCTTCAACTACAGATATTCGTTCATGGGACTTGCCACTCAACTAGGTTTTGTGGATATGGGTGGTCAGGAGTTGAAATACCAGGATTTGAATTTCAAGATTAATTTGCCTACTGATCATGCTGGAGTTTTCTCGTGGTGGGGAACCGGGTTGATTGACGATTTCAAGAAACCTATGGTAAAGGATGTGAACAAGTGGGAGTATACATCCGATGGTAATTCTAATATCGCGGATCAGAATATGATAGCTTCCGGTATTACACATCTCTATTTCTTTAAGTCAGGAGCGACTTTGAAATCTAGTGTGGCATTCACAGCAAATTCAGAGGAGACTTCGTGCGAGCATTTCTATTCTCCAATGAATAGTGGAGAAAATTTGAATTCCAATGTTTTCTTTGAAACAGATAAACTTAATTCTAATCTGATTTTTACTTCTGTTTTCAATAAAAAATATAATCATCATTTCACAAATAAGACAGGATTCACTCTGACAAGATTAGGTTCGAACTTGACAATCAACATGTCGCCATATTCTGTCGCGCCGATGGAAAAAGTAGTTGATACTGACGACAATACTATGTATGCCAATGTGTTTACGAACAACCAGTTGAATTTTGGTAAGTTCACTTATAATATCGGTTTGGCATACCAATATCTTGCGCTTAACAACGCATCTTCTGTCGAACCTCGTTTCGGTATGGAATATGAAGCGACAAGCAGAATGAAATTTGCGTTAGGATATGGTATACATAGCCGTAAGGAGAGAACAGACATCTATTTTGTACAGAAAGATGGTAAGTTGGTCAACGATGATCTAGGATTTACTAAGGCACATCATGTGACTGCATCTATGTCATACAAAATCAATGAAAATACTTCATTGAAGGTTGAACCATATTTCCAATATCTGTTAGATGTTCCAGTTGAGCAGGAAACAGGTTTCTCTATGATCAATTGTGTCGACTATATTGTCAATAAGGATTTGGATCCAGATGGCGAGGGTAGAAACTATGGCGTGGATGTCACTCTAGAAAGATATTTGCACAACGGATGGTTCGGTATGGTTACAGGTTCGTTCTTCTCATCGAAGTTTATGGCATCCAATGGCAAGTGGTATCATTCTCGCTACGATAGAAACTATATCGTGAATTTTGTGGCAGGAAAAGAGTGGATGGTAGGAAAGAACAAGAGCAACATCATCAATGCTGGTGCTAAGTATACTTTGCAAGGACCAGAACGAACAACTCCAATCGATTATGCAGCTACAGAGGCAGACCCCGACCATAATGTGATGTATGACGAAACCCAGATCTTCAGCAAGAAGATGAAGACGAAACCAGTGTTTGCTCTTTCGTTCAACTATAAGATGAACAAAGAAAAAGTGTCTCACACATTCGTATTGGATTTCCTACGTTCGGCAGCCTTCTATGGCTACAACTATAACTACAAGAAGAATTCCTACGATGAGGCTATTGTCAATTTGACATTCCCACAGGTAGCGTATAAGATAGAGTTCTAAATTTGAACATTTGCCCGATTATTCGTACCTTTGCGTCAATATAAATCAAACAATTATGAGCGACGCATACGGTAAAGCCTTGACTGCATATTTCAACGGCGACAAGAAGACTCGAATCAAAGTCGAAAGCAATGTGGTGGAGACAGAATATTGGAATATCAAGGAATTTTTCCACTCTTGGGAGCAGATGAGTGAGATCGAGCACCGTGCATTGAAACTATGTAGCGGACGCACTCTGGATGTAGGTGCAGGTTCGGGCAGCCATACTCTTTGGTTGCAGGAGAATGGTGTCGATGCTGAGGCTATCGATGTGTCGGCTGGAGCTGTTGACGTGATGAATCAGAGAGGCGTGAAGAGAGCCTCTATCCGTAATTTCTACGATATCGTAGGTGAAAAGTACGACACATTGTTGATGTTGATGAACGGAGCCGGAATCGCAAAGACGATGAAGAATCTCCCTGTATTCCTTAACCATTGCAAGAGTATGCTTGCCGACGGTGGCAAAATTGTGATGGATAGTTCCGACTTAGTCTATCTTTACATGGACGAAGATGGCAATGTCGACCCGGAAATAAATGAAGAGCCATATTACGGAGAGATTGATTATGCTATTTCTTACCGAGGAGAGAAAGACGAACCATTCGAGTGGCTATTTGTCGACTTCAATAGATTGAATGCAGTTTGCCAAATGTGCGGTTTGACTGCAGAGAAAGTTTATGAGAACGATCATTATCAGTATCTTGTGGTAATTCATAATGCATAAAAATCTTATTTAGCAGACCAATAGTAAGAACGAATCTATAAGTACAAGATGGAATCAAAGAGTGTCGTTTCAAAAATCCTTACAGCGATCCTATTGCTTTTGACATTTATATCATGTGGACCGGATGTGGAATTGGGCGAATATATCAATCCTCCAACAGAAAAGGGACAGCATAATGTCAATTTCTACTATTGGAAGAATAAATTCAATATTGGAATTGATGTGCAGGATTCTGCCAGAGAATTAGGCGCAACTACACTATACGTACACTTCTTCGATATCGTATGTGAAGATGGAAAGGCGACGCCTATGTCGGTTTTGCACAAGACAAATTGGTATGAAGATGGATTAGACGAAAGCTATCTATGGGAAGATTCTGTTAAATTGGTGCCAGTCGTATCCATTGACAATAATGTGTTTTCTATTGACAGATACAAAAAGAATAAACTTGCTGAAGATATTGTAGATCTTGTCAATAGAACGACAAAAAGAGAGTTCACCGAGGTGCAGCTTGATTGTGATTGGACAGAAACCACAAAAGATAAATACTTTTCTTTGATATATGCGGTCAGAAAGAAGTTGAAGGGAAAAAGAGTCTCTTGTACCATCGGAATTAATCATGTCAGAGATAGTCTTAGTGTTGGAATACCTCCTGTCGGAAGAGGCTATCTGAAGTGTTATTCGTTGGACTCGGATTCGATACTCAGCATCCAGGAATTAAAAAACAACTCAAGCGCTATTAAGGGATATCCGTTGCAATTGGACTATGCATTCCCGATTTATTCATGGGCTGTCGCATCCAACACAAGTGGAGAAGTCAGACAGTTTGAAGGATTGTCAAAGGAAGAATTGAAGGGGCCTGATTTTGAATTTGTCACAGAAAACAAGTACAAGGTCGTTGAAGGAAGTTTTGTGGACAATGTGTTCCTGAATAAGGATTTCACTATTGAATTTAAGGAGGTTGAGGTGTCGTCGTTAAGGACTGCGAAACAAATCTTGGATGAAACACTTGATCACGGCTACAATATCGTATATTTTCAATTGGACGAAGCGTCGGTCAAGAAATATAGCATGGAAGATCTGAAATAAATTAGAATTTGCTAAATTTGCAGATAGATAATAAAGTGTATCGACAAATGAAAAAGAATATTGCAATCGTAGCAGGCGGCGACCAGTCGGAAGTCGTTGTGTCGCTAAAAAGTGCCAAGGGAATCTACTCTTTCATGGACAAAGAGAAGTACAATGTCTATATCGTGACAATAATTGGCACAGAATGGAATCTTGAACTAAATGACTCTAAATATCCTGTCGACAAGAATGATTTTTCTGCTATTGTCGACGGAACAAAAATCAAGTTTGATTACGCCTACATCACTATCCACGGTACTCCAGGCGAGGATGGAAAGTTGCAAGGCTATTTCGAATTGATGAAGATCCCTTACTCTTCATGTGGTGTACTTGCTTCAGCTTTGACATACAACAAGTTCACATGCAACACATACTTGAAGAACTTCGGTATTCCGGTAGCCAAATCTTTGCGTTTGAGAAGCGAGAACGACTACACCGATCAGGAGATCATTGATGCAGTGGGTTTGCCATGCTTCGTTAAGCCTAACGATGGAGGTAGCAGCTTCGGTGTCACAAAGGTCAAGTCGATCGGACAGGTTAAGCCAGCAGTTCAGAAGGCATTTGCAGAAGGTCAGGAGACAGTTATTGAGAGCTTCATGCAGGGAACAGAGATCACATGCGGTATCTACAAGGCAGGTGGCAAGACAACTGTATTCCCAATCACTGAGGTTGTCAGCGAAAATGAGTTCTTCGATTATGATGCTAAGTACAAAGGTCAGGTTAAGGAGATCACACCAGCTCGCATTTCAGAGGAGATCGCTGCTGTAGTACGCAAGCAGACAGAGAGAATCTACAATGTGCTTGACGCACACGGAATCATCCGTGTCGACTATATTATCTCAGCAGACGGAACAGTCAATTTGCTAGAGGTAAACACAACACCAGGTATGACTCCTACAAGTTTCATTCCACAGCAGGTAGCTGCTGCCGGACTAGAAATGAAGGATGTATTGTCTAACATTATAGAGAATCAGTATAAATAATGGCATTATACCCACAATTGATTATTGACGCGCTTTCGCATGTGCGTTATCCGGGCACAGGAAAAGATATCGTGTCGTCGGAGATGGTGGAGGATAATATCCGCATCGACGGAAATAAGGTGTCGTTCTCTTTGATTTTTGAGAAAGAGAACGATCCATTTGCAAGATCGTTGGTAAAGGCCTGCGAGACAGCTATTTTGACATACGTTGACAAGGACGTAGACATCAAAGGAAACATCACTTGCAAATATAAGACTGCAGCTCCAAAGAAAGATCCGGACAATCCGTTGCCAGGCGTGAAGAACATCATTGCTGTATCGTCAGGAAAGGGTGGAGTAGGAAAGAGTACTGTATCTGCCAACCTTGCGGTGTCGCTTGCTAAGATGGGCTATAAGGTAGGTTTGCTTGATGCAGACATCTTCGGTCCGTCGATGCCTAAGATGTTCGGCCTTGAGGATGCACGTCCTGTTTTGGAGGAAAAGAACGAGCAGGGACGTGAGTTGATCCGCCCGGAGGAGAGATATGGAGTAAAGATTCTTTCTATCGGATTCTTCGTTAATCCTGACGACGCTGTACTATGGCGTGGAGGAATGGCAAGCAATGCATTGAAGCAGTTGATTACAGATGCCAACTGGGGTGAATTGGATTATTTCGTATTGGATTTGCCACCAGGCACAAGTGATATCCACTTGACATTGGTACAGACACTTGCGTTGACTGGCGCAATTGTAGTCAGCACACCTCAGGCAGTCGCATTGGCTGATGCAAAGAAGGGAATCAGCATGTTTGTCGGCGAGAAGGTCAATGTTCCGATTATCGGTTTGGTTGAGAACATGGCATGGTTCACTCCGGCAGAGTTGCCTGCCAACAAGTATTATATCTTCGGTAAGGAAGGTTGTAAGAAGTTGGCAGAGGACATGAATGTGGAGTTGCTAGGACAAATTCCTATCGTACAGTCGATTTGCGAATGTGGCGACAGTGGCGCTCCGATTGCGTTGAACGACAATACTATTACTTCGAACGCATTCATGGAATTGGCGTCAAAAGTTGTGGCAAAAGTCGACGAAATAAATGCATCCGGAGTCAAAACAAAGCGAGTAATTACACATAAATAGCATTTATCGATTTTTATTTCAAAAATTTAACTATCTTTGGAGCGTTGTTAAAACAAACTCGAGAGTAAAATTTATAAAGGGTATATAAAAAATGAGAAAGTTAAGAAATTATTTCGTGATGTTGACAGTTGCCATCATGGCATTGTTCTGTTCTTCTTGTGGTGGTGATGATGATTCAGAGGAGAGACTTGGTGATTTCATCGAGTATGATAAGGCAAAGACATTCTATGACACATACGAAGCTTACAAAGGTAGCAAGGTTTTGATCGACACTCGTGAAAAGTCAAAGTATGATGCAGGACATTTGAAAGATGCTGTCAATATGCCTGCAGATATTGTCAATACAAAGTCTGACGATGCTCAGTGGAGTAAGGATTTGTTGGCTGCTTACCCAACAAACACATGTTTGTTCTTCTACGGACCAACTACATTCCAGTTGACGAAGGCTGTTGCAGGTCGTGCATCAAGACTTGGTTACGGGCAACAGAATTCTCGTATCTTTGCAAAGGGATATGATTATGCTGGTGGGAATGGTGATTCTTCTTTGAAGTCTTTGTTTGGTGTAGAATAAGAGACTTGTTAATGACTAAGATTCTAATATAAGGGAGGCTTATAGGGCCTCCCTTTTTTATTAAACTGTTTTGTTAAAAAAATAATTAAAATTATATCGGATATAAAAAGAATTTGTTGGCTTTATCTGCTGTTACAGTGATAGGCATAGCTACTATTGCACAAAAACAACTTATGAAAAGGAATTTGTTGGTCTAGATACAGACAAAGAGTATACTGCAGAGTGCTATTTTACAATATTTACCACCTCTGAAGCCGGCAAATATAATCCTGTTGATGTAACGCTAAAACTTACAGATAGGTATGATCCAAACAATGTTGTTGAGGTGCGCGGAACACAGACTATTCCTAATGAAGGTGGCACAGGTGATTGGGTGAAAACTTTCATGTAAGATTATACCGTCTTCACGTGGTGGTTCAAATTATGGCATTGTTAAGTTGGATATCGTTAACTTAACCCTGAAACTAGAGTCTAAAAATTCGGACGTCGATCATAACGACCAACGTCCGAATGGCAGAAATGTATGTTTAATAACTAAAATTGAAGTCTGTTAAGCATCGCCCTTACCTTCATGTTCGAAGTACTCAGCGATCTCTCTTTCAACCTGCTTTGAACCGTAAACCTCATCGTGCTGGCTCATGTCAAGTCCCATCTTCTCGCTCTCCTCGCTTACACGCATTGGAATCATCTTGTTAGTGATCCAGTATAGACCGTAGCTGACAACGAATGAATAGATGATCACACCTGCCATTACTAAGCAGTGGTTGCCGAAATACTGTAGGTGGCTCAACTCAGCCTTTACAGCTGCATCCTCATAGTTGTAGACGAAAATACCAGTCATCAATGTTCCTACGATACCGCCGACACCGTGAGTAGGGAATACATCCAAAGCATCGTCAAGGTTAGATTTCTTGTTCTTGAAATATACTGCAAAGTTACATATCAAAGTTGTTACGAATGAGATGAAAACACTCTCGCCTACAGATACCCATCCTGCTGATGGAGTGATAGCAACCAAACCAACTACAGCACCTACTGCAGCACCTACTGCAGATGGCTTTCTTCCGCGTAGACAGTCAAATACGATCCAAGTGATCATTGCGACTGCTGAGGCTGTGTTAGTGTTCAAGAATGCCTTGATTGCCATTCCGTCTGCAGCCAAAGAAGAACCGGCGTTGAAACCGAACCATCCAAGCCACAACATGGCTGCACCAAGAAGAATGAAAGGAACGTTTGCAGGTAGATGCTCTCCTGCCTCTTTACGCTTGCCTAGGAACATTGCACCAGCCAAAGCTGCTACTCCTGATGATGCGTGAACCACGATACCACCTGCGAAGTCCTTTACATGCATTCCGGCAAACAATCCCTGTGGATGCCAAGTGCAGTGTGCCAATGGACAATATACGAATACAAAGAAGAAAATCATGAAGAACAAGTATCCTGAGAAACGTACTCTCTCTGCGAACGAACCTGTGATTAGAGATGGAGTGATAATGGCAAACTTCATCTGGAATAGTGCGAATAGAGCAATTGGAATTGACAATCCTTCAACGAAGTTTGTATCAGAGCAAGCTCCACCTACATTGTTGAAGAATAGATATGACATCGGGTTACCGATAATACCGCCTATGTCATGACCGAAACAAAGGCTAAATCCGAATACTACCCATAGTACACTGATGATACCCATCGCGATGAAACTCTGTAGCATTGTCGAGATCACGTTCTTCTCGCGCACCATACCGCCATAGAAGAATGAAAGACCTGGTGTCATCATCAATACGAAGATTGTAGCAGTGATTAGCCATGCTACGTTGGCTAGAAGTTGTGAGTCTTCGCTTAGTTCAATGTGGAATCCGAAATCCACGTCTCCGGGAGTGAATAGTCCGCAAATGCTGATTATAAGCATGAACGCGAACATAATAATCCATCTTTTCTGCATAACTTTAATATTTTGTCAGTTTTATGTGATATTTTGTTTCTCTTTTTCTACAAATATTCTTGATTTTCGATTGCAAAGTTATGCTTTTTGCGTTTTTTGTGATAATATGTTATATCATTGCTCGTGTAATATTTTTAATTTGGTTAGGATTGGTCTTGATTTTGTGGGTAAATAAAAACGATTTGTAAGCAAAAGGTATGTTTTTGCTTACAAATCGAAAGTGTGTTTTTTAACATTGTTTGAGGCTCGGATTATCTGTGATGCTTTCCTTTCGCTTTAAGAAGTATCACTTTTACTTGTTCGTCGTTAAGCACTTTCCTGCGGAATGGATTTAGCAAAAACTCGTATTGCGTATCACGATGTGCCCAAGTAAGGAGGTCGATATCACGATTAAGATTCTTTTTAATCGGTTCATACCACCAAGCCGGAAATGAAATTGCCTTCACGTTTTTAGTGTCGCAAACATGCTGAAGCGAATCGATCACAGTTGAAATTTCATTCTCATCCAATTCGGAAGGTTGAGGAAAGTCGACATAATAAGAGGTGTAGAAACCAGACTCTGTCAATGTCTTCAATGTATGGTGATTTCTGCTTTCCAAAATGAACTGGGATTTTGACAAATTGTAGTCTGAACAATATCTGACCAGATTCTTAAGAAGGGTGTCGACGGTGTTTTCGTCCAGATTTTTTATGTCGACCCACATCTTTTGTCCATCTTTCATCTCAGGCATATATTCGGCTAAAGACAAGTTGAAAGATTCATCCTCATCATGAGTCACATCTATTATTGGACTATCTTCTTCCATAATTGGTCGTATTACCACGTCAACCTCGATATTTGGATAAAGATGCTTGAATTCGGCTTTTTTTTCTAATGAATTGGTGCGGTGAAGCCACAACTTTTCCTTATGTTTCCCGATTTCAAGATAGGTGCCGGCAAAATATATCGTCAAGATGACTAATATGGCTCCGGCAACGATTTTTTTTTGCATTGTATTGTTGTTTGCGTTTTAATATGGGCAAAGTTAGCAATTATCTGTAAATGCGATATCTTCAAATGTCGGTTAATGAGTGGAGTAGACAAAAAAACAGACCCACAAGTAATGTTTTGCTGACAATTTGTTATATTTGTAGAAAATAATGTAAAAATGGGATTTTTCAATAAAATTTTCGGAAATAAGGAGCAGGAGAAGGCAAAGGAAGAGCCAAAGTCGACTCCAGCAAAAGAGGCGGAAAGCAGTAAGCCAGAGGTAGCAAAAGAGCCTGAGCAGAAGTTTAATCCTGCCGACAAGTTTGATCCAACTAAGGTAAATAGTTCAGCTGCAGCAAACGTGAATGCTGAAGAGCCTGTAGGAAAGGTTGATGTTTCGCAGTTCAGATTCAGAAGCAATGATCCGGCTCAGAATATTCAGCCTGGTCAGCAGATGCAGTTGAACCTAAATATGAACATGGGTGAGCCTGTTGAATCGGATGAGAAGCGTACTGAGTTGTTGCAGCAGTGTTTCAAGGGTCCGGAAGGCTTGAAATTATTCGCTGAGGCTACACTTCAGGAGAATCTTTTCGTGATGTCGTACATGCAGAATGTTATGATTCCGAAGGCTCGCTCGATGCAGAAGGAGCAGGATGTAAGAGTTTTCAATAATCTACTTGCGATCAACTCTAAGATGGTCGTTGCAAAGGTAGCGGCTCAGGAACAGGTTTGGCTTACAATCAGTAAGACTACCGGATATCCATACGAGTTGCAACACGGAGCATTGGTCCTTCTTACTGACGAACATAAGGAGTCGTTTATCCAGAAAATGGCTGAGGGACATTATGAGGTAGATGTAATGCCAGTAAAGAAAGAAGAGTTGCACTTATGTATGGATGCTCTTCGTAAGGACGGTTACTTGGCTGTATTTGTTGCCGACGGTGTTCGTCCGGCAGCCGCAATCCCAATGGAGGAGTGGCCTACCGCTAAGACGGAAGGTGAGACAGCAATCCAGAATCCGCGTCTACAGATCGCTATGACTGCATTCTTCCAGGAGATGCGTAGAGAGAATGTAGAGGAGGGCGCAAACAAAGATATGCACAACAGAATGTGCGCATTCCTTGAGCGTGAAATGATGGCCGCCATTGTATCTTCAACATATTTGATTCCTACTCGTAAGGACGATAATGGCAACAACGTATTCCCAGTTATGAATGGTAGCGACAACACTTCAGCTTTAGCAGTGTTTACAGATATCGCTGAACAGTCGAAGGAGTTCGGTGCCGATTGGATGACAACTACTCATTCGTACGACAAGGTAGTTGAGATGGTCGAGGCTATGAATGCCGATGCGTTTATCGTCAATAGCAAGGGCTTGTGCTTGACTGTCAACAAGAAGATCATGGAGCACTTGGCAGTCGTGAAGAAGGAGCTAAGAGAGGAGTATGAGAAGCAGATGGCGGAGAAGGCAAAAACTGAAAATGCGGAAACTTCTGAAGCTGCAGAGACTACAGAAAATAAAGAGGCATAAAATAGAATAATTCTATATATGCAAAAAGGACGAACTTTACGTTCGTCCTTTTTTTGTTTTATTTCGATTGCTTATTTTACCTCGTAGCTCATGAATGCGAATTTGGTGCCACAAGGGCTCCATGAGTTGACGTTCAATGAACCTTGGCCACCGAATAGCTTGATAAGAGTCTTGACATTCTTTCCGTCGCTGTCCATCATTCTGATCTCCACGTTCTTGTTGGCTGGATGATCACCTGGGGCGACGTCACCTTCGTAGTATGAGATGAAGATGACCTTCTTTCCGTCAGGGGATAGGTGGGCAAACCAGTCGTTCATGCCATCGTCGGTCATCTGAGTCTGCTCCGAACCGTCGGCTTTCATTCTCCAGATATGCATCAATCCGCTTCTTACTGAGTTGAACCAGATGTATTTGCCGCAAGGACTGTATTCAGGGCCATCGTCAAGACCTGGAGTGTTTGTAAGCTGAGTCTCCAATCCGCCGTTTACAGGGATTGTAAAAACGTCGTATTGGCCGTTTCTTTCTGCACAGTAGGCTAGGGTAGAGCCGTCGGGACTCCATCCGTGAAGGTAACTTGGTGCGATAGGAGTTACAAGAGTTGGTGCACCTCCTTCAATAGGGAAAGTGTAGATGCGGCTTTCTCCGTCTTCACGAGTGTGGTGGCTCACCGCCACACGTTTTCCGTCTGGGGATAGCACGTGGTCGTTGTTGCAGTGACTGCAGTATTGGCTGTCGATCTGAGTTGAAACTTTACTCTCGATATTGAAACGGTAAAGTCTGCCAAGGCTGTTGTAGACTAGATGTTTGCCGTTGCTTTCCCAGTTTGGAGCCTCTGCTAGAGCGTCGATTACTGCGACAGTATCGTATTTCCCAGTCGCTAAGTCGAAGATATTAAGAATGCTTTTTACGTTGCGATTCTCTATTTCTTTAGGAGTCTTTAGTGTCTTCATAAGAATGTTCGTTAGTTTGGACAAAGGTAATTAAAAAAGCCAAACAGATAAAACTGTCTGGCTTTGATTTTGCTTTATGGTTTGAGATTATTTAATGCGCTTTGCGATGTCGGCAGCGATAGCCTCAAACTCCTCTTTGCTAAGCTCCATCTTAGGGTTGGAGAATAGCATATCTTTCTCGCTGTTCATTGGCACAAGGTGGATATGTACGTGAGGCACTTCCATTCCAAGTACGGTAACTCCGACTCTTTTGCAGTTTGTACTCTCTTTGATAGCAGCAGCGATCTTCTTTGCAACCATCTGCAAACCAGAGTAAGTTGCGTCGTCAAGGTTGAAGATATAATCCTCTTCCTTTTTGGGGATTACAAGCGTATGACCCTTCTGAAGAGGGTTGATGTCAAGGAATGCGAAATAGTTCTCATCCTCGTATATCTTGTAGCAAGGGATTTCTCCGTTGATGATTCTTGTGAAAATTGTAGCCATTAGATAGAGATGCTAAGGATTTCAAATGCCATTTTTGCAGCAGGAGTGACCACTTCTACGATATCTCCGACCTTCTTGCCAAGCAAAGCCTTTGCGATAGGAGTAGTAGTAGAGATCTTAAACTCCTTAAGGTTAGCCTCGTTTTCAGACACGATAGTGTAGCACATCTTGGCATTAGTCTTAGTGTTCTTGATCTCAACCTTATTAAGGATATGTACGGTCTCAGTGTCGATCTTAGACATATCGATCACCTTTGAGTTCAAAATTTTCTCCTTTAGCATAGAGATTTCACCTTCAAGCAGACCCTGAGCCTCTTTTGCAGCGTCGTATTCGGCGTTCTCGCTTAGGTCGCCTTTTTCTCTTGCCTCAGCAATTTGAGCTGAAATTCTTGGGCGCTCCACTGTCTCAAGGCGGTGTAGCTCCTCTTGCATCTTCTGCAAGCCCTCTTTACTAACGTAAGATACAGCCATAATTTTATTTTATTTGGTATTAATTTAAGTTTCTAAAAAACACAATAAAAAAGAATCTCGACTGTCGGCCGAAACTCTCTATCGTTGAATATCACGGGTGCAAAGATACCCTACTTTTTTGATATTTCAAAAACTATTTATGGAAAACACAAAATAAAAACAGACGGAACAAAGTTGCTCCGTCTGATTATATTGTGAATAAAGAATTCTTACTTCTTTGCTAAGAATGCCTTTACGTCGTCGTTGTGAACCATAGTCTCCTCGAATACGTAAGCACCGTTCTTTGGTGACTTAACCATCTTGATGACCTTTGCGTATGAACGACCTTCACCTGTCTGCAATGATGCAACCGCTTTCTTTGCCATAGTAGCTTATTATTTAATTTCTTTGTGAATAGTATAACGCTTAAGAATAGGATTGTACTTCTTCAACTCCAAACGCTCTGGAGTGTTCTTTCTATTCTTTGTTGTGATGTAACGAGAAGTTCCTGGCATTCCGCTATCCTTGTGCTCAGTACACTCCAAAATCACCTGTACTCTATTCTCTTTACTTTTCTTTGCCATCGTTTAAACCTCCCGACTGATTAAAATAGACCCTTCTGAGCTGCCTCTACAAGGGCTGCATCAATACCTTTCTTGTTAATTGTACGCAATGCTTTTGCAGACACCTTAAGCTCAATCCAGCAACCCTGCTCTGGCCAGTAGAACTTCTTTGTCTTCAAATTTACGTTGAACAATCTCTTTGTTCTTCTCTTTGAGTGAGATACGTTGTTACCGTTCTGCGCTTGCTTTCCGGTAAGCTGACAAACCTTAGACATTTTTGTTTAACTTTTTTGTTATTGCTTACAGAATATATTCAAGGAGGAATTTCTGAATCTTTCTCTCGAAAGTAGCGTAACTATCAGAGTCCACCAAAGAAACAATTCATTTTATCTCTTGTGTTTCGCCCTCACGTATAGGCTACTTCACAAATTCTGTGCAAAAATATAAAAAAGTTTTTAACAAACAATCTCTAAAAGCATAAAAATGGCTGATTTTGTAGCTTTTTCTATGATTTCTTCACGGTTCCCGCTAAAATTCCATCTTTTGCTGACAGTTCTCTTTCCATCACTTGCCGCCATCCATACTGTGCCGACCGGCTTTTCCTCGCTTCCGCCTCCAGGACCGGCTATGCCGGATGTCGCCACACTGTAGTCGCTGCCGATTGTTTTGCAGGCTCCTGCTGCCATTGATTCCACGACGGCTTGACTTACGGCTCCGTATTTTCCCAAATCATCCTTGTTGACACCAAGCACGTTCATCTTCACTTCATTCGCATACGACACGATTCCGCCAAGAAAATATTGTGAACTGCCGGCAAGAAGGGTGATGTTGTGTGCAATGTTGCCTCCGGTGCAACTCTCGGCAGTGGCGATTGTCTTTCCGGTTGCAATTAGTTTTTGAGCCAGCATTTCTACCAACTCTCTTGTGCTTTTATTGTCGATGTTAAACTCCATTAGTCTCCGTGTTTTGTAAAATATATTGCAAAAATAGGTCTTATTATTGGCTATACATATAAATGTCAAAAATAATTTTTTTATATTTGCAACGTAAATCACTATGCAATATATAGCGTACCAATGAAAAACTGTTCTATAATAATGAAATTAGTCATCGCGGCGACCATGTTGGTGTCGTGTTGTGCTGACGTATTTTCACAAAAGAACATGATTTTCAAATTCTCCAACGATTTGATGGTAGGAAAGGATTTCCTTGGTTCGAAGAGCGATTGGACTTTCGCTTCCGAATATGCTGTGGAATTGCCTTTGTTGGGTGACTGGAATCAGGATTATACGTACAATTTCCCAAGTGTAGGTTTTGCGGTTACTCCATTTTACACGATGTTCCCGGACAGTTTGTCGTTGTTGGTTGAAAATGGAACAAGGTCTAACCTTACTGTTGCTACATACGCTTATTTTAAGTGGCCGTTCATTCATACACCTCGTTTTGCTGCAAATTTAAAGTTAGGCTCGGGTTTTGCCCTTTATCCTAAGCAGTTGTTGCAGAAAGATAATTGGAACGGTATCGATGCATTCACTCTTTTGACTAGGTATAATGTTGGTTTGTACAATGGTGGCCTGGATTTTAATATCCGTCTTGGTAGGGCATACGGTCGTAAACTATACCAGTGGGAGATTGCATTCGGTGGCGATGCTTTTGTGATGAGTTCGTTCGGCACAAATAGAAATGCAGAAAACAAGGCTATATGGGATGTCTATCTAGGAGCCAGATATACGCCTAACGTATGGGCGTTGCCTATCAAGAATCCTGCAGATAAGGTCAAGAAGATTCTTGCTTTGGAGTTTGAGTTGACCGGTGGTGTCAATCAGCTTGACGAAAATGATGTAAGTCACTATTATCCAGATTTGGATTTGTGTTTGCGTGCTGTTCTGCCTTTGTCAAATGCGTATAGAATCGGTTTGTTCTCTGATGTATTCTTTAATAGTATCTATGATGGAAAGGATAGAGAAATTAACCGTAGATACAACTTTATAGACGAAGATAAGTTCAAGAATAAGTTGAGTGTCGGTGTCGGTTTGTCGAACGATATCACAATATATCATTTCTTGGTAGGTTTTGATTTCGGTGTATATGCATGGCGACCATGGAAGGTGCCTGCTGAGGACGATCTTGGAAATCCTAATGCAAGATACAGAATTGAGAATCTGTTCTATCAGAAACTTAATACTAAGTATTATTTCAATGAACATTGGTATACAACTGCACGTGTCAAGACTCATTTGATGCAGTTTGAGGATGCAGAGCTAGGTATCGGTTTCGCTATTCCAGACTTCGGTTCACGTTTGAAGAGCAATCCTTTCAAGCGTTTGAAGAATCCGTTTAAGCGTAAGGAAGACTATACTGAAGAAAAGATTCAGGGTGAGCGTAATCGTTACTATACTCCTCGTAAGTATGATCATCCTAGCAAGAAATACAAGAATAACCAAAAGAAGAAACAAAGCGGAGGAAAAACCAAAGGAAAGAATGCAAGCGGATCTACAGAAATAATGGATTGATGCTGGTGATCCTTATCGGTTAGGAGAAAATAAATAAGTAGAATGAAACAAAACAGCCTTGGCGAAATCATTCGCCAAGGCTGTTTTGTTGTCTTATCTTTTATTTTTTACTTCTTCAAGATGTTCTGTCTGTATTCCTTAGGTGATATACCTACGCTCTCTTTGAAGAATTTGCCGAAGAAACTTTGGCTTGTAAAGTTGAAGTGAAATGCGATCTCCTTGATAGGCATGTTTGGATTCGAAAGATAGTGCTTGATTTCTTCGATCACCACTTGCTCGATCCATTGCTTTGGAGTCTTGCCGCTTTCGCTTTTGATCATTGTAGAGAAATAACGCTTAGAAAGACCGATTTGAGACGCATAGAACTCCACGCTTCTCTCTTTTATATAATTGTGGAAAAGAAGCACTAGGAAACGCTTTAATATATCTGAACTTCTGTTGAATGTGTTGTTCTTATTCTCTGCTTCGCTTCTGTAGATGCTGTATAGGTGAAGAATATAGTAGCAGACGGAATTGACAAGTGAGTCTTTCAACTTCTTTGTGTAATCTGTTTCCGACTGTGTTGTCTCTTTAAATACTTCAATTGCACTTTTTACAAACTGCATCAGCGTATTTAATTGATCCTGATCTAAGTGTAGGGTAGGGTTGGAGCGAAGATAGATTAGTTTTTCAACGTTGAATACTGAGTAGATTGTACGTTGCAAACGGTCGTCGGAAGATCCTAGAAGCAATCCGCTCAATTCGTGGGAATAGTCTATCATAGAGACGTTTCTACCTGGCGTATAGATGCAGACATCACCTTTGAAAAGTTCAAAAGAGACGCCTTCAATCATTATTCTTAATCGTCCGTTGTCGCATATAAAAAGATAGTACATGTTCTTCGAGATTTCAGACGAAAGGTCTTCTATCAAATGAAGATTTTCTGGACTTATCTTCTTGAATACGATTTCTAAATCTTCGCTGTTTTTCATACCTGAAAGGAATTTAAGCAGGCAGACGTTAACGCCTACCTGCTTTTTTGTTAGATAGTACGCTCAATGTTCCAAACGAATGCTCTTACACCAAGTTCCTCGCTTCTCTTGTCAAGTTTCTTGATGACAGTTAGCAATTCGTCGACGCGATCGTCCTCCACCACAGTCATGATGGCAGAGTTCATATCTGGCCAAGTGTGTGAACCACGGTGAGGGTTGCCGCCGTAAGTACCGCGACCCTGAACCTCTTCAAAAAGGGTAAAACCATTTATGTTTAGAGTGTCCAACACGTACTCCACTTTTTCAGTGTTAGCCTGATTGAATACTATGAATACTGATTTCATGTTCTTTTCAATTATAGTTTAACCGATTAAAGCTGGTTCGTCATCATCGTTGAATCCGCCTTCACCTCTCTTTATCGAACCCTTGACAGGCTTAGTGTTTGGTCCGGCAATCTCTTCGTCGTTGACGTCGATATCCATGAAGATGAATTGTTCGCGTACCTCCTTCTGGTGGTCACGTTCACCATGACGGCTCATGATACCGTAAAGTACTGGCACAACGATTAGTGTTACCAATGTTGATACACAGATACCACCGATTACGACGATACCCATTGATACCCACATCTCCGAACCTTCGGCCTTACTCAATGTCATCGGGATCATACCCAACACTGTTGTAGCGGCTGTCATAAGTACCGGACGAAGACGGCTCTGTCCTGACAATGCGATTGCCTCGTTAAGCTCGTAACCACGGTCACGCATCAAGTCAATGTAGTCCACAAGCACGATACCGTTCTTTACTACGATACCGACCAACATGATTACACCAAGTACACCGATCATATCCAAATATGTATTTGTCACCAACAGTGCTATGATTGTACCTGAGATGGCGAATGGTACTGCCATCATGATCATGAATGGTTTTGCAAGCGACTCGAACTGTGATGCCATCACCACGTAAACAAGGAATACGATAAGTGCCAATAGCATACCCATGTCGGCAAACGACTCCTGCTGGTCTTCGTAAGCACCAGACAACATTACCGTCACACCTGAAGGTCTTTCAACCACTTCCTGATTGTCAACTACCTTCTGAACCTCAGCTGCTAGCTCACCAAGAGATGTCTCGTATGGAGTGATCTTCATTGTCAACATACGCTGACGGCTCTTACGCTCAATTGTTGGAGGAGTCCAATGCTCTTCAACTTTAGCAAGCTCGCTAAGTTTTACGCTTCCTCTCATTGTAGGGATAGAAAGGTCGTTGATCAATGAAAGTGAGTTTCTGTTCTGCTCCTTCAAACGGACAAGGATGTAGTACTCGTCTCCGTCTTCCTTAAGAAGTCCTGCATTCATACCGTTTACACGGTTACGTACGTATGAAGAAATCTGAGCTGATGTAAGACCAAGCTTGGAAGCCTTCTCCTTATCCACGATGATCTTAAGCTCTGGACGATCCTTCTCACGGCTGATATGGATGTCTCGGGCTGTTGAGATGTTCTTCTCTATAGCATCTTTTAGATCGTAGGCATATTTGCTTGTCACGTCAAATTCGTATCCGTAGATCTCCACGTCTACTGTTGTACCTCCCTGACCACCGAATCCACCTTGGTTGTCAGCCTTGAATGTGATGATCTCAGGGTAAGTTGCCATGATCTTACGTAGACCCTCAGCGATTTCGTCGATTGTCTTAGAACGCTCCGACTTGCGAGTACAGATGACACGCATCTGGATCTTGTTGTTTGTAGTCTGAGTGAACAAAGCACCGATACCGGCCTCGTCGTTGGAACCACAAGTAGTAGAGATTAGTCTGATCTCCTCTGGGAATGCTGCCTCAAACTGAGCCTCAAGCTTACGGGCGATCTTTGCTGTCTCCTCAACACGGTTACCCTGCTGCAACTCCACGTCGACAGATAGACGACCGTTATCCTGGTTTGAGATGAAGTTTGTACCGATCATTCCTGTCATCATCGGAACTAGAGATACAACGAAGAATGCAGTTGCTCCAAGCATTGTGATCTTCTTGTGTGTCAAACACCAGCGAAGCACGTTAGCGTAGAATGCATCAAGCTTATCCAGTGCCTTAACGACTGTGTTCTGGTACCAGCCTTCCTTTACCTCTTCCTCTACCAACTTACCGTTCTCAATGTGAACAGGCTTGTTCTTCAATAGTTTTGAACAAAGCATAGGTGTAAGAGAGATGGCTACGGCAGTTGATGTACAACAGCTGATTGTCACAATCCATCCAAGCTCTTTGAACAAGATACCTGCAATACCTGTTACCATTGTCAATGGCACGAATACCGCACAGATAACGAGTGTTGTTGCGATAACGGATACCCAAACCTCGTTAGTTGCGTAGATAGATGCCTCACGAGGTGAACTACCTCTCTGGATATGAGTAGAGATGTTTTCAAGTACCACAATGGCATCGTCCACCACCATTCCGACTGCGATTGTCAACGAACATAGTGAAATGATGTTGATTGAACTGTCTGCACCCAATAGGTAGATGAAGGCAACAAGCAATGAAATCGGAATTGTGATACCGACGATAACTGCAGCTCTCCACTTTCCTAGGAAGAACAATACCACTAGCACAACGAATACCAACGCATACATGATTGACTCCTCAAGAGAGTTGATTGCGTTTACGATATCGCGTGAAGAGTCGTATAGAAGGTTGAACTGAACGTCGGCAGGAAGCGACTTTTGGATCTTCTCTACCTCTTTCTTGATGTCGTTACAGATCTGTACTGTATTACCTCCAGTCTGCTTTGTTACGATTAGACGAACACCATCCTGACTGTTGATCTTCTCCTCCAAGCAAAGGTCTTTGATTGTGTCCTTTACTGTTGCGATGTCGCGGATATAGATGCTTCGTCCGTCAGCTGTAGTTGTTACTACGATATTCTCGATCTCCTTACTCTCTGTATACTCACTTCTTACCTCAAGCTCGTACTGCTCTTTATTCATCTTTACAGTACCACTTGAAAGGTTAAGGTTGTTGCTGGCTACAGCTTGACCTACCTGCTCAAGAGTGATTGCGTATGCGTCAAGTTGGTTCTGATCGATGTCGACGTAAACTCTACGATCAGGCTCACCACTTAGAGAGATGTTACCTACCTGGTCTACGTGGTTAAGCTGTGGAATAACGACATCGTTAAGGATCTTCTCAAGTCCGGGATACGACTCCTCAGCCTGTACAATGTACTGGATGATAGGCATTGAACTTGTAGAGAACTTGATTACTAGAGGAGTGCTGGCTCCATCGGGCAAGTTATCCTTAACCATATCCACGAATGAGCGGATATCGTTTACTGCATCATCAAGTTTTGAACCCCACTCAAACTCCATTGCTACAAGGGATATGTTATCCTTACTTGTAGAAGTCAATGTCTTTAGTCCGTCAACTGAGTTAAGGGTATTCTCCATGATCTTTGTCACGTTAGTCTCAATTTCACTGGCATTGGCTCCAGCGTATGTTGTCATGACGCAGACGAATGGAGGCTCCATCTCCGGGAACTGATCAATAGGCAACTTCTTGAATGAGAAGATACCTAGCACCATCACCGCAAGGAAGATGAGCACTGTTGTTATCGGCTTGTCGATCGCCGTCTTAAATATACTCATGGCTTATATTAATCGTTTACAATTTTAATTGCACAACGGTCGATCAAACGACCCTGACCTGAAGTTACGATTGCATCACCTGCCTTTACTTCATCTGTAATGATCTCAACCATATCGTCGAATCTGTCACCAAGAGTGACGTCTATACGCTTTGCTGTTCCGTCTGGCTGAGCAATGAACAAGTAACGGTTGTTTGAACCTACAAGCTTAAGGACTGACATGTAAGGTACAAGCATAGTTTCTGCCTTACCTACACCAAGAACAGTTTTAACGTACATACCTGGCTTAAGTGCGTTATTTCCGTTAGGAATCTTAACCTTAACCTGGAATGTGTGAGTCGCTGCATCTACAGTAGGGTAGACAACGTCGATTACACCAGCGAACTCCTTGCCTGGGTAGATGTCGGATGTAAACATCATCTTCTGTCCCTTCTTGATTGCTGGAATGTATGACTCTGGAATGCTTACCAATGCCTTAAGAACATTGATCTGCTTGATTGTATAGATTGGACGAGCTCCGTTGTAAAGTTCACCGCTCTCGTAGTTCTTCTCTGTGATCACACCTGTGCACTGAGCCTTGAAGTGTGTGTTCTTCTCAAGGAAGTCAAGATTCTGCTTTGCCTGATCCATCTGAAGCTTAAGGGCGTCGAACTGCTGCTGAGTTGTGTTACCGCCGGCAAGTAGAGCCTCCATACGCTTCATCTCAGTAGAGATATTTGCATAAGCAAGCTTAGCCTGGTTTAGCTGAGTCTGATCCATGTGGACTACAACTTCACCAACGTTTACTCTGTCGTTGATGTCCTTGTTTATCTTCTCAATGATACCAGTTACAGATGGTGACACTGCTACTGTTTCCCAACCGTCAAGTACGGCTGAACAAGATAGCTTACGCTCGATCTGGCGCTTCTCCACCAATCCTGTGCGTACAAGCTGAGCCGCTACTGAGTCGACTTCTACAGCATTATTGCCTTTTGCTGCTTTTGTGTCGTCTTTCTTGCCGCATGATGTCAATGCGATCATGCCGGCAGCTAAGAAAATTAGAGATTTTCTGTACATATTAATAGTTCTTTTTTGTTTTCGTTATTTGTTAAGTAGTTTCTTTAGCTCGATGTTGGCATTTACCATGTCAAGCACTGAACTGATGTAGTTCGACTGTGCTGTTGTCAAGTTGATACTTGAGTTAGTCAAATCCATACTTGAAGCACGACCGTATTTGTATTTTTCTCCGTAGCTGTCGAACACGGATGTCATCACGTTGATGTTGTCCTTCTGGATGTTGTAGTTCTCATAAGCAGAAGCAAGATTGTACTTTAACTGCTTCTCCTTCACCTTAAGACCGATCTCTGTATCTTCAACAGTGTTAGCCTGCTCAATCTGAGCAATCTTAGCTTCCTTCACAGCGCAAGTTCTCTTTCCGGATGAGAAGATTGGAATCTGCAAAGATGCTGCTAATGTATGCTTAGGCGACATGTCGAAATTCTTCTCTGCTTCAAAATAATTCTTTTTTGCATAGCTATACTGAACTCCAAGAGTAGGGAAAAACGCTGCAACCGCCATCTGCTTTTGCTTGTCTGTGATTTCAGTGCTCTTTGAAAGCATCTGATAGTCAAGGTTCTGATTCAAATCAAGGTTGGAATTTACCAATTCGATGATTGTGCCTGCGTTCACTACGTCCTCAAGCTTCTGAGAAAGAGTGATTTCTGCATCACTGTCTGCTCCCATGTTAAGAATCAAAGCATTGTAAAGAGACTCGATCTGACGTTTTGTTGTGTTGATGCCACTCTTCATCGATGCTACCTGGATAGAGATCTGGTTGGCATCATTCTGCTCTGCAACTCCTGCCTGAACAGCGTTGTCGATCATCGACTTTAGCTTGTTTAGGTTTTCCATATTTGTCTCAAGCAGACGGACCGTCTCCTCAAGAGCAAGGATGGTTGTATAAGTCGACTCAACCTGATATTTAGTCTCCTGCTGGCTCTTCTGTACGCTGATGTTAGCGATTTCTTTGGCGATACGCTGCATCTGCGCTCCGATGATACCCTGAGCGGAAAGACCGGCAGATACATTGATTCCCAACTGACCATAGTCGTTCATAAGGGTAGGCTCGTATGCGTCTGCCTGAGCTTTTAACTTTAGCATATCGATGGCTGTTGTCTGCTTGTATAGTTTAAGTAGTTCCGGCGTCATTAGTGTTGTGTCAGGTGCGGGTGATGAACTGCCCATCAAACCACTCATGTCAAGTTCCTGATTGAACATATTGACGTAAGTTAATGAGGCATCTATCTGTGGCAACATAGATGCGATTGTCTGCCAACGCTGCATCTCTGCCTTCTGTACATCAAGAGA
Organism: Paludibacteraceae bacterium; assembly: GCA_045629285.1. Classification (GTDB taxonomy): domain Bacteria; phylum Bacteroidota; class Bacteroidia; order Bacteroidales; family Paludibacteraceae; genus UBA1723. The sequence goes on along the minus strand of JAZQQY010000015.1, from coordinate 41,585 downwards.
TGCGTTCTTCAACTGACGATTGTGCTCAAGTGCATAATCAACGGCCTGCTGAAGCGACAAAGTCATCTTTTTGTCGTTCTGTTGTGTGTGTGTTGCAGTCTGTTGTGTGCTTTCTGTGCCTTGTGCCGCTAGTCTAGGAGCGGCGCTAAGCATTGCAATTAATGCTGCGGCTGAAAGTGTTATTCGTTTCATATATGTATATTTTTTCTTTTTTTCCGTAAACTATAAAATCAGATTCTGTTCGAGTCTGCTGTGACCCATTTTTCAATCACCGATCTGCCATACTCTGTGGCGATACCATTAAGGAAAATTCTCCATGAAAGCTTGTATGTGTCGAAGAAAGAGAATTCCGAATAGTTGAACATCTGGTCCTGAACAAGCGCTTTCAACTGTGCTACCATCAGCCTTGCCATTATACATGGACATAGGTCTGGTTGGATTTCGGCTTCTTTTGTCTCGGTTTTTGTTTGTCCCTCTCTTAACAGACGTTCAAAGTATTTGAACTGTAATTCGTTGTATTCTCCTCTCTTAGGGTCTTTTTCACCGAATTTTCTGACCTCTTCCAAAAACGATTTATGTGTGGAGTGGGTGTTTCTGATGAAAACTTCGTTCAGACTCAATATTCTTTCAAATGTGGATGAACATTCTTTGGAGCAAATAGCCTCAAATTGACTTCTGATTTTTTTGCCATAGTGCTGGTAGCACATTTTCATAAGTTCTTCCCTGCTTTGTACTGTCTCATAAAGTGTACGCTTGGAGATTCCTAAGGCAGCTGCGATGTCGTCCATCTTTACTTCCTTAATACCCTGATGCTCAAATAACTCTGTAGATGTTTCAATTATTGAATCTATCAAACTCATTTTCGTACGATAATATACTTATTAAACTAAGACGATACAAAAGTATGTCAGAAAACTCAAAAAACAAAAAAAGTTTTCAAAATAATGCTCTTCAAAATGGAATTTAACATTTTTTAAAACTTTTACAACATGGAAAGTTTTCTGAGTTTTGAGTGTTTCCTAAAAAAGTTCTGTGCCGACAAAGCACAGAACTTTGAGGATAATAGAAGAAATTTTATTCTAACGTCTGCTTGGTTGGCTGATATAGATCGTCACGATCTCTTCGTCAGAACATTTTTTTATGATGTAAACTTTTGCTTCTCGTTCCTTATCGCTTCGGTTTTTGGCGATATCGATGTGAAGGGAATGATGACCGAAATGACCGCTCCATCTATCTGGAGTTACCCAGTCGGCATCCGTGTCGACGTACCAGTCGCAGTCGGCAAAGAATCTGTATTTGCGCTCGACCCCTTTATTAGTGTCAAGCATATCCACATAGTTAGTAATGTAATCGTCGTCATAGTCGTCGCAAATGCAACTGTTGAATGACAAAACAGATGTTAGCGCAATGGCTAGATAGATAAAGTAGCGTTTCATATCGCAATCGTTTTTATTTGTATTGATTAGTAATTCGATTGCAATATTACGGTCGCTTTTTGTAGTGTCCAAATAGTTGGGATATACGGGGTAGTTATGTGATTATCGGCAATTAAGTGTGATGAATTGCACGATTTTGTGATGAATCTTACAGGTTATGCTGTTGCAAAAGCTTCGTTGAAATCAGCGATAAAGCCTCTAGAAACGGGGATTTCTCCGTTATAGCCGTCGATATTTAGTTTATAGCCCTGACTATTTCCTTCCACATGTGCGATATGATCGAGATTGACAAGGTATGCTCGGTGGATTCGCATTATCTTCGGATAGTCCTGCAGTTCTGTTGCTAGTTGTTTCATGGTCTGGCGCAATTGTCTGCGTTCAGTCTTTCCATTCTTCTTATAATAGATGGATATGTAGTTGCCTTCAGCTTCGGCAAAAAGAAAATCAGTTGGAATAAGTGTCACATTCTCTTGGGTCGTACCAGAAAGTGTGATAGCAGACAGTGCAGATTCCTGTCGAGTCGTCTCTTTTTCCTTTTCTTTGTTTCTGCTTAACTGAAGATTGATTCTGTCAAGTTCATTCTGCAACTCTGATTGTTGATTTTTCAAATACAAAGAGACAGGATCTTCCTGGTTGATATATGCCGACAAAAGGATGAATATCGGCACCAGCGAAGAGAACAAAGCCTGAGGGAAAATTAATTGGATGGCAGATATAATCAAAGTCGACAGGAACACGACCATAACGTTTGCTCTTTCTCTGCCTTCTATGCTGTTCCATCTTTTTATAAGAACAATCAAAACAGCAATAAGTGTTGTGGCTACTGTGCCGAAACAGAAGTAGACAGGTATTCCCATTGAATAGCAAGTGTAGTCGCCTTTGATATAATACATGTATGGCATAGTGATCGTCATACATACAGCACATAGGATAAATCCGAGAATAACGTATTTTTTGTGTGTTTGGATAGAGACATGTACTGCCATGAAGAAATATTCCAGTATGCAGTAGCAGAATCCTATCAGCGACAAATAGAATCCCCAATGAAGAAGGTTGTTTGCAACCGTTGGGATTTCATCCAAGTGGTTGACCGTGTATGCGGTAGTCGCGTCGAAACAAAGCTCTACGATTGCAAAGATGGAGAGTCGCTCGAAAACTTTAGATTTTTCAATGCCCAGATATTTGGATAATCTAGTGTAACGGATTATAATTATACAATGATAGAATTAGACATCCTAGTTGTAGTTTGATTTCCTGCATCGCCTCAAAAGTTATTTCTTCTTATATCCTGTTCATTTTCTGCCACAAAGTTAAGAAAAAATGGTCGTTTTGTATACTTCATCGGTTGCAAGTCTTGTCGGATTGTTGATAAATTGTGGTGTCAAAAGGTGCGGAATCAAAGAGTCGATAGTGTTATATTTTATAATTTTGCAGATGCCAATAATTTTGGGACTTAATGCAATACAATTTATGAAATCTTTTTTCTTGAGAATTGCTATCTGTATCTGTATGCTGTCGACTTTGCTGATGAGTGCAAGTTCGCAGTCGATCGGTATTGCATTGAGCGGAGGCGGAGCACGTGGCGGTACACATATCGGTGTGCTTAAGGCGTTGGAAGAAAATGATATTCCTATAGATTATGTTATTGGCACGTCGATGGGAGCTATTGTAGGTTCCTTATATTGTATGGGTTATACAATCGAGGAAATCAAGGCTGTCTTGCTCAGTGATGAGTTTAAGGAGTGGACAAATTTCTATCTTCCAGACGACAAAGCTTATAAATTCCGACGTAATGAGCCGACGCCGGAATTTGGAAATATAAAAATCACAATAGACGATTCCATTGCTATCGCACCACGCTTTCCGCGAAGCTTGGTGAATCCTGTCTACAAGAATTTCGCTTTCATGAAGATGTATTTGAGGGAAGGTGCAATGTGTAAGGGCAATTTCGACAGCCTCATGATTCCGTTCAGATGTGTCGCTTCGGATATTTATAAAAAGGAGAGCGTGGTGCATAGGGGAGGGGATTTGACTCAGTGCATGCACTCTACGATGGGATTCCCGTTCATCTATCCTTCCGTGCAGATTGATAACAGATTGCTTGTCGACGGTGGTATTTACGACAATTTCCCGATACATACGTTGGTTAAGGAGTTTGATCCCGACTACGTGATCGGATCCTCTGTCACATCTGATATCACGCCGTTGGATGAGTCCGCGTCGCTATACGATCTGCTTGAATGCATGATTACTATGAAGCAGGATTTCTCGATGCCGAAAGGTAAGTCGGGTCATATTTTTGAGTTTAAGTACGATGATGTGCGTCTGCTTGATTTTCATAGAATTGAGGAACTTGTGCAAATCGGTTACGACACGTGTATGGCCCACATGGCAGAGATTAAGGCAGAGGTGGCCAGACGAAAAAGTTTAGCTTCCCTTGATTCGACAAGAGTCGCGTATCGCAACGGTTTGCCTCCGATGTCGTTCCGTCGTATACATACTCCTGGTTTGAAATCCAACAAAAGGGATTATATTTTGCGATCGATAAAAGGAAAGAAGCAAGACAGCATCAGTATAGACGACTTTTCGAAAGGATATTTCCGCCTGCTTTCGGATCACCGTATTCAGGAGATCGACCCTTCAGGAGTGTATAATGGAAAGGATTTTGATTTGATAATGAAGATGAAGATGCAGAACAATCTCTCTTTAGGAATCGGTGGAAACATTTCGTCCGCATTGTTGAATCAACTCTATTTTGGTGCTGATTATCAAGGAGTCCTTCATGTGCCGTTTGACATTGTATGTTCGGGACAGATCGGAAATTTCTATTCTTCCTTGCAATTGATGGGGCGAGCCGATATGCCATCCGATAAGCCCATGTATGTGAAACTTTATGGAGCTGTCCAGAATTTTAAGTATTACGGAGAGGAAGTATATTTCAATTACGACTCCCAAAGTGAAGGAAGCAAGTATGAGGCATTCGGAAAAATCAAATATGGAGTCCCGTTGGGAGACCATGGAAAAATTGAGGTCTGGACCGGATTAGGATTGGACAAATACCGTCATACTGGGTTGAAACAAAACGAAGACGAAAGAGACATGACAAGAATGCGAGCGTGGGTGAGCGGCATTACAGCAAACCGTAATTCATTGCCGCACAGACAGTATTCGACGTCTGGATCGAACCATAAAGTCAGTCTGCAACTGATACGTTCGCGTGAACAGCAGACATGGTATGAGGATGCGTTCGATGGTGATTTGTATCAGTTGGCGAATGATCCTAAATGGCATACCAATATTGTGTTTAAGGGATTTCATGAGAAGTACTATGATATGGCTTCGCATTTCTCTTTCGGCACACATATTGAATTTGTGGCAAGCAATTGGGGGTATAACGGAAACGAAAAATCAACTTATTTCAAGCTTCCAGCCTTTGAGCCGACAACCCACTCGAAGACTACAATATTGCCGTCTTACCGTTCGCCGTGCTATGCGGCAATCGGCCTGAAACCGATACTGAAGATCAACAATCAGTTGCATTTACGCTATGAATCATACCTGTTCGCAAGAACGGACATGTTCAATACATGTAGGATTATTCCACGTGATTGGAATTTGATTAATGAGTTGACATTTGCTCTTCAGCTGGATTTGATTACAGCCGGAGTATATGTAGGCTCATATTCCAAACCGTTCAGAGATGTAAGTGTCGGACTTAATATTGGTTTCTTGATATTTGGAGAAAGTTTGATAGAAAACTAATATAAAGGTAAAAAAATGTTATAATTTGATAAATTACTCTAAAAAAGTTATACATTTGTAAGCAGAAAAATAAGTAATAAATTTCATTCTACACGAAAAGATGAAAAAGATTGTAACTTTAGCATGCGCAGCAATTACAGGAATTTCTGCTGCAACAGCTCAGACAGAGTCTAACCAGTGGGCTATCGGTGTCTACGGTGGTTTGACAGAGTACGAAGGAGAGCTTGCATCTAACATGATGGGTATCCTTAAGGATAACTATAGTTTCTATGGACACGGTGCTATCTCAGTTAACCGTTTCTTGAACAAGCGTTGGGATGTAGCATTCTTCGGTTCTTATGGTTTGCTAGGAGCAAAGAAAGAGGGTGTTCAGTTCGACAACAACGATGACAACACTCTAGGTTCAAACTATAGTAACCGTCCAGAGATGAAGATGTCAGAGGTTTATGGAGATTTGACAGCTGCTTTCAAGTTCATCACTAAGGATTCTTGCCGTTTCAATCCATACATTTTTGCCGGTGTTGGTTACCGTTATTTGATGGAGAAGGACGCAAATAAGTACATCGGTGTTGCTGGAGGTGATCCAGTAATTGTTGGTGGTGTTGGATGTGATTTCAGAATCACAGAGCGTTTGGCATTGGCTTACACAGCTCGTTATGGTTACACACTAGGTGACGATAAGGATGCTCACGAGGCTGGTAAGGCAAAGGATCAGCAGTTGATGCACAGCTTGGGATTCAAGATTGCTTTTGGTTCTCCAAAGGATTCAGATAAGGATGGTGTTCCAGATAAGGAGGATATGTGTCCTAACACACCTCAGAATATGGGTATCGAGGTTGACGCTAAGGGATGTCCTAAGGATGCAGACGGCGACGGTGTTGCTGACTACCTAGACAAGTGTCCTAACACTCCAGCAGGTGTACAGGTTGACTCACTTGGTTGCCCAATTGATTCAGATAAGGACGGTGTAGCTGACTACCTAGATCAGTGTCCTGATACTCCAAAGGAGGCTGAGGTTGACGAGAACGGATGTCCAAAGGATACAGATGGTGACGGTGTTGCTGATTACCTAGATAAGTGTCCTGGTACTCCAGTTGAGGCTAAGGGATATGTAGACGAGAACGGTTGTCCTACAGATAAGGATGCTGATGGTATCTACGACTACGAGGATAAGTGTCCAGAGACTCCAGGTATCAAGGAGAACAAGGGATGTCCTGAGGTTAAGGCTGAGGTTAAGCAGTTGTTCAAGAAGGCTCTTAACGGAGTTCAGTTCGAGACAGGTAAGTCTAAGATCAAGGGAAAGACTTCATTCGCTATCCTAGACGACGTTGTTAAGGTAATGCAGGAGAACCCAGCATACAAGTTGAACATCGGTGGTCACACAGACAACGTAGGTGATCCAGCTAAGAACATGCAGCTTTCTAAGGAGCGTGCTGCTGCTGTTAGAACATACCTAGTTGAGAAGGGTGTTGACGAGTCTCGTTTGGCTGCTGCAGGTTACGGTGACACAGTTCCAGTAGCTAGCAACAAGACAGCTAAGGGTCGTGCTGAGAACCGTCGTGTTGCATTCGAGGTTGAGTTCTAATAAGAATATTCAATAAGCATGGGAGAAAGAATCGTTTCGGCGGTTCTTTCTCTTTTTTTTGATTTGACTTCAGTATGAGTAGTAATATAAATGATTCGGACGACATAATTGTTTGGAAAACGTCGCCAGATTCACCTATAGAGAAAACGGAAAAAATTGCTTCTACGGTTGATAATGACGATGATTTCATTGTGTTTGATGAAGACACTATAGATGACGATGTTGATCTTGAAGCGATAGAGTCGGAAAGTGAATCTTTAAGTAATGAATCTGATGAAGAAGAAGATTCCGTTGATTCTGTATATGAAAAGAAATATTACAAGATCAGTGAAGTTGAATCTATAATTGGAGAAACGCAGGCTACCATTCGCTTTTGGGAAGAGTCGTTTGCCGTGTTTGGCAAAAATTTCTGTAGCCATCGTACGCGAGGAGGCACGAGAAGGTTTACCAAAGAAAATATAGAAAACCTTAAGTTGCTGAAATTGTTACTTAGAGAGCGACGTCTCACAATAGAAGGTGCTGTTTCGGAAATAAAAAACGATAGAAAACGAAATGCTAAGGAGAGAGCATTGATACTTTTGATGGAAACACGTGATGAACTGAATAATATGATAGATGCATATAATTATTTTCTCCATCAAAAATGTTGACTGTTTTAAACGTATTGTTTGTCCAAAGATTTGGACTATTTGCAGATCCGCAATATTTTAAATACGTAAAATTTTGTTTTTGTTAAGTTGATTAAATATATTTGCAACTTTACAATTGTAATAGGGCATGAGTATGAAAAACGTGATATATAGAAAACTTACAGCTATTATGTTGCTGGCGGCTTCAGTCGGAGCTTCAGCTACGGTCAAAATTAACGAGATTATGCCTTGTAATATCTCTGCCTATTTGGATGCAACAACTTATGAATTTCCATCTTGGATAGAGTTCTACAATGACGGAGACCCTGTTGATTTGAAAGGGGCAACTGTGACAGCTTACAAAGAGTCAGGTAAGGTTGATTGGACTGGTGTATTCCAGGAAAGTCACAAAATTCCAACAGGTTATAGTGTACTAGCATTTGATGGAGATGTAGAGGCAAAGCCAACATCTTCTACTCTTTTGGGTAGTTTCCCCAAAAAGTTGGAGTACAAAGCCGGTAAATTGGCAATTAAATTTGCTGATAAGACAGTTATTGAGATAAAGCATCCTTTGCAGTTGCCTGATCTTTCTTATGGAGATGGGGGTTATATGGAGCCTACTCCAGGAAAGAAGAATTCTAAGGCATTTGCAAATCGAGTTCCGACTCCAAAATTTGTTACAAAACCAGGCTTCTATTTTGGCGAAGAGAAAAAGGAGATAGCATTGACTTGTGATTCAGCAAATGCATTGATCTATTATACAACAGATGGATCCATTCCTACAGAAGAGAGCCATTTGTATGAGGGACCATTCGAGATATCTAAGGAAAACAAGCCCATCAGAGCAAAAGCATTTATCGAAGGTCAGTTGTCCAGTGATATTTTGACTGGTACATTCATCATTAAATCGCCATATTCAGAGAGTTGTACAGGAACAGATATTCCAGTTGTGTCGATTGTTACAGACGATATGTTCTTAAATGACGATCAGATCGGTATCTGTGTAAAAGGAACAAACGGTGTCGCTGGAGCTTCAGGTTGTGTTGAGGCAAAGGCTAACTTTAACAGAGACTGGAGTCGTCCTGCATATTTTGAGTATTTTGAAGATGGCGAGATGAAGTGTGGCCAGAAGATCGAAATCGGTGTCACTGGAGGTTGCTCTCGTCAGGATTCATATAAGACTAAGAGTTTAAAGATGAAGGCCTCTAAGAAGACTGGTAACAATCGTCTTGGATATACTAAGTTCTTCAAGGAGAAGTCTTTCAAGGAGTTGAAGAGTGTTCAGATTCGTAACGGTGGTAATGCATACGGTTCATTGAGATGCCGTGACGGATTCATGCAGTCGATTGGAAAGGGTATGGGTATCGATTATCAGGGATACCAGCCAGTTGCATATTATCTAAATGGAAAGTACCAAGGTTTGATGGGTCTTCGTGAGCGCACAAATGAGGATTATGTCTACCATAACTATGGTTTGGAAGAGGATGAGATCGACGTTGTGTCAATCAAGACTGATAGACTTGAGGCTGTAGTCGGTACGCTTGATGCATACAATGAGATGATTTCTTATGTTGAGAATCATTACGCTGATGACGACTTCTATGAGCAGTTGTCAAATAGAATGGATATTGACGAGTACATTCATTGGCAGATTTTGGAGCAGTTCGTTGTAAATACAGACTGGCCAGGTAACAATACAAAGTTGTGGAGAAAGAAAAAGGACGGTAAGTTCCGTTGGATTGTTTATGATACAGACTTCGGTTACGGAATGTATGAAGGTTGGTCTCCAAACTATTGTAGTCCAAGCATGAACATGATCGACTTCACTATGGGTGTTGGAGAGGCAGTAAACTGGGCTAACGGATCGACTGTTGGTGGCGGTTACCGTTTTGATGAGAAGTCAAAGTGGAAGACTACATTGTTCTACCATTGCATGCAGAACGAGGATTTCCAGTTGCGTTTCGCTACTGAGTTCTTGAAACAGCTAAGTTCTCGTTTCTCTGAGGAGAAGATCATGGCAAAGTGGGATTCAATTTCATCTTTGGTTAAGAAAGATTTCTGTGCTACAAAGGCTATCTCAGGAAGTGTTGACGATTACACTAACGGAATCAAGTCGTTCACTTCTACAAGATGCCGCACAGTTAAGGAACAGTTGCTTTCTAAGTTCAAGTTGTCGGATTCAAAGGTTAAGTTTAATTTCCAGGTTATCCTTCCAGAGGAGTTGTCTTCGGTTGACTATATGTTCAACAAGGAGTTTATGAATGACGACTCATATACTTACAATGCTTACCTTGGTCAGAAGATCAAGATTGAGCCTAAGTTGCCTACTGGGTATCGTGTTCAGAAGTGGCACTTGTCGGATTCTCTAGTTGATACTAAGGATTTGATTACAAAGGCTACAGAGTGGACATATTTCTATGATAGTATCATGCCGGCTAAGGACTGGATGGCTACTGACTATGATGATTCAGAGTGGAAAGTAGGTCACGGTAAGTTCGGTTATGCTTCCGATAGAGACTACGATACAAAATTGGAATACGGCAAGGATAAGGAAAATAAGTATATTACAGCATATTTCCGTACAACTGTCGATTGCGCTTCAGACAAGGAATTCAAGAAGGTATCTTTCAATGTGATGTACGATGATGCAGCAGTTGTATATGTAAATGGTAAGGCTGTCGCTGTTTTCAATTTGCCAAAGGATACAACATATACTTACGAAATGTTGGCGAAATTGGAAGATGGATATGCTAACGATGAGGAGTCGTCATTTTCAATAGATGGTTCATTGTTCAAGAAAGGTAAGAATGTGATTGCCGTTGAAATCCATCAGAATGAGGCGTCAAGTTCAGATTTGACAATGAAGTTGACAGCATCTTCAGTTTCTAATGGAAAGTCGGAAATTGTCGGAGACGTATTCTCTGGAAAGGTCGGAAAAGATATGACGGTCAAGTTGTATGTTGAGGCTGATCCTGACTACACAAGACCAGAGTTGTTCATCAACGAGATTTGTTCATCAAATGGCAGAACTAAAGACGAGTATGGACAGAAGCCAGACTGGATCGAGATTTACAATGCTGGCGACAAGGATGTAGATTTGGCAGACATGATCTTGGTTAACAAGACAAAGGCCAAGACCCATAAGTTCCCAAGATTCAGATCAGATTCAACTGTAATTCCAGCTGGAGAAAGAATTATTCTTTGGGCAGACGGAAGTGCTGATGACGGTCCACGTCACTTGAACTTTAAGTTGTCGGCCGATGCTTCACAGGAGTTGATCTTGATGCAGGTATATCAGGGTAAGAATGATACGCTTGACGTTATGTCGACAAAGTCTCATGTTAGAAACGGAAGTTACGGACGTGTAACAGACGGTTCTGATGAATTTGTAGAGTTCTCGAATTGTGAGATCGTTGATAATATAGGTGTTGAAATCGCATCGCCACGTCTAGCTAACGGAAATGTCATCTGTACGAATGATTTGTATGATCAGTTGGCAGGAAACAAGTTGCTTGATTCTGGAGTCGTGATTTATCCAAATCCTGTTGACAACACATTGTTTGTAAAGGCTCATTCGGTAGGTCCGCGTAGAATCCAGATTTCAGACTGTTTGTCACGTAGAATTATCGATATCGAGTCTGATGACGAGACTACTGCAATCAATGTAGATGGTTTGAACACTGGCGTTTACATCGTCACAGTTGTTACAAATGAGACTACTTATACAGACAGATTTGTCAAGAAATAAAAAAGTTTGATAAAAAAGTGCTATATAAATTGTCATAATCTCATTTTTGTGTACTTTTGTAGAAAATATTAAGATAAATGACATTTCGCAGACTACATACGCACATTCATCATCATCATTGCATAGAAAACGATGCAAGTGAGCTAAATGTGTGTTCTGCAAAATAAATAATAGAGGAACGAAGGAGGCTTACTTGAAACAGTAGGTCTCCTTTTTTATAAAACCATTACAAATTCAAATTATGTTAAGAATAGCAGTTCAGGCAAAAGGACGTCTATTTGAAGAGACGATGACGATGTTGGAAGAGTCGAGCATCAAAGTAGAGTCAGGAAAGAGAACATTGTTGGTGAAAGCCAAGAATTTCCCTGTGGAGATTCTTTACTTGAGAGATGACGATATTCCTCAGGCAGTGGCTACTGGCATCGCTGATGTCGGCATCGTAGGAGAGAACGAGTTTGAGGAGAAGGGGGAGGACGCAGATATCATCAAGCGTCTTGACTTCAGCAAGTGCCGTCTATCTTTGGCTATTCCAAAGGCAGCAGACTATAATGGCGTTCAGTGGTTCAACGGAAAGAAAATCGCAACATCTTATCCTCGTATCTTGAAAAACTATTTGGATAAGAATGGCGTGAAGGCAGAGATCCATACAATCATGGGTAGCGTAGAGATCGCTCCAGGTATCGGTATGGCCGACTGTATTTTTGATATTGTAAGTTCAGGTTCGACATTGGTGAGCAACAATTTGAAGGAAGTTGAGGTAGCAATGTATTCTGAGGCTCTTCTTATCGGTAACAAGCATCTTAACGATGATGCCGAGAAGATGGCTACATTGAAGGAGATTCTATTCCGCTTCGACTCTTACAAGAATGCTGAGGGTAAGAAGTATATCCTTCTTAACATTCCTAATGATAAGATCGATGCTGTCTGCAAACTTCTTCCTGGTATGAAGTCGCCAACAGTCACTCCACTTAAGCAGGAGGGTTGGTCTTCACTTCACTCAGTAATTGAGGAGAAGACATTCTGGGATATCATCAGCCAGTTGAAGCAGCTAGGTGCAGAGGGTATTCTTGTCGTTCCTATTGAAAAGATGATTCTATAATGAAGATAATCGCATATCCAGATCATAAAGATTGGAAGACGTTACTATCGCGTCCTGCTCTTGATAACAGTAGTTTGACAGAGACTGTCACTTCTGTGCTTGATGATATCAAGACACGTGGCGACGAGGCTGTAAAGGAGTACGAGTTGAAGTTCGACAAAGTGCAGCTTGATTCTTTGCGTGTATCAGAAGCAGAAATTGCAGAAGCCGAGACATTGGTTGCAGAGGATTTGAAGAATGCAATCCGTTTGGCGAAAGGAAACATTGAGAAGTTCCATGCAGCACAGAATCATGAGCTTCCACGTATTGAGACTATGCCTGGTGTCACATGTTGGCAGAAGGCTATGCCTATTGAGAAGGTTGGTCTTTATATTCCAGGCGGTACAGCACCGTTGTTCTCAACAGTGTTGATGCTTGCCGTTCCTGCTCGTATCGCAGGTTGTAAGGAGATTGTTCTATGTACTCCTCCTGCTAAGAACGGAAAGGTACATCCTGCAGTATTGTTTGCTGCCAAGGTTGCAGGTGTAAGCAAGATCTTCAAGATCGGTGGTGTTCAGGCTATCGGTTCGTTGGCATACGGAACAGAAAGTGTTCCTAAAGTCTACAAGATTTTTGGACCAGGAAACCAGTATGTGACAGCAGCTAAGCAGAGAGTCTCTTTGAAGGACGTTGCAATCGATATGCCTGCTGGTCCAAGTGAAGTAGAGGTGATCGCAGATGAGACTGCAAACCCAGCTTTCGTTGCTGCCGACCTATTGTCTCAGGCAGAGCATGGTGTCGACAGTCAGGCTGTATGCATCACTACTAGCAAGGATTTAGCTGAGAAGGTATTGGCAGAAGTTGATCGTCAGCTTCAGTTGCTTCCAAGAAAAGAGATCGCTGAGAAGTCTGTTGCAAACAGTAAAATCATCTTGGTTAAAGATTTGGAAGAGGTTATCGACGTTACAAACGAATATGCGCCTGAGCATTTGATCATCTCGACTGCCAACTACATGCAGATTGCGGAGAGAATCACAAATGCAGGTTCAATTTTCTTGGGCCATTTGACTCCAGAGAGTGCTGGAGATTATGCGTCAGGAACAAACCACACGCTTCCTACAAACGGTTATGCTAAGGCATACAGCGGTGTGAATCTTGACAGTTTCCGTAAGAAAATCACATATCAGGAGATCACTCCAAACGGTCTTCAGCTTATCGGAAATGCAATTGAGATAATGGCAGAGAATGAGCAATTGTTCGCTCACAAGAATGCAGTTACTCTTAGAATGAACAAATAGAATTTGGAATTCAACAAATAAATTTTTGTTATATGAAAGAATTAAGTCAATTGGTGCGACCAAACATCCTAAAGCTTAAGCCATACTCATGCGCACGCGATGAGTTCAAGGGCGAAGCGTCTGTCTATTTGGATGCTAACGAAAATCCACGTAATGATCCGTACAACAGATATCCAGATCCATTGCAGTGGGCAGTTAAGCATCGTGTAGCGGAGGTTAAGCATGTGGATGCGAAGAATATTCTCTTCGGAAATGGTAGCGATGAACCTATTGACTTGGTTTACCGTGCTTTCTGCGAACCAGCTGTCGACAATGTCGTTGCTATTGCACCTACATACGGAATGTATGAGGTGTGTGCAGATGTCAACAATGTGGAGTATCGTCCGGTACTATTGAAAGAAGGTTTTCAGATTGATGTCGACGCGATGCTAGCCGCTGTGGACGACCACACTAAGGTTATGTGGCTTTGCTCGCCAAACAACCCTACAGGTAACTGTTTGAAGGACGGTGATATCGAGAGATTGTTGACAGAGTTTGATGGTATCGTAGTTATCGACGAGGCATATTGGGATTTCTGCGGCAAAGAATCATATAGCCAGAAATTGGCAAAATATCCAAATATGATCGTGTTGCAGACATTCTCGAAGGCGTGGGCAAGTGCTTCTGTTCGTTTGGGTATGGCTTTTGCTTCGGAGGAGATCATCGGTATTTTGAATAAGATCAAATATCCATACAATATCAATAAGTTGACTCAGGACTATGCGTTGAAGATTCTTAAGAATCCGGATGTTATCAAAAATTGGGCGAAGGAGACAATATCTCTACGTGCCGACTTGGAGTATGAGTTGAAAGGATTCAAGTTCGTTGAGAAGATTTATCCTACTGATGCTAACTTTGTGTTGGTTAAGGTGACGGATGCGACAGATCTTTACATTTATTTGACACAGTGTGGAATCATAGTTAGAAATCGTCATCGTGTGCAGTTGTGCGGCAATTGTGTACGTATCACGATTGGTACAAAAGAAGAAAATGAAGAGTTAATCAAAGCATTAAAAAAATATTAAAATGACATACGAATTTATTGGTAAGGTTCTTAACCTAGGCGAGAGAAGCGGACAGTCGGCAAGAGGCCCATGGAAGATGTGGGAGTGCGTCGTTGAGCATGACACAACTGGTCAGTATCCTCGTCGTGTGCTAGTTAGCGTTTGGGATGAGAACGTGCATAATACAATTGCTTCTGTAATGCAGCAGGGTGGAATTATCCATATCACTTGCAGTATTGACGCAAGAGAGGCTACAGGACCTAACGGTTCTCGATGGTTCAACGATATCCGTGCATTCCGTGCGGAGCCATACAATGCAATGGCACAGCAAGGTTACGGTCAGCAGATGGGAGGATACCCACAGCAGCCAATGCAGCAAGGATTCGCACAGCCACAGGGTGGTTACCAGCAGCCAATGCAGCAGGGATTTGCACAGCCACAGGGTGGATATCAGCAGCCAATGCAGCAGCAAGGTTTTTCTCAGCCAATGCAGCAGGGTGGTTTCACTGCTCCTGCAGCTCCAGCAGGTGATGCTCAGCCTGCTCCTAATGCTGACGGTGGAGATCTGCCTTTCT
The DNA here is from genome assembly GCA_045629285.1 of Paludibacteraceae bacterium. GTDB lineage: Bacteria > Bacteroidota > Bacteroidia > Bacteroidales > Paludibacteraceae > UBA1723. The sequence goes on along the minus strand of JAZQQY010000015.1, from coordinate 26,431 downwards.
AAGTATGCTCTCTCGTAAGGAACGTTACTCAAACGTCTTGGCATGGTTTGCCGAAAACATGAAAAATGCCAAGAGTGAACTGAATTTTCGTAATCCGTATGAGTTGCTTGTTGCAGTGATGTTGTCTGCACAGTGTACGGATAAACGAGTGAATCAGGTCACACCAGCGTTGTTTGAGCGTTACCCCGATGTCTACACATTGGCTAAGGGGACAGAAGAGGAGATTCTTGAGTATATTAAAAGCGTTTCCTATCCAAACGCAAAAGCTCTACATCTGTTGCAGATGGCTCAGATGGTAGTGGAAAGATGTGACGGAGAAATACCGTCGACAATGGAGGCTTTGACAACATTGCCCGGGGTCGGCAGAAAGACAGCCAACGTGATGCTTGCAGTTGCATTCGGAAAACCAGCGATGCCTGTCGACACACATGTTTTTAGAGTTTCTCATAGGATAGGACTAGCAGAGGAGGCGAAGAATCCGCTTCAGACGGAAATGATTCTACGTCAGTATATATCTGAAGATATTTTAAGTGACGCTCATCATTGGCTGCTATTGCACGGCAGATATGTCTGTACAGCGTTGGCTCCGAAGTGTGATGAGTGCGGAATACGAGATTTTTGTAAAGAAATTAAAGAATAAGATATGAATAACGCATTAACAAAGACTGATTTTAACTTTAAGAATCAGAAAGCCGTTTACCACGGAAAGGTTAGAGACGTATATAGTGTAGGCGAGGATTTGCTAGTAATGGTAGCAACTGACCGTATCTCTGCATTTGACGTGATTTTGCCAAAGGGTATTCCTTTCAAGGGTCAGATGTTGAACCAAATCGCAGCAAAGTTCTTGGATGCAACTCAGGATATCTGTCCTAACTGGAAGATGGCATCTCCAGATCCAATGGTTACTGTAGGTGTACGTTGCGAAGGTTTTCCAGTAGAGATGATTGTTCGCGGTTACTTGTGTGGTAGTGCATGGAGAGCATATAAGAGCGGTGTTAGAGAGATCTGTGGCGTTAAGTTGCCAGAGGGAATGAAGGAGAACCAGAAGTTCCCAACTCCAATCATCACTCCAACAACAAAGGCTGAGATCGGAAAGCACGACGAGGATATCTCTAAGGAGGAAATCATAGCTCAGGGTCTTGTTTCAGCTGAGGATTACGCTGTTCTTGAGAAGTATACTTTGGCATTGTTCCAGAGAGGTACAGAGATCGCTGCTAAGCGTGGTTTGATTCTAGTTGATACAAAGTATGAGTTCGGTAAACACGACGGTAAGATCTACTTGATGGATGAGATCCACACTCCAGATTCATCACGTTACTTCTATGCTGATGGTTACGAGCAGAGATTCAACAACGGTGAGGCTCAGAAGCAGCTTTCTAAGGAGTTCGTTCGTGAGTGGTTGATGGACAATGGTTTCCAGGGTAAGGCTGGTCAGCAGGTCCCTGAGATGACAGACGCAATCGTTGAGTCTATTTCAAACCGTTACATTGAGCTTTACGAGAACATCACTGGTGAGAAGTTTGACAAGACAGCTGACACTTCAGCAATCAATGCAAGAATTGAGAAGAACGTTAGCGACTATTTGGCTAAGCTATAATGCTTTAACATTAAAATGCATAGAAGAGACGCGTTTGCGTCTCTTCTTTTGTTTTTAAAACTAAAAAAGACGGGGTTCATATCACATTCCCGTCTTTTTGTATATCTGGAGATTTGAAGTTATCTGTAGTAGATGTGAGTGATGTCAATTAAAGAATGACCGTGCTCATCGTAACCAAGAAAATGGAATCTAACCATAACTTCGCGATCATATACATTATGATAACCAAGTTGGTCTTCTAGAAAACGTTGGCTGTTTTTGACGTAGCAGATAAGGCCATAATATGGATTTTCTCTCAATACGACTGCCCAACCATTGTGTTCGCCTTTCCATTCTAGTCTGCCGTAATAGTAATGGTGTTCATCGTGATCGTAGCGGTAATGATGCTCAGGATCTGAATAGTAAAAGCCGTCGTAGTAGTAATAGTGAGTTGCATAATCGTCATAGTAGTCGCCTCTGAAGTGATCATGGTCACTAGAACAGCTGTTTGCTATCATCGATAATGCGAAAATCAAAAATCCAACTAATTTTTTCATTATATATATATCTGTTTTTTCTTCTCTGATTTAATTATCTACAAAAATACAACAAAAATTATGCCAGCGAACAACTTTTTTGCAGATTTGTTCATATTTTTCTAACTTTGTAATGATTTTAATGACTTTCATTATGAATAGAGACAACGAAAGATTGCACAAGATTGTCGACATATTGTCGGACTCCACATCGGTGGATAGCATGGTAGATTCTACTCGTGAGTTGGCCCTGCCTTCTTTGTCGTCGCTTAAGAATATTGTTAAGCTTACAAAGAGTGTCGTCTTCCCTGGCTATTTTGATCATGAGCCGGTAGGGGAGGGCATGCGCAAGTTTAGCATCGGTGTTGCAATCGATAATCTATACAGCGAATTGAAGACTCAGATCAGCTCTGGATTGGAGTTTGATCCTAATGTTTCAGCTGCAGAAGCTTGCAAGAGAGCCCCCGGTCTTGCAATGGATTTCATTGAGCAGATTCCGGAAATAAAGCGTTTGCTTTATACTGACGTGAAGGCAATGTTCGATAACGACCCGGCTGTAGTAAGTCACGGAGAGGTTATCCTATGTTATCCTGTGCTTAATGCAATGAGCAACTACCGTATAGCTCACTGTCTTCTTAAGATGGGAGTGCCTATCATCCCACGTATCATTTCGGAGATGGCACATTCAAGAACCGGTATCGACATTCATCCTGGTGCACAGATCGGAGAATATTTCAGTATCGACCACGGTACTGGTGTCGTAATCGGTGAGACATGTATTATCGGAAACCATGTAAATCTATATCAGGGCGTGACATTGGGAGCAAAGAACTTTACTCTTGATGAGAACGGACATCCGATGAATCTGCCTCGTCACCCGATCATTGAGGACCATGTGACAATCTACTCTAATGCATCCGTACTTGGGCGAATCACAATAGGTCATCATTCAATCATCGGCGGTAACGTTTGGATAACTCACGATGTGCCGCCTCACTCAAAAATCTCACAGGGAAGATTGAACGACGCACCGTCGCAAAAAGTTTGACTTTTTTCGCTTAAAATTTTGCATAGATAAATTTATTGACTATTTTTGCGCGAATTTTGTAAAATAGTCTAATAGTCTATATTTATGAGGCAGTTAAAAATTACCAAGTCAATTACCAACAGAGAGAGCGCATCACTTGACAAGTATTTGCAGGAAATCGGCCGTGAACCATTGGTTTCAGTGGAGGAAGAGGTAGATCTAGCGCAGAGAATCCGTCAGGGCGATGAGCGAGCTTTGGACAAGTTGGTTCGTGCGAATTTGAGATTTGTCGTGTCTGTGTCAAAACAGTACCAGAATCAAGGTTTGAGTTTGCCGGATTTGATCAACGAGGGTAATTTGGGATTGATCAAGGCTGCTGAGAAGTTCGATGAGACACGTGGATTCAAGTTTATCTCATACGCAGTATGGTGGATCCGTCAGAGCATTTTGCAGGCATTGGCAGAGCAGTCTCGTATCGTACGTTTGCCTTTGAATCAGGTTGGTTCATTGAACAAGATCAACAAGGCATTCTCTGCATTTGAGCAGAAGTACGAGAGAAAACCATCCGCAGAGGAGTTGGCACGTGAGCTAGACATGCCGGAGGATAAGGTTGCTGATACTTTGAAGGTTTCAGGTAGAAGTACTTCAATCGATGCTCCATTTGCAGAAGGTGAGGATAACAGCTTGCTAGACGTCCTTCCAAACGCAGATTCTCCAGTAGCAGACCGTTCGTTGATCAACGAGTCGTTGTCAAAGGAGATCGATCGTGCTTTGGATACTTTGACAGAGCGTGAGAGCGAGATTATCAAGATGTTCTTCGGAATTGGTTGTCAGGAGATGACATTGGAGGAGATCGGTGAGCAGTTCGGCTTGACTCGTGAGCGTGTTCGTCAGATCAAAGAGAAGGCTATTCGTCGTTTGCGTCAGAATTCACGCAGCAAACTTTTGAAAGGTTACTTGGGCTAATCTAATAATTAGGTCAATAGGAATTACTTGGTTTTCTTCCAAGTTAGATATCAGCGGAATCTTGCTTTGCAGGGTTCCGCTTTTTTTGCCGACACCGTTTTACGATTGCATTGTAAAATGGAATCGATTATCCTCGCTAAGGCGAAATAGGTCCGCTGGACCTTGATGCCCAACAATTTCGCAATTCGCATTTAGAATTTCGCATTTATTCTTACTTTTGCATTATACAGATTTCAATTCATTATGTTCTACGATAATATTCAGTTGGTAGTGTTGCCGAAACAGGCAGCGAAGGAGGATTTGCTACGTGCGGAAGTAGCGAAGAAATTAGGTGTGCGTGCAGATAGAGTACGTCAGGTTCGCGTTATCCGTAAGAGTATAGATGCTCGTTCAAAGGTACAGGTGAAGATTAACCTTACTGTGCAGGCTTTCACTGATAAGACAGCTGCCAAACCGATTGAATATCCTTTCAGGTATGGCGACGTGAAGAATGGCGAGAAGATTGTCATCGTAGGTGCTGGTCCAGCTGGATTGTTTGCTGCCCTTCGCCTTATTGAACTTGGTTATTGCCCAGTTGTGTTGGAGCGTGGAAAGGCCGTTTCCGACAGAAAGGTGGATGTGGCTCAGCTATGTCGTAACAATGGATTGAATGAAGAATCAAACTACTGTTTCGGTGAGGGTGGAGCAGGTACATTCTCCGATGGAAAGCTCTTCACTCGTAGCAAGAAGAAAGGCGACAGTGAGCGTATTCTTCAGGTGTTCCACTATCATGGAGCTCAGGATTCTATTCTTTACGAGGCTCATCCGCATATCGGTACTGACCGTCTTCCAGAGGTGATCAAGAAGATGCGTGCAACGATTCTTGATTGTGGTGGCGAGATTCATTTCGAGACTAAGGTCTCTTGTTTGATTATTGAAAACGATACAGTCAAGGGAGTTGTTACTTCCGATGGCACAGAATACAAGAGTAGAGCGGTGGTGCTTGCCACTGGTCATTCGGCTCGCGATATCTATCAGATGCTACATGAGCAGGGAGTAGCGCTTGAAGCTAAAGGTTTTGCGATGGGCGTCAGAGTCGAGCATAAGCAGGCTTTGATTGATAAGATTCAGTATCATTGTGCTGAGCGTGGACCTTATCTTCCTGCTGCAGAGTATTCATTTGTTACCCAAGTCGACGGTAGAGGTGTCTACACATTCTGTATGTGTCCAGGTGGATTCGTAGTTCCTGCGTCGACATACAAGAACGAAACTGTTGTCAACGGAATGTCGTCTTCCGGTCGCAACTCGCCATACGCAAATTCCGCTGTAGTGGTTGAGATTCGTGTGGAGGATTTGCCAGAAATTATGCCAGACTATGAACAGTTTGGTGTGCTTGCTGGACTTGAGTTCCAGAAACGATATGAGCAGATGTCTTTTGCCAACTCAGGAGGAGGAAGCAAAGCACCTTGCCAGAAACTATATGACTTCGTCAAAGGCAGACTAAGTTTTGAACTACCTGAGGTGTCGTATCTGCCTGGCGTAACGTCGTCGCCAATGCATTTCTGGATGCCGGATTTCATCGCGAAGAGATTGCGTGAAGGTTTTGTTGAGTTCGACAAGAAGCGCAAAGGATTCTTGACAAACGATGCTGTGATTATCGGAGTTGAGAGCCGTACATCGTCGCCAGTGCGAATTCCAAGAGATCCAGAGACGATGCAGCATATCCAGATCAAGGGCCTTTACCCAGCTGGAGAGGGTGCCGGATATGCAGGAGGAATCACAAGTTCGGCAGTCGACGGCGACAACATCGCTGTGAAGATTTCCGAGTGGCTTAAATGATGGCTTAAATAACAAAGCTGGTAATATGGAAGAGGCTCCATTCATAGGCGTATCTCGTCATAGATTGATTGTCGACGGAGAAGGAGTGACGACGCTTGCCGCATTCCATACTTGTACGTTGAAATGCAAGTATTGCCTTAATCCGCAGTCGTTGCGAGATATAGAAAGTGCAAGAATGTATTCCACGGCCGAACTCTATGAAAAGGTCAAAGTCGATGAATTGTATTTCTTGGCGACGGGAGGTGGAATATGCTTTGGTGGAGGAGAGCCGTGCCTAAGGTATGAATTCATAAAAGAGTTTAGAGAACTTTGTGGCGACGATTGGAAACTGACGATAGAGACAGCGTTGAATGTGCCCAAAAAGAACATTGAGGCCCTACTGCCTGTGATTGACTATTGGTTTGTCGACATCAAAGATATGAATCCGGCCATTTACGAGGCGTATACGGGCAAAACCAATGCCAATGTGATAGAAGTCCTTGGGCTGTTGCAAAACGTGGCTGATAAGGTTAAAATACGCATCCCATTGATTCCGAAATATAACACGAAAGAGGATCAGGATCGCAGCGTCGAAATGCTTAAAGAAATGGGCTTTTCCGACTTTGATCTTTTTGCATACAAAACATTCCAAACGAAGAACGGTTGTCCTAACTAGCCCATGGTTGAATTAGAGCGCAGCGAGAAATCTACCGGGTGACGAGGGATTTTTTAATGAAATAAAAGGACCAAGATATGAAGACAAACGGAAGAAGAATATGTGATGAACTAAAACGCATCAGATTAGAGGTGGCTAAGGCAAACGGCATTAGCTACGAACCCAACGAGTGCAGTTTTGAAGGTGAGTGCGACGGTACTTGCCCAGCATGTGAGGCTGAACTTGCGGAGTTGACTCGTCAGCTTAAGGAGAAGAAGGATGCCAAGATAAATGGTATTTCCAAGTTGAAGAAGGCGGCGGTAGCAACAGTCTCAATGGCAATGACTGCGTGTGGAATAGGAAAGACTACAGGGGATACTCCGGTGATGTTGGAAGGAGATGTGTGCAGACCTGTAGAGAAGGTTGATACTATACCTACGCAAGAAGAGTTGGATCGTCAATTGATGGGAAAACCAGCGCCTCCGATGCCACCGTTGCCAGAAGCAGAGTCGCCAGAAGATATGCCAAAGGAGGATTGATGTCACATAGAAAGCATTAAAAACATGGAATTTAAGTATAAACGCCTTTTATGGTTTCTATGTTTTTTTATGTGAGAAAAAGAAAAACGTTTGCACAAGAAAAATAAAACATATATTTTTGCGAAGTGATCTTACGGGATCTCATCTCAGTTGGGGATGACCGGTTTTGACAGCGGGCAGAAGCGGTATGTAAGCATGCAGTGCGCTGGTGGCTAGCACTATAATCTGGAGACCAAAAATTTAACTGGCGAGAATAACTATGCTCTTGCAGCCTAACCGAAGTACAGTAAGTTGGCTTTATCTCGGCTAAGATAGCTGAGACAAGACGTCTCCCCAAGCCCAAGTCCTGAGGCGATTGGATTAGCGAGGCGCAGAAAATCGGGAATAGTGTCGTTAGAGTCTGGATGACGGCATGAAATTTACAGACTAAGGTGTTGGTTGGTGGTCCAGGTCTTGCCAACACTCGAAAACCGAAGGCTGGAATAAGCATGTAGAAAGCATATTGATTCCTCGTTTGGACGAGGGTTCGACCCCCTCCATCTCCACTAAATCAAGGCTGTGTCGGAAGATGCAGCCTTGTTTTTTGAATTAAGAATGAAAAATTAAGAGTTAAGGATTGTTTTTGTATGACACTAAATAAAATGCGTAATTTATTTATCCTGCCTTTTATTGGAGGTTTGTTGCTGTCGCTTACCGCTTGTCCTGAAGACGAGGAAGATTCGTTTTATATCAAAGTAAAGAACAATACGTCAGATTCATTACGGATTTCGTTCGCTAATGATTTTGAAGATGAACATTATGAGGATTGGTATGATCATAGCGGATCTGCATGGGGGCATCGCCATCATAAAGATACTATCTGGTATGTTGTCGAGCCGGAAACCACAGTCGCATTGGATACGATTTATCATTGGGTTCCTGAAAAAAAGGATAGGAATAAGTCTTTGCAACATCGTGTTTTGGAACAGTTTGCTAACCTAAATGGAAAGAACCTCTTAATAACTGATTTAGATGGTGATACCTTGGCTAATTGGAAAAACAATGATGAACAGATGGATGTCAAACATTGGAGAATAGACGCTCAACGTGACGGCTCGGCCGCATGCACATTGCTTCTTACCAAAGAAATGCTTGAAAGAGGAAGATAAATAAGAAATTTAGAAACCGGTATTAGTTCGTTTGTTGAATCTAATGCCGATTTTTTTTGCTAATTTTGCAGCCGAAAATTAAGACTACAGATGAATCCGGTTTTGAAATTTTTGAGGGATTGGACGTTGCCTTGCGCTATGATGTTCGGAGCAACGTGTTATTTGGTATGGCATTATTTGCTTCCCGTGTCGACGGAGTGGCGCACAAATGCGACTGACATCGTTCATATTGTTCAGCCAGTGTTGATTTTCACGATGTTGTTCATCTCTTTCTGTAAGATAAATATTCGTGATCTATGCTGGCAACGCTGGCATTTCTACGGTCTTGCATTCCAGATTATGTTGTTTGTGGTGCTAGGAGGATTAGTTTGTTTCTATCCTGAATGTTCATTTAGAATCACTTTTGAGTCGGCTATGATCTGTTTCATCTGCCCTACGGCGACTGCAGCTGCCGTGCTTACCCAGAAACTTGGAGGAAACGGAGCGACGCTGGTATCATATACCATGTTCATTAATCTCGTTACTACGGTCGCCATCTCTGCCATTGTTCCGATTCTTAATCCTGAGAGTGGAATCACATTCTGGGTTGCTTTCTTCAGAATTATGGCAAAGGTATTTCCTATGTTGATTTGCCCTTTCTTTTTGGCTGTGTTGGTCAGACAGTTTTTGCCAGCATTTCATAAAGTCGTTATTTCCACTAAAGATTTGGCTTTCTATATCTGGGCCGTTTCGCTCTCTATCGCTATCGCAGTCACTGTCCGTTATGCTGTATTGGCGACTGATCTTACTGTAGCAACGGTTGTCGGCATCGGTACTGCTTCGCTCATAGCTTGCGTATCTCAGTTTGCATTCGGAAAATTGTTCGGTAGAAAATTCAACGACGAGATCAGTGGTGGTCAGGCGTTGGGCCAGAAGAACACCGTCTTCGCAATTTGGGTAGGCTATACCTTCTTCACGCCGATTACTTCCATTGCAGGAGGATTCTATAGCATCTGGCACAATGTGTTCAACAGTTGGCAGTTGTATAGAAAGAATAAGGAGAAGGAAATGATGGGGAATACTCCCGTCGTTAAATAATTTTCGTAAATTTGCAGAAAACATAATATATGACTATGGATTACTCTTTCATTCCAAAACTAAAATATCTTGCCGACAATAATTTCTTCTTGATGGCAGGACCTTGCTGTATCGAAGGTGAGGAGATGGCTTTCGAGATCGCTGACAAGATGGTGGCTATCTGTGACAAGCTTCATATCCCTTATATTTTCAAGGGCTCGTACAGAAAGGCTAACCGTTCGCGTCTTGACAGTTTCTCTGGTATCGGCGACGAGAAGGCTCTTGATATTTTGAAGAGAGTGGGGGAGAAATATAATATTCCTGTAGTGACAGATATCCACTCTGCTGCTGAGGCTGACATGGCTGCCAAGTATGTCGACGTGCTTCAGATTCCGGCATTCCTTTGTCGACAGACTGATATCCTTGTGGCTGCAGCAAAGACAGGAAAAGTTGTCAATATCAAGAAGGGGCAGTTCATCTCTCCAGAGTCGATGAAGTTTGCGGCTGGCAAGATCAAGGAGTGCGGCAACGATAAGGTATTGTTGACAGATCGCGGTACGGAGTTTGGTTACCAGGATTTGATTGTCGACTATCGTGGAATTCCTACAATGCAGAAGATCGGTTTCCCTGTAGTGCTTGATATCACTCACTCGCTTCAGCAGCCAAACCAGACTTCTGGTGTGACTGGTGGAAATCCTGATATGATCGAGACTATTGCTCGTGCTGGTATCGCTGTCGGTGCAGACGGATTGTTCATGGAGACACACATGGATCCAAGTGTAGCTAAGAGCGACGGTGCGAACATGCTTCGTCTAGATTTGGCAGAGGCATTGCTTACTAAGTTGGTGAAATTGCGTAAGGCAGTAGTTGAGTTGTAATTATGCTACAGGTTCAAGATACAATTGTAAGTTTCGATGTTTTGGAACGCCGATTCCTTTGTGATTTGGCGAAGTGTAAAGGTATATGCTGTATCGAGGGCGACTGTGGGGCTCCGTTGGAAGATGATGAAATTCCGATTTTGGAGCGACTTGTCAACGTCGTATGGGACCAGCTTTCCGAAGAATCCAAGAAGGTGATCAAGGAGCAGGGAGTATGGTACACTGATCCACAGGGAGACAAGGTGACATCCATCGTCAACGGAAGAGAGTGCGTTTTCACTACTATCGATGAAGATGGCATGTGCAAATGTGCTCTTGAGGTTGCCTATCGTGAAGGTCGTAGCGATTTCTACAAGCCTATATCTTGCCATCTATATCCAGTCCGTCTTGACAAGGTAGGAGATAATATTGCAGTCAACTATCACAAGTGGGATGTCTGCAAATGTGCAAGAAAATTGGGAAGCATCAATGATCTTCCTGTTTACAAATTTTTGAAAGAACCGTTGATTCGCAGATTCGGTCAGGAGTGGTACGATGAATTAGAATTGTGCGTCGGCGAGTTGAAAAAGCAAGGAATGATTAAATGACAGATACGAATATACATACAGCAACGCTTCCTAACGGTGTTCGCATAGTGCACAAGGAGGAAACGTCGCAGGTAGCTTATTGTGGTTTTGCAATCAATGCCGGCACCCGTGATGAGGAGGCCGACGAGAGCGGCATGGCTCATTTCATAGAGCATATGTTGTTCAAGGGTACTACGAAAAGAAATTCGTGGCATATCCTCAACCGTCTTGAAGGAGTGGGAGGGGAGATCAATGCCTACACCACAAAAGAGGAGACATTCGTATATTCCACTGTGTTGACTGCCGATTTTGAAAAGGCTGTCGACCTATGCTCTGATATCGTTTTTCATCCTACATTTCCTGCTCATGAGATTGAGAAGGAAGTCGACGTTATTATAGAAGAGATCAACTCTTATAACGACTCTCCGTCGGAATTGATCTATGATGAGTTTGAAAGCATCATTTTCAAGAATTCTCAATTAGGCAGAAATATTCTTGGCGACGCAGAACGTCTTCAGGAGTACACTACGGAGCATGCGTTGCGTTTTGTCGCCAACAATTATTTTACGGATAGGATTTTGTTTTTCTCAGTCGGCAATATCCCTTTTAAGAAAGTGATGAGGCTAGCAGAGAAATATTTCGGCGACGTTGCTGCCAAATTCAGTACTAAGAGTCGACAGAAATCAGCAGTGTATGTTCCAGACCACGTGCGCAAGAATCTAAGTACGCATCAGACACATGCGTTGATTGGAGCAAGAGCATATTCGTTGTCGGATGAACGTCGTCTACCCTTATATTTATTGAATAATATTCTTGGTGGTCCGGGAATGAATTCAAAACTAAATCTTGCGGTGCGAGAAAAGAGAGGATTGGCATATACTGTCGAATCAGCTTACACTGCCTATTCCGACGACGGCTTGATCAACATCTATTTCGGTACGGAGCATGAGGACACAGAGAAGTGCCTACATATTATATATAAGGAGTTGAAGAATCTTCGAGACAAGGAGATGCCATCGTCGCAGTTGGAAAGAGCAAAGCGACAGTTGATGGGACAGCTAGCGATTGCGCAGGAGAACAGAGAGAATTCTGCACTCAACATGGCGAAAAGTTTTCTTTTCTTCGGCATGAACGAGTCTAACGCAGTTGTTGCCGAAAGAATCGCGAAGATCACGTCGAAGCAGCTTTGGGAGATAGCCAACGACGTATTTGCGGAAGATAAATTGTCGTCGTTGATATACACGAAATAGCATAGAATTTGAATTATATGGATCGGGCAGGAAAGAAACCTGCCCTTACTATTTTATGATGAAGAGAAAAAGAATGTGAGAATCGTATTTTTACTTGTAGAATGTAATTGAAAACTTCAAAAAAATGGCGAAAAATAAGTAAATGCAAATTTTTTATCTTAAATTTGCGCATTAATAGTGTTAAGAATATAAATAAAAAAATTAAATAAACAAAAAAATGCAAAACAAAGGAATTGTATGGTTTCTGATTGTTGCTCTTTTTTTGGCATGCGTGTATTCGCTTTCGTTCACGTTTGTCTCTAACCACTATAAGAGTGAAGCAGAGGCATACGCTGAGGGAGATGTTCAGAAGTACAATGCGTACATGGATACGTTAGCAAGCCACAACGAGTCAGCATGGTCGTTGAAAGAGTGCCGTGAGAAAGAGTTGAACTTAGGTTTGGACTTGAGAGGTGGTATGAATGTGGTGATGGAAGTATCTGTTCCGGACATCTTGAAGGCTCTTGCAGGCAATCAGGCATCAGATGAGGCTTTCACAAAGGCACTTGCTAAGGCAAGAGAAGATCAGAAGACTTCACAGAAAGACTTCTTAACACTGTTCATTAATGCATTCAACGAAGTTAACCCAGGTGGCCAGTTGGCTTCTATCTTCAGCGGTTATACTTTGAAGAGCAAGATTAACTACACATCAACAAACGACGAAGTCATCAAGGTGTTGAGAGAAGAGGTAGATAGCGCTATCGACAACTCATTCAATGTGCTTCGTTCTCGTATCGACCGTTATGGTGTGGTTCAGCCAAATATCCAGAAACTTGAGGGTTCAAGCCGTATCTTGATTGAGATGCCAGGTGTAAAGGAGCCAGAGCGTGTACGTAAGTTGCTTCAGGGTAGTGCCGATTTGGCATTCTGGGAAACTACAGAGTTCTCTGAAATTGCTCGTAACATTTCTGCAGTAAACGAGATGGTTGCTGAGATGAACAAGAATACTGCTGAGACAGAGAAGACAGCAGCTCCTGCTGAATCAGAGTCTGACAGTTTGCTTGCAAATCTTGCTGCAGATTCATCTAATACAGAAGGTGTAACATCATTGTTCTCATACTTGCAGCCAAGCATCAACTTCCAGACTGGTCAGGTTTATCCTGGTCCACGTGTAGGTTATGCACACTATAGCGATACAGCTAAGGTAGCAGAGTATTTGAACATGGGTCGTGCAAAAGGTTTGATCCCATCTTCAACATTCTTCGCTTGGACAGTCAAGGAGGAGTTCAACGGTTACTTCGGACTTATCGCGTTGAAGTCTAAGGCTTTGAAGGGTAAGGAGAGAAAGGCACAGTTGACTGGTGCTAGCGTAACAGACGCTAAGGCTGACTTCAACGACAAGTCTATCTATGCTGCAGTAAGCATGGAGATGAATCAGGAAGGTGCAAAGACATGGGCTAAGATGACTCGTGAGAACGTAGGAAAGTGTATTGCTATCGTTCTTGACGGTTATGTATATTCATATCCTCGTGTAAACGGTGAGATCGCAGGTGGACGTTCAGAGATCACAGGAGATTTCTCAGTAAACGAGGCAAAAGACTTGGCTAACGTATTGAAGAGTGGTAAGATGCCAGCTCCTGCAAAGATTGTTCAGGAGGATGTTGTTGGACCATCTCTAGGTCAGGAGGCAATTAACGCTGGTATGATTTCATTCATCGTTGCATTTGCTCTTGTACTTATTTATATGGTTGCTTACTATGGTTTGGTGCCAGGACTTATCGCTGATGCCGCTTTGGTTTGCAACGTATTCTTGATCTTCGGTGTTTTGGCTTCTTTGAAAGCCGTTTTGACATTGCCTGGTATCGCAGGTATCGTGCTTACTTTGGGTATGGCAGTCGACGCTAACGTGTTGATCTACGAGCGTATCCGTGAGGAGTTGGCAACTGGTAAGGGTATGAAGCAAGCGTTGAAGGATGGTTACGGTAATGCGATGAGTGCTATCATCGATGCTAACGTGACTACAATCTTGACTGGTATCATTTTGGCTTACTTCGGTACAGGTCCTATCAAGGGATTCGCTACAACATTGATTATCGGTATCCTTTGCTCATTGTTGACTGCAATTTTCGTTACTCGTTTGATCTTTGACTTGTATTCAAATAAAAAAGGCTTCGAGGAGCTTACATTCTCTACTAAGTTCTCTGAGAACTGGTTTAAGAATGTTAAGTACGACTTCATCGGTGAGTCTAAACCATATATGATGGTTGCTGCTGGTGTTATTGTTGCCGCTGTTATTGCTTTGGTTGCAGTAGGTATGCAGCAGGGTATTGACTTCTCTGGTGGTAGAAACTACACAGTTAAGTTTGAGAAGGAGGTTTCAACTGGTGAGGTTAAGGATGTGTTGGATAAGTCACTTAACGCAAGCGTTATCACAATCGGTACTGCTGATCAGGTTCGTATCTCAACTAACTACCGTATCCAGGATACTGAGAACGATGTTGATGCAGATATCGAGACTAAGTTGTTCAATTCATTGAAGCCAATGTTGAATGATGGTGTTACAGAGGAGATGTTTGTTAACCGTTATGTTGTTAACGATGGTACAGCTGCACTAGCAGATGCTCAGTCAGAGGTTACTTACGGTATCCAGTCTTCACAGAAGGTAGGACCTACAATGGCAGACGATATCAAGATTTCAGCTGTATTTGCTATCTTGATCGCTATGCTAGGTATCGGTTTGTATATCTTCTTGAGATTTAGCCGTATTGCTTATTCTGGTGGAGCATTGGTTGCTCTTGTTCACGATACATTGTTCATCCTATTGTTGTACAGCATATTGCCATTGACAGGAATCGTTCCATTCTCATTGGAGGTTGACCAGTCATTCATCGCAGCTATCTTGACTGTGATCGGTTACTCTATCAACGATAAGGTGGTTATCTTCGACCGTATCCGTGAGTTTATCCGCAACCGAAAGGGTTCTGCAGAGTTTGACAAGCAGCAGGTATTCAACGATGCAATCAGTTCAACTCTAAGCCGTACATTCAGTACATCATTGAGTACATTAATCGTGTTGGTTATCATCTTCTTCTTCGGTGGTGAGACAATCCGTGGATTCATCTTCGCTATGTTGATCGGTGTAATCGTCGGTACTTATTCTTCAATCTTCATTGCAGCTCCATTCGCTTGCAAGTACTACTCAGCAAAGGCTGATGAAGAGGAAGAGGCTAAAAGAATCGCGAAAGAGAAGGCTCTAGCTGAAAGAGCATAATTAATCACTTTCGATATATAGTAAAAACCGGGTCTGAAAAGATCCGGTTTTTTTACGCCTATGATGTATGATTTACGCTTGATTTGAATTTGTAAAACAAAAATATTACCTTTGCTAAGTAAATTTTAAAATAGGGTATATGGAAAAATTTAGTTTTTGGAAGTTAGCGAAGATTTCATGTTTAGTATTAGGCTTGTCATCAATGGTTTTTACCTCGTGTAAGGAAGACGATGTTGAAGTTGTAGGTGGTGGAAATGGTATAGGTGGAGGCGACTTACCGGATGTCCCTGTTTTGTCGGTAGGTGAATTTAGCGTTGCTTATCCTGAAAACCATACATTTCGTGGTTACGATATTGTTGATGAAAAAATTTTGATTGGAGACTATAAGACAGGACATATTGATAGTTTCATGACATACATGACTATGGATTCTGTAGAGAAAAATGTCAGAATCATCTATTGTGCACTTTTGTCGCCAGAGACAGTAGAGGCATCAGATGTTGATGCGATTGCAAAGGTGATGGTGAATGACGTATATTCTACGGATGCTGGTTATGAGTTGATAGCAAACGAGGTTGTTCCTTTTGCTGGATATTCAGCAGCTAGAATTGCTGCATTGCATAAAGAAGCTCAGATTTTCAAGGAGCGTTATGTTTTCTACGATGAAAAGAAGAAGAAGGTTTACTCTGTTCGTTTGGAGATGCCTGAATCTTTGAGAGCTAGTCGTTATAAAGAATTGACTGGCATTATAAAGAGCTTGAAAATTAAATAATAATAATGATATCAGTTGATGGATTGGCCGTTGAGTTCAGCGGCAGAACACTTTTTGAAAACATCTCTTTCCAGGTCAACGAGAAAGACAGAATTGCGTTGATGGGAAAGAACGGTGCTGGAAAGAGCACATTGTTGAAGATCTTGGCAGGAGTACAGAAGCCTACAAGAGGAAATGTGTCGGCACCTAAAGATACTGTGATTGCTTACCTTCCTCAGCATTTGATGACAGAGGACGGTCGTACTGTACGTGAAGAGGCTAGTCTTGCTTTTGAGCAACTTTTCTCTATGGAGAAGGAAATCGAGGAGCTAAACAAAGAGCTAGGCGAACGTACCGACTACGAGAGCGACGAGTATATGGCATTGATTGAGAAAGTTTCCGCATTGAGCGAGAAATTTTATGCTATCGACAACACAAATTACGAAGAGGATGTAGAGAGAACCCTTATTGGTCTCGGATTCCTTCGTTCAGACTTGGATCGCCAGACAAGCGATTTCAGTGGTGGTTGGAGAATGCGTATCGAGCTTGCCAAATTGTTGTTGAAGAAACCAGATGTTCTGCTTCTTGACGAGCCAACGAACCATCTTGATATTGAGTCAATTCAGTGGCTAGAAGATTTTATTGTGAACAGTGCTAAGGCAGTGATCGTGATTTCCCACGACCGCGCCTTTGTCGACAATATCACTACACGTACTATCGAGGTGACAATGGGAAGAATCTACGACTATAAGGTCAACTATTCTCATTACCTAGAATTGCGTAAGGAAAGACGTGAGCAACAGCAGAAAGCATACGAAGAGCAGCAGAAGTTTATTGCTGAAAATATTGAGTTCATTGAACGTTTCAAAGGGACTTACTCAAAGACTCTTCAGGTGCAGTCTCGCGTCAAAATGCTTGAAAAACTTGAGCGTATTGAGCCAGAGGAAGTTGATACTTCTGCTTTGAAGATTCGTTTCCAGCCAGCTCCACGTTCAGGTAACTATCCTGTTATTGTAGAGAATCTACAGAAAGCATACGACGATAAGGTTATCATCTCTGGTGTCAACATGACAATTGAAAGAGGAGATAAGGTTGCATTTGTCGGTCGTAACGGAGAAGGTAAGTCGACTCTTGTTAAATGTATCAAGAGTGAGGTGCCATTCGGCGGAAGTTGCCAGATCGGTCATAATGTTCAGATAGGATATTTTGCACAGAATCAGGCCTCCCTTCTTGATGGTGAACTTACGGTTTTTGAGACAATTGATAATGTTGCTCAGGGAGATATTCGTACTAAGATCAAGGATTTGCTTGGTGCATTCATGTTTGGAGGAGAGGCATCGTTGAAGAAAGTCAAGGTGCTTTCAGGAGGAGAGAGAACACGTCTTGCTTTGCTAAAACTGTTGCTTGAGCCTGTGAATCTATTGATTTTGGATGAGCCTACTAACCATCTTGACCTTCGTACAAAAGACATTTTGAAATCAGCGTTGTTGAATTTCGAAGGCACAATCATCCTTGTGTCTCACGACCGTGACTTCCTTGATGGTTTGGTATCGAAAGTTTACGAATTCGGTGGTGGTAAGGTGCGCGAACACTTGAGCACAATCAGTGATTATTTGAAAGAGAAAAAGATGCAGAATTTGAGAGAGTTGGAAAAACGCTCTTGATTTGCTTGATTATACAAGATTGTAGAAATGAAGAAATTTATGTTGACTTTGCTGCCTGCAACAATTCTTTCCATGACTTCATGTGGCGAAGGAGAGAAGCAGCCTGTTATTGGATCTGGAATTGATAAGACAAATTTAGATACTTCCGCAGATCCCAAGAATGATTTTTATCAGTTTGCATGTGGTGGATGGATGCAGAAAAATCCTTTGACTGGAGAATATGCAAGATATGGATCGTTTGAGCAGGTAGGTGAGTTGAATAAGCAACAGATGAAGTCGCTTATCGAAGATTTGGCTACAAAGAAGTTTGAGAAGGGTAGTGTCGGCGATAAACTATGTACTCTCTACAATCTTTATATGGATTCTACTAAGTTGAATTCCATAGGAATAGCTCCATTGGAAGAAGATCTTCGTGCAATAGATGTAATCAAGAGTAAGGATCAACTTCCTGCATTGATTGCAGATTTGCATAAGATTGATGTCAATGTCTTCTTTACATTCTATATCGGTGCTGACGACAAGAACAGTAAGATGAATATGCTTCATACTTATCAGTGTGGACTATCTCTTGGCAGTCGTGACTACTATCTTTCTAAGAAAGATTCATCAATGTTGAATATCCGTGAGCAGTTTGTCTCTCATGTCGACAGAATGTTCAAACTATTCGGTTATTCAGAAGAAAATGCAAAGAAGTGTACCGAAGATGTAATGAAGATCGAGACAGCTTTGGCTGAATCGTTCTATTCAAAAGAACAGCTTCGTGTCCCTAACGACAATTATCATAAGATCACATTTGCTCAGTTTAAGGAGGATTTTGCTGGTTTTGATTGGGATACATATTTCGGTAAATTCAATTTGAAGGAAGATTCGATCAATGTTTCTCAGATTCCTCCGATTAAGAAAGCCGTTGATCTAATTGCAAAAGAGGATCTTACAGTGTTGAAAAACTACATGACATGGCAGTTGATTGATCGTGCTGCTGGTTCACTTGGCGATGAGATCTATAATGCGAACTTTGATTTCTATGGTAAGGTGTTGTCAGGTCGACAGGAACCGTCGCCAAGATGGAAGAGAGCAGTGTCGACACTTGAAGGTGCGATGGGAGAAGCTATCGGAGAGATGTATGTTGAGAAGTATTTCCCTGCTTCGCATAAGGAAAGAATGGTTCAACTTGTTAAGAATCTGCAAGATTCGTATGCTGAACGTTTGGATAGCTTGTCGTGGATGGGAGATTCTACGAAGGTGAAGGCAAAAGAAAAATTGGCAGGACTAACAGTTAAAATCGGATATCCTGACAAGTTTAGAGATTATTCATCGCTTGAGATTACAGATGAAAATCTTTGGGAAAACACAAAGAGAATCAGCCGATTCAAAGCTGATATCATGCTTGATAAGGCCGGCAAACCAGTTGATAAGACAGAGTGGCACATGAATCCGCAGACAGTCAATGCGTATTACAATCCGTCTACAAATGAGATCTGCTTTCCGGCCGGTATTTTGCAGAAACCATTCTTTGACATGGATGCCGATGATGCATATAATTATGGAGCGATAGGAGTCGTGATCGGTCATGAGATGACTCACGGATATGATGATCAGGGACGTCAGTTTGATGTTGACGGAAATCTGCGCGACTGGTGGACTCCTGAGGATGCTGCTCTTTTTACTCTACGATCAAGCAGCATTATGGAATATTTCAACGGTATAGAAGTAGCTCCGGGAGTTTATGCGAACGGAAAATTCACATTGGGTGAGAATTTGGCCGATCATGGAGGTTTGAAGATCTCATTCAATGCTTTGAAAAGAGCGATGAAGACAAATCCGTTGACCGAGGTTGATGGATTCACTCCTGAGCAGAGATTTTTCTTGTCGTATGCAGGAGTGTGGGCAAACAACATTCGACCAGAGGAAATTATTCGCAGAACAAAGGAAGATCCACATTCTCTTGGCAAGTGGAGAGTGAATGGAGCAATACCGCATATTAATGAGTGGTATGATGCTTTTGGTGTTACAGAAAAAGACTCTATGTATATCGATCCAAGTCGTCGTGCAAACATTTGGTAATGCTGTTTTAACATTTTTTTAGAATTCTTTGCTTGGAAATCGTTAAAAGTGACTATCTTTGTTCTCGATCTGCTTTAGAAAGAGGTGGATTTAAGGTATTGATTGATTGTAAGTGATTAATTTACAAAAGATATATGTTTGTTAATTACATAAATATATTCTTCAAAGGAATTGTATTTATCGTTGAGATGCTCTTGTTGAATTTGCTTCTGATGGTAACTATGAGTCTTTTGAGCTTTTGGGTGGAGCCGTCAACTAGCAATATGCTTCATGCTTTGGCATCTTTAGCGTATGCTGTTTCGTTTTCGCAGCATGGTATGATATTTGATAAGCCAACTGCGGTGATTGAAGGTATCATGTCAAAAGTGTTTCGCACGGTATTTTTGTTTTCTTTGATATTGATAGTCGTATTTATTGTATCAAAGATTACGTTTTCTGTAAGATTTTTTGCTGTATTCTTCACTGCTCTATTTTTTGTAGTATTCATGTGGAGATATGTGGCACGTAATATCTATCGTTATTGGCGACATTTGCCTCGTAATACAAGCAATGTTATTATCTTAGGTGCTGGAAATATAGCTGCCGAAGTGTATGATATACTTATATATAATAAATGGCAGGGTTATAATGTGCTTGGCGTTTATGATGATGGAACGGAAGATGATTATAAAGTTGATGCATCTTTAGTTAAAGGGAAGTTGGCTGATGCTTTGTCATTGATAAGAGAAGGTAAGGTTGACGAAGTGATCAGTGCATTGCCTGCAGGTGAGGATAGAAAGTCGCTTGAAATATTGCAGGAGGCAGAGCGATGTTTCGTTAAAAGTTTGATTGTTCCAGATTTTAACAGATACATTAAGAAAGGAGTATCGTTGGTATCTGTCGCAAATATTCCTATGATTTTGTTCCGTGATGAACCATTAGAGGAGCCTTGGAATAGACTAGGAAAACGTTTGTTTGATATTGTATTTTCGGTTTTGGTGCTATTGCTGCTTTCACCGGTATATTTGATTGTGGCAATTGCGGTGAAGTTCTCATCCCCTGGGCCAATTTTCTTCAAGCAGAAGAGAACAGGAAAGAATGGAAAGGATTTCTATTGCTTGAAGTTCCGTACTATGAAGGTCAATGCAGAGGCCGACAAGTTGCAGGCGACAAAAGGCGATTCCCGTATCACTAAGGTCGGCGCGGTGTTGAGAAAGACCAATTTGGATGAGATGCCTCAGTTTGTCAATGTTTTGTTTGGCGACATGTCGGTTGTCGGGCCTCGTCCCCACATGGTAAGTCAGACAGAGCAGTATTCAAAACTGATAGACGAGTATATGGTGCGTCACCTTGCAAAACCGGGTATTACTGGTTGGGCGCAGGTAACTGGATTCCGTGGTGAAACATCAGATATCAGTCAGATGGTAGGGCGTGTGAAACAGGACGTCTGGTATATTGAGAATTGGAGCTTTTGGCTAGATATAAGAATCATATTTCAAACTGTTTTTAACATGATAAAAGGTGATAAAGCAGCATATTAGTAAGAAATATGTAAAGAAAAGTAAAAAAGTATTGCACGTTTTATTAAACTTACTTATATTTGCCAAACGTTAGAATATGAACTAGGATAAAACCTATTTCTAATTACCATTATTTAAGAACTGTTGCAAAATAGTTGAAAAATGAAGATAAAACACATTTTAGTAGCATTGACGATGGTCTTGCTATCACAGACAGGACTAAAGGCGCAAGAGGAGATCGTCTATGATCAGTACTATTACAATTATTACTTGGTCAACCCTGCTGTTGCTGGTGCTGAGCGCTGTACTCACTTTATGTGGACAGGTAAACTTCAGTGGACTGGTATGCCGGGAGAGAAGGGTGATACACCTCGTACGACTACATTAAGTTTCCGTACAAGATTGCGTGGTGGTATGGAACGACTAGGTATCGGTGCTTATGTATATTTGGATAAGAACGGTAACTCAATTCGTAGAGGAGGTCAGGTTTCTCTAGGTTATCATATTCCATTGTCAGGTGGTAGCACTCGTGGATATATGATGAAGCAGAGAGATATTCGTCGTCAGTTGTCATTTGCAATCGCTGGAGTTGTTTCAAATTATGGATTCTCTGGAGAATTGTTTCAGAAGGAATCGACAGATATGGTGTTGGCAAATGGAGATGAGGATAAGGGATACTACTTCAATGCAGCATTCGGTACTTATTTCTTGTTTGACAATTTCTTCGCTGGTGTAAGTATCGCAAACTTGATTCCTGTAACATTGGATGAGTTGGGTGCATCAGAACCGGTAAGACCTATCAATCCATTCATCTTCTTGGGTTATGATTTCCAGTTGGGTGATGGAATGCAGTTTGAGCCAGGTGCAATGTTCAAGTTTGATGCAGATGGTCAGCGTCAGCTAGATTTCCACTTGAAGTTTATGCAGGATGTTCCAGGTAAGGACTTCGGTTATTGGGTTGAGCTATTGTATCGTCACGCTTTGGATAAGGGTAATGCACAGCCTTTGAGCTTGAGACCAATGGGTGGTGTTAGAATTAAGCAGTTTAACATCGGTTATACTTATGGTTTGACTTTGACTGGTATCAACAGACATAACAAGGGAGACCATGAGGTTATGCTTAGCTACTCGTTCTGTAAGACACAGCACTTCTGTCGATAAATTAGCAATAAGTAGTTATAATAGTTTGAGCGACGTTCTTTTTGAGCGTCGCTTTTTGTTTTTCAACGTTTTATTGTATATTTCTTTTCTGCTTATTACTTACATTGTCCAATGTAAACGTAATCTCTTGGTTAAATAATTGATTGATAATTGCGGATTATTTACTACTTTTGTGATGTAAATCTATGACTATGAATTTATCAGATTATAAAAACATTGACGAGAGCAGCGTAGGTTTTTTGGAGAACCTACTTTCTTCGTATTCTCCATCTGGTTATGAAATGGAGGCTGCTCATTGCTGGATGGATTATGTTCAGCAGTTCGCTGTTGTTGAAGGAGATGTGCTTTGTAATTCCTATGGAGTAATCAATCCAGATGCAGATTTCAAGATTATGCTTTGTGGCCATATCGATGAAATCGGCTTTCAGGTAATGCATATCGACGACAATGGCTACATTTATGTACGTAAGCATGGTGGAATTGATTTGCTTACTGTTCCTGGTACTGAGGTTGTTGTCCTTTCTAGAGGAAGGAAGGTTAGGGGAGTGATTGGCAAGAAACCGATCCATCTACAGACTGCGGCAGAAAGAGTAAAGGCATTGGAACTAGATGAACTTTGGGTTGACATTGGAGCCGAGAGCGCTGAGGAAGCAAAGGAGATGGTTCAAATTGGAGATCCGGTTGCTGTAGTGTCTAATGTTTCGTTTATTGGAAAACATAGGATTTCCAGCAAAGGATTAGATGATAAAATTGGAGCATTTATTGTTGCGGAGGTGATCCGTCGACTTTCAAAGGAAGATTTGAAGGTTGGTGTCTATGGCGTTGCTTCGTCTCAGGAAGAAGTAGGATGTCGAGGTGCTGTTACAAGTGCTTATAAAGTCAATCCGCAGGTCGGTTTTGCTTTGGATGTTGGTTTTGCTACTGATGTGCCAGATTGTTCTGCAAAGAAATATGGTACATGTAAACTTGGCGACGGAGCTGTGATTCGTCATTGTGCAGATAATAATGTAGCATTGGTTCATTTGTTGCAGGATACAGCTGAAGAGAAGGGCATTGCCTATCAGAATGTGACTAATTCATCTGCTACAGGAGGTACGGATACTTGTAAGATTCAGCTTACAAGAGAAGGTGTTGCGACAGCATTGATCTCTATTCCTAATCGTTATATGCATACCCCTGTTGAGGTTTGTGATCTTCGTGATGTTGATGCAATCATTTCGTTGCTTGTCGAGACAATCAAAAAGATTGATAAGGAGGAAATCAGAGATTTCATTCCTTGCAACAATTATTGAACATTATATCATCATAGAGACGTGGCACGCTACGTCTCTATCCGTTTTAATAAAAAAAGCGATTGGTTTTCCAATCGCTTTTGTTTTTAGAAGTAGAATTCAATGGCACTGTAGTATGCTTTTGAACCGTTCTCCTCAATTTGGATTTTGTTCTCTCTAGCCAACCAACCGATTGCGGCAGATAATTCATCATTCTTTAGTTTAGTTCCCTTTTTCAACTGTTCAAAAGAGAATTTTTCACTTGAAGATGCGTTCAAGAATCTCCAAACTACACCGGCATTTTCGCCGATGATTCCAATCAATTTACTCTCCATAACTTAACAGAATAATTCGCATTTATATGTTTTGCAAAATTGTAACTTTTTTTTCTTTTATGAAAATTTTTCAATGCATTTATTTCGCTAGGCAAATATGTCGTAACCATATCACTTTCTTTACTTATTCGTTCTAAAACTATGTTATAAGGTTGTTTTTTTTCAAAAAAACTCTTTTTTGTCTTTTTTTTTATATATTTGCTTTCTCATTTTGTGTAAAAGTATAAAGTGAGTATTGTTTTAAGTTCTAAAATTTA
Source organism: Paludibacteraceae bacterium (assembly GCA_045629285.1). Lineage (GTDB taxonomy): Bacteria > Bacteroidota > Bacteroidia > Bacteroidales > Paludibacteraceae > UBA1723. The sequence goes on along the minus strand of JAZQQY010000015.1, from coordinate 2,185 downwards.
TTTGAAATTTAATAGGGTAAAACATATATGAAAAGTAATGGTTTTATTAAGCGTTTTGCTTTTGCTGTACTTTTAGCTTTAGGTGCAGTCAATGGCTCCTATGCTCAGATGGGCGGCGGCAAGCAAATTCTTCTTGGTGGTACCGACTTTGAACCTAGTGTGCCTGCTGTAGGTAAGGCGTACGTCGGAACAAATGAGATCAAGATGACGGGTGTTATGGGTGGAGTCATTAAATTGACCGGAACTCAACCAAGTAAAGCAGATGACCTGGAGTATGATTACAGTAAGGCAACTGCAAACAAAGGTGAAGCAATCGCTTCTCACTTCCATGATGGTGAGTTTATGGCTATCACTGGTAATCCTATTCAGCTAGACTCTTTGCATTACATTGATGATGATTCTGATAATTGGGGTGTTCTTTGGAGCCGTATTAAAGGTGGTATGGGTGGTCAAAACAAGAATATCCTTAACTATACATTGAATGGAATTCAACCAGGTTCCGATGTAAAAGTAGTAATCAAGTATCGTTCGGTTATTGATCCTGATGCTGTTGGATATGCTGATTTGGCGTGTCAGATGGGCGGACATCAGCTTGTTGCCTTCAAGGTTTCTGCAAACATGGATGAGGCGAACAAATTTTTGGGTAAGGATGCTAAGCAGGTTGCTCATGGTGTTAAAAGTGAATATGTAGAAACTGTAAAAGCAGATGCTGAGGGTTCCTTTTATGTTAATGTAAACATGACAAGCCAGTATATGAACAATGATTGTTCATCGCTTCAGATTACTGGTGTAGAAGTTTACGGTGAAATCAAACCTGAAATTTATTCTGAAGATGGAAAGACAATTTGTTCAGGTGAAATTGCTAATGTTAAGCTAAAAGGAGTTTACCAGGGTGCTACATATCAATGGCTTGACAATGGAACTCCAATTTCTGGAGCAACTTCTCCTAATTATTCATTTGAAACTCCAGCAACACCAAAGAATTATAAGCTATCGCTTAGAGTGACATACGGTGGAGTTTCATTTGATTCTAATGTTCTAGAACTTAGTACAGAGAAGTGTTGTGAGATTATAACAGATAACGGACCAATGCCAGCATCTCGTAAGGTCGTGTTTAAGGATGATTTTGGTGAATTCGACTTGTCAGATCCTACTGGTATGACATATAAAGTATGGGATTACAGTGATATCGCAAATCCTAAACAGGAAACAAAGAAGACCACAGTTCCATTTAGATATGAGTTGAAGGAAGCACCTTTGAACTGTAAGTTCCAGGGAGAAGGTCCACTTCAGGATGGAGAGTATGCTGTTGCTGGTGTGTTGACTGGTTATAATGGTGCTTACAAAGGAATGGTTGGAGCAAAATTGGAGTGGGCCGCCGACTTGCATGGAGTTAAGCTTAACTCAGGTATCCATTTTGACCATTCAGGAACTCCGGAAGGTTGTTGCTTGTTGATTAACTGTAAGGACAAGACTGGAGGTCAGAATATTTATGAACGTGAAATCACTAATCTATGTCAGAACAGACAGTTGTTCTTTGAGTGTTATATTTCAATCTTTACATCTTCGGCAGCTGGAAAATACAATCCGGTTGATGTGACAGTAAGATTGACAGAGATTGGTAATCCAACTAACGTTGTAGAAGAACAAGCTACTCAGACTTTGCCAGCAGATAGAGGTACTGGTGATTGGGTAAAGATTAACGGACAGATCTTCTTGGAGAGGAATGATGCCATCAAACTAGAGATTGTCAATAATCAGAATACAGACCAGAATGGTAACGACTTGGTTCTTGATGATATCATTATTCGTGCATGTGCCGCTCCATCTTTGCAGGCTTACTTTGACATTAATACTTTTGAAACTGATACTATCACTTGTGATAATTCAGATGATAAGATTATGGTTTATGCTAAGCCATCAGATATGTTGACAAATTATTTTGGTGGTGCTGATAATGTTCGTTATTTGTATCAGTGGACTTTGACTCCTGATGACAAGACTTCATGGAAGAGAATTTCAAATCCTACTAAGGACTTAAAGGTGAAGGCCGGTACTGATGCCTTTGCTGGTGTTGTTACTGGTGATAAGGTTTATTTCCGTGCAATCGCAGCAAGTGACTATACTCTTTCTATTACTGATGATAAGGATTTCAATGCAGATGATCCATGTGCGTCATACACAA
>JAZQQY010000014.1:0-120816 GCA_045629285.1 Paludibacteraceae bacterium | reverse complement strand
AAATTATATCGCTTATTCTTAATACGCTCGTCCGATGGGCTCGCGTTGGAGGAGGGGGTTAAGACCAAATAATCAAACATGGGTCCTTAACAATCCTCATTTTGGACAACTGCTATATAATCTTCTTATTTTGTTTAATCTATTTGTCGGAAAAAGTGTTCTGTTGTGTATAAAATTTACATTGACGATTTGTTAGACTAAAATATTGTAATCTATTTGCTTACATTTGTATCAGTAATGCGTTAAATTTATAAAACCTTTTTTTATGAGTACAAATTTCGTTATGCAGAAACTTCGTTACAACGAAGACGCACTGGCTCCTGTTATCAGTGCAGAGACCATTAGTTTCCACTATGGAAAACATTTGCAGACCTACGTCAACAACCTTAACAACCTAATCGTAGGGACTGAGTTTGCCGACTCTTCGTTGGTGGAGATTGCTGCTAAAGCACAGGGTGCTATCGGCAACAATGCTGGTCAGGTGTTGAACCACAACCTTTACTTTGAACAGTTTACTCCGCATCCTAAATGTTCTGAGCCTAAAGGGGATTTGGCTGAGGCTATCCAAAAGAGTTTTGGATCGTTTGCTGAGATGAAGCAGAAAATGAATGCCGCTGCGACGTCGCTCTTTGGAAGCGGTTGGGCTTGGCTTTGTGCCGACGCGGAGGATAAACTTAGCATCATGCAGATGGCTAACGCTGATAATCCGTTGCGACGTGGGTTGCGTCCAATCCTGACGTTTGATGTGTGGGAGCATGCCTACTACCTCGACTATCAGAACCGTCGTGCTGATTATCTATCAGCTTTGTGGAGCATTATTGATTGGGAGGTTGTGGAGGGCAGATTAGTTTGTCACAATGTGTTTCAGGACTTTTAAGATGATTCATAAAACCCATTTATCGAATATGAAAAACGCTTGCTGGATTAGTCCGCAAGCGTTTTTTGTTCTTCTCTACCACTTTATTCAAACAAGCATTCTGACGTCACTTCCGACTGTGCCATGCCGTTGTGCTCTGAGTTTTTCTTTAAGCCGTATGTCGTGATCATAGTGAGATGGAGCGACGATTTTGTTTTCGTCTCCTCCTTGAAAAACTGTTTTTGTTGAGATTTAGATAATTTTGAAGTGTGTTTTTATGCTAAATCTTCAATATTTGGACAGATTTAGCAAGATTTAATGGTTGATTTTATGCTAAATCTTTGATGGTGTTGCTTGAGAGACGTGGCACGCCCCGTCTCTACGGAGGCTATCTAATTTCTGGATAATTCGTGGTTGATTTATGATAATTCATATCGCTACGTCTATGCGTAATGAAGAGCGACTTAAACCTACGGTTTGAAATATTGTAACTTATTGATATTTAATAGTCTGTCGGGGGTAAGATTTATTCCCAATTATTTGCAAGTCAAAAATAAATTCCTCATATTTGCATTGCAAAAGATGTCGTGTGGATTTAATGAAGGATTTGCTCTTGGCGTATAAGAGAGCAAGAATGCATAAAAGGAGTAAGGACTATCAGTTGAAGTTTGAACATGATCTTGAGGCAGAATTGTTTGAGCTATATAATGAGTTGATGAATCGTACGTACAAACCTCAGTCTTCTACTTGTTTTATTATCCATTATTTGAAATTTTTAACAAGTAATTTTAATTATAATGAAAAGGTGCTTTTTTATAATGGCATTGTCGATGATGTGGAGCTTTGCCTCTGCTGGTTCGATAGTCGCTATTTCATCTGATGGGGCAGAAGATTCGTACTCCATATCTTCCGTCAGAAGTATTAAATTCGCTCCTGAAAAGTCTTCCGACAAAGGGTATAGGACTATCCTATTCGGAGAATCGACGGGGGTGAAGGGAGTGAGCGGAGACCAACCGTTCATCTATGTCTATCCCAATCCGGTGAGTGAGTATATCGAGATTTCAGGTGTGGAGGAAGATTCTGAGGTGCAGATCTTCGACATGAACGGCAACGTCGTCTCTCGCTCATATGGCAATAGGGTAGATGTCGGCGGAATGATCAACGGCAACTATATCCTGAATGTCAACGGGAATTCAGTAAAATTCATTAAAAAATAAGAAATTAAATTAATCAAGTATAAGCATGAAAAAACTTTTATTCGCTGTTGCAACATCGCTTGCGACACTTTCGACAATTTCTGCGGACCAGTTCTATGTTATCATGAAGGACGGTTCGGCAGAGAGTTACCAGACCGACAAGGTGGATAGCCTGTCTTTTGACGAGCCGCAGGGTGCAAAAGTGATGGGATTGAGCGACCTTGAGGCAAGAATAATCCTTTTGGAGAAGGAATTGGCTTCTTTGAAGGAGAAATGTAATTGTTCTTCAGACACTGCAGGAGGTGCAGCGACGGATACTACTGGTGGTATAATTCCTGTTGATACTACTATTTCAGGAGGAATAACTCCAACCATAGATATATGGAACAGTGAAGATTCCGTGACTGTTAAACTTGAAGATTTGCAAGCTATAGGTCTTACTACAGACACACTTGTGGATTTGGGTTTGAGTGTGAAGTGGGCAAATTTCAATGTTGGAGCTTCGAAGTGTTATGAGTATGGAAATTATTACCAGTGGGGCGAGACAGATGCTACGGATTATTATGACAGCAAGTCTTGCAGAACATACGATTTGTCGATTAGTGAATTGAAGGAGCAAGGCATTATAGGAGTTGATTCGTCATTGACTGCAAAGTATGACGCTGCCACAGTAAACTGGGGAGCAAAGTATCGTATGCCAACAATGTTTGAGATAGACGAACTGGTGAAAAATACTGAGACTAAATGGATTTCAATCGAAATGCCAGACGGAAGTAGCGTATCAGGAAAAATCGCCAAGAGCAATATAAATGGTAAGTCTGTGTTCTTCCCTGCCGCTGGTAGTCGTGACGGATCGGATTCCTACGGTGTTGGCTACTACGGTTACTGTTGGTCTGCTTCGGCTACCGACTACTACAGCCGCGCTTGGAGCTTGTGCTTCAATTCTTGGAAATTCGGCCGCGGCAACGACAATCGCGACGACGGTCAGTCTGTTCGTCCTGTCTCAGGATTTTAATCGCTGAATAGTGATTTAATTCAATTCCTTTAATTCCTTCAATTCCTTTTGCATGAGGAATTTTGGAATTATGGAGTGGGTATTTTAAAGAAATAAATTGTTTGATTTGATGCATAGAGATTCGTTTCCGCAAATTTTACGAGTCATTTTACGGGAATTTTATGTTTAAAATAGTAAAGACGGGGTCATGCCCCGTCTCTACGTTATTCCAATTTAGCATTTAGCATTTATTCCATGTTCTGCATCTTCACCTGTCTTGCCAAGAAGTGAAGTCGGTTCAATACGTTGACTTCGCTCACTCCTCCGTCGAAATCAAGGAATAGAAGATTCATGTCTGGATATAGCTTCTTGACCTTTCGTTCTACACCCTTACTGATGACATGGTTGGCGATACATCCGAATGGCTGCAAGCTGACAGCTGCGTTGATGCCTCGTTGTGCAAACGAAACAAACTCCGCTGGAATCAACCATCCTTCTCCGAATTGTGCTGCCGGACAAACGATCTTTGCCGCGTTCTCCATCTCATGGTTGATGTCCGAACTAAACTCGTAGTATCTGAAGCCTGACGCAGCCTTGTCGAAGTCGTTGAGTAGACTGACAAGTTTCTTCTCCAACACATTGTTTAGCATGCGTCGCCAAATAGATACCTTCTCTAGGTTGTTTTTTCTGTTGAACTTAGAGTTAGGGAAGTATTGACTGAAGAACTCGATCAAGCTAGGAATAACAGGCTCAATACCTTCGCTTATCAACCAATCTACAACGTGCTGGTTTCCGAAACTGTTGTATTTGATGTAGATCTCTCCTACAACACCGATTCTAGGGACTTTCTTGTCTGATGCTGCATCGTTGAATTCTTTTGCTGCCTCACGCAATATGCTAAGAGCTTCACGCTTGTTCCCGTTCTTTAGTACGGAAACATATTTGTTCATGTACTTCTCTTTCAACTCCTTTGCTTTGCCTGGCTCTTTCTCTCTTACTGCTGTAGCGTAGTACATCTTTGCAAGAGCCTCGACGAACATCACTGCGTACAAAGTCGGAAATGCTCCCTTATTGATATCTGGCTTAAATCCACTTTGTTCGTTGATTGTGTTCATCACTGAGATTGATACGACCGGAATGTCGTCATAACCTGCAGCCAGCAATGCTTTCTTGATTAGAGCGATATAGTTTGTCGCACGACATTGACCTCCTGTCTGTGTGATTGCGAATGCTATCTCCTTAGGGTCGTATTTGCCACTTCGCAAAGCTGTAATCACGTCTCCTACGACAAGAGTCGCTGGATAGCAAACCTCATTGTTGGCATATTGCAAACCTACTTTTGCACTTTCAGGTGTGCCGACTGGCAAACACTCCACGTTATATCCCATCACCTCGAATAATGGCGGAATGATAGGAGTGTGGAACTCAGAGAAATATGGAACCAACACCTTCTTGTTCTTGTCGAGCATTGTGAATTCTGGTGTTGTCTTGAATTCATCTTTCTTAGCTTCTGTGTGGCGCTTGAACTTGATGCTCTCCACAAGACTTCGGATTCTCAAGCGTAGACTTCCGGCGTTGTTCACGTCGTCTACCTTCAAGATTGTATGGTTCTTTCCGTAGCGACGCAAAACGTCACCAACTTCGTCAAGAATGAATGCATCCGGTCCGCAACCGAAGTTTGTCAACTGTACAAAATGAATGTTGTCCTTGCTCTCTGCAACCATCTTGGCTGCACGCATGATACGGTTCATATAACTCCACTGCGGAATGATATGAGTGTCCTTTGTACAATCGTCAACGCCTCGTGCCACATCCTCAGTCACGACGTCGATACCGAATGATGTCATGATCTCCGATACCTTGTGCTGAATCAATGGGTCGTTGTGATATGGACGGCCGGCAAGAAGAATCACCATACGGTTGTTTGCCTTAGCTTTCTCAAGCGTCTGCTGTGCCTTCTCTGCCAATGTGTTTTCAAATGCGTTTTCTGCATCTATAGCTGCCTTGAACGCATCTTTAAACTCTTTTTCCGAGAACTGTTTGCCAAGGATCTCCTTCAAGTATGACTTCAAAGCCTTTTTTAATAGCTTCTCGTCCTTGAATGTGATGACTGGGCTGTCAACTGGAATCTTGCTCTTCTCTGCTGGGTCGATAGCCGACTTGATTACGTCGCTATATCCAGCTACGATAGGGCAGTTGAATGTGTTGTTCTCGTGTTCACCATCCTTTTTCTCGTAAATCACGTATGGATAGAAGATTCTGTCGACCTTCTTCTCCATCAAGTCAAAGATATGACCATGTACGAGTTTGGCTGGGAAACAGATGTTGTCTGCCATGATTGTGTTAAGTCCCTTCTCGTACATCTTGAATGATGAACGTGGACTTGTGACAACTTTGATTCCACACAATGTGAATAGAGTGTACCAGAACTGGTAGTCCTCAAACATGCCAAGTACACGAGGAATACCGATAGTGAGTTTTGGAGTGACCTTGCTGTCGAGACGGATATTCTTCTTGAATGCCAACTCGCTCTTGTAAAGGCTCATGTTGAAGCCTGTTACTCTTTCGTCCTCACCCTTGTTTGTGTAGACTTTCTCACATTTGTTGCCGGAATAGAAAATCTTTCCGTTTGCGAATATATTTTTCAAGACGTGACAGTTGTTTTCACAACCTACGCATCTGAATGGCTCAACTGTGTATTCTCCTGGGTCAGCCATTGTCGACAATTCGCGACGGTTGTCTGCGCCCATTCGTTTTGCATAAAGAGCAGCTCCGTAAGCTCCCATCAATTCTGGATAGTTGGATACTGCGACTGTCTTCTTAATGCTGTTTTCAAATGCACGAACTACGGCTTTGTTACGCATTGTTCCTCCCTGAAGCACAATGTGGTCGCCAAGTTCACTTGCATCCTTAAGTTTCAAAACTTTATATAGACAGTTTCCCACAACCGAATAAGCCAATCCAGCGGAGATATCCTCAATTGTCGCTCCCTCACGTACGCACTGACGCACTTTTGAGTTCATGAAGACTGTGCATCGTGTTCCCAAATCCTGTGGGTTTGTGCTCTGCAATGCTTTCTCCACGAATTGCTCGATCGGATGGCCAAGAGATGCCGCGAAACTGTCGATGAATGATCCACATCCACTTGAACAAGCCTCGTTGATCTCAAGCTTATTGATTGTTCCGTTCTCCACGAAGATAGCCTTCATGTCCTGGCCACCGATGTCAAGGATGAACGAAACATTAGGGTTCAATTTATGTGCAGCGGTGTAGTGGGCAATAGTCTCCACCATGCCGTAGTCAAGACCATAGGCCGTCTTTATCAAGTCCTCTCCGTAACCGGTTGAACATGCTGCCTTTACAACTAATTTCTTGCCTGCAGCATCAGCATCAGCAAGCAACTGTTGTAGACCTTCACGCACTGTTTCCAAAGGTCGGCCTGAACTCTTTTTGTAGAAAGTGAAGAAAATCTTCTCGGCTTCGTCCATAGCCACAACCTTAGTAGTGGTACTTCCCGAGTCTATTCCTATATAGCAGACGTCGCCTGTGATGCTTTTGATGTCTACGTTTTCGATTTTGTTGTTGCTCTTCTCCTTCTCCCACTCCTCACGCTCTTTTGACGACGTGAATAGAGGCTGCAAACCAGACTGCTTTAGCTTGATCGCAGATTTGTCGGAGTTGTTGAGTATAGTGATATATTCGTCAAGAGACTTGAATGCGACGTCGTCTTTGATTGCAAGACTCGCACCAAGTGCTGGAATTACGTTTGAATACTCAGAATAGATGACATTTTCGTCTGTCATGCCCATCTTCTTCTGGAAAATCTTTCTCAATGCAGGGATGTAGGCGAACGGACCTCCACACAAGAAAACCTTCGGAAGAATATCCATTCCTCGTGATAGAGTCGACAATACCTGAGTTGCAACTGCATTGAAGATACTTGCAGCGATCTCTTCGCGGCATACGTTAAGGGCAATAAGGTTCTGAATATCTGTTTTTGAGAAAACACCGCAACGGCTTGCGATTGGATGCACCACTTTGGCACGAAGAGCCATGTCGCTCAACTCTGCTACTGATACGCCAAGGATCATGGCCATCTGATCAATGAATGCACCTGTGCCTCCTGCACAGTTACCGTTCATTCGAATGTCGGCCTGCATATTATGGTTGAAGAAGATCATCTTAGTGTCTTCTCCTCCGATATCTACGAGTGTTTTTGTTTCAGGATATTTTTTCAGTACGACTTCGGTTGCCGCCACGACTTCCTGGATAAATGGCAAACCAAGACGCTCGCACAAGCCCATGCCTGCACTGCCGGTCGCCTGGAATCTAACCATTGCGTCGGCACCGATTTTCGCTTTTAAGCGTTCTAGTGAATCTGCAAGGGCTTTAGGTATGTCTGCGTTATGTCGGTTGTAGTCTGTGAACAATACTTCACATGCTTCGTTGGTAGCTACTATCTTCAACGTTGTGCTACCTGCATCTAGTCCGACATTTATTTTTCCAATCTGCATATCAAAATAATTTCGGAAGCAAAGTTACTATAAATTTGACATTTTTTTACGATTTTTATGTCGCAAAATATCATTTTCGCACTTTATCTACACTTGTTGGACGCTTTTTACACTTTTTTGTTCGACATTAACGACAGCCCAAGCGATTATGTGACATTTAGTATTTTGAATTTGAATTTATTTTCTCACCCAGCCTTTAGCGTTTTCGCTTCCTAGCATCACTGCTTTTTTGAAATACTCCTGAGATTTTGACTTGTCGTCAAGACGGTGATAGCAAAGTCCGATCTGGTAATGGGCCTCGTGGTTTGACTTGTCTATGACGATGGCTTTCGAGAAGAAATCAATGGCGTTTTCGTACTGCTTCATGTTCTTGTGTGTAGAGGCAATTTTGCAAAGCAACCACTCGTCGTCTTTGTCAAGAGCGAACGCTTTCTCATAAAATGAAAGTGCTTTTTCGTATTTGCCTTGCTCAAAATAGATGTTGCCTAGATTCTTGTATGGCGATGCATATTTCGGAGCAACCTCGATTGCCAGATTCAAATATTTCAAGCACGAATCCATCTGGCCGAGTTCATAATGGGTGCACGCCATGCCGTTGTATGTACGACCCGGATTTTTGGTGTATTTCAATGATTTGCGGTATTCAGTAAGTGAGTTGTCGTATTCACCTGCCAATGTCAAAGTCAATCCGATATTGTTGTATATCCAAGCCATGTTAGGCTGGTGGAAACGGAAATTTTTTGCCGAGACAAAGTTCTTGTCGGCCATGAAATTCTTCAGACTGTTTTTGTACAGTTTGATAGCCTCATCATAGTTTTTTGATGAACGTTCTGCATTTGCCAGATTGAACTTGATCGCATTATATTTTTTCTTCTTGATTTTCAACGCATGGTTGAAATGATAGATCGCCTTTGAATTCTCTCCCTTTTCTTGGGCAATGATTCCGAGGATGTTGTAGGCATCAGCCAATTTAGGATCTTTACTCAACGCAATCTGACAAATCTTCTCCAAATCGTTATATTGGTGATTGTGAAGAAGAATCGCCCCTGCCATATTGATGAGGTCGACATTGGTAGGATTGGCTTTCATTGCTTGTTTGATCGTCTCGACAGCCTCTTCGTGACGCTCCTCTTTTTTCAACTTGTAGCAAAGCTGCATATACGCAGTTGCGTTTCCCGGCATACGGTCGGTAATGTCGAACAGTTCATCGATTGTGGCATTTGATGCTTGAAAATAACTGTCGTTAAGTTCTGGAAGATGCAAAAGCTGAGTCTCATCCTGGATGCGGAATATTGTCTGAGCAGACGTGACCCACGCAATCATCATCACTATTATGGTAAATATGTTTTTTTGCTTCATGGACATGGTTGTAAAGTTTATCCACAAAATTAAACTATTTTGTAGTATGTAGTGTTGATGGAATTGATGTTGTTGGACATCATGTAGGAGCCCTTGCTACATTGTGGCGAATTGAATGCCAATTACATATTACCTCATTTGCAGTGCGGATGATACTGCATAATCTGATCCCTCAAATGATCCACGTTGATGTGCGTGTAGATTTCTGTAGTCAGGATCGACTCATGACCAAGCATTTCCTGGATGCTTCGCAGGTCAGCTCCACCTTCAAGAAGATGAGTGGCGAACGAGTGGCGGAAAGTGTGTGGACTGATGTTTTTAGTTATGCCGGCTTTTTCTGCCAAATCCTTGATCAATACAAATATAGTGATGCGGGAGATGTGTTTGCCTCGGTTGGACAGGAATAGGTAGTCACGTTCGCTATCCTTCACATTCTCCATTTCCATACGGTCGTTTATCCAATCCTTAACGATGTCGATGCTGCCTTCTCCGATTGGCACAAGTCGTTGCTTGTCGCCCTTTCCGAAGACGACGATAAACTCTTCTTCTAGAGCTAAGTGGGAAATCTTCAGGTTGGAGAGCTCACTCACACGAAGGCCGCAGCTGTAAAGCATCTCTATAATAGCCAGGTTACGTCTCCCTGTCGGTGTCGACGTGTCGATCTGAGCTTCTATGGCATCAATCTCCTCGATGGAAAGGACCTCTGGCAAGTGTCGGCCCAAAGAGGGACATTCAAGCAATTCCGTCGGGTCGTCTGAAATGGCATCTTCCAAAATGAGGAATTTATAGAATGACTTGATTCCTGAAATGATTCTGGCTTGAGAACGTGCTGATATCCCTAATTCGACAAGAGATGTGATAAAACATTCTAAATCAGTGAGTGCCGCATTCTCAGCTTCAATATGCTCCGCCTCAAAATAAGATAGCAGTTTCGCCAAATCTTCAAGGTAAGCATCTTTAGTGTTGCCACTAAGCGAACGCTCGACGATGAGATATTGCTCATAGTCGCGTACCATTGGAAGATGTCGAAACTTATCTATATTCATAAACGGATATTTTTCACAAATATAAGATGATTTTTTGCCACTTGGATAAAAATACGTAATTTTGCGACCGTTTTTGTAACACATCATAGACAAGGAATGAATATCATTATTATCAACGGACCCAATCTTAATCTTTTGGGCAAGAGAGAACCGACAATCTACGGAAGTCAATCGTTTGAAGACTATTTGGATGTATTGAAATCGCGTTACCCTGATGTGAATATCGAATACTACCAGTCGAATGTGGAGGGAGAACTTATTGACACAATTCAGGAGACAGGATTCATTTCCGACGGTATCGTCCTAAATGCGGGCGCTTACACTCATACATCTGTAGCTATTCCAGACGCAATTCGCGCTATCAAGTGTCCGGTGATCGAGGTGCATATCTCTAACACACACAAGAGAGAAGAGTTCCGTCACAAGTCATTCCTGACTGCAGCTTGCTGGGGCACAATCCTAGGATTCGGCATGGATTCGTATAGACTTGCTATCGAGGCTTTGATAGAGTACAACAAGTCAAAGGAAGACGACAAAGAGTAAAAATAATCACGACTGAAATATATTTGCATTATGGCAAAAAAAACGAAAATCATTGCTACTGTTTCGGATATCCGCTGTGATGTGGATTTCGTTCGCCAGCTTTGGGAGAACGGAATGAATGTGGCAAGAATGAATTCCGCTCACATTACAGACGAAGGTTTTCTTCGTATCATCAACAATGTAAGAGCTGTTTCCCCTGAAATCGGAATCCTTATGGACACAAAAGGTCCAGAGGTTCGTACTACTACTCTTGAAGGTGACGATGGTCATACTAAGATTCAGATCAAAAGCGGAGATATCATCAAGATTGCTGGCGACGCGAAAAAAGAGAGTAAGTCGGGAGAAATCTACGTCACTTATCCTGATTTCGTAAAGGATGTCAAGGTTGGTGATCATATTTTGTTCGACGACGGTGAAATCGACGTCAAGGTGTTGAGCAAGAATGAGGCTTGCTTGACTTGTGAGGCGCAGAATGATGGTGAACTTGGTTCACGCAAGAGTGTCAATGTGCCAGGTGTAAGAATCAATCTTCCTTCTTTGACGGAGAGAGATAAACATAATATTCTTTTTGCCATTGAGCACGATGTTGACTTTATCGCTCATTCATTTGTCCGCTCTAAGCAGGATGTCCTAGATATTCAGCAGATTCTTGACGAGCACAACAGCCCTATCAAGATTATTGCTAAGATTGAGAATCAGGAGGGTGTCGACAATATCGACGAAATCCTGGAAGCTGCATACGGTGTCATGATTGCCCGTGGTGACTTGGGTATTGAGGTGCCACAGGAGAAAATTCCTGGTATCCAGCGTGTGCTTATCCGTAAGTGTGTCGTAGCACGTAAACCAGTTATCGTGGCTACACAGATGCTTCACTCAATGATTAAGAATCCTCGCCCAACTCGTGCTGAGGTTACAGATATCGCAAACGCAATCTTCTACCGTACTGACGCTTTGATGCTAAGTGGTGAGACTGCTTACGGTAAATATCCGATCGAGGCTATCTCAACAATGAGTAAGATTGCAGAGGAGGCAGAGAAAACTAAGTTGAAAGATAATGATATCAAGGTTCCGTTGGCAACTGGTTCGGATGATATCACTTCATATCTTACAGAGCAGGCTGCTCGTTCTGCAGAGTTGCTTCACACAAAGGCTATCGTCACAGATAGCACAACAGGCCGCACAGCACGTTTCATTGCAGCTTATCGTGGCGACATAACAGTGTTGGCAATCTGTTATAAGGAGCGTTTGATCCGTCAGTTGGCATTGTCTTACGGAGTTATTCCAATTTATCAGGCTCCTAAGGAAGATAATCGCCACTACTTCTTCGCAGCTCTTAAGATGCTTATCGAAGATGGATTCTTGAAGTTCCACGACCGTGTGGTTTACATCAGTGGTAGTCAGGCTCCAGGTGAGGGTAGAGGTAATACGTTCCTTGAGATCAACAGCATCGATAACATCTTTGCTAATCAGAACGGATACCTTCTTCCTAATTTCTAATTGAATTTATTGCTGTAGAGACGTCCCGTCAGGGCGTCTCTTTGTAATTTGATTATTTTATTGAGACGCCCTGACGGGACGTCTGTACACGTTTTTTTATGGCAGAAGTCATCGGCATATTCAATTCAAAGCTAGAACAACCATTGGCGTTGACCATTGGTTTCTTCGACGGTGTTCATCTCGGACATCGTTTCTTGCTTTCTGAATTGTCGAAGATTGCGAAGTCGAGAGGTCTCGCGTCGGCTGCATTGACCTTCCGCACCCATCCAAGACAGGTGCTACATTCAGATTATATTCCGTCGTTGTTGACGATGGCTGACGAGAAAGTCGCTTTGCTTAAGGAGACGGGGATTGACTATGTTGTTGTTGAGGATTTTACTAATGAGATTGCTCAGATGTCGGCGCAGGAATTTATGCGTCTGCTTCATTATAATCTTAACGTCAGATGTTTGATGATTGGCTACGACCATCGTTTCGGACACAACCGTAGTGAGACTTTTGAGGATTACGTGGCATTTGGCAAGGAGATTGGAATGGAGGTGATTCAATCCGTTCCTATGAAAGTTGGTGAAACCAATGTCAGTTCATCTGCAGTAAGAAAAGCGATATCTGAGGGCGACGCTGCTAAGGCATCTTCTCTACTTGGCCGAGAATATAGTTTGGTTGGTGAGGTAGTGAAGGGATTCCAAGTTGGAAGAACAATCGGTTTTCCTACAGCAAACATCGCTTACGATGACTGTCGCTTATTGCCCAAGGATGGAGTGTATGCGGCAAGAGTTATCGTCGACAGCAATATCTATGAGGCGATGCTCTATATTGGTTCCAGACCGACAGTGAATACAGGAAAAGTGAGCGTTGAGGCTTATCTTTTTGATTTCAATGCAGATATCTACGGAAAGAAGGTTAAGGTAAGTTTTGAGGAAAGGGTTAGAGACAGCATCAAATTCAATTCCGTCGACGAATTGAAGGAACAATTGAAGAACGATGAAGAAAAGGTTAGAAACTATTTCTTCAATGCATCAATATCTACCAATCCATTTACGATAGCGTAAATAGTAAGTCCGGCTGGACTATGAATCTGAAGTTTTCTGGCAATGTTTTTTCTGTGTGTAATCGCAGTGTTAACGGAGATGCAAAGATGGTCGGCAATCTCCTTATTGCTCATACCCTGCACTACGGCCACAATAACGTCCTTTTCACGCTCTGAAATCGTTTCGCCGGAAGTTTCCCCGTCGGCGTTGGCAAAAGCTGAAATAGCACTGTTTATACGCTCGGATTTCAAATCATTTTCAATATTGCGGATTAGCGGCACGAAGATTTTATCCTCAACCTCCTGGTGATTGGCAAGCCACTCCTCATTGTTGTAGATGAAGTACAAAGCAGAAGTCAGACGGTTACTGTTTGTGATATCGTCTGGAAGGTATTTGATGATAAGGTTTTTCAACTCCTTCAAACTTTTATCTGCTTCTGTATGATGTTTGGCAAAAGTGTCGATGCTATATGTTGCCGATGCTTCTCCTTGAAGCAACTTTTCGATATAAGGGAATAGCGTCTTCTCCTCGTAGTTCATGTGCTTGTGAATCTCACGGGAGTACTGATCGTAAAGCTGCAGAATCAATCTGTCGATGTTGTCGTTGTGGTTGTGGCTAAGGTCACTGCTATCGCCGACGGCATCCTCAAGCTCACGTCGTACAAAAGGAAGCTGATAGTCGAGATAGTAACGGTGACCTGCGCTTAGATAGTGGAGTAGAGTTGAGACTGACAATTTTCCCAAGTCGTATTCGTTAGTGCCGTTAATGGTAAGGTTCACCACAGCAAGGAATGTTGTGGTGTCCACATTGTTTGCACGGCAAGTCTCGTCGACGGTCTTGTCTCCAAAACCGAGTGAGATTCCAAACGAGTTCAACGATTGGAGGATATTATAGTTGTCGCGTATTAGGCTGATCATCTTGTCGCCAGCCTCGTACATCTTCAAAGCCTTCATAATCCACTGAATTTTATCCACTGAAATTGACGATGCAAAGATAATGGTTTTGGACAGATTGTGAGATACCTAGATTTGGGTATTTGGGGAGGAACGAGAAATGCAATATGATTTGCAATTTTAGTATTGTGAAGTTTTATGTTTTTTCTTGTTTTAGATGCCGATAGTAGCTATCTTTGAAATATCGTTACTAATGTTTAATGTCCGATTCCGATTGAATTTTTTAATTCTGGAGTTTCTTAAAATAGAAAGTGTATGAAAAAGATGATTTTTTCGTTAATGTTGTCTCTATCAACATTGACTATTATGGCAGATACTGTTGAAGCTAGCCACCAACACAGAAAAACTCCTCATCATCGTGAACCAACTTATGTTGTGCCAGCTTATTCACTAGAAGACATGGCCGAAATTACGAGTTATCTTAAGAAATGTAATTTTGACAGTGATAAAATGGAGGCTGCTAAGTTGATCGTTAAGCTACGTCCGATCACAGTCAATGGATTGGATATGATAGCAAGAATGTTTTCGTTTGACGATAAACGTGCTGAATTCTTGATCTTTGCTTATGATTATTGTGCTGATAAAGATTTCTATTTCAAGTTGAAAGATACATTCTCTTTCCGCAGTAGCGCAGATAAGATGTGTAAAGATTTAGGTATAAAATAGAAACATCTGTAGACCATAAATAATTTGTGGTCAATCAAAAAATAAAAGGCTGTATCAAATCATCTTGATACAGCCTTTCTTGTCCGCTATTTCTAGCGAGCCTTCATTATCTCTTAAATCAATTCTGATTAGAAATTGTCGACGTGGACTTCGAAGTATGCTTGTGGGTGGTTGCAGGTAGGGCATAGATCTGGAGCCTGTGTGCCAACTACGATGTGACCACAGTTGCGGCACTCCCAAACCTTAACCTCGCTCTTCTTGAATACCTCCTGAGCCTCAATGTTGCGAAGCAAAGCACGGTATCTCTCCTCGTGACGTTTCTCTATAGCACCTACCAAACGGAACTTAGCTGCCAACTCAGGGAATCCTTCCTTCTCTGCTGTATTTGCGAATCCCTCGTACATGTCAGTCCATTCGTAGTTCTCTCCGGCTGCTGCATGTGCTAGGTTCTCAGCTGTCGAACCGATACCTTCTAGCTCCTTGAACCACATTTTTGCGTGCTCCTTCTCGTTGTCAGCTGTGTGCTGGAAGATAGCAGCAATCTGCTCATAACCCTCCTTCTTTGCCTTTGATGCAAAGTAAGTGTACTTGTTGCGCGCCTGAGACTCGCCTGCGAATGCTGCCTCTAGGTTCTTCTCTGTCTGTGTGCCTTTGTACTTGCTCATCGTCTTTTTGTTTTATGTTTTATTCTGTTTATTTCAAAGATTGTTTCCTTGTGTAACGGAATGGTCAAAGTTACTAAAAATGTCGCTATTTGGCAAGCATGATGTCTGTGACAAGGCAAATATATAACTTTTCGGAAAAATAATAGTTTGGGTGGATTGTTAAGGCATGGTCTAAAAACAAAAAAGGCTCGCTATTTCTAGCAAGCTTCAGCGGAGAGAGAGGGATTCGAACCCCCGGTACCCTTACGAGTACACCGGTTTTCAAGACCGGCTCATTCGACCACTCTGACATCTCTCCAAGACTTTCGTCTTGTTTTGTGAACCGGGTGGGGGTCGAACCCACGACCCACAGATTAAGAGTCTGTTGCTCTACCAACTGAGCTACCGATCCATTGTCTTTAATTGACTTTGTTTGGTCGTTTCTTAAAAACGATGCAAAGGTACTGCTTTTTCTGATATCTGCAAATCTTTTCGGGAAAAATTTCAAAAAAATGTGCTTTTTTTGGTTTCAGGGTTCAAGGTCCAAGTTGACGAGTGTTGTTGACTCCATAATTCCCTAATGCATGATACAAAAAAATCGCTGACCACAATGTAGTCAGCGATTATAAGTTTTTTATCTAATTTGAATTAGAACTTCAATGCGTCTAGAGCATCATCAGAAATCTCCTTCAACTTGATGTAGTCTGCAGAAACATAAGCAGTTTCACCATTGAAGCTGATTGTACCCCAACCATCCTTTACTTCTGAAACTTCAACCTCTGTACCCTTTGCCAACTTACCTACGATAGCGCAAGATGTATTAGGCTCCTTTCTAACGTTTAGGTTAGAAGACTGTGTGTTAACAATGTAGATTGCCATCTTTCTAATCGATTTAATGTTAGTAATTAAAAAAGAACGCTACGGTAAGCAAGGCTCCCATAGCGTTCTTTTGTTTTCCTTGCTTAAGATTAGTTCTTAGTCTTAAGAATATCAATAACTGCGTTTACTGCAGCCTCGAAACCAGCCTGCTCGTCAGCGTTCAAGCTAGCCTTTGCTGACTCGTATGTAGCCTTTAGCTCTGTGATCTGTGCTACGATACCAGCAACGTCCTCCTTAGATGCAGCCTCAGCAGCAGCCTTGATTGCGTCCAATGACTCGTTAAGACCCTTCAATACAGCGTTCTCAACGTTCTCTACAACTGGAGCAGCCTCTTCAGCAACAGCCTCAGCAGCAGCCTCTACTGGAGCCTCTACCTGTGCAGGAGCAGCCTCCTTCTTGCAAGATGCAAAACAAAGTGCCAATGCAGCAGCACTTACGAACAAAATCTTCTTCATTATCTTGTATTTTAAATTTATTAATTCCATAACTAAATTATGCCGCAAATATAAAAAATATTATTTGCTTTCGTACTTATTTTTCTTTTTTTTGTTGTTAACAGGTATTTTTTATTGCTAATTTTGTGTCTATGGATACTAAAAAAACATATTTGATTGAGAAAAATGGTGAAATTTCGGCATTTTCTACTAATGTTGATTGCCGTTTCGTTGGAAATTCCCATTTTTTCTTCAACCCGGACGATGTCGTTTCTTGCAAACAAATACATAGCGACATCGTGAAAATTGTGGATGATTCGATGCGTGGAACTGAAATTTCGGATTGCGACGCACTAATTACTAATTGTAAGAATCTTCCTCTTTTGATCCGTACAGCCGATTGTGTGCCTGTTGTCCTTTATGATCCATGTCGACATGTGATCGCTGATATTCATGCAGGCAGAGTGGGGACGCAGAAACAAATCGTTCGGAAAACGGTTGAGATGATGCAGTCGGAGTTTGGAACCTCTCCTTCCGACATTATTGCTGCTATCGGGCCTCGTATTTGCGGAAAATGCTATGAGGTAGATGAGGCTTGCGCTGCGGAATTTGGAGAAAAATATATAGTGGGGTATAGCGTGAATCAAAAACCGCTTATTGATATAGCTAAAGCTTGCATAGATCAGTTGCAGTTGACTGGTGTCGACAGCAATAAGATTACTTTATCTGATATCTGCACGGCTGAATCGTCTGACTGGCCTTCTTGGCGACGCGATAAATGCTTGGAGAGATTGGGGACGTTTATTGTGTTGCGTTGATTTCATGTTAGATATACGTAATAGACGCGCTGATGTGACGTCTCTACAATAAAACAGGAACATCCATCAAGGACGTTCCTATTTTTTTCATTTGGGTTAATTATATATCTAAACTCTTTTTCGCCGAATTTATTTAGCCTTTGCCAAAGCCTGCTTGATGTCCTCGATTAGATCATCTGCATCTTCGATACCTACTGAAAGACGGATCAAATCTGGAGATACGCCAGCCTCGATAAGCTGCTCCTCTGTCAACTGACGGTGAGTGTGTGATGCTGGGTGAAGCACACATGAGTGACAGTCTGCAACGTGTGTAGCGATACCGATTAGCTTCAAGTTGTCCATGAACTTGATAGAGAATTCACGTCCACCCTTCAATCCGAATGCCATTACACCGCAAGTGCCCTTTGGACAGTACTTCTGCTGCAATGCGTGATCTGGATCGTTGTCAAGCTCTGAGTAGTTGATCCATGCAACCTGATCGTTTGACTGCAAGAACTTGGCAATCTTCAATGCGTTCTCGTGGTGCTGCTTCATACGGCAGTGTAGCGACTGCAAACCAAGATTTAGATAGAATGCGTTCTGTGGAGCCTGGATTGAACCAAGGTCTCTCATCAACTGAACTGTTGCCTTTGTGATGTATGCACCCTTGCCGAATGCCTTAGTGTATGTCAAACCGTGGTATGAAGGGTCTGGAGCGCAAAGGCCAGGGTACTTGTCTGCGTACTTGTCCCAATCGAAGTTTCCGCTGTCAACGATAGCTCCACCTACAGCTACACCGTGTCCGTCCATGTACTTAGTTGTTGAGTGAGTCACGATATCTGCACCGAACTCGATTGGACGACAGAATACAGGAGTAGGGAATGTGTTGTCCACGATCAATGGAACACCGTGTGCGTGTGCGATCTTAGCGTAACGCTCGATGTCGAAGATGCGGACACCAGGGTTAGAGATAGTCTCTCCGAAAACCAACTTAGTGTTTGGCTTGAATGCAGCGTTGATTTCTTCGTCTGACATGTCCTCGCTAACGAATGTTACCTCGATACCCATCTTAGGTAGAGTTACACCGATCAAGTTGAATGTTCCACCGTAGATATTGTTGAATGCAATAACGTGTCCGCCTGTCTCACAGATATTGAAGATAGCGAAGAAGTTTGCTGCCTGACCAGATGATGTCAACATGCCTGCAATACCACCTTCAAGCTCAGCAATTCTTGCTGCTACCATGTCGTTTGTAGGGTTCTGCAAACGAGTGTAGAAATACCCGGAAGCTTCAAGGTCAAATAGCTTACCCATGGCATCCGACGACTCGTATTTGAATGTTGTGCTCTGGATTAGTGGCATCTGACGGCTCTCACCGTTCTTTGGCTGATATCCACCCTGCACGCATATTGTATCAGTTTTTCTGCTCATAATATCAACTTTGTTTAATAGTTTAATTCAATTTGCAAATTTACTGTCAAAAGAAAATATGCAAAAGAAAAAAGTCTAGAATAGAATTTAATGAATTGATATGGTGCTTTAGTAGAATATTATTCTTTGAATGACCACTTTTGGGGCAATTAGAAGAATGAGTAATGTAAATAAAAAACAGACGCCCGATCAAGCGTCTGTTAATTTGTTATTCTGGAATGAAAAATTTCTCTTTAGCAGTAGATGATTTTGCGTAGTCTTTGTCGTATTGATCAGAAAGAAAAGATTCTAGTTTGCCTCTTTTTCGCATCTTCACCATCTTTCTCATTTTGGGCTTGCTTAATTTGTCCATCAATTTCTTATGTCGTATATAATAATCTACAACCATTGAAACCGACTTCACGTGCATCTCCTTTGTATAGTTTTGACCAATATTGTCTTCGATTGCAGTCTTAGTACATGCCGCTAAAAATACGGACATCATTTCAGTGCAATTCATCCATTCCTGACTGTCTTTGGGAAATGATACAAGGATTTCATCTGACATTTCATCCCAAAGCAGGATGTATCTTGCACAGTATACCCACATTAAATCACTTGCTTCATCGGATTCACATGGAGTGTTGAGAACATATTTGGCACACATCAATGCGTCCTGTTTGTGATCACGACACATTTCTGTTGTCTCAAATTTTTCAATTGCCAGAATTTTTCTTAGATGTTCTTGAGATGCTGCGACTTCAGCTTGTTCTTTGGTCATAGCCTTTATGTCGGTTTGCCCGGCTACTGCAATTGTACAGTTGAAAACGGCAAATAGTATGGTAAATAATATGTTTCTTCTCATGGCTATAATTATTTTTTATGTCTAAAATAGGGTATTGTGACGACAAATCCAAATTTTTCGCAATTATGGGGGACTGCAAAAGAAAAAGGCAGAAACCATCTGGTCTCTGCCTTTTATGTCAAACTATTCTATGTTTTTAGAATACGATATTAACAATCTTACCTGGAACGACGATAACCTTCTTAGTTGGTTTGCCGTCAAGAAGTTTGACTGTCTGCTCGTTTGCAAGAGCTGTCTTCTCAACCTCTGCCTTGTCCATGTCAGCAGGAAGCTCAAGGGTGAATCTTACCTTACCGTTGAATGAGATAGGGTATTTAACGCTGCTCTCAACCAAGAATTTCTCATCGTAAGAAGGCCACTGTGCGTCGCAAACAGAGCCTGTATTGCCAAGCAAATGGTAAAGCTCCTCACAGATGTGTGGTGCAAATGGAGCAAGCACTGTGACAAACTTAGTCAAAACCTCTGCGTTCTTGCTCTTCATGCCTGTCAACTCGTTTGCACAGATCATGAATGCTGCGATAGAAGTGTTGTATGAGAATGTCTCGATGTCACCTGTCACCTTCTTAACTAGCTTGTGGATCGACTTCTGCTCCTCAGCTGTAGGTTCAGCCTTAACTACATCAAAGTCGTCGCCAGTGAAGAACATGCCCCAGAACTTCTTCAAGAATCTGTTTACACCGTCGATACCTTTAGTATCCCATGGCTTCGACTGCTCAACAGGTCCAAGGAACATCTCGTAAAGACGCAATGTATCTGCTCCGTATTTGTCGACGATATCATCTGGGTTAACAACGTTGAACATAGACTTTGACATCTTCTCAACTGCCCAACCACAAACGTACTTGCCATCCTCAAGGATAAACTCAGCTGTATTGAACTCTGGTCTCCAAGCCTTGAATGCCTCAAGGTCAAGAACGTCATTGTTTACGATATTCACGTCGACGTGGATAGGAGTGACGTCGTAATCCTTCTTCAAACCAAGAGATACGAATGTGTTAGTATCCTTGATACGGTATACGAAATTAGAACGTCCCTGAATCATACCCTGGTTGATTAGCTTGCGGAATGGCTCATCCTCGCAAACGACACCTAGGTCGAACAAGAACTTGTTCCAGAATCGGCTGTAGATCAAGTGACCTGTAGCGTGCTCTGTACCACCAACGTACAAGTCTACGCTCTTCCAGTACTGGTTAGCCTCCTTACTTACAAGAGCTTTGTCGTTAGTTGGATCCATATATCTTAGGTAGTATGCAGATGAACCAGCAAAGCCAGGCATTGTGTTCAACTCGTATGGATCACCGTCTGCAGTACACCAGTTTTCTGCGTGACCTAGAGGTGGCTCACCGCTCTCTGTTGGCTTGAAATCTGAAACTTCAGGCAACTCAAGAGGAAGCTTGCTCTCGTCAAGCATCTGTGGCATACCATCCTTGTAGTATACCGGGAATGGCTCGCCCCAATATCTCTGACGTGAGAAGATAGCATCGCGAAGACGGTAGTTGACCTTGACCTCTCCGATACCTTTCTCCTTGATATACTTCTTAGCTGTCTTCAAAGCCTCCTTAACAGTAAGACCGTTCAAGAAACCTGAATTCATCATGATTCCTTCCTTCGCGTCGAAGCTCTCCTCGGAAACATCTGCGCCCTCGATTAGAGGAATGATTGGAAGGTTGAAATGCTTAGCGAATGCGTAGTCACGAGAGTCATGAGCAGGAACGGCCATGATAGCACCTGTACCGTAACCTGCCAATACGTAGTCGCTGATATAGATAGGAATTTCCTTTTCTGTGATTGGATTGATAGCGTATGAACCTGAGAAAACACCGCTGACACGACGGTCAGAGATACGCTCACGCTCTGTTCTGCGCTTAACCTGAGCAAGATAATCGTCTACGGCAGCCTTCTGGTCTGCAGTAGTAACTTTAGCTACATACTCGCTCTCTGGAGCAAGCACCATGAATGTAACACCGTGGATAGTATCGCAACGAGTTGTAAAGATTCTAAGCTTTAGATCCTGACCCTTTACGCAGAAATCCATCTCAGCTCCTTCGCTACGACCGATCCAGTTTTTTTGAGTCTCCTTCAAAGCATCAGACCAATCGATGTTGTCAAGACCGTCAAGTAGACGTTGTGCGTATGCAGAAACTCTCAAGCTCCACTGACGCATTACTCTCTGCTCGACTGGGTAACCACCACGAACGCTGACACCCTCGCTGATCTCGTCGTTAGCAAGCACACAACCTAGGGCAGGGCAGAAGTTTACCTTGGTATCAGCAAGATATGCGATACGGTATGTCAAAAGAACCTGCTCCTTCTCCTTAGCTGAGTAAGACTTCCAATCTGCAGCTGAGAATTTTGTTGTACAGTTGTTGGCTGCATTTACGTTAGCATTACCGTCCTTCTCAAACTTAGCTATTAGTTCCTCGATAGGAAGAGCCTTGTTTGCATCGTTGTCATAGTAAGAGTTGAACATCTTTATGAATGCCCACTGAGTCCACTTGTAGTAGTTAGGCTCACAAGTACGAACCTCACGGCTCCAGTCGAAACAGAAACCGATCTTGTCAAGCTGCTCACGGTAACGAGCGATGTTCTTAGCTGTTGTTACAGCTGGATGCTGGCCAGTCTGGATAGCGTACTGCTCTGCAGGCAAACCGTATGAGTCGTATCCCATAGGGTGAAGCACGTTGAATCCCTGCTGACGCTTGTATCTTGCAAAAATATCTGATGCGATATAACCAAGAGGGTGACCTACATGAAGGCCTGCACCTGATGGATAAGGGAACATGTCAAGGACATAGAATTTCTTCTTAGAAGAATCTTCCTTAACTTTATATGTGGCATTTTCTACCCAATATTTCTGCCACTTTTTTTCAATTTCTGAAAATTTATAATCCATTGTATTTCAAATTTCTTTCTCTTCCTGAAATGTCTACAACGCAGACGAGTGCAAAGTTAGTAAAAATTGAAGAGAAATGAGTATCGTATTTGCAAAAAGGTCGACGGAATAGCAAATCTGATGTTTGAAGCAAACAGAAAGACGTGAGGCTCCGATAAACTCTATTTCGCATTTATGATAAATAGTTAGTTTCCAATTATGCCATTATAAATATAAAAAAAGGCATCGCATTTTATTGCGATGCCAATTTTCTTTATGAAAGTCTTTTCTTAGTACTCCCACAAGTCTGTCTCGAAGTTGATCAAGCGAGTTTTAACCATCTCCTGCTCCTTCTTAACATCCTCAAGAGTTGCATTGTACTCAAGCAATGATCTGTTCTGTACATTTGACTCTTTGTAGATGTAGCTAGAAAATCTTCTCTTCATGAACAAGTCGTCAAACGAAGGTCTTGCTCCATTATTCTTATCAGTGATAAGAACCTCTGTCTGTGACAAGAAAGGACGAAGTGTCTCAAAAGGAATCCAGAATAGAGGCAATGTCTCTAGACCTGTATCTCCTTCTCTCTGCATCACTGGGCAGAAACCGATGATACGACAATTGAAAGTAGACGAAATTCTATCGAAATACCATACTTCCTTGCAGAAGTACTTGATGATATCACGGTTAGGAACGTCTGAGTCATCAATTACGTAGATTGTATCATTTGTAATAGAATCAAGCTTTGTTTCGTATGGCAACGCGAACTTATCCATCAAGTCACGGAACTTAACTGTGTGAGCGTCGTTGAATACTTCACTCTCCTCAGCGTAGTCGTAAACTTTTACCTTACCATCCTGAACCAATCTAAACATTAGAGCGAAAAGACTCTGTCTGTTGTCACCTGGAATTTCAGGGTAGTATAGTGGGAAGTTCATTTTCTCACGAAGATCGATAATTCTATAGACAACCTTCTGCCAATAGATATCATCGGCGCGTGGATTTACCATCTCAATAGGTTCAAGACCTTCTTTTGGACCACTTGTTGGCAAGTTAGTCTGCAACTCCTCAGAAATGTTACCAGCCTCGTCGAAGAATGACTGATCCTGAGCATTTGCAAGGTTTGCGAAAGCTAGCAAACAAGCAGTTAACAACAAATTAAAACATTTTTTCATGACTTAAACCTTTTTTCAGTTTTTAGATTACTTAAGTGCAATTTCAACTGGAGAAAGAATACGCTTAACCTTATCTGGACCTGTTGCGTTAACATCAGACAAGTAAATAGTCTTACCCTTTACAAGCTTCTTGAACACTGACTTCTGCTTCTCTGTCAAACGAGAACCCTGAGCTGGCTCTACGATTGTATTACCCATTGAGTCTGTTGACTTGATAGAGAATGAAAGCACAGTATACTTAACGTTCAAGTCTGCATCAGGAAGCTCAGCGACAACCTCATCAGCTGCGATTAGGTCAGTCTTAGCAATCTTACCAACGTAGAATCTACCGCTGTTGTTATACTTCAACATAGCTGCTGGCTGAGGAAGCTTCTTAACACGGAATGAATGCTTAGCCATGTGAGTTGACTTACCACCGATGTTAGCGTTAACGTTGATATCACAGTTTACACCAACCTTCTGAGGAATTACGTTCCATCCCTTAGGAGTCTTAGTGATAGTTGCGTTAGAAACGTTGATGCTTACATCACCTGCGTTAACACCCGGTACAGATACTGAGATTGGGTTGCTGAATCCGGCGTAAAGCACGTTCATCATATCTGCAGATACTGTAGCTGTAGGCTCACCAACAACGTACTCAGTCTCAAATGGATAAGAAATCTCCTCACCATTAGGCTTCTTCATTCTGATGTTACCTTTGTACTTCTGCTTACCAAGTGTGCTAGCAGTAAACTCGTAAACGTCCTTCTCCAATGGCTTACCGTTGATTTCGATAACTGGATTCTTAGTTGAGTCTGTTGCAGCCAATACGATCTTAGCGCGGTACTTGCTACCTCTCAATACGTACTGCTCGTCTGCAATAGCCAAAGCCTGAATCTTGTTTACACGGAAGTCACCGGCATCAAGCTGGTTGATGATGTGGTTCAAACACTCAGCCTCTGTATTACGAACGTCGTTCTGAAGCTTTGTTACAGTTGCCAATACAGCGATAGCTGGCTGGTCCTCCAACAACTGCTTCTCCCATGAGTAAACAGCACCTTCAATCTTCTTATCAGGAGTGTCAAATGTCTCCTTGAAAGAGTTAGCCTTGATTGTGTCTGTCATACCTACTGCAACCATTCTCTGAGCAAATTGGCTATAAGCCTGAAGTTTTGCCTTCATTGTAACACCCCAATTCTGCTTGTCAGGGTCAAGTGCACGTGGTGACTTACCCTCCAAAAGCTCACTAGCGATGTTAAGGTCACCAGCGTTCTTGATTGTCCAGTCTTTCTTATCAGCCTCTTCACCGTCAACAAGCATAACCAAAGTGTGCTTGAATGTGTCAAGGTACTGGTAAAGAGCATTAGACTCCTTAATCAAAGAATCTACATATGGCTCCATTGGCTTAGCCTTAACTGGATTCTGATCCTTTAGAGATCCAAACTTGTACTCCAAGTTTGCATTGTTACCTTGAGCGATCTGTACGCTCTTCGTCATTGATTCGTAGATCGAAGTGTATCCGTTCAAAATCTGCGCTGACACGTTAAGTGCAAGCATGGCAGTTAGCACGAGGTACATCATGGCGATCATCTTCTGTCTCGGGGTCTCCGGACAGTTCGTAGCTCCACTCATAGATTAATACCTAAAGATTAGTTTACACTAATTTCGTTTAACAATTAACCACGGATAGTCATGGCGTTCAACATGTTGCCATAAACAGTGTTAAGGCTCTTCATCTGCTGTGCTAGCTTCTCGATCTCAGACTTGTAAGACTCAGCTGAAGATGCAGATGAGTTGATTGAACCAGCAACTGTCTTAAGAGCTGTAGTTACAAGAGACATAGCCTCACCCTGCTCAGAAGCTGTCTTAGCCTGAATCTCGAACATGCTGTTGATGCTTGAGATGTTCTTGTTGATACCGTTCATCTGATCAGCGAAGTTCTTAGAACCAGAAGATGCGCTGCTGATGCTAGCCTCAATATCCTTGTATGAGTTAACCAATGAATCAGAAGAGTTCTTTAGGTTAGACTGTGATGCTGCGAAAGCACCTGCTGCCTGAGAAGCCTTGTTTACATTTGAGATATAGTCGCTTGATACATTAGCTGCCTCTGAAAGGTTAGCCAACTGAGAAGCTGTGTTACCCAACTTAGAAACACCCTCTGATAGATTCTTCAACTGCTCCTCAACTAGAGCCTTAGTGTCAACTGTAGGAATAGCAAGTTCCTTTGACTCTGCTGCACCTGCTGCAACAACTCCGTGAGCTGAAGCCTCTGCACCTTCCTCCTCAGAATCAAGTTCAGGCCATACTAGCTCCCAGTGGTACTCCTTGTGAGGCTTATCGAAGATACCGATAGCAAACAAGATAGCCTCTGTAGCCATACCTACTGTAAGCATGACTCCGGCACCTGGCCAGTGCATGATTTTAAACAACGCTCCAACGATTACGACTGATGCTCCTAGTGAGTAAGCAACACCTGTAGCTCTTTTACCTGCAGGTGACTGCATAATTTCTACAATACCCATTTTTCGAATATTAATTTAAGATTGTTAATAAATACGTTTTTGATTAATCCATTCCAATGTAGCTTCTTACACAACGGAAACCAATGAATGAACGGTTTTCTGTCTGGTACTCGTATGTACGCATACCACACTGCAAGAAGATGCTGACATCTTTCCAGCCACCACCCTTGATAACTTTTCTACGCAATACATCTGGATCGCTTGACTTTGCGTTGTACTCGTAGTTAGGGTTCATATCGTGTACGAATGAATAGTTAGACTCGTGGAATGCAGTTGATGTCCACTCTGCTACGTTACCAGCCATATCATACAAACCGAAATCATTTGGTGGATATGAAGCAACGCGTGATGTGATCAAGTAACCATCATCTGTATAGTTACCGCGCTGTGGCTTAAAGTTTGCCAAGAAACATCCCTTAGCTGTACGTACGTAGTAACCTCCCCAAGGGTACATTGACAAATCCTTTCCTCCACGTGCTGCGTACTCCCACTCAGCCTCTGTTGGTAGACGAAAGTCCTGAACGCGAACGCCACCGTTTGCAATCTGATAAGCGTTGAAGAAGTTTGTACGCCAATGGCAGAATGCCTGAGCCTGCTCCCAAGAAACACCAACTACTGGGTATTCACCGTAACCTGGGTGAGCGAAGTACATCTTCATGTATGGCTCGTTGTAAGCGTAAGTAAAGTCACGAATCCAACAAAGTGTATCTGGATAGATGTTGATACGCTTTTTAGAGATGAAGTCAGAACGCTTCTTCAACTCCTTGTAGATTGTCTTGTTGATGATGTGACCCTGCTCATTGTAGTAAGAAGTATCCTTACGGATCATAACATCAGCACTATCCTTAGTTACACCAAGACCTTCAATGCTTCTGTTGTAAGAACCACGCATAACGTCGAACTTATTCTCCTTCTTAGCTGCCTGAATGTAGTCAACCCATGAATACTGGTATGACATGATACCTGCATTCAACTGAGGGAAGATATCAATATCATCCTCTCCCATGTAGAACATACTATCGATAGCAATCTGCTGATCCTCGTTTGGCTTCTCCCATGGAATGTCTTTCTTCCAATTTAGAATTGGCTTCTTTAGCTCATTACCCTTCTTGTCCTGAGTGATCTTGTACTCTTCGTCAACTAGTGACAACTTCTCGCGAGCGATTGAGTCACGTACCCAATGCACGAACTGGCGATACTCTCCATTTGTAATCTCTGTCTCATCCATCCAAAATGCGTCAACAGAAACCGTCTTTGACTGCGATGTCATAGCCCAGTTTGCGTCCTGGTCGTTCTGACCAATGGTAAAGGATCCGCGCTTAATGTAAAGCATACCATAAGGAGACGGCTCTTTCCATGATTTTGAATAAACACCGACCAACTCGCCTCCTCCGTCTCCGGAGCAGCTACCGAGTAGCAATGCAATCACTGAGAAAATTAACAGCTTTTTCATGATATTTGAATTACTAATTTTATTTCAAATTTATTGTTTTACAATATTCGTTCACTTTTGTACTTGTTCTTCTTTGAAAAATTCAAATCAAACGAGTATCTTACTACTACGTCATGCGAACCACCGGATTTAATCATTTTATTTAATGGTAACACATAGGCGTATCCAATCTGCATTCCCGAAATAACTTCAAAGCCGAATGCGAATGCCATTGAACTCCAAAACCATGAGTTTAGACCGAATGTGAATTTTTCTTTGTATGTGCAGATGTTGTTCATCCCAACCTGCAATGACGAAAAATCACTTCTGACCATTAACGAAGGTCTATATTCAAAGGCTTTGCTTCTAGACTTTACTTTGTATTCCCCATACATAAGCATCGTCGGTTTCAATGCGAATGGCTTTCCTTCTACTATTTCGGCTTTTCCTGCATTCAAGTGAAATACGGATAAACCGACGTTGAACTTGTTTATTTTTGCCCCGACTCCGAAATTAAGGTCAAAGACAATGTCGTTCTGCTCTTCGCTTGCACCTTCTTTACTTAGTAACGGATCCTGCATCTTGTGGTAATCGTCTTCTCCTCCAAGTCCCGAAGAAGCTTTGTCGTAATCAAAACTAAAATCCGCGAATCCTACATCCAAACCGAATGACAGGTTGCCTGTCTTTG
This sequence comes from Paludibacteraceae bacterium, assembly GCA_045629285.1. Lineage (GTDB taxonomy): Bacteria > Bacteroidota > Bacteroidia > Bacteroidales > Paludibacteraceae > UBA1723. The sequence continues at coordinate 92,467 of JAZQQY010000014.1, read as the reverse complement.
TTTCAATTCGATGAGCATATTCCAAACCTAATCGCTGGAATTTCCATAAACCCTCTGTCTGTACAGAGAAGACCACACCGGCAGCCTGATCTCGTTTAGTAGGCAAGTGAGAATTGAAATTGAAAAATACATCCTGAGGATGATTTTCAAAACCTACCCATTGGGACTGAAACTCGCCCAACACGTTAGTTCTCTTGTTGCTTGCAATCAACGACGGATTAGCTCTTTCCCAATCCAAAACTGCGCTCAACATATCTAGATTGCTGAATTGCGAATAAACCACTATATCGCTGAAAAATAGCGATATAAGCAAAATCAACAACCGTTTTGACCCGTTTGAAACGGATTTTAAGGGCAATATTAGTTTTTTTTGCCGTAACTGACAAAAAAAATCGTTGTAAAAATTCAAAAAAAATTCTCTTTTTGATTTTTGCTGCAACAAATTAGTACTCCTCTTCATTGAAAAAGAAATCTTCATTGCTTGGGTAATCTGGCCAAATATCTTCAATGCATTCGTATATCTCGCCTTCATCTTCCAACTCTTCCAAGTTCTCAATAACCTCTAATGGAGCACCAGATCTAGATGCGTAGTCAATCAACTCATCCTTTGATGCAGGCCATGGAGCATCCTCCAACTTTGTCGCCAACTCTAATGTCCAATACATAAGCGTTTTTGTTAAGAATTAAACAACTTTATCTCCTCTATTTTTTAGAGAGATTGCAAAAGTATATTTTTTTTTAAGTAAAACAACTTTCGAGACTATTATTTTACTAACACTTTTGCTTATTCATACAGATTGACACCCAATTGTCTTTTTCTTTGACAAATTGTAAGCTAAAATTATGTTTTTTAGCAACTTCTTCGATCGCTGGTATGTCTTCTTTGTAAAACCCGCTCAATATTAATTTCCCATTTTCCTTGATAGAATTGGCGTATCTTGGGATGTCATTAAGCAAAATATTGCGATTGATATTGGCTAAAAAGATATCGTATACTGAATTCAATCCCTCTACAGTCGCTGCATCTCCGTGACGTACGTGGATTTTATCCTCTACTTTGTTTACAACTAAATTGTCAATGGAATTTTCGTATGCCCAAATGTCAATGTCGACAGCATCCACTTTTTCTGCACCTAAATAAGCGGCTAAAATTGATAAAATAGCTGTGCCGCATCCCATATCCATCACCGTTTTGCCCTTGAAGTCGCAGTCAAGCATGTTTTTCATCATCAAACCTGTTGTTTGGTGATGACCTGTGCCGAATGCCATTCTTGGATTTATTATGATTTTATATTTGCTTTCAGGTACATTCTTATGGAATTCGCTGCACACCACGACTTGATCTGCAACTACTATAGGCTGGAAATAGTTCTTTTCCCATTCTTCATTCCAGTCTTTGTCTTCCAATTCTCCTATTTTATATGAAATAGACGAGTATAGTTCTGAACTTTCAATTACATTTTTCAATTCAGTTTCGGAAAAAAGATCTTCTGCGACGTAGCATTTCAATATGTCCCCGTCATTTTCGAATGAATCATATCCGATTTCGGCCAAATCTCCGCTGAACAGGTCGGCTATGAATTCACCTCCGTTACTAAATGACAATTCGCTATTAAGTTTTGCCTCTATTACTTTATATTTTGTCTTGTTATCCATATTGATGTTTTTTGAAAGTTCATGATTATGTCCCTATATTTTGCCATTTTGTATTTGTTACTATTATCCCAATTTAATTAAAAAGAGGATAGACGCGATGACGTCTATCCTCTTGATTATGTTTTCAGACCATATTAGTCTTTCAACTTAGCGCAAATGAACTCACGGTTCAAACGAGCGATGTTGCTGATTGAAACTGCTTTAGGACACTCAGCCTCACAAGCACCTGTGTTAGTACAGTTACCGAAACCAAGCTCATCCATCTTAGCGATCATAGCCTTAGCTCTCTTAGCAGCCTCTACCTTACCCTGAGGAAGAAGAGCCAACTGAGAAACCTTAGCAGAAACGAACAACATAGCTGATCCGTTCTTACAAGCTGCTACACAAGCACCACATCCGATACATGAAGCTGCATCCATTGCCTCGTCAGCAATTGGTTTTGGAATAGGAATTGCGTTAGCATCAGGAATACCACCAGTGTTAACTGAAGTATAACCACCAGCCTGCATGATCTTGTCGTAAGCTGAACGGTCTACCATCAAGTCGCGGATTACAGGAAATGCAGCTGAACGCCATGGCTCGATTGTGATTGTGTCGCCATCGTTGAAGCGACGCATGTGAAGCTGGCATGTTGTAACCTCTGTATCTTTTCCGTGTGGATGTCCGTTGATATACAATGAACACATACCGCAGATACCCTCACGACAGTCGTGGTCGAATACTACTGGCTCTTGTCTGTCCTTAACCAACTTCTCGTTTAGAACGTCAAGCATCTCAAGGAATGAGCTCTCTGTAGAAATTCCTTCCAACTGGTATGTCTGGAAAGCACCCTTCTCCTGAGGACCTTTCTGGCGCCATACCTTAAGTGTTATATTTAATTCTTTTTCTTTTCCCATTTTTGTCAGAATTTTCAAGTTTACTAGAAATTAGTTCTTGTAGTTACGAGTCTTACGCTCTGTCTCCTCGTAGTCAAGTGGCTCCTTCAAAAGCTCAGGATCTGAATTCTCTCCTGTGTACTTCCAGCAAGCTACGTATGAGTACTGGTCATCCTGACGAAGTGCCTCACCTTCCTCTGTCTGGAACTCCTCACGGAAGTGACCACCACAAGACTCATTTCTGTTGTAACCGTCGATAGCCATCAAGTAACCGATCTCCAAGAAGTCAGACAATCTCAATGCCTTCTCCAACTCAGTGTTTAGAGTGTTAGCCTCGCCTGGAATAAATACATTTGACCAGAACTCCTTCTTGATCTCCTTGATCTTCTTCATTGCGATCTCAAGACCTTCCTTAGTACGGCCCATACCTACATACTCCCACATGATGTGACCAAGCTCCTTGTGGATTGAGTCGACTGAACGGCTACCCTTGATGCTCATCAACTTGTTGATCTTGTCCTGAACAGCCTTCTCTGCCTCTGCGAACTCTGGAAGCTCAGTGCTCATTCTTGGAACCTGGATCTGATCAGCCAAGTAGTTCTGGATTGTATATGGCAATACGAAGTAACCATCTGCAAGACCCTGCATCAAAGCTGATGCACCTAGACGGTTAGCACCGTGGTCTGAGAAGTTAGCCTCACCGATTGCGAACAAACCTGGGATAGAAGTCATCAATTCGTAGTCAACCCAGATACCACCCATTGTATAGTGGATAGCAGGGAAGATCTTCATTGGAACCTCGTATGGATTCTCGTCTGTGATCTTCTCATACATCTGGAACAAGTTACCGTACTTCTGAGCTACTACATCAGCACCAAGACGCTGGATAGCATACTTAAAGTCAAGGTAAACTGCAAGACCTGTATTGTTTACACCGAATCCCTTGTCGCAACGCTCCTTAGCAGCACGTGAAGCAACGTCACGTGGTACAAGGTTACCGAATGCTGGGTAACGACGTTCCAAGTAGAAGTCGCGATCCTCATCAGGAATATCGTTAGCTGTCTTTCTTCCCTCCTGAATATCCTTTGCATCCTCTAGTTTCTTAGGAACCCAGATACGACCATCGTTACGAAGAGACTCAGACATCAATGTAAGCTTAGACTGGATGTCACCGTGAACTGGGATACAAGTTGGGTGGATCTGAGCGTAACATGGGTTAGCGAAGTAAGCACCCTTACGGTAGATCTGCATAGCAGCAGAACCGTTAGATCCCATAGCGTTAGTTGATAGGAAGTAAGTGTTTCCGTATCCACCAGTACCGATAACTACTGCGTGACCGAAGAAACGCTCGATCTTACCAGTTACAAGGTTACGTGCGATGATACCACGAGCACGACCCTCGATGATAACAACGTCAAGCATCTCGTAGCGAGTGTATAGCTTAACTGTACCCTTGTTAACCTGACGGCTAAGTGCTGAGTATGCACCTAGAAGAAGCTGCTGACCTGTCTGTCCCTTTGCGTAGAAAGTACGAGATACCTGAGCTCCACCGAATGAACGGTTGTCTAGAAGACCGCCGTACTCACGAGCGAAAGGAACACCCTGAGCTACACACTGGTCGATGATGCTGTTAGAAACCTCAGCTAGACGGTAAACGTTTGCTTCACGTGCACGGTAGTCACCACCCTTGATTGTATCGTAGAATAGACGGTAAACAGAGTCGCCATCATTCTGGTAATTCTTAGCTGCGTTGATACCTCCCTGTGCTGCGATTGAGTGAGCACGACGTGGAGAATCCTGAATACAGAAGTTAAGTACGTTGAAACCTAGAGCTCCTAGAGAAGCTGCTGCAGAAGCACCTGCAAGACCTGTACCTACAACGATGATGTCCAACTTACGCTTGTTAGCTGGGTTCACCAACTTCTGATGATTTTTATAGTTGGTCCACTTTTGAGCCAAAGGACCTTTAGGAATTTTTGAATCTATAGTTGCCATAACTTTTTATCAATTATAATATGGGAATTTAAGCGAAGTAGCCGTAAATAACTACTGCCATAAAACCTAAGCAAACAACTGTTGCGAAAATGTTAGAGATCATCTTCCAACGAGACATCCAAGTCTTGTTGTTCAAGCCAAGTGTCTGCATTGCTGACCACATACCGTGAGTCAAGTGGAACCACAAAGCTGCCAACCAAAGAACGTAGATAATTACGTTAACAACATTCTTGAACTGGAAAGAAATCAAACCAGCACCATTTGTTGCTTCGTATCTAGTTCCATTCTCAGCCTCAAGAAGCAACTTCTCATTGCCTGTCAACTCTGGAAGCATCATGTGCGCCCAGAAATGAGACAAGTGAACAAGTAGACCTAGGATCACGATTGCTCCTAGTGCAAACATGTTCTGAGATGCCCATTCTACTGAGCTCTGGTTCTCAGAAACTGCATATCCCTGCTCACCACGTGCTCTGCGATTCTGCAATGTAAGCATAATTGCGAAGCCGAAATGAACAAACACTCCTGCAGCTAGCACTGCTGTACCAGCTACTGCATACCAGTTAGATCCTAGGAACGCACATACACCGTTGTACGCTTCAGAGCTAATGATAGCCACTAAATTCATTGACATGTGAAATGCCAAAAACATGATGAGGAATAGTCCTGATACGCTCATTATCAGTTTTCTTCCCACCGAAGAACTAGTTAACCACATAAAAAATTACGTTTAATGAATTATTTTATTATTTTATTATTTTTCCTATTTGTGCAATATTCGACAAAAATAGAAAGCGGAAATCAAAAACGCAAACAAAAAATTCCTTTTTTGCAAAACAAACTGATTTATCAACAATCAAAAAATATTTTGCGTTTGCTTACGTTTGGGTGATATTTAATGAAGTATTATATACATATTTTATTTAGATATTAACGTGTTGCAACTATATGCAGTTTTGGGAAATTTATTTCACTTTTCTTATACTTTTCTATAAATATTTAAAATCTATAAGTTGATAAATTTTCTGTTGTGACTTTCTTTTTGTCTTTATGTTTTTGTTAAAAATGTCATATTGTATATGGAATCTTCTTTTTGGCTTACTTTTTGAATTGTTTCAAATATTTATACAGTAATCAAAAAAGGACTATTTTTCGTATTGTCAAACACTTTTTTGAATAATTTTGCGATGCTTTTTAAAAAGAATTAAAAACATAAAAAATATCAAAAAGAGGTTTTATGGAACCAAAAGAGCAACTAAGTACGTCTATGCCTGAGTCTCAGGCGCCAAAGGCAGCTCCTTCTGGAGTGCCTACAGACAACAAGAAACTCATTTGTCTTGCCATCTGTATCGCAATCGGTCTATTGGCTTGGCTTTTGCCTGCAGATGCATTCGGACTTAAGGGTGACCCGACAGTTTTAGAGCAGCGTGTTATTGCAATCTTCTTGTTTGCCGCTGCAATGTGGATTACAGAGCCAATTCCGATTTGGACTACTTCGGTTTTGACAATGGTGTTGATGCTTCTTACTGTTTCTAACAGTGCATTGGCATTTATGGCTCCAGAGAAGGGCGTTGAATTATACAATGGCCAGATTTATGGAGAGCCTATCAGTTACAAGGCAATCATGGCTGCTTTCGCTGATCCAACAATCATGCTTTTCATGGGTGGATTTGTGTTGGCAATCGCAGCTACTAAGTATAAGATGGATGCTGGTCTTGCAAAGGCTATGTTGAAGCCTTTCGGAACTAAGTCAGAGTTCGTTCTTCTTGGATTCATCTTGATCTCTGCAATTTTCTCAATGTTTATGAGTAACACTGCGACAGCAGCGATGATGCTTACAATCCTATCTCCTGTTCTTGCAACCCTTCCTGCGGATGGAAAAGGTAGAATCGGTCTAGCATTGGCAATTCCAATCGCTTGTAATGTTGGTGGTATCGGTACTCCAATCGGAACTCCTCCTAACGCTATCGCAACTGGTTTCCTTGAGAAGCAGGGTCTTGAGGTTGCATTTGGCGACTGGATGATGTTGATGGTTCCGCTAGTATTTGTGATTTTGTTCTTCGCATGGTTCTTGCTTGTTAAGATGTTCCCATTCTCACAGAGAAACATTGTTATTGAGGTCCCTGGTGACTTTGACAAGAGTCCTAAGGCATATATCGTATACGTGACATTTGCAGTTACAATCCTTCTTTGGGTATTCGGTAAGGATTTCTTCGGTATCAACGCTAACGTTGTTGCTTTGATTCCATTTGCAGTATTCTCTATCACAGGAGTTATCACTAAGAAAGATCTTGCCCTAGTTGACTGGGATGTTCTTTGGCTAGTAGCTGGTGGTTTCGCTCTAGGTATCGGTTTGGATAAGACAGGTCTTGGTAAGCACATGGTTGATTCAATTCCATTGGCAGAGTGGCCAACACTTGTTATGATGATCGGTGCTGGTGTACTATGTATCGTGATGAGTACATTCATGTCTAACTCAGGTACTGCAGCTCTTCTAGTCCCAATTCTTGCTGCTGCAGGTATGGGTATGCAGGAGCAGTTGGCATCATACGGTGGTGTGCCTGCGCTTCTAATTGGAGTCGCTCTTTCAGCATCACTTGCGATGTCACTTCCAATCTCTACTCCTCCAAACGCTCTTGCTTATGCTAAGGGATTCATTCAGCAGAAGGATATGGCAATTGTCGGTATCATTGTAGGTGTCTTCGGTATGATCGTAGGTTACTCTGCATTGATCATGTTTGGTAACGCAGTATTCGGAAAATAATCCAAACAAAATATGTTTTGTAGAGACGCGATTGCCGCGTCTCTACTTTTTTAATTTATAAAAATGAAGAAATTTTTACTATCAATTCTGGTAGCTTGTGCATCTCTATCAACTTTTGCACAGGAAAATGCAGCTGCAGACACAGCTAAGCATCATCGTCATCACCGACACCACCGTAATGGAGTGGTGTTTGAAGGAAACGACAAAAAGCCTAAAGTTCAGCTTTACGGTTTCGTACGTAACTATTTTACTTACGATTCTCACACAGTTCAGGCTGTTAATGGAGGTCTGTTCCACACTCTTCCAACTGATGAAAAACTTAATCTTCTTGGTGAGGATTTAAACAAGCAGCCTTCTGCTCAGTGGATGGCTTTCACTACTCGTCTAGGTTTGAACCTAAACGGACCAAGATTGAATGAGAACTGCACTATGAGCGGAAAGATTGAGATGGATTTCTGCGGATATAGCACTTATACATACCTACTTCGTGTACGTCAGGCTTATGCTCGTCTTGCATGGAAAAAGAACATGTTGACTTTGGGTCAGGCATGGCATCCGATGTTCAATGCTGATATGATGCCTGGATGTGCAGCTCTTGCTACAGGATCTCCATTCCAGCCATTCAACCGTTCTCCACAGATTCGTCACGACTTCCGCTTCGGTAAGGAAGATAAGAAGGATTGGAGATTGACTACTGACCTCCTTTGGATGTTGCAGTATACTCCTGTTGGTCCAGATAAGGATGCAATTGGTGCCGGAAGCACTGCTAACATTAAGTTCTTGAACAACTCTTGTATTCCTGAGTTGTATATGGGTCTAGATCATACATCTAAGCACACTATTGTAGGCCTAGGTGCTGATTTCACAAGCTTGAAGCCACGTCTTGAGCGTAATGAGTTGGTTAATTATGAGGGTAAGGACACTGTATGTACAGTTAAGTCAACAGATAGAATGAGTGCTGTATCTCCAATGTTCTACTTCCAGTACAAGAATGATAGCCACTTCAAATTGATGGCTAAGGCTGTATTTGGACAGAACGTAGCTCATTTGAATATGCCTAGCGGTTATGGTCTTACAAAGGTAGACGAGAAGACAGGTGAGTGTGAGTACGCACCACTTCGTATGTTGAGTACGTGGGTTAACCCAGTGTGGACATGCACAAGCAAAAATTCAGGTAACATTACTCAGTTTAGCTTATTTGCTGGTTTCCAGAAGAACCTTGGCTCTAAAGAAGGCATGATGGAGGAGTATGTTAAGTATACTGCTCTTCAGCATAAGGGAGGTAAGACATTGGATAACTGCTTCCGTTTCTGCCCAACATATTCGTACACAATCAAGTGCTTCCAGATGGCATTCGAGTATGAGTTGACAGGTGCGACTTATGGTAAGGAAGAGAAAACTGCAGAAGGACTATGGATGGGTAAGGTTGATGACACTCAGGAGACAAACACTGTAATCAACAACCGTGCTTGCATCATGGTTAAGTACAATTTCTAATTAGAAGCATTTTTACATTTGTAGAGACGTTGCATATAGCAACGTCTCTATTTTGTTTAAAATAATCAACAATTTAATTTAAAACATTGATTTTGTTTTGTCTTCTTGTTCAGAATTACTATTTTTGCACCCGATAATCAAAAAAATATAATACAATGTATCTAGATCAAGCTAAGAAAGCAGAAATCTTCGGGACTTACGGAAAGTCTAATACCGATACTGGTTCAGCAGAGAGCCAGATAGCGCTATTTTCATACCGTATCTCTCATTTGACTGAGCACGTAAAGTCAAACAAGAAGGATTATAACACATCAAGATCTCTTAAGATGTTGGTAGGTAAGCGTCGTCGTATGTTGGACTTCTTGAAGGAGAAGGACATCGAGCGTTACCGTGCAATCGTTAAGAAGCTTGGTTTGAGAAAGTAATCTCTTTCTTCAAAGCACAAAAGGCGGACAGAAATGTTCGCCTTTTCTTTTTTTATTTTAATACGATTTAACTCAGATTATGTGATTTCTGCTGTAAGTGTTGCTCTTTATTTTGTTATTGCTTTTCAAACAAAATTGCTTCTGCAGAGAAAGAGTCTCCACATTTATCTACATATAGATATATGGCTACTTTTGAATCGGTACCGTAGCAAAATTCTTTGACGAGGGTTTGAGGGGCATTTGTTTTGCCTACTAGAGTCACTCCTTCGCCTTTGATTTTGTTTTTAATAGAGATTTCTCCCGCGACAACGTTTGGAAGGGTATAGACGAATATCGCAGGCGACGAGTTGTATTCCTCCGCTGTTATGTTGTCTAAATGAGCCAGGTCGGATTCAATGCATCCAGTGTCAGTGTTGACTATCAACGATATTTCGTATGGACTATATTGAGCTAGCTTGTTTGTTTTGCTAAGTAACAGCTGTACTGCTGTAGTGCCAAGCTTGCAATAGTCATCCATCTTTGAGAATTTCATATATGGTTCAGATACTGATCCGAATAATTCCTTGATGTTATTTTTGAAGTTGGATCCTTTAAAAGAGTCTTTTGATATATTTATTTTTGCCAACTGCGAATATGTGAATTTCGTATTGACTTTCGCTTCTTCGCATGCTCTATTGCTTACAATAAGTGCCGCATTACAACCACCGAATCCAGAGCCTGTTTTTAAAAATATATCACATTTTTTGTTCTTGATAGTCTCTTTCGATACCTTAAGGGCTACGGGCGTTCCAATTTCGTCAAATCCGATGGTTTTTGCGATTTCGCCTTTTTCAGCAAGCGCAATGCATATTGCAAGTTCAAGTACACCGGAACAACCAAGTGTATGTCCTATATATCCTTTTTGACTTACGACGATGACGTCGGTAAGCCCAGCGACTGCTAATGCCTTTGATTCCATCTCGTCGTTGTAAACGGTAGCGGTGCCATGCATATTCGCAAATACTACATCAGATGCGGTTATCCCTGCCTCGTTCATTGCAGAAGTTATGGCATGAGCAAGTTCCTCTCCAGTACGTGAAGGTCCAGATATATGATTGGCATCATTAGATGTCGCACCTCCTGCTATGTAGTAACAGTCTGGAATTGTAGTTTCGTTCGAAAGGATAAGTGTAGAAGCTCCTTCTCCAAGGGAGATTCCATCTCTGTTTTTATCGTATGGTTTACAGACATTATGGCTTAACGATCTGAAACTGTCAAATCCAGATACCACAAAATCTGTCAATAAATCTCCTCCTATGATGACAATGTTTTTGTATTTGGCTTGACATAGTAATCTATGCGCATACACGGTCGCTAGAACGCCTGAAATGCATGCGTTGGATATAGATATAGGTTTGTTTGGATTTGCGAAGTAAGAGGCGACGTTTGAGGCCATGTCGGAGATGTAATCTGCTTTGGCGTGGCACAAGCCGTCAATGTTGCCTTTGGTCGACGAAAATATGAATAGGGTAGAAGTGGATGATAAATCCACATTTATGTTTCTAGTCGCATCTAAAGTTGATGCAATCATCATTTGCTCTAAACGGGAATATTTTGATTTGTTGACGATATCATATTGTGTGATAAAGTTAGAGTTTACTGCACCAAGAGGAAATGATTGTCCGTTTGCGTAACGTTTTGAGCCTTCTTTTACTCCGCTTTTTTCAGCTTCTACATCAGCAATGATTTCTGACAATGAATTCCCTAATGCACAAATTGCTCCTTTGCCAACTATATATGATTTTGTCCCGTTCATCAAACTGTATAAAAAAATAAATCCCCTGTTATTCAATAACTGAATTTTACAGAGGAGACAAATAAAATAAAAAGGATGAGCCGATGACGAGACTCGAACTCGTGACCTACGCATTACGAATGCGACGCTCTACCAACTGAGCCACATCGGCAACATTTGCGGTATGGACGGGACTCGAACCCGCGACCCCATGCGTGACAGGCATGTATTCTAACCAGCTGAACTACCACACCAATTTGCCGTTCTTTACCGAATTGCGGTGCAAAAATATAGAAAAAAGTTGATTTTACAAACGAATTGTTAAATATCTTGGGTTATTATTTGATGACATGGTTACAATTAAAAAGAGAAATACAAAATGTGTTCTCTTTTATGTTATTCTGCAGGATTTTCTGATTCTTCTTTTTTAATGTTTTGAAAGAAATGAAATCCACATAGGACAAACAATGCAAGGAATCCAAATCCGAATCCAAACTTGATGCCAGTCTTTACTTTTCCTTTTTTGTCATTTGCAAGTGGATAACGAGGAACGTCAATTTCCTGAATCAAAGGTTCACTTTTGGCCATTTCAAGCTTCATGACCTCTATGTTCTTGACAATTTCTGAATATGCAGATGTGTTGATTTGAATGTCTGTCTGATATTTCAATTGCTCAACGCCTAGTACATTTTTTGACGGATCCATGTTTAAATCTCTATAGTGAGCAACAGCAAATAGAGATTTGTTTAACTCTTTACGTATGGAGTCTGCTCTTGATTGGAATTCATCAATGTTCCTTTGTGCTTTGTCTCTTTTGCTCTGTAGGTAGAAATCAAACACGGTGTTGATCATTGCTTTGCTGAATTCCTTGGCAAATACTTCATCCTTTGATGTGACTGAGAAATTCGCGTAAGAAAGTTTCTTATCAATTTTCTCAATATCAATATTATTTAAAATCATATCAGTGGCTATTCCCATTATTATGCTGTCTTGCTCACGAGAGAAGGAATCCCTACGTTGCTTGAATGGGAAATAAATGTCGCATATTGTAGCAGTATATGGCTTTGATGGATCTCGTTTTGCTTTTAACTCGTCACATTTGATCCTTATGCTGTCTGCTAAAATTTTGTATTCTAGCAAATTCATAGTGTCTCCATTTATACAGATAGGCTTAAGCAATGCCATTTCAACCATTGTTCGTGAACGAAATAATTCTACTAAATTATCTCCAGAAAATGTTCCTGAAGAGGAATTAAATCCAGCCAACATACTTAGTGCATTTATTCCTCCTCCTGAATTCTTTGTTTCTATTGAAAATTTGTACGTGGCTGTGTATGTGGGTTTATATATGTATGCATTTATGATTCCAATAACGCATCCAATTATGCCTGCTGCAATAAGGATGTATTTCTTATTCCAAAGGAAAGAAATATAGTCTTTGGCAATTCTTGTTATGTCTGATATGGAAATGACGTTTTCTTGAATGTCGTCAGTGTTAAAGTCGTCGTTCATTATAGGTTATTTGTTTTTTATATTAGATATTACAACAAATGAAGATACGCCTACAGAAGCACAAGATACAACTGAAGAAAGAACTGCAGCAAAGAAATTAGCTCTTGCTCTTCTGTCCTCACTTGTCTCTTCTTTTTCTGGAATATATAGGTGTGCTCCTGGTTTGATTCTTGGATAATTCTTAAAGAATGCAAAGTGTCCTGTTGATTGCATCTCTCCATTTGCGTATGCTACATAAACACGACGTTTATCTGCATGTTGTCCAAAACCACCGGATCTACGGATGGTTTTTCTTGCAGAACTACTTTTGTATACCATCATTCCTGGAACTTGAACCTTTCCATTTACAGTGATGGTTTGCAGTTGTTTAGGAATATATATAAGATCTCCATCCTCTACAAAAATATCTTCGTCGCAACCTGGTTTTTTTAGAATCTTTGGCATTTCTATCCCGACTAAATCAGTCCTGTTTTGTAATTGTTTCAAAAGTCCAGGATCGCCTTCTGTATCAGCCAACTTTTGAATGACTTTTGCATCTCGCATTCTTTCTGCTGCTGAACGCGTTCCTTTTCTTATTAGAAATGCTCCTTGTATGTATGCGTAGCTTGTGATTCCTCCGGCTCTAGCCATGATGTCTGAAATGCGCTCTTTTTTATTGATAATGACATAATTTCCTGGTGAACGGACTTCTCCAAGCAATGACATGTATTTGTCGCTTTCTATTCCTTCCTTCAATCTTACGGAAATCATGTCGTTGGGTTCAAGTTTAAGATCGGCGTCGTCTCCGGCTGCCAAATCTCTATCTATTGACAATATTTTAATTTCATTTTTTTCCACATTCTCTTTTAGTTTCGCGTCGTCTTTCACACGGCGAGAAAGCTCAATCTTGTCAATATCTGCAAATTCTTTGAATCCTTTGGCTAGGAAAATCAAGTCTTTAACTGTCATGTTTTCATAAAATGGATATGTGCCAGGAGATAATACTTGTCCGTAGATAGCGACAGTCTTCTTCTCTTCCAAATCTTTCATGCTTCCGATTGTCACTTCATCCTCTTTCTTTAGAAGCAGATTGAATTTGCCGTCAAGTAGGTCTTTAACATTAAAACTGATCAATTCCGGAGTTAAATCATCGCGGAAACGTGTGATTGTCGCTCTCTCTAGGTATGCGTCTTCAAGCAAACCGTCTGCTTTCTTTACCAAATCCATAAGCGTCATTCCTGAATCCAATGCGTATGGACCAGGACGGAAAACTCCCCCGAAAATCTTAACTCGATTGGAGAATCTGTCCAACACTTCCGCAACAATGAACTGGTCTCCGGTTTGCAATGGGAACATTCCGAACAAGTCGCTTGATACGTCAGCTACGCTTTTTTCACGATCTGTTGTACGTTGTACTGTGATTCGATTCTGGTAGGCATTTTCTGTAAATCCACCTGCGTATGAAAGTAGGTCTTTTAATGTCTCTCCTTGCTTCATCTCAAATACGCCTGGACGTTTCAAGGCACCGTCGATGCTGACTCTGATATCGTATGCAGGAACGTGTATTACATCCTGATCCTGCAATGAAATGTTGTTTGAAAGATTTCCGTTTACTAAGAATGAATATAGGTCTATAGTGGCTATGTCTTTTCCTCCTCTTACGACTTTTATGTTACGCAATGAACCTGATGATGTAGGTCCTGAACATGCGTATAGCGCATTGTATACTGTTGAAAGCGACGACAACGTGTAAGTTCCTGGTTTTGCTACGTTTCCTGTGATGTATACGTTAATGCTTTTGACATTGCCGATTGTCACAGACACTTGTGTGTGTCCTGATGAAATGGAACTGTATATTGAAGATAGTTGCTTTTTAAGTTTTGTTTGAACTGCTTCAATAGTAAGTCCGTTCACGGCGACAGGGCCAACATTTGGTATTCTTACTGTGCCTTCTGACGATACAGTAAGATTCATCGTATTTTCCGCATATCCATATACGTCAACAACCAAAACGTCACCAGGTCCTACAATATAGTTCTTTGGCGTTGGCATATTTTGATTTGGCGCAAATGACATTTTTGAGTTAGTGAACAAATCGGATCCGAAGATTCTGTTGTTGATGAATTTCGCCTGCTCCGGATTTTCTTTCATCTCCTCAATTACACTTTCTGCCATTTGTGATCCAGTGACAGCGATATCTCCTTTTGTCTCTTTTTCTTTTTTGCTGTTGTCTGCTAGTAATTTGGCTTTCAATTTTTCGGCTTCAGTCTCTGACATTCCTTTTGAAACGGCAAAGCTGACAAAGTCATCCATGGACCTTCCAGTTTCGTTGTATGCTTTCTTTATCTCTTTGATTTGAACTGTCGATAATGAATTTGCGGAAACATTTTCCAGGCTATTGATATTAATTGCTGATAGGGATGACGTTGTGAACATCATCGCAGCAAGTATAAAGGTTTTAAACGAAATCAATATTTTCATATTACATTTTTTTCTTACTGCAAAAGTACTTTTTTTTCTGCAAATGCCCAAGTGGAAATTCCTATTATGAAAGAATCAAATGAAAAAAACGGCAGACTTAAGCCTGCCGTTCTATTATTTTAAAATTTTCTTACGATTTCTTTAATCGTGAGGACATTTCAACATCTTGTTTTTTGCAATTGCCCTTTTGTTCATAGTAAGAAGTTTTTCTTTAATTTCAGGGCGACAAACACCAGTCTCTATATAGTCGTCGATTTCAGCGTAAGACATGCCAAGAGATTGTTCATCTGTTACATAACTACCATCTGAATTGGTGTTTAGCCCATCAATCGGAGTTTTATGAACCAAATCGTAAGGCAAACCTAGATAGTCGCCGATTTGAAGAATTTCTCTTACTGTGTAGTTTGACAACGGTGAAAAATCTCCTGCGGCGTCACCATATTTTGTTGAGTAGCCAACAAAATCTTCAGATGCGTTACATGTGTTTGCTACTCGACCGTTATTTGACTGACTTACAGCGTATAGAGTGGTCATTCGTAGTCGTGCTGGGAGGTTAGTGTTGGCTTGTTTTGTGATTTCAACTCCTGCTGCAGCCAACGCTTTCTTTGATTCTTCTACCATAGCTCCGATATTGACTTCGATTGCCTTGATCCCTAGGTGTGCGATAAGTTTGTTGCTGGCATCGATATCTTTCTGAACTCCTTGCGGCATCTTTACTCCGATAATTCTGTCTTTACCTAACGCTTCTACACATAGCGCTGCAACTACTGAACTATCTTTACCTCCTGAGATACCGATGATTGCATTACATGTTGGTCCGTTCTCTTCAAACCATTGTTTGATCCATCCTATGATGTGGCGTGTCGCCTTTTCTACATTGAATTTTTCCATAGCTAAATATTAAAATTTTGATTCATCCATTCTTTTACGGATCTGTTCAAACTTGTTGTTCTCTCGTCCGCAAACCTTACCATCTTTGAATTTCAACTCCATTTCGTGCTTTTCTTCGGGAAAGGTGTCCTTCAAATATCCGTCTTTAGCAGTGAAGTCGCCATTATCGTTGCGTGTTACGAGCACCATACCTTTGTGGCTTTTTTTCAAATTGCTATTGTCTGTCTTAGGGTCCTTGTGGATCATGATTGGAGTAATCTCCCCGTTTTCGTTTTTGTATTCACCATAGCATGATTTCAAGGCAAATCCCCATGTGTCACGTGAGTTGACAATCATTCTGTCTTCTTCAAATACTGCTGAGAAACAGAAAGCGCCTACGCCGAAGATGATGTTGTTGGCAGCAAAACCTCTCTCTTCTAATCTTGTCCAGATAGTCTGAAGATTTTTTAGTGTTGATGCATCTCCAAGAATCAATCCGATGTGTGGATCCAATACTTTGTATCCCTTTGTGTTGACGCTTCCTCCGAACATGTTCCACATATTGCTGATTGTCTCCACACAAATCTCTGCCAAGTTGCCGCTGTCAGGACGGATAAGCAGTTTGCCGTTGTGCTCCATGATTTCTTTCTTGCATCGTGGAAGAATATTGTTTACTACGTTCCAATAGTCGTAGCTATCGCCTAAGAATGAGAAACTTGTATTCGGATACAACTCTGTCAACATCTTCTTCAAGAATGCTTCCTCGTCGCAGCCCATTGCTGTGCGAGAGCATATTACTGAATGCTCTGTTGAAACGGCTCCTTGTCCGATTCCGTTCTCTTTTACATTTGCATCGTAATACTTGTCGACGTATGCCAAAGCAGGAATTGTAGATGTCTTGTTTGCAGATAGAAGCCAAGATGCTGAGCAGCGTACGGCGTCGTTTACTCCGAATCTACCTCTCATTCCAAAGTCTGAGAATGCATTTCTCACGTCAATGTTGTCATCTGCTGTCTTCTCGTACCATTTCTTTGCCAACTTTAGGTACATGTGACCTATTGTTGCATAGTTGCACATTGCCCATAACTCTGACTGCATCAGACATTCTACCCATTGTGTCAACCAATAGAATCTAGGGTCTGTATTTGTGACAGATACGACTGGAACTCCCATGTTGACAACCGAACCTTCTGGTAATGCCTTGATTTCCAATGGAAGATACCCAAGCTTGTGCAACTCTTTTACCTGTTCAACTGCGTAGTTGCTCTCACCAAGCTGAGTGTCCATTATGTATTTGTATTCCTTCTCAAGGTCTGCCCAGTCGCGGTTGAAAAAGTTTTTCTTGAAATATTCAACCATATACTCCTCTACGAATGCCTGAACTCCGAATACAACTACGTGATCCTGACCTGCTGGCATTGACTTACGCGGAACAAGATAAGAAGTAAGGGTTACTAATCTATTGTCGTACATCTTATTGTGGACTGTTTTGTACGTGTCGCACAATAGCATTGCATTTATATCTATCATAGTCGTAATTTTTAATGGTTTAGAACTTATCTATCACTGTAACGAATGGGTCGTCCAGTCTGAAGATTGTATTTGTAGTGAACACCTTTGTGATTCCAGCCGCTTTCAATGCTTCGATCTCTATTACGTTTTCGCAGTGTGTTATAAATAAATACACCTCTTTTGCACCTAATCTTTTTAGCTCATTAGTACTGAATTTGAATGTTCCTCCTTTACTGCAGATATCGTCAACGATCAGTATTTTCTTATCTTTCACTAGTCCAATGTCGCCGATAACCTCAAGTCCAAGGATGTTTCCTGTCGCCCAATCTCTTTTTTTCATTCCAAATACGAATGGACACTCTTTGCTGACTTTCATTTCGGAGTATCTTTTCATTGCACCCTCATCTGGATAATATAGAGTGTCTGGTCTGCAAATGTCCATTATGTCGTAGATTTCCTTTTCACAGTCGACATGCTCTACGTTGTCCAACAACGCCATCGAAACGGTTGAGTGTATATTATAAACATATACTTTATCAAATTTCATTGCGTTGATGATATTTGCGAATGTCTTCAATGTGAATACGTCCTGTGGATTCTTCACTCTGTCCATTCTTGCGTTTGGCACGTATGGCAAATCAAGAATTATTGGCAAATCCTTATATTGTGTTGTTCTTATTTTGTCTGTTAGGCATTGTAAAGTGAACAACTCTGCCATATTATCGTATATCCAGACTATTTTCCATTTTGTTGGTTTTGCAGCTAATTTATTTGTGTTGAATTCAAATGTTAATGCGGGAGTCCCGTCTGGAAATGTTTTTGCATTTGCTGGAAATACCTGCTCAAATAGAGTGGCGTTTTTTCCTATAATCTCTATTCTGATCATGATTTAGCCCTCCTCTACATTGATAAGACAACTTTTCATCACTTCAAGAGCTGCGTTGTGCTTTTCTTCTGTTAATCCTGCGCATGCTTTTGCCACTACCGTGATCTTTGCAGCCGGATATTTACGGCGTAGAAGAAGTGCGTTTGAAACTACACAAATATCTGTACATACTCCACAGATTGTGATTTCATCAACGTCGACAGGAATTATCTTGTCTGCTAGATTTTCATCCATCATGAAATTTCCTTTCTTCATTATTGCTCCGTTATATTTTCTCAACTCAGGAACTAATTCCCAACCTTCTGTGCCGACTACACAATGTAATGGTATCAACTTTCCTTCCATTGCCTCAGCATAGTTGTTCTCTTTATGAGTGTCGAAAGTAAATCCAATAGGAGTGTTCTCCTTCACTGCCTTTTCACATAGTTTCACTACTTCTGGAACTGCTGCCTGTGCTGCGTTTGATCCAAGTGCTCCTGTAACAAAATCGACCTGCATGTCGACTACTAATAAGAATGTTTTCATAATGTTCTAATTTTAGTTGTTGTGTTATTTTTACACTGCAAATATACTGCAAGTTTTTTAATCTCCAAATGTTTAGATGGAATTTTGTGTAAAAAATACATAAAATTTAACATTTAGCTTTTGCTAGTTTTTTTAAATAATTGAAAATCAGTATAGGTACTATTCTGCCATTTATGGCTGATTTGGTTGCTAGAAAACAAAAACAATTAACACATTACAGATAATGCAGATAAACCACATAAGTATTAAATGTATATTTCATTAGAATTGTCATGTAGTTTAACCTTTATAAATCCTAATAATACTTATCTTTTTCGTTTTTATAAGACACAAAGTTTGTTTCTTTCTTACAAAAATAACGAATAAATCATACTTTCGCACTTAAATACAAATGGATTGATGGAAATAATCAGAATACTATTCCCGGTAGTGCTGGGAGGAATCATTGGTGCATTTACCAATTATCTGGCGATAAAGATGATGTTTCGCCCTTATACGGAGAAACGTATCTTTGGTTTTGTAGTGCCGTTTACTCCGGGAATCATTCCCAAACGACAAAATGATCTGGCTAGAGCAATCGGTAGGGTAGTTGGAGAGAAACTTGTTGATGTCGACGGTATTTCTAAGATGCTTTTGTCGGAAGATACAATATCTAAAATCAAGGCTAAAGTTGATTCTTTGGTTCGCTCTTTACAAGAGAATGATGAGACTCTCATGGCATTTTTCAGTAAATATGCAGGAGAGGAGCGTATTGATGCATTGAAGAAAAGGGTGGTCGGTAATTTGGAAAATAAGATCGACGGAATAGTTTCCGACGACACTATTGGTCAGAGAATAGCATCTTCTGCAGTCTTGGCTCTTGATGAAAAGGCAGGAAACGGGTTCTGGGGCAAAATGATGAACAATATCGTTGCTGATTCGTTGAAGGAGAAGATGACTCCCAAACTAGCAGATCTTATCAATGATGTTATGCGTGGCGACGGAAAAAGAATGATTCTGTCAATTGTGAATGATGAGGTAGAACGTTTTTCAAATGGCACGGTCTCTTCTTGGGCTGCATCTGTTTCCAATGAAAAACTGGAGACAATCAAGCAATATGTGGTGGAGATATATACAGAGAAAGTCAAATCTGAGTTGCCTCGCATATTGCAAACCGTAGATATCAGAAAAGTGGTTGAGGAGAAAATTCAGAATATGGATATGCCTATGGTAGAGTCTCTGGTGCTTGATGTCGCCAACACCGAATTGAAGATGTTGGTCGTATTAGGTGGATTGCTTGGTGCTATCATAGGATTAGCTAATATATTCATTATGAT
This sequence comes from Paludibacteraceae bacterium, assembly GCA_045629285.1. Lineage (GTDB taxonomy): Bacteria > Bacteroidota > Bacteroidia > Bacteroidales > Paludibacteraceae > UBA1723. The sequence goes on along the minus strand of JAZQQY010000014.1, from coordinate 72,403 downwards.
CTGATAAATCCAATCTGGGTTTATGGATAAAAATTAAGGAGACGCGATCATTCACGTCTCCTGTTTTATTGCCATTAATTACGAATTATCTTCCGTATTTCTTGTTCAATCCTGATACTGTATCGCATAGAGTCTTGTCCTGTAGCAGTTCTTCAACTGTCTTATGCATACGATAGCACCAATAGTTGTCCGGATTTCCGGGATCGTTGATTCTCTCCTTGAATGTCTGGTTCCAACGGATGTTTCCGTCAATCGCCATCCAATCCTGCAAAGGTAGAATCACCCACATTGCCGGCGACTCCAAATGAAGTTTGATGATTCTCTCGCATATCCATGGTTCGCAGAACAAAGGAGCCTCTCCGTATTCGTGAAGATAGTTGTTGAAGTATCTTTGTGTCTTTCCTTTGTCTTCCTCCCACCAAGCTCTCATTGTGCTCATATCGTGTGTCGACGTTGTGCAGACGCTACGGTATGGTGTTCTTTCCAAGAATCCGAACTCTACGTTGAACTCCTTAGGCATACGTTGGATCTCCAACGAAAGTATGCCAAGATTGTTCATCACGTCAGGCACACATGCAGGAACCATACCTAGATCTTCACCGCAACACATCATTGTTGTGCTGTGAACCAACGATGGAAGTTTTTCCATAGCCTGCTCCGCCCAGAATGAGTTGTGACGCTCAAAGTAGAAATAGTTGTATAGTTTGTTTATCTTGTCTTGCATCTCTGGTTCAAGTAGAGCGTATGCTTCACTTGTCTGAACAGTGATGCGTGGATGGTATTTTGTAGGATCCTGATAATCGCGCACGAAAATCACTTGACATAGAAGGCTCATCAATCCGTCGCGAATCTTTTTCTCCGCATCAGTGCTATATGGTAGCAATGCTTTGATCTTGCGTTGAGTGTTGACCTCTTTGCGTAGAACGTATCTGTCATTTTCCAATGTGAGATATTTCTGCTTGACTAGCAAATCGTCGCCGCCAAACAGCTTTCTCAACATCTCGTCATCTGTGTTCGGATTGCATAATTTGTCTTCGTTGAAATTGATTCCGAATGACTCAATCTCGTCTTTTGTCATAGGTAGTGCCGGAGCAAACTGACCTAGCAAGCCCCAAACGCAATCTTTAGGGATTCTGAAGATACGGAAGAATCCAAGGATGTGATCGATTCGGTATGCATCGAAATAGTCTGACATCTTGTTGAAACGAGCTCTCCACCATGAATAGTCGTCTTTCTGCATCTCTTTCCAATTGTAGATTGGGAATCCCCAGTTCTGACCATAGATAGAGAAATCATCAGGTGGAGCTCCTGCGCTACCGTTACAGTCGAACAAACGCGGGTATTGCCATACGTCGACACTGTTCAAATCCATGCCGATTGGAATGTCTCCCTTTAGTGCGACTCCGATGCTATGACAGTATGCAACAGCGTTTTTCAACTGTCTGTCCAAATTGAACTGTAGGTAGTAGTAGAATGTTATCTTTGGATATGCTACGCTCTGTGTGTCGCAAAGCGCAGACATTTTTCCTTCTGTATAGTTGGCGTAATCTCCCCACTGCGCAGTTTCGCATGTGCCGAATTTATCTCTCAGGTATGAGAATGCGGCATACGGACGTAGCCAGTGCATGTTTGCTTCATAGAAAGCTTTGAACTCTTTACTGTTGAGCACTTCGTTCTTATCTCTTTCGAACATTGTTTGAAGGATGCTCATCTTCAGCTCCATCACCTTCTCATAGTCGACAGTCTCGTTTGTGTTAAGCTCGTTGCGCAACTTGTCGTAATCGTGCTTGTTTGGCACTTCTCCACACTCTTCGATCGAAATATACATTGGATGAAGGGCGAATGTTGAGATTGCACTGTATGGATATGAATCTTTCCAAGTATGGCGGCTTGTCGTATCGTTGATAGGAAGAGTCTGGATGATACGTAATCCCATAGCCTTTGTCAGATCTGCAAATGGTTTTAGATCACTGAATTCACCACAACCAAAACTCTTTTTAGTACGTAGAGAGAAGACAGGAATAGCAACTCCGGCACCTTTGAAAGGAGGCAACATGAAGTTTGGAACGCCATCGTTTACAATCACAAGATTATAGCTTCCTTTGGGAATCTTGAACTTACGGTTTTCTCCGTCTTCCCAAGCAAGGATGGCTTTGGTCTTTTTATCTCTGATTACGTATTTATATTCTGCAGCTTTCTTTAGCTTGCTGCCTTCTGATGCACACCACAAATATGGTGCACCAGCGCATTGCATCTGTATTGCTTCGTCTTCTTTCCATTTGCCCCACTGACTCTGGTCGCCGATCAGACAAATTTCATGTTCGGCAAGAAGGTTTGGCATTGTAATGGAGAATATAGTCGGCAAGCTTCTTTTGGGCATTTCGAAAGTTGTCTCGTGGTGGCAGACTGCTTCAGAGAACACCTTGGTGCTCAAAATATTTTTAGAGACATCTGGAGCTCCGTATCTGTCGACAATCGCAATTTTTATATTCGCTTTTGAAGGGAACTCCACTTTTCTTGACATCCAAGGCTCCTGACGAGTCTCTTCGCCAATCTTATAGAAGTATGAATATCTGATATTGCTGCGGTTGGCATTGATTGTTACTGTCCAACCTTCCGATGTTTCCATCATTGGAAGAGCATTCTCTTCAGTGAAGCCTAGCTCATTACAGGCTCCTGCGATATATATTTGATCGGCTACGATGCCGTCTGCTTTTAATACGAATGTTATCTGCGACATAATATCTCTCCTTTTTGCTATGAATGATAGGAATATGCCAAAGATAAGAATTATTTATGAGAATGATGGGGTAGACGGTGCAAAAACTTTTGCGTTTGAATTTAATTATAAAAAGATGGAGAGTATAACAAGAAATGTTTGTTATACTCTCCGAGTTTTACTTCGTATACAAATTGATTATCGAACTATAATCTTTTTGTCGCCTAAAATATAGATGCCTTTTTCTATATCGTTTATTTCATTCATACCCTCATGAAGAAAAACATTTTTTACTAGCATGCCATTGACATTGAATAAAGGTATATTCATCTTTGATGGTGCCATTATGAATACGATTCCATTTGCAGAAAAACATTTTAGTTCAATATCTGATGATGTACAGTTTCTTATTTCTGTGTATGTTTTGATAATCAAATCTTCATAATCTTTACATTCCGTTAATAGAGGAAATTGCCCGTCGACTATGTACCAAATGTTTTCAAAATCAAGATTGACCATATTATTTTTTGCGGCTTCTCCACGCATAGACGATGATATAAGATAAGTTGTCCCTTTTTCAACACTTTCACTATGATTGCTCAATGCACTGCATGAATCGCTATTGGCATAACAATTACGAAAGTTATTTGAAGCGTATTTGTTTTCGTCTTTACCGACGATACAACCTATGAAATCTCCGTTTCCATATACAGAACCTACAGAATAACAAGAGTCAAGAATGTAAGCCCCACCGACAACTCCTCCTACGTAGTCGGCTCCACTCACTGTGCCCCAGTTCGCGCAGTTGTCAACTGATGCATAAGAAAGTCCAACTATTCCGCCAATATAATTTTTAGTTCCTGAGACATTGCCAAAATTCATGCATTTTTTTACATTGCCTTTGTTTATGTTCCAAGCTACAATACCACCTAGTTTTTCGATTCCATTAATTTCACCAAGATTGAAGCATAATTCAACAGTTCCACCATTGGTGTTGACAATGCCACTAGCCGCTGGTGCATTCATGATTTTTCCTTTATTCCAACAGTTGGAAATAAGTCCAAGATTGTAATCGCAAATTCCTGCAAATGAGATAGAGTCAGAAGATGCGATGTTTGTGCAATTGATGATCTTACCTGTTTCCTCAAAATAAGTTTCATTGTTTGTACAGATGCCTCCTGCATTAACGGAAGACAAATGCGGATTTTTTATGTTGTGGAAATCGGCAGATGCATTTATACAATTTTCAATCAGAGCTTTTGTACTATTGCTGTAGCAGATGCCACCTACATAACTGCCTGTCTCAGACCCTTTGTTTGTGCATCCACGAATTATGCCATTGTTGTTTGATACAATACCTGCTGCAGAGTTGTCGCTGATGACATTGCCGTAGAATGTACAATTGGATACAGTGCCGTAATTTACAGAAGCAATTCCTCCATTTTGGGATAGTCCATATACTGTTGTAGAAAACACATCTACAGAGTCTATTACTCCGTAGTTCTTGCAGCATATTCCTCCTGTGTATCTAGATACTCCTGTGTGACCTTTTAAGGAACCTTTAAGGAGGCAGTTCTTCACCTTACAATTCTTGATCTCGCCTCTGTTATTGGCAACAAGACCAGCTGTATAGGAACGAAGAGTAGAGATATGAGAATCTGCAATTGTTAAGTCTTTTATGACACCGCCCTCTGCAAGGGTAGACACTAACCCTGCGTTATATTCTGTGTTTGTATACTCTCCTTCTGTAAAACTTACAAGTCCACTGATTGTATGGCCTTTGCCATCTATTGTCGCTTTGAATTGGTCAGAAGTGTACCCTATTGGTCTCCACTCATGATATCCTTCTCCTGGAGTATATGATGTGTCTGATAACATGCCGATATTTAGAATGTTATTGTCGGTCTCTATTACAATGTCGTTCAACAACACAGCATCTACATTGTCCCATCTGTCGTGGTTGACTTTCTCTTGATACCAGAAAAGTTGACCTCCATTGGAGATTTGCACTACACTATCCACAATTGGAGCTGGTTGATAATGGTTAGGATATTCTTTGCAAAAACCGTTTTCATCGAATTCAATCTTTTTGAAAGAACTTGCTTCTAATATACCGTTGAATCCCTTAATCTGTGGATAGTAGAGCTCTGCATTGTGGTCCTCGTTCATGCACCATTTTGAATTCCCTAATTTGGAAAGTACAATCTTTATGTCAAGAAGTTCTTCTGTGGACAAACCATAATCAGCGTAGGAGTCTTCAGAATATTTGTTGTAGAGGTCTTTATTGAAAACACTTCTGTGGATGTTTGATTTAGACTCTGCTAGCGGTTCGTAGCATGTATCAGCTTCCACTATGCCTCCATTGAAACATGAATTAATGATAGCATTACGAGAAATGCCATAAGCTCCGTATTTTGCTGTGATGGTTCCTAGATTATAGCAGTTATTGATATCTTCTATGTGAATGTCGGGAACGATTCCAGCCGCAAGAGTGTCTGCTGTGATGTGGCCGAGGTTGAAACAAGCACTGATTCCGTCATTTACATTTGTCGTGATACCAGCCACGTTTTTCTTGCCTGTCACGTCTCCTGTATTATAGCTTAAAGCGTCAAGAGGAGAGACTGGTGCAGGATAGTAGTCGTCAACACCGTAGTAGACGCATATTCCTGCTACATTGTCTCCTGTTGCAATAATAGATCCGGAATTATGACAAAAGACCATTTTTTCAGATACGGAGCCACAGATCCCCGCCACATTGCTGGTTCCTTTGATTGTTCCTTGATTATTGCAATTTAAGATGGTGTCGCAACTGAATACAATTCCACATGCGGAATATTCACTGGTATATTTATGGACGGATCCTATAACCGTTCCGACGTTTTCACAATTTGTCACTTTTTTTGCATATCCTGCAGAAATGCCGGCAGAATGATAGAGTGTCGACTCAATATTTCCAAAATTGAAACATGAGTTAAAAGAATTGAGTTTTCTATTTTTTGCTAAAATTCCTGCGGCTTCATATGATGCTGTGATATTAGCATAGTTATAGCAACTGTCTATTTCAGCGTTCATATTGTCTCCCTTTCCGACAATACCTCCTGCAATTCCATCACAATAAATGGATCCTTTGGTTGTACAAACGCTAACTTTTGTTCCGTCATTGGCATTTCCGACAATTCCACCTACGGTATTTTTACAGAAAAATGAGCCATTGACACTACAGTTTGTAATGGAACCGCCTGTCGCAGATCCACAAATTCCTCCTGCATAAGAATAATCGTAGTCGCTTGCCATGGAACTATCGACAATACATCCTTCAAAATGACAATTATCAATTATTCCTTCTGACTCGGTACATATACCTCCAAAATATGTAGAACGTTTGATTTTGGATTCACAAGCTAGATAAGCGTCCTTGACTGTGAGATTTTTAACCAATCCTTTTTCCCCAATCTTGGCAAAAAGGCCATATTTGCCCGTTACGGTTTTAGTATCTTGTTTGAACAAACCGGATATACTATGCCCGTTTCCGTCAAAGGTGGCGTTGATTTTGACACTCTTGTCCCATGTCACGAATGAATCTTTGTTCAACTGGTAGTTTTTGTCAAGTACGTTTTTATTCAAAACAATGTCAGCTACCAGCTTGGCATTGAATGTGTCTACTTTTAATGAACAGTATTCATTAAAATCTTCAACATTCGTGATAAGAAATGGGTCTTCCAAAGAACCTGTGCCTTCCATTGCTTTGCCAATTGAACTAAACATGATAAAGTATGAGGCTAATAAATAGTACAGTTTACGCATTATTTGTATTTTTTGTATTATTAATGTATCGTGTGCAAAATTAAAAAAAACAGAAAATAAGATGTTATCTAAAAAAACAAAAGTCAGGATTCAAATCACTGAATCCTGACTTCTTTCAACCTTAAATACCAAATGAAAAACTCGTAATATTGTTGTTTTGCCCGAAAAATGGGTTAGTTTTCAAATACTAGGCCGTTGTCGTTAGCGTCTACGATGATAGGCTTCTCTCTATTGACGCTTCCTGCCAACAACTTCTTCGACAACTCGTTAAGTAGGTGCCGCTGCAAAACTCGCTTAACCGGACGTGCACCAAACTCAGGATCGTAGCCTTCTGTTGTGATGAACTCCATTGCCTTTGGAGTAAGCTCGATGTTGACCTCGACATCGGCAAGCATCTTCTTGATCTTCTTGACATGTAGACCAACGATATCGCCAATCTCTTCCTTGTTAAGCGGAGTGAACATTACGATTTCGTCGATACGGTTCAAGAACTCTGGACGGATTGTCACTTTCAACATGTCCATCACTGCATTCTTTGCCGACTCTACGGTTTCTTGCTTGTTCTCTGGAGTCATCTTCTCAAACTTCTCACGGATCTCATGTGAGCCCATGTTGGAAGTCATGATGATGATTGTATTCTTGAAGTCAACTAGACGACCCTTGTTGTCTGTCAAACGTCCGTCGTCCAACACCTGAAGCAGGATGTTGAATGTGTCTGGGTGAGCCTTCTCGATCTCATCGAACAACACTACGCTATATGGTTTACGACGTACAGCCTCAGTCAACTGACCACCCTCATCGTATCCGACGTATCCCGGAGGCGCTCCGACTAGACGAGAAACCGAGTGCTTCTCCTGATACTCACTCATGTCGATACGAGTCATCATTGTCTCGTCGTCAAACAAGAATTCTGCCAATGCTTTGCTCAACTCTGTCTTACCGACACCTGTCGTACCAAGGAATAGGAATGAACCGATCGGCCTCTTTGGATCCGACAATCCTGCACGTGAACGACGTACTGCGTCTGAAATTGCCGAGATCGCGTCGTCCTGACCGATGATTCTCTTATGCAATTCCTCCTCCAAATGAAGTAGTTTCTCACGCTCGCTCTGACGCATCTTAGTGACAGGAATTCCAGTCCAACGGCTTACGATGTATGCGATATCATCCTCGTCGACCTCCTCCTTGATCATACGGCCCATGCCGTTCTCCTCAAGCTGTCTCTGAAGCGATTTGATTGTCTCCTCTGAATCTTTAATCTTTCCATAGCGAAGCTCGGCTACAAGTGCGTAGTCGCCCTCACGCTCTGCCTTTTCTGCCTGGAATTTGTATTCCTCGATTTTTACTTTCTCTGCCTGAACCTGGTTGACAAGTTCCTTCTCGCTTCCCCATTTAGCCTTCATCGCCGAGCACTCGTCTCTCTTCTCTGCAATTTCAGCGTTCAAAGCGGCAAGTTTCTTCTCGTCGTTCTCTCTCTTGATTGCCTCACGCTCGATCTCAAGCTGCATGATGTCACGCTGAAGAGTATCAAGAGCCTCTGGAACAGAGTCGATCTGGATACGTAGACGAGATGCTGCCTCGTCGATCAAGTCAATTGCCTTATCCGGCAAGAAACGGTCTGTGATATATCTGCTTGATAGCTCAACTGCTGCGATAATGGCATCGTCCTTGATACGAACCTTGTGGTGAGTCTCATATTTCTCCTTCAAACCACGTAGGATAGAAATTGTGCTCTCCTTATCTGGCTCGTCGACGATAACCTTCTGGAAACGACGCTCAAGTGCCTTGTCCTGCTCAAAGTATTTCTGATACTCATCAAGTGTAGTTGCTCCGATTGATCTCAACTCACCACGAGCAAGAGCTGGTTTCAAAATATTAGCGGCATCCATCGCACCGTCGCCCTTACCTGCGCCCACAAGAGTATGAATCTCATCGATGAACAATATGATTTCGCCGTCGGATTTAGATACCTCGTTGACAACAGATTTCAAACGCTCCTCGAATTCACCTTTATATTTGGCTCCTGCCACAAGAGCACCCATATCCAATGAGTATAGCTGCTTTGTCTTTAGGTTTTCAGGCACGTCGCCACGCACGATTCTATGTGCAAGACCTTCAGCTATCGCTGTCTTACCTGTACCTGGTTCTCCAATCAATATAGGATTGTTCTTAGTACGACGTGAAAGAATCTGAAGCACACGTCTGATTTCCTCGTCTCGGCCAATCACCGGATCTAGTTTGCCTGAACGTGCACGCTCATTTAGATTTATTGCGAATCTTTCAAGTGCCTGATATGATTCCTCTGCACTGTCTGATTTTACATTGCTGCCCTGTCTCAACTCCTTGATCGCAGCAGCTGTATCCTCAGCGGTCATACCGAATTTTTTCAATACTATTGCAGCGGCACTTTCTGTATTTAGCAGACCAAGAATCAAATATTCTACTGTCACGAAATCATCGCCGGCTTCACGGCTTAATGTTTCCGCTTTGAAGAATAGATCATTAGTCAAGTGGCTGAAATATGGTTCGCCTCCTCTTACTTTGGGTCCCTGCGCAATCATCTTATCCATCGCTACGACTATACTTTGTGCGTTGGATCCTGTTTTGCTCATTAGGAAGTTTACAATATTATCGCTCACTTTAAGAGCAGCCTTGAATATATGTTCCGGCTCAATTACTTGCTGACCCGAAGTCTGTACAATTTTGATAGATTCCTTAACGACTTCTTGTGCTTTTAATGTGAAATTCTTAAAATCCATAATCGTCAAAATTTATTGTTACGCTCTATTAGGTTCAAATTGTGTGCCAATGCCTAAAAACGGTCAAAAATGGCCTTCTGCACGACAAAAAGTCCGCTTGACCTATCTTTTTTGATTGATTATACGTCATTTTGGCAGAAATGAGAAAATCATTATTATATATCAGAATGTTGAAACTCAACATCGGAAGTCAATATATCTACAATGTCTAGAATTCTGATAAGCCTTAGTTGATCTCGCCTCACATCCTTGATTGTCGTTTTTGAGAAGAATGATGGTTCAAAAAAGTCCAACTCGCACGGGATGAAAATGTCCAGTATGTTAAGATCCACAGATATTTTGATGGTTTTGCCCAACCCCTTTTTGCTTAGAATCATCGCGCTGTCATGTAGCTTTTTTAGTTTGGATACGAATCTTGAAGAAAGTAGTCGTGCTGTCTCTTCAAAATCGTCGGAATAGACGGAATACATACGATTGAATTCAGGATTTTCAGTGCCTATGCTTTTTACATGGTGCCCCCATACGCTTGTATCCTTGTTGAAAAGAGTTCGTGTTCCGATGATGTCGTTGTATTTTATTTGGATATGAATGCCGTAAAATTCAGTGGTTCTATGTTTGTTGCCGCTCTCTAACCTTAGCTCTCTGAATCCGAATTCTGTGTTGTTCATTGAGCCTGTGAATGTATCCTCATAACATTCTCTATTGAAAGAAGAGAACAGATACGAACTGTATGTATTGCCAATTTCATTCTCAAATACTGTAGGTTTTGGAATGTTGTAATTAAGTTTTCCTTGCAAGTTAGGGTGATATACCTGACTGATCATCAATGGCATTATTTTCTCTTGGTATGAAATCACGTTTTTATATGAACAAATACAACTAACCAGTAAAATCCATATTATCGCTGCTCCAATAGCTTCAATTGCACTTCCTCCCAACTCAGGCATGAAAAATATTATCAATCCTATTGCTACAATTGCAAATATGGTAATGATTGTATGCAATTTTATTCGTTTTGCTTCATGAATAGCCAACATTGCTTCTATTGAGTTTTCTTCGTTCGACTCTGAAGTATGGCCATTCTTTTCGTACTCTCCATTCTCTTGTTTTGTGTCGTAGGAGTGCTCTGTTGCATATTTAGTTTCTTCTTTTCCGCTCATTGTTTCAGGTTGTTTGTCCTTTTTCTACAAAAATAATAAAATACTTGGAAAAAAACAGTTGACCCAAATTCGGATCAACTGTTTTCTAAGCTTATTTTGTGTATGTCCATGATTTGCATCCTATAAAGGGATCACCGGAAAATTCAATGTACGCTGCTGAATTTTCAATTGTGACATCCAGATTCTCGCAGTCCTGGAAAGCACTTGCTCCGATGAATTTCACAGTTCTCGGAATGGTGATCTTCTTCAGCTTCTTGCAATCGGAGAATGCTCCGTTGTCGATAGCCCTGATTGTGCCTGGAACGATGAAAGTTCCGTTTAGCTGAGTGTTGGCTCTGATTATTATTTTTCCTGTTTTGTTGTACAAGATTCCGTTTACACTCGTGAAATTCGGATTGTTAGGATCTGCATCGATATTGTATATTCTGCATTTTGCCAACGCAAGGTAGCCGATAGTCATGAGATCACTTGGAATGTTCACGTTTGCCCAGCCCTTACAACCGTAGAATGCGTAGTCGCCGATATTATTTAGGCTTTGTGGAAATCGGACATCACTCAGACTGTCACAATCGGCAAATGCAAAGTGACCGATGTTGGCAAGTTTGTTTGGCAACACCACGTGCTTTAGAATTTTGCATCCTGAAAAGGCATTGTTTCCAATGGCAACGATATTGTCGGGCAAGTTGATCCCCTTTAGCTTTCCACAGTTTGAAAACGCATAATCTTCTATACTGCTTATTCCTGATGGAAGCTTGACAGATTCAAGGTTGATGCAGTCTTTGAAAGTGTATGTCTCAATCTTGGAAATGTTATCCGGAATGGTTATGCTTTTGAGACTTTCGCAATTCTCAAAGGCATGGTTGCCAAGAATCTTTACTCCTGATGGAATAGTTATAGACGTTAGCTTTTTGCAATCTTTGAATGCATTGTTGCCGATATAAGTCAAAGTGTTCGGCAGAATAATCTCTTCAGCTTGGTCTGAAGATGCAAATGCTCCGTCGCCAATGCCGATGACATAGTATTCTTTCTTCTTTGTTTTGATTTTGTCCGGGATTTTGCAAGACTTGAATAAAGCTCTAATCCCTGAAATTTCGACACCGTTTTCAGCCACAATCTTGTAATCCAATTTATTTGTGATGTCATCATCTTTTTGAACTTTGGAGATTGTCTTACGTGCAGAGAATCTATTTCCCTTTGCCGCTTCAGCATTATAAGGAAAACACAATAACAATGCGGTTAATGCCGCAGTCAAATTCTTCATCATACCTGTCTAGCTATCAATTAAACAATATTCATGCTGACAAAGTTATAATTTTATTGCTTGTGCCATAATATTTTACACTAATTTGATAAGAAATCTTAATATTAACGTTACGGATTATGTTTTGTGGCTAATCTTATGGATTTAAAGACTACTTTTGCACCTAAAGTAAAAACAAATCATTTATGGCGATTTATGTCATAATAGGAGTGTTCGCACTATTGAGTTTCATAGTGTCGAGCAGATTCTCTCTAGTCACACTACAGTTGGTGGCTGATTGAAGATCTAACAAACTCCGAGACATTGCACGTCTATCCTAATCCGGTTGAAGATAAACTTTATTTTGAGTCGGACGCTGAGGCCGAAGTAAGAAATATGAACGGCATCACTTTGAATAGAACTAACGTATCTCCAGTGGATGTATCTGCTTTGTCAAGCGGCGTTTATGTGTTGGTTAGTGAAGTCAAAGCTTCAATGTTCATCAAGTATTAAGTAATTTTTCTTATTTTTGCAGAAAATTTCAAAAAATATGAATCATCTAGTATCGCCGTCGCTTTTGTCGGCAGATTTCTTGAATTTGAACGGCGATATCAAAATGCTTAACGAAAGTGAGGCAGATTGGTATCACCTAGATATCATGGATGGTGTTTTTGTCCCTAACATCTCTTTCGGTATGCCGGTAATCAAGGCTATCGCAAGTAAGGCGACAAAGCCGCTTGATGTCCATTTGATGATTGTTGATCCTGACCGCTACGTGGAGGAGTTTCATAAGCTAGGAGCAAAGGTTCTTAGTGTTCACTACGAGGCTTGCACTCATCTTCACCGCACTTTGCAACACATCAAGTCATTGGGTATGTTGGCTGGTGTCACTTTGAATCCACACACTCCAGTATCGGTGCTTGAGGAGATTATCTGCGACGCTGATGTTGTGATGCTTATGAGCGTTAATCCTGGTTTCGGCGGACAGAAGTTCATTGAGAATACGTTGGATAAGGTTCGTCGACTAAAGAAGATGATTGTTGAGAAGGGCTCGAATGCCAAGATTGAGATCGACGGTGGTGTCAATTTTGAGACTGGTAAGCAGCTTCTTGACGCTGGTGCCGATATCTTGGTGGCTGGATCATTTGTCTTTGGAGCAAAAGATCAGAAAGCTACAATCGCAGGATTGAAGAATTTGTAAGAAAATGTAGAGACGGTGTGTCCACCGTCTCTTTCTATTCATAAAGACGCATGATTTGCGTCTCGTAATTTGATTTTTAACAGTACAGCAATATGAATTTTATCGTTAAGTCGATCCGTAGGTTTCCATACCTGTTTTTGACATTATTCTTTGCTTTGGGAGTTGTGTTGGAATACAATTTCCGGTTTGGTTATATCTATCCGATTTGTGTCGCTTCAAGTTTTGTTTCTGCAATTCTTATGTTTGCTTGCTATATTAAATCGCGACAATATGGATTTGTCCTGTTTTCTGTGACATTTCTGATGTTTACTTTCTTGTTTTTAGGAGGATGGAGCGAATATGCTTGTCATCCGATCTCTTCAAATAGATTGGATTCTCTTGGAGCGACGGGATTGTCGGCCAGAGTCGCAAAAATCGGTAGCGTACCAAAGCTGACAAAAAGTAGGAGAGTGAGTTGTGAGGCTGATGTATATTGTGATGAGGCTCATGCACCAATCCGTTCCATGCTCACGTTCGATACGTCTGCAGTTTCGTTCAAAAAAGGAGATTGTGTGATTTTTTCATCCTCTTTGAAGTCTACAGAAAGCAATGAGACTGTCGGTTTCAATTACGACACTTATTTGCGCAAAAAAGGAGTTGAGGCTACTGCGTTGACAAAACAATATCGTTTGATTGACTCTGTCGGTTATTTTTCGTTGGAATCACACGCGTCGAAACTGAATATTGCATTGCAGAAATCTTTGAGAGACAGAGATTGCTTAGCTCCTGACGAGCGAGATCTTATTATCGCGATAACGCTTGGATCCAAGACGGAAATGGACGATGGATTAAAAGATGCTTATTCAAAAGCCGGTGCCAGTCATTTGCTTGCTGTGAGTGGACTTCATGTCGGGATAATCATTCTTCTTGTAGAGAGTTTGGTAGGATTTGTGATACATCCGAAACGACGTCCGTTCATCTTTGCGATTTCTTTGCTTTCCATCATCTGGGGATATGCGTTTCTGACAGGACTCGCTGCTTCGGTTGTGCGAACGTCGCTGATGTATACTGTCTATCGTGTGGCTATGCTGTTGTTCAGTAAGGCTAATCCGATTAACGTGGTTTCTTTTGCGGCTTTTGTGATGTTGGTTTATAATCCGTTCAATATATTTGATCTGGGATTCCAATTAAGTTTTTTGGCGGTCTATTCAATTTTGTTTTTCGGACAGACTCTGGTAAGGAGATTTGAACACTGGATGCCGGAGATTACAATTGAAGGTGTGATAGGGCATGGACTCGGCAAATTAAGACAATATGTCCTTGGAAGTGTGGCAATCAGCATTTCTGCTCAGATTCTCACGACACCGATAATACTGTTTACATTCCATAGTCTGCCGATTCTGTCCATAGCTTCCAGTCTCGTCACTATCCCGTTGGTGAGCCTCCTTATCCCATTGGCATTTCTGTATTATGGCTTTCTCTCTTTGTCGACAATATTCGACGTCTTGACTCCTGTTGGAAATCTTGTTCTGTATATAGCATCATTTGTCGCTGAAGCGGTGAACGCTGTTGTCTATTATACTGCAGACATTTCATTCTGTACTGTTGATCGTATACCGTTCTATCATTATGATGTTGTGGCTTGCATAGTCATATTTCTTTTGGTTGCAGCCTATCACAATTATCGTAGGATTGTCTTGCTCTGGCTTGCCGCGTCAGTTTCTGTCGTCTATTTCGCAACTGTGACAGTTGATGGCTTTGAGACAAGAAAAAGAAATATGTTGGCAGTATACAATGTGAATGGAGTTACAGCTGTAAATCGAATGACGGAAACAAATACTCTGTTTGGATGTGGCGACACACTTAAAGTTGCAAAGAAGGCAAATGAGTTCTGGACTAATAATCTTATGGTAGTACCGTCGTCGACAGTAACCCCATATTTTGCTTTTGGTAAAGATCGTGTATATATTCTTTCCGATAAGGAGGAAGTAAAAAGAGAAATTCAAAATCCATTGAATGTCGACGTGTTAGTTTTGGCAAACAACGTAGCGTCAAAATTCAGTGAACTGAAGAATTTTAGGTTCAAAAAACTAATTATAGATAGTAGCAATAAGAGTTTTGTGGCAAAAAGGTGGGAAGAAGAGAGAAAAAAGAGTGGGGAAGAGTGCCATATTGTGAGAATTGATGGAAGTTGGATGGAGAAAGCCGAAAAGTAGTTTAAAAAAATGCGAATTAGAAAATGCTGATTATTAGCTGATTGATAAACTTTTTGTAAAAAAGATGCCAGAAATGTTTGGAAGTAATGTAAAATGTGCTACCTTTGCACTCGCAAACGGAAAGATGGCGGGATAGCTCAGTTGGTTAGAGCGTCGGATTCATAACCCGGAGGTCACGAGTTCAATTCTCGTTCCCGCTACCAAGTTTCTTTGCAAAATGGCGGATTAATGTAGTGGCCTAGCATGCATGCCTCTCACGCATGAAACTCGGGTTCAAATCCCGGATCCGCTACTAAAAAGATATAGACGGCAAACTTTGCTCGCAAGAGATTTAGAAGCAGTCAAATGGCGGATTAATGTAGTGGCCTAGCATGCATGCCTCTCACGCATGAAACTCGGGTTCAAATCCCGGATCCGCTACCAAGAAGGTTTCTCAGCTTGAGAAACCTTTTTTGTTCTGATGGTTATCGACTTATCCGATGAATCCTGAATATCGTGTTCTAAACCATTGTCGTTTATAAAATATTGAGCACTGATTGCACAGATTGAACGGATTCTATATATTTAGACAAAATTTGTGTTTTGTAAATTAAATCTATCTGTAATTAAATCTGATCGGTATGAAAGAAAGTGTTTTTATGGGAATGTCTTATGTTGTGGTTTCGGTGATGGCACTTGCTGTCGTCTTTGTTTTAATCGGGCTTGTTCTCAAATTTAGAAAAGATAAACGAGCTAAAGAAGAATCCAAAGAGCATAAGACTTCTGAACCAAAAGACTTTATGTCTGATTTCAAAAAGTGTTTGCTAGTATTGCTTGCTGATGTCATGCAAGCTGATGGCGTTGAACACAAAAAAGAATTTAGCCGTGTTAAATCTACGATAAGCAGATACTATAAGACTCAGGAAGAGCAGAATGCCGCTTTTTCAGAATTCAGGACAATCCTCAAGAACAATTATAACACTACTATTATTTGCAGCATAATCAACAGAAGACGATTTGATCAAAACACTAAGGTGGAACTGATCATGGAACTATATGCTCTTGCTTATGCTGATGGCGTTGTGACAAAAGAGGAGAGGGCGGAGATTGAAAAAATTGCGTCTCTTCTCCGTTTCGATAATGTTGAGATAAATAATATTTTTGCTTGCTTCATGGAAAAATATAACCAGGGCTATTATCGCGTGGAGCAGAGTGAAGACGAAGGAGAGGAATGAATCTAGATACGTAGTGCATATAAAAAAGATACGTAGCACGCTACGTCTCAGAAAAGTTTCTTCATACGCAAAACTATTTTTTTACATTAAACGTCGCGAATGTACAAAATTGGTGATGACAATTTGTCGTGAACGTAAAAAAGTTGCTAATAGATAAAAAAGCATCGTCAGCCTTTCGGCCGACGATGCTCTTATAGTGGATTGTGTAAATCTTCTTTTTTTACTTGACTACAATCTTGTGTGCCTTACCGTTTACCTTAACGATGTAGATGCCCTTGTGTAGGTTGATTGAGCCTGCCTTGCCAGTGTATACTGTAGCTCCGCTCAAGTTGACCACTGTTACGTCTGCATCATTTACACCATTAACGATCAAGTTGCCATTGTTGTAAACCACTGAAATTGCCTTGTTTGCTACGTTTGCAACCTTTGTCATATTTGCCTGAGACTCGTAAACGTTGACTGTAGAGCTCAACTCCTTAGCCTCGCCAGTAACGATGTCGTTCCAAATGTATACGATAGGCTCCTTGCCGACACCAAGTTCAACAGTAGTAGTCTGGTTGTAAACTGAACCTGCGAATGAAATTTCAGCAACAACAGAATCAACGACCTCTGTCAAACCAAGAGAGTCGTTCTTTGCATAGTAGTTGATTACGATTGGCTCCAAAGTGACTGTAGCCTTACCTGATATAGAATCAGCGATAACCTTGATAGGTGTGATTACCGGCGCCTTTCCTTCGATTGAAACAGGAGCAGCGATAGCGTAGCATGTTGCAGTAATTACAACTGAGTTGCCTGCGGCGTCTGTAGCGATTACATCAACAAGTGATCTCTGAGCAAGAGACGAAGTCTTGATAGACTGAATAGCCGATTTTCTTGCTGAATCCAAATCTGCAAGTTTAACGCTTTTGATTGGTCCGTCTACATAATCAATGATACCACTGATTCCAAACTCTGAATCCTCTGTGTATCCATCCAAGTTGTGACCAGTTGTATCGACATACATTGTGATGATGTTTCCTCCGATTAAATCCTGAACAACGATTGGTGCTTCGTAATCAAGGAATTTGTTTGTCAATGATCCTCCGTCTACGATAGTCAATTGTCCTGATGTTGACGAGTTAGGGTGTTTTGTTAACTCAAAGTCAATGTCAACATCCTTCAAGTAAACAATCTCTCCCTTTACATTGATATAAGCCTCTGCCTTCGATGCCTTGTATCCTGTATTTGAATATGTTCTGCCGTATGTGTCTGAATCTATATATGAACTTGACACCATATAATCCTTGATCAACAGTGTCATTGTCTGATCTACGATAGAGTAGTGGATGTTCTCAATCAAGATTCCATTATCGTTGATGTAAATCACAGAGTCATTTACAAAAGCTTCATCAGATTTGATTGTGAGGTACTCTGTCTTCTCATACTCCAATGTCTTTGTCTCGACAACGACACCTTCTGCTTGTTCACCGAAGATAACAGAAATCTGGTACTTGAATGATACTAGGTCAACGTTGATATTGATTTCTCCGCTGATCTTGTTGTCCTTAGTAACTAGAAGTCTTACCTCTGCTGGCAAATACATTCTGTATTCCTCTACATACATGTTCGATTTGCCGCTGATGAAGATGTCTTCTGTTGTCTTATTGATATCATAAGTAAGATTTTCAAGCAACATTCTCTGCTTCAAAGCCAACTCGCCAACAGAAATCTCAAAATTTGACATTACAAATGTAGCTTTTTGGCTGAACAACTGGATTCCAACAGAAGTAGAATCGTTGTTTGTCATTGTAGTGTCGTTTGGCTTAGACATGTCGATTGCCTTGTTGTAGAAAGGGACATTTTCGAAATCTAGCTCTTTTGTTACGATAGTGTCTGCATCCACAACTTCCTTAAGAGTGAACTTGCAGCTTGCAGTCAAAGTGCCAAACATCGGAATAGCAAGGGCACCAGAAAATGAACCGGAACCTTCGCCGTTCTTAATTGTCGCACTAAATTGAGTTAGACTTAAAGATTGTCCAACAAACTCGAATTCAGACTTAGATGTGGCTTCCAATACCAAACTGTCAGATTTTGTACCTTTAAGTTCTGTGATATTGGCTGAGCCGCTGTTTACATCACCAAGAATCTGAACTGTAGCATTGAATCCGATAAATGAGATTGTATATGCACCGTTTTCTCCCTTAGTTAGTTCAGCGTCAACATCCTCTGATGTACCGGAAGCAATACCTCCGAATTCCATTGTCGCCTTATACTTTTCGGCAACTGCAGTGGTTAGCATACCCAATAGAAATGCCACTGCAAAAAATAATCTTGTAAATAATCTACTCATAGACGAAAACTTTTAAATCCTTAATTTGGGCAAAGATAGAAAACTTTTTTTTCCAATAATGATAAAATTTGTTTTTTGTGACTTTTGAAATAAAATTGTAACGATTTTGCCCGTTCTAAGCCTTCAAACGCTTTTCTTATGCTAATCCTTTATAAATAAAAAGCCGACAGATTATAAATCCGTCGGCTTATGTTTAATCATCTCTTGAAGTTGATTCTGTCAACAATAAGTGAAGCTTGAATCCGAATTTCGATGTCGAGATAGGGTACGATGATGAAACCCTTGGCTTAGATACGCTTCTGTCGTAGTAGAATGAAATCTTCATTGCCTGACTAACAACGTATTCTGCAGTAAACTCTGCTTTTACGCTCTGCAATCCACTGCTTCTCTCTTCGATCGTATTGGCAATAGTTTCAAATTTACGTATGAATGCTTCCGTATTCTTGAAGTCGATATCCAAGTTGATGTTCAAGTCGTTGTTGACCTTTGTCTTCTTCTTGCTGTCGACAAATCCGATGATGACACCGAAGTTGTCGATTCGGTATCCACCTCCGATCTTGAATCCTTTTGAGTACGACTCTACAATCTGAAGAGCTGGAATGTCCAATCCGGTTGTGCGGTTTCTGTTGAACTCAAACTTCATTCTCACGCTGTTGTTCAACGTTGAGTTGATTCCGATCAATGGGTTGAACGACTCACTCAAGTTTACATTGTCGACCTTTGTGCTTCTTACCAAGAATGGAGTTGGCTCCGATTCATCAACGATAGTTCCGAATCCATTCATGTCGTTGTAAAGCGGCTTCCAATCGTTATGCTTGCTATATGAGTTGACATTGTATGTACACTTGTATCCGTGAGTGATGTTGAATGACTTGAACTTCTCCTTCAAAATCGGTGCTTTAGTCATCAAATCCAAAGAGAACTTCCAGTTAGGTAGCATCTTGCCAACTCTACGTACAATCTTAGCATCTTTATTTCTGTCAAGACGCTCTCCCTTGTATGCGGATATGAATGCAGGCACAAGCACGTCGGCAGAGTTCAAAGGTACTTCGGCTTTGCCTCTGTTTGGATTTGACCTCTCTATATGGGAACGCATCTTGTAGATGTTATCGATGAAGTCTGCAAATGTCTCGTTCGACAATGTCGCTCCACGCTTGAATGATGATCTGCGGATAGCGATGTCTGTATGGCTGTGAGTTCCTGTGAACAGGTCTTCTACTCCCTTATTATAGTTGTCGAAGTAGAATATCTCGTCTCCCTTGTTCCATGAAGACGCAGCATTTAGATCAAACTTGATGCCGGTGTATGGCTCCAATACAGCCTTCGCCTGAACTGTCTGGTCGTGAGTCAATGTGATCGGATTGACAACATCTTCCAAACCTAACTGGTTTTTACGAAGTGCCTCTTCGATAGCATCTGCCGCATTGTAGAATCCAAGTGTGAATTTTGCACCAGGTTCGCCAGGTCCTGCCTGACCTAAGAATCCACTACCCTTATTATAACCGTTAAGTGTAGTTCCTTCTGTAAGTCTGATGTTTCCGCTGACGTTTCTCACCATCATCATTCCTCTTGCAAATCCGTCTAGGAAGTTGCCTAACTTTTCATTCTTTCTTGTCTTTTCCCTGACAGTAAGAGTGATGTTGGAAACATCTTCGTTGGCAATGACGTTGATTGCGTTCTGGTCGATAACCTCAAACTTCAAGTCGTATGGCTTGCCGTCCTTGTCGACTGCCTCAACTATAACTCTGTTGACTGCAAGACGGTGGCTGATTCTTGTCTTGTTGCCCTTCTTCAAACGAAGATTCTTTCTCTCATACTTCTTAGGCTCCTTGACCTTGACCACTTTGTCGTCTGTCTTTGTCGTATCCTTTCTTTCAGCAATCTTTTCGTTTGCTTTCTTATTCAGACTCGACTTGGAGAATTTCTTGTTGACCTCTTTCAAATATGTTGACTTGTTATATAGAGTCTCCATATTGAAGCGGATATCTCCGTTCCATGAACGCTTGGAATCAGCGATGTCATTGTTAGACGTATATGTTCTGGCATCAAGTGTGACACCTCTCTGCCAATCATAGTTGCCAGTGTATGATGCGTTTGCTGTGATCCAATCGAATGCGCTGATCTTGTTGATCGGAATAGCATAGCTGATGTTGAGCTGCTGAGTGTAGTTGTATGGCTCTCCTGCTGCCAAGAAACTTCTCATTGTTGTCTCTCTCAAGTCTTTTGCCCACTGAGTCATAGAGTCCTCACGCAAATCGAAAATGTAGTCGCGGTTGTACTTATACTCTCTCATACGAGGCAAATCAAGGTAATTTTCGTTGAATGCTAGCGACTCCTCAACTTCTGAGTTCATTGCGGTAGCAAACGAAAGTTTGATGTTCTTAGTGAAGTTCCACTTGATATCAGCACGACGAGTCAAGTTGAAATTCTTGTCCCATGTCATATCTGTGATTAAGTCTTCCTTCTTTGCTTTTACAGGAGTCGTGCCTATTTCACGAGCCAATACCTCATTATACGTTCTGTCCATGTTGACAGAGAATGTATAGCTGTTTGGCATCGGGTAGAATCCTAGCTCTGTGAACAACTTCCATTTCTTAGCCTTGAAGAACTTAGCGTTCTTGAATGGCATAATGACTTTTGGTGAAAGCGAGTATGAATAGTTGAAGTTTCCACGGTATGTTCGTGTCATGTCATACTGCACATCAATATCCTGCTCTTTGCGTTTTGTGAACGCTACGGAGAATGAGAAGTTAGCTGGATCGTAAGGCATCGGATTCTTGCTCGCGATACCGACTCTTACGTTTGTCAAGGCAAAACTTGTCTGTTCGCTTGACACTACTGATATCTTCTCGATAGAGTCTTTGTACGACTCTGTGGCGTCTTTCAATGCATCTTCCAAAAGTACGTCGGTGTTAGTAGGGTCGTACTTAGGCAACTCTTTCTCTCTGCTGTGAGTGATTGTTAGAGGCATGTTGACATGTGCTTTCTCTGGGAATAGCTTACCCAACTGAACTGTCGCAGACATATCCAATGAATATGTATCCTCCATGTTGCGATCCATCACATTTGACTCTATTCCTCCAAATCCGGTTGTCTCAATACGTCCAGTGGCGTCAAATGAAGCGAAGTCGCTCAATGTGAATCCTACCTTTCCTAGTGCTGCCCAACCTCCGTCTTCATTGAATCCGGACATACGCAATTCATCCAACCATACTTCGATATTCTTTGTCTCTCCACTCTCGTTGATTACTCCGATCATGATTGTTCGGATATCTCCGAATGAAGGATGACCCTTGACGGTCAATTCATTGTTTCCGTATGCTCTTGTGAAACGCATTGTCGGATCGAATGATTTTCCTTGCCTGTCGGCTTTATTGCGCTCCATCTTCAAGTTGACCAAGTCGTCGAATGCAAAGTCGATCTCCATTGGCCAGATAGCTTCTCTGTTGATCTCTCCGTAACGAGTGAAAATCACGTTGTTGATCTTATACTCGTAGTAGTTGTCTGTATAGTCGGAACCAATACGCATGTAGAACTGAATGCCGTTGGATGCGTCTGCCAAATCCTCTTTGATATTCTCAAAGTGTACGAACATCTTCAAACGCTCATACTGACGGACGTCAAGAGTCGTACGCTTGTAAGCTCCGACTGTCTCCTTTGGCTTCAAATCTGAGATTGTCATACGCATTGACTGCTCGTTCTCAAGACGGTCTGCATCTGTAGTAGGGTCGGTTGAACGGCGGATTCCCGGTGGCAAGTCGTACTTGATAGGCTCTTTCTGTCTATCCTTCTCGTAACAAACAGAAGAAATCTGCAATGCTTCTGTGTTTGTCTTGATGTTGTTTGTGTAGTTGTTGTCGCTTCCTTCGAACAACGCTTTGTCGCCACGGCTACTGATAGCTCTCCACTCTGTACGTGTTAGGTTCATTCCACCGAAACGAAGGTATGTTGTCTCGTTGAAACCTGTCATATACATACGCATGTAACGGATGGAAGTGAAGCTTGGACCCTTCTTTCCAGTCGCGTCTGTACCGTTGACATCTGCGTCCTGGAGAGGAATTTTGAAACGGTACCATGTTACGTTCTTCTTGCTTCCGTTCTGAAGCTTGCCCTCAGTAGTGACTGTTCTGTTGACGATGTGGTTCTGATCCCAACCTCTGATTGAATCAAAAGTCTCAGGTGTGATATTGATTACATACTCATAATACTTTTCTCTTGTATTTAGAGTCTTGTCGCCATTAATATCCTCTGTGTTCGGAACCCATGAACCAGCAGTCTTGTTGTCGCCACTCTCATCGACGATAGAGTTTCCTTCCATACCGTTGTAGTAGTGGTAACGCTCAAGAATACCTTCTTTCTGGCTCTTTCTGTAGTGAACGAAGTCATCGCCGGCTGGATCGGATGCAAAAACATCGTAGTTTGCAACGTTCTTGGCAGCTAGTCCGGCAAGGTATTTCTTATAAGTGTCAAATTCTCTTTCCTCGGCTGAACTCTTTCCGTTCAAACCTAAGTCCTGAGAATTGATATATTCGTTGTCGAATTTACCTGTGGCACGACCAAGTGGTTTTCTACCCCAGATAGTAGATGCGTTCTTAGTCGGATCTGTTTCCTGAATGAAACGTTCCTCGGCCTCGATCTCGTTGTCGTGAAGGATGTCCTCTGAGATTTCACCGATGTTGAATACCAACTTACCTGAGTTACGCACACCCTCGGCATTCATATTGATTCCATCTTCTGAATACGGATCCAATAGCCAGAACTCTAGGTATTCGATGTTGCTCTTGCTGAAGTTTGTAGTCTCCAACTTACGCATCATACCTCCCCAACGTCCTTCAGGCTGCATCAACTCGCCGTTGACATCCATACTGTCGACATCAAGGTTGTACATACCTCTCTCTTTAGGATAGTATGCGACGTTTAGCGTAGTTATTGTCGACGGTTGTCCGTTATACTCTTCCTTCTGTGGGTAAATCTCCTGCTCTACAATCTGACGAGTGAAGTTGCTTGACATGTCGTCAGTCGAGATTCCGTCAGGTCTGTTGCTTCCATTCTTGCGTTGGAAGATGTTGTCGATGTGGTACCATGCGAAGTGAGCTCGTTTCAAACCATATTCGATATTCTTGTATTTTGCACTGTCTGAGTCTTGTTTTCTCCAGAATCCGTCGTTTTCACGAAGGAAATTGCCGCGGAATTCAGTGTTTTGGTTTGCTCGGATAGGCACACTGGCAAGTGTCCACGAATTTGCACTCATCAAGTTGATGCTGCTCTCTGTTCCCTCGAAGTCGTCGATGTATGCAACGCTTTCTCCTCCTTGCTCGATATGCTTGTTGTGTCCTGGGATAAGTTGTGCAAACTCTCCAGATAGTGTGAAGTTAGACGGAGCTTTTGCCTCTACCAATGGAATTGCGTCTGCCACCTTTGTCAACCAGTTGCTCTGTGTAGAGTAGGCTGCATTCACACCCCACATTGTGTTTGACTTCGGTTCGCTACCGTTAGCCACCTTCTCTGTCAATGGAGTCTCGGATAGATGCATCAATGTCGCACCTACCGATAGTCTGTCGCTAAACTTGTATTCGGCATTGACTCCCATTAGGGATGTCTTTTGTGTGCTGAACATGTTTTCGCTTTCTGATGTCACGCTTACCTGAGAGTTGCTGGCAAGCACTGCTTCATCCAAGATTCTGACAATACCTGCGGCATAGTCGACAGAGTAGCCTGTGCCTTCCTCCAACGTACGACCGCCGGCTGTTACTCGCACCGATCCCTTCTTTGCGTAAGGCTTGATTCGGATCTCGCTTCCAGATGATGACTTATATTCACCCGTAATTTTGAATCTTGCATTTTCTGCATATTCGTATGCGTCGGTCTTGATTGTAGTGTATAGTTTGTCGAAACTCAACTCTTCAGCACCTTTCCCCTTTAGAGTTCTCTTTCCGAACGGCTCGACACGTGGAAGGATGATTCTACCCTGAGACGCTAAAATCGTGTAGCCCTCAAGGAAGTCGTATTTTCCATCCGACATTCTGCGCTGTTTGCTGTTCAATGTGTCGGCGCCGATGATTCTGATCCACTTCTTGTTTTTCTGGTCGCTGCTGACCTCGCCCTCTCTTGCGTAGTCAAGATACAGACCGCCGCTGCTTAGACATTTGATCTGAAGATCGAAATCTTTTTCCTGGATGTTGTAGCCGCCGATATTGTAGACGTTTTTCATCATCAGATTCCAGATGTCCTCGTTGCTAGGGTCGACTTCGACTGTCTTGATCAACTTGGCATACAAGGCAGGCGCGTCATTAGCGGATCCTGATTGTGTGTCGTTTTCCATTGTCGAGGATAGGTTCGACGATAATTCACCGACATGGTATGTCTTTCCTCCCATGCGGTATTCGTATGCAACGGCCAAAACTTCACCGCTGTTCAATGCTGTACGCAATGAGATATATCCTAGATTTTCGTTTAGCGTATACTCGTTCGGAGTCAATTTTCTTGCCGACTTGATCTCCGCATAATCCTCGTCTTTAGTCAATGTGCTAAGCTCTGGGATGTCCTCGATCATGTCTGCTGTACGCAACGGATGTTTTTTGTCCTTGATCTTGTTGTAGTCGAATATTGACTTTACATTCTCGTTGTATGGATAATCGTATGCTCCAGGATTCGAGACTTCTCCTAAATCTCTGAATGCAATGATGTTACGCGTGCTCTGAGTGTTCTGGTTTTGAGTAGTGTAGTTTGTGTTGGTTACCCAAACGTCAATATTTGTAATCACGATTCCGTTAGTGATCACTGGGACTTGCTTCATCCAATTATCGTAGTTCTCGCGGAAATATTTGGATAGGAAGTAGTGTCGATTCTCATCGTAGTCTGTGATGTCTACCTCGAACTCCGTCGTAGACGCACCGTTTTTTGATGTGACTGTCTCAGATTCACTCTCTTGCTTAGATACGACTGCCGACACTTTCAATTTGCCATACTGCAATTCTGTCATGATACCGAATAGCGAGTTGCTTCCTGGAATTAGAGTCGACGACAATGGCAAACTGACATTACCCACGTCGATCTTGCGGATGATGTCATCTTCTTTTCCTTGGTATGATAGTTTGAATAGCTCTTGGTCTGCGTCGAATGTTGACTCTGTGTTGTAGCTCAACTTCATGTTGATACGGTCGCCGACAGTACCGCTTGCATTGATCTGGACCTTTGTATCGAAGTCGAAATTAGGCACCTTACGGTTTCTCTCTGCGATACTTGGGTTGTCGCGTTTTGTGATGCTGAATCCAAAATTCAACTCTACAGTTCCCTGGAATTTCAATTTCACTCCGCCAGGACCGAAGATTTTGTCTCCGGCTACACCAAGACCCACTTCAATACCGTCAAGTCCGAATTTGTTTCCTCCTTCTCCACCGATACGGTTTTTCTCTGCCCAGTAGGAATTCATTGACTGTTTCAACTGATAATCAGAGTATTCGCTAGTTGTCATCGCAAATGGTGATGCTACATCGATATCTCCGATACGACGGTGGAAAATATAAAGTCCTGTAGTCGGATCATAGTCGACATCTGTCTGAAAATCAGTGTCTGGCTTGAAGTCGATAGGATTAGTCTGCTTAATCTCGTCTTGTGAGTTCAATCCAGATTTTGCAATCGGATAACGAAGTTTTGTAGTGTCTGCTTGTCTGTCATCCTTCTTGTCCGCCGGCTTTTCATCTTGGTTTAGAATCAAATCCTGAGCGAAAGAGGTCAATCCAGCAAACAATGCGATGAGAGTGAAAAAGATGATTTTCACTCCTTTGCTGAATTTTATATTTTTCTGCTTCAATATAGAACGCATTATGTGTCTTCTAAAATTAAACTCTCTTTAGTTGTGCCAAAGCCTCCTTGATCAATTGAACTACAGTAGCATTAGGTGTGACCTTAAGGATTGCCGACACAACCTTTTCTGCTGCTGGTTGTGCACAGTCCATCATTACCAATGCTGCAACCGCCTCCTGCTTGGCCTGTAGTGCTGCGCTTCCTGATGGAGCAGACGAGTCGACACCACTAGCATATTCCTTGATCTTATCCTTTAGCTCAATGATTATCTTTTGCGCTGTCTTCAATCCGATCCCCTTCACACCTTTGATCGCAACCACGTCGTCTGACATGATAACGTTTGCTAATTCCGCTGATGTATAGGAAGATAGAATCAAACGTGCTGTGTTTACTCCGACTCCGCTGACTGAAGTAAGAAGGTTGAACACCTCACGCTCGCGCTTGTCTGCAAAACCATAAAACAGGTGTGCATCCTCTCTTACGATATGCTGTACATAAACCTTCGCTTCACTCTTTCCCTCAAGTGCAGCATACGTAGTGAGACTTATATTTATGTTGTACCCAACCTGTCCGGCTTCGATCACCAAATAGGTCGGATTTAGCTCTACAATCTTACCTGATATATATTCGTACATAAAGCCTATTATATCATAATTTAGGCAAAAATAATAAAATTTGCCGATTTTTCTATGCCTTTTCCAATTTTAGCATTATTTATGATTTGTGGCTTACTCGTTCATTTAGACTAATTTGTCTTTTGATGAGTATGCCTCAACCTTACTATTAACGATTATTTTTACTTTTTTATTGTGTGGTATGTCGACTTTCTTTTGAATAAATTGAATTTTAATAAGTAGTCTTAACAAAATTGAAACATCTGTAGTCTTGAATTTTTATTATATTTGACATTTCTAAGTTTTATAAATAATTGGTTATGGCTAAAGTGACATTGCAACAGGTGAAGGAATCCGTTGAAATCAAAACATACATCGAGCGCGCTGATATCTCATTGAAGGCTCTTGGCTATACAGAGCATAGCTATGCTCATGTCGGAATTGTTTCGAAAGTGGCTGGCGACTTGCTTCGTGATTTAGGCTACGACGAGCATACAGAGGAGTTGGCTCGCATCGCTGGTTACATGCACGATATAGGAAATGTGATCAATCGTATCGACCATGCACAGAGTGGGGCTGTGATGGCTTTCCGTATTCTTGACAAGATGGGTATGCCTGCTGAGGATATCGCGGCTGTCATTACGGCAATCGGCAATCATGACGAGTCGACTGCATTCCCAGTGAATGAAATCTCGGCTGCTCTTATCATTGCGGATAAGACTGATGTTAGACGTAGCCGTGTTAGAAACTTGCGTCCTGAGCAGTTCGATATCCACGACAGAGTCAACTACGCCGTGCTTGATAATGAGAACGTTCTTGATAAACTTACTATGACGTATACTCAGAAAATCAATATCGACACACGAATTAGTTCAATCATGGATTATTTCGAGATCTACATGAACCGTATGATTCTTGTGCGTCGTGCCGCCGAGACATTGAATCTCCAATTCAATTTGACAGTGAACGGAGCAAATTTGTGCTAAATAGATGGTGTGACCGTCTCATAATAGTAACCACGGGCTGACGAAATGCGTCAGTAACAAGGAATCTTGTGGAAGACAAAACGAAAAAGGCTGCTCATTGAGCAGCCTTTTTCGTTTTGTCTAATATTTAACAACGTTTGAATTACTTCTTTCCGTTGATCTGAGCATCGATAACTGCAATAGTTACGATGTTCATGATGTCACGTACAGATGCCTCAGGCTCGCAAACGTAGATCGGCTTCTTCAATCCCATCTGAACTGGACCAACGTTCTCAGCAAGACCCATAGAAAGAAGAGTCTTGTAAGTGATGTTCGCTGAGCTTAGGTTAGGGAAGATCAATGTGTTGACATCCTTACCCTCTAGCTTTGAGAATGGGTATGTAGTAGAACGAAGCTCCTTGTCAAGTGCGAAGTTAACCTGCATCTCACCGTCTACCAAGATCTCTGGGTGGTTCTTGTGTAGGCTCTCTACTGCCTTGTGAACTGTAACTGGAGAACCAGTGTTGTCAGCGCCGAAGTTGCTGTAAGAAAGCATTGCGATAACTGGATCTACGTCGAAGATCTTAACGCTATCGTTTGTCAACTTGACGATCTCCTCAAGCTGCTCTGCGCTTGGGTGGTTGTTAACCAATGTGTCAGCCAAGAAGTATGTTCCCTTAGCTGTGTTTACGATGTTAAGTGCTGCGATGTGGTTGATGCCGTCACGAGTACCTACGATCTCAAGAGCTGGCTTGATAGCGTCTGTGTACTTAGTGTAAACACCACATACCATTGCATCTGCATCTCCCATCTCAACCATCATAGTTGCGAAATAGCTGCGGTTGAACATCAACTCAAGGCTCTCAGCGTAAGTGTAACCCTTGCGTGCGTTCTTCTCAGCCAAGTAGTTAGCATAACGCTCACGACGTGAGTTCTGAGTCTCTGCACGGTTGTTGATGATCTCGATTCCTGAGATATTGATGTTGTTCTCCTCTGCAATACGAGTGATGTTTGTTTCGTTACCTACTAGAACTGGAACACAGATTCCGTCAGCCTTAGCAGCAACTGCAGCAGAAAGTACGCTTACATTGTTTGGCTCAGAGAATACAACCTTCTTAGGTGCCTTCTTAGCGCGAACACGTAGACCGTCGATTAGCTTGTTGTTCAAGCCCATGCGGTGACGCAACTGGTCGCGGTACATATCCCAATCCTTGATCTCATAGCGCGCAACACCGCTCTCGATGGCTGCCTTTGCAACTGCTGGAGCAACTGTCTCAAGTAGACGTGGATCAAGTGCTGTAGGAATCAAATACTCCTTACCGAATGCCATTGTCTTACCACCGTATGCCTTGCTTACGATCTCTGGAACTGGCTTCTTTGCCAACTCTGCAAGTGCCTTAACAGCAGCAAGTTTCATCTCCTCGTTGATTGCCTTTGCGTGAGTATCAAGAGCACCACGGAAGATGTAAGGGAATCCAAGTACGTTGTTGATCTGGTTAGGATAATCTGAACGACCTGTTCCGAAGATGATATCTGGACGAGAAGCCATAGCGTTCTCGTATGTGATCTCTGGGTTAGGGTTTGCAAGAGCGAACACGATTGGGTTGCTAGCCATCGAGCGAACCATGTCCTGAGACAAGATGTTACCCTTTGACAATCCCAAGAATACATCAGCACCCTTGATAGCCTCCTCTAGAGTATTTACGTCAAGAGATGTCTTGAACTCTTCCTTACGTGGGTTAAGGTCAGTTCTCTTAGAGTTGATGACACCCTTAGAGTCGCACATGATGATGTTCTTCTTCTGTGCACCTAGAGCAACGTATAGACGAGTACATGAGTTAGCGGCAGCTCCTGCACCGTTAACAACGATCTTTGCATCCTCGATCTTCTTGCCTGCAACCTCAAGAGCGTTCAAAAGGGCAGCAGAAGAGATGATGGCTGTACCGTGCTGGTCGTCGTGCATCAAAGGAATGTCAAGCTCAGCCTTTAGTCTATCCTCGATCTCGAAACACTCAGGAGCCTTGATGTCCTCAAGGTTGATACCTCCGAATGTAGGAGCGATTGCCTTTACTGTCTCACAGAATTTGTCGATGTTCTTCTCGTTTACCTCGATGTCGAATACGTCAACGTCTGCGAAAATCTTGAACAACAAACCTTTACCTTCCATAACTGGCTTTCCAGCAACAGCACCTATGTCACCAAGACCAAGAACTGCAGTACCGTTAGAGATTACGGCTACAAGGTTACCCTTTGCTGTGTAGTTGTAAGCAAGGTTCTCATCCTTCTGGATTTCCAAACATGGTTCAGCAACACCTGGAGAGTATGCCAAAGAAAGGTCTCTCTGAGTTGCAGTAGGCTTTGTAGGGATTACCTGGATCTTACCTGGACGTCCCTCTGCGTGATACTTAAGTGCATCACTCAATTTTTTGTTGTCCATTGTATAATTTCTAAAAATGTTCGTATTCTAAATTATGATGCAAATATATCCTTTTTATCATAATAATGCAAAAATTATATGTTTTATAACTCATTTGATGCAATAAAATGTAATTTTCGTATGTCTCGTATTTATGCTTTTTTAACAAAACTCAGATTAGAATTGTCCCGTCGACAATCATCAAGGAATGTATTTTCTTAATTTTGTGCAAAAATTAATGTGATATCGAAATGAATTTATTAAAAACACTGATAGGCTTAGCCCTTTCTACTATTTCATTGAGCGCTTCAGCTCAAGATACTATTGTCTTCCGCAATGGAGATTCTTTGACTGTCTCTGTAAAGGAGATTTCAAACGAAGTTGTAAAATATAAAAGATTCTCTAATCCGGATGGCCCGCTATATATTGATATTAGAGACGACATCTCTTCCATTATATACGAGAATGGCGACATCGATTACTTCGGTGAGATTGATGCGACTGAACCCCAGCCGCATGTTTACGCTACTCCTGTAGATATACAAACGGTCTTTTACGGTGATTCTTTGAGGGTCAACAGAAAGTCGCCTTCTGGATTGGAGATAATGCCGGAAAGAGGACAATTGTCAGTCAAGCAGTCGTATGGTTTGCTTGGAAAAGACTTTGATTGGTTTTATGCAAATGTACAGAGAATGCATAGTGGATGTCAATTGGTAGTGTGGGGTGGAATCACGACTGTGGTGTCTGCAATCCTGTTGGGTAATGGCGTGAGCGGTAGTGAGGTTTTGGTGGATGACTCATTCTTTGTTAGTGGAACATCGTATCCTTATTATTATTATGAAACCGAGCCTATTGTTCCCCTTGTCGTTGTCGGTGCTACCGGATTGTGTGTTTCAAGTGCCATGATTATTTCCGGTATTGTAAAATTTGTTTCCGGAAAGAGAATTTGTAAGGAGATTGTCTCAAGATATAATAAAAATATATTGGGCGACGAAACAAAACCAAAACCGCATGATAACATCTCTTTTGGTTTTGATGTCAAAGGTAACGGACTTTCTTTCTCGTTGAATTTCTAAATACAGAATTATATGAATTGTAGAGACGTTGCATCCAACATCTCTTTTTTGCTCGTCCCCACGGGGCTTCTCTACACTACGTATCTTGTCGGCCCGTGGCTACAGCATGTGACGGTTACACCGTCTATTCTTGAAACCTGAAACGTGAAACCTAAAACAAAAAATGCGGTGATCGCATTCGTGATCACCGCATTTTTTTTCTGTACAGACGTCGCGTTAGCGCGTCTCATATTTTCCGAAGAATTAAACTAGGCTCTTGATAAGCTTCTCTCTGTCGCCAGCAAGAAGATCCATAGGAGCGATCTCAGGAAGAGTGTAGCAACCTGCGTTCTGCTTCTTAACGGCTCTACAGCAAGATACAAGTACCTGAGCTGTCAAAGCTGGGTTGTTGATCTTCATTGTGAATGTGAACAACTGGTTCTGAGTCTTGCCGCTCACACCCTTTCTCTCTAGAAGAACACCGTGACCCATGTCGCGTACGTCGTCAACGCTGTCTACAGGGATAACGTGAAGCTCGTCGTGTGCGAAGTAGTCGTCAGCCTTGATCTCCTTTGTTACCTCCTCAAGTGTAGCGCCATCCTCAAGCTCTACGTATACCATACGACGGTGTACGCTTGTGCCCAACGGAATAGTCATTGATAGAGCGTTCTTCACTCCCTTCTTTGAGCGAGCCACTACAGAGTGTCCCATACTCATACCAGGTCCGAAGTTAGTATATGTGATTCCCTTAGGAGCCATAGCCATAAGAAGTGTACGGATTACAGAGTCTGTACCCGGGTCCCAACCTGCAGAGATGATAGCGGCAGTGCCGTTCTTCTTTGCGATTGCGTCAAGCTGCTGACGTAGATCCCAAATGCCACCGTGGATATCGTAGCTGTCTACAGTGCAGATACCCTTTGCCAATAAAGCTGAAGCTGTTGCTGGAACGTCACGAGTTGGAGTTGCAAGGATAGCGACGTCTACCTTACCAAGCTCGTCGATGTTAGAAACTACCTTCAAATCCTTGATTTCAGCAGGAACGTCGTTAGCGTTTCTTCTTACAACACCTGCGATCTCCATGTCCTCAGCTGCTCTAAGAGCCTCAATTGAATATTTTCCGATATTACCGTAGCCAACTACAGCGATTCTCAATTTACTCATGTTTGAATTGATATATTTGAATTGTGTTATGTGATTAAATTCAAATCTGAATTTTCCGTCGACAAAGATACGGAAAAATTAATAGAGAAAGGATAGACTTTCAAATAATGTTAGCCTATCCTTTCAATTATGCATATTTTAATACGGGATTAGCAAAGACCCTGAGCCAACATAGCGTCAGCAACCTTAACGAATCCAGCGATGTTAGCACCCTTAACGTAGTTAACTGTGCCGTCAGCCTCTGTACCGTACTTAACACAGTTGTCGTGGATGTTCTTCATGATGTTGTACAACTTCTTGTCAACCTCCTCAGCTGTCCATGAAAGACGAGCAGAGTTCTGACACATCTCAAGGCCTGAAGTTGCAACACCACCAGCGTTAGAAGCCTTACCTGGAGCGTAAAGGATCTTAGCAGCGATGAATGCCTCAACTGCACCGATTGTAGAAGGCATGTTTGCACCCTCTGCAACACACTTAACACCCTTAGCAAGAAGTGCCTTTGCATCTGCCTCGTCAAGCTCGTTCTGAGTTGCACATGGCATAGCGATATCTAGAGACTTGATCTCAGCGATCTGCCAAGGACGCTGGTTCTCGTAGTACTTAGCTGATGGATACTTAGCAGCGTACTCCTTGATACGACCACGCTTAACGTTCTTCAAATCGAAGATGAAGTCAAGCTTAGCAGCATCGATACCATCTGGATCATAGATTGTACCGTTTGAGTCAGAAACTGTAAGAACCTTTGCACCTAGCTGAGTACACTTCTCAACAGCGTACTGTGCTACGTTACCTGAACCAGAGATAGCAACAGTCTTACCCTTCAAGCTATCACCCTTAGTCTCAAGCATGTTCTGTGCGAAATATGTTGTACCGTAACCAGTAGCCTCAGGACGGATCAATGATCCACCGAACTGTAGACCCTTACCAGTTAGAACACCTGTAAACTCGTTGCGAAGTCTCTTGTACTGACCGAACATGTAACCAACCTCACGAGCACCTGTACCGATATCACCAGCAGGAACGTCAGTGTCAGCACCGATGTGCTTTGAAAGCTCTGTCATGAAGCTCTGGCAGAAACGCATAACCTCGTTGTCTGACTTGCCCTTAGGGTCGAAGTCTGAACCTCCTTTACCACCACCCATTGGAAGAGTAGTCAAAGAGTTCTTAAGAACTTGCTCGAAAGCAAGGAACTTCAATAGACCAAGGTTTACTGAAGGGTGAAGACGGATACCGCCTTTGTATGGTCCGATAGCTGAGTTCATCTGAACGCGGAAACCACGGTTGATCTGGAACTCGCCCTTATCGTCGATCCAAGGAACACGGAAGATGATTACTCTTTCAGGCTCGCACATTCTCTCAAGAATCTTAGCCTCTTTGTACTTAGGATTTGCCTCGATGAATGGTAGCAAGCTCTCTACTACCTCACGAACTGCCTGGTGGAAAGTCTCTTCTCCTGGATTCTTAGCGATGATTTTCGCCATGAAATCCTCAACCATCTTGTTGCTCATTTTGTGATAATTTAAATTTTACTAATTTTCTTTTCTAAAATGTGTAAAAGAATACCAACTTTGGAACGCTTTTTTGCATTATTTTCTTCAGCCGTTTTCGTTTTACAATTGCAAAAGTATATAAAATCTGATAAAAACAAACAAAATTGTAAGAAAAAATCAAAAAAAATAGAAAAAATCTAAGTTTTGCCCATTTTTGGTGACTTTTATTCGGAAATCCTTGCTTTTGATGACATTTTGTAACGTTATGCATATTTTATGCCTTTTCTATACTTGATTTCTTGGAAATTTGTAAATTTCACTTTGACATAATGAAAGAAATTGTTTATAAATACTTACATAATGAAATCGAAAAACTCTTTTTGTAGCCTAAATGTTTATCCAGTAAGTTGGATAATCCAAGGTTAAACTGGTAGCTAGTAACTGATAGCTTTTGCTTGCTATTTTGCTTTAGTATGAAAATTATACTATATTTGCGTGTATAAAATGATTTAATGTTTGATTGCTATGATTAGTATTTCGGATCAGCAGAAAAGTAAAGTTGTGTTTGTCCTGCAGATTTTGCTTGGACTTGTTTTCATTTTTAGTGGTTTTGTTAAGGTTATCGACCCTCTTGGCGGTTGGTACAAAGTCGACGATTATTTGACAGCATTCTCTTGGGATGTGTTGAAAGATTTGGGGTTCCTTGGCAGTATTCTATTGAACATAGTTGAGTTTGCTCTCGGTACTTGCTTGCTTCTTGGCGTTTGGCCTAGACTGACTGCGATCGGAGTCTTGATCTTTATGGCGTTCTACACTCCGCTTACATTGTATATCGCAATCTATAATCCTGTGACTGACTGTGGTTGCTTCGGTGAGGCTTTGAAAATTTCCAACTGGCAGACTTTCTGGAAGAACATTGTCTTCTCGGCAATGGGTATCATATTGTATTTGTGGCATGAGCATAGCACTCGAGACAAGAGCATCGCTAAATTCTTGACGGTCTCTGCATATACTGGTTTGTTCTTGCTTGCTGTCAGCTACTATTGCTATTATAATCTTCCTATCATCGATTTCCGTCCTTACAGCATTGGTACTAACATCCCTGCTAGCATGGAGGTGCCTGAAGGTGCTCCGTCGGATGTATATGAATCATATTTCACTTACGAGAAGGATGGCGTTCGTAAAGAGGTTAAGTTTGGAAGTGATGAATATGACAAAATCCAGAATGACTCGACTTGGGTTATCGATGCTGATGCTTCAAGAAGCGAATTGGTTGAGAAGGGTTACGAACCGCCTATCCACGATTTCACTATGGAGGATCCTGAGGATGGAGATTTGACTGAGGATGTGATGGCTGATCAAAACTATTCTTTCATCGCTGTTTCTTCAAAAATCACTAAGGCCGACATGGAGTTGGCTCTCAAAATCAATGAGGTCCACGAGTTCTGTGAGGCTAACGGTTTGAAACTATATATGCTTACTTCTACTGGTATCGGAACAGATGAACTAAACGATTTCATCAATGAGACAGGTGCTCAGTATAAGTTCTTGAATACAGATGAAATCACCTTGAAGACTATTGTACGTTCTAATCCTGGACTTGTTTTGGTTAAGAATGGTAATGTGATCAATAAGTGGGCAGTGAAGAATATTCCTGATTTCCAGCAGTTGCTTGACAATGCTGGTGGCGACATGGATAAGGTGGCTGAGATGCAGATGCATAAACCAAACGATTGGGCTACAGCGTTCATCTTCTTCGCAATCTACTTCGCTGGCTTGTTCGCTGTGTGGTTTGCAGTGAAGAAGTTCCTTGTAAAAGATTAAAATGATTTTGAAATAAAGTTTTGAAGACGGTGCATTGTTTATCTTTGCACCGTCTTTTTAGTTTATGGAGATGCAATTATGGAGATTATAGACAATACATACAAAAGTTTCATTGAAACATATGAAGGAATTATATTTGACAAACAATATATAAAAATGATGTGTTCTATTTTTGGTGCATTATTGTTTATAGATGTTTTGGTAGTGTTTAATAATATAATAGAGAATAGCAATGGCCGTGGTGCTGACGGCTCGATTGTTGTGGTATTGATGTTAGGCCCGCTTGTTTTGATTTTGTTATTTTTACTTCTGAAAATAAAAAAATCATATGTTAAAAAATTGGGAATGGATGAATCAAAGGCTAAACGTCAATACGATTTTTTGAAAAATGATATTTGGCAATTGCCTTTAATCCAACAAATTTGTTTGCTGAATGCATTAGCTAAATCAAGTCAAATAGAATTGCTGAAAATGTGGTATGGAGTAGAAAGTAGTGTTTTACAAATTTATGTATATGATAAAATATACAGCGAAGAGAATGTTGAGGAAGAAATTGAAATATTGAACAGTAAAGAATTGCCTGTTCGTCAAGACCTTGTTCAAAAGTTGTTTAAGTTGGCTGTAGCTGAGGATGGTATCCATAATGATGAGTGGAATCTATTGATGGAGATGATGACAAAATTTAAGCTCAACAAAAATTACATTGCCTATTTTAAGAAACGCTACGGACCATTACGTACCGAGTTTGATGAAGATGAAAAAACTTCGTCGACGAACAGCAATTCCGTCGCAACTAATAATCCATATTACGCAATTCTTGGATTGAACGATGGTGCGACTGACGATGAGATCAAACGCGCGTATCACAACCTTGCGCTGCAGCATCATCCTGATCTGCCGAAGAATGCAGATAGAAAAGATGAGTGTGATGCGATGATGGCTAAGATCAACGAGGCGTATGAGAAGGTTAGGGGGTAGGAGATTATATGGCAGTTGTTATAAAAAATTTCGTCATTTGTATGATAGTGACAAAAGTTTATTTTTAAATTTACTATCGCCATCAAAAATCTGCAGTTATATGAAAAAGGCACTTTGGTATATTTTGACATCGCTTGCACTTGTATCGTGCAGTGGCTCGACTAGCAATGAAGCGAAAACTGAAGAAGCTTCAGCAAGGGGCAACGAATGCCCTTTCGTGTTCAAAGAAATTTCCGACACAGAACTAGAAATTACCGGCATCAAGGATTCTGTTCCCGGTGTGTGCTTCCAGTTGAGAGACCTTGTAATTCCAGACGAGATTGAAGAAATTCTTGCCTTCCCCGACATGTGCGTGGCGGCAGAAAACCCGGACATCAGAACACTAAAAATCGTTTCAATAGGCAACAATGCGTTCAAGGACTGCGAAAGCCTAGTGAATATGGAACTGCCAAACTCGGTGAAGTCTATCGGCGAGCGTGCGTTCTTCAGTTGTTCAAGCCTGAAAAGCGTGAAACTGCCCGACTCGCTAAAGTCTATCGCAGAGGGTGTGTTCATGAATTGTCTAAGTCTTGAAAGCGTGAAACTACCTAGCTCGCTAATTAAAATCGGAGAGTATGCATTCGCTGCTTGCTCAAGCCTAGAAAGCATAGAAATACCCGACTCGGTAACGGAAATCGGAAAGCGTGCATTCGACTACTGCACAGGCCTTGAAAGCATAGAAATACCTGGCTCGGTGACTGAAATCGAAGATGGCGCATTCTATTTCTGCATTCGCCTTGAAAGCGTGAAGCTGCCAAACTCGGTGAAGGAAATAGGCAAAGAGGCGTTCAGATACTGCGAAAGCCTTTCATACATCGAAATACCCGACTCAGTGACTAAAATCGGCGAGAGTGCGTTTGAGAAATGCTCAAGCCTAGAAGGCGTGAAGCTACCAAACTCGGTGAAGTCAATCGATGAATTTGCGTTCTGCAGTTGTACAAGTCTGGAAAGCGTGAAACTGCCCGACTCGCTAAAGTCTATCGCAGAGGGTGTGTTCATGACTTGCTTAAGTCTTGAAAGCGTGAAACTACCTAGCTCGCTAATTAAAATCGGAAAGAATACATTCGGTGGTTGCTCAAGCCTTGAAAGCATAGAAATACCAAGCTCAGTGGAGGAAATAGGCGACGGTGCGTTCGGTGAATGCACAAAACTGACTAGCATAGAAATACCAAACTCGGTAACCGAAATCGGCGAGGGTGCGTTTGAGAAATGCTCAAGCCTAGAAAGCATAGAAATACCTAGCTCGGTGACTAAAATCAGAGAGGGTGCGTTCAACTACTGCACAAGCTTCAAAAGCATAGTGATTCCCAACTCGGTGACTGAAATCGAAGAGAAGGCGTTCAGTGAATGCTCAAGCCTAGAAAGCATAGAAATACCTAGCTCGGTGACTGAAATCGGAGAGGGTGCGTTCAATGAATGCTCAAACCTCAAATCAGCACGAGTGCCTAAAGACTGCAAGGTTGACGAGAGCGCTTTCCCAAAAGAGTGCGTAATAGAGAAGTACTAGTCGATGAGTGTGAGGCGATGATGGCTAAGATCAACGAGGCGTATGAGAAGGTTAGGGGATAAATGGATTCAAACACTTGAAGCCTGAACCCAGAAATTTTTTTGTTAATAAAATATAATTGTGGATAAAATGTTTTTCTGTTGCAGAGTTTGGCACACTTTTTGATGTTACATCAACGGGTATTTAATAACTCGTGAAAACAGATACTAGGATATGAAGAGAGAAAAAGCGGAACCGGATGGCTCCGCTTTTCTTTTGTATCTTTTTTGCTTAACGTGCTATCCGCATGAAACAATTTGCTAATTTTGTGGAAAAGATTGATGATGATGAAAAGACTATATTTTTTTGTTGCCGTTCTGATGGCAATGTTGAATTCATGTACGAATATTGAAAATGCTACTGTAGATGATATCAAGAAGGCTTGCTCGAAAGAGGATTGGTCTACAGCTAAAAAGATGTGTGAGGCGTATGTGAAGAAAGATAAAAATAATCCGTTCGTGTACAAATATCTTGGCGACGCTTATCTTGGAATGAAAGATTCCACATTTGCACAATATAGCTACGAGCAGGCTATCATTCTCGACAGCACTTATGTCGACGCGATTGTCGGATCGGTCGACGTGTTGATGAATAGCGGTTCCGCTCCGTTGGCAATTTCCCAGCTACAGGCGTTTATCACCAATATTCCTGACAATGCCAAGCTATATAATGCATTGGGATGTGCATTCCGAGTGTGCAAGAACAACAATGAGGCACGGGCGAATTTTGAAAAGGCAGTGAGCTTAGACCAGAGCTATGTGTCTGCACGACGAAATCTTGCAGTCATGCAGATCAATGGCCATGAATATGAGGATGCGATTCTTAATTTGGAGACAATATTGGACGAAAACCCTGACTTCCCTGAAATATACGACTATCTTGGTGTCGCTTATGCGTTTAAGGGAGATAACGAAAATGCGGAAAAAATGTTTTTGAAGGCCATTTCAGTTGACGACAAATTCCTTCCTGCTATTGAAGATGTTGCATTTTTCTATGATCAGTTGAAAAATCTGGAGAAGGCAAAGAAATATTATGAGATGGCAGCAAACCTTGGAAGTAAGAATTCGCAAGAGATATTGAAAAGAAAAAAATTCAATAAATAGTCCGAATCTGTTGATAAAAAGTGTGTTGCCTGAATTTATTTAATATTTCTTTTATTAACTTTGCCCGAATAAAAGGATAATAGAAGGACAAAATGAAGAGCGTTAATAATTTATTGATGGGATGTGTGATCGCCATTTTTTTCTCTGGTTGTGGCGAATCTGTCAATTCAAATGCGGATTTGGATAAAATTACCGCATCTCTTGCCGAGCAACAGTGTGCAGTTGCGAATGGAAAGACAGTAGAGACTCTTGATGTTTATGATGAAGGTCTTAAAATGGTAGACCTGGGACTTTCCGTAAAGTGGGCTTCTTGTAATCTTGGGGCAACCAAATCAGAACAATCCGGTAAGTATTATGCTTGGGGAGAGTTGGAAATAAAGGAAGACTATAATGCCAAAAATTCAACCACATATTCTTATTCTCTTTCTGAATTGAGATCAATGAAGATAATAGATGCCAAAAACAACCTTCTTCCTAGTAAAGATGCAGCGACTTCTGTTTTGGGAAACGGTTGGAGACTTCCCACAAAAGAAGAGGCTGATGAACTTGTAAAGGAGTGTCAATGGGATTGGGTATTGAAGAATGGCGCTAAAGGATATAAGGTGACTGGACCTAACGGAAAGTTCATTTTCCTTCCAGTTGAAGGATATTTCTTCGGCTCTCAGTTGTATGACGTGGAGGATAGTGGTAATTATTGGACATCAACAGGTTACGATAACGGAAATTTCTCATACGCATTGATTTTTTCAAAGCGTGGGCAGAATGTCAGCAGTTCTGGACGAAGCGGAGGTCGTAGCATACGAGCTGTTGCAGACAAATAAGACATAAGAAATAAGATAAAAAAGACGAGCTTTCGCTCGTCTTTTTTTATTTTTCCGCAAAAAGTCGTATTTTTGCCGAAAACAGCAAAACATAGTTTAGATAAGTGATAGAAAAAATCATAGAACTGGAAGTGGCTGACCCCACTATTTTCTACGGAGTTAACAATTCTAACATCCGTCTGATCAAGGATTTGTATCCCAAAGTTAAAATCATAGCTCGAGGAACGGCAATCAAAATCAATGGCGACGAAGAGGAGATCGCTGTTGTGGAAGAGGTGTTCGCCAAACTTGAAAAATACTGCGCCACTTACAACAAGTTGACGGAGGAGGTTATCATCGACTATATCAAGGGAAGTGAACCTAAGATCAAGGTGGAGAATAATCTTATCATCTATGGAATAAGCGGTAAGCCGATCACTGCGCGCACTCCGACCCAGAAAAAATTCATGGCGGCTTACGATAAGAATGATCTTATATTCTCTATCGGTCCTGCTGGTAGTGGTAAAACGTACATCGCTATCGCTACTGCTGTCAGAGCTTTGAAAAACAAGGAGGTTAAGAAAATCGTGTTGAGTCGACCTGCTGTCGAAGCTGGAGAAAAACTTGGTTTTCTTCCTGGTGATATGAAGGAGAAGATAGATCCGTATTTGCAGCCTCTTTACGATGCTTTGCAGGATATGATTCCTGGAGCTAAACTTAAGGAGTATATGGAAAACGGAATCATCCAGATTGCTCCGCTGGCTTTTATGCGAGGACGTACCCTTTCCGATGCCTTCATTATCCTTGATGAGGCTCAAAACACTACTACACAACAGATTAAGATGTTCCTTACTCGTATGGGTGAACACAGTAAGATCGTCGTCACTGGAGATATGACCCAGATTGACCTTCCTGCGCGTGAGCGTTCAGGTCTTGGCGAAGCTTTGCGTGTGCTTAAGAACGTCGACGGTGTGGCTAAGATTGAGTTTAATGCCAAGGATATCATCCGCCACCAGTTGGTGCAGAAGATTGTGGAGGCATACGCTAAACATGACGCTAAGAAGGCGAAGAAAGTTATTCCTTTGGTTCCAAACGACGAAGATTAATATCCAGTAGACAGAAAATGTTTCTACACAGGTTATCGATATACAATTTCCGCAACATACGTAGGTCTGACCTCACTTTTGCCAAGCATATAAATTGCTTTATCGGCAAAAACGGTGTCGGCAAGACCAATATTATCGATTCCATCTACTATTTGTCGTTTTCTAAAAGTCCGTCTAACCGTGAAGATAAGGATAATATCACATTCGGTGAGACCGGATTCCAATTGAAAGCCCATTATCATCGTGCAGAATCCGAATTCGAGATTTCATGTGCGCTCGACAAGGGGCGTAAAATGCTTAAAAGAGACGGTAAGGAATATGAAAAGGTGTCGGACCATATCGGTTTGATTCCTGCAATTCTTGTCGCTCCTAAAGATATCGAGATCATTCAAGGTGCTTCCGAAGAACGACGCAAGTTCATAGACGGCTGCATTTCTCAGTTTGACCGTAAGTATCTTGATGCACTGCTTGTCTATAAGAATGCCTTGCGTGGAAGAAACGCACTGTTGACATCGCAGACTTATGTCGATCCGATCATTTTCGAGAGCTATGAGGATAAACTAGCGGCTGCCGGAAACTTCCTTTGCAATGCCCGACGCGAATTTGTGGAGACTTTCAAAGTGAAAGTGGATGAGGTCTATAAGAAAATCTCTTACGATGCTGAGGAAGGAGAAGGCGTTGATATCGAATATCGTTCACAAGTGATGGAATCGGACTATCTCACTACGCTTCGTACGTTGCGCGGAGAAGACCAACGTCGAGGATTCACAACTTTTGGAGTGCATCGCGACGATTATAATTTCAAACGTACCGGACGAAAGATCAAGAAGATAGCGTCGCAGGGAGAGATGAAAACCATGCTTCTGGCCTTGAAATTCGCTTGGATTGACATGTTCGTAGCTAAGAGTGACGTCAAACCGATCCTTTTGCTTGACGATATTTTTGATAAGCTTGATGAGCATCGTATGGCTAGAATCATTGACTTTATCGGCGATTCTACCCGTACTGGTCAGGTGTTCATTTCCGATACCAACCGTGAGCATATCACTTTGCTTCTTGAAAAGACTGAGAATATCTCTTACACCGTCTACGAAATAAATGGCAGTGACGGAATGAGTGAGGATAAGGCAGTCAAAATTATGGAGAAATAGGGAGATGAGACGAAAAAGTGCTTTGACAATATCATCTGTACTGAGCGATTACGTTCATCGTGTGAAAATCGACGAGGATATGCTTGCTCTGGATATCGAGAGAGTTTGGCCTGAGCTTGTCGGCGAGGAATTCGTGAAGTATACTCAGGGAATGATGATGAAAAACAAGCAGTTGTACGTCACTATGCTTTCTCCAGCTGCCAGCAATGAGCTGATGATGCGTCGCAGCGAGATATTAAAGAAGATACACGATAAATTTGAAATAGATTCTACAGTGTTGTCGGCAGTACATTTCTGATAATACGAAAGTTGATAAGAATATGGAAGAATTAGAAAAGTTACACTTCAACCATAGCGTTGGCATTCAGATAAGATTCAACGACATCGACCAGCTTGGACATGTCAATAATGCTTCGCAGATCTCTTTTCTGGATTATGGTAAGATCTGTTATTTCGATGCAATGAATAACGGTCAGGTTGACTGGAAGGATGCACAATTCGTGATGGTGAACATCAATGTTAGTTATGTAGAGCAGATTTTCATGCGTGAGAATATTGATGTCCGCACAAAAATCACAGAGATCGGAAACAAGAGCATCAAGCTAACTCAGATTTTGATCAACAAGGATAACGGTCATGTGAAGACTATTGCCCATAGTGTCATGTGTGCATTCGATATGGCGACTCAACAGTCTGTTTTGGTGTCGCAAAAGTGGAGAGACAAGATAACGAATTTTGAACAATGCTGATTAATGCATAATTCGTAATAGACGGAGTTGACGTCTTAATATTTATTTCTTGAACTTCTTCTTGTAAGTGGAGTATAGCTCCATGATGTCGTCTACGTAGTCGGCTGTCTCAGAACCGCGTAGATATCCGCATTTAACTGATGGAAGGTTGTAGTAGTCAGGCGACGCAAGCAATCTCACATATCTCTCCACTACTTTCCATTCAGCCGGATTGCCT
This sequence comes from Paludibacteraceae bacterium, assembly GCA_045629285.1. Lineage (GTDB taxonomy): Bacteria > Bacteroidota > Bacteroidia > Bacteroidales > Paludibacteraceae > UBA1723. The sequence continues at coordinate 28,762 of JAZQQY010000014.1, read as the reverse complement.
CCGTGAAGCTCACACAATGTCTGTGCATCACGAATATGCCCAAGTCCGGCATTATACGCCGCAAGTGTCAGACGGATACGGTCGTCGTTGGTGCGGGCAGACTGAATAAGCTGGTATGTGCGGTTGAGATACTCAATTCCTAAACGAAGATTCTCCTCTGGTTCCAACATCGTCTTGGGATCTCCTCCTAAACCGATCATTGTCTCCGGCATCAATTGCATCAAACCTTTTGCACCGGCAAAACTTCCTGCATTAGGGTTGAATCGTGATTCCGTATAGGCGATTGCAGAAAGTAGACGCCAATCCCAGATAGTGCTGTCTGCTTGTGCCTTGAAAATAGAGTCGTATACTGAGATGTTGTTGTCGTCAATGAAGATGGGGACATCTTTCGGACCTTCTTTTGCAACCTTAGGCTCGTAGTATTTTGTGTATAGTCTGTTGATAGTCCTTTCGCTTTCTGCGAAATAGCTGTTTATCTCTTTTAGCAAAGCTGAATCTTTAGGAGCTACCGCCCATGCATTTCGTTGTGGATGTGACACCTCGAGATGAATGTCAAGGTTCTTATAGTAGCGACGTGAAAGCTGTGCAATATCGTTGTCGCAAACAGTCATCTCGATCTCTCCCTTGCTGACCATCTTTATCAACTGCTCCTCATTGTAATCTGTTGATACAGTGATGATCTCCATTCCGCCGCCGATTTCGTCGTTAAGGTTAAGCAGACGATGATAATATTTAGATCCCTGCACCACAGTGATTTTCTTGCCGATAAGGTCAAGCACATCCTGCTTCTGTTTTGTAGAGTTGCGTTTCTTCTGCACAATCACCTGATGTGTGATTGTCTCCTTGTCGACAAATGCCAACTTTTCCTTGTTGGACTTATTGATTATGATTGGAAATGCCAATACGTCGGCTGAGTCGCCAAGCATGGAAATCAATTCTTCATTGCTCTTCGCTACCTTCAACTCAAGATGTTTGCCGAGTTTTTCCGCCAAACCTTTGCTGAGTTCATAGTCGTAACCAAGCTTGTGGCCACCACGGGTAGTATAGTAGGATGTGGAACGGGAAATTGTGGCGACACGGAGGATTGAATCAGGGGCTGACACATGCGTCTCTTGCGGCGAATTTTGGTTATCCGTCGTTTTGTTGCAACCTGCGAGCAACAACAAAGCCGATATGAATGTAGCCCATTTTTTCATCCCTGTCTTCATGAAATCGGCGCAAAGTAGCAATAAAAAAACTTAACGGCAAACAAAAAAGATAATTTTTGCGTTTGAAATGAACATAACTCCAGATCACAGACTCTACTTAGTCTTTCCATTATACAGCAAAAGAATCCACGGGGTGTCTTGATGCTTCGCATCTTTGTCAGCCTGTGGCTACTATACTGGGACGGTTACACTGTCTATCTGAAATCTTAAACTTGAAACATGAAACTTTTGTATTTGTGGAAATCTTGAGCTATTTTTGTGGAGTGATAAGAACTTAAAATAGAAACTGATGACGAATACTGTATTGAAGAATATTGTGCTGACTGTTGTTGCCGTCGCTTTATGTTGTTGTTCTGACGAAAAAAAGAGTGAAATAAAGAGTGCGGAACCTGATTTTGCAACCACTGTAATCACTTTTGACACTATCGGTCACGTCAATGATAACGAGGCTAATCCACAGTTTAAGTATTCATATAAACTTGCGCTTCCTGACGAAGGTATTTCTGCATGTGCGGATTCCATCAGGTTGGCTCTTATTGCTGAAGCGACAGGATTTCGTTCGTCGGATATTGAGACTTCAAGAAAATCTAAGATTGCAACTGTTGCAGTAATGACAGAAGAGGACATCGTTGCTTATAGGGAGATGTTTTCTGCAAATGAGATGCCTTTTATCTTTGACTGTGAGGCCGGCAAGGTGTTTGAGGATTCTGATATCTACAATTCCGTATTTTCTGCATATTCCTACATGGGTGGAGCTCATCCGTATTCGTATGCTAATTTTCGGATTTGGGATAAGGCCAAGGCCAAGATATTGACTTTGAACGATATCTTTGTCGACGGATGTGAATATAAACTTGCAGATATGATTCTCGACTCCCTTTGCAAGATTATGGATGTGAAGGGACATGATAATTTGATAGATGCCGGTATCCTTGACGTTAAGGATGTCTTTCCGAATAACAATATCAGAATAAATGCTGATACATTGAGCTTTAATTATAAACCTTATGAGATCGCTGCCTATGCAGTTGGTCCGATTGAAGTGAAGTTTTCATTCTCTGACTTGAAGCCTTTGTTGAAAACAGAATCTTCGATCTATAAATTTGCTGAATAATGAAGAAGACTTTGTTCTTTGTTTCTGCGGTTGCTTTCTTCGCGTCATGCCAGAAAAAGAGTGTAGTAACTCCAGAACCAGAACCTGTGGTTGATACTGTTAAAACAGTTGTCGACACAGTTAAGAAGGATACTGTTGTCGTGCCGGAAACTCTAAAACTTCCGATGTATGATAATGAGGTTTTCAACTACGACACTGCTTATTATGTCGATCCTAACCATTCACAGCATAAGTTTGTGAAATATAAGACCGTTTTGACCATGCCGACAAGAAACGATTCTGACAAGCTAGTGACAGACATTCGTTTCGATATAATGAATTTTGCGGCAGAAAGAACGATGACCGATCCAGTGATTGCCACAACCGGTTATTTTGCAGCTGTTGCTACTAAATTCAAAACTGAATTCCGTGCGGCAAACGATTTCTCCAAAAGTCGCTATTTCGACTGGACTGTAGCAAGATTCACGAAAAACTCATATCAGGATACAAGACTCTATTGTGTGGCTAAGGGTACGTATGAGAATAAAGGAGGAACTCCACTTTATGGCTTGGCCTACAGTAATTGGGACAAGAAACTGAAGGAGAAGATTGAATTTGATGATTTGTTTGCAGAAAAGGATGTCGAGGATATTCGTAGTGTTCTTATTGATTGTATGGTGAAGAAGTATGGTGTTGCAGACGAGGCTGGACTTGAGAGCAAAGGAATCTCACCTGAACAGATTGCTCCTAGCGACAAGTTTATGTTGACAAAAGATACGATTTATTTCGTATATTCGCCGTATGAATTAGGGGTTGAGGCAGAACGAAGCATCAAGATTCCTGTCGCAAACAAACAGTTGTGTAAATATATGGACTCTACAAAGTCTATTGTAAGATATTTACTTGCAGATTAAGATTATGACAGATATATCAATTATAGAAAAGTACTTTCCGGAACTTTCGGAGGAGCAGAAATCACAATTCGTTGCTCTTGATGCGTTGTATCAGGATTGGAATTCAAAGATCAATGTGATTTCACGCAAGGATATGGACAATTTCTACGAGCACCATGTGCTTCATTCGTTGGGAATAGCAAAATTTACGAATTTTGTCGACGGTACTGAGATCCTTGACCTTGGTACAGGCGGAGGTTTTCCCGCTATTCCGTTGGCAATTATATTCCCTAATGTGAAATTCCATGCCATCGACGGAGTCGGTAAGAAAATCAAGGTTCTCAATGCCGTAGCTGAGGCTATCGGTTTGAAGAATATCAAAGGTGAGCATTTGCGTGCTGAGGAGGTGAAAAGTCAATACGACTATGTCGTGAGTCGTGCTGTGATGCAGATGCCAGAACTTATGAAGTTGGCTCGTCCGCTATTGAAGCCAAAGGCATCATCGGCACTTCCTGTCGGTGTCATAGCATTGAAGGGCGGTGATTTGACAGAGGAATTGAAACCTCTTGGAAGAAACGCCATGAGTGAATCACTTACTAATTATTTTGAAGAGGAGTTTTTCGCTACAAAGAGTGTAGTGTACGTGATGAAGTAATAGGGATGAATTTTGTAGAGGAGCCGAAATTTACGGCAAGAAGAAGAATGATGATAGTGCAGTTGAGGGAGAATAAGTTTGCCTTCGCTGCCGATGTGTTGGATGCTATTTCACGTGTGCCGCGCCACTTGTTTTGTCAGCAGACATATATCGCTTCCGCATACGAAGATATGACGTTGCCGATTGCGGCTAAACAGACGATTTCTCAGCCGTCTACCGTGGCACGACAGATGTCGTTGCTGGAGTTGAACCCAGGAGAGAAGGTGTTGGAGATAGGCACCGGCAGCGGCTATCAGACCGCTTGCTTGGTGGCATTTGGCGTTGATGTCTACACTATAGAGAGACAGAAGGCTTTGTACGATATCACGTCAGCTCTTTTCAGAAGATTGGATATCCGAGTCCAGAATATTTGTGGTGACGGTTATCACGGGATGCCTGAACACGCACCGTTCGACAAAATAATCGTGACTGCCGGAGCATTCCAGTTCCCTCCCAAGTTGATGGCTCAGTTGAAGATCGGAGGAGTGATGATCATTCCTGTTGAAGATAAATCCGGCGTGAGCAATATGTATCGTGTCAGACGTGTGGATGAAACTCAGTTTGCTGTCGACAAATTGGAAGAGTGCAGTTTTGTGCCGATGCTTAGTGGTGTTAATGATGCGAAATAGAGTAGCGGAAAGACTCTGAATTTAGTATTAGGAAATAATAAACAATATATAAATAACATGAAAATGGGAAACATTCAAATTCCGTCTAATCCAGAATTGGAGAAGAACGTTGCTTCAGTCCTAAAAAAGGGCTTGATTGCAGTTGTGGTTATCGTAGCTTTAATCGTTGTTGGTTGTGGTTCATTCACAGTTGTTGAACCTAATGAGACAGCAGTAGTAAAGAACATGGGTAAGATTGACCGAGTTATTCCACGTAACTCGGGTGTAAGTGGTAAACTACCGTTCATTGAGTCGGTAATCAGTGTGCCGCTAACTCCCCAGCAGCTTAACATGGCGTTTACAGTAGGTGATGATGGTGCTATCACAAAGGATATGCAGACAATCGGAATGCAGGTTGCTATCGTCTACAATTTCAAGAGCGATGAGGCCTCTGTAAGAAACTATGTTGAGAACTATACTGCTAGTTCACTTGAGAAACTGTTCCAGACAAATGTGAAGTCTACAATCAAGGAGGTTATCGGTAAGTACAGTATCTACGAACTTACTGCGAACACGGATCAGATTTCTAAGCAGGTATGGAATGAAATGAACGTAAAGTGTATGAAGCTGCCTTTGGAGATCGCTCAGCTAAACGTTAACAACTGGGATTGGTCGCAGGAGTTCGACAAGCAGATCCAGGAGACAATGAAGAGAACACAGATGGAGAAGACAGCTAAGGCCGACGTTGCCATTGCAGAGGCATCTGCACAGAAGCAGGTAAAGGAGGCAGAGGCTGAGAAGCAGGCAGCAATGCTAAGAGCTCAGGCAGATCTTGAGGTTACAAAGATGGAGGCAGAGGCAGCAAAGGTAAAGGCTGACGCCGACTTGTATACTAAGACAAAGATTTCTCAGGCTCTTGTGACAAACGAGAAGCAGTGGAAGCATGATGAGACAATGTTGTTCCTTGAGAAGTGGAATGGAAAGGTCCCTGGTGCTGATGCAACGACTCAGGTTGGCGGTTCGTCTAGCAGCTCAATGATCGATGCTATCATGGCTAAAACATTAAGCCACTAATTGATTATCAAATATAAAATGGGGTTGTATCAACGATACAGCCCCATTTTTTTTATGCCCAATTTGCGTCATATACGCTAATCATTTCGTTCCCTTGAACCTATTCCTACATTGAGGATAATCTACAAGGAACGGGAAATCATCCACTACATTTGAGTAGTTCTTATATTTCTTGATGATTTCTGAATGCATCAACATGAATAGTGTTTCTGCATTCTCGCTCTTCTTATTAGAGTATTCCAATGCTTTTGTTAGGAACAGATTTCTGTACGAGTTGTTGCGAAGGTAGTTGAACAATGCTTTTCCTTCACGTTCAGTACAGTCTTTTGCCTGATCTAATTCGATTGCGTTGATATACTCTCTCCATAATGCGACAGTCATCAACACGCTTTTCTCCATCTTCTTGACATAGTCTGCTGTAGCGCAACTGTCTGGCATCTCTGGTTCATCTGCTGATGTCAACTGCTCGTGAAGAAGTAGAGTGAACTCTTTAGGTGCATAGATTGAATCTATCTGCTCCATAGAGAAATCCAAATCGTAGTAGCTTTCTGAGAATTTTACTAGCTTCAAATTCTTGTCGTAGTATTCCTCATGCACGTATGTATAAGGCGTATAGAAACTATACACATTGATTGTGTCGTCCATTTTCTGCAATTTCACCTTACGTGTGCCCTGCAGTGTATGGGTATGTGTGATCGGAATGTATCCAGGTGCTTTAGGCTCTGTTGAATAAATGACTCTGGCATCGGTGTTGACCGAAAGATAACATCTTCCGACTGTATCAGCTTCGTTTTCGAACATGATCAGTTCTCCTCCCTTCACCTGGAATCTGAATCTGCGCTGATTTAAGATTGTTTTGTGTTGAGAAGAATAGTAATATAGAGTCTCGTCTCTACGGAAGTCTTTTTCTTTGTAGACTATGGCCATAAAGTCCACATAGTCATGGCCGTTCTCTCCATCTAATTTTTTCTGGAAATAACGGATATCCACACCCTCATTCGATGTTGGTGCTTCAAGCATATATTGAACCTGTTCTACCTGCTTGTCGACGCATGAAGAGACGATAAGTAGCGCAAACAAGGTTGCTATCGTGTTCATCAATCTATTACTCATTGCCCTATCGTTGGCTCAGCAACTGAAAAATGTTTGTTACGACGCGGAGTTTTTACACGTCCTGTAATTTTGTCCTATTAGTTGTATCGACATACAAAAATAGTTTTTTTTGACAAACAAGACAAAATTTTATGAGAAATTATAAATTAACAACAAATGGTTCGTGATGTAGTTCCGGAAGAATCTTTTCTGTCAGATCTTTGACCAACATTCGTAGACTTGATGTGTTCATACATGGATGACAACCAACGTATTCGCTTGCCAACACGTCGCTATCTATCAACAGCTGCACTACGTTTTCTTTGTCGTTCATCAGCCCAAGCACCGACACAGAACCTGGTGTCACGTCAAGATATTTAAGCATGTCGTCTTCTCCTGCGAACGACAATCGTGCGGAGTTGATCTGTGCCGACAAATCCTTGGTCAAGAATTTCTTGTCGCCAGGCATCATAAGAAGATAGTATTTGGTATGCTGCTTATTGGTAAGAAACAGATTCTTGCAGATGATGGCATGTTTGCCTTTGTCTTCACTCTGGTCAGCTTTGAATGCTTCCAATGGCAGACGCTCGAACGCGGCGTCGATCTCTGCGCATATCTCCATTGTCATTGCTGGCTCGTGGTCGAGTCGCTCATACTCTACGCCAAGTGAGTCGAGCAAATCGTAAACGCGGATTTCTCTCTCTAGTCTGCCAGATAAATCCTCTGGTCTTCCTTTGTATATTGTTAGCATCTGTTCAAAAATTTTATGTTCGGTTGTAGAGACGCGAGACCTCGCGTCTTCGTCGTTGAATCTACTTCATATCACGTCACCTCTCTACGGGAGCTATTCACCTGCGATCGTCGCTACGATCTTTCTTGCTCCGCCGTAGTTTCTGAACTCACAAAGGTATATTCCCTGCCAAGTGCCAAGATTCAATCTGCCGTTGGTGATTGGAATAGTAAGGCTGTCGCCGACGAGGGTGCTTTTGGCGTGGGCTGGCATATCGTCGTCGCCCTCAAGAGTGTGCTGATAATAGGGCTCACGTTCCTTCACCATGTGGTTGAATATGCTCTCCATGTCGACGCGGACATCTGGATCAGCGTTCTCGTTGATGGTCAATCCAGCCGACGTGTGCTTGATGAAAAGGTTGAGCAATCCCACTTTGGGCAATGCTGGCAGATGAGATAGAATCTCACTTGTGACGAGGTGGAATCCACGTCGCTTTTCATTAAGGGAAAATTCTACTTGAGTCCACATAAAATGTCCGTACTTTTATTTTCAGAGACGCACGTCCGTGCGTCTCTACGATTGGTTATTCGGTGATTGTGATATTATAAACGACTGTCGCTTCTGGCTCTTGTTTTCCCCAAGGACGCTTGTATTCAAATGTGACTTTAGCGACACCGGTTTTCTCTGTGATGAACTCATATCGTCTTAGCGACGGAGCTCCGCACATCATTGGTCTTGATTCTTCAACAGGTGTCACGTCAAACGATTTGTCGAATCGCAAGATTGTGCTGTCGGCTGTCTCAACCTTCATCTCCCAGTCGTAACCAGTGGTAGGATTGGTCTTGCCGACCATAAAGATCTTTCCTGACTTAACTGAAACCGTTTCGTTAAATACAGAATCGTTAGGGAAGAACGAAGAAAGCCCCACCTCGTCATTTTCTGGCATAACAGTGTCTTTTTCTGCTTTGATATTCTTTACTATTTTTCTGCTCTCCATGCGTCCTCCTTGCACTTGTGAACACCCCACCATTGCAATGGCTGAGGAAAATGCCAATATCTTTTTTATTATTCTTTTCATTTCATATTTAGCATTTAGCATTTAGCATTTAGCATTTAGCATTCTCATTATTTCTCCAATCCACAACACTACAGATGTCGCTCCTACGATTAGAAGCCAGTCGATGATGTTGAGCGGTGTGACGTTGAACATGGCTCCTCCGACGTTGACAATCAATAACTGTCCGAAGAAGATCAACGCTGCGATAGTAAGGAATCCTTTACACTCTTTGAAATGCAATGCACTCTTGCCTGTGGCGAATGCTTTGGCGTTGAACATGTTCCAGAACTGAAGCATGACAAATGTTGTGAAGAAGACGCTGCACTCGTAGGCTGGAAGTGTTTTGCCTCCAGATGTCATGCCAAGGATGCCGCTCTCGAATGTGATTTCGTTATTTTTCATTACGAATAGCATTCCCATCATGGCAACGAAGAAGAATACTCCGACTGTAAGGATGAATTTCATCATCGGTTTGTTGATGATAAACGCGTCTCTTGATCTTGGTGCCTCCTGCATCACTTTCATCGAAGGTGGAAGTGATGCTAATGCCATAGCAGCGAATGTATCCATGATTAAGTTGACCCATAGCATCTGAGTTACAGATAATGGCGATTTGATGCCTGGAATGAATGCTCCGACAAGCACGATAAGGCATGCAGCCACGTTCACTGTCATCTGGAAAAGAATGAATCTCTGGATGTTTTGGTATAGTGAACGTCCCCACATCACAGCACGTGTGATACTAGAGAATGAATTGTCGATGATTGTTATGTCCGACGCTTCTTTTGCCACACTTGTTCCGTCTCCCATCGACAATCCGACGTGGGCGGCTTTCAATGCTGGAGCATCGTTTGTTCCGTCTCCAGTCACGGCCACGACCTGATTGCGCTTTTGCAACGTCTCCACCAATCTTTTCTTATCAAGCGGACGTGCTCTGGCGATGATTTTTATCTCTTCGACTCTATTGTAAACCTCTTCGTCAGAAAGAGCGGCGAAGTCGGGTCCGGTGATAATGTTATTTTCTCCGTAAGAATCTTTCCAAAGACCAATCTGACGGCCGATCTCTCTTGCTGTTGCTGTAGTGTCTCCGGTAACGATCTTGATGTCTATACCTGCGTCGATACAACTGTTGACTGCTTCCGGAACCTCTTTGCGCACTGGGTCTGCAATCGCAACTATTCCCATGAATGTCAGGTTGTTGGCAACCAGTTTGTTGTCGCTGCTGATGGCAACCTCTCCGTCTCCTACAATCTGATAAGCGAATGCAAGTGTTCGCATCGCCTGGTTCTGGTATTTAAGCAGTGTCTCGTTGATTGACTGAAGATTCTCTCCGCCTGCAATGTTTGCGCAAAGACTAAGTACAATTTCTGGCGCTCCTTTCAAATACAACACTTTCTTGCCGTCCAAATACTGAGATTTGACGAGTGAAGCCATGTATTTGCGTTCTGTGGAGAACGGAATCTCATCCACTTTCTCTGCAGCCTCTTTTATCTTCTCGAAATCAAACTTATGTTTGTGAAGCCAAAGAAGTAGAGCACCCTCTGTTGGATTACCCAATGCTTTTGGGTTGTTGGCATCGGAAAGATCAAGTAGGGCTGTGGAGTTGACGGAGATACCTTCTACGATAAGATTGCTTGCTTCGTCGCCGATGAGTGCTTGACTTGACTGCAGATTGAAGAACTTTGTCTCGTGAACCTGCATCTTATTTTGGGTAAGCGTGCCAGTCTTATCTGTACAGATTACAGTTGTCGCACCCATTGTTTCGCAGGCGTGCATCTTGCGGACAAGGTTGTTGGTCTTAAGCATCGCACGCATACTGTATGCAAGCGACAATGTCACTGCCATTGGTAGACCTTCGGGAACGGCAACAGCCACAAGCGCAACGGCCACCATACATGCCTGCAATACTTCTGTTACGAACCCTGCTGTATCGCCGTCACCAAACCAAGAGAATCCGTCGTTGTCGATGAAATACATGCCGATTCGTCCGACTATGATTAGTCCGGCGATTACGTAGCTGACTTTGGCGATCAGGTTGCCAAGGCCATCCAACTGCTCGTTTAGTGGAGTTTTGACTGTGTTGTCAATTTGTGCTGCAGTGAAGACTTTTCCGTTTTCAGTGTGGTCGCCCACGGCAAACACACGCATGATTCCGTGTCCTTCCATCACTTTTGTTCCTCGCATGGCGTGGTTGGACGGGAATGTCGCATTCGGGTCAAAATCTTCTTTGTTTGTGGTTTTCAAACATATAGGCTCGCCTGTAAGTGAGCTTTCATCGATGTTTAGTGAGGTGGTTTCTAACAATTCTCCGTCAGCCGGCACTTCACAACCGGTCACGAGAATGACGATGTCGCCAACTACCACATCTTTACGTGGAACCTCAGTCGTGATGCCGTTGCGGATTACCTGAACTGGCTCGTCGTCGTTTATTTGATTAAGGACCTCGAATTCTTTGTCGGCAGCGTATTCGAAATAGAATGCCATACCTGTGGCAAGGAAGATGGCGACCCAAATTCCGACCGGTTCAAAAAATACTGTTGGATCCGGGTGTTGGAAATATTCGTAGATTGAAATTCCTATTGACAAGGCTCCAGCGATAAGCAGGATGATAATGAGAGGATCCTTGAATTTCTCCAAGAACTTCACAAATAAAGACTCCTTCTCCGGTGGAGTAAGGATGTTGGATCCGTGTTTTGCTCTTGAATCAAGAACTTCCTGACTATTAAGTCCTGTATAATGCTCTTTAGCCATATCTTAGCAAATTAGGTCTTTATGCTCGTTTTTAAATTCTAGAATCGACTGCAGGTCAATTCCTGGAGGCAACATGTCCTTAGGGTCTTTTCCGTAGCGAAGGATATCGCGTACGACGGTAGAACTGATGAACGAGTGCTGCGGCTCTGTGAAGAGTAGGATAGTGTCGATTCCAGAAATCTGACGGTTGGCATCGGCAACTGTCTTCTCATACTCGAAATCAGCAACCGCACGGATTCCACGAAGTATGATAGTCGCACCTACCTGCTTTGCAAAATCAACAGTCAAGCAGTCGTATGTCGCCACTTTTACACGAGGCTCATTCTTGAATGTCTCTTCGATTATTCTTTTTCTAGCTTCTGTATCAAAGAACGGGCGTTTTGACTCGTTCACACCGATGGCGATAATCACTTCGTCAACGAATGAAAGTGCTCTTTTTACAACTGAGTAGTGACCAAGAGTTAGCGGGTCGAAACTGCCTGGAAATATTGCTCTTACCATTTGAAAATATCTGTTTTTATTCCCTACAAAGATAGGTATAATTAAATTAGAAATACTAAATGCCAAATGATAAATTGATGGAAAAAGAAAAGAGACGATGCGAACACCGTCTCTTTATTGTTAGAACTCAACTTCGAAATCAACTCTTCGGTTAAGTTTTCTTCCTTTTTCTGTTTTGTTTGAGGCAACCGGTTTGGTATCACCCCATCCGTCGCTTCTCAATCGGTCGGCCTTGATTCCCTTCTTAGTGATGTAGCTGGCAACCGCTGCCGCACGTTCTCTAGAAAGTTTCATGTTGTTGGCTGCGTTACCTACGTTGTCGGTATGGCCGGAAATGTATAGCTTGTAGCTTGGATTGTCTTTCATCACCTTCACAACCTTGTTAAGAACAGTGTAAGAAGCTTTCTTGATGACAGCCTTGCTAGTCTCGAACTGAATTCCGCGCATAGCCTGCTTGAACACTGCCTGAACCTTTGCGGAAATCTCAGGGCAACCGTTGTTCTTTGGCGATCCTGCTATCGATGGACACTTGTCTAGATAGTCGGCAATTCCGTCGCCGTCAGAATCTACAGGACAACCCTTTTCATCAACCTTGACTCCTTCCGGTGTGTCAGGACATTCATCCTTAAGGTCGTCGACACCATCGCCGTCTGCGTCAAGAGGACAACCGTTTGCATCGACTCTTGTTCCGGCTGGAGTATCAAGACACTTGTCGAGATAATCAGGAACACCGTCGCCGTCTGTGTCGAATGGACAACCGTTTGCATCGACTGCAATCTTGTATGGCGTGTTAGGACACTTGTCTAGGTAATCTGGAACTCCGTCGTTGTCTGAATCTATAGGACATCCTACAGAGTCGACTGCAATTCCTGCTGGTGTGTTCGGACACTTATCCAAATAATCTGGAACACTATCCTTATCAGTGTCGATTGGACAACCGCAAGTGTCGACTGTCGCAACAGATGGTGTGCCAGGACATTTATCAAATTTGTCGAATACACCGTCGTTGTCCTCATCTCTCAATCTTGGGCAAGGAATCTTAACACCGACTCTTACACCTGCAGAACGAAGAGTCACGTCGCTTGCAACGTTTGATGCCAATACTCCGCAATACTCTCTGCTGTCGGATAATGTTTTGTCGCTGTTGTTGGTGATGTTCAACAAACCGAATGTTCCATAGATTCCGTAGAAGAAATCTACTTTGTTGGCTCTGTGAACAAGATTTACATCGGCGTAAACTCCTGCTGAGAAGTGTTTTGTCTCAGTTGTCCCCTCTGGACGAGAATTGTTTGTAGTATAACCGTGTTGTGGAAGATCCGAATCAAAATTGACATCTGCACTTCCGATGTGTCCGGTTGTGACACGCTTTCCTCCGACAACTCTGTAAGTCGTCTTTACCGGATAAGACAAGTGTGCTCCTGCTCCAGCAAGTAGAGTCATGTTGCTCTTCAAGTTTCTTCTGTAAAGAGCTCCGATCGGAGTCTCCAATGCGATGCATCTCTGCTTTTCCTCCCAGTCTACAAAATCAGTATAGAAATCACTCTCTTCAATTTTAGATTCTGCATTTGAGTATGTCAAAGGAATCTTGACTGTCGACTTGTATTTATTGTTGATTGTCGACTTAGAATTATACAAAGCGACTCCAGCTCCGAATGATAATCCCCAGTTCTGGTTGACGAAGATGTTGTAGTCCATATTGAATACTCCGCCCGGTGCAAGAGTACGATCGCCAATACTTAGTTTGTATGTCAAGTCGTTGATGCCGGCTCCAAGTGAAATGCTCAGATATTTGTTCTGAGGCTCCCACAACGGAAGAATAACGTCATTTCTTTCTGGCGCCTCTGCTGTGACCTCCTGTGTAGAAGCAGCGCTTTGTGGCTCGATAGTAGAAGCATTTGCCGACTTCTCCTGCGCTGAGATACTGCTTGCTGCAGTAAGTAACGCCAATGTTGTTATGCTTATATTATTTTTCATATTCAATAGTCTCATTTCTTGTTAACAATCACCTTGACACTCTGATCTGTACCCTCAAGTGTTAGTACATAGATGCCTGGCTTTACTGAGAATGTCATCTCCTCTGCAGCTGGTTTGGCGTCGATTACAGTACCACCGATATCCATCAGCAATACATCTGCCGATGTTCTGCCCCAAACGTTTGCAATGATTCTTCCGCTCTCGCTACGAGCAGTTAGACGCAATGGACGTCCGAAGTTTAGATATGTAGGTCCGACGAACAAATCGCCGTCTACCTTGCATGAGTAGTAACCGCAAAGACCAGCCTTGTCGCAGTAGTACTGGCTTGTTGCTCCTGGAATCATCTTGCCGTCCTTGTACCACTGGTATGTGGTTGTCTGTACCTTTGATTTGTCGACAGTGACCACATCGTTCCAACATGCGATGATTGCTGATGCAGGATAGTTGATTGTTACGTCAACTGAGAATGTAGTGTCAATGTTGCCTGCTGCAAGTGTGATGTTGATCTTGTACTTACCTGGAGTTGTAGACTCTGTTGTAGGAATAATGATCGACTGCATGTCGCTGTTGAATGGCTTCAATGAGTCGTTGCCCAACTCTGGCAATTTGTCGCAGTTGATTTTATAATACTGAACCAAGCCGTCCACGTCAAGGTTGATTGTCAAATCCTCACCCTGAACAATGCTAGCGTTAGGAGTCTTGATCTCAAAGTCGAATTCTACACTTTCAATGATCTCGAAGTCGTAGTGCTTTGGAGCAACGGTTGAATCAGCCCACTCGTAGTAAACTGTGTCATTAAGAGTTACGACTACATCGTATAGACCAATTTCTGTCTGCTTGTTTCCTTCAATTGTGTAGTTGTTGTTCTCCTCGATATAGTAAGTAAGTTCTTCTTGGTTGTAGAAGAATAGAGTAGAGTCAACCTCTGGAATCGCAACTTTGATTCTTGAGATTGTCATTGTGTAGACTTTGTCCTCAGTTGTGTTGTCGGCCCATGCATAGTTAGGATTCAACGACAGAATAGCAGTGTAAACACCAGGTTCGATACCCTTAGTCTCACCTGTGATTGTGTATGCTGGATTCTCAGGGATGATCATGGCGTATGCATTGCCATCGTATGTGATTTCTCCTGCATTAACGACAGGCTCTTCAACAATGATATGGTTGATCTTTACTGCGAATTCTCTTGGAGCGGAAGAACCGTCTTCCCACTCATAGCCAGGATTTAGTGTCAATACAACAATATAAGTTCCAGCGTCTGAACCTACACCACCATCGATAGTGTAGAAGTCGCTTTTAGGAACAAGCTGGATAGAGTCTCCTGTAAAATCGATGTCTGCTATTGTTGGGAACTCGACCACACCACCCTTGATCACGAATTTGATGATCTTTGAGTCTGTAGTTCCATCTTCCCACATGTAGTTGTCGATGTTGTTTAGAGAAACTGTTCTTTCGTAAACACCTACCTCAGTAGCAGCACTGTTTGTGATTTCTATTGTATAGTAAGAGCTTGGCTCGATTTCAAACAACTTGATCAAACCATCGTATGAGAAAGAATCTTTAATCGCGTATGGAAGTTTGACCAAAGCTCTCTCGATATTGAACTCATAAACCTTCGGCATCAAAGTGCCGTCTTCCCACATGTAGTTGATAGAATCGGCAAGAATGACGTTGACGATATGGTTGCCGGCATTTTCTTGTGCATTTCCAGAAACAATATAGTTTTCGTTAGGTGTGATGTTGTATACCATCACAGCACCTTGGTTGTAAGTGAACTTGCTTGAATCAGCGGCTGGAATTTCAACCTTAGCTCTGTCGATAACAAAGTCAAAAACGATAGGGTTGGATCCATGACCGTTTTCCCACGCATAATTGATTGTGTCGATAAGGTCCACTGACACCTCATGGTTGCCAGCTGTTATATTTACGTTTCCGTATACAGTGTAGTAATCGTTTGGTACGATTGAATAGAACTGCTCCGTGCCGTTGTATACAAAATGAGTTGTATCCGATGTAGGTATTTTGACTGCAACTTTGTTGATCTTAAAATAATATGTCTTAGGGTCTGAAGTTCCATCTTCCCATTCATATACATGAGAATCATTTAGAGAAACGGAAACTTCGTATACTCCTGCACTTGTACGTTCGTTGCCGTATACGGAATACAAAGGATTCTTTTCAATTTTGTAGAATTGAGGCTCTCCGTTGTAAATGTACAATGTCTTGTCCGGCGACGGAATGGCTACCTTTGTCTTTTCGATTCTGAACTCGTAGCTTAGTATATCTTGTGTTCCATCAGCCCAAATATAGTTAGGCTTCAATGCGACAAATGTTTTGTAGATGCCCGGATCAATGCCCTCTACAGGTCCATCTATTATATAACCTTCGTTCTGAGGAATTCCGAAATAGTGGAAGTCTCCATTATAAGTGAACTCTCTTTCTTGAATATCAAGAGGTTTGTCTACCGCCATAGGTTTTACGAGGACATCTAGTCTAAGACTTTTTGTGTCTCCGTTTTTCCATGTGCAGCCTGGAGTCAAAGATATTGTTGCACGGTATTGACCTGCGTCACATAGAGTTACATTCTTGATGTCATCGCCAAACTCAGAATAGCGATCATATACAACTGTATATCTAGGATCTTTTTCTACGATGGCAAATGTGTCGCCACTATATATGAATTCCTGCTGGAAGAAGTTTGGATAATCTACACTTTTGTCTAGAATTTCAAACATTACAGCATAAGGAGCAACAGTACCGTTCTCCCAAATATAGTTGTCGACGTTTGTGAGATTTACAATTCTAAGGTATTGGTCGATTTTCACTCCTGATTCATTCAAAGGATCTATTTTATAACGTTCTAAATTCGAATCGTCAGGATAAATTGTGAATTTTTGAACTTGTCCGTTATAGATGAATTTTGTTTCAGGAACAACAGGCAATTTTACTACCTGAGGCTGGATGTTGAACAATACAGTCTTTGTCTCTATTGTTCCGTCCTCCCAAACGTAGTTCTTTGTGTCTAGAAGTCTAACCTCCTGATGGTAATATCCAGCATTGACCGCCATTTCCTCATTAGGTAGAATCATTGATCCTTCATCAAGATTTACAATCAAATCCTGCACTTTCCCATTGTATATAAGAGGAGTGGAATCTGCAGTCGGAAGTTTAACTGTCTTTTTGTTGATTGTGAAAGGTCTATAATATAAATCAATTGCTTTAATCTCGTAGTATTCTAGATCTTTTCCATAAAAAGATGAACGATCTCCACTTACATAGTATTCTCCTGACTCTATACGATAATCCCAATAGGTAGAGTCGATATGGACATCCTCTTTCCCTTCCACTAGACCGATAAATCTGGCTGTTGGTCGATGTGGCATCCCATCATAAACAAATGTAGTGTCAGACCATTCTATAAATAGTTGTGGCCTTTCCGATGTTTGGGCCAATACAGACGAACTGCTGAGTAATGAGGTGATACACAGCGAAATAAACTTGACGATATGTCTTGTTTTGCGTGAGTTAGATAGTTTTCTCATACAAAATTGTTTTTGTTCTTAAATGCTTTTCTAATATAAATCCTCTAATTTGTAATGTGCACAAACCAAGGTGACGCTACAAATATATACAATTCCAAACATATAAAAAGGTTTTGTAAGAAAATAGATTTCAACCTTTTTTATGTTGTTGTTACAATATTGTTGATAAAATTGTTGATAACTTCGTTTTTACTCATCGTCAACCATAATGAATTCTGTGAAAATAGTGTCTGAAATGAAGATGCCTTTTTCCGTTAGACGACATTCGCCTCCGTGGATTTCCACATTATTTTCTATGATTTGTCTTGTAGCTTCCTCTTTGGCATATTCAACAAAATCTTTTCCGAATTTATCTTCAATGTATTGGAAACTTATTCCGTCGCTGGTGCGTAAAGCGGTCAAGATATAATCATTATATTTTTCTGTGACGTTCAGATCTTCAATCTCGGCATCCAGTTTGCCTTCATTGATTGCCTTCAGGTATTTGGGCAAATGAGATACATTCCATTGTCTGCTAATCCCGTTGTAGGAATGTGCTGCCGGGCCGATTCCTATGTATGGGATGTCGTGCCAATAAGACGAATTGTGTCGGGAACGGTATCCTTTGAGCGCAAAGTTGGAAATCTCATAATGTTCGTAACCGGCAGATGATGTGGCTTCTCGTATGTGTTTGAAACACGTTAGACAGTCCGACTCATCCATCGCTGTCAGTTCGCCCTTTGCGATCTTCTTTGTTAGTAGAGATCCTTCATGCAGTTCTAGACAATAAGCTGAAATATGGTTAGGCGAAAGAGATATGGCTGTCGCAACATCTTTTTTCCAGGAATCAATGGTTTGTGACGGAAGTCCATAGATCAAGTCGATGCTTATATTGTTGAATCCATATTTTCTGGCATTCTCGATAGCCGATCTTGCTTCGTTGGCTGTATGTCGACGGTTGATCACCTTTAATGTCGCATCGTCAAAAGTCTGGCAACCTATGCTTAGTCGGTTGATTGCTGTCGCCGATAAATCTTTGAGATAATCCTCGGACAAGTCATTCGGATTAGCCTCCATTGAGATCTCCATGTCGCTGACACTGATATGAGGGAATGTCTCCAATGCACAATTGATTAGCTTGTTGATCTCAGTCGGCGAAAGCAGCGATGGGGTTCCTCCGCCGATATAGATTGTCTCAAGCACATTCTCGTCGACAGGGAGATAGTCGGCTCGCATCTTCATCTCCTTGCAAAGTGCGACTATCAGTTCATCACGCTTGCTGAGAAGCGTGGTGGAAAAGAAGTCACAGTAGCTGCAACGTTTGGTGCAGAGCGGAATATGGATATACAGGCCGGCCACTGTTATTTATATTCTGTTGTGGAGTATATGCCTTTTTCGGCATTGTCTATCTCTTCGAAAATAGGATATTCACAACGACTGAAATAGCAGTAGCAAGCACCGCTTTCAAGTCGGTCTATGATAGAATGGGGTATGGATCCGTCCTCCTCCAACAATACGACGATCTCATCTTTTGTAAGATAGAAAGTTGCTTTGTCTGGAGTCTGCTCCTTGATAAACCAGAAAGGAAGATACCAGCTGCCGATGAAATTTTCTGTTTCCTCGAAACTAAGAACGTGAGATGAGTCGGTGGAATATTTGCTGCGTCTGATCGTCATCTCTTTTTCATTGTCGATATTTACTATGCAGTAAGCGGTGTCTTCTGTGAAATATAGAGTGCGGATGCTCATTGTCTTTTTCATAAAGTTTTGGCAAACGTTAGCCGCAGTGTTCTGCATACTTCCGTTTTTAGTGTTGATCACGGAACGAACCGAGTCAAAATGCCATCCGCCTTTCAACAATTCTTTATTGATGGGAGTTTTGTCAATATCGTCGATGAACTGTTCTCTGCAGGAAGCGAGTGCGACAGAAATTGCCGCAATGATCAGTATGAATAATTTTTTTACCATATATTATATCCTTTTTGATGAAAACTATACAAAGGTAGATTTTTGGTTGGAAAAACAAATGAATGGCGGTAAAATTGTCTGATTTTAAGGTCATAAAAAACCTAGGGTACGATCAAGTGTCTGCGACACGTGCTCAACCCTAGGCAATTATTCTTGAGTCAGACCGTTACCACGGCCGTTGGAAATCTCTGAAGCCAGAAACGAAGTTACTCTCCTCCACCGAACTCCATCAAGTAAGCCTTGATGAATCCGTCGATGTCTCCGTCCATTACGGCGTTGACATTGGAAGTCTGGTAGTCGGTACGGTGATCCTTCACACGGCGGTCGTCGAATACGTAGCTACGGATCTGGCTTCCCCACTCGATCTTCTTCTTTCCTGCCTCGATCTTGGCAGTCTCCTGACGACGCTTCTCCAACTCGATATCGTACAACTGCGACTTCAACAAACGCAAGGCATTCTCCTTGTTCTTCGGTTGGTCACGTGTCTCTGTATTCTCGATTACGATCTCATCGTCCTGGTCTGTCAATACATTGTGGAACTTATAGTGCAAACGAACACCTGATTCCACCTTGTTGACGTTCTGACCACCGGCACCTGATGAACGGAATGTGTCCCAAGACAAACCTGCTGGGTTGATCTCGATCTCGATACTGTCGTCTACCAATGGAACGACGAATACAGATGTGAACGATGTCATACGCTTACCTTGTGCATTGTAAGGGGATACTCTCACTAGACGGTGTACTCCGTTTTCGCTCTTCAAGTATCCGTATGCCATATCTCCCTCGATCTTCATTGTAGCTGTCTTCAATCCGGCTTCATCACCGTCCTGATAGTTGGAAATCTCACACTTATAGCCCTGGCGATCAGCCCAACGCTGATACATTCTGAATAGCATCTCTGCCCAGTCCTGAGCCTCTGTACCTCCTGCTCCGGCAACAATCTTAAGCACTGCACTCATCTTGTCTTCCTCGGCACGAAGCATGTTCTGCATCTCTAGGTCTTCAACTAAAGCCATCGCTTTTTCGTAGGCCTGGTCAACTTCTTCTTCTGTCACTAACTCGTCCTTGTAGAAGTCGAACGACAACTGTACCTCCTGTGCTGCATTGTGCACGCCTTCGTACTTCTCTACCCAACGCTTAAGGTCTTTTACCTTTTTCATCTGGGCTTCTGCTGCCTTCTGATCTTCCCAAAAATTTGGGTCATGCGTACGCATCTCTTCTTCTTCAATCTGCACACGCTTGGCATCTATGTCAAAGATACCTCCTCAACGCGTCCTCGCGTTCCAACACATCTTTAAGTTGGTCTATTGTAATCATAAATCTATATGGATGTAAAAACTTGGCGCAAAGGTAATTATTATTTGCGAGATGACAAAATGGGTTTAAGGTTTCAAGAAAAAAGGTCGTTTGTTGCCAAACAACCTTTGATTTGTATTGATAGAACTTAGTTCCAGAACTTTTTTGCCTCTTCGAATTTTTTAGTGGCGTCTTGCTTGTGCTTGTCGGAGAAACTGATAATTCTATTGTATCTTTTATCGTTCTTAGTGAACTTCTCATAGACTGGCTCCTCTACGTAAAGCGGCAATAGCTTTTTTGCCAAGACTTCGTTCTGTTGCATCAGCGCTCTGTTGAAGTATTCGTTGATGATCGAATTGTGCCTTTTTGCTTGCCAGTCGTACGCAGGCGTGCTCTCTGATTCATAACCGATCTCTGGCTTTCCAAGAGGATTTGAGTCGATAGTGGAGATAAGCAAATCTGCAGCGTCCTCGTTTTTTAAAGTGATCAAATATGCGGTTTCTGCCTTCTTTATTTCTTCGTAGTAGTTTTCTGCTTCGGTATAGCTTACGTTTTCAAGTAGCGCACAATACTTTTTGGCGTATTCGAAGTTGCAGCCTTTCAACGCTTCTTCCAAAGCATCCTTTATTATCTTTAGATTTTTTTTGTTGTAGTCTCCGTTGTCCTGAACCTTCTTCGCTACCATTTCATATACCTCTTCGTGGCTTTTCGGATGTCTGTCTAAACAAGAAGTCAAAGCAGCGAACATGGCAAATATCATTGCTATGCTTGCAATATGAATTTCTTTTCCTACGATTTTCATGAGTCCTACATATTTAGTTAAACCTTTCGTTCCTATTTTATTACGTTGGCAAATATGTTGTAATAAAAGAATTAACCTTCTGAGACACAAATGGTTGCCCAAATGTATATTATATCATTTGACAAAGTTATAAATATAGGTAAATAATTCAAATTTTGAGGCTGTTTTTGTGAATTTTTGTCTCGTCAATGTTGTTTGGATTTGTAGTCGTATTTACTCTTGACTATGTGTTCCTAATATGAAATTTCAAATAAAATCAGTATTTTTGCATTCATAAACTTCATCATTAAATGTTCACGTTTAGAATTTTTGGACTCTCTTTGATTTTTTCGCTGATTCCTGCCGTGACGGCACTAGGAAACCAGTCCGATCCTATCGTTTCAAATACTCAAATAGATGAAGTTGTAGTCGACGGTGCAAGAACGGATATTATTCCCACTACCAATACTTCTCAAACAATCTTGGGTGAACAGCTTCCTCGTCTTGGCGTCGGACATCTATCGGAAGCAATCAGACGTATGGCTGGTGCGGAAGTTAAGGATTATGGTGGAATAGGTGGTCTGAAAACTGTTTCGGTCCGTAGTCTTGGTTCCAAACATACGACAGTCTCTTACGACGGCATAGCGGTAAACGATTGTCAGAACGGTCAGGTTGATATCGGACGCTTTTCTCTTGACCAGCTGTCTCAGATAAACATTACCATAGGCGAGTTTGACGACATCCTTCACCCTGCAAACCATTTCGCTTCGCCTTCGGTTTTGTCCCTGAAAACTGCCTCGCCAAATTATGACGATTATGGCGGAAAAAATTTCAATGGAGTCGCAAAACTCAATGTCGGTTCGTTCGGCCTTGTCAATCCATACGCTTCGTTTGATCATAAGATTGGAAAGTCGAATTGGATTAAGGCGTCCGGGAATTTTCTCCGTGCCGACGGTGATTATCCATACACACTTACCAACGGTGGAATTGTGACTGAGGAGAAACGCAAGAACAGTGCTGTCAAAAGCGGAAGTGCTGATTTGAGCGGTAGGTTTGATCTTTCTCATAGAAGCCATCTTTCGGTAAAAACGTATTATTATGAGTCGGATAGGGAATTGCCTGGCAGTGTGGTCTACTATTCCAATCTGGAGAACAAGGAGACTCTAAAGGATAAGAATGCGTTTGCTCAAGCTCAATTGTATAGTGATTGGATAACGACGACGTTGCTCGTCAGCGGTAAATTCAACTGGAGTGGCAGCTACTATCACGATGAGGCTATGAAATATCCTGGAGGTGAGTTGGACAACCGTTATTTTCAGCGCGAATGGTATTGCAGTGCAGTCGTTCGCCATATTGTAAATGATAAATTTTCTTTCTCCAATGCTTTGGATTACACTTACGACAATTTCAACTCCAATATCTACGATTGCGTTTTCCCGTCCAGACACTCGCTGCTGGATGCGTTGAATGGAAAATTCGATAATGGAAAAGTGAAGGTCACTGCTACATTGTTGGCTTCGTTTTTTGCTAACCGTGCTGAGATCGGAAATGATCCCGACGATGAGAAACATTTGTCGCCAGCCGTTTCTGTCGCCTATAATCCAATTCCTTCAAAATTATATTTTAGAGCGTCGTTCAAGGATATTTTCAGGATGCCGACTTTCAACGAATTGTATTTCAACTCGTTTGGGGCTCGGACACTCAAACCGGAAAAGTCTAAACAATTTGATGTAGGAGCAACATGCGTCTTTCTTTCCAAATCGTCCAAGTCGACGGGATTCCAGACCGCTTCTGTATCTGCAGATGCGTATTACAATAATGTGACGGATAAGATTGTCGCTATTCCCAAAATGTTTGTTTGGAGCATTGTGAATATGGGGTATGTCGACATAAGGGGAGTCGACTGCGTCTTGCACAGCCGATGGTTAACGTCCAACCGCTCAGCTTTGTTCTTTTCCGCTAAATATGCATTTCAAAAGGCGATTGATATAACTGATGAAAAATCAGATATCTACAAACATCAGATTCCGTACACTCCGTTACATTCTGGCAACGGAAGCCTGGCGTTCGAGAACCCGATAGTCAATGTGGTCTATAGTGTGACAGCGGTAGGATCTCGTTACTGTTTGCCGCAGAATATCAAGATGAACAAGGTGGATGCGTACACCGAACATGGGATAACACTCTATAAAGATGTGAAATTCAAACAAGTGGAGACAAAATTCCGTGGCGATATTCTCAACTTGACCGACAAACAGTATGAGGTGGTGAAATTCTACCCGATGCCTAAGCGGTCGTTGAGATTTTCAGTCGAACTAAAATTTTAACAATATAATAAACAATGGATTTTAAGAGATCATTTAGGGCACTTGCCATCTTTATGATGGGTGTCGTGTCATTCACAGGGTGTGAAGACGAAGATGAAGAGCCAGAGGCTGTAACTAACAGTGGTAATTCTGCATGGGTGCTTAATCAGGGTACGATGGGTAGCAACAATGCTTCTGTTTCACTAATTGACTTCACTAAAGAGGAGTCTTACTACCACCAGTTTTACGCTTCCAACGACCGCAACTTGGGAGATGTCGGTCAGGATGCCATCCGTTACGGTGGTAAGGTATATATCTCGGTGTATGCATCCAACACTATCGAGGTGGTTGATGGCCAGACTCTAAAGAGCCTCAAGACAATTCAGCCAGAAGCTGGTAACCCAGGCTCACCACGTTATCTTGCCGCTGATGGAGCTAACGTTTACGTCTCTCTTTACGATGGTTACGTAGCAAAGATCGATACTGCATCTCTTTCTATCGTGGATTCGGTTGCTGTCGGTCCAAACCCAGAGCAGTTGACAATCGCAAACGGTAATATCTACGTGGCTATTTCTGATGGAATGAACTACAATGCTGGCTACGTAAACGGTTTGCGTGTCGCTAAGGTTAGTCTTGATTCTTTCAAGGTGGCTTCAAATATCGGTGTGATGCTTAATCCGACACAGATCACATCTGACAAGGATGGAAATGTCTTTGTCCTTTCTATGGGTAACTATGGTGACGTGCCTGCTACTGTTCAGATGATTGACAAGAACGATAGCGTTAAGGTTTTGACTCAGGCTACAATCATCTCTTGCTATGAAAATACACTTTACACTATCAACGCTCCTTGGGGTGCATCTTCAATCGATTTCTCAAGTGTGGACACTAAGACAGGAAACATTACAAAGAACATCATCAAGGGTTCTGCAGATGAACTTCCTGCCAATCCTACAGCAATCAGCGTGAATCCAAAGAATGGAAACATCATGGTCAGCTCATACCTGACTGCCAGCGATTATGCAAGCAACGGTTATGTATTTGAGTATACATCAGATGGTGCATTCAAGGCAAAGTATAATGTCGGTGTTGGTCCAACAAAAATTATCTATTAAGAAAGTCAATTCGTGTGGAGCTGGCAAAGTCCACTCCCACGAGTTTTATATGCTAATATGAAACAAATCACAAACTTTTCCTTATTCATCAGTTTTCTTCTTTTGCTGGCTTCGTGTCAAAGCGGATCAAACCGGAAGTCGACAGAAGGCACAGAGGTAAAATTCCAATATGCCAGACTAGTGAAGATGACAGAATACGAAGGATTCCAGACTGTTGAAGTCAAGAATCCGTGGGATACAACGCGTATTCTACATTCGTATTTACTTGTGGATAAAACAAAACCTATTCCTGCTGGACTTCCCGACGGTACTGTGATCCGAACTCCATTGGAAAAATCAGCTGTTTTTACTACGGTTCATAGCTCGTTGTTTGAGGAGTTGGGTGTGGTGAATGCAATTGCCGGAGTGTGTGATATGGAATATATTATCGACGCTACAGTCGTTGGTCTTTGCAAGAGCGGCAAAATTGTCGACTTGGGATCTAGTATGGGGCCAGACATCGAGAAGATGATAGACCTTTCTCCTGATGCGATTTTTCTTTCTCCATTCAAGAATAGCGGAGGACATGGAGAACTAGACAAATTAGGAGCTCCGATTTTCGAATGTGCCGACTATATGGAGAATCATCCTCTTGGACGAGCTGAGTGGGTACGTGTGTATGGACGACTCTTTGGCGAGGAGACAAAGGCAGATTCCATTTTTGCCCAAGTGATGGCAACCTACAACCAAATTGAAAATCAATCAAAACAAGATACAAGTGTCAAGCCATCTCTTTTGTATGGACTCGACAATGGCGGCACTTGGTATGTGCCTGGCGGAAATAGCTATATGGCTAAGATGTTTGCGTCGGCTGGAGCAAACTATATTTTCCGCGATAACAATCATGTCGGCTCAGAACCGTTGGCTTTTGAAACGGTGTTTGATAAAGGTTTTGATGCTGATGTGTGGTTGTTTCTCTACAATGAAGAGAACGATAAAACATATAAGGATTTGGAAAAATTCTCTGATTTCAAATCCGTTAAGGATCGACATGTATTTGCCTGCAACACTGGTAAGATCCGTTATTATGAAGAGATCCCTTTCCATCCAGAACGCCTGTTGAAGGATCTTCATGTGATTTTCCATTCCGGAAACGTAGAAAATTTGCACTATTACAGTAAATTAGCGGAGTGATTCGTGCTTCGCAATTTTTGGAAGCGTACGCTTGTTGAAAAGAAAGATGAAGAACTATATATACGGATGTTTCTTGGTGATGACGTTACTGCTTGTTGCCTTATTTCTTGGCAATATTTTCTGTGGTTCCGTCGACATTCCATACTTAGAGACTGTCAAGATTCTTTTGGGTGGTGATGCGGCAAAGGAGAGCTGGAGATTCATCATAATCGAATCCCGTCTGCCTCAAGCCGTCACTGCATTACTTTGTGGACCGGCGTTGGCTGTGTCGGGATTGTTGCTCCAAACCTATTTCTGTAATCCGTTGGCGGGGCCATCAATTCTTGGTATCAACTCAGGTGCCAGCCTTGGTGTGGCGATAGTGATGCTGCTTCTAGGTGGGGCAGTAGGAGTGGGCAGCCTCACTTTTTCCGGTTTCTTGGCAGTGCTTGTTGGTGCTATAGCGGGCTCATTGCTTGTGATGGGGCTGTTGCTTGTGTTTTCCTCCATGGTGAAAGGAAATTTGACACTGCTGATTATCGGTATCATGATAGGTTATCTTACGTCTTCTGCAATCACCTTGCTCAATTTCTTTGCCACGACAGAAGGTGTGCATTCATACGTCATCTGGGGATTGGGGACGTTTGGTGGTGTGTCGTCGGCACAGTTGCCCTTCTTCTCGGTCACAATACTGATTGGCTTGTTTGCGTCGATACTATTGATCAAACCACTTAATGCTCTGCTTCTTGGAGAAAGATATGCGGAGAATCTAGGTGTTGGTATTCGTCGCACTAGAAATTTGATATTGGCGACGGTCGGGCTTCTCACCGCTTGTGTCACCGCTTTTTGTGGACCGATTGCATTCATCGGTTTGGCTGTGCCTCACATCTCACGATTGTTGCTCGGCTCGTCCAACCACACTGCATTGTTGCCCTTCACATTGTTGACCGGAGCAGTGATGGCATTGCTCTGCAATCTGGTTTGCATTCTTCCGAGCGACGGAGGAATCTTGCCATTGAATGCAGTCACACCGCTGTTGGGGGCTCCGGTGATTATATATGTTCTTGTAAACCAACGTAAACAATCGGAGTGGTATTGACTGACAGAGCACAGACAGGAGGATTGACGGTAGAGGAAGTCGTTTCGTTGGGTAGACAACCGTACACAGGATTCTTCGGTCGGCTTTCAACTGAGGATAAGGAATTGGTGAAAAATGCGATAGAATCAGTCGGAATGGCTGAGTATACAAAGAAGTATATGGCAGAATTGTCGGATGAAGAACGACAGAAAGTGATGATTGCCAAAAACGTTGGTACTGGAGTGCCCCGTCGTCATCCTTGATGAGCCAACCGCTTTTCTCGACGTCGCAAGTAGAATCGAAATCACACAACTTCTCCACGATATCGCCCACACGCAGAATAGGGCAATGCAATGTTGCTATCCACTCACGACCTTGAGCAAGCCATACGACTCTCTGATAAACTATGGCTGTTGACCACGCATGGACTCCAAACAGGATCGCCAGAAGAATTAGTTAACAACCATCAGATTGATACATTGTTTGACGGCAGAAACGTCTACTTTGATGAAGAGACGTGGACGTTTAGAAGCGGGAAAAAACTTTGAATTAATAAACTCTTTATCCACGGAATCCTGACGCAGCCAGACTTTTTATAAAACATGAGATAAATCCAATGCCGGTTGCACTAATTCCTAAAACTGTTATCAAAACCAATGATAAGATATGTTTGTAATCAAAGAATCCATCATTAATTTGCATCATTTCTTTCACTATCATCCAAATAAAAGCAATAAGAGCTAATAAAGGAATGATCATTGTAAAAATAAGTAAGATCACATCTAATGCTCTTGAACTATTATTTATACTGAAATCAGAAGTTATCCCAAATAATGTTCCAAAGAGTAATGAAACGGCAACGCTCATAGTATAGCAAGCCAATACGGTCTTGACTGTTTCGCATAGTTTGTCCTTGTCTCCTTTAATTTCCAACGTTTCAACTCTAGCGCAATGCCACATGCACAATATAGAAAACAACCAAATGAATAATATTGCTATAATTAAAATCGCTAATGTCATCATAGACTATCGAATTTTTTCGGTTATAGATATATTTTACGATGGCAAAAATAACACAATTTTTCTGATCCCCAATATGATACGACAAAACAATAAAAATCCATACAAATTGACTGCTTGACCTTTGTCCTTGTTTTTTATTTGTTATTTTTGCATTCAAAATTTAAAGATTAGTATTATGTGTACATTTAATTTAGAAATAGACGACAAGTTGGTTGATACAGCTCGGTCAGTCTTCCCAAATGACGAGACCATGACATTATGGTTAGAAAATCAATTGACAAATTTCCTTGGTAAGGTTTCTGTTCCACACGATGAGGCTAAAGATCGTAAATCTCGTCGACATGATGCTTTAAGAGGAATTCTAAAAGAAATTTCAGATGTAGATTGTAAAAGTGTTTGTCTCAAAGAGAAATACGGAATTTGAGAGTCTTTCTTGACACAAATGTTCTCCTAGAGTATCATGATTTTGAAGATAGTATGCAATATCAATGTGCGTTAAACAATAATTGTGATGCTATTATTACATTTAATCATAAAGAATTTAAGAACGTTGACCGACTTTCTATTCAAGTTCTTTCTCCAGAAGAATTTATTGAAGCGATTTCATGATGATTACAAAAAAGGAGATGCGTCAGCATCTCCTTTTTTGTGTGTTATGATAAGACGGGGCATGCCCCGTCTCTACGTAATCAAATTAATAAGAGTACATGTACTCGATTTCTTTGCTGTAGTGCTCGTTGATTGCCTTACGTTTTAGTTTCAATGTAAGTGTCAACTCGCCGTTGTCCGACGTGAATGGTTTAGCCAACAACTTGAATCGCTTCACCTGCTCGTATTTAGCCAAA
>JAZQQY010000013.1:0-17845 GCA_045629285.1 Paludibacteraceae bacterium | reverse complement strand
CGGAACAAGTGATGCTTCAGGAGACAACGCATTCAGCCCAGACGAGACTAAGACTTGGATCTCTTGGTTGAACCAAAGAAAGATCAGTTGGGTATGCTGGAGCTTCAGCGACCACAAGGAGGTCTCTGCAGCGCTTATCCCTGGTTCTTGTAATGGTGGTAGCTGGAACAACGTCAGCAACACAGGTCAGCTTATCAAGGGATTGATCTCCGCTGATAAGATTCCTTTCGTAGCTTGTAACGGTCAGACTGGCGGCAACAACAACAACCAGCAGAACAACAACAATAACGATTGGAACAATCAGAACAATAATCAGCAGCCTGATCAGAACCAGAACAATAACAACAACAATCAGCAGCCTGATCAGAACCAGAACAATAACAACAACAATCAGCAGCCTGATCAGAACCAGAACAATAACAACAATCAGCCACAGGAAGAGCCTGTCACTTACCCTACTCTAGTTAACGAGATCACAAAGGGAGATGTTTACCGTATCGTAAACAAGAACAGTGGAAAGGTCATGACTATCTCTAACGGTCAGGATTTGAAGCAGGCTAAACGTGACGAGAACGACGACAAGCAGTTATTCAGACTTAAGGAAATCAACGGTTTCTATTTCATGGTTAACATGGATAGCAAGAATGTCTTGACTAACAAGTACGTCAACAATGAAGGAACAAAGATATCTCAGGAAGAGACAAGCAACTATGACAACCCAAGTCAGAAGTGGGCATTCAAGAAATCTAACGATTGGTTCACAATCTCTAATAAGACAGACAACTCAAGTAACAACGTTTTGGCTGTAGAGAATGCTTCCAAGGACGACGGTGCAAACGTAGTGTTGAACAGAGCTGCTAACAAAGATGAGCAGTTATGGGGTCTTGAGTTCGTTTATACACCAGATCCACTGGATGTGAACGATGTACTATTTAAGGATTGTATCTTGACACCGACATTGATCGAGAACGAATTCCACATCCAGACTTCAGATGGAGAGGCTACAATCGTGGATATATACACACCTTCAGGTGCTCTATGCAAACACTTTGATAACGACTGTACATATAACATCAGCGACCTTGCAAAAGGAAGCTACGTAGTTGTTGTCAACGATGTATATGGCAAGAGAATTCTTACACAGCTAATCATCAAGAAGTAAAAAACAATTCTTCATTTTCTATGGCATCTCCAGAAATGGGGATGCCTTTTTTGTACTACCCAAATCCACACAATCATAATCGATTGGATTCATGCTGACACATCGTCAAAATCAACCATGGACTATTGACAATCAACCATTCAACGATTAGATCGTCACCCGAAACCCGAAACCAGAAACCTGAAACCTGAAACAAAAGAAGACGCGAACAAATCCGCGTCTCCTTAATCTAATATCATTTTATTCGCTATATAAGCCTCTTTTATTTCAAACAAAATACAAAACCAATAAACTGACAAGCAGCAGCTAAATTGATGAACAAATGCCATACGAAATGGTGGAACTTAAAGCCCTTCTTTCCGTAGATGATTGCACCGATCGTATAAAGGACACCACCAGCTGCGATCCACAAAATGAAAGGCAACGTTGCATTCGTATACACATCCTTTCCAAATATGACAATCGACCAACCCATTGCAAGGTAGATAGCCAAACTTACTTTCTGACTCTGATTCTTTGCTAAAGTCTTGTAGAGAACACCGAATAAAACGATTGCCCATTGAATGCTAACCAAGGTGATACCTTTCCAACCTCCGATTATAGACAAAGATGCAGGCGTATATGATCCAGCGATCAGCACATAGATGCAAATATGATCAAGAAGATGGAACACCTCTTTCGCCTTACCGTCGTTCAAAGAGTGGTAAAGTGTGGAGACGGCAAACATAAGAAACAGACATACCGCATATATACTAAGGCTGACTGCCTCAACCACACCATAATGAGTGAATCCCCATATAGCGACAAACGGTAACGCTGCTAATGCCAACAGCGTCATAACTCCATGAGAAATAGAATTTGCTATTTCCTCACCTAACGTTGAAATGTATTGATTTCCTAACTGCCTTTCCATACCACAAAAGTAGAAAAAATAAGAACTGCATTTTATGGCATAAAAAAATTTTTCTCCCCGATTTTAGAATAATTAAGATTTGATTGATTTACAAGCAAAAACAAAACATGCAAAACCGCTACAATTATTCCACATAACAAATATTTTTATATAAAATTGTAACACAAACAATCTTTTACACTCGTTACGATCACTTATTAACAAAAAGAGCCGACATCATCGAAAGATGCCGACTCTCCATTGTAATAGGATATAAACTTTATTTCTTTACAACCAACTTCTTCACCATAGTCTGGCTTGGAGTTGTGATTCTAAGCATATAAACACCAGTTGCAACGTCGTCAAGAGAAATCTCATTCTCATTTGAAACCTTAACTACAGAACCAGCAAGATTTACAAACTCAACCTTAGCGTCGTTACCAGCACCGATGATTTCGATCTTTGAAGAAGCAGGATTTGGAATTACAGTGATCACATTATTGTTAGCAACCTCTGTCACATCAGTAATATCTCTATCAAAAGAGATCCAGTCAACGTCGATCCAATCCTTATCGATAGAAAGCTTCATTACCTGCTCTCCCTTGTTAAGATTCATCTTTCCGATCTTAACTTCACTGAATGTTCCCCAATCACCAGTCTGGTCGATAGAAACTTCCTTAACCTCGTTACCTACAGAGACAGTCATCTTTCCTCCATCAGTATTACCAGTACCGACTCTCATGACAACATCATACTCACCATCCTGAGCAACATTGACAGTATAAGTCATCCACTCACCCTTCTGACAATGACCAACAGCTACTCCATCAGAAATCTTCTTGATATCGACATCGTCTGAACGGTAGTAATTAGTATATTCGTCACAAACGTTACCTTCATCAAGATCGTTGAATGCAACACCGGCAAAACCTTCATCGTAATTCTCAGCCTCAATCTTACCTGGAATTGCAGCCGCAGTTCCACCGTAAGGACCTACGTTAATAACCTTAACCGATGAAGAAGAAGTGACCTTCTCACCCTTAGAGTTAGTCGCCTCAACCTCAATCTTGTATTCACCAGCCTCGTTTGGAGTCCACTCGAATGAGAATGGAGAATTAGACATAGACTTGATTTCAACTCCGTTGGCAGAGAACTTAACGCTCTTGCAATCCTCCATGTCAACCGTAAACTTGACGCTCTGACCAAGTTCAATTGAAGACGCAGAAACCTCCAATGAAAGGAATGATCCTACACCACCCTTACCACACACTTTAGCTTTTGCATTCTTGGCAGCATCGGATGCGATATACTGTTTCAACCATGTCATACCCTTACGATCCGAACCTGTACTTGTCACAAGACCAGTGTTGCTTCTCCATGTGGCACCGTTGACAAATCCCCAGATAGTGATACCGGAAACGAATTCAGCCTCCCACATTGGCTTGAATGTATTCTCCATGATAGTAACGAATGTGTTGTCGTCACCCTGAGAAATATCATACTCAGTGATATAACACTGAAGCTCGCGTCCACCCTTCTGAGTGATTCCATTGTGAATCTCCTTCAAAGTGTTGCCAAACTGGCTTATAGTGAAGCTCTTGTAATAGTCGTCCAAATCATGGCTCTGATGACCGTATGCATCGATAGGAGCACCTTGCTTAACCAAAGAAGAGACAAGATCAATAAATTCATTCTTCTGCCAAGTGAAAGTGTTGTAATCGTTGTAGATTAGCACAGCGTTAGGGAATCTCTTACGGGCCATTCTGAATGCCTCGGCAATCCACTTGTAGTCGTAAGGGTTCGAACTGTTACCCAAAGCCTGGCTCAACAGATTCTTGAACGACAACGACGACTGACCACCTTCTGTTCCCTCTGCGTGACCCTTGATAGCCTCGTTAACAACATCGATAACTGTCAAATCAGGATACTTGATTGCGACAGCATCAAACCAATATTCAACCTGCTGCTTTAGCTCTGATGCGCTACAATTAGCCAAAACTGTTGGCCACTGGCTTGTCCAAAGAAGAGCATGGAACTTAAACAGAACACCGTTCTGCTTACACCAGTTGTAGTGTGAGTCTGCCGTCTTCCAATTCCACTTCTGGATTCCTTCCTGTGCACTGCTAACCTTACAGTTCACAATAGATCCCCACTTAGTTTCATTTTCACAAGTAAGCTGATCCCATAGACCTTCATACTTCAATCCTCCAACATTCGGCTGAATCTGTCCTCTAGTTGTGATGTTACCCAAGAACTTGCATGTGTTCTTGTTCAATTGTGCGTCAACCTGACCGGCTAGGCACAATGACGCCGCAGCTGTAAGTAAGAATTTCTTCATGTAAAATACGTTTTTGTAAATATATGTGTTTTTCAATGCGACAAACATATTCTTTATTTTGAAAACGACAAAAACATAGCGTAAGATGATCTACACTTAACAAAAAAATGACGGGATCGTACCGATTTTGACATTTTTTTCACTATTAACCCATACGTTTCACCTTAATTTCTTACTTCTTACATTAAAATAAAAAGAGCCGGCACAATTCACAGTGCCGACTCCCCAGAGTAATAGGATATAAAATTATTTCTTAACAATAAGCTTCTTCACAATTGTCTCGCTTGGAGTAGTGATGCGAAGCATATATACACCTGCAGCAACGTCATCAAGAGAAATCTCAGTTTCATTTGAAACCTTCACTACAGAACCTGCAAGATTAACAAACTCAACCTTAGCATTCTCACCTGCACCGATAACCTCAATCTTTGAAGAAGCAGGGTTTGGAACAACTGTGATGACATTGTTGTTAGCGTACTCAGATACACTTGTATGATCCTTATCGAATGAGATCCAGTCAACATCGATCCAATCTTTGTCGATAGAAAGCTTCAAAACCTGCTCTCCCTTAGATAGGTGCATTACACCAACTGGAACATCTGCGAATGTACCCCAATCACCAGTCTGGTCGATAGAAACTTCCTTAACTTCGTTACCTACAGAGACAGTCATCTTACCACCATCAGTATTACCAGTACCGACTCTCAATGTCACATTGTAATCACCGTCCTCAGCAACATTTACTGTGTAGTTCATCCACTCACCCTTCTGGCAGTGACCTAGAGCAACACCAGTAGCGATCTTCTTGATATCGACATCGTCTGAACGGTAGTAGCTAGTGTAATCATCACAAACGTTACCATCGCTCAAATCGTTGTATGCCTTTCCGTTGAAACCGTTATCGTAGTTCTCAGCCTCAATCTTACCAGGGATTGCTGCAGCAGTACCACCGTAAGGGCCAACAGCAACAACCTTGATTGTAACTGAGTTCTTAACTGTACCTTTACTTGAAGTAGCAGCAACCTCAATCTTGAACTCACCAGCCTCATTTGGAGTCCACTCGATCTTTGAACCAGAACCTAGCTGAGTGTTACCCAAAGAATACGTGATCTGACTAGCATCCTTCATTTCAGCTGAGATAGTCACTTTCTCACCCAGCTCAACTGCTGTAGCAGAAGCTGAAACCGACAAGCTTGGACCTCCTGCTGCCTTACCACAAGTCTTTGCTCTTGCATTCTTAGCAGCATCTGATGCCATATACTGTCTCAACCAAGTCATAGCCGGACGATCCTGACCATTCTTGATCAAACCTGAATCATCTACCCAAGTTGCACCGTGAACATAACCCCAAAGAGTAATACCAGCTACGAAATCAGCTTCCCAAGCTGTAGGTATCTGCTCTGAGTAACGTGTTTTCTGACCATTGTCTCCCTGCTTTGCGATATCGTACTCAGTTAGGTAACATGCCAACTCACGTCCTGATCTCTGTGTGATCTGATTGTGAATGTCGTACAAACGAGTCTTGAAATCACTTCCACCCATATCATTCAAGTCGTGGCTCTGGTGACCGTAAGCATCGATTGGTGCTCCTTGTTTTACCAAAGTAGAAACTAGATCAATGAACTCGTTCTTCTGCCACTGGAATGTGTTATAGTCGTTGTAAACAAGAACTGCGTTAGGGAAGAACTTACGAGCCAACTTAAATGCCTCTGTAATCCACTTGTAGTCGCCTGGATTAGTACTTCCACTCATCGCCTGGCTCAAGTTTTTCTTAAATGTCTTAGCCTGACCGTTGTTGTCACCCTCAGCATGTCCTGGGATAGCCTCGTTAACAACGTCGATGATTGTCAAATCTGGATATTTTCTTGATACTGCCTCAAACCAAATCTCAATCTGTTTTCTCAATCTGTCTCCTGTGAAATTAGCCAAATAGCTTGGATACTGAGATGTCCACATCAAACAGTGGAACTTAAACTGAACACCGTGCTGCTTACACCACTGGTACTCGCTATCTGCAGATTTCCAGTTCCAAGAAGACAATGCCTGCTCAACTGTGCTTACCTCTTTATTAGCGATCGAACCCCACTTAGTTTCGTTCTCTGGAGTCAACTGCTCCCACATTGTAGCATAGTCGGAAGGAATGCTACCTCTTGTAGTAATGTTACCCAAGAACTTACATGGGTTACCTTTTGAAAGCTGTGCCTGAGCATTACCCATCATTAATAGTGCTGCCGCTGCCGAAATGAAAAGTTTTTTCATACGCGTTTTTCGTTTAATTGTTAGTATTAGATATGTGCATTTTTTCCATGATCAACGCTTTCGCGCTTTTTACGATGGCAAACATATCCAATATTCTTGAACTACTATTTGATTTTCGTGCCAATTTTATTCGCATTTTGAACTTTGACGGAATTTGTACTGATTTGACGAAAAAATACATCCGCTTAACATTTTAACATTTCTTAACTAAATTATGTTAATTTATGTAAAATCTTATAGTATTATATGTTAACAAATGTAAAAATCAGAACACATAGCAATAGATCCGTAACATCAAACATAGACAAACGTACAACATCTAAAATATCAGCCTCATTCAACCTGAAACAAAAAAAAGGAGCCGACACAAATGAATGTGCCGACTCCGGGGAAAGAGTAATAGGATATATTAATTATTTCTTTACGATAAGCTTCTTAACCATTGTCTCGTTTGGAGTTGTGATTCGAAGCATGTATACGCCTGTCGCAACGTCGTCAAGAGAAATCTGAGTTTCATTTGAAACCTTAACAACAGCACCGGCAAGATTAACAAACTCAACCATTACGTCATCTTCTGCACCGTAGATCTCAATGTTTGAAGATGCCGGATTAGGAATAACTGTGATTACACTATTATTAGCATATTCAGAAACATCCGTTAGCTTGTCGAATGAAATCCAGTCAACATCAATCCAATCCTGATCGATAGATAGCTTGACAACCTGCTCGCCCTTGTCTAGATGAATAGTACCTGCCTTAACTTCGGCAAATGTACCCCAAGCACCAGTCTGGTCGACATTAACTTTCTTAACTTCATTACCGGCTGAGATAGTCAGTTTACCTCCATTATCGTTTCCTTCTCCGACTCTGATGATAATTTCATATTCACCAGCCTCAGCGACATTAACTGTGTAGTTCAACCACTCACCTTCCTGACAATGTCCGAGAGCAACGCCATTTGAGATCTTCTTGATATCTACGTTATCCTTACGATAGTAGTCTGTATAATCATCACAAACATTGCCGTCGCTCAAATCAAAGTAAGCTTCACCAGCGAAACCATTATCATAATTTTCTGCCTCGATCTTTCCAGGAAGAGATGCTGCTTTTCCACCATAAGGGCCAACCTCTACTACTTTAACTGTGATCTTAGCGGAAGCCTTTTCGTCTTTTGAATTATATCCAGTAGCATTGATCTCAAAAGTGCCAGCCTCTGATGGAGTCCAGTAGAACTCACATGGGAACACCCACTTATCCTTAATCTCGACTCCGTTAGCCACGAACTTGATGTTCTTCGGATTATCCATCTCAGCAGTAATCTTTACCGAGTCGCCAAGAGCTATTGTCGACTTAGAAACTTCAAGAGCCAAGCTAGCTCCACCATTACCAGCATTCTTGCCACAAACTGTAGCCGACGCATTCTTTGCAGTAGAAGTTGCCATATACTGCTTCAACCAAGTCATTGCAGGACGATCCTGTCCATTCTTGACCAAACCAGAATCGTTAACCCATGTCTTTCCATAGATCCAACCCCAAAGAGTCACACCAGGAACATAATCAGCCTCCCACATTGTAGGGAACTGCTCTGAGAAACGAGTCTTCATCACATTATCACCCTGATCAGCGATATCATACTCCGTAATATATATAGGAAGCTTAGTCTTATTGTGGATCTCCTCAATTGCAGACTTAAATGCTGCGCCTCCCAAGTCGTTCAAGTCGTGAGACTGACATCCACATGCATCGATAGGTGCGCCACATGCCTTCAAACCATTGATAAGATTGATAAACTGTGTCCTGTTCCACTGGAATGTGTTGTAGTCGTTGTAGATCAAAGTAGCTTTCGGCCAACGCTCACGAGCCAAACGGAATGCCTCTGCAATCCACTGGTAATCGTCATTTTTGCTATATCCATTTGTGTTTGGCTGGAAATTCTTGCCAAGACGATCGTTTGCCAAAGATGTCAAAGCCTCAATGATCTTTGTCTGCTTGTAAGGAGAGTGATAGTTACTACCTCCATATACTGCCTCATTGACAACGTCGATGATTTTCAAATCAGGATAATGCTTCTTAACCTCGTCGAACCACTCAACAATAGCCTTCTTTGTATCGTTGACACTCAAACTACGAATCCACTCCGGATGCTGGCTACCCCAGATCAAGGCATGAAACTTAAAAATGATGCCGTTCTGCTTACAGTAGTTGTAGGTTCTGTCGGCATTGTCCCAAGTAAACTTACCCCAGCCCTTGTGAACCGAGCCCCACTTTGTCGCGTTCTCACAAGTAACCTGATCCCAAAGAGATGTGTACTTGATGTTGTCGAAATCACAATACTCCTGCCAATTCTGAGAAGTGGTGATGTTACCCAAGAACTTACACTTGTTATCCTTTGCAAGCTGCGCCTGCGCCTGACCCATTAATAAAAGAGTCGCAGCAACTGAGAATAAAAGTCTTTTCATTTGCGTTTTCTTTTTAGTATTAGATGTTTGTTGTCTTGTCTAGTTGCGATAACGTAATTATACTTTTCACAATGGCAAACATATCCAATAATTCAAAACGCCATTTCGTTTTTTCCACGATATCTTTTCGCATTTTTTCACTATAAAATCAGACAAGCATAGTAATGTAACATAGATAGTGGACAAATGTACAAATTGACAAAAATGCACAAAAAAAGCCGGCGCAACTAATTGTGCCGGCTCTTAGAAAAAGAGTAATAGGATAATTATTTCTTTACGATAAGCTTCTTAACCATTGTCTCGTTTGGAGTTGTGATACGAAGCATATATACACCTGTTACAACGTTGTCAAGAGAAATCGTTGTCTTATCAGTAACCTTAACTACAGAACCTGCAAGATCCACAAACTCAACCTTTACATTATCTCCTGCACCGATAATCTCAACGATAGAAGATGCTGGGTTAGGAATTACTGTAATGACGTTGTTGTTAGCATAGTCAGCTGAACCTGTTAACTTATCGAATGAGATCCAGTCAACGTCGATCCAATCCTGATCGATAGTTAGCTTGATAACCTGCTCTCCCTTGTCTAGACGAATAGTACCTGCCTTAACTTCAGCAAATGTGCCCCACTCTCCAGTCTGCTCTACTTCTACATTCTTAACCTCATTGCCGCATGAGATAGTCAACTTTCCACCAGTCTCGTTACCTTCACCTACTCTGATGACAATTGCGTATTCACCAGCCTCAGCAACGTTAACTGTATAGTTCAACCACTCACCTTCCTGACAGTGACCGATTGCGACACCATCGGAAATCTTCTTGATATCCACATTGTCCTTACGATAGTAGTCTGTGTAATCGTCACAAACATTACCGTCGCTCTTATCACTGTATGCCTTACCATCAAAACCGTTATCATAGTTTTCAGCCTCGATCTTACCAGGAATAGCAGCAGCCTTACCTCCGTAAGGGCCAACCTCAACTACCTTCAATGTTGCTGAAGCCTTCTTCTCATTGTTATCTGAACCTGTACCAGTAACTGTGATCTCATAAGTACCAGCCTCCTCTGGAGTCCAATAGAACACGTATGGAGACACCCACTTATCTTTGATCTCAATGCCGTTAGCCTTGAAATTGAAATGAGTACATCCATCCAATTCAGCACCAATCTTCACTGAATCTCCTAGCGCGATTGCCTCCTCAGACACAGAAAGCGAGATCTTGGATCCTCCTGCCGCACCTGCCGCAGCATCTTTACCACAAATATAGCTAGACTTCACTTTTGCATTCTTCGCTGCATCAGTCTTCATATAGCTCTCAAGCCAAGTGAAAGCTGAACGTTTCTGACAATTCTTGACAAGACCAGAAGCTCCCTTCTCATTACCATCATTAACCCAAGTCTTTCCATAGATCCATCCCCAAAGTGTAACACCTGGAACGAAATCAGCCTCCCACATTACAGGGAACTGCTCCTTATAGCGAGTCTCGAAAGTTTGGTCGTTTGCCTTACAGATATCATACTCTGTGATATACTGTGGCAACTGTGTCTTCTCATGAATCTCATACAAAGCAGACTTGAAATCCGAACCACTCATATCGTTCACGTCATGAGCCTGATTACCAGCGGCATCAATCGGAGCACCACAAGCCTTAATACCATTAATAAGAGTAATGAACTCAGATCTCTGCCAACGGATTGTATTGTAATCGTTGTAGATCAAAGTGGCGTTAGGCCAACGATCACGCGCCAAACGGAATGCCTCAGCCAACCACTGGTATGAATTCGCATTAGGATATCCATTTGTAGTGCAGTTGTAGCTTGGACGAACACCCGTCGCTTTCTGAGCTCTATCCTCAGCCAAAGAACCTAAAGCCTGGATAATCTTTGTTTCCTTATAAGGGGAGTGATAGTCGCATCCATTCTCACCACAACCATACATTGCCTCGTTGACAACATCGATGATTGTCAAGTCGGGATAATGCTTCTGCACCTCGTCGAACCACTCAATGATTGCCTTCTTTGTGTCGTCAACACTCAAACTCTCAATCCAAGCAGGATGCTGAGATCCCCAGATAAGTGCGTGGAATTTGAAGATGATGCCTTTCTGCTTACAATAATTGTATGTTCTGTCTGCGTTTTCCCAGTTAAACTTACCCCAACCCTGGTGAACAGAGCCCCACTTAGTGGCGTTCTCACATGTAACCTGATTCCAATAGTCGGAATAAACGTATGAATTACTACATTCCTGAGGATCACAAT
The DNA here is from genome assembly GCA_045629285.1 of Paludibacteraceae bacterium. Taxonomy (GTDB): domain Bacteria; phylum Bacteroidota; class Bacteroidia; order Bacteroidales; family Paludibacteraceae; genus UBA1723. The sequence continues at coordinate 6,472 of JAZQQY010000013.1, read as the reverse complement.
ACTCCTGCCAATTATAGGAAGTTGTAATGTTACCCAAGAACTTACACTTATTATCTTTTGCTAATTGCGCCTGTGCCTGCCCTAAAAACAATAGAGCTGCGGCTGTAGAGAATAAAACTTTTTTCATATGCATTTCCTCCATCATTAGTTAGCTAGATTGAAACCTTTTGCTCTAGATTTGACATCTAGATTTTGTATCTAAATTAAACCCTTTTCGTTTTTTCAAATCCTTTTGTACTGGCAAACATATTGATTTTTTTATTTATCTCAAGCTTTTTTCACAGTTTTTTTTCATCTCATTCTTGTTTTTGAATGAAAAATTACTGCTTTGACAGAATTGTCCAAAAGCTAGAATTTTAACATTCATTAACATATTTAACTTAATTTATGTTAATTTTAATCAATCGCAATGTTAAAATATGTAAAAACAGTTAATCTTTCATGTTATCCAGCGTAATTTTGTAACATCCAGCGTAGACAGACGTAAACGAGAGGATTCCAAATAAATTCTTATAAAAAAACGAAAAAAAATGAAAAAAAGTAGAAGTTCCATTCTTGGAAACGGAGACGCAAGATGGAGAAGATTCTCAAACGAAAATTTTTCAGCATTCAGAAGTATGCACAAGACAATCTCAATCGGAGTTTTAAGTATCGCCACTTTAACTACTGCCGACTTGAAGGCACAGACACAACCAGATTCATCTTCTGCCGAACTAAACTATCAGCTTCAAGACATTGAAGTCACTACAGAACGTGTGCCGCTGACAATGTCGGTTGCGCCTCGTATGGTGACAGTCATGACAAAGGAGGATGTAAGCGCGGCGTCGGTTCAAAGCATCAACGACCTACTTGAGTATGCTGTAGGTGTGGATGTGCGTCAACGTGGAGAGATGGGCGTACAGTCGGATATCTCTGTAAGAGGCGGAACTTTCGACCAGATCACAATTCTATTGAACGGTATCAATATCTCTTCTCCTCATACAGGACACTTGTCTGCCGATTTTCCAGTCAGTATGGATGAAATAGAGCGAATAGAAGTACTGGAAGGTCCGGCAGCACGTGTTTTCGGAACATCAGCATTCAACGGCGCTGTAAATATCGTCACTAAATGCGACAATGCCAGCCATGTGGCAGGACACGTATTCGGCGGCAGCTACGGTTACGGCGGCGGTGAAATGTCGGCAAATCTTACAACAGGCAAAGTTCATCAGCAAATTTCAGGAGGATTCCGTCGTGCTGACGGAGATCAGGAAAATAGCGATTTCAAGCAGACAAAGTTTTTCTATCAGGGAAATCTAACTAATTCGTCGGTCAAAGTCGACTGGCAGACTGGAGTGAGCAGCCAGGATTACGGTGCAAACACATTCTACTCGGCAGCCTACCCTAACCAGTGGGAATCAACGACTAAGTGGATTACATCAGTAAAGGCAGAGACAAACAGTCGTCTTCATTTTGTTCCTTCTATCTATTGGAACAGATCGAAAGACCACTTCCAGCTTATTCGCGACACACACACAGGAGAGAATTTCCATCAGAGCGACGTATATGGTGTGAATCTTGGTGCATGGATTGAGACAAAGATCGGTAAGACCGCATTCGGAGCCGAGATGCGCAGCGAAAATATCTTGTCGACAAATCTAGGAAAACCGACTACTGATTCAGTTGCGGTTCGTGGAGTAGACAGCATATATTATAAAAGACAGGATGGTCGCGACAACATTTCATACTACGCAGAACATACATTCCTTCTAAAGAAGTGGACTCTATCTCTTGGTGCTATGGCGCACAAGGTGACAAATCTGAATACAAAGATGAAGATTTATCCTGGAGTCGACTTGGCTTTCCGTCCTAACGACTACTGGAAGATTTCAGCATCGTGGAATATGGCAATGCGTCTACCGACATTCACAGACCTGTATTATAAGAGTCCTACAAATGAGGGTAATGTCGGACTTAAGCCAGAGGAATCATCAGCTGTTGATCTAGGAGCAAGATTTCGCAACCGTGGTATCGAGAGCAACGTCGCACTATTCTATCATCACGGTAAGAATATGATCGACTGGGTAATGTATTCCACTGACGATGTGTTCCATTCTGCAGCTTTCGAGTTGAAGAATAAGGGAGTTGAATTCAATGCAGCGTTCTTAGGCAGAGAAGTATTTGGCGACAAATGTCCTGTTAGAAAAGTCAGCTTCGGATATGCATATATCCATCAGGACAGAGAGGACGACGTGGAGATTTACAAATCAAACTACGCTCTTGAGTACTTGCGCCACAAGCTATCTGCAAGTTTGGAGACTCGCATTGTAAAGAATCTTAACGCCACTCTATCGCTTCGTTATCAGGACAGGAACGGAAGCTATATCAAGTACAACGAGGAGCATAAGTCGACAGGAGAGCTTGTGGACTACGATCCATACACATTGGTTGACTTGAAGCTATCGTGGGATGCAGCGAAGTGGAGCGTATATGCAATCGCCAACAACCTGTTCAATGTCAACTATTACGACCTCGGCAACATTCCTCAGCCAGGAATTTGGTTGAAAGCTGGTGTCAAGTTTAAGTTAAGCCAAAAGTAAAAAGGTATTAGGCATCAAGAATGACGATGTAACCGTCCCGTTATAGTAACCAAAGGCTGACGTAAATGCGCAGCATTGAAGGAACCCTGTGGAAATTGGAGAAACATCTCAGCATTGATAAGTCTCTTGAAAATAAAGACATTTGAACAAACAAAAAGCGGGAGAATCAGATTGACTCTCCCGCCTTTTGCAATATTTAATACTAAATTAGAACTTCATAACGAAAGCAAGACCATTACCTCTTGACTCAACATCGAAATCAACCTTCTTGCTAGTCTCAGATGGAAGTTCACCAGGATAAACATCCTCAGCGTTCTTTCTAGTCACAATCTGATTAACCTTCTGACGAGCTCTCTTCTCCTTGATGATACCGACAACAAGCAAAGCAGCACCGGAAGCGTAACATCCGATCATTGGATACAAAGTAGCCTTCTTGTAATCGTATGCATCATCCATTTTCAACTGATATGAAGAATCGTAGAATTCATTATTGAAATTAGCTGTACCGTTCTCTAGGTATGACTTGTATGCGTCATTTGCAATCACCAAATCAGCCTCTGCTCTTTTCTGAGCTACATCAGCTTCTGAAAAACTTGATTGAAATGCTTTCAACTCATTCTCTGCCTCCAAACGTGTACGTTTCAACTCTTCAATTCTAGCAGGAGTCTCATGCATGTAATTTTCTTCTGCCTTGATTACAGCGTTGTTGCACTCGTCATAATACTTCTGAGCCTGATTCATCTTAGCTACAATATTATCCTTTGCATCCGACAAATTCTTTAGATTTTCAGTCGCAAGGCTTACGTTGCTATTCAAGCCATTAACCTTCGCTGCATAATTATCGTTAGCTTCGGCAATATGCTTGTCGTAGGCAGACTTCTTGTCGTTATAGTCTTTCACTGCTCCGATATACAAACCAGTGAACACTCCACCACCAACGATGAAAGCACCACCAGTAAAGATCATTGCACGACCTACACGCTCGCTTCTGTGAGCACGAGAAAACTCTGTCCAATCTTTTTCCATGATCTGGTGAGCCTTCTCTTCGGAAATGCTGCGACCCCACTCCAAAAGACCAGATTTCTCTTTTCTTGCATACTCCAAATAAAGCTGAGAGATTGGCATTGTATCTGCCAAAGCTGCAGAATCAACAGGTGCTACAGCGACAGGTTCCTCTACCTGAGAAGCACTAACAATACCAGAGTAATTCAATACCTCCTTCTGTCCATTCTCGTACTTAAGCATAATCACATCGCTCTTCTTCTCTACAAAAGTAGGGCCCTCCTGATTCTTCCACTGCTTGTACTTAACTTTGTTTGTGCTGACTTCCAATATTCTACACTGGATTTCTTCACCATCGCGCTTCACGATAACATCTTGCGCGAATGTCGATGCAACAGATGCCATCGACGCAAGGACTAAAAATAGTCGTTTCATTGTTTTATAAGTTCCCCCGATTCCGTAAGGTTAATACACAAATAACAATAATACAAACGTCGGAATCTTACTCGTACTTAGTGATTTACTGTCATTGAAATTTGGACTAAAGAGTAAACGCTCATATATGGATTCAAATATCTCCGACAAAATTAGTTTTTTCACCCATATTCGGCAAAAAAATTATATGATAAGTTATCAACACATAAAAAAAAAGCTAGAGAGTTTAATAACAACAAAAACACAAATATTGACGATTCTATATGGCAATAAAGAATCTATTATAAAATAGATTATAGCAACAATTATGCATTATTCACGACTTTTCACTACTTTTACACCGAATTTCTAGATATGAAGGCCAAAACACACAATATACATACATATTTTTACTCGTTAGTCCTATGCTTGAGCACAATCGTTGCCCATGCTGCAGATCGTACGGATTGGAAAGAGGATGGCCTTAAAGGTAAAGTCAGGGAAGTACGTACATATAATGTGAAAGAGAATCCCAATTCAATAGAAAAAGCATCTATCCGACGTATATTCAAATACGACAAGAATGGAAATCGTCTGGAAGAAAAGCACTACAACGAATATGACGAAGAGGATGGCGTGCTGACTTCAAGATTGATTTATAAGTATAAAAAGAAAAAAAATCTTGTTGAAAGGACTATCTACGACCAATATAAAAAATTGATTGAAAAAGCGTTATATAACGAAAACCGATTAAGAGTCGAAGATGAGGACTATAGTTACGGCATGAACTTGCATTGGAGAACAGTCAATAAATACGACGAAAACCAACACATTATCAAAGAAACTCGCTTTGTAAATGATAGTTTATACGACATTGTCAGTTACAAATACGACGAGAAAAAAAATCTGACTGAGGAGACCCACACTAATCCACAATTCAGTTGGAACAACCAAAAATTCGTGAACAAGTACGATGAGAATGGCAATCGTATAGAGATTCTTGAATATGGCAACGACGAAGATTTGAAATTCAAAACCATCTACAAATACAACGATAAGAAGAAATGCATAGAAGAATCCGTTTACGACTCAAACGGAACATTGTGTAGCCACTTATTATCTAAATACAACGACGAAGGCAAAAAAATAGAGTCTGCACATTACGTTGTAGAGGATGGACTGATGCAGAAAGATAAATATATTGTCGACGAGAAAACATCCGTATCGCTACGCTACAATCCGGACGGAGAATTAGGTCGTGTCGCTGTAAGTAAATTCGATGAAGTAGGCAATCCGCTTGAAACTATGATTTACTGTGGTGACGACTGGATCTTCTATTACGGAACTTACTATGAATATGAGTATTATAAATAGACAATAGTCAATTAATCATAACCAGATAAAACAAATAGAGCCCGGCACAAACCGGGCTCTATTCTATAAAACCAAAACCTAAATAATTACCAACTTATTTCTGGTTCACTACCACTTTCTTGTCGCCAACAATATAAGTTCCATTACCAAGACCATTAAGAGCATCAGACTTCTTTAAATTAGACTTGATCAATGCTCCGTCGACAGTATAAACATTGACTGGCTTATTATCTTCTGAAGATAATGTTTCTACACCTGTTGCTGTGTTGACTATGACAGTGAAATTGTGAATAGCCCCCTTACACTCAGTGCTTTTGTCAAGGAGTTGGTATGAGAAAACGTATGGCTCAGTCTTTGCTTTCAATCCTTCAAAGAAAGTCGCTGTCATATCCGCTTCAAGTGAAGTTGCACCTACAGTATCTGCTCCACTCCACCATGAAATCATATAATCTTCTGTTTTGCCATTTGTCAAAGTCATGTCAACTTTTCCAGCGCCATTACCTTCTCCGAATTCAAAAGACGATTTGCTGAATGTAGCATCTACAATTGGGTTATACTTAATATAAACTGTATCTGCAGTCTTACATGTGCCATCAGGATACGTAGCATCTACAGCATAAAGTACAACTGACATTACACTTCCACTCAATGTCTCATCATCATAATTGACAACCTTAGGAGCTACCACTCCGTTCATTACTGTTTTAGCGTTAGTCATGCTACCTGGCTTTTCGTTCTCAAACCACTCAATAGCAAAACCTGCAAAGTCTGGAGATTTACTCTCCGACTTATCTGGAGTTATATCTGCAACCTGCTCAAGAGTTATACTCTCTCCGTAGCACAAGTTGTAAATATCCTTACCATTCTTCTTACCATCCGACTTTCTACCATCAGAAACCTTGATCTTAATATTCTCCTTAGGAGTTGTACACTCAGAACATAAGATTTCACACTCAATTGGGTCTGAGATTGTGTATGACGCACATGGATCATCTGCATTGAAATCCTTATCATCAGTAATAGAAAGAGTATAGTCACTTGCTGCGATTGCACGGAAATAAACCTTATCACCAGTAACAACACCAGCAAAGGCATCAGTACCG
>JAZQQY010000012.1:0-92101 GCA_045629285.1 Paludibacteraceae bacterium | reverse complement strand
AACGGCAACACTCATGCTTCCGCTTTCAATTATTTTCTTATGAAACGGATTGAGTGCGGAAAGAATCTTTTTTGATTTTAGTTGTCTCATTATCAGTATGTCGTTCCTTCCGCATATTTCGCAAACCTCTTTTTTTAATCTTTCCACCATCATTCTTGAGGGTACAAATAGGGTACGCGATAAGTTGTTGGACTTATATATTTGCTTGTCGACGAATGGCTTTCCATCTATTGAGAAAATTGTCATTTCGTTTGTCGCTTTGATTAATCTTAATTCATGCCCAAGAAAATGGATCTTCTCTGTCGACGGTGTGATTATAGTCTTCTCTTCCGACAATTCAAGGCTTAGTCTCTCTGCTAGCATGTTGGAGATGTCGCCTTTAATTTTCAAACAATCGTTTTGGTCTCCATCCACACCAATGAGAAAATCATCCGCATACCTTACATATTGTATCTTCATTTGGTTAGTTGACGCAATCTTTGATATATGTTGGTCTAACACATCAAGATATATATTTGTCAGTATAGGGCTTATGAGACTTCCTTGTGGCACACCAATTTTGGATTCTTTGAATATGCCGTTCTCTATATATCCTGCTTTTAGAAATTTCTCTATCAAAAAAAGGAATTTATCGTCATTGATTCTATGTCGGAGCAGATTCAGTAATATATCATGGTTGATGTTGTCAAAGCATCCCTTAATGTCTCCTTCAATAACCCATTTTACATTTTTAAAATTCATTTTTATGTCAGATAAGGCACTGTGTATACCCATCCCTGTGCGATAGCCGTGTGAATGGCTGTTGAATGTCTGGTTGTATATTATGTCCAATAGGATTCTGACCTCTTCTTGTACCAGTTTGTCGTCGGTACATGGAATGCTGAGAGCTCTTGCTCCTCCGTTCTTTTTGCCAATATATATTCTTTTTGATGGCGACGGGAAATAAGTTCCATTTATAATGGATTTTCTCAGATAATCCAATCGTTCAAGTGTCATTTTGTCAAGGCTCATGTGATCTACTCCCGTCGCCACTATTCCGCTTCTATTGCTTAGATTGTCGTAGGCCGTGTATAGGAGAGAGTCGCTGCATACCCAGTCGTAGAGGCTATCCTTGCTGTTTTCGTATGATGAATCTATCATTTCTTAAATAATTTCAGACTTAAAAAAACAATGTGTTTTTCGTTTTCATTATCACGTCGACGCTGATGTCTTTGCCGATTATCTTCATTGATTTTAGATAGTCCGTTGAAATCGGTACGACGAGTATGCTGTCGAGATTCTCGTATGCCGCTTGCACTTCTGTCAGGTCTGACTTTATTTGCTCAAACTTCTCCGAAGGAAGGTCGGCAAGAAAAATCGATTTCTGAATTCTTGTGCATCCTTTCTTTATTAGATATTTCGACACTAAGGTTCTGACCCTGTTGTCCTCTATGTCGTACATCACGAAAAAAAGCATATTGCCTATATTGTTGTCTTTTCTATTGGTTATCTCAAATATCATGTTGAGCCTTTGTTCCAGTGTGGGCACGGCGTCTTCGCTCTCTTTTATCTCTCTGTTGGGTGACGGGGATCCTTTTATCCCCGCCTTTGTCAGCGCTTTCACTCGCGCTACAAAATCCCACTCTTCATACTTTCTTCTAGGCATGGTTGTCTGAATTAGGATGGAAGTGTGCGCTCGTTATTCTGAGGAAACTGGATAGATGGAAGGTCGAACACATACATGGAGTTGATGAACTCGTTTATCACATCTGCCATAAGATCATTGAGCTCGGCGTCTGTGCCTGTCTTTGTGGATTTAATCACAGAAAATCCTTTTTTGCCGTAGTAAAGATTTATCTCTGCCAATCTTAATCCGAGTGCCATGGTAAGTTTCTTGCCATACTGGATGTCTTTGATCTCTTTCACGAGCACACCTTTCAACTCAACATGAGCTTTCAATCCGTCGATGATATCGTTGAGCACTTCAGGCACGTATGCTGGCGGACGGTTGTCTTTCTTTTTTGCAAGATTTGGATTCAGTGTGGCTCTGATTTTGTCCATCTCTTCTTTTTCTGGTGAAGACTTCTCTTCTTTTGCTTCCGGTTTCTGAGTGTTTTGCATAGTAGCGATGACGTTCTCCACCTCTTTTAGCAGTGAGTTCTGCGCATCCACGTCGACAGTATCCACATAATCTTCAAGCCTTATTGTTTTTGAGACGGGGTTGAAGTAGACGTTGAGGTCGTGACTCAAAAAGCATGCTCTTGCCACGTCGCATGTCTTCATGTCCACCGCCTGCATAATCTCGTTCTGCTGGGCGAACTGTTGGGCGAAGATTTTGTAGAAACGTGAGTACAATCCTTTGTCGTAGCATCTTTCCCTGAATTTGAAGAATACTTTAAGACCGTCGCCTCCGGGAGATACGAAGCATGCTGCTACTCTTTCGTCTGCCACGATTTTGGCATGTACCTGCTCAATATCCATCGATTTGTCGGAAATGTGGTCGATGTCTATAATGAAATATTCGGTATAAGAGAAATCCTCAGATCTGCGTATTCCGGATGCGAACATTCCGCACACGATATACGGCAGGGAGCGTTTGGCGGCGGAGTATTGTTTCTCGTCAATGTCGCGTAGCAATCGGAGTTGGCGAATTCTCGCCTGAATCTCGGGGTTGGGGTTTCTCACCATGTCGCAAATTGCTTTTAGTTCCACTCTCTGAAGGATGTCTCCTGATTTTGTGATGTTGTTTCCAAGTGATATCATAGTTTAGTCAAATTTTTTAAATGTCTGAGCCAAATCCTGGCAAAACAAGAAGATCTGCGTCAGCCTGCTCCTCTTTATATTCCCCATACCTACTATCTCTTCCAAGTAGTCGTTGAGAGACTGGATGAGCACTCTTCGTCCGAGATGTTCAAGCCAGTAGGAACCGTCTTCTTTGACGCTGTAAAATTCGTCTGTTATTATTTTCTGACAGAGTAGGGAAAAGACAACATAGTCCACCCACACTCTGTAAATCTCAATCACATCATACACCAACACCGGCCGGTTGTAATTGTCGCGGTGCAACACTCCAATATATGGATCGATACCGCTTTTTATCAGTGCACCCTCAATTTTGGAATAGAGCATGCCGTAGCCATAGTTCAGCAAAGCGTTAGCTACATCCATTGCGGGATGTTGTGTGCGTTCCTCAAATCGATATTGATCAGGGAGGAAAAGGTTCATGCAGTCGAAATATATTTTCGACGCTTGTCCCTCCCAACCTCTAAGTTTAGCAGCGACGTCGCTCACGAAATCTCCGTCAATCTCCTTTAATTTGGATCGATATTCTTCCAATCTGCAAATGGCTTTTGTCTTAGCTGCTTCAAGAACACCGTCGTCTTTTGGATCCATTGCCAAGAGCAGAGCCTGCTGATTCTCTATTTTCTGACTGATAATCGCTTTTATCCAAACCACTGAATCTTGACATTGCATAAAAGCAAGCTGCCCTTTTCGGATAGTGGATATGGATCCGTATTTGGGGCTCCAAATCCTGCCCATGGGTTGTCCATCCTTTGTGGTGAAGATGATTTCTATCTCTTTTTCTATCGCAAGCAGCACTGCGTCGCTTGAAATTGTTGCCCCTTTGCACACATGTATCGACGTGATGCCTTCCGTCGGCACTCGTTGCTTGGCACCGTCGGATATGACCACGAGTCCGTCTAAGTCTCGGGTAAGGGTAATTCCATAAGTGTTGAGGATTAGGTCCATAGATAGGGGGTGTTAGATGAATGATTATGAATAAAAGACGCCGGATTTCACAATTCAACGTCTTGATATCATCTCCTGCAAATATGATTCTGAGACAGATCAAAATCCACTGCCCAGTCCGGGTCTGTCTGATCCTCGCTGTAAGGAACGAGGACACTGGGCTTAATCCTCTGATTGAATGGCAGGAGACGGTTGCCGTTATAGTCGACTTACGCTTACCAACGTCGTAATTATGCTGTCCATTCTTTCAAATGCGTGGTGTGGTAGCCTCCACAGGCGTCGCACCAATATGCTCTTAATGGTTTTATTCCGTTTCTCGACTCGATTATCTCTCCGTTGTAGACGAGGAAAAGCAAAGCTTCCTTTTCTGTATCAAACAAATGTTTGTGCCTGCCACATTGTCTGCATAGTGTGCGACGGAGGGGTGTGCGTTCATCGAATGTCTTCTGATCGTATTTGTTTAATGAGTTATAGCGCGATTTAGATAGCGATTTGATTTTATTTCTCTTGTTTAACATTGTAGTAGGAATTTTATGGTTTATGAATTAGATTAGTATCGACGGTACTTATTTAGGATTCTGAAAGAATACATTCTGCTTGAATAGTACATGTGCCTATTCGGCGAATATATGGATTCTTCTTTTCCATAATTCATATCCGTTTTTAATAACGTATCTATAAAGCTTTTGATTAATTCAATTATACGTCTCTTCATAATCTTAATATCTTTGTTTGTCTGCCACAACTACCACCGGCAGACTTGATGGGGATGACTGACATCCATGATTTTCCTCCTACTTACTTTTTCGAATTGCCGTAGGCTGTGGCGATGATAGTCACTGCTTCAGCAATTGCGATGATAACTGGAATAGGCATGATAAACCTCCTTTTATCAACTCCAGGAATTGAACTCACGTGCCTGGATTCCACGTCGGGCATTCAGAGAGAGCCCCCACTCATTGCCCTCGAGGCAGGGATTATGATTAGTCCCTGTTCGAGCCAGAATTGCTGGCTGTGATGACAGCTGCAATTGCTGTGGCTACTGCAATGATAACCGTTGGATTCATAGTATAAATATGTTTCCACCTGCCACAACTACCACCGGCAGACTTGATGGGGATGACTGACATCCATGATTTTTGTCCTTCGACTTAGAATCGATTTCGAATGACAATCTTAATCAGCTGGATCAAGATTGGTTCTGGACAAGGATCTTGAAATATAATCATATTATATGTATATGTCCTATCTGCCACAACTACCACCGGCAGACTTGGTGGGGATGACTGACATCCATGACTTATTTCTTCTTAGTGGTACTGTAAACTGTAGCGATGATCGTAACGGCCTCAGCGATAGCGATAATAACAGGAACTGGCATGATTACCTCCTTTTTATCTTTCCCCCGGATTGAACTGCCGTGCCAGGGAACCACGTCGGGCATTGTTGGAGTGTACCCGCCACTCATGTCACAAGGTCAGGAACTTAGTCCTTATCCTTATCACCACCGCAAGCTGTAATGACGGCTGCAATTGCTGTGGCTACTGCAATAATTACTTTCGGATTCATTTTACCTACTGATATTACCTCCTCCCGGGTTGAACTACCGTGCCAGGGGACCACGTCGGGCATTGTTGGAGTGAGCCCGCCACTCATTAGTCTTACCAAACCAAAATGTCAATGATCACTTTCGATATTGCAAATCTACCGCAATGTAACGGGTAACGTTGAACATCTTGGATTCAACAAAAAAGCCCGACTCACAAATTCTGTGAATCGGGCTACTTAGAATTATTCCTCTTAATCCTTATATTTTTCGACTAGATTTTTGACTTTCTCCTTTATATGATCACGGTATTCAGGAGGACCAACTACTTCTGCATTGTCTCCAAAGGACAGAATTTGCGAGTCTAACTCATAATTGGGAGATACGTCAATTGTGACTGTATTTTGGTCATATATTTTTTGAGAAGGGTGTATAGGTTTAGTCTTGACATAATGAAAAGTCTTGTTTGAAAACCTAATATAGATTTTTATTACAGGTTTGTCATCATATTTAGTGACTCCTACCACGTCTTTGTAATAGTCGTTGTCTCCTCCAAATTGAATGCCATGACTTTTCGCGTCTTCAAAAACGAGATCTAGACGTTCTCTAAAACCTTTTACCCTTTCAAATGAAATGTTGTAAATGTGTTGCTTTTCAGGATTCCATCCAAATAAAAACCATCTGCCGTTATATCTTCGTAAGTGATAGGGATGGATGATGTAAGTCTCTACGCTTTCAAATTCTCTCAAGAAATCAATTTCAATGACTTGTTTGTTGAGAATACAATAATAGAAAGGAATAACAAGTTCGATGCCTTTTAGACTTCTTACTGATTCGTATGAAATCAAAGAATCGTTTTTCTTGTCAATTCCTGCTGTTTCACATAAATCGTTTATAAGATCATCTATTCCAAGTCCTTCAATTTGGGATAGCTTTGAAATAGTTTCGAATGTTTTGCTGTTTACGTTTATACCTTGAGATTTGTCGTAATAAGTATAATACACTTCTTTGCCTTTCTGCGTTTTGAAGATAACTTCATCGTCGTTATTGAAAAACAAAGCAATCATTTGTTTTATATCTCTATTGAATTGTTGAGGTGAGATGTTTTGTTCCAATTCTAACATTATTTCTTCTCGACAATATCCCTCAGGTCTATTGACGTCTCTAAAAAGTTTGTCGTAAACTTTATATCTTTCATCTGCATTTTTACAGCTTGGCATACTCTCTGAACTTTACGAAGTTAAACACTACTTTTTTCTCGCCATTTTCTAATTCTTCTACAATTCTTTCTGTAGTAGAGCATACGCATTCAATGCCTTCTTTGTGTAATTTGTTGATAATGGAAAAGATAAGAGTCATTTCTCCCATGACATGTACGACGGTAGGATTTCCGTCTGCCATCTCTTTCACCTTTTGCACATATTCATTTGCCATATTGTCAATGTAGTCAGTGGTTCCTGCAGGATCTACACTTGGAAATGGAAGGTCGACAATTTCGCCATACATCTTGGCTGCATTAGTTTGTGCTTCCGTCCATTTTGACGATGGATGGTTTGATAGATTGATGAACATAGGCTTAAAGTCTTGATTTAGACAGGTTGTCTTTCAAATATTTTTCTAGAGCTGGAATAGGAGCTAATCCGTCATGATCTTCTTTCCAAGAAAAATGCAGTATTCTATTATTCTTGCATTTTGAGGTCTCTGTTTCGTCTAGTTTTTCATAGGTAATAAATAGTTTTCTTGTGCCATTGCCACCAAAATTGCGAGCTGAACTTGAGAATTTGTCGATATCTGTGATTTTTGAGACATCTGTTTTGCATTCAACAAATAGAAGTCTTTTGCCAATATTGGCAATTAGATCAATTTCATTCTGAGTACTTTCCGTACCGTCTTTGAACTCACAGCTATAGATTATTTCTTGACAATCAAGGCATTTTTTGATAAGTTCACCTACTCTTAATTCAAACCATACTCCATTAAATAAAAAGTCGAAAGCATAGATAGATTCTAGCTTTTCTTCTTTGATTTTTCCTTGGCTATTTTCCAGATGAATGAAGAATGATTCGTCTTCTTTATTCCATTGGATGAAGGATTTGTCCTTTGATTTCTTCATCTCTTTTGGCACCAAGTTCTTTTTGGTTTCTAGATCATCTGATCTTTTTATGTGTAAATGCTCAAATTCAGTTTTCATTTTTTTGACCAAATCCGAAAACTCATACGATCCAAAACCCCTTAAACTTTCAATTTTATGGATTTCCTTGAGGTCATTATCGTTGTAAGTGTTGTCGTCAAAGAAATTATAATCATATTCTGTATGAAGAGAAAGTTCGTCATGCATATTGAACTTGACATCGTCAAACTGTTCTTTTTGTGTATAGTTGTAGAATACGCAGTTTTGATCAATATTTACGAACGAGACATTACTCATATTCTTGGCTCCTTCTACAAAATAGTATGTCCACATTTTTGGCCCACTGGCGATATTAACCTCTACATTGTCATTTTGGTAACTATTAAGTATAGATGCAATTTGAGATTGAGTGCCGGTTAAGTCTAAAGCTCCAAATTGGACTTCTTTGATTTGTATCTTGTCTCCAAAATTTTTGCTAACAACTCTTTTGACATTTGCTGCACTTTTAATTGATTCTTGTGAATAAACAAGCACTACAACGTCTGGCATGCTGTGCTTGATTGCCCAATATACGGGAGATGGTTCTCCTCCGACAAGAGTTATATGAATTTTTGCCATAACAGATTATTTTAGATTTTCTTCGATTGTCAATTTCTTCAGTTCTTCTTTAGTGATCAATCCTTGATACATGAATAGTTGGCTTCTAACACTACCTTCTATCTGCCCACCACCATAATACTTTGCACTGACCAAATTTGTAAGGTCAGAGATGTTTCGTAGTTGTTTACGCTTGATTTTAAACGACTCATTTTTCTCTTTGAATTTACCTTCTGTCAGTGTTATTTCAATCTTTTCGTTTTTATACATCCACATAAGTGATCCCCATCCCAGCATTATAAAAGTGAACAAGCTTCTCAATTCTATATATATGCTATTGATTTTGAAGTCTTCCAGCAAATAATTGTAGATGGTGAATCCTACAAACAAAGCAAAAGCTAAGAGTCCTAATTTTAGGACTCTGCTTTCCTTGATTTTTGTGTAGTATGAAGAAATAGTCATGCTGTTAAATATTAAACAAGAGTCAATTTGACAAATCCCATTAATGAAAATCTACCATTATCAATGGCGACTTTTCTTGATTTATATTTCAATTTTCCATTATCCCATTGCCCTGTATTTACATAATCATTAAACTGCCAATCTCCTGTTATGGAATGAAAGCCTGCCCCAGCAGACAGTTTAAGGATACAAGATTGGTTATCCTCCAATAGGTTGTTGGTTTGATTAAGTAAATTTGTCAATGAGTCAATAATCTTATCTGAATTATTTGCTTGACGATAACGCTTGAAAAACTTCAGTTCCTTGTCTATGTAATCATATGTGTGGTTGTTGATTTCGTAAAAAAGATTTTCAACTGGATCAAACTCTTCATCAGAAAACAACGCCTTTTTTTTGCCCATTTTAGGCTGGTCACCATTGTAATTGTCAAATAAAGTGGTGGACAGAGAAATTGTTGATTTGGACTTGCTACCGACACATAAACATTCATAGACAGTGTTAAAACCTGTCATCTTAAAGTATGAGTCAGTTCCATTTTGGAATGCATGTTTCCAACCTCCTCCCCATTCTCCACCAACTTTGTGAAGATTGAAAATTTTGGTGTTGACCAAACTTGTATTATCAAACTCAGCATCACTTAGTTTGATAAAACGCATGAAGTCAGAACCATCTTTAATTTTTCCAAACACTTCCTCGTTTTTTTTCTCATCATCTCTGAACGAAGAAAATAGTACGGATCTAATCGCCCCCTTTAGAGAACTTCCAGTAAGAATGGGTTTCCCTGATAGTTGATTTTTGACAAACGTTTTTACATCATTATCACTTTGAGCTGGCATTGGCAAAACAATATCAGATACTTGCTCTAATTTTCCTGCAAGCTTAGATATAATTGCTTTTTCGTTTTTGCTGGCGAAACAATTGCTAAGTTCGTCCAGACTGAATCCGGAGGCTAACATTTTTTTTAGGTTAAGTTTGTATAGTTTGCCATTGTCAACTACAAAATCAACCCCTCTAGCCCAGTCTTTTTCTGCTCCAGCTCCAATTGATAGGGGAGTCAACACCTCTATTTCAATGTTGTATTTGTTATTAATACCATCCATATCAATCTACTTTAATTGGTAAAAATAATGCTCTTCCACAACGCCAAACAGGATGATTAAGGCTACTATCCCAATCTGGTTTTAAATTTACTCCGACACTACCATGGATATTTACGCCTTTGCACTCCGATTTGAATACAGAACCTGCAGAAAATGAATGGATTACGTTTTTTCTTAAAGTGTTGTGAGGTGGTGTTGTTATCCATCCACCACGACGTTGGAAATCGTAAGCCACATTTTTAGATGCAAGCATACTTGCTAGTTGATCCTTAGTTTCTGGAATGAAAGAAGAAAGAGACATTGCATATTCGGCTTTATCTGGAAACTCTATGTCTATTGAGTCTTGCTCGTATTCAAAAAAACCGTTTCCTATATTCCTGTCGGTTCCAATTCCTTCACTTTGAAGGAGTGCTAGCGCCTTATCCAATGAGGAAGTATCTCCTTCAGCGAGAAAGAAAAATCCAGAGTAGTCCTTAAATATTACTCTGTCCATGTGGAATGGTTTTGCATCCTCCTGGCCATTTCGAGATACGGTTACTCTTGATGAAACCTGTGATGACATAAAGCCCTTATCTATTTCCTTATCGGTCATATATATACCTTTAATGGATTTGTCTATCGCATTGTCATCAAAGAGTTGCTCCCCATTTAAAATTTTCGAAAAGTATTTTTCGTCAAGCCATGTCACTTTTTTTATTTTCTTGCGTTCTTCTGTAGCTTTATCAGAAGACGGGAGCGTCTGTTTTAAAGGCTTTGGGAAAAAGAAAACAGCATTTGATTTTTTCTCCTTTTGATAGAAAGGAAACAAATTGCTGATAGTACATCCTAAATCGCCATCTTGGGGAATTTCCTTGCCTAATTTAGCGAGACAAGAAATCAAAGCGGCGTACATGGTGTCGGAGTTAATTGTTTTAAGGCTGACACTATAATCGTCGCGAGAATCTCCTAAGTGCAATGGCGAAGTAAAATGCAGTTTATATATTTTAAACTGTTGTTTTGCCATAACTTACGCCTTCCATTTGTTTTCATCGGATAATTCAGTTTGCTTCAACTCTCCAAACTTGATTTGTCCGTAACCTCGTGAACCGCTTCCTCCTAAATAGTCATTCTCAAGTGCATTCATACCCTTTTTTAAGAGAGTAAGCAAATCTTCTTCCTTGTCATTATCCCACACGTTGATTACGAATTCAACATTGAATGATACTCCAGCGGGGATACGCTCGGTTTGACGTGGATGTTCTGCAGTTCCCTTTACTCGATCTATCACATTCTCCCATTTACTTTCAGTATAAGGCATATCCAAATTATCATTTTCACGAAGCTTTCTGGCTGAATCTTCAGTTAACAAAGAGTCTCGCACGATAAGTTTGGATGGTTGGTTGCTCTGAGAATATCCAAAAAGATTGTTGACATTAGTGTCTCCTCCTACTTTGGCAGAACCTGCGATTTGCTCTAAAAGACAACGCATCTTGCCTTTTAATGAACTACCTGGAATGTAGGGTTGGTTGTCTTTTGTCGCAATCTTGATTACTGGGTTGTCTATGCCTCCAATCTCGACATTGTCTCCACTGCCCCCAATGTGAAGTCCAGTTAACAAATCCAATGTGGTGTTTATCTTGATTTTTTTTACTAATTTTTCCATTTCTTTCAACGTTAAAGTTACAAACTAATTTTTTCTTCTGCTGCTTTGTGATAAGCTACAATTGCTTCAAAAATCTTGATGAAATTTTTGAAATCATTTTCATTTTTAACTTTATCAATAGCATTAGCAATTACAAAGTAAAAGTCTCTGATTTTTGCATCTTTTTCTTTTGCACGTCCCACTGCATATGCTAATTTGGGTTTAAGCAATACAAAATCAGTCTGATTGAATCCTGACATTTGCTGTCGTTTTACCTCTCCAAAAAACTTACGAAGTTGATTTGTTGTTAGGTGATTCTTTGCAGAAACGTTTTTCCCGTTCTTAAAGAATGTGTCATCTGTTCCCAAATAAGTGCCAAATTCTTGCGCAAATTTCACAGTCTTTTCTGTGATTTTACCTGTGATCTCATCTTGCGGTATCAAATTTTTTGTTTCCCAAGCCATAATACTTTCTTTTAATTGTTAATCGTTTTATTTCTTAGCTCCAACTCTGCCCAGCGAGCAGCAAGGCCGATTAGACGAAAGTTTTCTTTTTTGACAAGTTGTTTGTCTCGTAAATCCTTACAAAAGCTGACAATTTCTTGCTTTTTATTATTTGCCTCTATAAAACGAGTCAAGTAATAAACAGTATGCCACATGTAGCTTAATGTCTTGTTCTCTTTTACCATTTCGGAATATGTCATCATTTTATGAAGAATTCCTCGTGATAGTCCGAAATCGTTAATTAGAGAAACAAACTGTTTCTTGTAGTTCAAAACATATTCAAATTCTTCTGTCCAGGAAACGGTCTCTCCCAAAAAACAGAAGGCATTTTTCTTTTTGTTTTTGTATTCGTATGATTTTGCGGCGTCTTCAGCTTCTCCTGCCAATTCCGCAGATTTCGCAATTGGAAATTTCTCTCCGACAATCGCTACTCCTCCAGAAAGAGATACTCCATCTTTGTTTACGTAGGAAACGAATTTATTTCTTACTTCAGCTGCAAAATCAATTACTACGTCCCAGCGTCCAACGGCAAAGATATCGTCTCCTCCGGCGTAGACAATATTCATGTCGTCTTTATATCGAGTCTGTTTTTTGATCTGAAACAAATTGCCTTGTTCGGCATCGAAGAATATGTCAAGTTTCTTAGAAAATGATTTGTATTCGTCCATTGAAGGGAAACCATCAATAAACACTTTTCCAAGTCCGTCAACATCCATTCGCAAAACTCCCAAATATGAACCTTGAGCATATTCTTCTAGTGTTTTGAAATGGAATTTCTCTCGAAGATCCTGTCCTAGCTCTACTTGCTTTTTTACAGATGGTAGAATCCAAATCTCTTCACCATCTTTGTCTTTGGCTAGTTTTACACAATCTACGCTTTCCACTCCAGTGATTGCACATACTTTCTGCGTCTCTCCAACTTTTTTTACTTGGAAAAAATCATCATATTGGTCAATTAAAAGGGTCTTAAATTTCTGATTCTTCATTTCTTGGAATTGTTCGGTCAAGACCTTCCATAATAGTCCAATAGAATCTTCTTTGCCATCAATAATCACACGCTCTCTTTTATTGTTCGTGTAATCAAACGAAACATAGCCAATATTTATGCTCAACTGTCCATTGTGCTCATTCCAGATTTGTGCAGAAACTTCTGATTTTATTGTTTCTATGCACTCTCTTACGCTGCTTGAATCAGGAACCTGCAAATAGAATTTTCCTCCAGAACAATAGATCCAATCTTTTTCTGTTGAGGATTGAACTTCTTCGATATTCCATATCTTTTTGCATACTTCTTCAGTATATTGTTTCAAATAGGCAGAGCGTCCTTTTAGACTAACCATTGCTTTCTTTGACGAAATGTTGTAGATGAATTTCTGTATGCCAGATAAATCACCTCCAACAAACAACAATTTCCCCATTGTAACCTCCTTTCCTTTTTATATGTTTGATTTTTGTCTTTTATCATTTAGGTTATTTGCTCGTTTCTCAACTAACATACCAAAGCCCATGCTGACACCTTTACCCAATCCGATAAAATTTGGCAAAGAAACGTTGCTTTTGAATTCTATGTCAAATCCCATCATTTTAACTCCTTTGTGATAATATGTGCGTGATTCCAAAATATTAGTGATTACGCATTTGATTTCTTTGTCTATAGTTATTGACATACCTTTGCAGAATGAAAGTATGTTGCCTATCAATATCTTTTCAAGAAATTCACATTGCTCAACAATCCCATTTAGTTGGCGAAAAGTAACATAATTTTCTGAACTTAAAGGCAACCATTTACGCATCACATACTTAAATTCATCTTCCCAAACTTGAATCAATGTTTGTTTGGCTTCTATGGTATCAACTTCAATCTCGGATTCTCTTTCTCCGATTTTGACAAGGTCTCCTGATTTGTTAAAGAATTCTCCGATTGTTTCTGTCCCTTCTCCCAAACATACAATCGCTGCCTTTCCTCCTATCCTCTTGTATTGAATTAAAGGATACGCAAATCTAAATCCTTCCTCAGTATGATTATGGAACAATATGCTATGGTTTTCATCCAACAAAGCGTTTACTGCTCCCCTGAATAATGGTATCTCATTCTGCCTGATTTCGGTAGATAATTTTATAAGTATAGTCCTAACTTTCATTCTCCTTTTTTATGTCTGTATGCAAATGTAATTATTTCTGTTTTATTGTGGCTGAAAATAATTATGCTTGTGAGCATGTGTTTGGAGTATACTTAAAATTTGCGTTGTCTCCTTTTTTCTCACATCCCCAGCAGCGTGCTCAACATCACACCTCTCACTGCGTTGCCTTGCAATAATGACACCGCGTCATCGTCGCTGATGGCAATGTTGTTGATGAAGAATGGGATGCGGAAGTTGCAGCCCGACGCATATTCTGAACAGCCGAATGCTGTGTGGCCTTTTAAGATTCTTCCTCGTTTGCAGATAGGACATACACATTCTGCTAATGTCATTGGCGACGGTGCTGCTGTCTCTGCTTTCTTACTCTTTGTAGACTTCTTTGACTTAGGTTCGCTTCCGTCGTCGGCTTTTTTCTTTCTTGGCGCTCGTGTCTTTTTTTCTGTTGTCGACGGTGCTGCTTCGCTTTTCTTCTCTGCGATCTTTATCATCGACGCATCACGTTTCACAGCATCCACCACTTCGCACACCATCGTTTTAAGTTCTGCCATGAAGGATGCCGACTGATATTCTTTCTTCTCTACCAGACGCAACTTTTTCTCCCACTGACCTGTAAGTTCAGCGGATTTGATAAGCTCTTGATTTATAGTGTCTATAAGTTTGATGCCTCGCTCAGTAGGAATGATATTCTTACGCTGACGGATCATATACTCTCGCTTGAAGAGTGTCTCAATGATGCCTGCACGTGTGGATGGGCGTCCGATTCCGTTCTCCTTCATTGCCTCACGTAGTTCCTCATCATCAACATTCTTTCCTGCAGTTTCCATCGCACGAAGCAGAGTGGCTTCGGTGTATGGTTTGGGTGGAGTGGTTTGTTTCTCCACAATTTCTGGATTATGTGGTCCGTTCTGCCCAACAGTGAATGCTGGGATGACGGTGTTGCTCTCCTCTTTGTTGGGATCTTCCGATGGATTGGCTGGTTTCACGTCGTCCGAATAAACCATTCTCCAACCTGGATCGACGATCTCTTTGCCGGATGTTTTGAATCCAATGCCTACTGATTCTCCTTCAACTGTAGTTGTTGAGATCTGACAATCTGGATAGAAATTGGCTATAAAGCAACGAGTTATAAGATCATAAACTTTCTGCTCATCTTGCGACACGTTTGTTGCCAACACACCAGTTGGGATGATTGCGTGGTGGTCGGTAATCTTGGAATTATCGAAGATTCGTTTCAATTTAGGAATCGGCTTCTGCAACACAGGTGCTGTGAGCAACGAATAATTCTGGATTCCACTCATGATCTGCGGAATCTTCGGATGCATATCGTCTGGCAAGAATCTCGTGTCGACGCGGGGATATGTCGTATACTTTTTTTCGTATAGCGACTGTGCAATTTTCAGTGTAAGCTCGGCACTGAATGCAAATCTACGGTTGCACTCCACCTGTAGAGATGTCAAGTCGAACAACTTCGGTGGCATCTCCTTACCGGCCTTCTTGTCTACCTTGGTGATGGTGAATGGTTGACCTTGCACCGTCTGCAAAACTTTCTCGGCGTCTTCTTTCTTCTTGAATTTACCTTTGACGCAATTGAAATTAGTATTGCAGAATTGCGTCTTCAACTCCCAATAATTCTCGGGTTTGAAATTGACAATCTCCTTATGTCTGGCTACGACAAGTGCCAATGTCGGAGTCTGCACACGTCCGATGGATAGGGGAGTGCCGGGTACAGAATATTTGATGGAATATGCTCGCGTCGCATTCATTCCTAAAAGCCAATCTCCGATAGCACGTAGAGCACCAGCGGCATACAGACTGTCGTAATCGGCTGAAGGCTTGAGACTTGCGAATCCTTGCGAGATGGCTTCATCTGTAAGTGATGAAATCCAAAGACGATAGACAGGAGCTTTGCAATTTGCGAATTGAAGTACCCAGCGTTGGATAAGTTCACCCTCCTGACCGGCATCCCCGCAGTTCACAACATATTCTGCTTTGTCAATAAGTCGTTTGATGAGATTGAATTGTTTGCTGACGCCCTTGTCGCTTTTCAGTTTGATTCCGAATTTCGACGGAATGATTGGAAGCGTCTCCATCATCCACGATTTCCACATCGGATCGTAGTCGTGAGGCTCCTTTAGGGTACAGAGGTGGCCGAACACCCAAGTGACCTGATAATCATTACCTTCGTAATAACCATCCATCTTGGCTGTTGCTCCAAGCATACGAGCAATGTCGCGTGCTACACTCGGTTTCTCCGCTATGCAAACTTTCATCTTTGTGGAATTGTAATTCAAAATTACGAAAAAAACTTTAAATCACCACAAATTTGATCGGCCACGCATGAAATCGGCCACGGTAGCCAAAACGTTTTACGTTTTGCCAACCATGGCCTGTTAGGACAACTGTTCCACGGTTGCCACGTACCTGTCTTGCACCGGTGAGAAGAACAGTTTTTTAAAAGTCTGAATGATTATTGGATATTACCTTCGATATAGTCACATGCTGTCTCGATTATGTTGTCCAATCCTTGTGCTGTGGCGGCTTCGTCAAGATGGATCTCAATATCCGGTTCGACTCCGAACTCCGTGATCTCTTTATTCTTGTCCAACAGCAAAGAGCCGGAATAGCGTGCAAGCCAACCGTTTGGCATCTCTGTGTTTAATGGACTTCCTGCTCCTCCACCAGTTTTACCACCGAGTAGTTTGATGCGTGGAAGACCCTTCATACAAAAAGCCAATGCGTTTGTGGCACTGTAGCATCCTCTGTTTGTAAGTACATATACAGGCTTGTTGTAAACTACACTTTCGTCCTCAGAATCTGTGATTGGAACCACTTTTTCTGCTATCGGGGTTGAGAAGTCGGAATGTCCTTTCCCGTTCTTATAGCTTGAGTATGCAACAATCTGAGGCTCGTCGATAAAGTGAGAAATGATTTCAAATACATTGAAAAGTTCGCCTCCACTATTGTTTCTGACGTCGATAATCAAACCTTTAGTGTCCTTGAAATAGGTCAACATGAAATCTAGTTGTTCATGGGAAAAATCATGCATGAAATCTGGATAATTCATATAACCTACATTGCCATCACGCAAGGTCTTGTAATAGAATCCACCACTTCGTCTGTAATCCTTTCCTAGGTATCTGTCGCCTTTCATTACATCACTATTGTAATCTTCAGGATAATTTATGTCAAAATCATAACTTGAAATGTCGAATGAAGAGACCAAATTCACATGGCCGTCTTTCAATTCGTTCAACATATTACCCATAAGATCGAAGAATTCCAGATCAGACTTACAGCTTGTGACGTATGGCAGATATTCGTCATGGACTGAATTCCAATCCTTGATGCTATCTTTCTTATAGTCGAAGAAGCAGTATTTCTCATTGAATTCTTTCCACAAAAACTCGAAATTGTATTCGTAGTCGTGCATTTTCTCTTCTGTGATTTTTAGATCGTCATCACAGGCAACGAAAGTGGTCATGATTGCCACGTATATAAAAACAAATATCTTTTTCATGATGCTTTATTCAAAAATTGTTTTCTGCTTGTTCTTTCTTCCCGAAACTGGGCGGTAATCAAATGAGAATCCAAGAATGCCCTTGACATTCAATGAACGGGTGTCGATCTGCTTGATCATTGACTTTGAACGATCTACAGACATTCCAAGACGCATTGTTGTCTTGCGTAGAGGTATGTCGGCCATGAATTTGTTGGATAAACTGAACTTATCCGCAAAGGTGTTGAATCCAAAGAAATCTGTCTTCTTGACACCCGTCAACTCCATTTCGTAATATGGCTCGGTGAAAGTCGGCGAATGAGTGATGCCTGCCAAACGTAGATCGAATTGGTTCGACAACCTGATCACTCTACGTTTTGCCTGTAAACATAGTGTCGGACGCAGTGTGATTCCTGCCAAAGTGAAATCCAAACGTAGGTATGCAGGGTTGTTGCCAATACTGGTCGTAAGCTCATCTGTTCCATATTCAACATCTGCATAACCTCCTAAAAGCATGTGGAACTTCGGTGCCAACTTCCAATCATAGTAGTAGTGGTAGTCGAACTTATAAATCGATGACACCATCTCGTTCTGCTCGTTCATCGGTGTCATAAATGCTTTTTGAACATTCAAGTTGGCCAAACTGAAAAACGTCTTGTTTCTCCTTTCGATTCTTTTAATTCTCTCTGCCCAAAGTTCTATACTTTCTCCGGAATAAAGCAATGGGGATAAGTAAGAGACGTGACGATTGGCGGACCCCATTCCAATACCTATAGAAAAACTAGTGTTTGGCCTCAAGTCTTCGTCGACTGATAAAGAATCTGTGGTCTCGGCAAACAAACTTGACATACATGCCAGACCAAAGGATAACAAACAAAAAATCCTCTTCATGTTGATGTAAATATTAATTGTTATACTAAAAATGTTCATAGATGAAAAATGCAACATTCATTCATCACTAAACGCATACAAAACAAAATTTCGTTTTACATCCATATAACGAGGACTCGGTTGAAATATTGTGTGGTGAATTATTTTTTTTTGTTTTTTTTTTTTCTTGATCTTGTGAACCACCAACCCCACGTGCTCCTAGACACTGCGTGTCTGCGCCGGAGTGTAGCTACTCCTGACTGTGACGGTTGATTCCGTTAGTCACCTACCTTTTACCTTTTTTTGACTCCTTTTACTGCTTCCGCTTCCAACGGATTGTCGGGCCAGTAGTGTTTGGGGTATCTTCTGCGTAATTCTTTACGCACTTCAAAATAGGTATCTTTCCAGAAACTTTTCAGATCTTGGGTAAGCTGAACTGGTTTGAACCCAGGGGATAACAGCTCCATCAAAACTGGTTGTGTTCCGTCGTTGACGCATGGTGTATCTGTGAGTCCGAAACACTCCTGCAACCTTACGCAAAGCACCGGTGCCTCTGCTCCCATGCGGTAATCCACGCGGATTCTGCTACCTGTCGGCACTGTTATATGTGATGGCGCTAATCGTTCGACCTCTTGCTGCTGTTCGTAGTTAAGTAGCGACCATATTACTGCTGTCATGTCGATTTTCTTCATCTCATTGGCAGTGGTCATCGGTTTGCCATTGTTTTCGGCAAAGAACGGAATCCATTCATTGCCACGTCTCAACACTTCTTCGGTGCAAAGATCTGGAATATTCAGTTCCGGATGCCATGCGGCTACCGTGGAGATGCGAGTTTGCAGTTTCTCCACTTCTTCAGAGAAGTTGAATAGACTTAGTCCTTCCTTTGGCGATATATCGCAGATCAATCGGAAAATTGTGGAATTATCCACTTGTGTAATTGGTTTTGTCAACATCACTATCGAACCGATTCTCTTCTCCTTCTGCATCAACAGACAACCTTGTTTGCTATCCCATGAGACATTATCCTTGGTACTGGCTAAAGATTCTATGTCCTTGACTTCTAACGGTGCTGCCAAGAAGATATTTCCGCTTGTTGCGTTCATTGTGGCGACGGCAATCCATGTAGAGGATGAAAGTGAATCCTCTTGGGGAAGCTTGGCTGTTCCTCCTTGCGCCAAACGGTATTTGCCGCATCCGTCGGCATCTTGGGCGATTCGCTCTGGATAGGCATTGGCGATTAGTTTGCCTGCAGCGTGAGGATCGGGCATAGAATTGTCTAACGGAGCTTTATTATATCGACGGTACTCTTGAGCAATACGGATGATGCGGCTCCATCTGCCAGCTTCGTTTCTCTCTCTTGCCTTACGCAGAATGCAGATACGACTGTCGATGTCGGCATCGTTTTCTCTGTCGAGAGGATCTTTCTCTTCCAGAATGGCTGCGATATCGGTTGCCAAAGATTGTAGATGAGGCTCTTTCGCCATTAGCAACATCTTGGAAATACGTGGATGACACGGTAAATCAGCCATAGCACGTCCTAGCGAGGTCACTTTTTTCTCTTCATCGATTGCTCCTAGCAAAGTCAATAGCTGTTGGGCTTGGGCTACATTGCCGGCTGGTGGAGTAGTGAGCCACGGAAGTCGTTTGATGTCGTTTTCTCCCCAGATGAATACATCCAAAAGGGTAGAGGAGAGGTCTGCTGTTAAGATTTCTGGCGTTCTGCACAGCTCCATACGATGTTCAGTCGCTAATGTCCACAGACGATAGCATGTTCCTTCGCAAAGTCGACCTGCACGTCCGCTACGTTGGTTTGCCATGTCGAGTGAGATGCGTTGTGTGGCAAGATGGCTCAACCCATTGCGTGGATCATAGATCATGGTGCGGCAAAACCCACCGTCGACAACACATTTCACGCCCTCGATAGTCAAAGATGTTTCTGCGATCGACGTCGCCAACACCACCTTACGTTCTCCTTCCGCGGATGGGCGTATTGCTCGTTGCTGCTCCTGTGGGGAGAGTAATCCATAGAGTGGACAGATATGAGTGTCGCTCAAAGCATCTGCAAGCAGTTCTTGGCAACGAACGATCTCGGCTTGACCTGGAAGAAAGGCCAAAATGTCGCCATCCTGTTCCCTATGAGCTTTGATGATCGTGCGTGCCACAGTCTCGGCAATCTCATTTGGCTGAGCATCGTCTTCCGCATGAATAATCTTGACTGGGAACATTTTCCCTTCGCAGTCGACAATAGTGGCTTGCAGTGCATTGCCAATAGAAGTAGCATCTATCGTTGCCGACATGATTACAATACGTAGGTCGGGACGTACAATCTGTTGTATTTCAAGTGCTAAAGCCAACGAAACATCTGAAGTGAGGCTTCTTTCGTGGAATTCGTCGAAGATGATGGTCGATACACCATCCAACATCGGATCGTTGACCAGCATACGAGTAAGTATTCCTTCCGTCAACACTTCTATACGTGTCTGATCAGAAACCTTTTTCTCAAAGCGGACACGATAACCTACGCTCTTGCCTACCTCTTCACTGATGAGGCTCGCCATTCGTTCCGCAATCTGTTTTGTGGCCAGACGACGAGGTTCCAAAAGGAGAATCTTTCCCTCTGTCGCCCCTAATCCTTGAAGGATAGTGAGCGGAATAAGTGTTGACTTTCCTGCACCAGGTGCGGCAGTGATGATAAGCCTGTTCTGATCTTTGAGAATTTGGTTTACCTCCTCTGAAATCGAATATGCTGGTAGTTGGATTCCCTCCTGTCGAATTATCATTTTCTTAATTTGATGTGACACGTCGCAAATTTACAAATTATTGGAGGAATGATAATGATGGCGAAGACGGAAATAATTTGTATCTTCGCCACATACATGGGATTGCTTTTGCAAATTCCACAAATTTAATACGAAAAATTATGATGAATCCGATACAAGCTTTTGCGGCATTATATATGAAGTTGAAGAATGCCGATCCTATTCCTGTGACTTTTGGCAAAGGTGTTGCTGCGACGTTGGCTAAACCTATTGAGGATGCTGGATATAAATCCGTCTTCATTGCTTGCAGTCGCACGATCAACAGGGAGAATATGCTTCATGAATTGATTGAAAAGCTTAATGAAAAGGGTATAAAGACGACGGTGTTCTCGGATATCGTGCCGGATCCTACTATTCAGAATGTTGAGGATGGATTGAAGGTGTTGAAAACCAACAATTGTGATTGCGTCGTCGCTGCTGGTGGAGGCTCGGTGATAGATTGTGCTAAAGTGATTGCGTTGAGAGCCACAAACTCATGGATGCCGGTCAGTGCGATGGCAATCTATATCCGTCCTCTTTGCAAATCTCTTCCTTTGTTCGTTTTGCCGTCTACTTCAGGCACTGGTTCGGAGGTGACATATTTTTCTGTCATCACGGATGATGTCAACCATAAAAAATTTCCTATCGCGACGGATCAGTTTATGCCGAAGCAGATTGTCTTCGACTATAATCTTCTCCATACAGTGCCAGCCAACCCTACTGTCTATGCCGGACTTGATGCTCTGACTCACTCTGTTGAGGCTTTTATCAGTAAACTGAAACCTGCATTCAAGGATGATGCGAAGTCGGCTCCAGAGGTTTGCCGTGACATTTTCAAATATCTTCCGATAGTGAAGGATGATCCCGACAATGAAGATGCTCGTTTGGGAATGGCGAAAGCGGCTTATAATGCCGGAATCAACTTCCGCAGAAATGCAGTGGGATTTGTCCACGCGATTGCTCACCGTATTGGCGAAAACTACCATATTCCACATGGCTTGGCTTGTGGAGTGATTCTTCCACATGTGTTGAGAGCATCGTTGAAAGATGCGAAAGCCGACCTTGATTTCTTGGCAAAGAATAGTGGCATCGCCGACGACGCGGAAGGCTTCATCAACGCTATCGACCAACTATTGGTGGATTTGGGAGTCCAGACTCAGTTTGCTGACATCAAGAAAGAAGATTATTCTCAGATTGTGAGCAGAGTGAAGTGGGAGGCTGTAATGCAAGGTTGCCCTACATGGTTGGGAACGAAAGAAATTGAGGAGATTTTGGATAAGATAAAGGGATGATTTAAAATGTTGTAAATCCATAACAAAAATAGGACAGGTTGGTGCCTGTCCTATTTTTGTATCTTCTCCACAAGATTATTTCATAAACTTTGCGAAATATCTTAAATAGAAGAATCCGATTTTTGACCATTTGAAACCCAATTGCTTCAACATATTGCATGTGAAGTCGTTGTTCCAAGGTACGTTTCTAGACTTTGATGCAATTGAACTGTAGAATGATAAGATTGCAATGTCTTTGTCGTGGATGTTCTCCTTCAAGTATTTGTCTAATGTCGCTTTGGGCACTCGTTTGAATCTTACGAACATCTTCTTCGCAAGCTTCTCTATAGAGTAGACGTGTGGGTTATACAACTGATAGATGTTATTCATTCTGTTGTGAAGCACCAACTTAGCGTATGCTTCTGCACATTCGTCGACTGGAGTGAAATCCATTGGGTACTCATCCAACTCCTGACTGTACATCTTTGCCTTGAACAAACCTCTTGACCTGCTTACGAATCCGTTTTCCTCCGCATTCTTCTGGAACAAACCGTCTGATTTTCTCCAAGTAAGATTTCCGATACGGTAGATGTTGGCCTTTAATCCCTCTGCTCGAGCTAGCAACACTGCCTCCTCCGCTTTGTATTTTGAATGAATGTATACGTTCTGAGAATACTTCTGTCCGATATACAAGATGTTTTCTCTAAACACCACATCCGACTCTGGGATTTGGCATGTTCCCACTCCGCAAACTGATGCTGTGGATGTGTGGTGAAGCACTGCGTTAGCATCCTTGCAGAACTGGATGGCGTTCCTTGTTCCGCCTACGTTTGTTTTCTCAAACTCAGCATAGTGGCCAGCATGGTGAACGTTGGCTGCAATATGAACTACAGTATCTACATCCTTGATTAGCTTGGCGTATGTGGCGTCGTCGATACCGAAATGCTCTGATTCAAGATTTCCTTTTACTGTGCTGTAAACGAACGAGTTGAACTGCTTAGGGAAGTAGCGCTTCAATGTTTTCTTCAAACGTTCTTCATCTCTTACAAGTGCAATCACCTTGATTTTCTTGTTCATAAACTCACGCATCACATGAGCTCCCAAGTAACCAGTGGCACCTGTAAGGAAGATGCATTTATGAGGATTGTTAACCTCCACGTTGGCATCCTTGGCGATAAGCGCATTGACATCTACGCTGTTGTCCTCTTCCACTGACTCGTTGCTGTCGTCAATGTACTTGGCAAGCTTCTCCACTGTTGGATACTCGTAGATATTCTGAGCAATGATTCCCAAGTTGGAAGCCAACTCGAATGCATTCAATGAATCTCCACCCAACTCGAAGAAATCGTCCAACAGTCCAACCTTGTGGTCAAGTATCTGTCGGAATGCCTCTGCAACACGTTTCTCAGTAGGTGTGTTTGGTGCAACGTATTTCACCTCTTCGTCGGCAGACTGATTCTGAATCGTCTTTAGCAATTCATGACGCTTGATTTTCAGTGTCGTTGTCTTTGGAAACTCTTTATTTGTGAAGCTTACAAAGGTTATTTTCTTATAGGTAGGGAGAATCTCGTTGACTTTTTTGATTTCATTCTCGATTTCTCTCTTCTTGTCTTTGTTTTGAGGAAGCACCAATGCACAGATTCGTCCTTTATCGCCGTAGACGAAGGCGTCTTTCACCCCGTCGATATGCAACAACTTCTCTTCCAACTCCTCTGGGTAGATGTTCTTTCCGTTGTCGAGAATAATCAAACTCTTGCATCGGCCAGTGATGAAGATATAGCCATCTTTGTCGATATAGCCCAAATCTCCGGTGTGGAACCATCCGTCTTTGATTACTTCGTCTGTCTGCTCCTGGCTCTTGTAGTAGCCAAGCATAAGGCCTGGTCCTTTGGTCAAAATCTCGTCGTTCTCAATCTTCACTTCCATATACTTGACTGCCTGACCTACCGAACCGACTCTGTCCATACCTGGATAGTTGGCTGCCACCAACGGAGCACACTCAGTCAGACCGTAGCCTTGGTAAACGTTGATTCCGAACTCATCGAAACATTTGCAGATCTCTGGACGAAGTGCGGCACCTCCCACCACGATATTAGTGAGTTCGCCACCGAATTTATCCAACATCGACTTGAATACCTTTCTTCTGGTATCCATACCCAATGTCTTTGACATCTTGACAAGCTTACGTCCGAGATTAAGTTTCTTCTTTGTGGCAGGATCTTTGATTGCCTCCTGAATCTTCTTGTAGAAAGCCTCTGCGATAGCAGGGACAATCAGAATCATATTTGGCTTGAATAGACACAAGTTCTTGACAATATTCTCAAGTTTGTCGTTGATGCAGACTGTCGCTCCACAGCCTAACACTCCCAAATTGTCCACAGTTAGCTCGAAAGTGTGGTGGATTGGCAACACACTCAACACAACAATGTGGCTCTTCAAATTGGATGCGTAGTCCATTCTGATGATATCCTTCAGGTTGCATACGATATTTGTTTGGGATAGCATCACGCCCTTGCTTGTGCCTGTAGTGCCGGATGTGAAAAGAATCTCGACCATCTCGTCGGGATTGGTTTGTGGCATTTCGACATGGGGAGTCTTGACTGCTTGCTTGAAGACGTCGGATGAGAAACCGATTGTTTCCTTGACACTCTCCACCGACTCTTTGCCATGATCTGCAACACGGTTGAAATCTTCGCTGTGGAGGATGCAATCTACGTCGCCCTTCTCAAATAGGAAAAGCATCTCCTTTTCTGAAAGCATTCTGTCGATTGGAATCACGACGTTGCCGCTGATCACAACAGCAAAAAACGACACAATCCAGTCGTAACTTGTCCCGCCAAGAATGGCGATGTGATTATGATTATAACCCTTGTTGACTAGGAATGACGCCAACGAGTATGAATCAGCTTTTAGTTGATTGTAAGTCCTACTTTCCACCGATTCGTCTACAATGAATTTGTAGGCGGCTCTGGTAGTGTATTTTTCGCTTAGATAATCGATAAACTCCTTTATCGTATTAAATCCGTCTGCCATTTTTTCGATACGCTTAAAAAATTCTTATTCAATTGTGATAAGAAAATCCTTTTGATTTTTCAAAACGTCGCAAATATACAAAAAAAATTAAACGATGACGTTGGCGTTAACGTCATCGTTATTGTTCTTACGATTCTCTCTTAAACATTGAATGACCAGACTCTCGTTTCAACGGTTGATGTAAGCGTTGGATGGCTTTCTTCATGTCGAACTTGTTTGGATTCTGATCCATATAACGAATGCTCATGGCCGCAAACTTGCCCTGCATAATCGCAACAGGCACTCCGCCTGGCATCATCATCCAATGTCCTGCCATGGCGACGTTGCGAAGTGGAAGAATATCGTTACGCAAGATGATCTGTCGGCTGTTCTTCGACAACATGTGTGTCATGAATGTGCCTTTGTAGGCGTTTGTCCACTTGTTGAATGTGATTGGTGTGCAGACGTCGAGATATTCCAACTCTCCATACTCGTCTCCAACTGTTTTCTCTACAATCTCTGTTATCTTGGCTGTGAACTCGGCTTTGAAAGTTTTGTATTCGTCGTGAGTCATAGCGTTAAGTTTGTCGAACATTGCTTCCGAACTCTCCAAATATGCCTGCACCACAGTCTGTCCGTCAGTCGACAATGTTTTGTCGTAGCCGAAATGCTTCATGTAGATGCAGTTGCACTTTTCTCCTAACACGTCATACTCGTCGCACTTGATATATCTGTTTGGATTAAGATTCGACACGTCTTTCTTTGTGCGGAATGAAACCATGAATAGGCTGAACGACGGATAATCAGTCTTCTCCTTCTCTGCCTCCGCTATCTGTGTGATTGTGAATTTTTTCTCTAAAAGGACTTCCTGAGTATAGTGGACATCGCAAGCTGGAATGACGTAGTCGGCAGACATAATCTCCCCATTTTTCAACGCTACTCCCGTCGCCCTGTCTCCATCAATCACTATTTTTTCTACTGGGCAACTTGTACGGGTCTTTCCACCCAAACTTGTGAATTTGTCAACCACTCGTTGAGCAAAGGCTTTGGATCCTCCTTCTGGAATCCCGGAATTGAAATCGCAGATTCCACCCATTGTGTTGGCAAATGAGAATAGGGAATAGTGGTTAGGCACGAAGGTGTTTTTGAATGCGAAACGTAGTTCCTCGCTCTCCAACGAGTTGGCAAAATCCTCAATAGTAAGTTTTGTGCCTCCCTTGAAGACGGAGATCAGACGGACGATTCGGCTGATAAACTTAATCTTTTCCCAAAGAGTCCATAGATGGTATGGATTGCCAGCTGTGATAAGATTAAGTTTGAATTTGCGTACAAACTTGATTAGCATCTTCACCTTTGGCACATCATTCTTTGTAGCAAACGACATCAACTCCTTTTCAAATCGGTCCGGATCAAGGTAGAAATTCACCTCTTTGCCATTCACTACTGCCTGGCTGTAGGCTTCAAGATGAGTGACCTTCACGTCGTCGCCCAAAGCACCAATCTCGCGCATCACCTCGTGGAGTTCGCCATGATTTGACTCCGTAAGCCAATGGATACAACCGTCGATATAAGAGCCTTTACGGACCCATCCTGTACAAAGACCACCCATATAGGCGTTTTTCTCTAGAATCTCGACGTCGAAACCATATTTCTTAAGATAGATGCCAGCTGTAAGTCCACTTAATCCACCTCCGATTATAATTGCTTTTTTTGCTTCTTTCATTATTTGTGCTGATGTCAGTATGCGTTTGTTCAAATTTTCGCCTAGTTTTTGATTATGTCCTATATTTCCTTTAGACTATTCAAATTTTCTTATAGCGACGTTGCAAACTTACTCTTTCAAATTTACAAAAAAAGCTTTTTCTGATGTTTTTTTGGAATAAACGTCATTTTTTTGAGTGTTTCTACAGAATTCTTATTTATCTGTCCTATTAGCCTTAAACTTTCAACGGTTTTTCAAATTTTCGCCATCAATGTTCAAATTTTCGCCATTGCACATTTGGGGAGGAAATGAGCGGTGGAAGAATTTGGGTTGCTTGGATTTTATTATCTTTGCGGTATTAAGCTTATTTAAATCAAAATATGAATAAAATTTTTCTTATAATAGCTTCAGTTGCATTTTTGATTTCATGTGGCTCTTCTGAAACCAAAATGGAAAATCTATCGAATGATGTTCAGGATGCGGATTCCAATGAAACCTACATAATTAAGAATAGAGCAATTTCCTATATAGGTTTGGATGAAACAACGAAGATTGAAGAAGATGAAGACGTCTACATAGAGACAGAGATAGAACCAAAGCCACGCATAGTTTTTAATGATAATTCAGAGGTTGTGATCGATGAATCATTTGTTTACGTGACTGAATCCGTTGCAATGTTGGGCAAAGCTGTTAAATGTGTCATAACTGCCGATTTCCCAATAAAAGGCAATGAAAATCTAAAAAATAACATTAAGACATACATTAATAGTATATTAGGAAAGGAAAAGTTTGACGATCAAAGAGAAATGCTCGGTTATTATGTCAACTCCCAATATGATGATTTGATAGTGACTCATCCTGAAGAAGTTTCTCCCGAATATTACAATAATACAGATATCAGAATAGATAATACAACCGATTATTACATAACATATCTAGGTTCGATCGAAGGTTATGGAGGAGGGGCGCATGGTTATATGGGCATGAATAGTGCAACTTTCCGAAAATCCGATGGAGAAAAGTTGACATGGGATATGTTCGGAGGAAAGACACCGGAGCTCATGTCACTCATTAAAGATGGATTAAAAAAGTATTTTGGAGACGATAAAATATTAACAGACGAAGAATTAAATGGTTGTCTATTCGATGAGGATTTTAATCTTATATCATTGCCTTCTTGTAATCCATATTTCAGTAAGGAGGGGTTGGAAATTCATTACGGACAATATGAGATTGCCGCTTATGCCTATGGACAGCCCCATTTTACAATTCCATTCGAGACAGCAAAGAAATACCTAAAAGAACCAGGATTTTTTGAGTGAGGAGAGGAACATACGCCGACCAGGCAAATGGCAGGCGAGTGGTGAAGTGTGGAATAAATATCTCTTCCGAGAAGATAACCGTCGACGAGTGGAAGATCGTGGGGTGAGGGGGAGTACCTTGGTCTTAGTTATTATTATCCACCCACTGCTCACACTGTCTCAACACATCGTTCATGGCATCCTCAGCCACTTCAGGTGGGTATTTGTATTTCTTCAATAGTCGCTTTACAAGGCGACGCATGTTCGCTCTCTCTGATTCTCTACGATACCAGTCGATAGTGTTGTTGTTGCGGAGCATTTCTGTCAGTTCCTTTGTCATCGCTACCAATTCTGTGTTTTCGTAGAAATCTTTGACTGCCTGTGGTCTTGTAAGGGCATCGTAGAATGCTTTCTCTTCTGGAGTCAAACCTAGTTCTTCTCCTGCCTTTTGTGCCTGAGATATCTCTTCTGCCATCTTCAACAACTCTTTGATCACCTCCTCGTTGTTGATTAAGCCTTTTAGATAGCGTGATAACGTATCTTCAAGCATCTTGCTGAAACTCTCTCCCTGCACAATATTCATTTCACTCATCGCAGTGACTTTGCCTCTCAACAGTTTTGCCAATAGTTGTGCTGCGATGTTCTTCTCCTTCATGTTCTTTACCTCCTCCACGAATTTCTCGTCGAATAGGCTGAACTCTGTTTTCTGGTCGAACAGACTTACTACACCGTCGTTCTTTACGCTCTGCTGTAGTAGGGCTGAGATACGCTCGTTAATCTGCTTCTTCGATACTTTGCCTGGTTTAATGATTCGGTAGATGAGGATTCTGACTGATTCCATATAGGCTGCGTCGTAACGTTCTGCTTCATTCAACAATGAGCGACAAAGAGTGACGCTACTGTTTAGCAACGATGCGTTCGTTAGGAAGATATTCATTTCAGCCTCTTTGTCCGTTGCCATCAGGAAGTTTACTCCTCCTTGAATCAACTTGGCTCTGCCAGCATTGTTGGTAGTCTGGAAATCACTGAACTCAAATCCGTGGAGCATATCCTTGCAGATTTGCATGTGCTCTTTGAACTTGTTGTATGCTGTATCTTTGATGTCATTATTGGAGAATCGCTTACGGTCACGGTTGGTGTATACGTTCATCGCCTTACGAAGTGCGGCTGCGATTCCTACATAATCCACGATTAAACCTCCCGATTTCTCTGGGAACACTCTGTTCACACGAGCGATTGCCTGCATTAGATTGTGTCCTTTCATCGGTTTGTAGACGTACATTGTCGCTAGCGACGGTACATCAAAGCCTGTCAGCCACATGTCGACGACGATAACGATTTTTAATTCGCTGTTTACGTCTTTGAATTTAGCGGCCAACTCTTTCTTGTAGGCTTTGCTTCCAATTATATCCTGCCACTCCTCTGGGTCCTGATTTCCACTTGTCATTACCACCTTCACCTTCTCAGTCCAGTCGGAACGTAATTCTAAGATTCGTTCGTAAATCTTCATGGCAATCGGGCGAGAGTAGGCTACAATCATAGCTTTTCCTCCACAGACCTGCTGACGGTTGTCTTCGTAGTGCTTTAGAATATCGTCCACAAGGGAGTTGATGGTGTCTCTTGTTCCCAACAACGCATCCATGTGGCTCATCTCTTTCTTGTTCTGCTCTATGTCAGTCTCGCTTGCACCTTCCTCACGAAGCTGGTCGTACTCGTCGTCTATCTTCTTCAGAACCTCCTCGTCGAGCTTCAGTTTTATCACTCGGCTCTCGTAGTAGACTGGCATTGTAGCACCGTCTTCCACAGCCTGAGTCATATCATAGATATCAATATAGTCTCCGAAGACTTCCTGTGTGTCTCGGTCTTTGTCTGAAATGGGAGTTCCAGTAAATCCTACGAAGGATGCGTTTGGAAGGGAATTACGGATTTTTCTTGCTGTGCCGATATGCACACGTCCATCCTTGTCGACCTTCTCTTCCATTCCGTACTGACCACGATGAGCCTCGTCTGTCATTACGATAATATTCTTTCTGTCGCTCAAAGGAGAATCGTACTCCTCAAACTTCTGCATTGTAGTGAAGATGATTCCTCCACTCACTCTGTTTTTCAGAAGCTCACGAAGATTATTTCTATCTGTGGCTTGCACGGCAGTCTGACGCAAGAATGTCTTTGTACGGCTGAACTGTCCGAACAGCTGGTCGTCAAGGTCGTTTCTGTCTGTGATGACGACGATAGTGGCGTTCATCTTTTGTATTACAGGATGGTGGGCGAACATTACCATGCTCAGACTCTTTCCTGAACCCTGAGTGTGCCAGAACACACCAATCTGACCGTTTCCGGTTACAGCCTGCTCTGCTCTCACAGAAGCCTTTTCCACCGCATAGAACTGATGGTAGCCAGACAGAATCTTTTTGCTGTCAATTCCGTTCTCATCCCAAAGAATATAATTCTTTAAAATCTTCAGGAAGACGTCGGGAGTGAAGACGTTGGTGAAGATTGTATCGTAGTCGGCAACCTTGCCGTCGGGCTGCTTCCACGACATATAACGGTCTTCATTGGCAGTGATAGTGCCTATTTTAGTCTCCGCCATATCACTCATCACAGAGAAAGCGTTGAAAGTGAAAAGGTCGGGGATAATCTTCATATAGTTTCGAAGCTGAAGATAGGCTTCACTAGCGTCGGTCTCCTTTCTGCTTGGCGATTTCAATTCAATCACCACTAAAGGCAGACCATTTATCATAACCACCATATCAGGGCGTTTAGTATCGTCGCCCTTCACGGTGAATTGGTTTATTATCTGAAAAGTATTGTTCTTTGGGGATTCGTAATCAACGAGTTTTACGATATCGTATTTCGTCTCATGCTGAGCGTTGCTATAGCTAACCTCTATACCATTCTGCATCAACTGAGTGAATTTGAAATTACGTTCTGTCAGATTAGCGCCTTCAATCTGTTTCAGCTTACGCAAAGCCTCTTTGATAGCGCCAGCTGGCAGTTGTTTGTTGATATGAGACAACGACGATTCAGTCACATCATCCAGAAGAGGATTGCTGTAATCACGATTCGTCAAATCTGGACCATACACATATTCGTATCCCAAATTTTGAAACAGTTCAATAAGAGCCTGTTCGTAGTCTGCCTCAATAAATTTATCCATAAAGAATTACAATTTAGAATTGCTCAAAGAAACTCTTGTCCATTTCTTTGACTTCATACACCTCTTTTGTCCTAACTCCTAGATTGTACTCTATCATTAGTTTGGCAAGTCGTACTCCATTTATCTTGACGATTTTCACACCATTGGGCTTATATTCTTGTGCTTGTTTTGTAAAGTCTGATGTGGTGATGAAAACTCCTTTATGTGCATTTTGACCAGCTAAAGCACCAACAAAAGCCTGTAATGTATCACGGCTGATATTATTACCGATTTTATAACGCTTGGCTTGAATATGAATCTCATCTATGCCTAGTTTGTCCTCCTCGATAATTCCATCAATACCTTCATCTCCGCTCTGTCCTGTGTGGATAGCTTCTCCATATCCCATTTTAGTAAGAAGATTGAGCACAAGTTTTTCAAACTGCAATGGAGTCAATGTGATGATGTAATCAAGAATTTGGTCAACCAGTGTGTTCTTGAGTTGCATGTGTGTCTCTTTCATTAATTCTTCAGGGTCTTGGTCTTGTTCTATTTCACCAGTCCCATCATCCTCAAGAGGAGAGCCTGTGCTTTTTTTAGCACCTAAAAGAAGTTCTTCTATTTCTGTGGCATATTTTGTGCAGTCGCTACATGTGCCAATACTGCCTGTGCTGTTTCGTAAGCGTTCGCTCATATCAGTACGGGCAATTAGTTTGTCGGACCAATTTACATTACGCCTATGTTGAAGGTCTGCTCCTTCCACATAATAATAATCACTTGTTATAGTTCCGACGTAATAATAGCCTTTCCCATCTGGACATAAAACAACATCACCTATCTTTAATCCCTTGCATATTGTCCATAAATAACCGCATGACAAACCAGCAGCAACCTTGCTTCTATCAGGATTACTTGCCATCCATACTGGTATGACTTCCTCATTGAACTGTTTCCAGTTGTCATATAGCCTATCGGCAATGTTTTCCTTTATTTCAAAGTTTGCTCCAATATAGCTGTTGTTTCGACAGTCTTCTGCAAAACAACTTTTTCTTCCGAGCATTATGCGATTATATTGTTTCATATTTCTAAAGATATTATACCTCAATCTCTCCCGACATCAACTTTGGTAGAAGTGTGTCACGAAGGGTTGAAAGACGTTGGTTTTCTTGTATTGATGTCTCCATTTGTAAATTAATAGGTTCAATTAATCCATTAAATCTTTTCATTATTTCATCTTTGGGAATCAACAATTTCATTGATTTAACGCTTTCTCTAGGAAGTTCTGTTTGCCCAGTGCTTCCAACTGCCATATTTTCAATCTCATCTTGCCTGCTTAACAAATTCCTTCCGACGTACCATCGGTATAATTCACAAGATGGTCTAACTATGGTTAGATGTGTGTCAATGGCTATGTTGTTTTTGTTAAAGTAGACTTGACCAACTCTTCCTAATGAACCAATTCCCGTAGAGTTAATGAGAACGTCTCCATACTGAACCCATTTTTCATTTTTAACTTTGGGCTTGTGTTTACGTGCTCTATTTAATGTTACAAGATTATTCCTAACACATGTTTGTCCCAAAATGATTTCGTCTGAATCATCATCGTATTTGGGAGCTACACCTCTGCTGATTAAAGATGTAAGTTCGTCTAATGTTCCCACTCTCCAACCTTCAGGAATCAAACCAAGTTCGCTCTCCACAAACTTGCCATTTTTGAAAGGACCGAAATCCACAAACCACTCCTTGAACAAGTTTTGTGCTATCTCCTCCAGCTTCGCATTGATTTTGTTGTTGTTCTCTATCTTGGCATCTAAAGATGATAGGATAGAGGCAATACGTTGCTGAGTAGGGAGGTCGGGCAAATATAGAGGTAATTTCATCAAATTTGCCTGATTCAATTTAGGTTGAGCTGTTCCTGTAACAAATCCAGAAATATCCATTTGATTTATTATATAACAGACTAAATCTAAATCACATTTGCCATTTGATTTCAATATGTGAGCGTGATTGTTTACCCAATATTTACCTTCTGCTATTAGAGCAATATTTTCTTTTCTTTCTTTGATGTTGTTCCCATCTTCAGCAACAAGCATATATTTCCCATCAAAAATATAACTGTCTATATAGTCAATTACCCCTTGTGCTCCATAATATCGATAAATTCCTTTTCTTTGAGCTCTTTCCATTGATGATAAAGGAATTCTTTGATTGTCAAGAGTTTCTACCAGTTCTCCTAACTTATATTCTTTCCATTCACTCATACCTATTCCTCCTCAATAATAGTTTCGTCCTGCTCCTCGTAATAGTAGGAATAGTCGATGCCCTTCATAAACATTTCACGGTCGGCGATGCGGTCGGTTAGGGCAGACTGCAACAGTGATTTTATAATTCTGGCGTTTGCAACACTGTGTGTCATGGCATCTAAATATTGCTTTTTATCTATTTGACTCCAATCCACACACTTCTGCAGATTTTTTTTCAGCATCAAATCCAACCAAATACGTGTGGTGCGTCCATTGCCTTCACGAAAAGGATGGGCAATGTTCATCTCTACATATTTGTCGACAATGGCATCAAATGTGTCTTCTGGCATTTGCTCAATCTGTGATAATGTTTGAGGCAGAAAATGAGCCATCGCAAATTGAAATCCGCCTTTTGCTATATTCACGGTTCTGATTTTACCCGCAAAATCATATAACCCACCAAATAGATAAGCGTGTATTTGCTGCAAACCAGTTATG
Organism: Paludibacteraceae bacterium; assembly: GCA_045629285.1. Classification (GTDB taxonomy): domain Bacteria; phylum Bacteroidota; class Bacteroidia; order Bacteroidales; family Paludibacteraceae; genus UBA1723. Next base: position 57,944 of record JAZQQY010000012.1, on the reverse strand, counting down.
GTGCCAACACCAATTGTTTCTATCAAACCACTCTCAAACAAGGTATACGCTTTCTTCTTGCTTTGCCCGTCGACGCTGGTGTCGCTATATGTAAACCAGTCGAGAAACTTGGTGGCACGGTTGTTTGGAAAATTTTTAGCCAAACGGATAACTCCATCGCTGTCGAGCACATCGGTCAAACGCTTTTTCCCATCTGGGGCTACTATTTTCAACTGGTTAGTGACACTAACCAGTTCGTTATTCTCTTTCTTTAGTTTGGTTTTCAAATACTTCCAGTAGTTTCTGCTCTTTTCATAGTCGTCTTGTTGGTTTAAGACTCCCACGACATCAAGCACAGAAAACCACCATTTGGAATTTTCGTCATCCCAAATAGCGCGTACTTCTCTGTCTTCGAAAAAGCGGATAGAAACTTTAGTATCTGTCATACCGTTATATCTCCCAACCGATTGATTTTAACTGTTTGCGAATCTCAGCCTCTAGGTCATGACCTTTGCTTAGCAACTCACTAAGTTCAGCTGTGGCTGTAGCCATCTTCTCGGCGAAAGGAATTCCGTCGTCTTCAGCTTCTGCTATACCAACATAACGACCTGGAGTAAGGATAAAGTCTTGTTTTTCAATCTCCTTTAAATCCACCACAGCACAAAAACCTTTCTGGTCTTCCAATGTTCCTTCCTCAAAAGCACGGAATGTGGAAGCGATCTTCTGCACGTCGCATTCTTCTGGTGCGACGTCTTTCCAAGGCTTATCCTCTTTCTTGATATTGTCGTATCGGCATTCGTCGTCGCTCAACTCTTTATGCGTGCGATCTACCATGTAGCCCATGTTTCGGGCATCAATGAAGAGCACCTTGCCATTCTGCTTTTTCTTCTTATTGAAAAACCATAGGCAGACTGGAATTTGAACGGAGAAGAACAACTGTCCTGGTAGGGCGACGATGCCCTCCACCAAATCGTCTTCCACAATCTTCTTTCTTATATCACCCTCACCGCCACTCTGAGAACTAAGCGAACCATTGGCAAGAACCAATCCTATGCGTCCTTTGGGCGACATGTGGTGTATCATGTGCTGAATCCAAGCAAAGTTGGCATTGCTTGCAGGTGGTAGACCGTACTTCCAGCGCACATCCTCAGCAAGTCGTTCTGCTCCCCAATCACTCTGGTTGAAAGGCGGGTTCATCAGACAGTAGTCGAATTTCTTGTCTGCATGATAGTCGCTCATAAAAGTGTCGCCCCAACTAGGACCGAGGTCTCCATCAATACCACGGATAGCCAAGTTCATCTGAGCCATTTTCCATGTGTTGGCATTGAATTCCTGACCGAAAACGGAAATATTGTGGAGTGTTCCGCTGTGCTGCTGCACAAACTTAGCACTCTGCACAAACATACCTGCAGAGCCACACGCACCGTCGTAGACACGACCGTCGAATGGCTGTAGCACTTCCACAAGAGTTCTGACTATACAAGAAGGAGTGTAGAATTCACCACCTTTCTGCTTCATCTCAGAAGCGAACTGACCTAAGCAATATTCGTAGACACGTCCGAAAATATCCATCTCATCACCGTGAGAGTACATCTGGACGTTGTTGAACACATCAATAACCTCACCCAATCGGATTTTATCAATCTCCTCACGGGCATAGTTTTTAGGTAGGATATTCTTTAGACGTGGGTTCTCTTTCTCTATGGCTTCCATCGCAGTGTCGATAGTTTTGCCGTTGGAAGCATTGTGAGCGTCGTCAGCAATCACAGCCCATCTGGCTGCAGCTGGCACCCAGAAAATATGGTAGGCAGTATATTCGTCTCTGTCTTCCTCAAAACCTTCGCCTTCCTCCACTAGTTCTTGATAGCGGTGGTCGAAACAGTCGGAGATATATTTCAGGAATATCAGCCCAAGCACAACATTACGGTATTCGCTGGCATCCAAACTGCCACGAAGTTTGTTCGCACTTTCCCAAATGCGGTCTTCAATGGATTTCTCCACAGGTGTATTTTGAGCTTTCTTCGCCATAAGGTATTGAATGTGAATGACTTTTAGTTTTTCTTTATCCTACATTGCAAATATATGATAATTTTACGTTTAGAGCAAATTTAATGTATTGCTTCATAATCATTTCTCCGGCTAAGATTGCTATTGACTTTACTTGTGGGGGTGGTTGTGGGGGTACTTGTTCGGGGTGGCTGGTTTCTGATTCAATAGGTAATATTTCAAATAGTGACCTCCATCTCCAGAATTTATATTAGAACCAAACCTCTGAAAAAGCAAATAATTTGTTATCTTTGAGAAATAAAGTGAATCGTGCATTCATCACTGTGAATTATTGAGTACAAACACTCTTGCTTTTAGTGTGTTTGGCTATACTCAGGTTCATAGAAATATTTTCGATGGAGTATTCAAGTTTGCTGGTAAAATCCGTGATTATGATATTTGCTCAGAATTCTTGGTATTTCAGAAATGCACTTGTACGATATGTCTATAAGAATAGGGATGGCGTGATGCCAGAACCTAAATATTTGGAACGTTTTTTCCGTAATATGTTGCTTGGAGAAAAATGGGTGTTGAAGAATCGATTCCTTATCCTTGATCCACCAGAGGAGTATAAGGAGCAACCACGACTCGACACCCCCACAAGTACCCCCACAAGTACCCCCACAAGTTCGGATGTTTACAATCAATTTGTTACGGATAATGAAAATATCAAACGTTTGGTTTTAGCAATTGGCGACAAGCAGATGGCTGTTAAGGATATGCTTTTAGCTGTAGGATTAAAGGACTGAAAAAACTTTCTCGATTACTCACTTAATCCAGCGTTAGAAGGAGGATGGGTTAGGATGCTTTATCCGAATTCCCCGCGTCATCCACGTCAGAAATATCTGCTAACGGTCAAAGGGGTGGGGTTGTATGAAAGAATGAAATAGAATGTGGCTGCAAGTCCAAGGACTTAAGGTATGACTGATACATTAGGAAAAATCGTATTCGATAATCAAACCATTTTAAAATAAAAAAAACTCCTGCAATCCATTGGATTACAGGAGTATAGATTTATAATCAGTAACTGATTACTTCTTGTTCAATACAAGGTCAACCTCTACTGCACAAGCAACCGAGCAACCAACCATTGGGTTGTTACCGATTCCTAGGAATCCCATCATCTCAACGTGAGCTGGAACTGATGAAGAACCTGCGAACTGTGCGTCTGAGTGCATACGACCAAGTGTATCTGTCATACCGTATGAAGCAGGACCAGCAGCCATGTTATCTGGGTGAAGTGTACGACCTGTACCACCACCTGATGCTACTGAGAAGTATGCCTTACCAGCACGGATACGCTCCTTCTTGTATGTACCAGCTACTGGGTGCTGGAAACGTGTTGGGTTTGTAGAGTTACCTGTGATAGATACATCAACGTCCTCCTTCCAGAAGATAGCAACACCCTCACGTACGTCGTCAGCTCCGTAGCAGTTAACTGCTGCACGAGGACCGTTAGAGTAAGCTGTGCGGCTAACCTCCTTAAGCTCTCCTGTGAAGTAGTCGAACTGTGTCTTTACGTATGTAAATCCGTTGATACGGCTGATGATCATAGCTGCGTCCTTACCTAGACCGTTAAGGATACAACGAAGTGGCTTATCAGCTGGTCTCGACTTGTTTGCCATCTGTGCAATCTTGATAGCACCCTCAGCAGCAGCGAATGACTCGTGACCTGCCAAGAAAGCGAAACACTTTGTATCTGGGTGAAGAAGACGTGCAGCTAGCTCACCGTGACCGATACCTACCTTACGATCGTCAGCAACTGATCCAGGGATACAGAATGACTGAAGACCCTCTCCGATATAGTTAGCAGCCTCTACTGCGTTCTTTGCCTTCTCCTTAAGAGCGATAGCAGTACCTACTACGTAAGCCCACTTTGCGTTCTCGAAACAGATCATCTGAGTCTCCTCACATGTCTTATATGGATCAAGACCTGCCTTGTCGCAAATCTCGTTAGCCTCTTCAATGCTCTTGATTCCGTGCTTCTCTAGAGTTGCAAGAATCTGCTTGATACGACGATCCTGGCTCTCAAATTTTACCTCTCTAATCATACCTAATTACTCTTTACGTGGGTCAATAGATTTAACTGCACCGTCCTCAGCCTTTGTACGACCGTAAGTACCAGTGAACTTCTTAACTGCCTCATTGGCATCCATACCTTTCTTGATGGCCTCCATCATCTTACCCATGTGTACGAACTCGTAACCACATACCTGGCTGTCCTTATCCAAGAACATCTTTGTGATGTAACCCTCAGTCAACTGTAGGTAACGAGTGCCCTTAACCTTTGTGCCGTAAAGTGTACCCATCTGAGAAACAAGACCCTTACCAAGATCCTCAAGACCAGCTCCGATCATCAAACCACCCTCTGAGAATGCAGACTGTGTACGACCGTATACGATCTGAAGGAATAGCTCACGCATTGCAGTGTTGATAGCATCACATACAAGGTCAGTGTTAAGAGCCTCAAGAATTGTCTTGCCAGGAAGAATCTCAGAAGCCATAGCAGCTGAGTGAGTCATACCTGAACAACCGATTGTCTCTACTAGACACTCCTCGATAACGCCTTCCTTAACGTTTAGAGTTAGCTTACATGCACCCTGCTGTGGAGCACACCAACCAATACCATGTGTAAGACCTGAGATGTCCTTGATCTCCTTTGCCTGGATCCACTTTCCCTCTTCAGGAATTGGAGCTGGACCGTGGTTAGGTCCCTTGGCAACACAACACATGTTTTCTACTTCGTGTGAATATACCATAATGTTATAAAATAATTTGTTGTATCTAATCTCAACGCATTTGGATTCAATGCGCATAAATTTTGTAGCAAAGATAGATTTTCGTCCGAAACTATCCAAAATTTTTAATTAGAAATTGTGGACTATAATTCCGAAAAAAATAATTATTTCATCATTGCGCGCTGACGATGTGACGCGCTGACGCGACATCTTTACAAATTATTTTGTTTGGAATTTTAGACCATCTTGGATATATACTCCTTTCGATGGCTTCCCTCGTCGTCCCAACACATCATAAATGTCATGTGATTTGGCATTCTTTCTATTTGATTCATGCAATTCGACATCGGTTTTCTCGTCTTCTTTGTAGACGGAATACTGGTTGCTTTCGTAGGCCTGCCATGCTTCCACTGCCTTGCCGTCGAAGTCGAAGAGGGTAGTGTTCTCCACTACATTCACGTCGGCTTTCAAATTGGATGAGAAATGTGCCCATCCTGTGAGGTTGTTGCCCCACTGGTCTTCCACATGTATCATCATCGGATCCCAGTATAGACTGCCGACGATCTCATTCTTTCCGTTGTTCTCGTATCCGACTCCCTTGGCTGTGTTGAGCAACTCTGCAATGAAGCCTTTCTGACCTTCCTGATCGAATTTGTAGACGTTATTGTAGGCTGGGGCATTGTTGCTGAGCTGGCCGTCCCAACCGTCTTTTCTTTTCGGAGTGAAATTGTAGCCGCTCTCCATGATAAGCACGTCTTTGCCGTAATAGCTGAATAGCATATTGCACGACTTGGCGAATGATTCTGTTGTTGTCTCACTCCAGGAAGGGTAGTAGGATGCTCCGATGACGTCAAATTTGGCCCCTGCTTTTGTGATCAGGTCGAAATACCATTTGTAGGTTGTAGGCGATCCCCATTTGTCGACGTCGGCTGTTGCATCTGCCAAATGCACCACGACTTTGCTGTTTGGCGAAATCTCTTTGATGGCATCATACGCGGCATTGATGAATTTGGCGATGTTTTCTGGATGTTTTTCTCCGACTGGCATCTCTGCCTTCGCCTCGTTTGTCGGCACGTCATACGAATATGCGTATGGGAAAAGGAATCCTGCATTTGTCTCGTTGCCCACCGACACGTAGGCTGGATAGATGCCTTCGTCGGCCATCTCTTTCATCGCATTCTTGACGTATGTTCCGACACACTCGGTAAGAATTCTGACTTTCTCGTCGAACGACCAGGCGTTGTTGATCTTTGCCTGCCAGTCTCTTGGAATTCGCTGGCATTCGCCGTTGCTCCAATAATCGGAGAGGTTGAAGGTGTATTGGATTTCCATTCCTGCCTTGTGAGCCTCACGAGCAAGTCTAAGACAATCTTCGGTGTCTTGATAACCTTCTATGAAACAATATTTTCCGGATGCATCTGTGGATTGTGGACCGGGATTGTTGGAATTACGTATTCTGACGAAATTAAATCCGCGTCGGCTCATATAATCGAGCACGGCTTGGGCTTTCTCTTCGCGTGTGCCGTTCTGATTGTAAAGCATCTTCCCGTCGACGTCGAAATAGTTGCCACCCATGTCTAGCACGTAGTGAAGCATCGTGATGTCGCCACCTTGAAGAAATTTGTATGGCTTATCGGTCTTCTTGACCTCGATTTTTCCAATGTTGAGGCTATGCTTTCCGTCGCTTTCTATTCCGATCTTCACATTGCCATCAGTAGTTCCTACGCCACGAAGATAAACTTTCACATCTCTTTTTTCTCTTGAAAGCGGAACTTCTGCCGAACAGATGGTATAATTTGTTCCTTTCGCATAGATCATGCATTTTGAGTCGACAGAATTCGTGTTGCAGACGACAGCGATATCGTAGATGCCGCATTCGCCCAAACTAATTGTCTGCTCTTGTTTTGTTGGCTGACCTTCGTTGAAATGAAGCTTGTCTCCATATCTCATAGGAGTTTGTCCGTCTCCACTCCATCTCTGTGGATCAAGTATATTATCTATTCCTTGTGCCGACACAGAAAGCGTCGACAGCATGGCACAAGTCGTGAAAGCCCAATGGCGTAATGTGTTTATCATAGTAGTAAATTGTGTGATACGGCAAAAATAGCAAATCCCACTAATTCTTAACTCTTAATCCTTAATTTTTAATAATAAAAAAGCGGAGACTGAATAATCAGCCTCCGCTTTATTTGTGTCAAAATTCAAATATTAGAACTTGAATCCTAGGAAGATACGGAAGTTATCTCTCTTTGTCTTTGTGTCAATAGTGAGGCTATTCATGATACCAAATGGATCCTCTTCGTCCTCGTCGTCGCTACCCCAGTCCTGAGACTTCAATCTAGCGATGTTGTACTCAACACCAGCCTGGAATACCTTGAAACGGAATGCTGCACCTACGAAGTGAGAGATACCGAACTCAAATGAAGCGTCATCGTACTCGTCACCTGCCTTTGTGGCGTAAACACCTACTGTAGGTCCTAGGTTGTAGTAAGCATCAACTGCCATCTCCTTACCGAAGTAGAATGAACCGATAACACCTGGCATGATCATACCAACCTGTACGTTAGTTGTAGAAGCATCCAAATCTTCTCCGTCTGCCTCGTACTTAGACTTACCGATTGCGATATCCAACCAACGAGCGTCGATAGCGATACCGAAATTACCTGGGTTAGCAACATACCAACGGTTGTCGATGTTAGCTCCGAACAATGGCTTGTTCTTTACACCATCACCTGGCTCAACCCAATCGCTTCCACCGCCAAGGTCGATGCCCATAAAGTCACCTTCCATCTTGACTGAACCATACTTTGCGCCAGTTATACCAGCGTTGATCTTCAAACCGAAACCGTTGTCATCACCCTGTGTTGCCTGTCCGAAAGCATTCAAACTTAATACAGATAGAATTGTAAGTAAAACCTTCTTCATAAATTTTTCTTTGGGACTCTTCAATTTTTAATCTATTTTATTTGTGTAATATTTTCATTCAAGACTGAGCCCCGTTAACGTCCTAAATTCAAATCACGATGCAAATTTACTCTTAATTTCAATTGTATTGTCTGGAATCAATGACAAAATGTTACGTTTTGAACAATTTTTAACTTTTTTGTTATCCAATTTTAGTCATTTTGTATCCCATTCTTAGCAACTGCACTGCGATTCCCATCAGATACATCTGATGTAGAGTGCGGACGTAAGCATGGAAGGCAAGTGGACTTCCTGGCTCGAACATCTCGCGTTGCAATGCATGAACACCCATCTGAGCACAGTCGCCGATCAGTTTGGCAAGATCTTTGCACTCGTTAAGCTTCAACTTCAACACATCCTCGCCGATATACTCGTCCATACAGTCGTAACCACGGACATCGCGTAGGGCAGTGTACATGTCTGCCTGGCTCTTACATTTGTCCCAATCCTGGTCCCACTGTTTAGCGATTGCCATTCCTACGTACATCATCCAACCTACAGAGACTGTGGCGTAACCTTCGAATTCGCGAACACCGTCGGGTAGGTAAGAGGTGCAAACTTGTTGCCATACGCTTTCGAAATCGGTAGCGTCGGGCTCCATCGTGTCAACTTCTTTTTTGCTCTGAAGAAACTGCCACAACTGTGAGTGTAGTTTCTCTTCGTATTTGTCGATATATTGCTGATCAATTCCCATGTCGTATTATTTTTCTTCAAAGATAATGAATTTTATTCAAGTTTCCGGTTTCAAGTTTCAAGTTTCAGGCATAGTCGGTGTAACAGTCCCATAATAGTAGCCACGGGCCGACAAGATGCTAAGCATTCTTCAAATATCATATAAACAAAAAAAGCGTGATTCTTTCGAACCACGCTTTTTATTATGATTTGATTAATTACTTGCCTAGAGCTGTGTAGTTAATCTTAAGTGCGTTAGCATTACGTAGAGCCTGCTTAACGTCAGTAACGATACCCATCTTAGTATCCTTATCGACCTTCATTGAAACGACCATTTGACCCTGGTCATCTTCGTTCATAGCAGCACGCTTATCGATAATATAGCTCTGCACCTTTTCTGCGTCCTTTACGAACTCATCGTCCAACTGGATGCAAGACTCAGTACCTACGTACTTAACCCATTCCTTCTTAGGCTGACCAATGTATACGTACTTAACCAAACTCTTCTTCTCAAGCTTAGTAAGCTGAGTTGCGTTTGGAAGGTTGATGTTTACCTTATAAGTAACCTCCTTCATTGAAGTGGCTGTCATAAAGAAGAACAACAACATAAATACGATATCGGGCAATGAAGATGTACTAAGCCCTGGCAGTTTGCGACCTCCGTCTTTTCTAAATTTTGCCATAATTAGTTACCTCCATAGTTTTTTGGTTCTGCCTCAGAAATCTTCTGAGGATAAATCTTCTGTACCTCTTTCTGCTCATCCTCGGAAAGATCTGCAAACTTCTTGCCTCTCTTCTGCATTGAGAAATCATCACGGATTTCGTCATAAGCAGCTACAAGGGCATTCTGCACTTCAATGTAAGCCTGATACTGAGTACCACGGTCATTCTGAAGAGAAATCACGTGCTTCTTAGTATACATAACATTACCGAAACTTCCGAATGAGCCAACCTCCTTTTCAGGAAGCTCTTCTGAGTTCGCTGGATTCAAAATGAATTCCTTAGCTTTTTCTTTCAGTTTGCTAACCTCAAGCACCTCACCGTTAACCATCAAGTCGTTGTTGCTGTTGACAAGAATCTGAAGCACATTACGCTTGTTCATCTCAACATCATCGTTCTGCTGGTCAGCTGGTACAGGTGGGGGAAGACGACGTGCCAAACCTTTGTCTGTCGACATTGATGTTGTCACAAGAAAGAAAACAAGCAGCAAGAACGCAATATCCGCCATTGAACTGGCATTAAGCTCACCTACTGATCTTTTCTTTTTTCCCATCTTACAAACTTACTTTACTTTGTTGATAGACTTTGCTAGAGTAACATTGAACAAAGCTGCAACTACTGCCAATACGAACAATGTGTAGATAGAATACAAACACATGTCAGCAAGCTTCAAGCTACCCTCTACGTTCTCATTACCGTCATAGTTTGGCATGTTAAGTGGTGTGCCATCACCGATTGCATACGTGATTCCGCATAGCAAAGAAAGTGCAACGATCATCGCAATTGATGTGTATGCAGATCTCTTATCGTTCTTCAACTTTACAAAGAAAGACAATGTTGCTGACACTACTGTTGCTGCAATTGCTAAGAAGAAAAATGCGTATACGACGTTCAATACAGCTCCTGTATAGTTTGGAGCATCGAATGCCTCGCCACTGTAGATTGCTTCCTCGCTACCACCTACGCAGAATAGTACGCAGACAATAGCCGCAATAGCTACAAGGACAGCCAAGACAATCGCTGAAATCTTTTCTGAATTCATATACTTATTGTCTTAGAATTATTAAGCGTTCTCGATTGCTGTCTCGTTAGAAACTGCTACTGATGAAGATGAAGCGCCGAAGTGCTTGAACTTCTCCTCGTACTCAACAACTGCGTCGATCAAGCTGATTGATGCATCCTCCATCTCTGAAGTTAGAGCCTCGATACGAGTCAAGATGAAGTTCATGAATACCTGAAGAACCATGGCAACGATCAAACCGACCAATGTTGTCAAAAGGGCAACCTTGATACCACCTGCAACGACTGTTGCTGAGATATCACCTGCAGCCTGAATTCTATCGAATGCCTCGATCATACCGATGATTGTTCCCAAGAATCCTAGTGATGGAGCCAATGCTACACAAAGTGAAATCCATGTAACGTTCTTCTCCAATAGACCCATCTGTACACCACCGTAAGATACTACTGACTTCTCAACTACATCTGCACCCTTGTCGATACGGCACAATCCCTGGTAGAAGATAGAAGCGATAGGACCTCTTGTGTTACGACATACTGTCTTTGCACCCTCAACATCACCATTGTCAAGAGCTGACTCTACTGAAGAAAGAAGCTTCTTTGAGTCGATTGACGACAATGACAAGTAGATGATACGCTCGATACTCAAAGCCAAACCTAGGATAAGAGCGATACATACGATGAACATGAAGAATGCACCACCCTCGATGAACTTCTGCTTGATCACCTTGTGGAATGCCTGCTCCTCCTGAACTGGAGCTGCTGCTGGAGCTGGAGCTGCCTGTGCTGCTGGAGCTGCCTGAACTGGTGCTGGAGCTGGAGTCTCATCTACTACCTGCTCTGTAGCCTCTTCTGTAGACTCATCCTGAGCGAAACAAACTGAAGCTGAACCGAAAATCATTGCTCCAGTCATTGCGATAACTGCAAATAATTTTTTCATTTGTCTTCTGAAATTTTTTGTTATTTTTTATTATTTATTTTCTTTCTTTTAGTCCCTTTTGAGATTTCGATTCCCTAAAATCCACAAAATCGGGTGCAATTTATAAAAAAAACATAGTTTGACCACGAATTTTAACGAATATTTACACTAGAAGTGTTGTAAAATCTACTTTTCTGGCCTTTTTGGTCCTTTTATATTGCCTATTTGCGACATTGCAGTCGTTCGGCGGGACTTGTACGAACACGTAGAGATAGACGGACGTGTAGGTCCGTCTCTACATTAATTTTTTGATAATAGGACTACGGCGTGTGCAGCAATACCTTCCTTCTTGCCTACGAATCCCAACTTTTCTGTTGTTGTCGCCTTTACGCTGGCATCCTCTTCGTCGATTCCTAATATCGACGCAATGCAACGCTGCATGTCATCAATGTATGGTTTCATCTTTGGCTCCTGTGCACAAATGATGGAGTCTACATTCTCAATCTTGTATCCTTTCAACGCAACCAATTCTGCTGTTTTCTTCAACAGAATCTTGCTGTCAATGTTCTTGAATGCGGCATCGTTGTCTGGAAAATGTGTGCCGATATCTTTCAAATGTGCTGCTCCTAACATTGCATCGCAGATGGCGTGCAATAATACGTCTGCATCTGAGTGACCAAGCAAACCTCTTGTGTGAGGTATCTTGATTCCACCTATCCATAATTCTCTGTTGTCGGCAAACTGATGAACGTCATAGCCGATTCCAACTTTCATTTTCATAGTCTTACTTGTTATTGAGACGCACTGACGTGACGTCTCTACTAGAATTGGAAATATATAAATTTCTGAAGGTCTGCTGTCATGAACTGGTATACGACAAACACGATGATACATGTGGTCACTGCCATTACTCCTAGTGGCTGCATAGCGAACCATAGACGATAGCGTCTCTTGAAATTCTCAGGCAACCAGTGGATGATCATGCCAAACACAAATAAAAGGATGATATTCTTATATGCGTCTGCCATTGTTGGAATCAACGATAGATCCCACTTGCCTCCGATCTGATTTACCATGTTTTTGGCTGTATCCCATGCCACCTGGTTTGCCTCTGCCGGATCAAGGTTAGAACCTGAACGGAAGAACAAACGTGTGAACGTGATGAATACGAATGTCTGCAACACTGCCCATGTGTATTCCAATGCCTTGAATTTCCATTTGCCTCCGCATAGGTTGTAAACCATCCTGATGAATGTGCCTACGAAGATTGTTCCGATCCATACAAATCCCATTCTGTATACAGGAAGGTCGTATAGGAATACGAGTATTCCGAATCCGATTGTCACTAGCATTACTGCCAACGTCTTCTTGTAAATGTTTCTCTTTTTCCAGAAATTGAACACTAGCATTCCTAGTCCGTTCAATCCTCCCCAGATCATGAAGTTCCAGCTTGCACCGTGCCAGATACCTCCAAGTAGCATGGTGTTCAAACGATTCAAATTTGAAGTGATCTCCTTTTTGTTGTCAGGAGATACGTATGCTCTGATTGTGAAATATCCTGTGATTGAGATCAAAATGACTGCGATCCAGATGCTTCCACTCAAAATGACTCCGATTGCTGCAATGGAGAATATTACGGAGTATGTTCCGAATGTGGCTTCTCTGTTTCCTCCTAGCGGAATGTATAAGTAGTCCTGAAGCCACTTTGATAGCGAGATATGCCAACGCTTCCAGAAGTTTCCTGCATTAGGCGCCTTGTATGGTGAGTTGAAGTTTTGTGGCAAATAGAATCCCATCAGCATGGCGACTCCGATCGCGATGTCTGTGTATCCGCTGAAGTCGGCGTACACCTGCAATGAGTAGGCGAACAATGCAAACAGATTCTCCGGACCGCTATACATAGTAGGATTCTCAAATACACGGTCGACAAAATTGACTGCGATATAGTCGCTCAATATGATTTTTTTCGCAAAACCGTTCAATATCCAGAACACTGCGATTCCAAACTGACGTCGTCCAAGGAAGAATGGCTTATATAGTTGTGGAATGAATGTGTTGGCACGCACGATCGGTCCAGCCACTAGCTGAGGGAAGAATGTAAGATAGAAACCGAAATCGAAGATGTTGCTTACCGGTTCAATTCTTTTTCGGTAGATATCCATGATGTAGCTGATACTCTGGAATGTGAAGAATGAGATACCTACAGGAAGGAGGATGTTCTCAGTGTCAAACATGTTTGCTCCAATTGCTTTGTTTCCAATGAATGCAAATGCGTCGAAGATTCTGAATGAAGTACCTAGCAGATTATTGATCATGTCCACCAAGAAATATGCATACTTGAAGTAGCATAGTGTGGCAAGGTTGACAAGCAATCCACATACAAGATGGTATTTCTTCCATCCTTCGCTTTTGCAACTGTACATCCATTTTCCACAAATGTAATTATACAACGTCGCAAAGAGCAGAATCAATGTGAAGATTCCGCTTGTCTTGTAATAGAAGAAGACGCTGACAAAAAACAGGAAGGTATTTCTTAGCAATACCTTACTGCGACCGATTGCCGCAAACACTGCGAAGACAATCGTGAAGAATGCCCAAAAATAAAACTGCGTGAATAGAAGAGGACTACCTTCGTCGAACGCAAAAATATCTTTAAGAAACCCTAAAATCGAACTGAACATTTTTTACTTGTAATTTAAATAACTCTGAATCAATGCATTGTAGAATAGGTCTCCAAGTAGGGTATAACCCTTTGGAGTGAAGTGGATCTTGTCCTTGCGGGCTAATCCGGCTGTCTCCCATTGCTTCATTGATTTCAAACCTCCCATTATGGCAAACTGGTCCCATACGGCACCGTTGTATTTTTTAGCTAGTTGGAAAAATACCTCCTCCACAATCTGTCCGTTTGTGTTGACGCTATACTGCCCCTTGTTGTTGCGGTATGAGTCGTTGTTAGTGATGAAGATGAACGCACAGTTAGGAGATATTTCCTGAATCTTCTCGATTAGTTTGCTGTAGTTGTCCAGGAATTTGGCTCCACTGAAATTCTTAGGCACAGCGTCGTTGATTCCGATTCCGAAGATGACTAGGTCGGGGCGCACTAGAGGCAACTCCTTCTGGAATTTCTCACACTTTAGCCAACTCATGACGCTAGCTCCGTTGATGCCGACGGAATTGTATGTGATTCCATGGCTGTTGTTCTCGGCTAGGATGCCGGACAATGTGAATGGATGGAACACTGAGTCTGTCTGTTCGAATGCGATAGTGAACGAATCGATTGGTTCATCGAATGAAAACTCATATACGTCGTCCAACACATTGTATATACTGTATATTTTCGAACCATCTGCTGGATTGATGATCACTGGATATGAATATGCACTGTCGGAGTATCCGATAAGTTTCAAATCCGTACATTCCCAACGAGATGTGGCATCTTTGTTAAGGTTGATCTTCATTGTGGCGTCGGATGAGTTTGGCTGTACTGCAATACCCATCAAACCAAGCTCGATGTTGTCGTGGCGCTTCAAGATTCGGCTTGAAGTCCACTTTCCCGTATATGTCACATTATAGTTAGGCGGATTGTTTGTGCCTGCGATCTTGAATGGGAACACAAGTCCACGTGAACTCTTGAAATCCAAATTCAAAGAGTCCAGGTTGCGACGGATACGGTTGGAGAACACGTCTGCCTGTACGTGACTGCCTCCGATGTGGAGGATATTCACCTTTCCTTCACGACATAGGACGATGCTATCAAGCTTCTCATAGAAATTACACATTGTACCTGTGTCGCCAGGAAACTCCAATCTATTTTTCTGATATTGAATAAATTCGTAGTTTCTAGGAATCTGTTTGAAGAATCCTTGTGCCGACACAAATGCTGCATTTAGTAGCGTCAACAGAATTATGATTGATCTAATAACTTTCATTTTGTTCTCCTTTTATGCTTATCTTTTTGATATTGAGTCGGCGAATGTTTTATCTACAGGTATTTTGGCCGACATCTCTTTTAGTTTCTTCTTTCTGTTTTTAGATTGCTCTTTCTTTCTTCTCTCTAGTGACGACTGGAATGTTGAGTAATTGTCATAAACATTTAAGCTTTCCAAGAATAGGTGAGCGATTCTCTCTGCTCCTTTGCGAGAGAAGTGGATATAGTCGGATGCTGCAAGGGCAGGTTTGTTAGACACCCAGCTGATGATAGAGTTTTTTCCTCCCATCACTCCATACATATTCCAGAATGCAACGCCGTTATCTTTGGCAACACGCTGCATCAAATCCACAGTTTTTTCCAGATTGCGGTAAGTCTGAAGCTTCCCGTCTACAGTCTCTGCCATGTCGGCAGGTCCGATAAGGATGATTTTTGCCTTTGGAAGCTGCTGCTTTACAAATTTGATCTGAGCATCCATTGAACTATAGTAGCCTTCGATCTTCTTGTCTGTATTCATATAAGGAGTGGCATTTCCTCCAAACTCCATGATGACCAAACGTGTGTTAAGAGCGTCGTGCATGTACTTGAACGACTTGCCGTCGATACGAGTGAAGAAAGTGCCCGAACTTCCACGAAGTCCGATGTTTGTCACAGCAACACCCTTGTCTCCGGTCAAGCAGAAACCGTAAAGTTCGGCGCTACCTTCAAGCTTGATCTTGAAAGAAGAGATCTTGCTTGGAAGGTTCCATTCCATCATGCCATACTTCTTGTCTGGCTCATCTTCAGCCTCGTACACAAGTGAATCTGTCGACAATGTAGCCTTCAAACCTTTCTTGCGTGTAGAGTAGAATAGACGGATCTTATTGAATTTCTTATGCTTAGTGGCCAAACTGTTGATTGTGATGGTTGTTCTGCCGTTTATTTCAGAAAGCTGGCCCAACGCACCATAACGTTTGTGATCTGTTTTCTGGACTAGTGTGCCGTCGACCAAGAAACGACTGATACTGTCGGAAACAGTTTCTTGTACTGTAATGGAAGGGATCATCTGCATTGTAGGGATGATGCCAAGCCCCTCACCACCGAATTTGTCCTGCAGACCATAGCGGATGGAACTTGTGATTCGGTCGCCCTCAATTTGAGAATCTCCGTAATGTGCAATGTGAACGATGCCTTTACGTGATTCCTTACGAAGTGTGGCAATTAAATTTGTGATGTATGAAACGTCCGATGAATCAGGAAGATAGAATCTGGACGGATTTTCTGTAAAGAATGTTTTGTAGAAATTGATAGTATCGGCAAGAAGCAACGAATCACGTACTCGCATTGAGTCTGCCGCCATCATGAGTTTTCTGCGGGCTTCAACCACTGAGTCTGGCAAAGCCTGGATTTTCATGCTGTTTTCACGATCAGACAATAATCCGTCGATTGATATTCTTGATTTATCAGCAGGAGTAAGGACTTCTGTAATGGACGGGAACCTAAGAGTGGTGCCGACCACTGTTATGCCGTCTTTGGGCATTAAAAAACAGACCACTGTCAGCATGGCAATGACTGCAATAAAAAACAATAATTCTATATGTCGTCTCATTTACGCATTCGTTAACAACTGCGAATATACCATATTTATATTTTTATATCAAATTTTGCGTATGATTTTTCAAAAGCGTATGTTGTGCAAAATATAGAATTCATATACATGCATTGCAATAATGTCTCAATAGACAAAACAAAAAGCCTAGGGTTCTGCTTCGCTTCCCCTAGGCCCTATATGTGTCGCACTTTCTTTCCCCTAAGGTCAGCTTTGCTCACCTAGGCTATGATCGTGTCACTTTTTTTCTTACTTCTTATTTTTTACTTTAATTAGAAGTGTACGCTCAACAACAACTCGTGTGTGTTTGAAGGCAAATTATTGTAACCTCCGAAGTTGAAGCTATAGGCATAGCCGACGCGGAAGTTCTTGATTTCAATACCCAAGTCGACTGCCATTAGCGACATGTCTCCAAAGTTGCCGAAGTCAGGCTTCCATGTAACGCCTCCCCACATCATCTTCTTGATGAACAACATTGCACCGATCTCACCTTCGTTCACCTGATGCTGGTGGATGTAGGATACCATGGGTGCCAAATCCAACATCTCAGACAATGGCACAAGACAACGTGCGTATGCGTAGATGTGGCGGCCTCTTTGGAATGTTGTTGGCTCCGATTTTAGTAGGTGTGTCGCAGAAACACCGATCATCCAATTCTTCGATGTCAACTCCAAACCGAAATTGAAGTCAGGAGAAACCTCGCTTGTCTTATCCTTTACGTATGATGAGAAATCGGGCTCTTCATCACGAATCGTATTTGCGTATGGATCGAATGTGCCAGCATCGATTCCGGCAGACAATCCCATAGATAGGATATACTTCTCATTCAAGTCGACATGATAAGCATATACTGCCTGAACGTTAGTCTGACTATTGCCGACACCCTGGTTGTCGTAGTTTGTTGTCAAACCGAAACTTGACTTAAGTTTCTCGTTATAGTAAGCTACGTTTAACAATGCTGTTCTTGGAGAATTCTCCACACCTACCCACTGCATACGTCCTAGCACGAACGCGTCGATATGCTCCAAGTTACCTGTGCCGGCAGGGTTGATGTTCATTCTTGAGAATATCTGCTGAGATACCATCAAGTCTTGCTGACCGTAAGCGTGCGATGCACCTATCAAAGCAATCAGCACCGTCAACAATTTTATATATATTCTTTTCATCTTCTTCCTTAATTATGAATTACGAATTGTTCTTTACTCCATCTTTAGGATTTCTACTCGACGGTTCTTCTGATGCTGCTCCTCTGTCTGAGCGTGGCGAATCACCGGACGGTCCTCTCCTAAGCCCATCACGAACATTCTTGAACGTGAGATTCCTCTTTGTGCCAAGATGTTTTCGATCTTCTTAGCACGGCGAAGACTCAATGCATTGTTGTATTCGCGTGTTCCTCTTTCATCGGTATGACCGATAATCAAGAATGAGTTTTCTGGATAGAAATTGATAAAGTCGACGATGCACGCGATATCCCTATCATATTCCTTGTTGTTCAATACGTCTGTGTCGTAATCAAAATAGAAGATTCGCTTGTCGACTCCGGCAACAACGTGTTTTGATGCCATCACCATTGCCTCCTGATCCTCCTGGAATATTTCAGACAAATCTTTAGCTGATACAGGATACTTTGTACTGTCGGAATCGTAAGCAAGAGCCTGAAGAATACGTCCGTTCTCGTTTGGCTCATCTACATATTCTTCATTCTCTACCTTCTCAACTGGTTTAACCGGCTCTACCTTCTTCTCAGGCTCTGTGATTGCCATCAAAGTTTCAGGTTCGACTGGCTTGATAACCTCTGGCTCGACAGTTTTTACAGCAACCAATGTGTCTGCAACCGGTGTCGGCACTGGAGTCGGCTCCTGAAGTTTTGCAAACTCAGGCACGTTTCTGTTAACGAATGCCTGCATCAACTCAGGCGCATGTGTCGTATTCGGATTAGAAATATACACGTTGTATTTGTTCTTGTCAGTCGGTGCAGACGAGTTCTTTCTGTTTGAACAGAATGTGATCTGTCCATCTTTACGGATGTATGGGAAATCTTCGTCGCCATCAGAGTTGACACTCTTGCCGAGTTTTCTTGGCTGAGTGAATGTTCCGTTGTTGTTGATGTTCGAAGAGTAGATGTCTCTTCCCTTAGAACCCTTTAGGTTAGCAGAGAAGTAGATCTGCTTTCCATTCTTTGAAAGAGTAGGGTTGCTGATACGGATCGTGTCTTCCGGCTTGTAGTGCCAGCTTGCGTATACAAGTGCCGAATGTTCGTATGTCTCACGTTTTGTGACAGAACCTGGAATCTCGACAGGTGAAGTTGATTCTACCTTGCCGTTCTTGATCTTTGCTGTGTACATCTTGCCATCTTTTGTGTAGTAGTAAGTATCGCTACCGTCGAAGGCTATCTGACCTTCTGCTTTAAGAGATGTCAAGTTGGCATCGTACTTGTATTCGTAGATTTTCCCCAAGTTGTCTGTCTTGGCAACAAACAAACTGTCGGAACGTTTTACGATGACTGTTGTTTCGTCGATATGTGATACGGCTTCAAACCCATCCACATTCACGAACTCCTTTATGAAATTACATTCCAAACTCTCCAATGCATTAGCCATGAAACATGGTGCGGAAAGCAGAATGGCTGATATTATCTTTTTCATTTCCGTTTTTCCTTATTTATTTTCTATACAATTGGATAGTTCCCTTCATCTCTCTTCCGTCTTTTAGTGTCAAGACATAGATGTAGACTCCGGCATCGGCAGTCTCACCTTTGTATTTGCCGTCCCAACCGTTGTCCGACTTGCAGATTACATCTCCGAAGCGGTTGTAGATGACTACTTGATAACCTGGCATGAAGTCGTCGTTGGCACCGTTAACCTCATGAGGAGTGAAGACTGTTGGGATCTCAATCTTATCTGTGATTACATAGTCGCCTGTGTCTCTATTGCGAAGGATGACTATGTTAGTGATATTCTCGATTCCTGGCTCCTTGATTCCGTCTAGAATCTGCAGTAGCTCTAGTGCGTCGTCAGCGGCAATCACACGGAATAGATGAGTTCCATTGTTAAAGTATTTGTCCGACTCCAATGTGATTGTTGTCTCTGGTGTGAAATTCGTTGCATTTGTCCAGTTTACTCCGTCTTGACTTGTCTGGTATGCGTAATACTGGTACTTGTTGACAGAAGGTGTGACTACAAGATCGAATGTATAGTCGTCAATCAGCATTTCTGTTGAACCGTCGCCGAATGCCAAAGTATATGACTTTGTACATGATTCAGCTTCGATGTTTACAAGAATTGTAGCAAATACCCCGCTATCGTCCTTTGCCTTGGCTGTGACCGTAACTGTACCTGTCTGGCCGATTGTGTTGGCTGTCAATGTTCCGTCGCTAGAAATAGTAGCTAGGATCTCATTGTCGACAGACCAGTCAAGCTTTTTCTGAGTAGCATTGTCTGGAGTGATGATTGCTGTGAATTTAGTAGACTCTCCACCAATCAAACACTGCTCGCCAAACAAAGCGATTGTCTTTACAAGGACAGGACGATCGATCTTGATGATGATTGTCTCGTCTTTTGTGATAGTGTAGTTGCCTTCAATTCCGTTGCCATAAGAAAGAAGATATGAATATTTGGCTGCTTCACTCTGGAATCTGATCTCTCCTTCACCGTCAGTGATTCCGCTTGTATAGAACTCACTGCCTTTCTTGATGTCCAATTTCAAACCAGGCACAGGCTCATCGTTGTCGCTGTATAGAACCTTAAATACGACATTGAACAATTCGACGTCGGAAAGGATTGTGAACTTAAGTCCATATTCAGTTACCTCAAAGTCTCTTTCGATACCAAGAATCTTGATCTGGTAGCGACCTGGGACAAGGTGATCGCGAACAATACCTGTTGCGTCCGACATTAGTCTTGAGTGTGAGTTTCCGTCGTAATCCAATGCTGTGCTCAACTCACCGTTCTCGTCATATTTGTAGATTTTTGCAAACACACCCTGAACGTCAGTGCCTTTGGCATCCTTGATCTGAATCTCTACAATTCTCTTGACTGGCACAACGATAAAGATTGTCGTGTCGTTCTGTGCGTTTCCGTTGACAATGAATTTGTGATCCATCTGACCGTCGAATTCATAGTCGTCGATATAGTAGCTGGCAGTGAATGAGTCTGCTGGCAACTCTATTGGCTTGTCGAATACGTATGTTCTGCCCATTCCTTCATAATCATCGTATAGAGATGAAGAAAGGTATGCATACTGATTCAGAGATTTGTTTCTAAAGAATGATAGGGTTGTCACATTTGGATATACCACCTTTCCGTCATGCAAGAACTTGAAGTAAACATTGCGCGAGTGCTCTGGGTCAGGAAGATAGTAGTAAATGGTAGTATCCTTTTTCAAAGTGAATTTCGATGTGTCGTCCAAAGCAATGAATGTGTAATCTCCAGTTGTCAATGTCAACTGTAGATGACCCTGTTCGTCTGTACGGCGATTGTTCTTATATCTGTCGATGTATGACACGCTGTAAGAACCGGTTGCTGGGGTCTTATCCTGATGTAGGAAGTAGATGTCAACATCGTATTTCTCTTCGAAATAGATCTTGACTGTGTCTATCGGCTTTTCCTGGATAGTTGTGAAATTGCCGGAGCTAGAACTTACTTTGAACTCTGATTCATCCATTAAGAATGAATAATAGTATCTTCCTGTAATTGTGACAACAGGTTCCTTGAACTTGTTAAGTCCTTCATTTTCGTCTTTCTCTGGCTTGATAGTCACGTATTGAAGGTAACTTCCACTCTCTATCTTCTTGATGTCAATCTTTTCGATAGTTTGTGGGAACACCTCTTTGTCCTGGTAGAAGAACTGGAAGTATATCTGCTGTGAAGTAAGACTGTCTGGCTCTGCTTTGTCGCAGAACTCAACATCTGTATCTCCGTTTACTACAATGCCTTCTTTTGTCTGCGATGGCAAACTTACATTGTATATGCCTGCATTTACTTTAAACACAGCATATCCTTGCTCATCTGTAGTTGAGAATGAACTTTTACCATTTGGTGTTGAATATCTGGCGGCAAGGTTGTGGATTGGCTCCTTCGTGTCGCAATCTATTGCGTGAACTCTTAGCTTGTAAGTCGGCTCTTTCTCGTCAGGAACGATGATAGGATCATCTGGCGCGATCTGCTCGTCAGGAATTACGATCTTTACGATGTTTTTTGTTTCAGAGCTGTTCTGAGTCACGAAGAATGTTCCGGTAAGTGTACCGTAATCTCTAGTGTATACTGAATATTCGAACTCTCCGATAGGACAAGAGATCTTTCCGTCAGTCAGATTATATTCCACCATGCTGTTTGACTGTGTTCCTCCATGTGCCAATACAACGCCGAAATCTCTGAATACATTGTCTTGATTTTGACGTACATACACGTCTTTCGCAAATAGAGTGATCGGATTGTTGCCTTTGAAGAACTGGAACGATGTCTGGTATGTGACCAATTTCGACGTTACTGCTACTGTTGTGTTGACATCGCCTTTGACAGTGATGTCATGCTCTCCGTCTGCAGCAACGTATGTATAGTTTCCTTCCGGAACAACAAATAGAGTTTTTCCGTTTTCGTCTGATGTCTTTTGACGTACAAGTGTACGTGTTCCGTCGGCCTCTCTTTTGTAAAGAGTGACGAACTTGCCGCTTGCAGGGTTGCCCTTCTCATCCTTGAAGTTGATTGTCACACGGCGAAAGTCAATGTCGATCCATGTAGGGTTTCCTGAAGTGACTGTAAAACTTCCTGTGTTGAAATCTCCGAAAGAGAAACTGTAAGTGTAATCACCTACTGGGAAGTTGTCGTCACGGACACGTCCTTCTGAGTCTGTCCTGTAGGATTTTATTGAACCGTCAGAATCTTTGATTCTTATGTAATAATCCGACAGCGGAATGTTGAGCGTGTCGGAAATCTCAATTACCAGTACTCCCGTTTGGGCGAATACTGATGGGAGCATGCTTGTCAGCATTATCCAAACAACTCCCAGTTTCATCAATAGTGATTTCATATTGTTGTTATATTTTTTTATTCGTAGTAAAAGGGCAATTTTTTTCGCCTAATTAATAATTCGCAAAAATAGTCATATTAATTGTGTTTTTTCTGTAAGATTCGTTCATAATTGTGACATTTATCTGTTTTTTAAGGTTTATTATGAATTTTAGTTGCAACCTCCTTGTGTGATAAACAAAAAAAGCGACGTGAATTTACGCCGCTTTCCAATTTAAATATGACATTTTTATAGTTTATAGTATGACATTAAATATCCAACCGAGCATCATTATCATCAATGCGACGGTGCCGAAGAAGATTCCAATTAGTTTCCATGTCATTACTTTTTTCAGCATCGTTGCCTCTGGAAGTGATAGCCCGACGACGCTCATCATAAACGACAGTGCTGTGCCGAGTGGTATGCCTTTTGCCACAAACACTTGTATCACTGGCACGATTCCTGCCGCATTGGAGTACATTGGTATCGCTATTATCACGCTGGCTGGCACTCCGAAGATTCCTGCCTTCTGCATAAACTCCGTAAAGAATCCTTCTGGCACATAACCGTGGATTCCGGCTCCGATTGCGATTCCTATGATGACGTAAAGCAATACTCCTTTGACAATTCCTAACGCATCTTTTATTATTCCTGGTAGACGTTGCATAAATGTCAAATGGTTGCTTTCATAAGCGTCGTCTGCCTCCATCTGCATTTTTTGCATCTGAATAATCCAAGGTGACAGGTAACGTTCAAGGTTCATCTTCCCAAGAAGCATACCTCCAATCATTCCTAAAAGAATTCCGCATCCCACGTAGATGGCTGTGACTTTCACACCGAATGTTCCGAGAAACATTGCCACTGCCACTTCGTTGACTAATGGGGATGTGATGAGAAAAGCAAATGTGACTCCAAGTGGTATGCCTCCTTTCACAAATCCGATAAACAATGGTATTGATGAGCACGAACAGAATGGTGTGATGGCTCCGAAAACGCTGGCCAATAGATATTGGAATCCGTACATCTTGTGTGTGGTAAGATAGTTGCGTAGTCGCTCAATAGGGAAATATGCGTTGATTATTCCCATGACGATACTGATTCCAAACAGTAATATGATGATCTTGATGGAATCGTAGACGAAGAAATTGATGGATTCTCCCAGCCTCGACGTCGCATCAAGTCCGATTATATCGTATATTAACCAATCCGCAAATTTTTGTATCATAGCTTATAAATTTTATATTGAGACGAGAGCAATCTCGTCTTTATTAATCACATTCGCACCCACATCCACAGGAGCATTTAGGCATTTGCATACCTTTTATCTCTGTGATGTAGAACTCCTGCATTTTCTTCTTGATTTCATCTCTAACGCGACGGAACTCTAACAGAATCTCTTCTTCTGTACCTTTGAAAGCATCTGGATCGTCGAACCCGATATGGAGTCGTTTGCCTACCTTGCCAATGAACATTGGACATGATTTGTCGGCTCCTCCACATACGGTGATAACGTAATCCCACGTCTGACCAAGATATTGCTCGACATGCTTTGGATAATGTTTGCTGATGTCGATGCCAATCTCTGCCATCACTTTAATACCGAGAGGGTGAACCTCCGACGCTGGCAGAATCCCTGCAGAGTGAACGTCCAACTCTGAATCAATGTTTTGCAAAATTCCTTGAGCCATCTGGCTGCGACAACGATTGCCTGTGCAAAGAACTAATATGCGTTTCATATTTAAGCGATAAAAAATGTGTAACAATAATTAAATCCGACGACGATGAATGCCAAAGCCACTATGCGGTTGAACCATTTTTGTATGACGGATATTTTTCCCAAGAACGAGCTGATCGATTTTACACTGAAGGCAAGAAGCCAAGCTACTATCAAAACCGGAAGTGCTGTGGCGACGGCGTATATCACTGGCAATAGATATCCTCCATTAGCTGTAGCCGACATGGGAATTAACATGCCGAAGTAGAGTAGTCCACTCGATGGACAAAAGGCTAACGCGAACAATACTCCGAGGATAAACGCTCCGATTGGTCCGCTTAGTTTTTCCGCCCAACTTCCTCCATTAAAACCGAATCTTCCTCCTAAGTCGAAAAATTCACCGATAATCATCAATATTCCAATCAACACTAAAGCCGGACCGATAATCAGTTCTCCCCATTCGCTGATACTCTGTTGGAGATCAAAAGTGTCGGCTCCTTTACGGATGATATAAATAAGTACGGCTCCAAGAATAGAGTAGGCGAGTGTGCGGCCGACGGTGTATAATATTCCACTCCAAAACACTCGTTTACGATTCTCAATACCTTTAGATATGAAACCGATAGCTGTGATGTTTGTGGCAAGAGGGCAGGGACTCAACGCTGTTAGCAGGCCAAGCAGGAAAGCCGTGAATGCCGGCACCTGACTATTGTCTAATAAGGTTTGCAGAAACTCCATGACATGTTTCTATTTTAGAAATTTAGTTTTAGTTGCTCGCCCTTGCGGGCTCGCGATATTGGGTGGGGTTAGGGCGTTCCGCCCTTAACAATCCTCATTTATAGATGCCAACTTTATTTAATAACAGCTAATACTTTATCCCTAATAACCTTCTTAAACTCAGTAGCGTTGCTTCTTGCGTTGGCGAAAGCAAAGTTTGTCAGATTCTCCACCGTCTCATTCTTGCCTGGATTAGCCACAAGAATCAAAGAAGAGAAAGATACTTTATATTTCTTCGCAATCTCCTTGCCCTCCTCGGTTGAGAAATCCACCACTCTCATCTTTACGATATTAGCCTCTACCTGTTTAGCCAAATCTTCCTCCATCAACGCTTTTGTCTCCGTCTCGATTGCTATACACGTCGGACAACGCTGTTTGCCATGGAAATAGATCACTTCGACTTGCTCTGCGTTTGATATCGACGTTGCTGCATTCTGGCAAGTCGCATTATTATTGTTGGCGCAACATGGTTTGTTGCTGCAAGACTGTGCAGCTGCCATCATGCTGAAGCCAAGCATAAACATCAAAAGAGTCCTTTTCATAGTCGTTTCTTATTTGGTCAACAATGCTTTTACCTCATCGTATGAAAGTTTGCCTTTAGCTGCAACCTTCTCGTCGATCACCAATGCTGGCAAAGTCATCACATTGTAAGCCATGATGTTCATGATGTCCTCCTCCTTCACGACTTTTACATTCAAACCAAGATCTGCGACAACCTTTCCGACTGTCTCGTACAATGCTTTGCATCCTGCGCATCCTGTGCCTAGAATTTTGATTTCTTTCATATTTTATTAATTTGTTTGTGATTCGTAAAACTACGAACTTTATTTGCTAAATAAAAGGGATTATATCAATCCCCATAGTTAATTGTTTTCGTTTCCGTCTTCGTCAACGTCATTTCTCACAACAATCGCCTCCCGTTTTGCAGACGCATTGCCCAAGGAATTCGCCGAACAATTCACGAGCCAGACGCCAATTCTCTTTGTTGATACAGTATTTCACTTTCGGGGCTTCAATCTCACCCTGAATTAAGCCTACCTCTTTCAAAGCAGTGAGATGCTGGGACACTGTTGCTTTGGCTATTGGCAACTCCTCGTTGATCTCACCGAAGTAGCAAGTCTCCTGTTTTGCCAGGAAGTCACAAATCGCAATTCTTGCTGGATGACCAAGAGCCTTAGCAAATTTTGCTAATAATTCCTGCTTTATCGTGTAATCTGATGTTGCCATTATCTGTCTCTATTGTTTTATGTTCGCAAAATTACGAATGATATTTTGATCTGCAAGAAAATCTTTTGGTTTTTATTGAGGAATGTTGGAAAACGTGAAATTTTTGTAAAATGTGTCGTGAATTTTCTATTATGTATCTTTTGCTTTGAAATCCTAAACAAAAAAGAGCATCGTGATTAATTCACGATGCTCTTTATATAAATGTGTCAGCTTCTTATTTGAATGCTGCTACGATCTTATCGAATGCGGCGTTTAGTCCGTCAACCTTCTTTCCACCAGCCTGTGCGAAGAATGGCTGACCGCCACCACCACCTTGGATCTCCTTAGCAGCGTCACGTGCGATTGCTGTTGCGTTCTTGCCTGCTGCTACAAGATCATCTGAGATTGCAAGTGTAAGTGTTGGCTTGCCTTCGTTCTGAGTTGCTCCAACGAACACAAGATTCTCCTTTACAGAGTTGCGAACCTGGAATGCGATGCTCTTTGCAAAGTCGGCATTGTACTCACCCTTAAGCACAACCAACTTGTAGCTGCCAAGTGCTGTTGCCTGCTCGATCATCTTATCCTTGATTACCTGGATGCGCTCCTGCATGTACTTCTCAACCTCCTTCTTCAAACTTGCACTCTCGTCGATTGTCTTCTTTACCGAGTTGACAAGATTTGGTGTTCCTGCAAAGAACTCCTTCAATGCTGTGATCTCGTCGAATGCACCGTTGATGAAATTCTCTGCAGCTTCGCCTGAAACAGCCTCGATACGACGTACACCTGCTGCAACTGAGCTCTCAGCCAAGATCTTGATCATACCGATCATACCAGTGCTCTTGACGTGAGTACCACCACAAAGCTCAACTGATGGACCGTACTTGACGACACGAACCTTGTCGCCGTACTTCTCACCGAACAATGCGATAGCTCCCATAGCGCGAGCCTCGTCGATAGGCATGTCTCTTGCCTCCTCAAGTGCGATATTCTCGCGAACCATCTTATTTGCGATCTTCTCAACCTGACGAAGCTCCTCTGGAGTGACTTTCTGGAAGTGAGAGAAGTCGAATCTCAATACCTCGCTAGATACCATTGAACCCTTCTGCTCAACGTGTGTTCCAAGCACTGTGCGTAGAGCGTAGTCAAGGATATGTGTAGCTGTATGGTTGCAAGCTGTATTCTGTCTCTTTTCTGTATTTACACAAGCGTGGAATGATGCAGTTGGATCTGAAGGCATCTTCTCTGCCAAGTGAACGCTTAGATTGTTCTCCTTCTTAGTGTCGATGATCTCAAACTTACCCTCTGCGCTCTCGATGTAACCAGAATCACCCATCTGACCACCCATCTCAGCGTAGAATGGAGTGCGGTCGAACACGATCTGATACATCTCCTTGTTCTTCTGCTTGATCTTTCTGTACTTCAAGATCTCAACGTCTGCGTCAAGGAAGTCGTAACCGATGAACTCGCTCTCGCCAGCCTTTAGCTCAACCCAGTCGCCAGTTTCAACTGCTGCTGCGTTTCTAGCTCTCTCCTTCTGCTTCTGCATCTCAGCGTTGAACTCATTCTCGTTAACAGTCATGCCGTTCTCACGAAGGATAAGCTCTGTAAGGTCAAGAGGGAATCCGTATGTGTCGTATAGAGTGAATCCTTCAACACCAGAAATCTCAGTTTTGCCGGCAGCCTTAGTCTCAGCCATTACCTTGTCAAGTAGACGGATGCCAGTCTCAAGAGTTCTCAAGAATGCATCCTCCTCCTCTTTGATGACCTTAACTACCAACTCCTGCTGAGCAATCAACTCAGGATATGCCTCACCCATGCTGTCGATAAGAGCAGGGATAAGCTTATGCATAAACGACTGACGCTGTCCTAGGAATGTGTAACCGTAACGAACGGCACGACGCAAGATACGGCGGATTACGTAACCAGCCTTTGCGTTAGATGGCAACTGACCGTCAGTGATAGAGAATGCGATTGTACGGATATGGTCGGCGATTACACGCATCGCGATGTCAGTCTCCTTCTTCTTGCCATACTCGCAATCACAGATCTTACCGATCTCCTTAAGAAGTGGCTGGAATACGTCAGTGTCGTAGTTAGACTGCTTGCCCTGAAGTGCCATGCATAGACGCTCGAATCCCATACCTGTATCAATAGCCTTTGCTGGAAGTGGCTCAAGTGATCCATCAGCCTTACGGTTGAACTGCATGAACACAAGGTTCCAGATTTCAATTACCTGTGGATGATCGTGGTTTACAAGGTCGCGACCAGAGATCTTAGCACGCTCCTCGTCAGAGCGAAGATCGACGTGGATCTCAGAACAAGGACCACAAGGACCTGTATCACCCATTTCCCAGAAGTTATCGTGCTTGTTACCGTTGATGATTCTGTCTGTAGGAAGCACCTCAGCCCAGTAACCTGCAGCCTCGTCGTCACGCTCAAGACCTTCCTCCTTGCTGCCCTCGAATACAGTGGCGTAAAGACGGTTTGGATCAAGCTTCAATACGTCAACAAGATACTCCCAAGCCCAAGCAATAGCCTCTTTCTTGAAGTAGTCGCCGAAAGACCAGTTGCCAAGCATCTCGAACATAGTGTGGTGGTAAGTGTCGTGTCCTACCTCCTCAAGGTCGTTGTGCTTGCCTGAAACACGAAGACATTTCTGAGAGTCCGCGACACGAGGGAACTTTCTTGGAGTGTTACCAAGGAAAATATCCTTGAACTGGTTCATACCTGCATTGGTGAACATAAGTGTCGGGTCATTCTTCACAACCATCGGAGCCGAAGGCACGATAGTGTGTCCCTTGCTAGCGAAGAAGTCGGTGAACGACTTGCGAATCTCTTTAGCTGTTTTCATGTTTTTATTTTGAAATGTGATTTTTACGTTTTTTTACGGGGTACAAAAGTAATGCTTTTATTTTATATATATGTAATAAGACGGTAGTTTTTGGTCTAAAAAGTTTCAAGTTTCAAGTTTCAGGTGGGGCTTTGCAAATCTTGAAACCTGAAACTCGAAACCAATCCCCGCCGCGAATGGAGGGTTGCAGAACCATAAATCAAAACATTCGTAAAAAAAGATGAAAAATATTTTATCGTTATTGGATTTTTTTCTACTTTTGCACCCGAATTATTATCCATACGTTAAAAAGGCGAAGATGTTTGCCCGAACATTTAGCCGAATTGAAGATTAATTAAAAAAGTTTTTAAAGTGGATACTTTAAGTTTTAAAACCATTTCTGCCAACAAGAACACTGCAAAGAAGGAGTGGGTCGTTGTTGACGCTACAGATCAGGCGCTTGGACGTTTGGGATCTAAGGTGGCTAAGTTGCTTAGAGGTAAGTACAAGCCAAGTTTTACTCCACACGTAGATTGTGGTGACAACGTAATCATTGTCAACGCTGACAAGGTTAAGTTGACAGGTCTAAAGATGACAGACCGTGTTTATTTGAGTTACACTGGTTATCCAGGTGGACAGAGAGAGACAACTCCAGCAGTTCTTTTGAAGAAGGATCCTAAGAAGTTGTATCGTAAGGTATTGAAGGGTATGTTGCCAAAGAATCGTCTTGGTGATGCTCTTTTGAACAATCTTTACATTTTCGCTGGCCCAGATCACGATAAGCAGGCTCAGCAGCCAAAAGTAATTGATTTAAACACACTTAAGTAAGATTATGGAAGTTATTAACGCAATCGGTAGAAGAAAGGCAGCTGTTGCTAGAGTATATTTGTCAGCAGGTACAGGTGCAGTTACTATTAACAAGAAAGATCTTGCAGCTTACTTTCCATCAGGCTTGCTTCAGTATGTAGTTTTGCAGCCATTGAACGAGCTAGGTGTTCAGGGTAAGTACGATATCAAGGCTGTCCTAGATGGTGGTGGTATCAAGGGTCAGGCAGAGGCTATGCGTTTGGCTATCGCTAGAGCATTGGTTAAGCTTGATGCAGAGAACAAGTCAGCTCTTAAGTCTAATGGATTCTTGACTCGTGACGCTCGTGAGGTTGAGCGTAAGAAGCCAGGTCAGCCAAAGGCAAGACGCAAGTTCCAGTTCTCAAAACGTTAATACTTGGCATTGCAGCTTAATTGCAGCATAAGTATACGTTTAGTATCTAAATGGGGTAGACCTATATTTATAGCTACTATCTCATTGATTTAATTAAAAGAAGGTAAACGATTAAAAATCAAAACAATGTCAAGAACTAATTTTGATGCATTACTTGAGGCAGGTTGCCACTTTGGTCACCTCAAGAAAAAGTGGAATCCAGCTATGGCTCCTTACATTTTCATGGAGCGTAACGGTATTCATATTATTGATCTTCACAAAACTGTAGCTAAGGTTGATGAGGCTGCTGCAGCTTTGAAACAGATAGTAAAGTCGGGCAAGAAAGTCCTTTTCGTTGCTACTAAGAAGCAGGCAAAGCAGATCGTAGCAGACAAGGCAACTGAGGTTGGTATGCCATTTATCACTGAGCGTTGGGCTGGTGGTATGTTGACAAACTTCCCTACAATCCGTAAGGCTGTTAAGAAGATGGCTTCTATCGATAAGAACATCGCTGACGGTACATTCGATAACTTGTCAAAGCGTGAGAAGCTTCAGATTTCTCGTCAGAGAAACAAGTTGGAGAAGAACCTAGGTTCTATCGCTGATCTAAGCCGCCTTCCATCTGCTCTATTCGTTATCGACGTTATGAAGGAGCATATCGCAGTTAAGGAAGCTAAGCGTCTTGGTATTCCTGTATTTGGTATCGTTGATACTAACTCAAACCCTAACTCTGTGGATTTCGTAATCCCAGCTAACGATGATGCAACTAAGTCTATCGAGGTTATCCTTGATGCTGTTAACTCTGCAATTCGTGAGGGTCTTGAGGAGCGTAAGGCTGAGAAGACTGAGTCTGAGTCAGCTGAGTCTGCAGAGCCAAAGAAGGAGCGCAGAACTCGTTCTGCAAAGAAGAGCAAGCCAGAGGCTGCAACAGAGGAGTAATCCAAAGTTTTAGATTATAAAGAATGAACCTCGAAACGGCTCTTCATTTTTGAGGCTGATTCGAGGTTCTTTTTATTTTACAACATTATAAAAGTATAGAAAGTTATGGCAGTTTCAATGTCAGATATTAAGAAGCTTCGTGATCTTACAAACGCAGGTATGATGGATTGTAAGAACGCACTTACAGAGGCTAATGGTGATATGGAGCAGGCAATCGCTCTTATCCGTAAGCGTGGTCAGGCTATCGCAGCTAAGAGAAGCGACCGTGAGGCATCAGAGGGTTGTGTACTTGCTGGTACTAACGGTGATTTCGCTTGTGTAGTTGCTATCAAGTGTGAGACTGACTTCGTTGCTAAGAACGCTGATTTCATCGCTCTTACTAAGAAGATCCTTGACCTAGCTCTTGCTAACAAGGTTGCAGATAAGGATGCTCTTCTTGCTGCTTCTATCGACGGCCGTTCAGTTGCTGAGTTGATCGCTGAGCGTTCTGGTGTGACAGGTGAGAAGATGGAAATGGGTGCTTACGAGGTAGTTAAGGGTGCTTCTACTGTAAGCTACATCCACCCAGGAAACAAGCTTGCTACAGTTATCGCATTCAACGAGGCTAACGCTAATACAGATGCTGCTCGTGGTGTCGCTATGCACGTTGCTGCTATGGCTCCAGCTGCTCTTGACGAGGCTTCTATTCCTCAGTCAACTAAGGACAGCGAGCGTGAGATCGCAATCGAGAAGACTAAGAAGGAGGAGGTTGATCGCGCTGTAGAGCAGGCTATCAGAAAGGCTGGTATCAACCCTAACCACGTTGATTCAGACGATCACATCAGCTCAAATGTAACTAAGGGTTACTTGACTCAGGAGCAGGCTGATCAGGCTCGTCAGATCATCGCTACAGTTAGTGCTGAGGCTGCTGCTAACATCAACATGACTAAGGTTGAGAAGATCGTTGACGGTCGTATGTCTAAGTTCTTCAAGGAGTGTACTCTAGTTAACCAGAAGTACGAAGGTGGTGGCGACGAGGCTGGAAAGATCACAGTTAAGGAGTTCTGCACAAAGAGCGGTTTCTCTGTTGCTGCATTCAAGAGATTCACTTTGAACGAGGAGTAATCAATTACATTTCTCCAAATATAAAATCCGAACATGTAAGTGTTCGGATTTTTTTGTATGATTCATAATATTTTAATTGACCATATATCTATGATCCATAAAATCACACTTTGTATATTAGCTTTGTTGCTATCTTTACCTTTTTCTTATGCAAATGATTTGGTTATAGCTAAAAAAAAGATAAACAAAAAAAACGTACATTTTCTAAAGGATACTGTAGGATATAAGATATATACTTCCGATGGTGGCGGCTTTTGTATTTTTAAGGATGCAAATGTTGTCGCATATTCAAAATCTGGATATATGGATGCCTATCTAGTTTCATATACTGGAATCATTTTACCTCAGAAGATAAAAACGTCTAAGACAAAGAAAGTATATGATCCAATTCCTCCTTTGCTATCAGATATAAAATTTAATCAGACTGAGCCTTATAATAATTCACTACCATTGGTAGATGGTGAAAAAGTATTCGCTGGTTGTGTTCCGGTAGCTCTGGCTCAGGTCATGAAATATTATAACTATCCGCCATTTACTATTGGTGATATTCCTGCATTCAAGACTAAAACAGTAGGTTTGTCAATGGATTCTATTCCTAAAAATAAAAGATTCAATTGGCAGAATATTGCTCCTAATTATAACTCGAAAGAGAATAAGGAGAAGATCAATGCTATAGCAGACTTGATGAAAACTGTATGTACTGCTTGCTATACGGATTTGAATGTAGATAAATCTCCTTCTTCTTCAGAGAATGCTTATAGAGCATTGGCTAAATATTTTGCTTTTGATATAGAGAAACTCCATATTATAACTTCAAATCATTATTCAAGGGCTCAATTTGAAGAACTTGTATACAAAGAACTTGCAAGAAATAGACCTGTACTTCTTGTCGGACACAATCATGCTTTTGTCTTAGATGGTTATGAGGATGGTTTATTCCATATCAATTTGGGATGGGGCGGAACTATGAACGGATTTTATGAAATGTCGTTGCTTGCAGCCGAACCGACTGATGTGAATGCTGATAAAGATTTCATTTTACGTGTAGCTTTGGGAACTGTTCCAAAAATCGGTGAAACAGAGCCTCCTATGACGGCGAATTTATGGGTGTCGAATTTCACAAATCCAGAATTAAATGAAAATTTATCTTCTTCAGGAGACGTAAGCGGAACGATCCTATGTACTGTTCATGCGAATTCTTTCAAGGATATTGTTTCGCATGTTAATGCAGGATATACTGATGAAAATGGCAAGTGGGTTTTGATAGGTACTGATGGATTCACATTCAAAGGAGAATGTGGCTATGGCTATGGAGATGTTATTCATATAAACTTTAAGGCAAAAGATAATACAACATACCGAATCTATCCTTTGGAAAAGTGTGAAGGAAAGGGTTGGGAACCGATGGAAAATTCAAATTTCAACTATTTTGATATTGAGGTTAAGAATTGTAAAGTTTCTTATACTTTGCCAAAACCGTATGAGTTGAAGGCTGATATCTCATTCGAGGATAAAGAAGACGGAAAGTATGTCAAACTTGATGTCGCAAACTCAGGATATGACGATTATTGTGATACTTTCTTTGTAAAGATGGATGGCGGTAAGGATTATCTTGATAAACCGGATTTGTTTGTGCCGTCTAATGGAAAAGCATCGGTATTGTGCAAGTTAACCGACTCTTTAATGGGTTCTGATTATGGAGTTAGGGTGTATGATTCCAATAAAAACATTTTGGCTGAAGCTTTCGTTGGTCAAGATAGGGTAAAGGATCATGTAGAAGTTAATATTGATGACAGTATTGCTCAGGATAGTGTTGCTCAAGACAGTATTGTAGCTCCCGCCAAAACTCCTGTCGTAATAGATTCAGCTGCTATTTCTTCCAGTGTTATTGCAATAGGCTTGTTGCTTTTGTTGTTATTGTTCGTATTCTTTAAGGTCTTAGGTTGATGACTTAATTCGACAAGAATTATAAAACATGATGCTTCATATAAAAAATACCGAACGTTTTTGCGTTCGGCATTTTTTTTTGTTTATATTTGGAATTGAAATTAATATAAATTTATACCTATGAAGAAATTTACTGTTTGTTTGCTGGGATTCTCTCTTGCTGTCCCTTATTCTTATGCAAATGATTTGTATGTCGCTAAAAACAAGCTTAATGCGGATTCTATCACTCTTTTTAAGGATACGTTAGGATACAAGATATTCAATGCTGACAAAGACGGTTTCTGTATCGTTAAGGATGGGAAAGTGTTGGCTTTTTCTCATAAAGGGGCTATTGCCGATAATGATATTGCTAAGCTGTTTTTCCCTCAGTCAACTAACTTGTTGAGGTCAAAATCTATTTATGATAAGGTAGATCCTCTTCTAAACGATATTGAATTCGGCCAGACTGGTGCGTTCAGCAATAAATTACCTGTCTATGTCGATGGACGAACTTCTGTGACTGGATGTGTGCCTGTTGCCGTAGCCCAGATTATGAAGTATTATAATTATCCAAATGCTACAACTGCTGATATCCCATCTTATGTTACGGAAACTGTAGGGTATGAAATGGAATCCATTAAAAAAGGAACCTCGATTGATTGGGATAACATTGTGCCTTGCTATGAGTCGGTCACTGATGCAAAAAAGATAGATGCAGTCTCTGATTTGTTTAAATATCTATGTACTTCAATTAAGACAGATTTAAGACCAGACGAATCTTCTTCCTTTATCGAAAATGCAGGATATGCGATGATCAATTATTTCGGCTATGATAAGGATCTTTTGGATATTGTATCCAGGTCTCATTATCTGCTTCCTGAGTTTGAAGAGATGATTTACAATGAGATTGTCCAAAAGAGACCTGTATTTTTGGCAGGTGATGCTTCTGGTACTGGTCATGCTTTCGTTTGTGATGGATACGACGACGGATTGTTCCATGTCAATTGGGGTTGGGATGGTAACAATAACGGATATTATGACATGTCTTTGTTGGCTCCTGACGACGCAGGTATGGTTGGATCTAGTTTATCTCAAGATGGCTATACTTATGATTGTCATGCAATTATTGGTATTGCTCCTGATAATGGAAAAGTTGACAAACATTTAATTTCCCCCAATTTTTATGTCGGTAAGTTCTTGGAGTATAGTATTTCACCTGATCTGTCTTCTTCCGGAGAAATATCCGGAAGCATCAAATTTACATATTTTTCTTCCAACTTTATTGGCGTTCCTTCAGAGGTGGCTCTAGGGTACTTGGATGAAAACGGTAATGTGGCGGGATTGGTGACTACCCCATTGGAATGTGCTTATGATAAATATGCAAGTGGATCGACTACTCTTGTTTATTTGGATGGCACGTTTAAGGACAATACTACATATAGAATTGTAGCTCTTGAAAGATGCGATGGAAAGGATTGGGAACCTATGGAAAACTATCGCAATCAGTATATGGATATAAGAATTTCTGATGGTAAAGTTTCTGCATCTTTTCCGATACAAAAAACTATTGAAGCTAAGATTTCATTTGTCAAGAAAGACGAAGATAAGTTTGTTAAGCTTTCTTTTATCAACAATATGGATGAGGAGTATTACGATTTTGTATATGTGATGCTCAACGATTTGGATGGATATCTTGTAAGACCAGCGATTACAGTTCCTGCAAACAGTAGCATTACTTTGTTGTATAACTATTCTAATTATACTTCAGAGGCTAATAATACAATACGTTTGTTGGATTCTAAACTTAATTTCATGGTGGAAGCTGCTGACGATAGTTTTGAATCTTCTGTTGCCAACGTGTCAGAAAATACGTTCTCTATATTATCCATGTATAATGGTCTTCTGATAATTGCTGGCGACGACGATGTCGACATCGTAGTTTCCAATGCTTCTGGTGTATTACTAAACAGTGTTAAGGTTGTTGCTAACTCAACTGAGTCGATCTGTTTGCAGCCTGGCATCTATGTGGTGAACGGAAAGAAGGTCTTGGTGAAATAAAGAATCTGCGACATACATAAAGGTAAACGGAAAAAAGTTAGAGACGGTGGGAACACCGTCTCTAACTTTTTTCTTTAGGGCCATCAAATGCTATTCCTTGTTAAAAAAAACTGGTTTTGATGCCTTTGATTCGTGTCTGAACTTATTTATTGATGTTACGACCAATTGGTAAGCGCCGGTTGGCAAGCCAAGTTCATTGACGTTCACTTCTGAAGATTGTGTGAATGCTACGATTCTTTCCACCTTGTTCAGATTAATCTCTTCGTTTGCTCCAAAACAGTAGATCGCGTAGTATCGTGTGTCATATCCACCTTTCTTTACCACAGGTTTCCAGCGCATCATGTCGCCTTCCAACTTAATGCCTTTAGGAGTGGTTGTCGTAGATCTTACATCCATCGGATCAACTGGTACCAATGCAGGATATCTGAAAAGATCTTTTCTTAAATCAGTTGAGATTCCTCTGTAGTCGTCGCGAAGGTATTTAGCACTGTAGAAGATATAACCGCTGATCTTATCGTTATTGTAGCTTGTGTTTAGCTGACGCAGCACTTCGTTGCCCTCTTTCCAAGGTTTGTCCTTTTTCACTGCCAGGCCGCTTGCGTAAAGGCCTACAAACATGTTTCTGCCGTACGACCAGTCGCTCCACCATTTGCTCAACATTCCGTAGTCGAGACCTTCACGTCCAAGTTCCCAATAAAGCTGTGGAGCTGCATAGTCGATCCATCCCTTTTCTAGCCATAGGAGAACGTCAGCGCATAGTTCGTCATAGTTGGTACAGGCTGCGATTGTCTTTGTTGCGCGCCAGTCGTCTTTCTCGTTACGGTAAACACCGAATGGGCTGACTCCAAACCATACCCAAGGTTTTGCTCTCTGGATGGCGTCGTGGATTCTCTTCACTACCAGGTTGACATTGTCGCGTCGCCATGCCTGACGGTCGTATTGATCGCGGTGATGCACCTTGAACGTCTCGAAATCCGGGAATTCTTCTCCTGGCACCTTGTATGGATAGAAGTAATCATCCATGTGGATTCCGTCGACGTCATAGCGAAGAACAATATCCATCACAACACTTGTAAGGTAATCGCGTACCTCCTCAAGACCAGGGTTGAAATACACTTTGCCTCCGTAAGTTAGGAACAACTCAGGTCGGCGGTTATACAGATGATTCTTAGCCAATTTGTCCACGCTCTCCCCGTTAGTCACACGATATGGGTTGATCCACGCATGAAGTTCCATACATCTCTTGTGACACTCGTCGATTGCGAATGCCAATGGATCATAGTTGACAACGGTGCCTTGTTTTCCAGTAAGATATGAACTCCAAGGTTCCAATTCAGATTGGTAGAGTGCGTCGGCACACGGACGAACCTGAAGGAATATAGTATTGATGTTGCAACGGTGAAGCGAATCCAACATCGCAATCATTTCATCTTTCTGTTTCTCTGAATCCCCTTTTGTGGATGGCCAGTCGATATTGGCTACGGTTGCAATCCAAGCACCACGCAATTCATGCTTTTTTGCGGCATTTGCAGGCGCAAAAAGGATAGTAAGAAGGAGCGCAATAACGCTCAAATAAGTTCTCATGTTTTGTAAATCAGTAAATCAATATAAGTTCTCTACAAAAATAGGTATTTTAATTCGTAATTCATAATGCGTGATTCGTAATTGGTATTGTTGAATCCGATTGAGTGCAAATCAATATGATTTTCCAAAAAAATCTAGTAATTTTGCATTTGTAATTAAATTATGGAAATGGTTATGAGGGGAATCTTGTTACTTTGTATGTCGTGCCTTTTCACCATCTGTGCATTTGCTCAGGTGACATTGGGTATTGACGTGCTCAAGCAGCGTGATTTCGATATATTGAAGGGCAAGAGAGTGGGCTTGCTCACAAATGCCACTGGTGTCGACGGCAATCTTCAAAGCACTATAGACGTGCTTAATTCTGCCGACAACGTAAATCTGGTATGTCTATTTGCACCCGAACATGGTGTGCGTGGCAATGTCTATGCTGGTGGTACTGTCAGCGGTTCTGTCGACCAGAAAACAGGATTGAAAGTGCATAGTCTTTATGGTAAGACTAAAAAGCCGACTAAGGAGATGTTGGATGGGGTGGATGTGGTAGTCTATGATATTCAGGACGTTGGCTGTCGATCATATACTTTTGTCAGTTCGCTTGGTCTTTTGATGGAGGCTGCAGGTGAGAATGGCAAGGAAGTTGTTGTGCTTGACCGTCCGAATCCACTTGGAGGAAACAAGATTGAAGGTCCGCTTGTCTATGAGGGCTATTTCAGTTTCATCAGCAAATATCCGATTCCGTATGTCTATGGTTTGACTCCTGGTGAGCTTGCAACATTGCTCAACAATGAAGGTATGACTAAGAAAAAGTGCAACCTGACAGTTGTGCCGATGGAAGGATGGCGACGTGATATGGATTATTCCCAGACAGGTTTGCGTTGGGTGATGACTTCTCCACAGATTCCATATTGGCAGTGTGCAGCCTATTATCCGATGAGCGGTATAGTCGGTGAACTTGGAGTGCTTCAGATTGGTGTCGGCTACACAATACCTTTTGATGCATTTGCTGCCGATTGGGTGAATGCCGATTCGTTGGCTATGGAGTTGAATAATATGGAGTTGGATGGACTTACATTCCGTCCTATCGTATATAAACCGCAGTATTCCGCTCTTTCGGGAAAGATTGTGCAGGGTGTGCAGGTCTACATCGATGATTTGCAGAAAGCCAGATTGACAGAGGTTCAGTTCAAGGTTTTGGAGGCTCTGCATAATATATATCCTTCGAAGGACATATTCGGAATGTGTTCCGACAAGACAAAGAAAAGTTTCGACAATGTCTGCGGTTCTAATAAGATTCGTTTGAAGATGTCGGAGAGATATCGTTTTGATGATGTTAAGGATCTATGGAGAGATTCGGAGTCGTCGTGGAGACGAAAGTCAAAAAAGTATCATCTCTATGAATAAATTCATTAAGGCTTTCAAATTTGTTTTAACTACGCATCTCGCAGCACTCTTGGTATTATCTGTGTTGCGACTTGCGCAATATATCTATCTTCATGATTTTGTCGACGCTGTTGCCTCCAATCCAGTTTGGCCGGCTTTCGTGCGTGGACTTTGGCTAGATAACGTTGCTGTCTGCTACGTGATGATTCTGCCATACGTGTTATTGTCGTTCATCAGTTGTTTGATCCCGTTTTTCAATAAGATAGTTTGGAGATCTGTTGTTGCTTTAGTGATTGTGGTTCTATCTATAGAAATCGCATTCCAAGCTGCAAACCTTCAGTTTTTCAAATATTTCTCCAATGTGATCAACGCTGCTATTTTTGAGTGGAATGATGAGTTGGGCACAAATCTTATGATGATTTTAGGTGAACCGTCGTATTGGTTTGTCATCTCTTTGGGCTTGGCTTCGATAGGAGTTTTTGCATATTTCATTTGGAAACAGTCGGAAAAAACTCTTAATGATCTATTGTCTGAAAAAGATAGTCTCAATGCCGTCGACAGAATAAAGATCCTATTGATCTCGATTGTTGCGATAGGATTGTGTGCATTCGGAATCCGCGGAAGAATGGGGTATAATCCGATACGAGTGTCGGCAGCTTACTATTGTGACGATTATTTCCTGAACCGTCTCGGAGTCAATGCTGCATTCAATATGCTAAACACATATATCGACAATAATCGCAGTGAGAATCGTGGATTGAATTTGATGGATGGAGCGACGGCATTGCATGATATCCGGCGTGAAATGCAGAGTTATTCAAAAGATACTTTTGTGGCAGACACTTTTTCGCTTCAACGTCATTGCAAGAGAGATTCGTCGGCTGTTTTTGCTGAAGGAGAGAAACCGAACGTCGTCATTATTTTGATGGAGAGCATGAGTGCCAAACTGATGCAGACTTTGGGTTGTGAGATGCTGTTGACTCCCTTCTTAGACAGTTTGTGGAAAGAGAGTCTTTCGTTTGAGAATTTTTATAGTGTCGGCAACCATACAAATCAAGGAATCTACGCTACTTTATATGGATTTCCTACTGTTCTGTCAAGAAATGCAATGAAAGGTACAGACATTCCTACTTATTATGGATTGCCTAACGTTTTTGTTGAAAAAGGATATCAGACAGCCTTTTATATGACGCATGAAGCACAGTACGACAATATGAATGCCTTCTTACGTACGAATGGATTCAAACACATACGATCACAGGAGGATTATCCGAGTGATTCTGTAGTCAACAGTTTTGGAGTCAGCGATTTTTTCCTAATGAATTATGCTTTGGATGATTTGCAGAAGATGCAGCAGCCATTCTTCAGCGTGCTTCTCACTATTTCCAACCATCCGCCATACATCATTCCGGATTGGTTTGACACTCATGGTTTGGATGCCGAATATGGAATTGTGCTTTATTCGGATTATTGTTTGAAGCAATTCTTTGAGGGTATGAAGAAACGTGGCATGTATGACAATACAGTTTTCGTTTTCCTTGCCGACCATGGAAAGGTTGTAGGGCGACCTGAGTGTGAAGTGTCGGAAAGTTTCAACCATATTCCGCTGATGATACACTCTCCTCGTCTTGGCAAAAAGATAATGAAAATGCCATGTTGCCAAACTGACATTCAGGGAATTTTGCTATCTTTGCTTGGCTTTGAATATGATAATGTCGGATTTGGATGCAATGTGTTGAGAGATTCAATGTCGAATGTAGTATATACGACAGACAATATGCTTTGTGCACGAGATTCTTCACATCTTTATTTGGTTGATCCTCGTTCGGATGCAGTCAAGGCATACAACATTCAAGATAAATATCGAGAAGTGGCAATTGATTCTTGCCGATCTTTAGATAGTTTGTTACGTCAACGTTTTGCGGCATACGAATACTTGGTTTCGCAAAAGAAAACGACATTAGTGGAGTATAAATGATGAGAAAAGGAGTTTTGAAAATAGTTGTTCCTTGCTACAACGAAGAGGAAGTGTTGCATGAGACAAACAAGCGATTGCTTGAAGTGATCACTACGATGGAACAATCAGGTAAGATTGTTTCCGGTGGTGTGGTATACGTCGATGACGGAAGCCGCGATAAGACATGGCCGATAATTGAGGAATTGTCTAAGGCTGATTCCCATGTCGCTGGAATCAAGTTGGCCCACAACGCAGGACATCAGAATGCTTTGTTTTCAGGATTGACTCTTGTTTCTGAATGTTGTGATATGGCAGTAAGCATCGATGCCGATTTACAGGACGACACAAATGCCATCTTCGAGATGGTGGATAAATACAACGAAGGATGCGAGGTCGTCTATGGAGTAAGACGTGAGCGTACTACTGATACATGGTTTAAGCGTAACACAGCCCTTGGATTCTATAAGATGATGGAGGTGATGGGTACCGATGTCAAGTATAACCATGCCGATTTCAGATTGATGGGAAGCGCAGCATTGAAGGCATTGGTGTCGATGCCGGAAAGAAACCTATTCTTACGTGGAATGGTACGTACGCTTGGTTTCAAGGAGGCTGATGTATTCTACGATCGTAGTGAGAGATTTGCCGGAGAGAGCAAGTACCCGTTGAAGAAGATGTTGAATTTTGCTGTCGACGGAATTACCTCTTTCAGCGTAAAACCTTTACGCTTGATTTTCTCTTTTGGTATTTTCTTCATATTTATTGCGATTGTAGCAATTGGATATGGTTTGTACTCTTACTTCTCTGGCTTTACAATACCAGGTTGGACTTCATTGCTAGTGAGTCTTTGGCTGATTGGAGGCTCAATCCTTTTAGCTATTGGTGTTGTTGGAGAATATGTCGGAAAAATCTACAAAGAGGTTAAACGTCGACCATTGTTTGTGATTGAGAAGACAGAGAATTTGAAATAAATGCTGAATGTTAAATTCGGAATGAGAAATGAGACAGCCGTTGCATCGCAACGGCTGTTTATTGTTTATTTTTTCAATACAAAATTCTTAGCTATTTCCATGGCCTCCACGACTCTGTCGCACCATTCGTCGAATTCTGGGTCAAGACGCTGTAAACTTGGGGTTGCAAGTACATTTGCAATGGTTTTGCGGACTCCCTGGTCGAAACGAGTGGTTGCGCAATAGCTCGGAACTGCTCTCTTTAATTTTGAACAATCGAAGACGACGGAATTGGCTTTGTCTCCGATAAGTGAACCTGTGAAGTCGAAGTCGCTGCATGATGCCAAGAAGGAAGAAGATACGTAGCATGGCTTGAATTCTACTCCCAATGCGTTGGCGATACTCTGATAAACCTGATTCCAAGTCAACACCTCGTCTGATGTGATTTGGAACGACTCTCCGATGGCGTGTGCGTTGCCCATCAAACCGATGAATCCCTTCGCAAAATCTGAGTTATGTGTCATTGTCCATAGTGATGTGCCATCTCCGTGTACAATAACTTTCTTGCCTTCCAACATTCTCTTCACTACCTGATAACTGCCGTTCTTACCGTGAACGCCTAGTGGAATGCTGCGTTCGTCGTAGGTGTGGCTTGGGCGTACGACTGTGATAGGGAACCCGTTGCTGCGGTATTCCTGCATCAATCTCTCTTCAATCTCAATCTTCTCACGTGAATATTGCCAATATGGGTTGGCAAGTGGAGTAGCCTCGTTCACAACGTGTGACGACAATGGTTTCTGATATGCTGAGGCTGAACTGATCACCATAAACTGGCGTGTTCTGCCTTTGAATAGACGGATGTCTCTCTCTACCTGCTCTTTGTGGAAACAGATGAAATCACATACTGTATCGAATGACATTCCTTCAATGGCTTTTGCTACCGCTGCTTCGTCATTCACGTCGGCTACATTGATGACCTTGACATTTGAAGGAAGTTCAGCTGAACGAGTTCCGCGATTTAGTAGATATAGCTCCCAATCTGGATTTGTGGCAAGGGAACGTGTGATTGCCATGCTGATGGTGCCTGTGCCACCGATAAAAAGTGCTTTCATAATATGGTGTGTTTATTAATATTTCTTTTTTTGCCGCTCGCACTACGGGCTCGCGAGTGGGGAAGAGCAAGGGCTGTCGCCCTTTGCAATCCTTATTATTATAATGATAAATCCTCTTTGATTGTATCCATACCGACGATTTCGGCTGT
This sequence comes from Paludibacteraceae bacterium, assembly GCA_045629285.1. Classification (GTDB taxonomy): domain Bacteria; phylum Bacteroidota; class Bacteroidia; order Bacteroidales; family Paludibacteraceae; genus UBA1723. The sequence goes on along the minus strand of JAZQQY010000012.1, from coordinate 14,483 downwards.
TGTGAACAGCGAGGTCATGGATACACCTAAGATTCCGTGTAGGTTCAAACTCTGACCTGTCAGCAACAGATTCTCAATTGGAGTACGTGGAGTCAACAATGTCTGCATCACGTTGTTGTAGTCTTTACGAATGCCGTAAGCTGAACCGTCGACAGTCGATACATAATCTTTATATGTAAGCGGTGTGCTTGTGTAGATTGTGTCGACAGCGTTCTTCAACTCCGGTACAAACTTAGATACAAAGTCCACGCAATCTTCGGCTTTCTTCTGCTTCATCGCTTCGTATTCGTCGCCTCTACGCATCACTTTTGTGCCATTCCACTGCTCGACTGCAACCCATGACATTGGTACGATGATGTCGACATTGTCTGCGTATTTGCCGTCGCCTTCAGGAACCTGATAGCTCATCAATGCACCCTTGATTTGAGTGTCGTCTCCATCGCACACATTCCACACATCGTCTGTTGCATAGAAATATTGATTGCGATTCAAGTATGGCAACGCATCTTTTTTCAACTTGATATTGGCTGTGAACATTCCCGTCGTATTCTGAAGACGAGAGATTCTATTGCGATAAATCTTGCGGATCTTTGCACTCTCCTTGACCAAATCCAATGTGGCTGCCGGATGTGCGCTGGAAATGAATGTCTCTCCCTGGATCTCCTCTCCACTTTCTAGTCGTGCAAAAGCTATCTTTCCGTCGACTTCCACCAATTCCTCGACTTTGGCATTCTTCTTCACAACACCGCCCATCTTCTCAATGTCAGCAGCTAGTGATTCGGCAATCTGTCCGCCACCACCTTTCAAACGGTAGGCACTGCGGATGAAACTGTCGTTGATTTGTGCGAAAGTATAGAGTGGCAACGTCTCCTTCTTTAATTCAAGCTTAAGGCTTGTACCGGAAACGACGTTGATCAAATCTTCATCTGTGAAAGTCTCTTTCAAAAAATCGTAGGCCGACTGTCCGAATAGGGAAGCAGTGTAGAATGAATCCAGATCTTTTGGAGAAAACTGGTTGAAGATGTTGTCGCCGACTTTAGAAAGAAAGTCTATGAATTTTTTCAAATTCTGGCGTTGATGCGGAAACTTTTCTGCAAGTGCATCAACGAAATTGTCATATCCGTTTGCAAAACGATAGGATTCACCTTTGTAGACCACTTCGTCGAAATAGTCGGAATCCATCTTTTGAAATGGCAAATGAGTAAGATTGAAATAGTCAAACAGCCGGTGCAATGACTGACCTTTGTCGTAAGCTCCGATGTAGTGATAGCCTGTGTCGAACGTATGACCGTGACGCTTGAACACCTGAAGCGAACCTCCTAATGCGATTCCTTGCTCAAGTACGCAGACGCTCTTTCCATGTTTTGCACAGATGTATCCGCATTCAAGTCCGCCGAGTCCGGCACCGATTATTACAACATCGTATTTCATCTTACCTCTTACCTTTTACTTTATGAAGCGTACAAATAGGTCATCCTCAAATGTCTTGGTAAAACCAAGTTCTGTTATTGAAGATTCGAATGTTTTAAGCACGCTCTTTCTGATGAAGACAATCTTTGCTTTAGACGCCGCAGCAAGCATATCACTATCCGATTCTGGAAGAGAACGGTTGATGATGACAATGTGGAATACCTTGTCGTCATAATCAGTTGGTGATGATGTTGGCGTCTCAAATGAACCGTTTTCGATATGTCTTGGTGTTACAGCCAAGTCGTCGATCTCAGTTGAGAATGTCATTCTCTGGTTACGCAAGTAACAGAACGATGCAATTGTCAACAAATCGTCTTTGTCGTCGTCAAATGATAGGATTCTTACACCTTCATTCTTTAGTGCGAACCAATATGACAAGTATGCTGCTCCACATCCATAGTTCAAAACTGTACTTGCTCCGAATACATCGCGAAGGAATAGCTTGTAGTGAGTAGTTGCTTCCAATTCCTCTTTCAATCCCTTCTCTACTTCAACACCCTTGTATTCGTAGTTGTTTCTCAACTTCTGGTAGTCGTTCATTCCGTTTGGTCGGAAGTATGATTTAGGGTGAGTCAAATTGTAGAATGTCATTGGAGCCAAGCCTTTTCGTGTACGACGCTTGATGAACCAGTAGAACATGAATGGCTGCAATGAATATGCGATGATCACTGTTGCCGACATACCTACCAATGTAGAGAATCCGATACTTTTCATCGCAGGGTGAGTTGCAAACAATAGTGCGGAGATACCCATGATAAGCACAAATGCAGAGAATAGGATCGCTGTCTTGTGGTAGACAAGCAACTGCTTTCTTGTACGGAAGTTAGATAGCAATCCATCCATGATGAAGATAGAGTAGTCTACTCCGATACCATAGATGAATGTACTGATTACGATATTCACCAAGTTGAACTTGATTCCTAGAATACCCATGATTCCAAGAACGATATACCAGCTTAATTGCATAGGGATAAATCCGATCAATGCAAGTGTTGTGCTGCGGAATGATACCAATAGCACCAAGAATACGAACACACTTGAGATGATCAACGCGACATTAAAGTCGTTGTTCATGATTTCAACCAATGCGTTTGTATAGTAGAATGGGTCGATGATGACGAAACGTCTTGCTCCTGAAACTTCAGTCTCAACGATTCTGTCTGTCACCTCATTCTTATCTGATGGCTTCATCTGTACTGGAGTGAACAGAATGTATTTGCCGTCGGTGTATTCTACCATGTTTGATTTCAAACCGCTTGGCAATGCGTCTGATTCGAATAGTGAAGTTGGTTCGTATTTAGCCTCCAACATATCCCAGAATGGTTGGAAGAAATCAACGGTGAAATCGTACTTCGGACATTCTGTCGACATCAATGTCTTTAGCTTCTCAGCACGCTTTTCCTTACCGTTCCAGAACTCCTCCCATTTCTGGATTCTCTGTAGCTGAACATCTGTCGGAACGAACAAAGATGCTGTGTTGCCGTAACTTGAAACCTTCTTGTTTGTCTTCTGGTTTTCCAACTCAGCGTATAGCGTCTTGTTGAATACCAATGCAGAATCAAGATCCTCGTCTATTGTCGCATAATAGATTGTGCGGTACTCTTTTGTAGAGTGCGCTGCAAGAAGTTCCTGACTCTCCAATACGCGTGGCTCGTTGTAACCGATGTTCTTCAAGTCTGTGTCGAACTCTACCCAATTTTTAGTAAACAGGCAGACAATGCTGATGACGATGATCGATAGAATCAACCATGTCTTTTTTTCGAATGGGTATGAGTTGATTTCCTCAAGTTTCTTGAATGCCTTCTCGTTCTTCTTGTTTCTGTTTACGTCGAAGAAGTGAGGTAGGAATACAAGCGAGAAGAATGTTGTTCCGATCAATGCAAGGGAAGCAAACTTACCGAAGTCACGAAGCAATGATGCTTCTGTGAACATAAGGCTCATGAATGCTCCGATTGTAGTCAAACATCCTAGGATGACAGGCGTTGTCTGATCTTTGATTACAGTCTCTGGATCAGAAACGTATTTGTAATGTACGAGTACGTGCAGACAGTAGCTCAATGCAACTCCTAGCACGACACCTCCGATACCCAAGGCAAGCAACGACATTGATCCTTGTAACCAATGCAGTTGTGCAAGTGCGAAAAATGCTCCGTAGACAACAGGCAAAAGAAGCATCGGAAGTGTATCCCAATTCTTGAAGCAGAAACAGATGGCGATACAGATGATGATCATCGACACTGACAATGTACTTCCCAAATCTTTCTTAGTCTGACGTGAGTTGTATACGCTCTGTACTGGTGCTCCGTGGTAATAAATGTCTACATCTGGGTGTAAATCAGAGAATTCCTTGATGGCATCCTCCATTTCAGAAACTAATTTTGCTGATTTTTTAGAGTCTGTCGACGCAAATCCTGGCGACATGAAAGCCACACAAAGTGCAGAATCTGGAGTGAAGAAGTGATTGTTTAGCATAGCGTAGCTACCGCCAAGGCCTTCTTTCATTTTGCCGACTTTGCCAAGCAAGACATCTTTCATGCCAAGTGGGTCGCGAGCCACTAAACCTTGGAACATCATACCCATTGGTGAGTATATAGTCTCTGCATTACGCTGCATGGAGGCCTTGACCGCCTCTGGTTCAAGCAAAGTTTCCAGTGCTTTATAATCGTCGTCTTCCAGATAAGCAGGCAGACTCTGTGTAAGATAATCCACCGCACCCATCATGACGCTTTGGTCAATACGGTAAAGAAGATCCGCAATATACTTGTTCGAGCTATCGCGTACCAGCAAGGTGTCCATATACTCGTCGCAACGAGACGCCAACATCTCGTAGGTAACAGAGTCGGAATTTGGTTTGAATACCAAGTAGATCTTATCCTTAACCTTTAGGTTGGAAAATACAAGATTTTCGCCGTTCTCATTCTTAGGCTGTGGAAGAAGACGAGTGATGTCCTCTTCGTATGTCATTTTTGAGCCTTCCCAGATGAATAACGCAAAACTAACAAAGAGCAAAACATACATTAACAGTCTGTTTCGCTCTAAAAAATGATATATCGCTAATGCTATGCGTGCCATTTCTTATTCTTTTATTGCACTTTCTTTAGGTCTCCCTTTAGTGTCAGGAAAGTAGTCTCGCCACTTTCGATTGTGCATTTTGTCTTGAATGATTCTCCTTCGTCTGATATAGAGAACACTATGTCAAGATTGGGATTTTCGTTTGGAGTGATCAATGAAGAAAACTTCACCTGTTTTAGTTCAGAAACAAGTAGCTTCACTCCTGTAGCCTCCTGAATACATTCGCGTATCATCTGGACACTACAAACACCAGGGCAAACTGGCATTCCTGGGAAGTGGCCGTTGTAGACGTCGTGGTTTGGATTCAACTTCACTGAATAGCGGAAACCGTCGTCTGTGACTACCTTGTTTGTGATTTCAAAATAACTGTTTAGCAACATTGCAATCTATTTTTTTATACCGAAGCCGTGAGCATCTTTCCAATTCTGGTAGAACTCCGGAGTCGATATTTCCAACTCACTGCCTGTCATCCACAATTGAGTCGTGCGGGCAGTAAGAATTAGTTTATGTGTATCTTCTTTCGGTGAAAAAGCCTCTTCATCCGAAAGTTCTTTATTTTCAAGCTTATATAAAGAGTAATCAAAAACAAGTTTTGCTCCTCTTGTCGGCACATATCTTGTCTCCAACACCAAGATGTCGTCCACTGTGGCTGGAGCTTTGTATTGAAGGTTCACTTCGACAATCGGGGCCACCAATCCGGCTTTGAACATATCGTTGTAGCCGAGACCGTAGCGTCTGCCGAACGCCTCTCTTCCATCTTCCAAATATGCCACGTAACTGCCATGCCAAACGACGCGAATCGAATCCACTTCAGAGAAACGGACCGGGATTCTGACGTAATCCTTTAACTCTTTCGCTTTCAACTCAGTCGCTGTCATTGCAATTTTGTCGACTTTGGGTTTTACTCTTTGATGAAAATCTTCATTGTGCAGCTTGCTGCGACCTCACCGTTCACTGTAGCTTCTGCAGTAAGTAGGGTGATGTTCATCACTACACTCTGAATCTTGATTTCTGTAAGGATTCTGTCGCCAGCCTTAGGCAGAAAATTCATCTTAAAATTCTTTACTTCTCCAATGAAACCGATTGGAGTCTCCTTTCCTTCCGCGATGGCATTATAACCAGCAAAAGCCGAAGCTGATTGAGCAATATGCTCAATCAGACCCGGCTCAATAAAGTGTCCTTCGCGACAGAAAAAGTTATCTTCGGCAACAGTCAAACCTGTATGCCCTTCTTCCGGAGTAGCATCATAGAACGTGTCGACCATCATGATCGGCATACGCTGCGGTATGAGCTTTTTGATACTTTCTCCTTCGTACAAAGGTTGTCTCATCTTAAATTATTTAGCTTATGCCTGGTGCTCAGCAATATAATCATAAAGACTCTGGAATGTAAGAATTGTGCCTACCTCAGCACTTGGAATCTTAACACCAAACTCGTTCTCTACCAAACCTACAAGGTCTACAATTGCAAGTGAATCAAGCTCAAGTGTAGACTTGATGTTAGCATCTGGAGTGATGTTCTCGATATCCACTTCAAACTCCTCAGACAACACTGTGTTAATCTTTTCGATTAGTTCTTGATTTGCCATTTTCTTAATTGTTTTATTGTTTAGTTTTCCTTTAATTCTTATTCTTTGAAATCAGTAACGACAAGTGTTGAGTTTGTACCGCCGAAACCGAATGAGTTAGAGATGAATGTATCGAAACCAGTGTCGATTCTGCTTGCAGGAATGTTTAGTCTGCAAGTATCCTCGTCTGGATTCTCGAAATTCAAGTTCTCTGCGATAAATCCGTTCTTCATCATGATCATAGAGTAGATGATCTCTGAAGCTCCTGCCATCCACATCTCGTGACCTGTGAATCCCTTTGTGGAAGCAACGTATGGTTTGTACTCGCCAAGTACGTTCGCAATTGCTGTCGCCTCACGAGCATCACCGATATGTGTACTTGTCGCGTGTGCATTCAAGTATGCAACCTTCTTCAAATCGACCTTGCTCTCTCTGATTGCCATTTCCAACGATTTAGATGGACCCTCAACGTTTGGAGAAGAGATGTGGTCACCATTTGACGAGAATCCCCATCCTAGGATCTCACCAAGGATTGTCGCTCCTCTACGCTTTGCGCTCTCAAGAGACTCGATGATGACTGTAGCAGCACCACCACCTGGTACCAAACCGTCACGATCTCTATCGAATGGACGTGATGCTTTTGTTGGCTCAGACTCACGTGTTGAGAATGCGCTGATGCCGTCGAAGCTTCCTACTGCGTAAGGATTGATCTCCTGTGCACCACCGCAAACTACGATGTCCTGAAGTCCGTTCTTGATCAATAGGGCACCAAGACCGATTGAGTGTGATGAGCTGGCACATGCAGCTGATATAGTAAGGTTGATTCCCTTTAGTTTGAAAATACAACCAAGATTCATGGTTACTGTAGAGTTCATTGACTGGAAGATAGCACCGCTACCACATAAAGTAGTGTCTTTCTTTGCCTTGATCTTCTCAACTGATTCTACAACTGGTACGGCAGAACTATCATTACCATAGATAAGTCCTACATCGTTCTTGTCAAGAAAGTCCTGGTCTAGTCCTGCCTGACGCAATGCATCAACTGTTGCACTGTATGCGTACTTTGCCTGCTCTGGCATGAACTGACGCTGCTGGCGAGAAAGCTCCTTCTTCAAATCTGGAATTTCAAGCTTAGAAGTCAAAGCTGAGCGAAATCCCATGTCCTTTCTCTCCTGGTCGAAAATGATTCCACTTTTACCATTATAAAGAGAATCGCGAACCTCATCAAGGGTTTTACCCAAACATGAGTATATTCCCATTCCCGTAATGACAACCCTTCTATCCATAATCTTAAAACTTTATCTTTTTCTGCCTTGCCCTAATATCGTACAATACGCGTACGATACATAAAACAACGCAAAACTATCATTTTTTTTTATGTTAGCGAACAACCGTTCGTCAAAAATTTACTTTTTTTACTTTTTTAGCAACTTATATAGCTCCAAATGCGATTTTTTGAACAATTCCAACTCCTGTTTCACTGTCGTTTCGTCTGCTTTTGTCTCTCCGAAATTGCCCTTTACACTTTCAAATGTGTAAGCGATTGTGTCTACATCGATGTCTGATCGGATCTCTCCGTTGTCGATGCTCTTCTGTATCGCTGCTACCCACACTGAATGAATCTTCTTCTTCACATCGCTGATTGCTGCAGCCAGATGCTCGTCGTGCGAGAATGCATAGAATAGAATTCCTGTGTAGTTTGAAAATGTAATGTTCGGATTGTTCAAGTCGGCCATACTTCTGGCGATGACTTTGAAGCAGTCGACGTAAATGTCGATGAGGTCAAGAATAGTAGTCGATTCTGTCACTTTGTCTAGTCCTCCGTTGATGAAATCCAAAAAGTATTTCCTCATTACGGCTTCGAACAGTTCCTCTTTGCTTTTGAAATAATAGTACATCGTCGCTCTACCGATATCAAGAGACTTCTGTAGCGTCGACACCGTCACCTTCTCGTAACCGTCGATCAGGTACTGCTCAAACGCTTTTTGAACTATTATATCCTTCATGTTATCCCTCATAATCTATAAGATTAGATAATAAAACGATGCAAAAGTATAACTTTTTTTTGAATGAACGTTCAATACATAAGAAAAATTTGAATGAACGTTCAATATACAAATTTTGAATACGAAAAAAGACGCAATCTATTGCGCCTTTCTCGTTTATATTAGCTGATGTTATTTCTTTCTCTTCACAGGTCTTACTGTATGTGCATCAGTCTTCCAACCGTATTCCGGCATTGCACTCTTCTGATCTATAAGCAATAGTCTGATCGCAACGCTTTTCTTATATGCATTTGAACAAAGAATCTGTCCTGATTTGCCGATGTTTCTATAACCGTTCAATGCATAACATCCTGCTGCAGGAATGAATAGATTCTGATTGTTGGCTCCTCTGAACAAGCGGCCCTCGACTCCGTTCTGTGTTGTCCATCTGTTCTCCAACGTAAGTAGCTCGTCTACTTCCTCCGCAGTCGGTGTCCTCCATTCAGATCCCCAGTTGACTGTGGCTGCATCGTGATTGGCTTGTAGAATGTTGTCTTTGTCTATTATACCAAGGTCGTAGATCTCATCAAGTGATAATTCACCCAAATTGCTCTTGTCTCCGTCTGCCTTTTTCTTTGTTTCTCCCCAAAGAAAATACCATCCTGATTCCTCTGGCTTTGATGCTCCGACATTAGTAGTTGCCCACAAGGTTCCGCTTGGAAGTCCAAGGTCTACATATTCGTGAGTCGGTTTTGCTGGGGCCTTAGCCGCTGGTTTCTTTGCTTTTGATGATTTTGTTGTTGTATTATTGTTGGTTGCAGCAATGACATTTGCTGGTATTGCCAAAATCAACATCGTTGCAAAGAATGCTACGAATGGTCTAACAAAATTTTTCATATCCCGTTTTTCTCTTTCTCAGTATTAATCTACAGATATAGATAGATTTACAATTTGGCGACAAATTTATCATTTTTTTGCTTGCAGACAAACTGATTATGCCATTTTTGAAGATTGACAATCACTGTTGTCCGATAATGAGTAGCGTTTTCTCGTCTCTTTCTCCTTTAAAACATGCTTCCAACGCAGTCGCAAAAATGTCGTTTGGAGATACTGCGTCGAAGAGAGTTAAACATGATTTTGCCTTCATCGCGTCGAGACCGCCAAGCAGCTCTTCCATGGTTTTGCCCATGTTGGCCCAGTGGATCAATTGCTCGACAATACGACGCAAATTATCAGATAAATATTGGTTTTCAAGATAAGCTTTTGCCTCCTCAATCCCATTGACGCCATACAATTGGGATTCCTTGCTGAATCCTAATCCTTTTATCTGAGGCAGAATATACCAAATCCAATGACTTTTCTTCTGACCTTCCCTCAATTCGCTCAAAGCCATTCCGTACATTGCGTTCTGTGCTTTGATAAATCTCTCTAAATCAAATTCTTTTTTCATAATTACGATAGTTTAATTGATCCATTTTCCAGGTCGACATGCCTGGCGAGAGAATTATTTCGTATGTTTCTTGATCCACTCGAATTCTTCTTTCAAAAATTTTCCGGTGAAACTCTCCTCACAGGCTGCGACTTCAGCTGGACGTCCGCAGCATACGACTTTTCCTCCGTTGCGTCCTCCGCCTGGTCCCATGTCGACAATATAATCGGCGACTTTGATGACATCCAAATTGTGCTCGATCACTACTACGGTATTGCCTTTGTCGACAAGTCTCTGCAATACGCCAAGCAACACTTTGATATCCTCGAAGTGTAGTCCGGTTGTAGGCTCATCCAAGATATACATTGTGTGGCCGGTATCTTTCTTGATCAATTCTGTAGCCAACTTGATTCGCTGGCTCTCACCGCCGGATAGGGTAGTGGATGGCTGACCAAGTTTGATATAGCCCAAACCGATTTCCTGCAATGTCTTGACTTTGTTATAGATAGTCGGTACGTTCTCAAAAAACTCGACTGCCATGTTGATGGTCATGTCAAGCACGTCGGCAATGCTCTTGCCTTTGAAGCGTACTTCCAAGGTCTCTCGGTTGTAACGCTTTCCGTGACACTCCTCACATGGCGTCAATACGTCTGGCAAGAAGTTCATCTCGATGGTTTTGAAACCGTTACCCATACATGCCTCGCATCTTCCTCCCTTGACGTTGAATGAGAATCTGCCTGGCTTGTAACCTCTGATCTTAGACTCCGGCGCATTCACAAACAGTGCTCTGATATCTGAGAAGATACCTGTGTAAGTGGCTGGATTTGAACGAGGTGTGCGGCCGATCGGTGTCTGGTCGACGTTGATGACCTTGTCTATATTTTCAATTCCGTCGATGGCATCGTAAGGAAGTGGTTCCTGCAAGGAACGATAGAATTTCTGGCTCAAGATTGGTTGCAATGTGTCGTTGATGAGTGTACTCTTTCCACTTCCTGACACTCCAGTCACCACGACCAACATCCCAAGTGGGAATGTGACTGTCGCTCCCTTCAAATTGTTTCCTCTTGCTCCGTAAAGAGTGATTGCTTTGCCGTTGCCTTCACGCAAATTCTCCAACGGAAGAATGTTCATCTCTCCCGACAAATACTGCGCTGTGGTTGTACCTTTCTTCAACATCTCCTTTGGGGTGCCTGAAAAGACAACCTCTCCACCAAGTCGTCCGGCTTTTGGACCGATGTCGACGATGTGGTCGGCGTTGAGCATCATATCTTTATCGTGCTCGACAACGATGACTGTGTTGCCGACATCACGAAGACTCTTTAATGAGTTGATCAATCGGATGTTATCTCTCTGATGTAGTCCGATACTTGGCTCGTCGAGGATGTATAGCACGTTGACGAGCTGTGATCCGATCTGTGTCGCCAAACGAATACGCTGGCTCTCACCACCTGAAAGAGTGACGCTTGCACGGTTTAGACTTAGGTATTCCAAGCCGACGTCGAGCAAGAACTGGATTCTTGAACTGATCTCTTTAAGGATCTCGCTTGCGATGGCTTTCTGCTTGTCGCTCATGCCCGACTCGGCAGTCTTGCACCATTCCATCAACTGAGCCAAATCCATCTCGGAAAGTTGTGCGATGTTCACTCCGTTGATGCGGAAGTGCAAAGCCTCTTTTTTCAATCTCTGACCGTTACATTCAGGGCAGACAGTCGTCTTGCTGAATTGAGATGCCCATTTCTGTGCTGTGGCCGACGCTTCGTCCTCCTGCTGCATCTCAACGTATTGCATAACTCCCTCAAAACCAAGTGGTCGGCTGACTACTCCCGTCGCCTCGTTCTTTACTTGGATAAGTTCGTCGGTTCCGTTAAGAATGATATCAAGAGCCTCTTCAGGTATATCAGCAATAGGATCTTTTAGTGTGAATCCGTATTTTTCGGCGATCACCTCAAGCTGAGAGAAAAATACGTTCTTCTTATATTTGCCAAGCGGCACGATACCGCCTGAGTATATGCTTAAAGTTTTATCAGGAATGATCTTGTCGACATCAACCGTGGTGACGATACCCAAACCTTTACAGTGAGGGCAGGCTCCGTGAGGGGAGTTGAAAGAAAAATTGTGAGGTGCTGGTTCAGCGTAGGATATTCCTGAAGTCGGACACATCAAGTGACGGCTGAAATGGCGGGCTGTCTCCTCACCACGACGTACGATCATCACTTCGCCCTCTCCAAGCTTCATCGCCAAACGTACTGACTCGCGGATTCTGTGAGCATCCTTAGGCTGCACCATCAGTTTGTCGACCTCAATCTCGATGTTATGATTCTTGTAGCGGTCCACCTTCATTCCGAGTGCGATCTGGCGAATCTCCCCGTCGACACGGACATTATGGAATCCCTTTTTGCGGATCTGCTCGAATAACTCTTTGTAGTGACCTTTTCTGGCTTTCACGACTGGAGCCAGGATGATGATTCCGTCGCCGGCATAATCGGTTTCAATAAGATTCAGGATCTGTTCCTCGCTGTATTTCACCATTTTCTCTCCGGTCTCGTAAGAGAAAGCCTCTCCTGCACGAGCGAAAAGAAGACGTAGGAAGTCGTAGATTTCTGTAGTTGTTCCGACTGTAGAGCGAGGATTCTTATTGGTCGTTTTCTGCTCAATCGAGATGACCGGGCTCAATCCTGTGATCTTGTCTACGTCCGGGCGCTCCACATTGCCTAGAAAATTACGTGCGTATGCAGAGAAAGTCTCGATATATCTGCGTTGACCTTCAGCGAAGATAGTGTCGAAAGCAAGCGACGACTTACCACTGCCACTAAGTCCGGTAATCACCGTCAACTTGTTGCGTGGAATCGTCACATCAATATTTTTTAGATTATGGACTCTTGCTCCGTAAACCTCAATCTGTTCAGTTTCGATTGCCTCTCCTGCTTTAACAGCCATAGTTTCCTACAATTTTTTAAATTTCTGCAAATTTATCATTTCTTTGCCAATAAACCATATAGGCATTCATTTTTCGGATGTGATAAAAGAGCAATTTTATCCATTGATGCTAAATAATTTAATTCAAATCATTTAATTACTGCTGTTTTATGTCCACAAACTCCTTTTGATACGTTGACGTATTCTGTACAGGATTTTAATTTCCAAGACAAATGCTTTTTGGAACATGGCATTTATAGTAGTAAGTACGGCTGCACTTATGATATTCGTACGTCTCTTCTTTATTTGCTAAAACATGCGATTTTACAAGAAAAATCCTTAACTTGCGCTTGAATACAAATAATGTACTTACGTATATGGAAAATAAACCTCTAAATCGCATAAAGGTAATGATGGCTGAGCTTTGGTCGAAAACATGATCAATTGGTCGAAGGAGAATATGGAAGAGATTATTAAGGACAGAACAAACAACATTACGTTATGACAAACGAAATATCACTACAGGACGTTGCCAACTACCTCGACAACATCGGCATACAGTTTCTGGCAACAATCGGACTTGACGGCAAGCCAAAAGTTCGTCCTATGCAATACATGATTCTGGATGATGGAAAACTATGGTTTTGCACAAACAGCGAAAAGGACGTTTATAAGGAACTGCAAGCCAATCCTGCACTTGAACTGTGCGGATGCAAACTCGAAGAGAATGAGATACAAACGCCTTGGATCCGTTTCAGCGCAGAAGCCGTCTTTGAGGAGCGTCAGGATATTAGAGAAGCAATCATCGAAAAGAGCAGTATCGTCAATGCCCTTTATTCCAAGATGCGCGAGAACCCAATCTTCAAAGTCTTCTACCTGAAGAACATTGATGGTTGGATGACTAACCTTGGCAACGTAAAGGGGTTGGAAAAGCGTGCTGAATTTGCAAAACCAATTCATTTTGAGTTCTAAACAATATAATTCAATCATATACAACATGGAAGAAAAACGGATAGATTGCAGTAAGCAAACGCCAGAGGAACTGGCTCTTGCTAAGGAACAGGCACAGACGTTGTTCAAACTAAACCACACTATGCCTTACACAGAGGAATATGACGCACTCGTTAAGGAACTTTTCCCAACAATCGGCGAAGGCAGCCGAGTGAACACACCATTGACAGGTGTGCGTTTCCATGAGGTGAAGATCGGCAAGAACTGCGTCATCATGAACGGCTGTCTGATGATGTCTGCCGGTGGCATAACCATAGAGGACGAAGCAATGATTGCTGCCAACTGCCAACTGATTTCAAACAACCATGACCTTGAAAACCGCTGGGTGATTACTTGCAAGCCGGTACACATCGGCAAGAGAGCATGGATAGGTGCTGGCTCTACCATTCTTCCTGGCGTTACCATCGGTGACAATGCCGTAGTTGGTGCTGGCTCTGTTGTGACAAAGGATGTTGAACCCAATACAATGGTGGCAGGTAATCCTGCAAAATTGTTAAGAAGAATATGAAAAAGTATCTGAAAATCATCATTACAGCTATGACTGCTTTGGTGTCAATGGCATGTTCGGGGACATCAAAAGTAAAAGAAGTAACAGGTGGTGTACCTGCAAAATTCATCAAGAACGTATAAGAATATGAAACAGACATTTGACTATCTTGAAAACGTGCCCAACATCGCAGCAACAGTATGCGATAAGGAAGGCATTGTGCTGTATCAGAACAAACGTGCCATAGACCGTGATGGTGATGTTGTTGGCAAGAATCTCTATAATTGTCATGGAGAGAAAGCTGGTGCTATGATTCGCCACATGATTGAATCGGGTGAAAGTAATACCTATCAGATTGTCCGTCATGGCAAGCATAAACTTCTGCATCAGACACCATGGTATGACGAAGAAGGTAGTATTGCAGGATTGATAGAACTGGCTATCGACCTACCTGATCAGATGCCAGTATTCAATAGAGACAAAGAATAAATGGAAGAAAATCGTATGACAATGAAACAAGTACTTTTGCTCGTAGGAGCAGGTCAG
>JAZQQY010000011.1:0-5311 GCA_045629285.1 Paludibacteraceae bacterium | reverse complement strand
GGACGCGCTCGCCTACCTCATGTGGAAGAACGGGAAGTCCGCCTACGACGCCAATGCCGACTGGGACGGCGACGGGGCGAACAACCGCGCCGAGTACATTGCGGGGACGAATCCATTTGACGCGAAGGACCGCTTCTCGGTGCGCCAGATGGCGGTCGATGAGGGCTACGAGGACTACCTGAAGCTGACCTTCCTCGCCAATCAGGGCCGCACGTACACCGTCGACACGTCCGATGCGCTTGAGCCGGAGAAGGCGAACTGGCACGGCACGTTGTTCAAGGACGAGAATGGCGAGACGGAAGAGCGCATCACCACGGGAGGCACCGAGACGGGCTTCCGCACGATCTACGACTTGAAGGAGAACCTGAAGCACCAGTTCTGGAAGCTGAGAGTTGAATAGTTTCAAGTTTCAGGTTTCAGGTTTCAAGTTTCAGGTTTCAGGTTTCAGGTTTCAGGTTTCAAGTTTCAAGTTTCAGGTTTCAAGTTTCAGGTTTCAAGTTTCAGGTTTCAAGTTTCAGGTTTCAAGTTTCAGGTTTCAAGTTTCAGGTTTCAAGTTTCAGGTTTCAAGTTTCAGGTTTCAAGTTTCAGGTTTCAGGTTTCAGGTTTCAAGTTTCAGGTTTCAAGTTTCAAGTTTCAAGTAGACGGTGTGACCGTTCCTTTATAGTAGCCACGGGCTGACGAAGATGTGAAGCATCAGGGAGCCCGAGGTTTCATGGTTGTCCTCAACGTTGTTTAGCAGTAATGATCGTATACGAATAAGAATTGACGGTAATGATTTCACCGTTGGATTCGGCATACCAATTCTTTCCTTGCTTGGTAATCTTGCAATCGCTTCTCATAATCACGTCGACGCAATATTTCACCACATCGACATCATTTGCAAGTTTCAAATTTCTACGAATACGATCCACACCCATTTCGGTTGTGTGGATTTTGGCAATGTTATCTAATAAGTCGTTCATATCAAAAAATAAGAGAGCCGTCTTTTGTGACGACTCTCGATATCAAAAATCAAAATTTTATTTTACAACTACTTTGGCTACGTTACCCTCTGCCTCCACGACATAAATTCCGTCGGCAAGAGAACCATTTAGAGCAGTGACGTCGTGTCCAAACATATTTATGATGCGGAACGAGTCAACACCGAAGACAATCACCTGACGGTTCACTACAAATGTCAACAATGAGGCTGTTTGTTTTTCATTCTTTATCTCATGGACTTCTGAATATTCTATATCTGGATAATTATAGTAGATTCCCTTCTCCTCGTCGTAAAGCACCTTTCCATGAGTTGGGTCGAGCACTGGATATGGGTCGACGTTAAGAGTCTGATACCAAACTGTGGAATCCTGAGTACTATTTAATGCATAACAAATATTTCCGCTTGAGAGTGTTGATGAAAGTACGCCATACTCGTTATGTTGCTTATTATAGTCATTGTTTGGTTCGTACTCATTCTCAGACAAAGTGTAATTGTTTTTAGTGTTGTTACATTCGATGTATTTTGTGATTGCATTATAGGTTTCCCCATAATTGCAGCAATTGATTACCCATCCACAATATGATAATCCGATAATTCCGGATGCATACTCATAGTCGTTTGATATTATGTTTCCTGAGTTATAGCAATTCTTGACCAATGATCCCCAATCATAATTTTTTGCTGTGATACCTCCTGCAAGACATTGTGATGTTACTATGTCTGCTTCGTTATAGCAAGATGTAATGTACTTCATATTTACTCCACAAACAGCTCCGATCGGGAAACTTTCTGATTTAAGAACGCAATTTTTTGCAATACCTAAATTTTTGATTTCTCCGTAATTGCTTGCGAATAATCCCAAATAATCGTGTGGATTGGGATCCCATATATTTTCGTTATCAAACGAAGTGTCAGGTGACACTATGTATAGACCACTTATTTTATGGTGTTGACCATCAAATACACCGGCGAAAGAGTCGATAGGAGTCCAGTTGCCGATCTTTTCATTACAGTAATCAGACAAATCAATGTCACAAGTCATTTTGGCATTCAACGAGTTGTATCCGTTGTTTACTGCATTCGCGAAATCAACAAATTGTTCAGCCGAACAGATTTCGTACACTCCGTTACTGTTTGGCTCCAAATTGTCGGTATGGTACATTCCACAACATTCATAAATGCCGTCGCCATCTGCATCTATATGATTTGGATAGGTGTATTCGACGTCGACTTTTGTATTGCTGGTCTTTGTAGGGAAGCGGCTTAATGGACACTCAGATGATGCTGGATATACGAAAATGCCAGACTCTGTTCTTCTGACAAAAGCGGCAGGAACGACAGAATATGAAAGTCCATCATTATGGTCAATATTTGTATCCCAACCATGAATCAACTCTTGCTGTATAGTCAATCCCCAGTTCTGACCATCTGCATTTAATAACACACACATCTGCTCTTTGGATAGTGTATCCCCATTTAGAATGTAACCATCATGATACCTGACTACAGAATAATTATTATTAATCCTTATCAAATCACCTTCAAATGGATGTATTTGTGTCCTGTAATTTTCAGGCTTACTAGCATAGAAACTATCTGTGATTTTTAAGACATCACTATACTCTAAACAATTCTTGATTTCTCCACCTCTATTAGAATAAACAAATCCTGTTGCTGATAGGTATCCTGTGATCTTTCCATAGTTGAAACAATTTTCTATCAGTGAATTGCCAGACATTTCATAGCATATTCCTGCTATATGAGGGTAACGGTTATAGGTGATATCCACTCTATTGACACATCCTGAGATTGTTGCGTTGTCACAGTATGAGCAAATTCCTCCAGTTCTAGGTACTTCCACAAAGCTTCCTCTTACCCATAAGTCTTTTACCACAGCACCATCTGCAATCCTATAAAAGAATCCAGCTAAGGAATTGTCATCTCCATTACCATTTATTCTAAGACCAGAGACAATATGTCCGTTTCCATCGAACACTCCTGTATATGGTATAGGATAGCCAATAGGTATCCAATTGGAATTTCCTAAAAAGATACCTTCTCTTTTATACAAATCGAGATTTATTGACTGCTTTTCGACAGATGGCACTGATGAAAAATCTATATCTGCCATCAGTTTAGCTGTTAGATTATTGAATCCATTGGCAACCAAATTACTGAATGCAATCAAATCGTCAGCAGTCTCAATTCTAAACGTATCTATATTAGCAATGTTATCAAGGAACTCTTGAGAAAACTTATGACAAATGTCGCATTTATTGTCAGAGTTTTCATCAATATGTTCTGGGTATTTATATACAATCAATGAAGTTGTATCTTCTCCTAATTTGTAGTTTGCATATTCAATTCTGTTTAGCGGAGCATTTGGACAATCATAGTGTTTCTCGGATATTTTTACCAAATCATCATCTTTACCTGTATATAAATGAGGCAGTGAATCCACGCCTAATGTTTGAGCCCAATGAGGTTCTTTCAAACCTTTGTTCAAATTGTAGCACACATCTCCGCTTGCAACTTCATCTTTTGTTTTGAATATAGAAGTGCCTTCCTTAGACGCTCCTTTTGATGCGGCGGTGTAGTAACAATTAGTTCCTTTGTTGGAAAGAACTATATATGCGAAATTTTTCTTTATCACGTCGACGGTTGGAGCCGCAAAACAGTTTGTAATGTGAGCATTTTTTGTATATCCCACAAGACCGCCTACATAAGTAGACTCTGATGACGATGACACTTTAGCTGTGCTATAGCAGTGTGAAATGGATCCAGTGTGAGCTCCACATATACCACCTGCGTACGACTCTTCATTTGTGATATCTGCTTTTTCACAATAACAGTGTGTGATTTCGTTGTCGTTGCCTCCTGCAATCGCACCTGCAAATCTAAAGTTGTCTATAAAGACATCAGTCAATCCTACATTTTTTATAACACCTGCATTTGTTCCAAACAAACCGACATCGTCTGCGTCAAAGTCTGCACTACTTGTGAAAGCAATGTCTTTTGATATGAATGCCTTGTTGAAATAGAGATTTGACACAATATGGTTCTGTCCGTCAAATTCACCTTGGAATGCAGTTCCATAGTCTGTATCGCCAATAGGAATCCAGTTCTTTTTCATTGCCTCTCCACAAACTGTAGATAGGTCGATGTCGTCAATCAAACGTGCATTGGCTTTTACATTTCCTGCGTTAACATATTCGGAAAACCATAGTAACTCACGTGCATTTTTAATGATAAAATAGTCGCCATCTGATTCTGGTTTCTCAGAACGTACTGCTCCACAGACCGTGCAAACATCTCCTTCATAAATATGGTTCATGGTTGGAGCTTCTGTCATTATTCTTTCAAATTTGCCTTCGCTGCATCTAGAACATTCTGAGCGATAGCCAAAAGCTCTACAAGTGGCATTATGTTGAACAGGAGCATGACCAAGACCAAGAGCTGGCACTGTGTCGCAATAATAATAGAACAAGTCACACATGCTGCATTGGGCCGTGCTGTATCCTATTTTTGTGCAAGTTGGTGCATTTGTTACAGTGACAACAGTGTCGTGCGGTATTGCTGGCACCGTATCAGATTTCACATGGCATTTCGTACAATAGTTATAACCACAAGCCATACAAGTCGGAGCCACAGTTCCTTTCTCTTTATGCTCACATGTCAGCTGAGACATATTATAATATCCATGTTCATCTTTTAAGACGACGTCACTGCCATTCAATACTGGAAAATCGTCAAAACCTATAGACTGAAAAAACACAGGTTCTACCAATCCGTCATTCAATAAATAGCATATCTCTCCGCTTGCAAACTGATCTTTTGAAGAATCGTTTTTTGTATCGTAAAGATTACATTGCTTGGAAGATGAACTGGCGTTATATCCTATCAAAGGAACACTACTGTTATAAGCAAATGAATTTTTTAGTGAAGCTCCAGATTCATGACTGCCGACGATAGCTCCTGTTCTATTACTTCCTGTGATTTTTCCTATGTTGTAACAATAGCTGACTTTTGCTCCATAAGTGGCACCACAAATTCCTCCACATCCAAAATCTGAATTCAATTTGATGTCTCCTTCGTTATGACACTTGCTGATTGTAGATCCATTTGTATATCCTACAATTCCTCCTGTGAATTTTCCTCCTGACACCGAAATGTAATTATGACAATTGGTGATTGTCGACTGGTATGCGTTTCCTGCTAAAGCTCCTATAGTGTTTCCTCGCGAAAAAACTGATCCTGACAAAATCGATAAATTGGAAATAGTGGCATATTTTGTCAATCCAAAGAACCCTAGACCAGATGATGTTCCGT
>JAZQQY010000010.1:0-37337 GCA_045629285.1 Paludibacteraceae bacterium | reverse complement strand
CATCGAAGCGTCCAAAGTCTGAGAGAACTTGTCTGTTGTCAAGATCTCGTCGGAGTTTCCGTTGATTGTATACTGAATACTCTCATTTTTTGGAGCCTCTGGATTTGGATTGATGACAACCTCGTAATTATGGACATCTCCTCTACAAGCAGACTCATGCTTCTTATCTATCAACTGATAGCTGAACATTCCACTCTCAGCCGCCTCAAGTTTTTCAAATGATGCAGCATTTCTATCATTATTTAGAGGGGAACCAGTCAACGTGTCAGCACCTTGCCACCAACGAATAGTGTAGTCTTCAGAAGAACCTTCTGTCAATGTCAAATCAACAAATCCTGCTCCGAATCCTTCACAGAACTCAGCCTTATCCTTACGGAATGTAGCCTCAGGGAATGGATCTGCAACGACCACAACCTCAGCCTCCTGCATACAGTTTTTATTCGTAGGCTCAAAGGCATCTACTGATGTAAGTTTTACAACAATACCATCAGCCTTACCTTCAGCATCGTCCCATGTAACGACCAACTCATCAGCCTTTGATCCCTTAACTGCCGGAGAATCTGTACCGTCGACACTCCAAGTCATCAAGAAATCAGAATAAGGATCACCCTTATCAGTAACGGTTGCAACATCATTGGAATTCAAAGTCACACTCTCACCCTTGCATAGATGGATTGTCTTGACTTTATTCTCGACTACAGCATTAACAGACGAAGTAATTTCAATCTTCTCACTCTGAATACACTTAGGACACTCGATAGTGATAGTAAACGGATCAGAAATTGAAAAGTCGCTACAAGCATCCACAGCAGAACCCATATTAGTAGGATCTATCTCGAATGCCTTGGCAGTAGCTTCACTAGCCACAATCACACGCATGAAAACCTTATCAGGATCAGAGAAAGGAGCAGTCACATCGTCAGAATTGAAATCAATCTTATTCGTTGGCGATCGACGTAGATGATGCCATGTCTTCTTGTCGTCTGAATATTGAAGCACATACTGTTGTTTTCCAGAGAAATAAGTCTTCAACAATGCAGTTTCTGGCATAATCACAGACAAATCAGCTCCAGAACAAACAGTTGTGTCTAGCTGCAGCGTAGACTCATCATAATAAGCAGATATCTGAGGAGGAGCACAAGTCATAAACTTGATATCATCGATAATCAAGTCATTACCCTGTTTCCAATAACCTGGATTTCCACAATCAGATCCACAGTCAGCGATAATCTGGACAACTACACTGGTTTCGTTCTCCAACAAAATATCATCGATAGAACATTTGATCCATCCGGTACCCGCGTCAGCAACAACATTCTCTTTAATCAACGGTCTGCCACTAACATCTTTTAAGACATCACCTGTAGAAGCTGAGATCAATTTGATAGTAACCATCGGATTGTTACCACCACTCATGTTTGCGATATAACACTCAAAGTTAAGAGACTTTCCTGAGCAAAGACCCGTGATCTTATTCTCAAAGATCGGACCCTTAAAATTCTCTGTCACGTTGATAAAAAGAGCACCTCCATTCTCACGTCCATTTATGACACTTGTATGGTCGGCAGTAACGCCATTCATCCATTTAGCAGGTGAGTTGATATCAAAATCACCTACTGCTAGATTATATCCTAATGGAGTAGGAACAACGACAGCATAAGTGCCATCGTTAACCTGGCCTGTCAAGTCAAGTTTATGATCAGGAATAGTGAACGACGTGCTTGTACGGTATGCCACATTAGTTGTCTGACCAGGAAGAGTTGTCTCATTGCCATCCGAATCTACATAATTATATGGACCTGTGAAATATCCGAATGTCTCATTAAACACATTCTTTCTTGACGCAGGCACACCATCAACAACACAACATGTCATTGCTTTCACTGTCAATGTATTACTTTCCTGTCCGTCGACAAAACAACGATACATAGATGTCTTCGACAACTCATCAAGAGCAGTTGGCTTAGAAGAGATCGTAGTCCATGTTGAGCCTCCATCCGTAGAACGCTCCCATTTATAACTGCTTGCATTATATGCTCTGTCCAGAGTCAACGGAACCTGTTCTCCTTCACAAACTTCAATACCGGCAGAACAACTGATCTTTGGATCAAAGCAACCAGTAACCTCGATATCCTTAATTGCAAATCCGAAATTAGGGTTAGATCCTGAAACAAATGCAAAACTCATATTTGAAGCATCTGCAGGAGCTTTGCTGACATACGTGTATGTACGACAACCATCGGCAAGAGTCAAAGGTTCACCGCCTTGAGTGTAATTGTGGTTTCCAGATGCAGGTTCGTCCGACTCAGGAAAGCCTCCCCAGCTATTAGGATTTAGACCAACTAAGATTTCGCCACCTGCCAAATTGTACTTTTCCGCCCAATCCGTACTTTGGAAAAAATAGCTAGGAATAGCTTCTTGTACTTTTGGACTTTCAGGATTAAGAACGTTACAAAGAGTATACTTAACAGCGAATTCTGTCCCTGATTTAACATTAGGAACCTTCATCGAGAAAAGAGTCTTTCCATTTTTACCTTTAGTCGTATTGATGTAAAGCACCGAATTAGGCATGTCCTTGAACATCAAAGTATCAGGATCATAATCCTTGCCTTCAACCAACTCGTCACTAGCCACCTGAGCATTCAGCTTATATGGATTTGATGTCACTGCATAATTGAAGTTGTCATTCACCTCAAGTTCCTTCAAATCATCCGGAAGTGAGAATTCTGACGACATAGACACACCGCTAGGACCAGATGTAGAGACATCCGACAAATCACAATACTGCCATGATGCAGCAGCGCCACTTGGCTTAAATGAAGTTGAACCAAGATTACTTGTGCAATCCTGCGCATGGGCTGGAATCAACAGTCCCATCAAAAAAGTCAGAGGCAAGAACCTAAGACTGAGTATATTTTTTTTCATAAATCCTAATGTTTCGTAAAGCCTAAGCCTACATAATTATACACCCTATTATATACCTATCAAGACGCAAAATTACAATATATGACAACAATACAAATAAATATAAAAGTCAAAAAAGACGACATCATGTTTTTAAACACAAAAAGAGACGTGAACATATCACGTCTCCATATATTAAGTTGATTGTCACAATCAATTATCTTGTGGAATATCGCTCAATCTGTCGACAATAACAACATCTTCTTTGTTATCTACATCGATATCATTATTCTTGACAAACGCCATAGTCTCAACCATAGCAATCTCAAGTGGTAGACCAAGAGCATCACAAATGAAAAGGATAGTAGCAGAAGAATCCTCATTGACATCAGATGTCGTCAACATCATCTCGATCACCATTTTCAAAACATCACGTCGACTATCTTCCGGCACCTGCTTACCTACAGACTCAAGATACTCAGTAACCTCATCATCCTCCATTGGAGCCTGCTTTGCAATTTGTTTGTCGACAGCACGTCTGAAAACATCAGGCTGCTGAGCAAAGTCGGCCGCAACTTTTTCCACCAAATCGTTTTTCTCCTGCGGTACATCAAGTTCAGACCAGAAAGTAGCTGCACAAAAAGCCGCAAGTTGTTCTCCGAAATTTATCATAATCATATAAAAATAAAGCCACTCAACGATTTCTCGGAGTGGCTAAAATATCATATCATACTGCTTATTCCTGCTCAGCACCAAAAGCTGGAGCCTCTTCAGCAGAAGCAGATGTATCGCTCAAGTTAGACTGGTATTCGATCTCCTCTACAGCCTCACCACCTTTGTCACCAACGAAGTGAGTAGCAGCTACAGACAAAACAACCAATGCAGCCCACAAACCCCAAGTAAGCTTCTCAATAAAATCAGTAGTCTTCTGTACTCCAGCAATCTGGTTTGCACTTCCAAGGCCAGACAATAGACCACCGCCCTTTGAGTTTTGAACCAAAACCACACAAACTAGCAAAACTGAAATAATCAAAATAAAGATAATAATTGCTACGTATTCCATATTATTGTTACAAATTTTTTATCAATTTCTCCAAAAAATCTATTTGGTCTGCAAAGTAAACACTTTTTTCTGGATTTTTATCCATCAACTTGCGAAAAGTTTTAATTGCTTTCTCATATTTATGCTGTTTCACATAAATTTTCGCCAAAGTCTCTGAAAAAAGTTCCTCAGCAGGTTGGAATTGAAGCGGTTCTGCCTCATTATCATCCAAATCAGATTCTTTTTGCTGTGTAGATGGTGCAAAATCGCCCAAATCAAGTTTTGGGCCTTTACGTAATGAAGATGCACCTCTCATAAGAGACTCAAGTGTATCCGAACCTATCAAATCACCTGTACCCTCTCCTATATCCGGACGCTGTTCCAATTCCTGCAAAATATCCACCGACTGAACAACCGGAGTAGTTTCTCTGACTGGTTTAGCAGGTGCCACAACATCATTTTCCTGAGCAGATTTATCATTCCCGACTTTTGAAAGCATCTGGAACAACAAACGTCGATCAAAAATCGAGAAAGAAGAATTCTTCAATTCCTGAAGATATCTCACATCCACACGTCGCTTCAACTCCTGAAGATAAAGCAAACGGAATGACGAGACGTAAGGAAATTCCACCGTCAACATTTCCAGATCATGGAAGTCGGCAGTCGCATATTTAGAATCAGCAAAGAATTCCTTAAAATCACTCATATATGATTACCAATTTGCCACAGTGGCATTAAATATCTGATCGATAAGTTCCTCAATAATTGTTTCGCACAACTCCTCCTGAACCTGGTTGATTGTCTGCGTATTAGAGAATTCCTGATAAGAACTGAAATTACGTTCAAAGTTTTCAGAAGCATTCACCTTATTCACAAAATTCACCTTGACAACGACAGTCAATCTAGTCATCGTAGAAGAACCGGAAGAGTTGATTGCACTCGGAGACAAAGAATAACCTGTGATCTCTCCGGAAATCTGAAGATCGCCATTTTTTGCAACCTGATTAAGGCTCGTCTTAGAAGAGAAGGTCTCCTTAAGTTGTTCTGTAAATGTTGGGGCAAGAGCCGGATAAACCAAAGAAGCTCTATTGGGGAAATTGGCAATCGAAACCGTCTTCACCTTGGCATAATCAATGGAAGATCCGCTGAAACTATAAGATACAGTACAAGCCGACATAAGCAACAATGCCGGAATTAAAACCAATAAGTATTTTAATTTACTCAAGCCCATATTCTTTTATTTTTCTATATAACGTGCGCTCTGAAATATTAAGTTCTTTGGCCGCAGCACGACGTTGATTACCATGTTTTTCCAAGGCGCGACGGATAGCATCTTTCTGCAAAGATTCCCAACGCAATGCACTGTCGTCAATGACCTCGACATCCTGAATATTTGAATCTCCCTTATCAATCATCGACGTCTTTGATCCGTCAGCATCACCATGAATATCACGAACGACTGGCACCGACTGAACCTGAGGCTGAATCATCTTGTCGTAAGGCTTATTGAAATCTCCGTCATTCAAATTGGCATCATCAATATTCACATGACCCTTTGATACAAGATCGTTGATGACATGCTTCATATTCGTCACCTGTTTCTGCAAATCAAACAAAACAGAATAAAGGAATTCTCTCTCCTGAGCATAGGAATGTCCGCCAGCGTCTTGTGTTGTAGTGAGAATCGGCATATTGTTGCGATGATCCTCGACAGGGATATAGTTCAAAAGAGTCTCTCTTGTAATCTGCTTATTATCCTTTTCAAGAATAGAGATCTGGTCAACAATGTTGCGCAACTGACGCACATTGCCAGGCCAGTGATACTGCAGCAAAGCTCTGACGGCATCATCTGTCAAGCGGACAGGTTTTGTAGAATATTTCTCAGCAAAGTTGAGAGCGAACTTCCTAAACAAGAAAGCGGCATCCTCACCTCTATCTCTCAAAGACGGCAATTGAATTGAAATAGTGTTCAGACGGTAGTACAAATCCTCTCTGAATGTGCCGTTCTTTACAGCCTTCTCCATATTCAAGTTAGTAGCGGCTACGACGCGCACATTAGTCTTGATCGGTTTTGATGAGCCGACACGAAGGAACTCACCTGTCTCCAACACACGAAGCAATCTCACCTGAGTCGTCAATGGCAATTCACCGACTTCATCAAGAAAAATCGTACCTCCGTTAGCAACCTCAAAAAATCCTTTTCTTTCCGATACAGCACCTGTGAAAGATCCCTTTTCATGACCGAACAACTCAGAATCTACAGTTCCCTCTGGAATTGCGCCACAGTTAACCGGAATGTAAGGACCATGTTTTCTGTCGCTGAACTGATGAATGATCTGAGGAAAAAACTCCTTTCCGACACCACTTTCTCCAGTCACCAAAACAGAAAGATCGGTTGAAGCAACTTTATAAGCGACCTCAACAGCACGATTCAAGCGATCATCATTACCTATGATGCCGAATCTGTTCTTAATGTTTTGAATTTCTTCAGGAGACATGATTCAAAATACTATTCTCTTTCAGGATTATGATTCTCCTTCTTCATCTGCTTACGAAGAGGATTAGCCGAGAACTCAGCATAATCGTTTCTTTTCTTGAATATATCGCAAGCCAAGTAAAGAGCAGAGCGGAAAGAATCCTCTCTGACTTCACCTACACCAGCCTTGTCGTATGCTGTTCCGTGGATTGGAGCTGTACGTACGATCGGCAAACCTGCAGTATAGCTTACACCGTTATCCTGAGCGATAGCCTTGAACGGAGTCAAGCCCTGATCGTGATACATAGCAAGGACAGCGTCGAAGTTTGCAAAATTACCAGCTCCGAAGAATCCGTCAGCCGGGTATGGACCGAATGCCAACACTCCATTGCTAGTAGCCTGATGAATTGCAGGAATGATGACTTCCTGCTCTTCCTGTCCTAAAGTACCGTTATCGCCAGCATGAGGGTTAAGACCCAAGACAGCGATACGAGGGCGAACAATTCCGAAATCCTGAATCAAAGTCTTGTTCAAGATCTGAAGCTTAGATACGATAGCATCTTCAGTGATAGCTGCAGATACATTTTTCAACGGGCAATGAGAAGTAAGGATTGCGACACGTAGCACGTCGCTCACCATCAACATGACACCCTTATCGTTTGGAGCAAACTTCTGCTCTAGATATTCCGTATGACCAGGGAAATTAAATTTCTCTGCGTTAATATTCTTCTTATTGATTGGTGCAGTCACAAGCACATCGATCAAACCGTTCTTCAAATCCTCAGTAGCACGCTCCAATGCTAGAATAGCAGCGTCGCCAGCCTCTTCTGATTCCTTAGCCAATTCTACCTTTACATCTTCAGAGATACAGTTGATCACATTAGAACGTTTGTCGTTGGCTTCTGTAGGCGAATTAATCGCATTAAGGCTAAAGTTCTCGATTCCAAGAGCCTTTCTATGAAAAGCTGCAACCTTAGATGAACCATAGACAATAGGGACACAGAATTCATTGATTCTTGTATCCACTAAAGTTTTTATTATCACTTCGTATCCAACACCGTTGATATCACCTTGAGTAATACCAACAACTATCTTTCCATCTTTCATAAAAATTCAATATGTGCAACAAAAATAAAGAATATTTACGCCAAAAGCAAATGCAAAGAAAACAAAAAAGCAGTCAGGAAAATCCCGACTGCTTTTTTGTTATTGACTCTATACCCTAGATTACCAGTAAACAACCGGACAAGAGTAACGATAATGCTTAGGAGCCATTGCATATACTATAGAAAATTCATGAGACCATGAACCGTTTGTCATACGAGATGTGAACAAATCGTAAGTATAGTATGCCTGAAGACCCTTATAGCTACCACCGATCATGAAAGAGACAGTGTTCAACTTAGCGTACTTAACACCATCGACCTCCATATTACGGAAGTCCTGGCGATAAGCGACACCGAGCATCATGTGGCTTACGAAAGCACCGACATTGACACTACCGATGTTGTACTCACCCTGATGTTGGAAGTTCAACGTACCCATGATATAGTTTTCTGCCTTACCTCTGTTACCCCACAAACCTGCAGTAGACTCCAAGTTGTGCATGTAACGAGCGTGGAAGCTATAGCGACGAGGCAACTCGATTGCGTCGTCCTCTACAAAACCATACTTAGGAGCGGAGATATGGTAGATAGCAACACCGGCGCTAAACACATTCTCCAATACGTAAGCGGCACCAAAAGTAAAGTCTGGGAACACACACTTTTCCTTAATGTTGTCGTCCTCCAACGAATTATCAAGCAAGTTACCTGTCTGCCACTGGTCACCGTATGCACCATCTTCACCAATCTTCTTGATGAAAGCTGCTGCAGTCAAACCAAGACGTACATAATGACCGTCTGTGATTCGGATATTGTGGCTATAAGTAACACCAATCTCATGACTCTTAAACTCCTTAGCCTGACCATCGTATACGTAGTGCGCACCTACGGAACTTACCAACTTATAGAAATTCTGGTCGTAAGTCAAACGCATTGTCTTATACGAGTTCTCAAGCCTTGGCCACTGCATTCTGTAGTTAAGGCCTGCTCTGTAGGCGTTTGATTCGCCTACATAGCATGGGTTAAGAGAGAATGGAGAAGTTGCATGACCACTTAATGTGTAATCCATATCCTGAGATGACTCATCAGCCAAAACTGTAGTGGCAAGAGATGCCATCAACATTAAAACACTTAACTTTCTCATTGCAAAAACCTCCATTATCTAATTAGTGTAATCTTACCTTTCTCTGATCCGCTCTTAGTGTAAGAGCCTACAGTCGACTTGTATGAACAAGACCATCCGTATACTCCAGGAGCACAAGGCTTACCCTTGAATGTACCATCCCAAGCATCGCGCAAGCTGTGACCCTCGAATACTACCTCACCAAGACGGTTGTAGATGATGAAGTCAAATTCAGAAATCCAGTCGCCACCCTCAAACTGGAACTTATCGTTCAAGCCGTTTCCATCTGGAGTAAACTTATCTGGAGCCCAAGCTTCCTTCCACTTGTAGATATGAGTCTGATCCTCATACTTACATCCGTTCCAGTCTGTTGCGTGAACAGTTACTAGGAATGAATCCTCCATAGCGTCGAATGTATGCTTAACAGCCTTACCATTCAATACTGAACCGTCGGAAATCTCCCAAGTCCAATCTACATTGTATAGCTCACTTGCTGGAACACGTCCTGACATACTAACTGTATTGTAGTTTTCGTCAATCAACATTGGGTTGATTACATACTTGACATCGTCAAGAGTATGAACCTTGATCTTCAATGAGTCAACACCAACACACATGTTAGTGTCTGTACCGTAGACGTATACCCAACCACTATCCCAAACAGCAGCATCAATCTCAGGAAGAACTGGATCGTTGTCGATATCGCTGATTGGCGGATAAGTAGCCCATACATAATCCTGAGCACCCTTAGCGGCGAAGTGGATTGTATCACCCTGATCAGGACATACAGCAGACTTGCTAGCCTCGATCTTAACCTTAGGCAACATCATCAATGGAACTGTAACAGCTACCTTAGTCTCACAGTTGTATACATTCGAACCTGTAACTGTGTAAGACATTGGTGTTACCATGTCAGTACCGAAGATCTGATCAGATGTCTCACCAGTGCTCCACAAGTAAGAGTCAGCACCCGAAGCGACAACCTGATAATCGCTACCTCTACATACATATCCATCAGTTGCAGAAGCACCCTCACCACCAGTGATCTGAACAGACATTACTGGAGAAGGATTAACTACGATGTCGAAGATCTTCTCTGAAGTACAAGAGTTAGCACGACCAACCAACTTGATAGGCAATACTGTAGGATCAGTTGGGATGAATGAAAGGATCGAGTTAGGAACCTTTGTTGAATCAGGCAAGATCCACTCGTAAGTAGAAGCACCCTGACCAATCATCTGCAAACGTGAACCCTGACATACAACAGAATCACCGATGTAGCTCAATGTTGGATTTGGATAAGTAGCGACAGCAGCCATAGCCTTGTTAGAACATACATCGTTCTTAGCTGTCACATAGAATGTATCCGCCTTCATCACATAAGCTGTGATTGACTCTCCGTAAGTGTTACCTACGATACCTCTATTAGAGCTCCAGTAGAACTGATCGTAATCACCTGTATTCGACTTAGCAGTCAATCTTACTGAATCACCCTCACAAACGATACCAGCCGATGCGATCACACGCAAATCAGGCATTTCCTCAACATGAATCTTGAACTGCTCTACAGAAGAACATCCGTTCTTATCAGTACCAGTTACCTGGTAAACAGCATCCTTACGAGGTCTTACAGAAATTGTATCTGTCTTCTCGCCAGAACTCCAAACGTAGTTCAAAGCTCCAAGAACTCGTAGACTTGTCGAGTCGCCCTGACAAATAGTATCATTACCGTAGATACTGATACTTGGAAGAGGATTTACGACAATAGGAATAGTCTTATTTGTCACACATCCGCGAGCTGATATACCAGATACCACATAGAATGTATCACGCTTAGGTGTTGCAATAAACTTATTGCCTGTTGAATTGTCACTCCACAAGAATGACTTAGCACCAACACCGGCAACATTTAGAGATACCTTATCTCCCTCACAGATGACTGTATCACCAGTGATTGTAAGAACTGGAGGAACATCCATCTTGACAAGCTTAGTAGCTCTACCCTTACATCCGTTGATGTCTGTACCTACAACCTCGAACAAAGTCTCCTCGTAGATAGCCTTATCAACAACCGGACTCTGGCTCTGAACACCCTGAGTCCACTGCCACTCTACAATGTTCTCACCATTAAGTGTGACACCAGTCAAAGTAGCGACATCAGACATACAGATGTGATCCTGCTGCAATGCAATTGATACTTTTGGAGTATCAAGAACTGCAATTGGAATAGGCAATGTAGTAGAACATCCGTATTCGTCAGTACCAGTCAACTGGATATCTGTCTTATACTTAGGGCTTAGAGTAATGAACTCATTATTGTCGCCAAATACATTACCACCGTATGTCCAGCTGTAATCCTTAGCACCCTTAGCCTCAAGAGTTACCTTACCACCGAAACAGATAGGCTTGCTCTCGTTGTAATCACCCTCGATGCAATCAGTCCAGATTACTGGAGAAGGACGAACCTCAACTGTGATTGAAGTCTCATTCTTACAGTTGTTAGCATCGATACCCATTACACGGTAAGTAGTCTGAGTCTTGGCAGTATCACCGTAAGCATCCATTGTAGACAATGTATCCTTAGACATACCCTTCTTCCATACGTATGTATAAGCACCATGAGCCTGAACTACGAACTGCTTACCAGAACATACGTAAGTACCCTGCTGACCGCGAATATCAAGAGTCACATTTGGCTTATCCAACTTAGTAACCTTGTAAGAATATGTATTTGTACATCCAGTCATAGTATTTGAACCCTTAACTGTGTAAATTACATCCTCATTTACAAGAGCCTTCAAAGTATCCTCTCTACGAAGTGGAGAACCCTTATCGTCAGTCCACTCATAGTTGTCGAACGAATTCTCCTCATCACCGTAAGGAATCAACTCTGCATAATCACCGTCACAAACGTTACGCTCACCCTTAACATATAGTCTTGGAGTACTTATTACACGAACAGAAACTGTTACGTGACCAGGACAAGTTGCTCCAGGATTCTCTACTGTAACCAAGTAATCTCTGTTCTGAGTTGCAGTAGGGATTGTCAAAATTGAGCTTGTTGTACTATTTACGACCTCAGTACCTGCAAGACCAGCCCATGTATACTGATCGTTTGCTGGATTAACTGCACCGTTGTAAGAAGTAGCAACATATAGATCAAGATTCTTAGCACCTTCACACAAGCTTACTGTGTTACCCTCAATTGTACCTGTAGAAGCATTCTTCAAGTATACATTTGGAGTCTCAAGAGCTGTGACGAATACCTCCTTAGTTCCGATACATCCTCTGTCATCACCATGAGCTGTGTAAGTACCAGAAGACTTAAGCTCGTTAATCTGCAATGTAGCTGACTTACTCAAAGTATCTGTACTTGATGTCCAGAAGTAAGAAGTTGAAGCACCACCTGCACCACCTGCATTAAGAACAACGTGTTCACCACGACAAGCCTCAGTTACACCTCCGATAGTCACTACAGGAAGAGGTTGAGTGTATACAGTAAATGTATCTTTAGCCTTACATCTTGACTTCATATCAGTAATACTTACCACATGAGTCTCTGGAGTAAGCTTGTTAGCTCGCAAAGGCAAGGTATCAAGTCCGGATCCATTGTCCCAGTAGTAACGGTAGTCACCGCTGATACGTGGAGAAACAGCCAACTTATAGTCGCTTCCGAAACAAGCCATGTCATTGCTTCCCTTGACGCCACCAATCACACTGAACTGTACCTCTGGACGGTCGTTAACATAAGCGACAAACGTCTGAGGACGCATACAACCGTTCTTACCTGTAACAACTACATTATAACTTGTAGTCTGCTCAGGAACCGTCTTCAAGTAACTTGTTGTAGAATCATTATCCCACAAGTAGCCTACGATGTTTTCATTGCGAGTAAGATCGAATCTTGCTGTATCGCCATGACAGATACTTACAGTATCAGATCCTAGACGGTTAGAAACGTATGGAGCATATTCAACTACCAAAGAGATAGCCTTCTTTGCCTCACAACCATTAAGGTTGACAGCATGAGCAAGGTATGTCTTACCCACTGTTGGAGTAATTGCAATTGAATTTGAAGTATTAACAACCGTAGAATCAAGTTCCCACCAATACCTAAACGTATTTGTTACTTCATCATTTATTACAAGATTGAATGAAACACCCTCACAAGCAACTACCTGATCATCAATAGGGCTTCCATCAGCAGTTGCAGACAAGACTGGAGCTCCCCAACCTGTAAGATCTACATCCTTATAAACTCGACAACCACCGTCGTAAGCGGCAACCTTCACCTTAGGCTGTCTGCCCTCTGTACGGAATGTATAAACCAATGAATCACCTGTTCTGTTATACAATCCATCAGCACTAGTCCATGTGTAGCTGTACTTTTCATCTGAATTTTCAGGAACAGCTTTCAACACCAAAGAGTTACCGACACAAGCAGCACGCTCACCGTCAACCTGGAACTCAGGACTCTTAACATATCCTAAGTGGAAATACTTAGAAGTTGTACATCCTGTTTCCTTAACCTTAACAGAAACTTTATGCAAAGTACCGTCAAGATCAGTGATTGGTCTTTCAGCGATAACGCCACGCAAAGTATCAACACCTGCAACGAAGCCACGATTACTATGCTCCTTCAAAGACCAGTCGTACAACAATTCGCCATAACCACTTGCCGAAACAACCATTTCCTGAGGTTCTCCCTTACACTGAATAGTGTCGGACATCAAGAACAATGTTGGTTTCTGGTTCATGTCGAGCATCATCTCAACCTGAGAAAGACATCCGCTCAAGTAACCAGTAGCAGTGAATGTCATAGGTCCGCTTGGACGAACATGGAACGCTTCTGTCTTAGACAAAGTATCCTTTGAATAGTCTACCCACTCGAACTTGTTTGCACCTGTCAAACGCAAATCCAAAGAATCGCCATCACAATAAGGAACATAGAATCTCTTCTTAGTCGAATCGTAAGCGATTGATCTAACAGAATCCGCATAAGTCACATTCAAGAACAACTTAGGTGCAGCAACAACCTCTACACGGAATGAATCAGTAGTGTAACATCCGTATGGGTCAGTTACAGTACAGATGAAATTCTGGAATGCAGGCTGAACGACCGGAGTAATCGTCTGCTTAGTAGTACTCATTGTCTTCCAATAGTACTTGACACCAGGAACACTTGACTTAGCTGTAATAGTAGCCTGATTATTACCACAGACTGTCTGATCACCGTCAAATGTCAAATCTGGAGCACGACGAACATTTACATAGTAAGTTGTAAGCTCAGATGTACAATGTCCATTTCTACCCATTACATTGATAGACGATAGTCCGTTCTTTAATGGATCATAAGTGAACGAATTCACAAATGTATCTACAGCAGAGAATGAGCCTGAATTATTCCATTCATATTCATCTGCACCAGACACACGGAATGTGTAATCTACCTCCTCACATAGATTCTTATCAGCATAAACCTTCAACACTGGTTTTGGATTTACTGACTGAGTTTCAGATACTGTGCTAGAACATGCTGTTCCGTGCGAAGTGTATCTTACACCAGTTACATTAAACTGAGTTGTACGCTGCAAGAATTCTGTAACTCTAGATCCTGTCTTTCTAACATCGATATCCCTGTCTGGATCCAATGAATCAGGAACCTGATAGTACCAAGAGTACTCGTAGTTATTCTTAGAACCACTTGTCAATGGCTGAGCAGAGAAAGTAAAGCTTTCATCAGCACATAGAGCCTCATTTGAAACTATAACTTCAAACTCAGGAAGTGGAGTTGACTTAAATGTCACAGAAATTGGTCTACTCTCACATCTAGCGGAATCTCTACCGATTACATAAACCTTGACAGGATCCTTATTTACCATCTGTTTGTGAGAAATACCGCTTCCTAGATATGAATCATCGTCAGCGCTATACCAATCATACATAGGAGTACCAGAAGCAAATACCTCACCGAATGAATTTTCACATGGCTCAAGTTCACTCAAATCATAATTGATATCAATAATTGGAGTAGGACGAACCTCAACCGGCATATCATACTCAGAACTACAACCTGTAGTCTTACTGATAATTTTAACCGAGTAATTAGTCTTATCACCACCATTACCCTTAGGATATACCACGTAAGAAGGGCTTTCATTCTCTACTACCTTATTGATGTCTGTTGGGTCTACGTGATGCCACTGATATGTCATGTCACCGATCTCATTGATTGGCTGTACATTCAATGTAGTGTAACCACCACTACAAACAGACTTAGCGTATGAAGGATGAGCCTCAGGAGAGTTCTTGATATCAACATGGAACTGTTTATGATCAACACATGCACCATACTTGACATCGATCATATAATCACCAGAAGCCTTTGGTGTAAATGTATACTCATTAGCAAAATGAGGCACCTTTGTTCCATCATACAAAGTCCATGTATAAGGATCAGCAGCATCTCCATCTGCATTAGGAATTGCATCACCCGCACTAGTTTCAGAAACCACTCTCAAAGTAACAGGTTTACCCTTACAAGCATACTGTGGTCCATCGTACCTAAGTTTCTGATGCTTTTGTACATTTACTGGATATGTAATGGTTGCCGCACAAGGATACATCATATCGCTCGACTTCAACTCCAAAACCACATTCAATGGTTGATCTGTCATCTGCAAGTTGAATTTAGATGTACCTTCAGCAGTCTGTGGCAATGCAACTGTGTTATCCTCATTCCAAACTGACCACTTGATATTTGTGTAATTAGATTCATTATTGTCATTCAAATAGTCTGTAATGGCAAATTCAGAAGCACCATTTTCACAAATAACCTCAGGAGCACTAACCTTAGGCGATGGAGCTGCAATAGTATTAATTTCAAATGTCTTAGAATTAGTACATGAAGTACTCATATCCTTAACCATCAATGAAATTGTTGTTGTACCTTCTTCTACAGGATTTGCAACAAACTTATTGCCTTCGAATAGATCGATTCTCTTACCGTCATTATCGACACCACCACTCCATGTATAAACATAGTCTGTAATATTGGCACCAGTCAATACAACGTCACTCTTCTCACAAATTGTTGTGTTTCCACTGACATTGATAATTGGCTTGTCGATTGGTGTTGCAATGAATGTCTTGAAGTTCTCACATAGCATATTATCTTCTGAATCGAACAAAGAACCCCATACTGTGTAAGTACCACGCTTACTTACAGAAACATTCTGAGTATACTCACCACTAGCATCAGTTACGTCCTGGCCATTGAATTCCCAGCTGAAATCACGCATCTGGTATTCAAGGTCACAGTTCATACACTGAGGAGTAACCAATTTAGATTCTCCGTCACAGAACTTCAACTCATTCAACCGAGCATTAGCTGCGTCATCGCCAACAATTAGTCCAATAACCGGAGCGTTCAACACCTTAACAGAATCATTTGCCTCACCTGTACATCCAAACTTATCTGTAACGATAACTGAAACAGGATTTTTACCTGCAAGAAGACCTTCAGCAGAAACAGTCTCGCTAGTTTCTAGAGACAAGTTTCCACCACCGAACCATGAGTATGTGACAGGCTCTGCATCTGCTGGAACAGACTTCTGAGCTGTCATTACTAGAGGATTACCCTTACAAGCAACCTTATCTCCGACAATAGTAACAATTGGCGATCTATGAACCTCAACCCATCTCTTATACTTGTTTACACAATGTAAATCAGAAGATGACTTAGCGTATGCATAAATCCAAGAGTCGATATCTGGATTACACTGTCTGCTTAGTGGACCTAGATGCCATCCAGTATCAGCATCCGACGGAACGTCTGCATTTGCCAAACTAGCAAAATAGTAAACAGAATTATCAGTACCTACATTTATCACCAAATTATTAGCATTTCCATCAACGTAACAATAATTACCATCTGACGTCAAGCCACTAATGTTAGGACTGATTGAAGGCAAATTCTCCATTTCAATCGAGAATACCATAGATGATTTACATCCACTAGCATTTACAACATCTACTTTATAAGTACCAGCCTTGTCAAATACATTCTTGTTGTCCTCGATAGCAGTACCTCCAGACCATGTAAATTCACTACCATCATTAACAGCAGCCACAGCCTGAAGAACAAGATTGCTCTTCTCACAGAACATAAGCTTCTTACTACTTGTCTGTCCATTCTTATTGTCACCATAAATAGAGCTTATCGGCTCAATCTGATTCAAAGTGAATTCAGGCGACTTCTCATAAGGAACATTAACAGAGTCTCTGTAAGAACAACGATCATTAGAAACTGTGTAATACAACCAAGTAGAAGTCTCATTTGGATGAGCGCTTAGATACTCGTCCTTAGGGATCACAACATAAGCATGCTGACTTGTAATAGTATCAACATCCTTAACCTGAGCATTTGCGCCCTTACCTTCCCAAGTGATGCTCTTCAAATTCTCTGTAAGTGCTTCTGTATCGAAGTATACACTGCTTTCTGGACAGTGAGAAGAGAGAGCCTTATTCTCAATTGTATTGATACGAGGCAATGGATATGCCTTATACTTATACATCAACGTCTGAGAACATGTTGCATTTGTATTAGGTACAGGGGCATTTCCGCTTTCGTATGCATTCTGAGTATACTTCTTTACTGCTGTCACATTCTGAGTATACTCAGTTACAGCATTGATTCCTGTATTATTTACTGTGAATGTATAATCAGGACTAGGTACACCCTTTGCCTCCCAAGTAATATCATTAGGATTAACACCATAAGCAGAAGCTCTCAATGTTAGCTCCTGACCGATACATGGAGAACCTAACTCCTGAACCAAAATTGTTGGTCTTGACTCTACATCGATAACAATTGAAGAAAGCGAAGACTTACAAACAACATCACCCTCAGTCTGGATGTAGTAAGTATAACGCTTTGGATTATCAATTTTACCAGTTGAATGAATCTTAGTAGGCTCATTCACGTATTCAGAATTAGAGTCCTTAATCCAGAATGTGTAATTATCTGTGCTATTATTGCTTGGGTTAGTTGTACCAGTTAGTTTGATATCAACCATCTCACCCTGACATACTTTATCAACATAGCTAATTACCGGATCATAAGCCTTAATCACATCAACACTCTTATCTACAACTACGCTTTGACATCCATAAGTCTTATCCTTGACAGTAGCATAGAATCTGAATTTATTAGAACCAGAAACATTTGATTCTACATTATCAAATGTGTAGCTCACACCATGCTTAACATCAGATTTAACCAACGGATCAGTATTAGACCAAGAGTAAATATAGTCATTTTCATCAACTGCACCGTCGACATGTGCTGTGACCTTAAGATTACTGTTAGCACAAACACCAGAAGCATTTTCTACAGTGAATGTCGGAGCATACGCAACATCGTATCTCTTTTCTAGCTTAACCCAACAACCATGAACATTTTCAACATATACATTTACATATTGAGAACCGTTGATTGAAGAAGCTGGAATTGTAATCTTAGTTGCAGTAGAACCATTATTCCATAGATAAGAATCAGAAGGATCATCCTGACCTAGGTTAAGAGCCTCAACCACTAGATCTTCACCCTCACAGATCTTACCTCCCTGAAGAGTGCTATTATCACTCTTAGTAGCTACAAGGACAATCTGAGGAGCATTGAATACATTAACCGTAAATGTAGTTCCAACCGTACATCCTGAAGTAGACTTAGCCTCTACATAATACCAAGACTTAGTTGCAGGTGCTACAAAAATAGAGTTTTTAGAAGTCTCTTCCGACTCTATCTCACGACCCTGATTGTTAGAACCAAGATACCACTTAACTGTCTCAATATTGATACCAGACGTACCGATAGATAGTTCAACCGGATCATCATTAGTACAGATTTCACGCTCGAATTCTGTATGTCCTGCCTTTACTGAAGCATCAGTAAGTGTAGTATTTCCATAGACATCAACATAGAAATCAATTGGAGTAGCCTCACACATTGGATAAGATGTTCTCTTATACTTCAATCTGTACTTAGTTCTAGCAGAGATCTTCTGAGTGACATTCTGACCAGCACCGACAAATGATTCAGTAGTTCCGTCGACACGGTACCACTCCTTAGCATAAACATCATCTCCCTGATTGCCATTCTCCTCGATTGTCTTCAATACAAACTCTGCATTTGGACATACCTTCATGTTCTGGTCAACCTTTGCAGTCGGCACAGGAAGGATATCGATTGTGAACTTATCCTCAACCTTACATCCAGCAGGAGATACAGCCTGAATTAGGACATAATCACCAGCAGAATTAGGAGTTAGGTTTTTACCTGTTGTTCCACCGATAGCACTTTCATTTGTGTTATTGAAAGTAAACAAGCTTGGATTAGAAGCAGTAGAATAAGTGATTGTAAACTTAGAACCTGCCTTATCACGAGCTTCTGCAGAAACCTCGATAGGATCGTTATCTGATGC
This sequence comes from Paludibacteraceae bacterium, assembly GCA_045629285.1. Taxonomy (GTDB): domain Bacteria; phylum Bacteroidota; class Bacteroidia; order Bacteroidales; family Paludibacteraceae; genus UBA1723. The sequence goes on along the minus strand of JAZQQY010000010.1, from coordinate 18,205 downwards.
ACAGAATGTGAAGTTTGAAGGTTCTACGACAAGTGTAGGCTGTGGATAAGTTTCAACCTTGACGATGATATCCTTAGCTGGACATCCAAAGACATCCTTACCAGAAACTCTCAATATCTCACTATTGATAGGACCATTTACTGTAGTAGTAGTACTCCAAGTTCCATTATAAGACTTACCATCAATCTCATAAGTCTTAGCACCATTGAAGATCAAATTGATCTCCTCATCAGAACATGTTTTAACCACGTATGCACCATCAACCACATCAGGTGTTTGTGGTGAGAACATAGATGCTCTAGTGTAGCTTGATAGGCTGATAGTTGGTTTCTTAGAAATTGAAATAATCTTATAACCTCTAGCATTACATGAAGAACCCTTAGTCGAAGCACTAACATAAATCTGACCAACACCCTGATAAGATGAATTAGGAATTACCAACTCATTTGAAGTTGCCAAAGTAGGAGTACCGATAATTGAAGTTGTATCGTCAATTACACTTAGGTAACCCCATTTCCAATTAAAGTCAGTTGCGTCACCTGCTGTAGCTGTTAGGCGAGTAGCCTCACCCTCACATACATTATCCGAAGATGCTGTAATGCGAACAGTTGGAGTAGCATTACGATTGATAACAACTGTCTTAATAGGACTATGACATGCCTTTGTAACCAAAGGTGTTTCAGATAGAATATGAGTTCTAAATGCCTCAACTTCCACACTCGAAGCAGTTGCAGACACTGAGAATGAATTACCAGTAGCCTGACCTCTATTCCAGCTATAAGTAACACCCGTTAGTGGAGTAGCATTGACTGTAACAGGAGCACCCTCACAACCCTCTACTTCATCAGGAACACTTACTTCAGGAACATCGTAAACATTAACGATTGCTGTCTTTGTGTTTGTACATCCACCATTAACATTAGTTGCGATGACCTTAACCTTTGTAGTTGTGCTGAACGACGCTGTATAGAAATTATTTACTTGTTTAGACGTTCCATCTACAAAGTACTCAAACGACATATCATCTAATGCATTAGTTTTGATTGGTCGGATAGTTACCTGTTCACCAGCACATGCATGAATATTTTCAACTTCGAATGGTGTACTTACAGTCTGGATTGTATAAGTATTGGTATTAACACAACCATTATTAGTTGTTGCTGTTACCGTATACTCATCATCATTGTGAGCCTCAACTGTAATATTATCATTCTTAGAACCTGTTGGACTCCAAGAATAAGTAATAGTCTCACCTCTTTCTCCATCAGCATCAGAATTAGCAGTCAACTTGATCTGTGCGTTTTCACAGACAGAAGAAACACTTGACCATCCTGTTCCATTAGAAGCACTTACACTGAATGTAGGTGTAGTAGGAAGTGGAGATCCGTAGATCTTGAACTTCTTTTCAGCATAACAATAATCTTCAGTTTTTAATGTAACAGGATTATTGAAATGATACTTAACCAACACCGTCTTGACATCATCACCCAATTTTGGTTCTGTGAATGTCATTGAAGTAGCAGTAACAAAAGGTCCTTCTTTGCTTGTATTATCCCAGTTATAACCATCGATAATTAGAGCAGGAGAAGAAGCAATTGCATGAAGAGTAATTGTCTGACCTGGCACTGCTATAACAGCATCATTTTCATCAACCTGAGCACAAGCGATAACCTCAATTTCATCCTTATATCCAGAGACAATCTTGTTTGTCATAGAGTTCTCTACTGACAACTGAACTGTAGGAATTGTGATAGCTGCAACATCAACAGAAGCTTCTGTCTTACATCCATTTGGTCCGTCTGCAACACAGAAGATCTTTCTCATTCCAGTTGCAGGTGGAGTTACCTTACATTTATTTCCTACAGAAGGTAAAATTGTTGAATGATCAGAGTCGTACCAAACATAAGAACTAAATCCTGCAGTAGCCAACAACTCAGTTTCCGCATTATTACAACGGTAAATGATATGGCCATTACCATTTTCAATTTCAAGGGTACTCTTAGGATTTACAGTAATCGGAACCTCCACTCTATCACTTGAACAGTTATTGTCAGTATTAGATGTGAATGAAATCACATTCTTTTGAGAAGCTTTTGTCTCATCTACAGCAGCCGCAACAAATTCAAAATTCGCTGTTTTATCAGCTACGCTAGCAGATGGATATTGAACATATTCATCGACATCCGTTGAAGGAGCACCGAAAGTGATATTCTTTACAAGACCGCCATCAACAGAAGCGTTAATAACAGCAACAACTGTATCACCTTCACAGAATGTCTTATTAGTGACAAGCGAAAGTCCGCTAGGATCCTTGCGATAAAGATCCGGTGTAGAGATTGTTGGTTTCGGAAGAACTGTCACAACAAACTCACCAGTGTTTTCACACTCGCCATTACTTGCTTTATAGACATACGTAGTTGTCACATCCGGAATATTAACTGTAATCAAAGTATAATCCGGATCAACATTTCTATCAAGAGTTGCGCCTTCGTAATTAAATGTCTCAGTAGTAGACTTAGTATCATCTACTCTAGCCTCAAAGCTGAACTTATCGTTATTACTACTTCTGTCCTGAGCTGTAGGAGCACATGTCACAAGAGCAACATCCTTAGAAGGATTATGCAAATTCAAAGTAATAGTTGGTAGCTTCTTAGATACCAAGTTGACAGTAGCCACCTTACTACATACACGTCCTTTTGCAACGACACGAACAACCTCAGTCTGACCTGCTTGAGCAAGAGTACGTTCTAACTGAGTAGATCCTGTCGAATATGTCGTTGAACCAGAAGCATTAGTAAACTCAAACTTGAAGTTAGGAGTACCTACAGAAGGAACTACCGTAATAGGTGTTCCGAAACATGAAGAATAAGTATTACGAACAGCACCCTCGAACGAAATTTCAGGCATCTTATCGACAGTAACCTGAAGTTGAGAGTTAAGATTTGCAGTAGACCTACAACCATACTTTGACTCAACTGTCAAATTATAAGTATATGTCTTAGAGTCAATACTTCCCGTTATAGTTGGATCATTGTCATTCTTCAAGGTAACTGTGAAATCAGGCTTAGTATATCCAGCACTACCCCATGAGTAAGACATAACGTAGTCGTCACTTACTGAATTAGCACCGACTGATGCCGTTGACTTAACTGTGATAGTTGTTCCATCACAAATAACTCCATCAACGATTTCATCACCTGTAGGTCCACCATTATACATCTTAATATCAAGTACTTTTGGTGTAGCCGCATTAACGACCTTAAACTCTGCTGTACCAGTACATCCTGAGCTATTCATACCTGTAACTGTATAAGTACCGGCTGCAGGTAAAACCTGAATGTAATCACGATTTGTAGCAGTCTCCTTACCAACAGTAGAACCTGTTGACATCAAGCCGCCCCAACTTGTCACTTCAATACCTACAGGCGCATAAACCGTAATCTTACCAGTTGCAGCATCTGCATCAGTACAGATTACAGATGAACCATCAGGATCCTTCATTGCAGATGAAGTCAACTGGAATGAAGGTGCAGTCGCAATTCTGATTGGGAATGTTTCAACAGCTTCACATGACTCTACATTTTCATTTATAAAGTTAAATGTAAATGTCTGAGGAACAGTACCTACTGTAATAGTACCTCTTAGTCCCTGCTCAGAAATGACAGCATCACCAACAGAAGATATTTCACACTTAACAGCATCAGAGCCATTATTTGTGATAATATAAGTCAAATTCTCACCACTACATACTGCAGCATTCTTAGACAACGCTGTTGTTTCTCCGCTTCTAAAGAATTCAACAGTCATATCTGGTTTAGAATATACCCTAACATTCTGTGTCTCAACACTTGAAGAACACAAATTCTTATCTTCAGCAGTAACAGACAATACTGTAGTTCCAACCTTCTTAAAGTTAGGAATTGTAAGCTTACCATCAGTAAACGTACGAGTCACCATTGCAGATCCATCGTTTGCTGCACTATTATCATAAGTCAATCTATATGTATAGTCGCTCTTTGGATCAACAATACTAACTTCAACATCACTACCTGCACACAAATATTCAGTAGCAGTGAAGTAAACTTCCGGCTCATCAAGAACCTTAACAACAGCTGTCTCTGAAGTATCAGACTTACATCCATTATTATCTTCAACCTGAATACAATATTTACCGTCAATCAAGTTAGTACCGCTTGTAATTGTCAAGTTAGCGCCAGTAGATTCAACACCATCAACAAACCACTTAACACTACGAACAGCATTAGTTGTATTGTAAAGTGTACTAACATCGGCAATTACATCCAACGTTGCTGTACTTCCATGACAAATCTCAATTGTAGGGAACTTAGGTACTACACGCTGATTATTGTAAGACAAAGCAGCAGTTGGTTTAATGTAAACATTGACACTGAAATCTTCCTCACTCTCACAACCACAAGAAGTCTTGATCTTCACTGAATACTGTTCTGTTTCAGTACCAGATTTTCTTGAGAACGAAGCGACAGCACCTGCACTTACAGTTTTTGAATCAACCACAACGCCGTTCAACAACAACGAGATTGTCTCAGTTGTGCAAGAACTTGATGAAGAAGCTGCACTATTCTTAATTTCAATTGTATAATCAGATTTCGGACAGACAGTCTTATTTGCAATCTCTCTGTTGTTCTGCTTAACCTTAATTTCAATTTCAGGATTGTCATTAACCTTTACATCAACACATTTAATGATACTCTGACATCCCTCGAACACTCCGATTGAAAGAGTTTTAATCTGAGCACATGTCATAAGTTTCTTGTCGGATGCAGTTGTAATGCTATTGAATTGGTATGCAACAGCAGGAGCAGAAACTATCAAATCTTCATTGTAGAAGTTTGATGCAGCATAAGAAGATGACTCTGTATTATCATATCCTGTTGGCTTAACACCTCTATTGATATCTGTAGATACAATGCTATTACCTAAGTATGCTGACATTTCATACAAGTAATCAGCAAGTTCTCCAGTTGTAGGAGCAACCTTCAAAGAAACTTCATTCTTACCTACACATAATTCGCTTCCTGCAACCTTAAAGTCTGGAAGTGGAATGTACTTGATATCGATAGTATCACTTGGCTTACTTTCACATCCGTGATTATCAACCATTGTAACCATATAAGAAACATCTCCACTGATATTCGTTACAGGGAATGTAGCTCCATTAGAAGCATCAGTTGCATCTGCAAAATTGACACGTTGTGTAGTGTTGTTTCTAGTATTCTTAAAGATATAGCTCTTAGCGAAATTATTTACATCAGTCAAATCAACAATTCCGTTAGCAATCAAATTAACAACAGACTGATTTGTGCCGACGATATTACCAGAACCACTCTTACCACAGATAAATGGAAGTTCACGTGAAGCAAGAGATACTGTAGGTACTGAATATGCAGTCACCATATCCACTGTATGGCTTGTACATGTAGCATCAGAGTAAATAGCTTCACCATCAATACTGAAGTTGTAACCATTTCTATCACCCTTAAATGCACTTGGGCTGATAAAATATGTCTTATTGACACCTGGCGCAACTTCTACCGAAACAGACTGATCAGTAGGAGTAATCACAGCATTGATCTTATCTCCATCAGATACTTTATAAACCTTAGCCGTAGGAGCAATATTTACATTAGTAGAAAGTGTACCTCTCTTCAATGTAGAAACTCCACTTGGATAAGTAGCGTCATCGTGAACACCGATATAGAAATTCTCACCCTCACATGGAACACCAGGCACGTAAGAACCTCCTCTTAATACAAACTGCTTGATATCAAGAACTGGAGCAGCTGCCTTAACAAAATCAATTTCACCAATAGTTCTACAACCGTAGCTCTTGCTAGTTTCGTCATTATTAACAACAGCAGCAAAAACTGAGGCAACACCATTAGCATCGAAGTTAGTCAAATTAGCAACAAAAGCTGCTTTCTGATCTGACTCACCAAGATTCTGTTTCTGGTTGTGATCTGCAGACGCATCTACTTCACTAAACAGATACTTACCAGCAGTTAACGTACTAACCTTAACATCAGCATAGTAAGAACCATTATTATCGCAAACGAATGTCTGAGGATCGTCAAACTTGAATGCAGGAGCTGGAGCCACCTTGACATCAATTTGATTACTGTAATCAGACCAACATAGTGTACCAGGATCCTGAATTCTTACCAATCTGGAAGTAGCAGTTTCAATAGCAACAGACTTCTTACCAGCATCAGTAGTAACCTCTGTCTTAGTACCATCGTACCAATAGTATTTAGAATTCTGGTTCTTTGTACTAATCTCCAAATCAACTTTATCACCATCACATAGATAAACTACGTTTGGCTCAGATGCAACTCTATTACCATTCTTAGCTGCAAGAGAAACAGTTGGAATAGGATATACAGTAAAGTTAGTAGTAGTCTGTGAAGGACAAGCGTACTTAGAATCAGTAACTTGATCCTTAACAGTAATAGTATATTCTTTCTCTACTGTAGGAATGACAAATTCATACTTTGCAAACACTGGTTTAGTTAAATCTACTGTAGGATTTAAATCTTCCTCGAACTGCAAATTAACAACATTTCCAGTTTTGTCATTAGCAGAGAATGTAATAGTATGGGCCTTTCTAACATCAGATTTATTAAAGTAAGCTGCATTCTTTAAATTTACTAATACAGTTACTTTATCACCCTTACAGAAACCTGTTTTTGTTATATCCTTATAATCATTCCAAGTCCAAGTAGATTGCTCTTTCTCTTGCAACTCATCACTTGATACAATGATAGCTTCAAGATCAGGGATCTCATCAGGAACAACAAGAATGTTTTCACGCATACCAGTACAAGTTCCAGCAGAACCATCTTGATTAGTAAATGACTTAGTAACCTCAATCTCGAAAACATGAGGCTTGCTAGTAGTCATCTTATAATCATTAGAAGAAATATTACCCCACCAACGATAAGACTTACCATCTGATCCAATAATGTCACGATTATAAGTACCTGAATTTTGCAGAATTCTAGTAACTAAAGAAACAGGAGCAACCAACTTAGGATTACCTGCTTCAATCATAGCTTTAGAAGCATCAGTAGTAGTTAGATTAGGATCATCAGCAGAAACATACAAGATCTTACCACTTGCATCAACTACCTTACCTTCTTCGTTAATAATATTTCCGTTCTTATCCTTTTTAACGTAAGTTCCAGCGGCAGAATTATACTCGTCAGCATAATACTCATGAGCCTTGAAAGCATAACCCTTACCATTATTAGTACTCATATCGTTAGCCAAAATGACAACCTGAGAGTTTTCACAAGCTAACTCATGATCTACACGGAATACAGGAGTATCATACATATAGACATTGATTGTCTTTGAATTCTGACAACCATACTCATCAGTTGCATAAGCAATGTACTGAGTATATTCAGGATGAACTCGCTTAGGAGAGTACTCATAAGAACCTAACGACGATGCAGGATCGGTGCTTGAAGTTTCACTGACATTCCAATGATAACTATTCTTATTATAATCACCAATCTTATTAGCCATCTCAGCTGGAGAATATACATCAGGCTGAGCATTTGTATAAGCTACATCTTCATCACAAGAATAGTAAATCTTATCACTATTGTTATAGAATTTAGTTTTACTAGGATCCAAACGAGCTCCATCAGCTGCGAATGCTTTGAAATCCAAAGTAAACGATTCACCCATACAATAGTTTGTGTTCATAACGAAATCAACTACTGGCTTTGGCTTACAACCTTGATAATTGATTGAAGTTTCTGAAACACAAGCACGATACTCATTAGTTCCAGGTATTTTGTAGAACGCTGTATCGACGATTGTACAATTTACAAACGGATTGACAGAACTCATACCAGGTGTATGTTTCTCATCAGGAACTTCGACACCATTCTGAATCTTAGTCAAACGGTTTTGGTAGAATCCCAACAAAAACCACTTTTCCTCTAACTTTCTGTTAGCAACATATAAATTAGGATTGTATGACGTATATGTCATAGTCGGAGAAGACTGATTATGGTATTTAGCCTGTCTCTGAATAACCTCCCAATTTACAGCATCAGGGTTGTTAGTTACATATCTATCATAACCAGGAAGACCCTTCATAGTAAATGACTCATAGTCATTTGTTACTAGATCATTTGAATTATAAACACCACCTCTAGCATTTCTTACATAGATATACCATACTTGACCTTCGCAGAAATGACCAAAATGAGGATCAGAATAATCACCTACTGCTGTTTTATTAGGGTCAAAATCAAATCGAGAATTAGTTCTCGGACTTGGACCATAATCGTAACAATAAGCAGCATCCTCACGAATGATATAATTACCACTTCCATCAGTTGCTAATTCATCTGGCTTAGCTTGATTACGCTCATATAAATGAGATGCAATAGTCTTACTATTTGATGCATTCCAAATCACCCACTCAATAAGCGGACCATCCTTAGGAGTAACATCAACACCAGTGTAAGCTAGACATCCATTATGATCAGCCATTTGAACACCATAAGGTGCAGTTGACTGATAATTATCAATAGTCTGGAAATACTCACCAGCAGAATTACTATTGAATCTTATTGAACTTACAATATTCTTAGAAGCATCACTATCAAGAACACCATCAGCATTAGGTCCCTGATATTTAGAAACCAAGTAGTAATTGTAATCCTTCACCTTATTAGGATCACCATCCACACTCATAATCTGAATACGAGTTGGTTCTGAACCACAAAGTACTGCAGGATTAGCCTCAGCAACAAATACTGGCATAACCTCGTTAACAATCTTGATATCGCTAACAGCAGAAGGACATCCACTTATTGAAACAGCATTAACATGGTAATTACCCTCTGGAATACCGCTTAATATAGAAGTCTTCTTATCACCAGATTCACTATAGCTACCAGGAATTGTAAGTGTTGATCCAGTAAATATAGAACCATTATCATCTTTCCACTCGTATGAAGCAATATCATCACTTGTAGTATTTACAGTAAGAGTAGCTGGCCTTGCAGGACAGATATATACAATCTTACCGTCAGAACTTACATGAGCTCCCTTACCTACCAAACGAATATTTGGAGTAGAAGCCATAACAATCGAAGCAGATTTTTCAACCTCACAGTTCAATCTATTCTTAGCAGAAATCTCAAACTCAATTGGCTTGCTTGAGTAATTAGGATCTGGAGTATAAGCATTAACTGTAAATACTTCCTGACCACCAGAATTAGCATTTAATGTAAGTTCATTCTTTATTGCAACACCATTGATCAAATACTCAACTACAACATCAACAGTTTTCTCTTCTGCTGTTGTATACCTTGTAGCATTATTATCTTTTACTATAACATCAAAAGCATCACCAGGACAAACTCCTGAAGTAGCAGGATTAATCACCTCAGTAGGCTCATTAACCTTAGTAAAGATAATTTCAATATTTGGAGAAAGAGCAGAAGTAAATCCGGCTTTAGCAGGTACTATAGAAGGACATCCAGCAGCTGGTTTATAGAAACCAGTAGGAACTCCACAATAATTAACTGCTGTAGCAGAGAACTCATCCGTTTCCTTATCTTTTACATTAGTCAGAACAATGTTGAAATAAGGTTTTCCATCAGTTCCTCCCTTAGTCATACCTCCATTATAAGAAGACGAAACTGTTTGACCTGAAATGTTTTCGTAAGATAATGTATATTCAACATTTTCGTCATTCATCAATTCCTTACGATCAGACGATTGATTATGATCATCATAAAGATGTACCTCGATCTCTCCGTTAGCACCACAACCAGACTTAGCAACTGTCAATGCTGGTTTTGGACGCTCACAAGCCTTAACAATAAGGGCTTCTGAAAGAGCAGACTCACATCCGTTCTTATCTACTATAGAAGCTCTAATAGTCTTGTCTGTTCTGTCAAGATTAGCACTAACAGGAATATTGTCATGAAGTGTGCTTGTCAAACCTACGAAAGAAATTGAAGCAACGTTATCATCACCAGCAACGTTCTTAGTTCCTGTTGTTGTCTCATCAAAAATGTAAGATGTCTTGATTACTGCTGAAATACCATCTGTAGCAGTACCCTCAGGCAAACACAATGAAGCACCATAACTATACTGTGCAGCAGCTGTAGCATTCTCTGCAATTGCAAGTCTTACAATAGGCTTCTTAAACAATGATACATTTATATTAGAAGAAGACTCACAACCGCGGCGAGTTGTACCGTCAAGAACTAATGAACATGTAATCTTGTGAGATGTCGCATCATCAGATTTAAATGGTCCAAACTTCACTGAGCTCTTACCAACAATCTGCTTTGTCTCAACTTTGTCTCCATTCTCTATAGAGAACTCAAAACGAGAAGCATCAGTAAACTTCTTAGTAGTTGTAGCAAAATCAGTAGCTTTAACCTTTGCACTGACATAATACTCAGCACCAGGACAAATAGCACTAATCGCATTTCCTGAAGCATCTTGCATCTGTGCCTCAATAGTAGGAACTCCATAAATTGTTACAGGAACATTCGGAGTTGTTCTCACACAAGTTTTACCAGAAGTATAAGTCTCAAAGATTCGTGCACTAAATGATGTCCATCCTGCCTCAGCCGGCATTTCATTGTCACCAATCTTATGATCTCTACCAGTATCTGAGCCTGAATCTGCTCGATACTTACTATCAGGTCTTTCGCTTGTCAATACGATACGCTTATACATCATATCTCCCACACAAGCCTCATTAGGCACAGCAGAAAGCTCAAATTCTACAACTGGACGAGTAACAACAATATGCTCAGCAGAAGTTGAACATCCATCTGCATTTGTAACAGTCACCTTATAGGTAGTCAAGATGTCTGTCGTACCTGTAATCATTGAAGATGAAGGGCCAACGCTTATTACATTCTTAACTGTTCCTGAAGGAGTCGCATCAGTTGTTGTACTACCATCTGTTTTTTCCCACTTGTAAGTAGAATAATCACTAGAAACAGAAAGTTTTGCCGCATTACTGCCCTTATATGCATTTGCAGTAGGACAGATAATTGTTTTACCCTCCTTTGTAGAATAAGCGTCTGACTCAATAGTCAACGCAGGAAGGACAGAAATATTATAAGCAAATGTCTCTGTCACGTCACATGTTGTATTCTGACGAACAGCCTTAATATTAACAACCACACTTCCTGAGTAAGATGGTGTCAAGTTGACTGTTACAGGATCATTACCGTTAGAATAAGCATTTTGTGTTTTAGCAAACACATTACCATTAACATCTGTTATATCATAAGTAAGAGTATACGTAGTCTGGAACTTCTGACCAGCAGCACCATCAGTATATGTCGCAGAGTTACTTAAGATCAACTGAACTTCTTCACCCGGACAAACATCGGCACCGTTACTTATAGCACACTCATCTACACCATCGGAAGTATCAGAATCAGTACAATTTTTCTTCTTAGCAGCAACTACAACTACAGGTTTTGGCACAACTGTATACTCAACCAACTTGTAAGAATCACAAATTGGAAGATTTGTTGTTGAAGCCTTGACTATAAATTGATACCTACCACCTGTGCTCTGAGTGATATTCAAATACTCTGTATTATAGATACCAGCATTATCAGTAGAGTTTGAATAAGCATCAACTTGCTCTACATGGTAAGTTACACCGTCAACTACAATAGTATTAGCACCAGCAGTAACAACTTTATAAAGAGTATAGTTATACTCCTTAGACGCAGTAGTCTTAATTGAATTCTCCTGGCCCACACAAACCAATGATTTCTCAACAGTAGCATTGAATGAAGGATGACCTAGAGTTGTCAAAGAAGCAACATTAGAAACACCTTTACATCCTAACTTATCCACATAACTTACTTGGAAATCTGTTTGTGTATCGTTTTCGATAGAACCACTTTTAAGTGCCAAACCTTCGAAAACATAATCATTACCAGTATGTGAAGTCGCAGTCATCAAAGCATTGCTAGCCTTCATGTTCTGGAACTTATCAACACCAGTAGATGTATTGTAACCAGAAGAATAAACGGCGTTGACATCATTAACTGAAACTGTCAAGTCATAAGTCTGACTAGTAGAGCCTCCGTCCGTCTTACAAATTGAAGCAATTGGATCAATAGTAAGTTCAGGAACACCAGCACTCATAACATTTATTACAACTGGATCTGAAGTACATCCCTCTACATCAGTAGTAGGAGGAACTGTGATTGCAGATACTTCGATAGCTGTTGTCTTACCTCCTTCTACTTTCAATGCACTAGATGATCCCAATGATCCACTATTTACATTACGAATAGTATCGTTATTTGCACCTACAGTAACAATATAGTTTGATTTTGTTCCAACAGTACCAGTAGTAGTATTCTCAACCTTAATAACGTAATCAGTCTCAGCACAAGCGACATAATTACCACTTGCGTCAAGCTTTATCTCTTGATTAGCAAAGTACTGATTATTAGAAGCGAAATAAGGCTTAACATCGAATGTTGGGATTGGCAATGCGCTCAACTCACTTGTAGCTGAGTTTTCACAACCATTCTCATTTACAAATACAGCCTTAATCTTATAAGGATCTGTACCTGTCATAGTAGGAAGTGTAACTTTCTGAGTGACTGATTTGGAAGTAGGAACGATGTCTGTATTAACGTCTTGTACCTTAGTCTCAGCTGCACCCTTAACGATAGAGAAATCAACTCTCTTTAGATCCACCTGTGAATTAAGTACGACGTTAACATCTTTTCCTTCACATGCTTGATAAAGAGTACTTGCAAAACTAGCTTTAGGTTTATCAACGATTGAAACCTTAAACTCTTTATTAGCAGGACAAACACCAGGCGAAGCAGGTACACTCAACCTATATGTAATAGTAGAACCATTAGCATATACTTGCTCGTGGTTACCAGTTGTTTTATGAATAGTACTTGTAACACCGTTTATTGTCATTGTGATGTTATCAGGACTGATAAGTTGAGCTTCATCTATATTTTGAGCATTCTTCTTATTATATCTTGCCTGTGCATAAACATAATATTTCTGATCAACACAATACTTATCCAATGAAATTTCGCTATCTGGGAAGCCAGAGTTAAGAGTCAAACCAGTGTTTGGAGTAGCAACAAAATTAATTGTTGTTGTTGGCAAAGACTGGAATATAACCTTATCTGTAAATCCACACAATGCTTTTCCACTCTCTGTTGAAGAAACCTCAACGTCGAATACTCGAGAACCCTCTGAAGTAGTCTCTGGAATTGTGTATTGGAAATCGAAAGAGTTACCTCCCTGAGCATCACCTGTCTTAATACTTGTTCCGTTGTCTTTGACATCGAAAGTACAAAGAGCAGTACCTACGTTCTTAATCTGAACAGAGATAACTTTACCTGCACACTGTGGATCAATAGTTATCGTATGTGAACCATCAGGATTTGCAGTTGTTAATAATGGAACTTGTGAACTTGTTCCAGAAATATAGGCAACGTATGAAAGTTCAGGAACAGGAAGAGAACCCCAACTTGTTACAGGGACACGCTCCTTACACTTGTACTTATTCTCTGCTTCTACCTCATAGTATGAAGGAGACATGATTGCAGGAATAGTATAACGATGTTCATAACCAGCAACTGACTGAACATCATAATTACCTAGAGCTTTATCAACTAAAGGTGAAGTAGCTGTAGCAGGAGTTATCTGATGGAATATTGGTTTGAACGAAGTAGGAGAAACATTCTTAACCTCCAACCAAGTTGAAACGCCTGGACATTCCTCTGGACCTCTTACGATACCCAAATCAGGAGTATAAACTCCTAAATTAATATAGTAATAGTCATTACAAATGGTCTTTTCTGGTTCTGTTACTGAAGTTGGATCAGAACCATATAGGCGAACCTCGTATTGATACTCGTTATCTCCGAACATCTTGAAGCCAGAACCTAACTTCTTATCTTCTCCAAGCATTGAGAAATCTGGGAAATAACGATTCTCACCACTTACAGTAACTGGTGTTGACTGAGTACGAATAGTTGTACTAGTAACATTACCTGAGTTACCTACTGGCTTCCTTGTAACAACAAAGTAACCAGGTACGTTAGAATAGAACTCACCAGAAATAGTATCCGAAGGACACATCATGTGATCGATGACCTTACTATTTGGTGTAGTGAAACCATCCAACACACCAAACATAGTCAACTTTGGAGTAGGACTGAAAGTAAACGATTCAGTCACCTTAGTTTCACATCCTCTGGAGTTTGTTATAATAACGTCAATATTAGGTGAATCATTATTATAATCAAAAGACTTACCTAAATTGAAAGCGTTAACACTATTAGTTCTAAATGCTGTAGCATCGAAACTTGTCTTAACTGCTTTGTTTTCAGTAACAGTCTCGCCAAAGCCAACAGCACTTACACTCATTGTGTAACTTACCTTATCTTTGTAATCATGTGAATAGAAATAATCATGGTCACTAAATAAATCATCAGGGCCATTCAAGTTATTTACTGTAATAGTACCTTTAACATCAGTAAACTTACAAGCAGGATCGACAGTCAAAGTAACGTCAGGCTTAGGAAGTGGTGTAAATGTCTCATTCAAAACATTTGACTTACAACCATTAGCAGTCGTTGCATAAAGCTCGACTTCATACTTGTCATTAAAATTATTAATCAAGTAAGAAGCTTCTCCTGCATTTGTAGGAGACAATTTTGCTTCGCCTCCATCATTTAGTTTAATAAATACATCTTTAAACTTCTCGTTGGAATCAATACTTCCTTTTGCCTCATCACGAGAAATTCTTAGAGTAAGAGGATCACCCAAACAAGTATAATCGGCATCAATCTTCATAAAGATATTATTCTGAACATAATCTTTAGAAAGATCCCAATAACAAGTTTGTTTTTCAAGTGAAGTGAACATTCGACATGTAATCTTTCCACTTACACCCCAAAAACTATTTCCACGATAAGAAGCAGGCAACTCGTATGCTTTTGAAGAATGGTATTTTCCATCAGCTTGAAGACCTTCATTACTATCGTTATCATCATATACAGTAATAACAACAGGATTTGAACTACCCGACTTGTACCATCTATATTCAACATAACCATCAGGAGCCTCGGCAGTTAAATTCTCACCACAATAGTTTATATTCAAATATGAGCTTAACACTTCACCCGTAAAATACATCCAAGCAGAGTGTCCTCCTGCTTCATATGCACCATTACCATAATTACAGTCATTAGTAGTAAACACAAATGCAATACGTGCACCTTCTGGAATAGACCTAACATCAAACTCCAAAGTTGTCCAACCTTTCTTTGCTGTTGCACGACCAGTACTTGTAGAAGTTGAAAAAATCGTAGAGTTTGTGTTATTTGCTAGAATTCCTCTAGTATTACATGTAGTTAGATTTTTATCATTATGCGTATAGTCACACGGAGTATGATCAAATGCACAAACCATATCAAAAGGAGAAAATCCAGCTTCTGAACCACATCCTTCTTTTATCTTAACCCAACCTGAACCTACCGAAGTAGTACCAAGTTTTGCCTCATCAACATTATCAATACTTACAGAAGATGTTGTATAGCACGCATAAATATCAAATCCATTAGGACCAGTACAATAGTGAGAACCTCCAGGCGAAACTGCAGCACCAAGGTAATGAATCAAAACAGTAGTTTGCCCTGCCTCCTTTGTGAACTCATAGGTCATTCTTTCGGCTGCTGCTCGATGTCCTCCTCCATTATCTCCATACAACTCGCACGAAAAACCGTTATGTTGAGAACAAGCACCCAATCGACAAGACTTAGCAGCTGATTTCATTAAAGGGTAGGCTCTAGGAAAAGACTTACAAGTCACACTTGCTGGCATGTGATATTTTGACTTATAGTTATCCCAACCTATGTAACTATCAAAATACTGCCACTGATCACTCAAAGCAGTACTTGTAGCAGAATTATCATGACCATACAAATAGACACGCATTCTATCTGTATCTCCATTGCCATACAAGATTCCAGAAGCTGGACTACCAGTTTTTGTTCCTTTATCAAAGAACGTCATATCACTTGTACCCAATTGATAGAAATAATATCCTGAATTTTTCGTCTTAGGGAAGTCATAACTTTTCTGAGCACCACCAGTTTGGTCTTCTCTTGTATCACAACCATGCTGGTCTCCGCCACCACATTTATTACTGAATTTAACAGCACCAGTATAGATGTGCCAACCTTCCAAGTTCTTATGGAAGTCAAGATTTATGTCTTGTACTTCCTGTGCCCAAGCGCTACCAGCACCCATGAGCACAAATAGTCCCACAGCGACCATCTTGAGCCTGTGTCGGACAGATGTGACAAACTCGGCAAAGAGCCTCCTGCCCTTCACCAAAACTGAGGAAATACTTCCTCTCAACTCATGCCAGGCTGCGACGTCGCGCGACTTATCATCACTGACATCATGCTGGCGTTGGACGGCATCACCCGGCGCAGCTATTAGCCAACGCAGTAGCATTGCAATCCAATCAACGAATTTCTGTAAAAATTCTCCCATGATTAGTTTATTATTTTTTTTATTATTTTCCATTTATGTCTTCTAATGTTTCTAATATAAATCCGCTTCTATATATACATATTAATATGGGTGTATCTATTAAACCTTCCGTCTATACATATCTATATAAGCAACGTTCATCATCCTTTTTTAGTTTTTTATATCCTAATACTCCTTTTATATAGGTTTTTCATATAATGTATCATTAACAGGTACACCAAAGTAGACACCTATAGGTTTATTAATCAATTTCTTATCAACAAAACACACTACACTACAGTCCACACCATAGTATAATCGCTAACAAAATTAAATAAATCAACACTAATAAAGTTGTAGGGAATGCAAAAGTTATCAACAATTGGAATGATTGATTGTTGATAACCTGTGGCGAAAAACGCAATCCGACACACGCTTCCGACACACGCTCCCGACACCATGTTTTTCCTGCGGAAAATCATGGAATCGGCTACCCTTTCCATTGGCTAGGGCCGCTGGCCCACGGACACATCTCAATGCCACTTCATGGGGCAGCGCCCCTTGCACGCAGTGACGGGTAGCCGATTCCAAATTACGACCGCAGGTCTTAATTTGGTGTCGGTTAACGGATTTAATATTTTTACCCGTCATAATTTGGTGTCGGTTATTTGATAATTCAAAATAGTATTGTATTTTTACCGACATAAAACAAAAAATAGTAACATTACAAAAATGAGTTATTATCGTCATATTCATCACATCGTTTTCCGCACATACAAAAGCGATTATGCCATCAACGAAGAGAATGAAAAGGTTTTGTATTCATTCATTTGGGATTATTGTAAGAACAATGGACATTTCCTTCATAAAATAGGTGGAATGCCAGACCATTTACATATTTTGGTTGAAATCAGGCCTGACATTTCAGTCTCTACATTTGTTCAAGTTATCAAACAAACCAGTTCCTACATGTTAAAAAGAGATGGTCGTTTTCCATTATTCAGAGAATGGCAGAAAGGTTTTGCTTCTTTTACATATTGTAAGACAGAATTACCAATCGTGAAAAATTATATAATGAATCAAAAGAAACATCACAAACAAGCTTCTAAGTCTTTTATTGATGAAGTGAAACAATTATTGGAGGAAAATGAAATGCCTTTTAATGAACATCTGGAGAATAACATTTGATTATCAATAAAATCCGACACACGCTCACGACACACGCTTCCGACACACGCAATCCGACACCATGATTTTTCCTGCGGAAAATCATGGAATCGGCTACCCTTTCCATTGGCTAGGGCCGCTGGCCCACAGACACATCTCAATGCCACTTCATGGGGCAGCGCCCCTTGCACGCAGTGACGGGTAGCCGACACCAAATTACGACCGCTTTCCATCGGCTAGGGCCGCTGGCCCACGGACACATCTCAATGCCACTTCATGGGGCAGCGCCCCTTGCACGCAGTGACGGGTAGCCGATTCCAAATTACGACCGATTTCCATTGGCTAGGGCCGCTGGCCCACGGACACATCTCAATGCCACTTCATGGGGCAGCGCCCCTTGCACGCAGTGACGGGTAGCGCGACACCAAATTACCCCCCCAGGACTTATTTTGGTGTC
>JAZQQY010000009.1:0-168252 GCA_045629285.1 Paludibacteraceae bacterium | reverse complement strand
TCTGCACGATTTTTAGAATTTTTACTGACAAAATGTCAATCAAAAAGCCTTATTTTTGATTAAATGTGCATAAATATTTTCATTTTGATATTAAAAAAGTTTGGAAAAAGATTTTTAAGTCGGAAAAAAGATATATTTTTGCAACGTCTTTTTCAGAAAAGGTGACATTAACTAAGTAATAAAAACAATTTAATATAATCAGTTTTAGTATGAGAAAACATATCTTCAACGCTGGTCCATGTAAGTTGTCAGACAGAACTTTGACAAATACAGCGAAGGCAGTTCTTGAGATGGGTGAGACTGGTCAGTCAGTTCTTGAGGTATCTCACCGTTCTGCAGATTTTCAGAAGGTTTATGATGAGACAGTAGCTCTAATGAAGGAGGTACTTTCTATTCCAGACAACTACTCCGTAATCTTCGTTGGTGGTGGTGCTAGCTTGCAGTTCGGTATGATTCCTTACAACTTCTTGAAGACTAAGGCTGCATACGTTAACACTGGTGTATGGTCAAAGAAGGCACTTAAGGAGGCTGAGCTTTGGGGAGAGGTTCAGGAGATCGCTTCTTCAGCTGACAAGAACTTCACATACTATCCAAAGGCTAAGGACATTAAGATTCCTACTGATGTTGATTACCTTCACATCACTTCAAACAATACAATCCGTGGTACTGAGATCTTCGAGGACATCGATTCTCCAGTTCCAATGATCGCCGACATGAGTTCAGATATCTGCTCTCGTCCAATCGACGTTAGCAAGTACTTCATGATCTACGGTGGTTGCCAGAAGAACCTAGGACCTGCAGGTGCTACATTCGTAATCATCCGCAACGACTTCGTTGACAAGGTTGCAGATCGTAAGATCCCTACAATGCTTAAGTACTCTACACACGTAGACAACGGTTCTATGTTCAACACTCCTCCATGTGTATGTATCTTCGCAATCCGCGAGACTCTACTTTGGATCAAGGAGAACGGTGGTGTTGAGGGTATGGAGAAGAGAGCTATCGAGAGATGTGATGCTCTTTACAACTTCCTTGAGAACTCGACTGTGTTTACTCCAGTTGTTGAGGCAGGTTCACGTTCAAGAATGAACATTCCTTTCCTACTTCGCGGTCAGTACAACACTCCAGATATGGAGAAGGTATTCCTAGAGTTCGTTAAGACTAAGAACATCGTTGGTGTTAAGGGTCACCGTCTAGTTGGTGGCTTCCGTGCTTCTACTTACAACGCTTGTACAATGGAAGACGTAAACGCTCTTATCGCTGCAATGAAGGAGTTCGAGGCAAAGGTAAAGTAATTATTAATTAAGAGTTAATAGTTAAGAATTAAGAATTAGTAGAGACGCGATTACTCGCGTCTTTACATTTTAATAAAAAATCATGGCTAAAGTATTAATCGCAACAGAGAAGCCTTTCGCAGCAGCAGCTGTAGAGGGTATTAAGAATATCATCAGCGGTGCAGGTTTCGAGATCGCTGTTCTTGAGAAGTACACAGAGAAGCAGCAGCTTCTAGATGCAGTAGCTGACGTAGACGCTATCATCATCCGTTCAGACATCATCGATGCTGAGGTTATGGATGCAGCAAAGAACCTTAAGATCGTCGTTCGTGCAGGTGCTGGTTACGACAATGTAGATCTTGAAGCTGCAACAGCTCGCAAGGTTGTTGTTATGAACACTCCAGGTCAGAACGCTAACGCAGTAGCTGAGCTAGTTCTTGGCCTATTGGTTTACGCTGTACGTAACTTCTACAACGGAAAGAGCGGTTCTGAGCTTATGGGTAAGAAGCTTGGTATTCTTGCATTCGGTAACGTTGGTCGCAACGTAGCTCGTATCGCTAAGGGATTCGGTATGGATATCTATGCTTACGATGCATTCTGCCCAGCTGAGGCTATCGAGGCTGCAGGTGTTCACGCTGTTAAGAGCCAGGACGAGTTGTTCGAGACTTGTGATATCGTTTCTCTACACATTCCTGCTACTCCTGAGACAATCAAGAGCATCAACTACGAGCAGTGCAGCAAAATGAAGAAGGGTGCTATCCTAATCAACACTGCACGTAAGGAGGTTATCGATGAGGCTGGTTTGTGGAAGCTTATGGCTGAGCGTGCTGACCTTAAGTACATCACTGATATCATGCCAAAGGCTGATAAGGACTTCAAGTGCTTCTCAGGCCGTTACTTCTCTACACCAAAGAAGATGGGTGCTCAGACAGCTGAGGCTAACACTAACGCTGGTCTTGCTGCTGCTAACCAGATCGTTGACTTCATCAAGAACGGTGTAACTAAGTTCCAGGTTAACAAGTAAGAAATAGTTTAGACGCGAGCAATCCCGTCTACACGATATAAAGCCGCAATTCAAAAAAAATGGATTGCGGCTTTTTTTTACGAGTATCATCATCAAATGAAACGCCATAGCTTTTATGAATATACTTTACGCACTTACTTTATTTCTCGGATTCTACTTCATTGTGCTAGCATCAATGAAAATAAGAGGACGCATGTCGCAAGACAATTTTTTTAGCCATAAGCAGTCGCAAGACAATTTTTTTAGCCATAAGCAAGAAGAAAAAAAATTGTCACAAGATGAAATAAACGCATATAAAATACTTGGTGTCAATCCTAATGATAGCTATGAAATAGTCAAAAGAGCATACCAGAGACTGAAAAAAGTCTATTCCGTTGAAAGGAGTTATAAAAAGAATTCGAAAAAACAATTTGGGCCAGAGAAAGACGACTTCAATAAATTCTCTGCACTTAACGACGTCATTTGGGCATGGAATGTAATAAAAAAAGCGAGAAACATAGACGATTCGGAAAGACATACCGTCCACACTAAGAAGGAAGCAGACTACAAATATTGTCTGCTAACTCTTTTTGCACAGGTGATGAAAGCAGACGGAGAGAATATGGTCTGCGAGTTGGACAAAGTCAAAGAAGCCATTCGAAGACACTTCAAAACTGAAATTAAGCAGAAAGAAGCGTTACAACAATTTAAGGACATTCTCAACAGCAAACAAGATTTACGCGATATATATAACACTGTCAACAAATGTCTCAGTCATGTGGCAAAATCAGAAGTCATCATGGAATTGTTGGCAATCGCCTATTCCGACGACCTTTTTAGCGTCAAAGAAGAAGCTCTTATCAAAGAAATTGCTAAGAATCTTAATTACAACGAAGAGAAATACAAAAGTATCTATACCATATTCAAAAACAAATATGAAAACGGATACTATAAGGAGAATAAGAAAAGCAACGAGTCAAAGAAAAACGACAATAAAAAAAGTAAGAAATCTAAGAGACAGAACGACAGAAACAGTTCCCAGGAATCCAATCGTTCCAATGATTCAAGCAATAACACAAACACCCAGCCAAAGAAAAGGTTTACTATAGACGAAGCGTACGACATTCTTGAAGTTGCGGGAAGTACTTCCGACGCTGAAATCAAAAAAGCTTATCGAGCACTAGCTGTGAAATACCATCCAGACAAATTCGAGACGTTGGGAGACGAAGCTGTCCGTCAAGCGACAGAAACCATGAAACAGATCAATATGGCATGGGGATTAGTGAAAAATGCAAGAGGAATCAAATAAACAAGACCTCCAACTGGTAGGGATGATGATTGCCCCGTCTACACAACAAAAAATCTCCACTTTCCTCATCTCTCTGTGGTAAAAAAACACTAATTTTGCACCCGATTTAAACAAACGCTATCGTCTTACTGAGACAAAAAGAAATTTTAATTCAAAAATGGATAAAATTTATTCAGCAGCGGAATTGCGTCTGGCGAAGAACCATGCCCGCTATGCACTGATGACTTTGTACTTCTTCGCAGGTTTCACATTTGCCACCCTATTCTCGCGAATGCCTGCTTTGAAAATCATCTACGGCTTTAATTTCACCGGACTTGGACTGATGGAGCTTTCAATGTCGATTGGAGGACTACTCATTATGCCAGTCTGCTCGAATCTTGCCAACCGTTATGGCAGCAAGAACCTGACGTTGATGGGATTCGTCGTAGCTACACTTTTTGCGTTGATTCCGATCATGCCGTCGAAATACCTTCTATTCCCTGTTTGTTTGGGATATGGCATGTTCGTGTCGCTTTTTGATATAGCAATCAACGGAAACTCAATCCTCGTCGAAAAGGCCTATAAACGCAGCATTTTGAGCAAATTTCATGCTATATACTACGTCGGGACTCTGGCAGGAGCACTTGTAGCCATTCTTTACCTTTCGTTTGAGATTCCGACGTGGGCACACTTTGCCACAGCATCAGCATGCATCTATACCGAGTTGTTGCTATTGCGTAGATTTCTCATCAGAGAGAGGCCAAAGAAAAATGCAGAAGATAAGAAATTCCGCCTGCTTTTCCCTAAAGGCATCTTGCTTTTGATTGCCTTCTTCGCTCTTTTCAGCCGTGTGATTGAAGGTGTAGTGTCGACGTGGAGCACAACCTATATGAATGAGGTTATCACATTGCCACAGAATCTTGCGCCGGTAGGATTGGCAGTTTACGCATCATTTATGTCAGTCGGACGTTTCATGGGAGACATCGTGAGAAACAGATTCTCAGAAACTTTCATACTGGTAGTGTGCAGCATCATTGCATGCAACGGACTAGCCATGTTTGCAAGTGCTGCCTCTTTTGGCGACGCGGCTTTCTCCATCTCAGTTGTAGCTCTTTTCATCACCGGAATCGGCATGAGCTGTATAGTTCCAATCGTATATAGCCAAGCAGGAAGCCAACCAGGAGTATCTCCGGGTACAGGTATAGCAATGGTCAATACCATCAGCGGCACGGGCTTTTTGTTCGGTCCATTCCTGATTGCCAACATAGCCGACGCATTTGGGTTGAGAGTCTCATTCGTCTATGTCTGGACATTGAGTATCGCAATGGGTGTATTAGCTACAATACTGTGGAGCAAGAATGGAAGCCCCACAAAAAAGGAAGGGAAATAAGGTAAAATATTGTATAGATAACCACAAAAGATAAGTTAATTTTAGATGGCAAAGGCGTGGTGAGAGATTCTCATCACGCCTTTGCTCATTACCTTCTGGGGGCTTTATTAGACGATATTATTCTCATCTAAAACTAAACAACAAAGAACTTATTATGTAAATATATCGAATGCTTTTATTGTCTCTTTCCAAATCACATCACAAAGATAAAAGCAAACCTATGCCATATCCGAGCACTGGATTCACAAAAAAAGCATATCAACCTAATAAATTCCACACTCACGTCAAATAAGCTTGAAACATAAAAAAGGCCGGAAACCAAATGATTTCCGACCTTAAATCTATAAGTATAATATTACTCAAATCTCTCGTAAGGAGTCTTTGTCTTCTTTGTCTGTACACTGTAAGACAACATCAACTCGTGAGCAGTACCTGACAACTTAGACACATTACCGAAGTTATAGTCGAATGTATAGCCGATACGGAAGTTTTTGTACTCAGCACCTACCTGAATAGCTACAGGGTTTGTACCAAACTTCTTGAACATATCCGGATGGTAAGTCAAACCTCCCCAAAGAAAATTCTTGTAGAACAAGATTGCATTGATTTCAGCAACTGCAATCTTATCATGCCAAGTGTATGCCAATGCCGGAGCCAAGACCCAATTCTCAGACAAATCTGCGAAATAACGTCCATAACCGTTGATATGGATTGCAGACTGAGTTGTAGTAGACTGATACTTCAAAAGGTGAGTTCCAGAAACACCGAACATATACTTAGGATTAGAGAACTCAACACCGAAGTCAACATCCGGATGAACCTCACTTACTCTGTCATCGATGAAATCATGATCCTTATAAATCTCAGATTCATCTTCAACAGTATACTTACTAGCATCAAAGTATGCATACTGAACACCAGCACTCAATCCCATAGAGATAACCATATCCTCACGTAGACGCAAAACGTAAGCGTAAACCAACTTAGGATTGAAACTTCCCTTTGCAGGACCAAGATCGTCGTAGCTCATAGAGAAACCGAATCCTGAATTTAGATCATTCTTAAATGTCTGGACATTCAATACACCCGACTTTGGAGAGTCTTTGATATCAACCCACTGAAAACGGCCCAACAAGAAGGCATCAACCTGTTCGAAGTTACCGATACCTGCAGGGTTCTTGTTAATACGTGAGAAGAACTGCTGAGTCATTAGCAAATCCTGCTGTGCATAAACAGAAACCGCAGAAAGCAATGTTGCTAATACAATAAATATCTTTTTCATATTCTAAGATCTCTCCTTATTCGTTCAACAATTTAATTTCTACACGACGGTTCTGCTCGTGCTGTTCCTCCAACTCTGCATTTGGAATAACAGGATCCTCCATACCACGTCCGACAGCTACGATCAAGTTTGCAGGATAACCCTTAGCAACCAACAAGCTACGAACATAATCGGCACGTTTCTGAGACAACTTCTTATTAAATTCTGCAGAACCACGAGAGTCTGTATGACCTGAAATCTCAAACTTACCACCAGGGAACTCATTCATAGCACGAAGCAACTCATCCAACTGAGCTTCATACTCAGGCTTCATATCTGTCTTTCCGAAATCGAAGAAGAACAATACCCAATTGAATCCCTTAGGCTCATCACAAGTGAAGTCTGGAGTCAACTCAGAAGTTCTTCTGACATCATACTTATTTGGATAGTAGATATCAAATCCACCCTTACCACCTTTACGGTTAGACAAGAAATACATTGAGTAAGCATTTCCTACAATGTTGTACTCATCAGCACCAGTATTGAAAAGTTCACCTAAGTTCTCAGGCTTACCCCAATCCTTTTCCTTAGCTCCCTTGTGGCTAACGTAGATATCCATACCTCCCTTACCAGTCACTTTATTACATGCGAAATACAAAGCAGTATCGGCAACTACGAAAGGATAGTCTTCCTTGTTCTCTGAATTGATATAATCACTGACAGGTTCTGGCTTTGTCCACATTCCATCATCGTCCTTATCCTGGTCGATGAACCAAATATCACGGCCTCCCTTACCTGCCATAAACTCACCCGAGAAGTAGATGCGTCGGCCTGCACGTCCCATACATGGATTATAGAATCCCTTAACACCGGGAACATAATGGTTCCAACGACCGATAGCCAATGATGATCCGTGTACTTCCTTAGCCTGAGCCATAGTTCCCTTGATCTTAAGCTTCTTTACATCTTTCCACTTACCATCTTCATCCGTTGCCTCATACAACTCTGAGTTTCCTTGAGAATCCTTCTTTGAAAAATAAAGTTTACCCTTATTTCTATCGTAGGCGAAAGTACCTTGGATACCCAATCCAGTCAACTCTGGACATGGCTCTACATTTGCCAAATCCAAATCCCTACCTGGCTTGAACTTGTATGCTGTGTCAGCTCTGAAGAACACAAAGAATCCATCTTTGTAAACAGACATAGGCTGCTCATCCTTCTTCTTGTTTTCCTTAGACGAATCAAATTCGTAAAAACCTGTTCCGAATCTTCGCTCGATACCCCAAACATTAGTGGCCATCAATGCGGAAATCACAAAAGTGAAAATCGCTTTTTTCATTGTGACTATATTTTTCATTCCCATTATTTTCTATAAACCTCAACTGTACCCTTCAACACTCTTCCGTCCTTCTTTGTTAGGATGTAGAAGTAAGTTCCCGGAGTAGCTAACTGTCCTCTATAAGTAGCATCCCAACCATCAGTACCCTCATATACAGTCTCCTGATAACGGTTGAAGATCTTCACATCATATCCATCCATGAACTTATCGTTCTTAGGGTTGTCATTGTAAGGTGTGATAACATTCGGTACTACAACATAGTCGGCTACATCCACATTAACTGTATTCGACTTTCTTACGCCACAATTACCGTTCTCTACCTTAACGACAAACTTGTATGCACCCGCATTGTCAAGTTCGTAGCTGAACTCTGAATCTGTATTCTGCTCAAGTTCCTTTTTCTTTGGTGATGTCATCTCATAATAATGAAGTGCATCCTCAACAGGGATTGAATATTCAGTCTTAAGCTTAACTTCATCGCCCATCTGAACCTTATTGTTCTCAGCCGACAATGTTACGTATACTCTGTGATCAACCGAAATTGAATCAGCATAAGCACGAGTTGTCTTCACACAAATCTTATCATATCCGTAAGCTGAATATATTGTTCCAGCCATCGGAGCCACCTTTAGGTAAGAATAACCCTTTTCAATCTTTGTTGTATCACCAGTGCTCCAGATAATTCCATCAGGCTTACCTGTAAGGACATGAGCAGTCAAAGTAACCAACTTAACAGTATCTCTACCTGAAGTATCCTGACAAATTGCATCCTCAGAAACGAATAGCTTCATTGTAGTATTTACTCGTACATCAACAGGCAAGGAAGCAACCTGAGCAGGACAAATCTGAGTCTCAGCATTTTCCGTCGCCTTTACTGTGTATGTCAACATACCCTCCTGAGGAGTGAATATGTTAGTAGTGTATGAACCATTGTCTACTAGTCCATCAGCCACACCGTGAGTCTCGTTCCACTCCAACATTGTCTTTTCATCCTCCATGTCGTTGTGTACTGTAGCTACTAGAGAAATATCTTCTCCTAGACACATGACATCTCTACCGGATGCCAAAGCCAAAGTAACATTGATTGGAGTTCTTGCCTCAATGTCGATTGTCTGACCTTCACCTTCAAAGTTTCCGGAAGCCCCCTCCTTATTACATACATTATCGTAAGCAACTACTGAAAGTTTATTAGTTCCCAACTTCAATTCAAATGGGCGAGTCTTGCGATTACCTGTACCCTCAGCATCTGCCCAAGACCAATCCCATACGATCTCATCAGACCATACGAACTTAGTCGGATTACCTTGAGTCAAATTAACAGTGATATCAGCACTTGTCTGATTACCCTGAGATGTCTGACCCAAACACTTGTGGTTCTTAACTCCGAACTCCAATGCATCAGAAGTCAAATTGAACTTAACTGGCTTGTAGACTGTGTAACCAGCTGAAGCTGTAATCTCCGTACCGATACTACAAATCTCATCATCTGCCTTAACAACCATTGTCTTACTCAACTTAGCCGCAGTTCCATTAGAAGATGTATGAGCCTGAGTTAGAGTACCTCCGTTAGTTGTATAAACCTTAGTTCCCTCATCATACCATCTTACCTCTACTCCTGTCTGATCCAATGTGTTATTTACGACCAAATCAAATTCAACATCCGAACCATCACATACGTCAGGATTCTTTGCTGTAAGATCCAATGTGATAGGACGAGCAGCTATGATATCCAAATCATCATTATCAGTTGCAGAAGCTGGACAAACGCTATCTGTTGCAGTAACCTTGATTGGATTGCTACCTGGAGAAACTACAAACTGGCGAGTGAATACCAAGTCCTTATTGTAATTACCATCAGACCAGATCAACTTGCTTGGATTTCCTTGGTCTACTTTTACTGTCAACTCTACAACATTGTCAACATCAGACTCTGTAATACACTTCTGAACTCTTCCATTGTGAATAACCGCATCATGACCCAAAAGAATCTTAATCGGCATAAAGATCTTGTAAGAAACGCTTTCCATAACATCCTTACCGGCGTTACAGATGTCATCAGCAGTCTTAACGATCATAGTCTTCTCAATCATTCCTTTAGTTGTATTTACTGGAACATGACTCTTACTTGCGCTAACCAACTGATAAGTATACTTAAGATCCTCAACATCACCTGTTTTCTCATACCAACGAGTCTCAGGATTATTGACCAAAGAGTTCTCGATTTGCATATCCAACACTACAGCATCACCATTACAAATAGAATCCTTATCTGCCGTCAACTTAACAACTATTGGTTTACTTGCGATAACCTCAATTGAAGTGTCGGCACCCTGAACGTAAGCAGTAGCATCAGAAGCACGACAAACCTCATCGAATGCCTTGATAGAAATCTTGTTAGATCCCTGAGATACTGTAACTGGGCGGTGGAATTCAAGTCCCGGGAATTTACCATCGAACCATTCAATAGAACGAGGATTACCCTGTTCAACAGTTACAGTCGCATTGATTACGTCTCCTCCCTCTTCAGGAGTAATACACTTCTGAATACCACCTGCAGCAGCGTCAGTAGAAAGTGTCACAACAAGTGGAACAAATACATCAAAGTTAACTTCCGCAGTAACTGGAGTCTTCGGACTACAGATCATATCCATAACCTCAACCTTGATATTCTTTGTTTCCTTCTCCTTAGTTGTATTTGTAGGAGTATAGATATGAGATACATTCTCACCCTTAAGTTCAACCAAAGGAGATCCGTTCTCAAACAATCTAGATGTTATTGTATCAGGGTTCAAATTGTTTTCTAGCTTAACTGTCAACACATTATCTTCACCCTTACAAATCTCATCCTCTGCCTGAGTCAATGTCACAACCAAAGGCTTTCTTGCATTGATTGTCGTACTGTCTGAACCAGCGACAACATCATTCTTATAGCAGACATCGTCTGTTGCAGTTACAGAATACTTATAAATGTTGTTCTCTGTCAAACGGTCAGTATACGAAGTTTCAACTCCAGAATATAGCTCTACGCTATCCTTTCCGATCTTACGGTACCAAGTATAAGTTGTAACTTTCTCATCTGCGTATGTCGGATTTGAACCATCAAGGTAAACCTTCTTGACAGCCAAGTCTACTCTTGATGAAGACTCTCCGTCTGTAGGCAAACATACATTTGCTACCTTTTCCGGATTTCCTTCAACATCTACTGTCAAATCCAATTTATACTTACGATAGATACTGTAATCAGCTGTCTTTGTCGTTGGACAGAACTTATCCGCAGTACCTGTTACAGTTACTGTATTGTCGAATATTTCAGGAGTCGACTTCAACACCTTAAATTCAGATCCTGTCTGGTCTGCCAAATCAGATCCCTTCAACGACCATGTATAATTGATTCCCTCTGTAGGATAAACATCCACAGCATTTAGCGAACCAGTAAACTCACAATAGTACTGATCGTTCTGAATATTGAAGTCCAAATCATCATACTTAGTGATTGACACAACTTGTTTATCACTACACAAGCCACCTACAGTTGTTGCAATCATATACAATGTATCAGACATATTATTTGACTTCAAGATTGACTCAGGAATAATGAAATCAAGCTTGTCAACAGAGATATTCTTAATTGAGTCGCTTTCAACCAACTTATTCATTGAGTAATCATACCACTCAATTGTTGGACGACCATTTGCATTTGCCTCTACCTTGATAGTCTCACCAATACATCCGAACAATTCAAGATCATCACCAACCGGATTGAACATAACGTGGAAAGTATCAGAAATCGCGTAAGTATACTCACAGCTAGGTGGAACAAGCTCACCTAGGATAGACTTGATTGTTAATGGTGAGTTACCTACAATAACACGGAACTTAGAGTCGCCCTTGAAATCTGAGTTAGACAACTTAATCATCATTGTTGGATTAGCAGAAATCGCGTCGTCAGTTTCAGTTTCCTTCGGAAGATTCTTCCATCCTCCTTTTCCTTCATTTGCAGTCTCATCAAAGTACTGGAACAAGTAAGAAGGTGTTGGAATATAGTTTTCAATACCTGCACGGTTGAACGCAGTCAAAGTCAAATCTCTCTGCCTTCCACAGATAACGACTGCGTGCTCATTAAGGATCTCGTCTCCTGTAACATCAGCCTTAACCTCGATCTCAGGGAAACAAACCTTTAGAGAAATATCGTCTAGCAAGATATCGTTACCACTACCTGAAGGGGCATTGTTAGTGATCTTCAAAGTATAGTACTTAGGACCTGTCGACTCATCGCCCTTTGACAATGGGAACAATGCAGTCAAGTTAGACCAGGAATCAGGACCATAATTTCTTGTGATTACATTTCCTGACTCAATTGAAGTAAGGACCTCTGATTTTCCCTTTTCAAAGATATCCATTCGGATGTTTACTGGAGTAGAACTACCAGAAAGGATTGTCTGTGCATTACTTACGAAAGCAGAGAACAACACCATCACATTCGAACATTCTCCATCAATAGCAAAATCTCTTTCATAAATGATAGCATCCTTAGCATCCTCAGCACAGTTTACCATCAACATCGCACCATGCTTTGTTCCATCATTAGAACCTGTATGGTCAGATCCGTTCCAATAGTCGTTAGGACCACCATCAGTCTTCGCACCACCATCGGCCATAGATGGATTCGACACGAATGCGTAGTAACCATCCTCTACACGGAAACCAGTCTCACACCAACACTGGTATGGCTGCACATCAGGACCCTTTGACCAACAATTGGCAGCATCTCTCACTGGATATCCATCTGTACCTATAGGCAAACGGGCAATTCTAGGATCTAACAAAGCAAATTTATGTTCCTTGATAAAGCCATTCTCATCCCCCATCCACTTAACATTGCTAGGCAAACTAGGATCTACTATCTCAACAGCATCAGCATCAGCAACATCACCACCATCATACTTAACGAAGTGATACTCATTTCCAACAAAATAACCGAAGTCATCCTCAAACAACATCTGAACAGCATCATCCTTGTCTGGAGAGTATACCAAACGGAAGATGAATTCCTTGCTCAATGTTGTTGTTGTTGTTGAACCGTCAGAAGCAGGCACCTCAACGTCTACTTCTACTTTCATCCAACAGCCTTTGTCTGAATAAATTGTCCACGAAGTCTTATCATCGCTTAATTTAGCGTCTGTCAAAGGTTTGTAGCTACCCTTTCCATCAATACTCTTGAATGATATCTTCGGATCAGAAACATTCTGAGAAGGAAGATTAACCATCTTTATAACTACATCACGCCAAGATGGCACCTCTTTTTCAACTGAGTTTACGTTTCTTACGCCTTCACCTTCAATCTCAATGTCAAATGTCGGCGCGTTGACAGTCAACTCAATAACGTTTGAATTGACCGACTGTACAAGATTAGAAGGATCAACGTATGTTGCCTCACACTTAATATACTTAATATCAGATACTACAGTAAATTCAAATTTCTTCGCATCGTTATTCTCTGCCTTCATCCATGTCTCACCATCCTTACTAATCATCCAATTGTAAGTTAGATCAACATTTACATTTGAAGAACAGAACTTAGAATCAAATTCAATTTTGGAACCGATGTTGACAGTTGTTTTCGATGTTGTCGAAATCTTAATCATGTCAGCATCTAGAGGCTTTGTTTCTGTTACCGATACAGGAGAAGTACTGAAGTCAAGATAGAAAGATGATAAATCTTGTCCTGAAAGAATAGAGAACTTACATGCACCATCTGCAAAATTGTCCTCACATGTCATGACAGAAGTCGAAATAGATGACTTAACTGCCTTAATCGGAACGTTTCCATCATTGCTTCTGATGATGAACTCTCGCTTACCGTTGTCTCCCGACACGATAATGACGTGATAAACCATTCCACAGTCATCTTCACTAATAACTCGAGAAACTTCTTTCTCATCTTTGTCATGGATAGGATCCTTAACGTTCCACCATCCATACACATGCATATCCTGGGCACTCGCCCCTAAGAACATACACAATACCACGATTAAAGAAAATGCCTTTCGCAAAGCATTTAGACCGGACTTTCTGTAAGATATTAAGTTTTTCATATCTTAGTTATAACCTTTGTTTTTCGTTTGTTTTATCTATTTTCATACATACTTCAAAGCAGGACACACTCCAAAGCGGTCGCTAAAATAACAAAAATTCGTAACATTTAAAGTTTATTAACGATTATTTCGTTTTTATTTAAACCAAATAATTACGATTTATTGTTAAACAACATAGTATTAAAAGAAATTCGCAAAACTTGAGAAAAATTTTTTTATTGCACTTTTAAGGCATATTTATGCACTTTTAGTACAAAACAGTGTAGATTTTCATCAAAAAAGACGGGATTTTTCCCGTCTTCATTTACTTCCTGAAAAATTTTCCAACCACCGGCAGCGACGATGCCGGAAAATCTCGCTTAAACAGAATCGCAATGTATACTGCAAGTAATACTGTCGCCATAGCTAATTTGACGAGCATGCTTTCCGGCGCAAGAAAATAGAACGCCCCAAATAACACAAACGCCAAAACAAAATAGATTGCCATGCTCTTGTTGTCGTATTCTATCGGGAAATATTTTTGCGACAATATATACGATATGGCTGTGATGCACAAATAACATAGGAAAGATGCGACCGCAGAACCATAATAGCTGAACTCCGGCACTAATGCAATGTTAACTACCAATGTCACCACAAGTCCTATTGTCGACAAAATGGCTCCCCAATGAGTGCGATCTGTCAATTTATACCATATAGACAAGTTAAAATAGATTCCTTGGAATAGATATGTAAGCAACACCAACGGCACAACCTTCATGCCGACTCTATAGGCAGGCGACACCAACAATGCAAACAAATCCAAGAACAATGACATTCCCAATGCTATCAACAAAGCAAAGATGACATAATATTTCATAGCCAACGCATACTGTACCTTCTTATCCTCACCTTTACTCTGAGCAAAAACAAACGGCTCGTATGCATAACGGAATGCCTGTGTAAATACCATCATCACCATTGCCACCTTGAAGCAGGCTCCGTAGATTCCTAGCTCGGAATCGGCAACTGCTCTGTCAGGCATCAAATACGGGAACAAAATCTTGTCGATTGTCTGATTCATGATTCCAGCAATTCCAAGCAACAACAACGGCAAAGAATAACCCAAAATCTTCTTAAGCAACGCTCCGTCCGGCTTACCGGCCTTGCGAATCTCCGGCAAAAGGAGCACGGTGACAGCAAGTGTCGAAATCAAATTGGAAACAAAAATATACCCTACTCCGTAATTTTCGTCGTAGAACGGCAGATCAAAGCCACACTTATTCTTAAGCATCGGACAAAGCACCAAGAAGAAGAGGTTGGCAGCAATATTCACGATGATCATCAACAGTTTGAAAAGAGCAAACTTTGTCGCCTTATTCTCATATCTCAAATATGCGAAAGGAATAGTGCCGACGGCATCGATCGCAACAATGACTCCCATCATAGTGATATATTCAGGATGAGACGGATAGCCTAGCCAATTTGCCACATTATCTGAAAACAAAACTACCAAAACAACAAACAAAGTTGATGTAACGGAAATCGATGCCAATACTGTTCCGAAAACTTTCGAAGCATCTGCATCTTCCTTATTGGCATAACGGAAGAATCCTGTTTCCATTCCATAAGTCAGGATCACAAGCAAAAGTGCAGTCCACGCATATAGGTTTGTCACTATGCCATATTCTGCACTAGACGTTAATATATATGTGTATAACGGAACCAAACACCAGTTTAGGAATTTGCCAAGGATATTACTAATTCCGTAGACAGCAGTCTGACGGGCAAGATTTTTCATTTCCTTCGTGCCCTTGGCGGCATCGTTCTTTTCTTTTTCTTCCATTTATTAGTTCTTTGTTTGTCGCAAAATTACTCTTTTTTACAATAGCTTCAAATGTTTGGATGTCCAAATATAGAACTGCACCAACAAGTAGAACACTTTTCTCCAAACAAAAAGGCGGATTCGAAACCCGCCTTTATATCATCACTTTTCAGTGTTATCCTTTCCTACGTTTTCATCTGAACTGGTTGCGCCATCTCTGAATGCTCCAGGTGCCACACCGACACTCTCTTTAAACACTCTGTTGAAGTGTTGCACATTATTATATCCTACAGAAAATGCTATTTCCGAAATCTGCATCGTCGTCTCCTTCAACAGACGTTTGGATTCTTCGATACGTATCGTATTCAAATATGCCTTGAATGACTTTCCTGTTGCGATGCGAATCTCTTCGGATGTCTTGTCTTCTGTCATCGACAAAGCTTTTGCGATATCCGCAAGTTTCAACTCCGGATTAGGATAATTCTTACCGATAAATGTCAGGATTTCCTCCTTCAAATTTACCGTATCTTTTTCTGTATCAAGCTTTTCATAAGGCACATACACAACCTGCTGCTCCTTCTCCACCGTCTCTTTCTTTTCATCGTGTCGACGAAGGTAAAGCGAGACTGCAGCCAATATAGCCCAGAATGCAAGCATAATATATATTGCGTTTGTCAAACATCCGTTACCGGCCATTGGCACCAAGCGAAGACTCTTGACTAGAATTTTATGCTCAACATCCTTCTCCGTAGAATTGTCGACAGTAAGCCAGATAGTTCTGATATTCTTGTAATTAAGTTTTTCAATATTCTTTGTCCACTGTGGGAACAAAGCATACCACCACTCGGGAATATCCTTGATATCCTCGACTGGAATACTGATTTCATTTCTGCCTTTATTGGCTAAAAACGAATATACAGCCACCGGATAGGCCTTACCCTTAATGCCGAAATCAAACTCTTCGTCTAATCTTATGGAAAGACGCATGCCTTCATCAGTTTCGATATCAGCCTCAACAAAATAATTGTCAATAGAATAGTTTGAAAAATCGGACTTGTGAATCTCAATACCCACGTAAGGATAGGCAAACGACGACCTTAGCGTGAATATCATATTCACACCTTCTGCAGTCTTAAGCAGTCTACATTCAGAATTACCTCCATCAGAAGAATCTACCTGACGATAAAAAGTAAAATCCTTGGAATCCAACAAATCAAGTGTTGGCCTTAGCGTAGACACATAAATAATTCCGACCAAAATAGCCGGAATCGCTGCCATGATAGCGATTTTTGTCCAGTATTTGCCCTTTGTGTTTCCCATAGTCATGGCAAATATATAAAAAAACGTTAATACAACACATTTGGACCAATATATTTTTCAATATCGACCTATAAATGGGCATAAAACTTTCAAACTGAAAGCATTCTATTTTAGACTCAAAAAAGGAAAGCCAGGCAATAAAAAAACCTGGCTTCATTCTCCACATCATTAACCTCACGGTCAATGATGCCTAAATATACTCAATCTAACACATTATTCTATTTATCATTTCCATTTACACCCCGGATATTACTATCCGGAGAAATTCCGACGTTTCATTCTTTGCAATACTCGTTTGAGCGACAATCTTGGTCGTCATTCTATCGACAAACTGAACTGAAACAAATAATCGGAAGAACTGTGCTGCAACCACTGTTGCGCATCTACATGTAATTTGGAAATATTCATGACAATCTCACGAATCATGTTCATTGACATGGCAAAATTAGCAGTTATGCGCCAAATCAACTAAACATTTCACAGCAGATTCATTCACACATTCCCGAAAAACCACGGCAAAATTATATCAAATATCCAAAAAAACGCGATGGAAAGGGGCTTTTTTTTCAACTGAAGAGATTTTACAAGATTATGATTTAAAAATCGGTTTCAAGTTTCATGGTTCTGGCAAAGACGTGCTGACACAACGTCTTTACAGCATGAATCCAACAGACGTTGGCAACCGACCCATAATAGTAGCCCCACGTTCCTCGCAGACACGCAGTGTTGAGAGAACCGTGAGGAAACTCGTGAGAGACGAAAATAAAAATCCCATCTTCCGATTAGAAGACGGGATCATATCAAAACCTAATTGCGACTAAGTCCTTATTTAATGTTCTCTCTAGCCTGATTCAAGTACTTCAACATTCTGTCGTAATCCTTGCTCTTAACGATCTCCTGAAGCTCTGTCAGCTGCTCCTGAATCTGTGCGAGCTGCTCTGTAGTGTTAGGGTTGAACAAGATCTCGGAAATCAAAAAATTATCCTCCGACAATACTCCTTCAGCAATTGCCATGTGGCGCTTGAATGTTGTGCCTGGTGCATCCTGATGCTTCATCACAGATGCGAATGCCAGTGTCGACGCAAATGGAATCGACAAGCAGTATGCCATTGTCTCATCGTGCTGCTCGAATGTGTACTCGAAGATATTCAAATGTAATGAGCCATACAAATCTCTGAAGAATGCCTTACCCATTTCGTCACTTTCAGCAATGATGATGGCGTTCTGTGTGCGTAGGTCTGACAAACTTGCGAATGTAGGGCCGAACATCGGATGTGTAGAGACAAAACGGAATCCGCAATTTGCATAGAACTTCGGCAATGTTGTCTTCACTGACGAGATATCGGAAATGATACAGTCTTTTGGCAAAAAAGGCATAACCTCCTCAAATGCCTGGAGTGTATACTTAACGGTAACGGCATTGATAAGTAGTTCCGGTTTGAATTCCTTAACCTCCTCAAGCGAAGTCATACGTCGAGTGTTGAACACGAAACGCAATCTCTTCGGATCCTTATCATATAGTGCGACGTCGTGCTTCATGCAAAGTACATCTGTTAGGAATGTACCCATCTTGCCTGCACCTAGAATTAAAATACGCATTATCTGGTTTAATTAAGAATTAAATCATTTATTCATTACCTCTACCTGCTGACGAACAGACTCTTCGTGGATTGCCTCAAAGATGGCATTCAAGAAGTCCTCACCCATCGACATTGTCTTACCGTCGGCAACTCTCTTAGAGATGATCTCATCGTAACGCTGGCTCTGAAGAATTGGCATATCATGCTCCTTCTTGTACTGGCCGATTTCTCGTGAGATACGCATTCTCTTTGCCAAGATTTCAAGGATCGACATATCAATCTCGTCGATCTGCTTACGAAGTGCGTTGATATTCTCAGTGGATGCATTTGTAGTACGGACTACAAGGCTGTCAAGAATCAAAGAAAGCACCTCTGGTGTCACCTGCTGTGAAGCGTCAGACCATGCCTTATCAGGATCGCAGTGGCTCTCAACAATTAGACCATCAAACTGAAGGTCCATTGCCTGCTGGCAAAGTGGAGCGATAAGATCACGACGGCCAGAGATATGGCTAGGATCGCAAATGATTGGCAAATTTGGAAGTCGACGGTGCAACTCAATCGGAATATGCCACTGTGGCAGGTTACGATAAAGCTTCTTGTCGTATGAGCTGAATCCACGGTGGATAGCACCAAGTTGTGTGATACCTGCGTTGTTCAAACGCTCCAACGCTCCAATCCACAACTCCAAATCCGGGTTTACTGGATTCTTAACCAACACTGGTATGTCGACACCCTTCAAAGTATCAGCAATTTCCTGTACGGCAAATGGATCGGCAGTTGTGCGGGCACCTACCCAAAGAAGGTCGACACCATACTTCAATGCGAGCTCGACGTGCTTTGCTGTTGCAACCTCTGTCGACACATACATTCCTGTCTCCTTCTTAACCTCTTTCATCCACTCCAATGCTGGCTCACCATTACCCTCAAAGCCACCTGGTTTTGTACGTGGTTTCCAAATACCCGCACGGAATATCTTGATGCCCTGAGCGTGTAGCTGACGGGCTGTATTTAAAGTCTGTTCCTCTGTCTCTGCACTACATGGACCAGCGATCACCATAGGACGGTTGTCGCAAGCACCTACTAAATTTATTTTCTTTAGTTCCATATATTATCTCTTCCCTCTTATTACATTTCAAACTTTTTACATTTTCAAGTTGTCCTTG
This sequence comes from Paludibacteraceae bacterium, assembly GCA_045629285.1. Lineage (GTDB taxonomy): Bacteria > Bacteroidota > Bacteroidia > Bacteroidales > Paludibacteraceae > UBA1723. The sequence continues at coordinate 148,735 of JAZQQY010000009.1, read as the reverse complement.
ATTCTCTGAAGTGCCTCAGCAAGTTTCTCCTCTGTAGCACATAAAGAAAGTCGGATATATCTGTCGCCATTGCTTCCGAAGATCATTCCTGGAGTAATGAACACACGACAATCGTAAAGCACCTTGTCTGCCAACTCCTCACAACTGTTGCATGATGCAGGAATCTTGCCCCACATGAACATACCTACCTGTGTCTTGTCGTAAGTACAGCCAAGATACTCAAGAATAGCCTCAGCATACTTTCTTCTTGCTCTATACACTGTGTTGATGCTGTCGTACCACTCCTTGCCGGCAGCCAAAGCCTTAGCTGCAGCCATCTGCATAGGTTTGAACATTCCCGAGTCGACGTTGCTCTTTGCCTTCAACACGTAAGAGATCAACTCTGGATTTCCTGCAAGCATACCGATACGCCAGCCTGGCATGTTAAGAGCCTTACTTGTCGAGTTCAACTCAAAGCAGCACTCTTTTGCACGTGGCACAGAAAGGATACTCATAGGATTATCGTTCAAGATAAAGCTGTATGGATTATCGTTGACGATGATGATATTGTGGCGAAGACCGAAGTCGACAAGCTTCTCAAATGTCTCACGGCGAGCATTTCCGCCAGTAGGCATGTTTGGATAGTTGCACCACATCATCTTGACACCTGTCAAATCCATCTTCTCAAGTTTCTCGAAATCTGGCTGCCAACCGTTCTCCTCACTCAAATCGTAGTTGATCATTCTAGCTCCGATAATCTTGGAAGCAGAAGTGTAAGTAGGATAACCTGGATTTGGCACCAACACACCGTCGCCTGGATTGATGAAAGTTAGAGACAAGAAAAAGACACCCTCCTTTGAACCGATCAAAGGCAAAATCTCCTTGTTTGGATCAAGGTCGACGCCATACCAACGCTTGTAGAAATCTGAAAATGCCTTGCGTAGTTCAGGAATACCCTGATACGACTGGTATCCGTGAGCATTTGGCTGGCGAGCCACCTCATTAAGAGTATTCAAAGCCTCTTCCGACGGCATTCTGTCGGGGCTACCGATACCCAAACTAATAATATCTTTTCCTTGTGCGTTTAATTCAGCAACCTCTCTAAGTTTCTTTGAGAAGTAATACTCCTGAATCTCTAAAACTCTATCAGCCGGTGTGATATTCATATTGTTTTTTGTTTCTTTGTTTTCGTAAATGTTATCGTCAACGTCTTCGTTTTCGTCAGATTGTCTGTCTACCTTCACGGTACTCACCAAGGATTACCAAATCCTTAGTCAACGGCTGGAAAGCCTCTAAGCTCTGCTTGTATTTCAAGTAATCCTCGAATCTCAAGTCGACATAGAACTCATACTCCCACTCTCTGCCGATGATCGGCATTGACTGGATCTTAGTAAGGTTCATTCCGTAATACGACATGATTGAAAGGATTTTTGCAAGACTGCCTTCTTCATGAGGTAGACGGAATACAAGAGATGCTTTGTTAGGAGTCTGGTCCTTCTTGATCTCATCCACTGTCCAAGGATCAGAGATTACCAAGAAACGAGTGAAATTACGCTTGTTTGTTTCGATACCTTTAGCAAGGATTTCAAGACCGTAGATCTCAGCGGCCCATTCGCTACATACTCCAGCCTTACCCATAGCCTGCTCGCGGGCGATCATCTTAGCCGACGACGCTGTATCGTCCCACTCAACAGCTTTTAGGAATTTGTGGTCCTCAAGGAAGTTGCGGATCTGCATCAAGGCAATCGGATGAGAATAGACCTCTTTGATAGACTCCAACTCCTGACCAGGCATGGCCACAAGGTTGTGGCGAATGCGGATCTTCTGTTCACCAGCGATCTTCAATCCACTCTCCTTAAGCAAAATATGATTCTGAAGAAGGCTTCCTGCGATTGTGTTCTCAATAGCAAGAGTGGCAATGATACCCTCTCTCTTTACTGTCTCGAAAAGTTCCTCAAATGTCTCGCACTCTACAGCGTCGATCTCTTCTCCCTGGAAGAACTCGCGTGCTGCGATTTCGTGGAAACATCCCTTCACTCCTTGAATTGCTACTCGTTTCATCTCTAATTCACAAAAAATCCCACATTCAAACGAATGCGGGATTATAATTTTTGATAAGTTATATCTTTACACAACGAAATCCCGCTCTTACCTTCTAAAAAAGTAAAAGAAAAAGAATAGATAATATGCGAAAAATCGTTGCTGCATTGTTTCATTCTTTAATGATGGCGCAAAATTACTGCTTAATTTATTTAAACACAAACATATACCATTTTATTTTCATTTTAGGGTATTTTTAGTATATTTAGCACACAATAAATAGTCTAAACGTAATATTTTGCATAAAATAAATATCAATATTACTTTTAAAAAAATACCATCATAACCGAAAATACCAAAATTCCATACAAAAAAGTAACATTTTACAGAGGAAATTTTATTACTTTATCACAATCTTCGTGCTTTTGTTCCCGTCGATAGTCAAAATATAGGCTCCTGCTCTCAAATTAAATGGATAATTATATTGTGTAGATGCGGATGTCACTTCATTGCCAGAGAATGTGTAGATGTTGACGGTATGGATTTCAACATCCATAAAGACAATTCTGTCTGCAAGAATTTTGAAATTGTCTGACGATCGATTCCTAACTGAAGAGTTTTTGTAAACAGCAATGAAATGCTCATCATGACTTTGCATGACATAGACGTAAAGATTGTTTTGAGAAACGACGTCGCCAGAGGAATTAATCCAGAAACATTTATTATTCTCATCTACTCCATAGCTCTTCAATGTCACGTTGATTCCTTCTGGAAATGTGGCTGATCGGGAAATCGACGACACCATGCTGTCATCGTCCGCTTCAAATGTCACATCGTATCTTGGAGTTGTAGCCTCAGCCAAAACTTTAAGTCTCTCATCCGACGACTTCTCTATCTCCTCCACTATGAATCTTGCGTAGTCTGTGGCTCCAGTCTCCTGCAAATGCACATTATCATCTTTTCCGTCGATATAATTCTCATATTCACCTGGCTTATAATTATTGTGGCGATAGAAGGTATTGTACTCTTCACCCTGCTCTTCTGATAGATTATAACCAAAATTATAGAGGTCGAAGAAAGGTGTGTCGTACTTTTCTGCCGCCTGACACATCGCCTTAGGATGAGCACCGTAAGAATCCTTTAAAAATCCTTGTGAGCTCCATGAATTCTGGTTGACAGTAGACAACAATACCGGTGTAGCGCCTTTTTCTCTTACAGCGCTACAAAATATACCTAAGTATTCGATAAATTCATCTGTAGTAGTACACCATGTGGCGTATGTGTTGGAATCATTGGCACCAAAGGAAATGAACAGATAGTCTCCGCTATTGATGTCTGCAATCACATCCGACCAATACTCATTATAATAACTTTTAGTGGTAGTTCCTCCCACTCCTCTATTGTCAACAACAACTTTGCTGTTGTCAAAGAAATGCTGGAACACAGCACCCCAACCCATACATGGATACCAATTGGAACCCCAATTCTCAGTTGTACTGTCTCCAATGATGAAGACGTGTGTCTGTGCATTGACAAAAGCCGATACAAACAAACAAACCGAAATTAATAGTCGTTTAAGCATACATTAATATTATTTAGAGTGTCTTCCGATTTCGGCAAAAAACGCTCTTTCAAAATCAAATCTGTTTGCGAAAATAACAAATATCATAGTTATGAAAAAGTATTACAAATAAAAACATTTACATATCTCAAATTTATCTTCATTTTCCTACACCTACATTCTTCCCAAGAAATGTAAGCATATGTAACATCGCATTAACATTATAAGAAAAGTGTTTCACATTAAAGCTTAACCTCCTAAAATTCATATTTATATGTTTGATTTCCACAAATCAAATTTTTACGTTTGCTACATCATATATTACACAAACTACCATATCTACATGAAAAACAAGTACACAAAAAGCATGTGCAAATCTCTGCACTTACTTTCCAAAGCAGTTGTAGTTTCTGCTTTGCTCTTACCTTCAGGATTGGCTGCCCAATCTTGGACTGAATGGGATGGCAACCCAAAAACTTATGGTGTGAATACGTTGAAGCCCCATGCGACGTCAATGCCTTACTCTTCTGTGGAAGAGGCTATCAAAGGCAAGAGAAAAGCGTCACAGTGGTATCAGACGCTGTCGGGCACATGGAAGTTCTTCCACGTTGACAAACCATCTCAGCGCAACGACAGTTTCTTTAAGGTGGGTTACGATATATCCAAATGGGACGACATCGTAGTCCCTAGTTCATGGCAGCTCCTTGGCTACGACCACCCTATCTATTCTAATGTTATCTATCCTTGGAATGGAGCGGATTGGATGATTTCACCTCCTGCTGCGCCAAAGAATTTCAACCCTGTAGGTCACTACAAACGTTCGTTCAAAGTGCCAGCAAATTGGGACGGAAAGAGAATCCGCCTTCACTTCGAAGGTGTTGAGTCGGCTTACTACGTGTGGGTAAACGGAAAATATGTCGGCTATAGTGAGAATTCATTCACCGACCATGAATTTGACGTGACAGACAAACTAAACATGAGTGGTGAAAACGAAATCGCCGTGCAGGTGTTCCGTTGGTGCGACGGTTCTTGGCTTGAGGACCAGGATTTCATCCGTCTTGCCGGCATCATGCGCGACGTGTATATCTACGCCACTCCTAAGACTCATATTCAGGATTTCCAGATCGACGCTACTCTTGCCTCTAATTATGTTGACGGTATTCTTAAGACAACTGTCTGGGTGGATAATTTCGACACTTCAACAGAGTCGTCGTTGACAGTTGAACTTGGTCTGTACGACAAGGCAGGCAGAGAGGTGTTCAAGCCTCAGCAGAAGTCAATCGCGTCGATCGAACCAGGCAAAGAGGCTTCCGTAAACTTTGAGATTACTGTTGGTGCTCCTAACCTATGGTCAGCAGAGTCGCCTACTCTATATTCAGCAGTCATCTCGTTGAAGGACAAGAGTGGAAAGACAGTCAATGTGGAGAGTGCTAAGGTCGGTTTCAGAAAAGTGGAACTAAAGAAAGACTACAACGGAATCACTCGTTTCTATGTCAACAATTCTCCAGTCATTCTGCGTGGTGTCGACCGTCATGAGATCGACCCAGACAAAGGTCGTGTGATGTCGGACCAGTTGATGCTCGAAGATGTCATTTTGATGAAAAAGTTCAACATCAACGGATTACGTATGTCTCATTATCCTAACGATCCTCGTATGTATGATATCTGCGATAGCTTGGGTATATACGTGATTGACGAGTGCAATGTGGAGTCGCACGGCGCTAACGACAAACTTCCTAAGAGCGACGACAACTGGCGTCCTGCTTGTTTGGAACGTATGTCGTCAATGATTCAGCGCGACAAGAACCACCCATGTATCATCATCTGGTCGCTTGGAAACGAGGCTGGATGGGGCGACGTATTCGCTTCTATGCGTCAGTATGCTCACCAGGCCGACAACACTCGTCCTGTACACTACGAAGGCGACAACAACAATGCCGACGTACAGAGCTGTATGTACTGTGATCCATGGGGAGTGCAGACATATAATAACAACAATAAGCCTTTCATGCTTTGTGAATATGAACATGCAATGGGTAACAGTGTAGGTGAGATTCAGAAATACGTGGATGCTTGGTATGGCAATCCTCGTACATTCGGTGGTTTCATTTGGGATTTCATTGATCAAGGTTTGCGACGTGGGGATTCACAATATTTCAATTATGGTGGTCTTTGGGGCGACAAACCTAACGATGACAACTTCTGTGCCAACGGATTGGTATTCCCCGACCGTTCTTTACAGCCTGAAATCTGGGAAGTAAAACATGCCTACCAGAATATCTGGGTTAAAGCAAAAGATGCCGCGGCAGGCAAGTTTGAGATTGAGAACCGTTTTGATTTCACCAACATCAACGACATCGCAGAGGGAGTATGGAGCCTTAAGGAAGACGGTGTAGAGATCGCAAGCGGAGCAATCGATGCGTCAACAACAAATATCAATCCACTTACTAAGAAAGAGGTGTCTATCGCATACAAGAAGCCTGCGACAATCAAGGCAGGTTCGTCTTACCAGCTTGACTTCGATTTCCGCTTAAAGGCAAACACCTCATGGGCAAAGAAAGGCCATAGCATCGCTCACGATCAGATCAGGCTTAACCTTGGCGAAGGTTACTCTCCAAAGATCAACATCGCTTCTCTACCAAAACAGACTACAGAGGAGAGCAACGGCGTTCTGAAGGTGACTGGCGAAGGCTTCTCTGTTGAGGTCAACACAAAGACTGGCATGATCACCAACTACACAAGCAACGGAGTTCAGCTGATCAAGGATGGTCCTCAACCGAACTTCTGGCGTGCCACTACAGACAACGATAAAGGCAACAAGATGGGCGACCGTTGTAAGGAGTGGATATACGCAGGAGCCAAGAGAGTGGTCAACTCATCTAAAGTAACCAAAGCATCGGACAACGAGACTCGCGTTGACTTCAGCATTTCTCTTCCTGAAGCTGGCTCTTCTAAAATGAGCATGAGCTACACCATCTACGGAAGCGGAGACATCATCGTGGAATATACGTTGAGTCCTGACGGAAGCAATGACGAGATTCCAAACATCGGTACTTTGATTACAGTGCCTGGTGGATTCGAAAGAGTGACATATCTTGGACGCGGGCCTCACGAAAACTACATTGGTAGAAATGCGAGTGCATTCGAAGGTCTATACTCTACATTCGTGGACTCAATGACAATCCCATACATGGAGATCAGCGAGACAGGTCAACGTACAAACGTTCGTTGGGCAGCATTGACTAACTCGGTCGGTGTTGGTTTGATGGTAGTCGGTTCGCCATACATGGAGTTCAATGCACAGCATCACACTCCAGAGGATTTGGAGACGACCGTCTATCCATGGGATTTGAAGAACAATAAGGACATCACTCTTCGTGTCGACTTGCAGCAGCAGGGGCTTGGCGGTGTCAATTCATGGGGAGCAAAACCTCAAAGCGATCAGATGATGATGCCGAAGAAGGATTACAGCCATAAGTTCAGAATCTGTCCGTTGAAGGGCAAGGTCGACAACTTGACTGATATCGCAAAACTTGGATTCAAGAATCTAAACACAAGCGACAAAGTGATCGACTATCCAGAGATCAAGTTTGAGGAACCGGAGCAAAAGCCATATAGCGAGGCAACCGTTATTCCTGGAATATTGGAGGCAGAAAACTACGACGAAGGAGGATCCGGACTTGCTTATCAGGACGACGACGCCGCCAATCAAGGAGGTGTTTATCGTCAGGACGACGTGGATATCACCGAAGTCGACGGTGGAGGCTACGCAATCGGTTGGACATCTAAGGGAGAGTGGCTTGAATATACTCTTGATGTAAAGGCTACAGACACATACGAATTGGAGGCAAGAGTCGCTTCTGGTTTGGAAGGTTCAGGATTCTCTCTTTACATCGACGGCAAAGCTGTCACAGATAAGATAGAGGTGCCACAAGGTAAAGACTGGGAGACTTACCAGACGATTACAGCGTCGACAAGCGAAATCAAAGCGGGCAAGCATATTTTGAAACTTTTGATTGAAGGATCCTACGTCAACATTGACTGGATCAGATTCAGATCATCGGATCCGTCTGATGCGATCTCAATCACAAACGAGGATTTGATTCCTAACGGCAAATACACAATGTACGATGCCACAGGACGTCAGATAAGAGTTGTTGAAATCATAAACGGATATATTCCGACTAAGATCAACGGAATGGAATCTAAGGGCGTTTACATTTTGAAATCGATGGATTCGGCAGTGACATACAAAGTGGTATTGAAATAATCAACCTATCTCCAATAGAAGAGGCTCCGTAGCGATTGAATCACTGCGGAGCCTCATTTTTTACCAAATTCCTTTTAAGGAATCAAGAGCAGATTAGAACTTCCAACCAACACGTACTGCAGGGTTGCAGTTAACGTTGATGTTAGTTACATGAGCCTTCATGTTGTTGTCCTTAGAATCATACTCCTTACCCTCAGCGTCCTTACCAGTAGTACGCTTGTCTGGAGTTACGATGAAACCGAAACCTAGCTCAGCACCAACGTAAAGATCCTTAGCAACGTAGAAGTTGAAACCTGTGAATGCGTTAGCACCGAAGTGGTTTGTCTTTGTCTTTTCTGTAGTCTCGATAGTCTTACCATCAAACTTACCTTCACCATAAGTGTGGTTTGAATCGAATCCGAATACAACCTCAGCTCCTACGTATGGCTCAAGACGCTCAGTTCCAGAGAAAGAGTAAACGATACCTGGCTTAATATCGAATGAAGTCTCAGTCTCATGACCCTTGTTGTCGCTAGAATCCTTCTCAGCTGACTTTGTCACGTTAAGACCGAAACCAAGACGAACTGTCAACTCATCTGACAAAGAGTAGTTGCAGTTAAGGTTTCCACCGCTCAAGCTGAAACCATTACCTAGAGAAAGACCAGCCTCTGCACCGAATCTCTCTGAACCACCTTTATACTTAGAAGGCGTGATATACTCCTGTTCCTGAGACTGTGACTGTACATTAGCCTGTGCCTCAGCTACCTCCTGTGCAGAGATAGTTGCAGCTGCGCAAAGAGCTGCAGAAGCAAAAATAAGTTTTTTCATGTTTTATTGTTTTCTAACGTTTTAACAGGTGCAAAACTAACTAATTAATATTATTTCACAACATGTTTTTTCGTTCATTTGAACATTTGGTACAAAAATCATAGGTTATTTGTACGAATTTGCTCATAATGTTCAGTTATTCCTCAATAGTTTCGATCAAGAAAGAGACTGGACGAAAACCGTCGTTGCATGATATCATTGCCGACTTAGGGTTCTTCATCCAACCGTCGTAGAAATTTTCTCCGCCGTGGGCAAGAGTCATTACAAAAGGAGAAATGCTTTCCCATGCGCTGACACAGAAACCGTCTGGCCGCTCCCAACCGTTGGCGATGAAAACCTGACCTTCATTCAAGTCGCAGGCATGCTCGATAGGATTCTCGTATTTCTCCATCAAATCAGTATAGCAAGCCTTACGAACTACAGTAATTTTTATCTTTTTCATAAAACTAAAAGTGGACAACCGACCGAAGCCGTGTTGCCCACTATAGAACAAACATTATATGTCTTATTATCTCTCTCTACCCTGGTATGAACCGTCGCGAGTATCGATCTCGATGATAGCACCTTCCTCGATGAACAAAGGAACGCGTACCTCAGCACCTGTCTCAAGAGTAGCTGGCTTAAGAGTGTTAGTAGCCGTATCACCCTTGATACCTGGCTCTGTATAAGTAACCTTAAGCTTAGTCTTAACTGGCATCTCACCGAAAAGAACGTTCTCTGTTGAAGCATCAACAACTAGCTCAACATTGTCACCTTCCTTCATAAACTCAACACCTGTTACCAACTCAGGATTCAAAGGAATCTGCTCGAAAGTCTCGTTGTTCATGAAGATTAGATCCTCACCCTCCTTGTAAAGGAACTGGTGCTCACGACGCTCAACACGAACGTCCTCTAGCTTCTCACCGATGTCGAAGCGACGCTCCAATACGCGACCGTCAGTTACACACTTTAGCTTAACACGCATGATAGTGTTACCCTTACCTGGCTTAACATGCTGAAAATCAATACAGAAATAAAGCTTACCATCCAAACGAACGCAGCTTCCAATCTTGATATCCTGTGAATTAATCATAAGAATTATTAGTTACGTTTTATTTTTATGTCTGCAAATTTAGTTTAATTATGCGATATTCAACTATTATTCCTTAAAAAATGTTACTTTTGTGGTCACTTTTAAAAGAATTACAGATACATAATTATATGAATTTCGTAGAAGAACTAAAATGGCGCGGCATGATCCAGGATATGACGCCGGGCACAGAAGATCAGTTGAAGAAAGAGGTTACTACAGCATATTTGGGTATTGACCCTACTGCTGATTCACTACATATCGGTCACTTGGTTGGTGTGATGATGCTTCGTCATTTCCAGCGTTCTGGTCACAAGCCACTTGCTCTTATCGGTGGTGCAACAGGTATGATCGGCGACCCTTCAGGCAAGTCGCAGGAGCGTGTTCTTATCGACGAGCCTATGCTTCGCCACAACCAGGAGTGCATCAAGAAGCAACTTTCTAAGTTCTTGGATTTCGATAGCGATGCTCCTAACAAGGCTGAGCTAGTGAACAACTACGACTGGATGAAGAACTTCACTTTCCTTGATTTCATCCGTAACATCGGTAAGCTTATCACAGTTAACTATATGATGAGTAAGGACTCTGTAAAGCGTCGTTTCACAGGTGAGAACGGTGCTGACGGTATGTCGTTCACTGAGTTCTCTTACCAGCTTCTTCAGGGTTACGATTTCGTATACTTGAATGAGACTAAGAATTGTAAGCTTCAGCTTGGTGGTGCAGACCAGTGGGGTAACATCACTACTGGTACTGAAATGATCCGTAAGATTTCTGGTGCAGAGGCTTACGCTCTAACTTGTCCGCTTATCACTAAGGCTGACGGTAAAAAGTTCGGTAAGACTGAGTCTGGTAACGTTTGGCTAGACAGAAACCGTACTTCTCCATATAAGTTCTACCAGTTCTGGTTGAACGTTTCTGACGACGACGCAGAGAAGTACATCAAGATCTTCACATCCCTAACTAAGGAGGAGATAGAGGGATTGGTGAAGGAGCAGGCTGAGGCTCCACACTTGCGTCCACTACAGAAGAGACTTGCAGAGGAGATCACAGTGATGGTTCACTCACGTGAGGATTATGAGGCTGCAGTTGAGGCTTCAAACATCCTATTCGGTAACGCCACAGCTGATTCTTTGAAGAAGCTTGACGAGGAGACATTGCTTTCTGTATTCGAGGGCGTTCCTCAGTTTGAGGTTGTCAAGAGCGAGATCGAGGCTGGTATCGCAGCTGCAGATTTGCTTACAGACAAGGCTAACGTATTCGCTTCTAAGGGTGAGATGAGAAAGATGGTTCAGGGTGGCGGTGTCGCTATCAACAAGGAGAAACTTGCTTCTTACGATACTGTAATCAATGCTGACTCCCTTCTTAACGGCAAGTACATCCTTGCTCAGAGAGGTAAGAAGAACTACTTCTTGATCGTTGCAAAGTAATTTGGACTAATCAAGCATTCGTATAAAAAGACGGGGCTATGCTCCGTCTTTTTTCGGTTTGCAATTCAGCATTTTACATTTTTTCCCTACCTTTGCGCAAATTATACACTATAAAAGTATGAATTTCAAAAGAAACATCGTAATCACTGGAGGTGCGGGATTCATTGGTTCGCACGTCGTTCGTTTGTTTGTAAACAAATATCCTGAATATAACATTATCAATCTTGATAAGTTGACATACGCTGGTAACCTTGAGAATCTAAAGGATATCGAGGATAAGCCTAACTATAAGTTTGTGAAGATGGACATCTGCGACTTTGATGCTTTCTACCAGCTTATGCAGGACGAAAAGATCGACGGTATCATCCACTTGGCAGCAGAGAGCCACGTCGACAGATCTATCAAGGATCCATTCACTTTTGCTAAGACAAACGTGATGGGTACTCTTTCTCTTCTTCAAGCTGCCAAGCTTTACTGGGAGTCGCTTCCTGAAAAGTACGAGGGCAAGCGTTTCTACCACATCTCTACTGACGAGGTGTACGGCGCACTTGAAATGACAAACCCAGAGGGTGTTGAGCCTCCATTCACTACTAAGGCTTCTTCTGGCAAGCACCACGAGGCTTACGGTAAGGATTTCTTCTTGGAGACAACTAAGTACAACCCTCACTCTCCATATTCAGCTTCAAAGGCCTCTTCCGACCACTTCGTAAGAGCATTCCACGACACTTACGGAATGCCGACTATCGTGACAAACTGCTCTAACAACTACGGTCCATACCAGTTTCCTGAGAAGTTGATTCCTCTATTCATCAACAATATCCGCCACCGCAAGCCATTGCCAGTATACGGCAAGGGTGAGAACGTACGCGACTGGCTTTACGTTGTAGACCATGCACGTGCAATCGACGTGATCTTCCACAACGGTAAGATTGCTGAGACTTACAACATCGGTGGTTTCAACGAGTGGAAGAACATCGACATCATCAAGGTTGTCATCAACACAGTCGACCGTCTTCTTGGCAGAAAAGAGGGTGAGGATATGAACCTTATCACTTACGTCACAGACCGTCTTGGCCACGATGCTCGCTACGCAATCGACTCACGCAAGCTTCAGGCAGAACTTGGTTGGGAGCCGAGCCTACAGTTTGAGGAGGGTATTGAAAAGACAGTTAAGTGGTATCTTGAAAATCAGGAGTGGATGGACAAGATCACTTCCGGAGAGTATGAGAAGTACTACGAGAATATGTACTCAGGCCAGACAATTAGTTCTTTTGTTAGCGATAATTAATGTAGTTTTTAGCGATAATTAATGTAGAGACGTTGCAATACAACGTCTCTATTATTATTTCGCAACGTCAATTAACCCCAATGAGTGCACAGGCTAGGATACAGAATGTCATCAAGAGAGTGACCGCCGTATGGGACAGTGTTTTGCTGACTGGCCTACGTCTGCCATTCGCCATAGTCAACAGAGATTCCTACCTGAAACGCATTTTCGGGCGTTCTTTCAACGACTGTTCCCCTATCGATGTTTTGCCTAGGGACGACGTAAAAGCAGCCTCAAACAGGTCTGTCTTGTTTCATACGATTGTAGTATCCGCATTGTCGTTCCTGCTTGCCATTCCGCAGACAGGTTGGCAAATGTACATGGCTTGCGTCGTGGATTTCCTGCAGTTTCAGATTGTAGTGTTCATCTTGACTCAGAAACTGGTATTCATGTACGGCAATCCGAAAAGTGAGGAACATACAGAAAAGAAAGTGGAGGGAAAGGTGTTGATTTCGTTGGGCAACGAAGCCAAACACGACAAGATCATATCACGAACGATGACATCGCTGTTGGGCATGGCAGTGTCGACATTCATAAAAAGAATGGCCCAAAAACTGATTGTGAGAGTCTTCCTTCTAAACGTTTTCAAACAATTTTCAAGAATATTAGGCCTTTCTGTATCTAAAGAGGCTTTCGACGCCGGATTGGATATTGCCGTCGCCATCACATGTGCGATTGTTTGTGCAGTTGTGTCGTACATACTGTTCTATCCTATGATGAAAAGACTGCAGCGAGGACTGTATCGTGAGTCAATCCGACAAAACCTATAACCATAAAAAAACGGATTCCCCAACTAAAGGAAAATCCGTAAACTATATTTTATTCAAAACTTGCTTCAATGGAATCTTTCTTCAGGATTGCCATATCTATGGCTTCATCCATCAACGCTTCATAACCTGGAATAGATACTGGTGAAACATCCAATTGCGACTCTTTCTCAACCAACTCAATCACAGTGTCATCCGGTTTCGCCCAAAAATAATACATTCCAGGAGATGTCAATCCTGCATCATTCAAATAACGGAAACGATAAACATATTTGATTGCACAAATACGATGTTTGCTCGCAACCTTCAACTTTCTATCCAAAAAAGAAATCAATGCGCTGTCTGTCTTGACATCTATGAAATACTGGTCAATCTTTTTCAACTCATCCGTCACATCCTTCTTACCTTCTGCACTCTTTATCGCATCGTCTATCAACGAAAGCGACACCTCCTGCATGTGTACGTGCTGTTTAATTGCGTTGTTTATATTGTCATATTCGGTAAGTGAATCTACTGCCTCAATTGAGATTAGTTCATAACTAGAAGGGTCCTTTAGCACTGGACGCAATGCCTTGAACGCATTCGCTTCCAAGGTAGATTCAGAACAACTGCCAAAACACAAACAGGTTAGGATAGAAATAAATATTTTACTACAAATTTTCTTCATCAACACCACGATTATTTCATTTGCAAAAATACGGAAAAACAATAATGTATCGTTTTATGATATCTTTAAAAAATGCTAAATAATCTTAAAAAAACTGGCTGTTGGTTCAGAAACTACAAAAAAAGCGGCAGACTTAAGTCCACCGCTCTTACTGATCGTCAGTCTAACATCTATTTGTCCTTGGGTTCAGTGTTTTCCTTTAATTTCTTTTCAATCTTATTGTAAACAAGATTGATTACGAAACAAAGGACACCACATACGAAGTAGCTTCCTGCCTTCATGATATCGTTGTCGTAGTTGATGTCGACAAACAGCAGTTTAGCGATACTGATGCACGACAATGCAAGAGCATACAGACGCAACGGTTTCTGCTTGACCTTGAATCCTACAACAATGAATATCACAGCAGCCACGAAACATGCGATATCTATGACAAATCCCTTTGCTGCCAAAGAGTCGAGAATACAGTAAACAAGGACTGTGAATTTGATTCCGACGTATAGGCTTAACATTCCTTTCTCAATGCCAAACACATCACTTCCCTTATCAAGCAGATTAGACGAGTTGACACAGAAGTTAGCTACAGCAACAAAGATTGCAATAACCTGAGCATGCGCACCTGTAGTGTACAACAAATAAACACTTGTACACATCAATGCAATCTGTAAAAGATATCCGATAGTTTCGCATACACTTTCTCGCTCTCCACTGTGCCAGTTTCTACCTAATTTTGTCTTTAGGAAGAAGCCGTTAAGGATAGAGGCTAAGGTAACGAACGCCAACAGCATAGCTTTATTCCAAGTCGTGGACAACGTAATCACATGATCATCGTGAATTTGGTTAAACGCCATACCTACCGATACCAACAAAAGAACATATACGAATAGTTTCAACGACACACCATAAAACTCTTCCGACTTGTACATGAAGAAAGAATACATACCAACCAAAGGTATGACAAAGAAAGCTTGCGTAGCCATAGATCTGTCAGTATACGCGAATAGTGTCAGAACGCTGAATACTATAGAATATACCAGCAAAGATTTATCTTTCAACTTGAATGCTCCGACCATAGTAGACGCTGCGACAATAAATAGGATGAAGTTGATTTCAACTGCAGCAAAAGCGATCCAGCCAAGGCACGCAATATCAAATACAGTCAAGACAGAATTCTTCAACTCTTTTGTCTTTATCTTGTTGAACACAAATGCCAATGCTGCAACAATAGCTATAATAACATGCTCATAAGGACGATTGATATAATCGGACATAAAAAGAGGCAACAAACATAGCTGAGTCAAAGTTATAACGTTGCAAATTGTATATCCAGTCTCATTTTCCTTGACGTCATACTTAGAGAACGCCATCACAAAATAGGCTATTGGAACGACAGAAATCAACAATGCAAAAGGTATAGTATTAAACTCTCCGTAACTTGTATCATTCAGATATACTAACCTTGCCATCATGACTATCATCGTAATGATGTTGGCGACAAGGTTAATCACATTGTCGCTGAACTTCGTCTTTAACGTAGTTATCGTCAATGTAGTAGAAGCGATTGCATAGAATACAGCAATAAACGTATCTTCACCCACAAGATTGAACATTTCGTAGCTGATTGCCGCAAGTATTCCAAAATGACCGATTGCCTGGAATATCTTCTCATTCGGTGTTGCTCTCTTTGCCAGATAACTCATTCCACCCACCCATGCAAGTAACATAGTCAAAACTACACCAGCAGGAATCTGCTCAAAATATGCATGATGGATCAGAATTGACAGGAATATCATTCCAAGTCCACAACTAGCCAACGACAAGAAGAACTTATTCGTAGGCTGCTTGCGTAGGAAGAAGAATCCGCCACCTGTAAAACCGGCACTTACAAGATACATCAATGCTACCTTAGCCCAATCAGGCAATGAAGGCGTAACAACGCTTGCGAAGAAAATAAAGCTGATGAAGATAAGCACAGAGGCAGCAATTCCCATGAAGTTCTTACCGATCTTTGCTTCCAAGTTGGAAGATTCAGCTTCTTTCTTAGGCTGAGATGTAGCAACTGTCTTTTCAGCCTCGCTCTTTTTCTCTTCTGATTTTTCATCCAAAACCTTACTAGCCTGCGCCTGCTTCATCTCAGAATAAGAAGATAGTGCATCAGATGCCACAATGGGTTCTGTTGCAGCAACAGGTTCACTCTTCTGCTCTACCTCTGCCACAACAGGTTCTGCAATCTCATCACTCTTAACAACAGTCTCTACAACCTCTGTCGCAATTGGTTCCGGCACGACATTCTCAGCAGCAACTTGCTCCGAAATTTCTGATTGAGAAGTAACCTCCGATTCTGGTGCGACGACAGGTTCTGCCACTTCAGTAACATTCTGAACTGGCATAGTCTCCACCGGAGTCGCATCAACCTTTTCTACAATCTCTGATTCTTTAACGACACTGTTCGGCACGAAAGTGATGTCGGCTGTATTCAAACCTTCGTCAGGTATATCTACCTTTTCAGGCTCTAGAGAAGATTCCAAATCCTCCATGAACAGACGTGTCTCAAGGACATCTATCGTTCTTACTATCTTTTGCATATTAGCAGACATCTCCTGCTGCAGCTCCAGATTTTTTAGGAACAGTTTCTTTAACTCATTTAATTCATTTGTCTCCATATAAATCCTATTTTGACTCAGCAATAATTATTTCATTTCCGTTTTCGTTTAGTCACATCGGCAAATATAGGCAAAAATACATCCATTGACCGAAATAACATTTTCCAACACGGAAATAAGTTATATTACACAAAAGGAGACGCGAAACAAACGCGTCTCCTTTATGTGATATTATCAACTTAGATGACGATATTACTAAGCAACAACGTCAGTACTATTACCATTTGCCTTCATCTCAGCAAGCTTCTCTGAATTCGCCTTAACCTTAGCCTCGTCGATTGTGTAGAAACACAAAGCAATGATACCGATCACACCTCCTATTACTGGAGCAATAGTGTAGATAGTCTTGATTGAATCGATTGTCTCAGCAGAAAGCTGTGTGTTTGCAACGTAACCAACTGCAGCCAAACAATAGATTGGAAGTGAGTTAGCAACAGCCTGACCAAGCTTCTGAGCCATTGTAGCCGAAGAGTAGATCAAACCAGTAGCACGACGACCAGTCTCAACCTCAGCGTTGTCAGCAACGTCAGCATACATACTCCATACCATGTATCCTGAAGGTCCGATAGTCAAAGAGAACAATAGGTTGAACAACAATACCATACCAATGTTTGTTCTGTCGATGAACAACAACATGATTGAACAAACTGATGCTAGAACGAAACAACCGATCCATGTTGGCTTCTTACCAAACTTTGATGCAATTGGACGGATAAGCATTGTACCGATGATAGTAAGGATAGAACCCATACTCAATAGGATTGTAGAGATTATCTCCCAGTTAAGCTGGAATCCGAACAATGTAGCGTTGAATACAGCAACATCGTTAACAGTATCATAGCTATCTGCTAGGTAATACTTAGCATAGTATGCGATCAAACCATTGTGTACGAATACGAAGAACAACATTGCAATGTTAGCAATTGTCAACATGATCCATGGCTTGTTAGCTCCAAGGTCCTTAAGGTCCTGCGACAAGTTAGACTGCTCCTGAGCTGCTGGCTCAACACGCTCTCTTGTGAACAAGAAAGTGATCATCAAAAGGATGAATGCTGCTGTAGCGTAGATCATTGCAGTTGTTGAGAATGCCTTCTGACCGTCAACCTCCATAGAGTCCATGATGAAACGTACGATAGTAAATACGAAACCGTAGCTTACCATACATCCGATCTGAGCACCGATGTTACGGAATGCCGACACTTTGTCACGTTCATCTGAATCCGAACTCATGACACCCATCAATGCGCCGTAAGGAACGTTAACAACAGAGTACATCAAACGCATCATTAGGAAAGTGATGTAAGCGTACACTGTCTTTGCAGTAGTGTCAAACTCTGGAGTTGTAAATGTCACGACACCGATGATACAGAATGGCACAACACCGAAAAGAATCCAAGGACGGAAACGACCCCACTTAGTCTTATGTCTGTCGGCAATAGCACCGATGACAACGTCGAATGCGATATCTATACATGCAACTACCAACATCATTGTTGCTACAACTACAGCCTCTAGGCCAAAATACTCAGTGTAAAATGCAGAAGCGATACAAATCAATCCCCAGAATAGATTGCACGCCATATCTCCAGCTCCATACGCACACTTCTCAAGTATGGAAAGCTTGTGGTTGTTTGGATCTATTAAAGCCATATTTTTTGTGTTTTTATAGATTAGATTATTTTAATAACTCTGCTTAATATAGATATTCGACTTCTTCAATACAGTTGTGTCCTTAGCACCCCAGTTGATTACGTCCAACACTCTCTTCAAGTATTCTCCTGCAGGAGTACGTCTATCCCACTCGTTAGCCACGCAAGAGCCTGGCAGCAAGATTGAAGCTGTCTCCTCCTTGTCACAGAAACTCCAGTTACAGAAACTTACTCTCTGCTTTCCTGCATTGTTTCCAGACAGCATTAGCAACCACTTGTCTGTGCGATCGAAATCCTCGTCGCCACCTCCCCAAGCTTCTACACATCCAAACTCAGTACAGAACACCGGCAGACGGCCTAGCACGTCATACAAGTATGAATACATGTCATAATAGTTAGGCTTTCCATCCTTCTCGAATCCTTCATTGTGGGATGCGGCGTAGAAATGGAAAGAATACATGATGTTGTCGTACTTCAAACGAGCATCACGATCCGGCAAATACGCATCCAAATCCTTTCCGTTACCCTGATATCTACCCTCCTTGATACAAGCGTCAACCAACTGACACCACTGAGGAGTACCGACAATGACAATAGGATGAGGTGCACCTACGCTATCGTATGCAGCGTGGATGATAGGAATAACCTTATTGGCATAAGTCGCAATTGTGTCCCATGTAACCGACGAACCGTTAGGTTCATTACAGATCTCATACAACACATGCTGCTTGTTAGCATTGCGTTTTGCCATATATTTGAAAAAATCCTCTGCTTTCGAATATTTTGGGTCAAGAGGGTTACCTGGAGTAAGAATATGCCAGTCCATTAGACAATAGATTCCAAGTTCTTCACAGATATCAATTAGGTTACACATCTCTTCTCTGATTTCAGGCTTGTAGTTGTAACCTCCCTCTTCTACATACATCGCTAGACGAAGTATGCTAATATGCCAGTCTTTCACCATTTTAGTGATCGACTCTTTTGTATAGCACTGGCCATACCACTGATAGCCCATTGTGCTCATTCCTGCTAACTGGACAGGATTACCTTCTTGGTCACATAGTTGAATTCCTTTTACCTGCAATGCGCCATAACGCTGCACTGGCGGTGTAGTGTCAACATCCACTACCGATACTTTCTCTCCTGCCTTCTTCTGAACACAGCTTGTCATCAATGCGGCAGCTAAAATCGCTAAAGCGAATATCAGTCTTCTCATATTACTTCCTTTTATGAATGACTAGAAATAGGGAAAAAAGGGGAGTCATGATCACTCCCCTTTTTTTATGAAGATGTTTACATCTCTACCTCAACAACTGTTTTTGAGCCAGCAGGCTGCATAGGCACGATGTTACCAGCAATTTCCTTACCGTTAACAATTACCTTCTTAACACCCTTCTGTGCACCTGAGCATGATACCTTGATTGTGTAGTCAGCATCACGGAACTTACGGTTTACAGTATAGCTCTTCATGTCTGATGGAAGACATGGGTCAATCTGCAATCCCTTGTATGAAGGCTTGATACCTAGCAAGTACTGAGAAACTGTCAACCACATCCATGCAGCTGTACCTGTCAACCATGAGTTCTTACCCTCACCTGGCTTAGCTGCATCCTTACCTGCAACCATCTGGCAGTTTACGTATGGTTCAACCTTGTGAAGTGCCTGATCTTTCAAGTACATTGGAGAGATCTTGCGGAACAACTCCCAAGCATCGTTACCACGTCCGGCTACTGTCTCACCGATGATAACCCATGGATTGTTGTGACAGAAGATACCAGCGTTCTCCTTGTAACCTGCAGGATAAGAAGAAATCTCACCCATCTCAACGTGATATGTTGTGTAAGCAGGGTTGTTAAGAACCATACCGTGCTCACAGTCAAGATACTTCTTACATGAGTCGATAGCCTTGTCAACCATACCTTCCTCAAGACCGATACCTGCCATTGTACAGAATCCCTGTGACTCGATGAAGATCTTACCTTCCTCACACTCGTTAGAACCGATCTTATTACCGTAGAAGTCGTATGCACGTAGATACCACTCTCCGTCCCAACCATGCTTCTTAACTGCCTCAACCATTGAGTCGATACACTTCTGAGCACGCTCTGCCTCAGCTGTCTCACCGATCTCCTTACATAGCTCTACATAATCCTTACCTGTTACAACGAACAAACCTGCGATCATTAGAGACTCTGCCTTTGAACCTACTGAGTTGTTCTCTGTAGTCTGGAATGACTCATTTGGATCCCAAGAGAAACAGTTCAAGTTCAAACAGTCGTTCCAGTCAGCACGACCGATTAGTGGCAACATGTGAGGTCCAAGGTTGTTAACAACGTGGTTGAAAGAGATCTTCAAGTGCTCGAACAATGAAACCTCTGTACCTGGCTTGTTATCGAATGGAACTGGCTCCTTAAGGATACTGAAGTCACCTGACTCCTTAACGTATGCACATGTACCGAAGATCAACCAACATGGGTCATCGTTGAATCCACCACCGATGTCATTGTTACCATGCTTTGTAAGTGGCTGATACTGGTGGTAGCATCCACCGTCAGGGAACTGTGTAGATGCGATATCGATTATACGCTCACGAGCACGTGGCGGAATCTGGTGTACGAAACCAACCAAGTCCTGGTTAGAATCACGGAATCCCATACCACGACCAACACCGCTCTCGAAGAATGAAGCTGAACGAGAGAAGTTGAATGTGATCATACACTGGTACTGGCTCCAGATGTTAACCATACGGTTAAGCTTGTCGTCCTCTGACTTAACAACGTA
The DNA here is from genome assembly GCA_045629285.1 of Paludibacteraceae bacterium. Taxonomy (GTDB): domain Bacteria; phylum Bacteroidota; class Bacteroidia; order Bacteroidales; family Paludibacteraceae; genus UBA1723. Next base: position 127,728 of record JAZQQY010000009.1, on the reverse strand, counting down.
CTTGTCAAGAAGGATATCCCACATGTTAGCCAACTCTGCGAATGCAGCGTCAACAGCAGCAACTGTAGAGAATCTCTTGATAAGCTCCTTAGCCTTTGTCTTGTTAACTAGAGTAACGTCTGAATCCTGTGAAGAAATCAACTCTCCGCTCTTCTTACGTGCGATATCCTCCTTGCAGAACTTCTCCTCCTGCTTGTTCTCAACGTAACCAAGTACGAAGATGTAGTCCTTGCTCTCACCTGGCTTAAGCTCTACCTCGATGTAGTGAGATGCGATTGGAGACCAACCGTGTGCCAAAGAGTTACCTGGCTTACCAGCCATTACACACTGAGGATCAGCGAACTCGTTGTATAGACCGATGAATGACTCACGATCTGTATCGTAACCGTCGATCTTTGCATTTGTTACTGCGTAGTATGCATAGTGGTCACGACGCTCCTTATACTCTGTCTTGTGGTAGATTACGCTACCGTCAATCTCAACCTCACCTGTAGACCAGTTACGCTGGAAGTTCTCCATATCTGTAGCTGCATTCCACAAACACCACTCTGCGAAAGAGAACAACTTGATCTTCTTTGTGTAAGTAGTAGTGTTCTTTAGAGTTACCTTCTGAACCTCAGCCCAAGTCTTCAATGGAACGAAGAACAAAACTGATGCCTCGATACCGTTCTTTGAACCAGTGATGCGAGTGTAGTTCATACCGTGGCGGCACTCGTAAGAATCTAGCGGAGTCTTGCAAGGCTTCCAACCTGGGTTCCAAACTGTACCGTTGTCGTTGATGTAGAAGTAACGACCACCGTTATCCATAGGAACTCCATTGTAACGGTAACGAGTAATACGACGGAACTTAGCGTCCTTGTAGAAATTATAACCTCCTCCTGTGTTTGAGATCAAACCAAAGAAATCCTCATTTCCTAGGTAGTTGATCCAAGGGAATGGGGTTGCGGGATTGGTGATGACGAACTCACGGTTCGCATCGTCAAAATGTCCAAAATCCATGTTTAATTATATTTATTTTAAATTTTTCCAATTTAGACCCAATATCAAGACCAAAAAATCCATTTTTGGGCATACAAAAATAAAAACTTTATGCTCATTAGCACTAAGAATAAGCATAAAAAACACTGCAAAATGCCAAACAACACTATTTGCAGTTGTTTTTATCTTACAAAAAGACTGGCCTTGCGTAGTTCTTTACATCCTCCTCTGTAATCGCGTCGTTACACAAGATCGCAAGTCGCTCCACCACGTTCTTCAACTCACGAATATTTCCGTTCCACTCAAATGTCTGAAGATGCGCCATCGCAGCCTTATCAAACTTATGCTTCTGACCTGTAGCAGCATCATACTTGCTGATGAAATGCTCTACAAGCAACGGTATGTCGTCCTTACGCTCTCTCAATGGAGGCACACACAATGGAATGACGCTCAAACGGTGGTAAAGGTCCTCTCTGAAGTTTCCTTTCTCGATCTCCTGCTTAAGGTTTTTGTTGGTAGCCGCAATGACTCTAACGTCCACCTTTATCGCTTTGTCTCCACCTACTCTTGTCAGAACGCCCTCCTGAAGCACGCGCAACACTTTTGTCTGAGCCGCAAGACTCATGTCTCCGATCTCATCAAGGAACAATGTTCCTTCGTTGGCCTGCTCGAACTTTCCTATTCTCTGCTTCAATGCCGACGTGAAGGCTCCCTTCTCATGTCCGAAAAGTTCACTCTCGATCAGCTCCGACGGAATTGCCGCACAGTTCACCTCAACAAACGGTTTGTTTGCTCTGGAACTCTTTGCAAATATCTGATGAGCAACAACCTCCTTACCTGTTCCGTTCTCACCTGTGATGAGTACTCTGGCATCGGTAGGCGCTACTCTATCGATCAACGCACGAAGATGGTTTATCTGGTCGCTCTTACCTACCATCTCACGCTCATCAGCCACACCTCCTGTCGCTTTCTTCACACCGTTAGAAATCGCGGCACGTAGATTGTTACTTTCGGTGCTGTCGCTTGACATCGCCTCCTTCACCGCCTGAAGCAGACGATTAAGGTTCATCGGCTTCTCAATGAAGTCGAAGGCTCCGTTGCGCATACACTGCACGGCTGTCTCAATTGTGCCGTGTCCTGAAATCAAAATCATTTTTGTCGACGGTTGCAACTGTCTCATCTTCGCCAATAGCTCGACACCATCCATCTTCGGCATCTTAATGTCCGAAAACACTAGGTCGAACTGCTCTTTTTCCGCCTCTTTCAATCCGCTTTCTCCGTCTTCAGCGAGAATAACCGTGTGTCCTTCAAATCCTAGGACCTCTTTCATAGAATTACGGATACTTCTCTCGTCGTCAACTACTAAAATTTTTGCCATCCTATATATTAAATCCTTGTTTTCTTAAATATCCCTAGTCGTATGGTCTTCATGGTCGGCGATATTTTATTTATTCTTTTTTCCAGACTGATCGTATTTTGTTCCGGAGATACTCTCAAGAGACGCCACGGCTTTACCCATCTTTAGGCTTGCCTCGACATACACTGGGTAGTGGTTGTCGTCGTCAGCAACGTAGATTTTCAAATCTTCGTCGTTCTTGAACAAATTTCCTTTGATAAGGGTAGGAACAAATACGAATGCCTTGTACTTATCTCCGTTTTTAAGTTTGATATTCTGTTTTCCAGTAAACTTTAAACCTAACTCGTATACAATGTCTTCGAACAAAAGAGAGAACGATGCCACGCTTCCTCTCGACATTGAATTCACATCTACATTACGTACCTTGTAGCATGTAGACACCAAATCGGCAGCCTTCTTACTGACATTGAACTCTGTCTTGGAAGTACCTTTTCTCTTGATATACTCAAAGTTTACATGCAAACTATCTGGATTTCCGATATTTGTGTATTTGTAAGTTGAATAGCTCCAATAGCTGTCCTCATGCTTTCCGTCGTGGTAATATACTGGCTGAAGAGTCTTCTTGTCCAGATAAGATGTGAATGTATCCCTTACCACATAAAATTTTTCAAACATACCCTGAGTATAGCCATCAACAGTCAGTTTGTAACAATCTACTCCATTAATAACAGCCTCACCAACTTCAAAATTCACCTTTCCAGCCTTCATGGAAATGAAACCTAGGTTAAAATGTATTCCGTAAGTTGCCTTTTCACCTACCTTGAACACCGGAGTCTCTACGTAAGTAACCTGCGAAAAGATGTTTCCTACCGACAACACCATCGCAATGATCAAAGAAATTACATGTTTCATGTTCATGGTCTTAGTGTTTTTTATAGTTAAACAATACCCTATCTAACTCTCAGACGCGATGTAAACGTCTATGAAGGATTAATCGTTATGAATACGCTTGAAGATTCGTTCTGTACGAAGTTTGTTGAAGAAACCGTCCTTATCCTCATCAAGAGAAAGCCAAATGAAAACTGGTTTTCCTACAATATGGTCCTCAGGTACGAATCCCCAATATCTGGAGTCTGCGGAGTTGTGCCTGTTGTCTCCCATCATCCAGTAGTAGTTCATTTTGAATGTATAATTGCTGGCAACTTCTCCATTTATTTTAATGTTATCGCCAGAGTACTCTAGTTTATTGCCCTCGTAATTGCGGATTATCTGGGCATACAAATCGATATTGTCAGCGTTAAGTTCGATTGTCTCTCCCTTTGCTGGAATGTGGATAGGTCCGTAATTGTCGCGAGTCCACTTGTTGTCTGCCTTTGTCTGTGGGAACGTACGGCCTCCGAATCTCTCGTCTTCAAGTTTGATGCTAACTACATCCTGCGACTTCTCCAATTTAGCCTTCATAGCAGCAGTCAATGGCAACTTGTATACGAAATTGTACGAACCGTCTTCGTTTGCCTGATACTGCAACATTCTCTTCCAATCTGTCGACACCATTGAATATTCGTAATCCGACTTACTTACACCAAGCGATTGGAAGTTCTTCTCTGTCAACATCTTAGTTGTCTCGATGAAGTAGTTGAACTGAATGTGTTCAGGTGCTTCTACCAAGTGACCGTTGATATACAGATTCTTATCCGAAATCAACAGGTTGTCTCCTGGCAAACCTACACATCTCTTTACGTAGTTTTCTCGTCTGTCAACTGGTCTCCAAACGATATCTCCGAATGTTTCCTTATCAGTATTTACCTTTTCACGTCCGTATGTCGACGTAAGAGTGTAGTAGTCTGGATTCTGAACCTTCATTGCCACTGTGTCGCCGGCAGGGAAGTTGAACACCACGATATCGTATAGCTTCACGTCCTCAAAGCCAGCCAAACGCTTGTACTCCCACTGAGGTTCCTCAATGTACGACTTACAGTTCAAAATCGGCAACGTGTGCTGTGCCAACGGGAATGAAAGCGGAGTCATAGGCGAACGTGGTCCATAGTTGCACTTGCTTACGAACAAATAGTCGCCGACTAACAACGATTTCTCCAACGAAGATGATGGGATCACATAGTTTTGAAACAAATAGATATTGATGAAATAGACAACAACCAATGCAAAGACGATCGCGTCCACCCAGCTTCCTACTGTCTTTATTATAGAATTGTCCGACTTCTTCCACCAATCCCAAGATACATATCTCGTGATATATACATCAAAAAAGAAAAGCAAGAATAGCAACGACAACGGATTACCTGTCCACAATGTGAACAAAAGGGTAATCACAGCAAGGATGCCAAACTTTATATAGTCGGATTTCTTAGTGTCTTTGATACGCTCAACCAAAGTTCCACTCTTTCTTCCGATATACTCGTCTTTTTTGTCAGAAGACGACAAAACTTTATTAGATGATCCTATTCCAAACATCTCTTTCAATTAGAATTTGAACATGTCAGTTGTTGTGTAGAAACCTTTCTTTCCTGCAGTAAACTCAGCAGCAAGCACAGCTCCTAGCGCGAATCCCTCACGGCTCTTTGCATCGTGAGTGATCTCGATCGAATCAACACCCGACTCATAACGGATAGTGTGGATACCAGGGACCTCACCCTCTCGGATAGACTTGATTGCCATATCTGTCGGTGCACCCTCAGCCTCCTTTGTCCAGTTAGTCTTTCTGTCTAGATTCTCAAGGATTCCTTCAGCAAGCGTGATAGCTGTTCCACTTGGAGCATCCAACTTGTGGATGTGGTGAACCTCTGTCATCTCAACATTATACTGAGAGAACCCGTTCATGATCTTAGCCAAATATTTGTTGACTGCCATGAAAATATTTACGCCTACAGAGTAGTTTGAACTCCAGAATAGAGTACCATTCTTCTTTGCCATATCTGCCTTTACTGCCTCAATCTGCTTAGTCCAACCAGTTGTACCGCAAACGACAGGAACACCTGCGTCGAAGCAAGCATTGATGTTTTCGATAGCTGTAGTAGGAACTGTAAACTCAATTGCAGCGTCTGCACTCTTGAATGCGTCGCTCTTCAAATCTTCACGGTTGTCGATATCAATGATAGATACGATTTCATGACCTCTCTCTCTGGCAATCTTCTCAATCATGTGGCCCATTTTACCGTAGCCGATAAGCGCTATTTTCATTTTGATCTACTTTTTTCAATTACAATATTTCGGCAAATATATTCATTTTTTGGGACAATCTTTATATAAAATGCCAAATTAAGGATGCAAAATGCTAAATATAACATTTATTAAAATTTCAATTCAAAAGCACACCCATTCTGGACAGTAGTAATGGTTTGTGGTCTTCTATACTGTATTTGACGGAAATCCACTTATCCTCCACCTCGTTGTCCCCATCATCACTGTCTTCTTTGATTCTGGTTGTACATGTCATGCTGTTGTGCACAAAGTCTATTTTTGTATAGGACTGGGTTTCTGTGAAATCAGTTACGACTTCCATATGGTAATTGCATAACACAAAATCTCCATCCTTATATACAAAATCATAGCTTTCTGTACTATGACTGTTATACGAGGCATTTATACTCAATCTGTTTTGAGATGCTTCGATTATTTCATCGTAATAACCTATTAGTATTTGATACGGCAAAAGGCAGAAATAGATATGCTCAGTCTCAAAATAGTCTCCTTTATTTATTGCAAGAATAAGACCACGATTGTGATTTTCCGATGCTTCTTGGTTTCTTATGGTGTCTGCCTCGTGGTCGACTTCAAGAATGTAGTCGGTCAAGCCATCAAGGTTCACGTCGCAGTCGTATGATTTGTCGCTATACACATAAGGTCTTTCTACAAGCTCATGGAAATCTTTTGTTGACTTGCATTTCTTGACATATTCATGCTTAGTATTTGTAGTGTCGTATTTTAGGGAGAAAATTTTTTTATCTAAATCTATATCTGAAAATTTTCTGGCTTGTTCAAGTGTAATTGCTTTTTTTGCACCATCTTTTTCAATCCATATCGAATCTATACTTGTGGTTTTCAACTCTATGTTAGCTAAATTATTGCTGAATTTCACAGACGGGGATGAGACAACATCTTCTATTACGACAGTATCAGCTGGTACGCATTCATTTTCCAATCTTCTGTGTGTCTTGGAACTGCCATCCATACTATTCAATATCAATGAGAAAAGAACGATGAACGATAATGAAGAACTCAACAAGTATGAAAGAAAAGGTTTATTCATGACCTTCCTCATTAACTTGTTTATAGCTATCGGAATAGCTACCAGTAGTATTGTTGAGAGGAGAAAAAAGCAAAAGCCCAGATAAAAACTGATCCAAGACATGCCCACGTATATAGACAATACAAAACAAGTGATAAGTGGCATAATACAAAAAGCTAAATCGTCAGACATGTCCTTCTTTATTGCTTTGAATATATAGAAGGACAAGCAGAAAAAAATTGTTGCTGCTAAGGCTATTGCAAAACTCAAAATATAATCCATAACAATAAAAATTTGTTTTTATGGCAGGTAGAGACGTGGCATTGTGGACGTCTCTACATTGAAAGCAAGAGCATGCTGTTTAGAATCTGCCATACGTCAACCCCAAACTGCATACTCATATCATGAATTTCAATAGGATTTTCAAAGAGATTTTAACTCTTCGATATCTATTTTTAAGCGAAATGAAATCTCTTCATCACTCATTCCACTCTCCCTTAACAATGTTATGGTTTTCAAGCGTTCTTCTGCTCTTCCCTCTGCTTGGCCTTCAACTCTTCCTTCTGCGATACCCTCTTTTTTTGCGTAGTTTATTTGGTTGACATAGTCACGGTACGCTTTTAGACTACGTTCATATTTATTGCGTTCTTCAAAAGAAAGCATAGAACAATTAGAGAGATCCCATAACCTCTTGAACACCTCTTTATCTTTGAATTCTATATTTCCCATACGCTCCATATTTTTCAGATTGTAGATCCATTCCTCAAAATGGTCTGCACATCCATTGTTTGACTTTTTGAACTTTGGCAATTGTATAAAATAGCCACGTATTTTATCGCTGATCGTTTTGTTTGTTTTGGGGTTCATCAATCTCATTTCACAAAGCACATCTTTATTGTCGTTGTTGTCGAACAAATTGAAATGCGTGATGAACACTCCAATGACTGCGTTGATTCCGTACTCCCACTCCTCTCCTTTTTCTCCTTGCATAGAAATCGATCTTGAAAGATAGAACAATGCTCTCTCCACAAAGTAATCTTGTCTCTTGTTCTGCATCTCGATAATGACGTGCTTGCCATTGTCTAGCTTGCAGAATAAGTCGAAGATTATTGATCTTCTGTCATTCTCTTCCGACACGAGTTCCTTGTTCTCATATGTCAAGTCAACAATAGGTGCCTCTGTGTCTACAAAAGAGTTAAGAAAATCCATCAACAGGATTTTATCACCAAAAATTCTCTTGAATCCTTCGTCGCAAAACGGATTCAGCATAACAGCTTTCTCTTCTTTCTCCATTTTTTGAACTGTTACTAAGTTGTCTAAATTTATTTGCCCTAACTAAGGCAACGTTTTATTAATTGTTTTTATTTGCGACAAAGTTAATCCTAATTTTTATTTGCAACAACAGAATGATATTTTTTTGTTGGACTTATAGGTTATGAAACAAGAAAATCCCGCAGATGCCTGGCATCCACGGGATTGTTCTTAATTACGCATTTCGCATTTATCATTCCGCTTTTATCATTTCACCATCACCTTCTCCGCTTCATTTCCACATCTCACCACATAGAATCCTTTCTCTACCGGAATCTTTGTGACTGCGGATTTGATGGCTCCGTTTGTCACCATCTGTCCTTTGATGTTGTAGACGGAATACATCGATGATGATGCCGACAAAGATACTATGATAATTTCTCCGTTTGCAGAATACACCAGCGTCGGCTCTGATGCGATATCGTCGGCTGTTGTCTCACCAGACATCGGAACCGCAGTGAATGGCACAGATAAGATTCTCCACTCACGATGGACGTTGGCTCCTGTGGCGCTGGCTTGCCATAATCCGACCTTTGTGCCTGCCTCAAGATGCTCACCTTCAAGGTCTAGCAGTTTGCCATTAGAGGCTGAAACCACCTTGAAGCTGTTGTCGCCAAGACTCTCAATTTTAAATTCCTGTCCTTTGTTCGACGAGTTAAGCGGAGTGGTAGTCAACCAATATGAGCCGTCGTCTGTCAAAGCATATTTCTTGCCTTCCAACATTGTGTAGATGTTGTAGTTGCCGTTAGCCAATTTGTTGAAATACCAGCGTTGCATCGTATCTGCCACACACAACAGGCTCAAATTCAATGAACTGCCATTCATTGTCAATGGAGACGTGGATGCTCTTGGCACAATCATATACGGATATCCCTCTGTGAAATTCTCCATTCCGTTGCCGGCATCAGTTGAGAAAATCAATGTTGAGATTTCCTCGCCACCCATTGTATAATCAACCCTTCTGTCGACAACCTCCACATCAGCCATACGCTGGCAATTCAATTTGGAGTTTGTGACATACAACTGCGCTGAATCGTCGACTTTATTCAAAAGCGACAAATCAATGCTGACACTCTTCTGGTCTGTCGACGTGTTGAGCATCACCACCACGACCTTGTCTCCCGTAGGACTGACAGCCGCTAAGATATCGTCACGTCCGGTGCCAAGCATCGTATAGCCTTGCTTGATAAAACGTGTGACTTGCATACGGACGTAGAAATTCTTTACAATATTATATGTCTGATTGTTGAAACTTCCTTTCACCATACACCACTGGTCGTTGTTCTCCTCCACAAACTGCCAATCTATCCAGGCTTGTGGCTGAAGATAGTTGAGGTCGTCAAACATTCGTTGAGCCAACGCAAGGTTGCCAGCCAAACCAGTTCCGCCGGATCCAGTCTCCGACATCCAGAATGGCAATCGAGTCTCTGTGACCAAATCCTTCAAATTGGCCTTGTCTCTTATATTGCCTCCATAAGTATGGGTGTTGAATTGTCCCAACATCGGGATAATATCACCCTCTTTAATAAATGTCTGCAACTCTCCCAATGCCAACGGAACGCTTGTCTCGTCGGATGAAGAAATGACAGTCTTCAAACCAGAATTTTTCAATTTTGGATAGAGCACACGGATAAGGTTGACTTGCGACGCAGGATCGAAATGGCATCCTTCCTGTCCACCTTTCTCACCCCAATAATTAGTGTTTGGCTCGTTGAACGGAGCAAGAGTCTTAAACTCAATTCCATACTCATCCTTATAATGTTTGCAGACGTCGACTAGATAATCGCAGAACTTACCATAATACTCTGGTTTCAAATTGTCTTTGGCTGCATTTGAGTTTCCCGAAGCACAACCAGAATAGGTCATCCAGTAAGGAGCCGAGTTGGAGAATGCCTCAAACACCACGTCATCCTTACGTGCATCTCTAAGTTTAAGCAACACATTACGTTGAGCAGCGTCGGCATTCCAATTATAAGCCGAATTTTCCGTTGCCTTGAATCCCTCCATCTCAGCACGTTTACCCTTTCCATTACACATGTGTCCATTATAGTGCGACGGATGATCTCCTCCTCCAATATTATAACGGAAGATATTGTAATTCAATTTATCCTCCGACGTTAGCATATCCACAAGGTCGTCGACCTTATCCTCTGTCCAAGCACCACACTGTCCAGCCCACCAACAAAGAGAGACTCCCCATCCCTCCATAGTCTGCTGTCGAGCCGCAGGATTGACACGGAAATTGCAAACCGAAGAAGGCTCGTATTTGCTCATAAGATTGTTATATTCAGCTTCAGTGATATTGACCACCGAACCGTGACGCATCACCGATGGCAACGAATACTGTCCTGCTGCGACCTGAGTGAAATTACCTGATGAAAGATCGTTTGTAACAAGTGGATAATAACCCTTTCCACCAAAATCATCAATGAACAAGCACCATTTGTTTTCGCCATTAAACTTAAAGCAGGTTGGACCCTCCACGTAAGCGATCTGGCTCATCTGAGTATTCACCTCAGTCCACTGCCCAAGAAGGTTTGTCGCCTTCTCCATAATGATATATTTGCCCGACGAAGGCATTCCCGACTTATGAGCCTCAGTAGCCTCGTTCTTCTTGAAGCGATAGTATGTGTTTCCCACTTTGATGACAGTCGCATCTATCACACTGATAGTACGATTCTGCTGATTCTTCAACTCAATCCAAACCTTAGCCTGAGAGAACGACTTGAAATCCTTAGTCGTACAATAGTAGACACGATGAGTATTATCATTATTTTGCACCGACTGAGAGCCAGGAATTTTCGACGACCAAAACACCAAGTATTCGCCAGACTCCTCATTATAGACGGCCTCAGGAGCCCATGTGCAGCCAGCACCATCAGGAGCGACTCTGCACATACGCTGCTCACTCCAGTTGATAAGATCCGACGACTCCCACACCATGATAGATTTGCTACCGGTAGTTTGAGCCGCAGTCCAGTTGCCATTACCGTTGATTTTCAAGTCGGTAGCGATAACGAAGAATTTATCACCGTCGGCAGAACGCATAATAAACGGATCACGCAGCCCCTTCTCGCCAAGAGAAGACGTCAGCACAGGATTTCCTCCATTGATATCCTTCCAATTCAAACCGTCACGGCTGACAGCAAAATAGATCTGCTCTCCCTGAGCCAAACCCTCGCCTTTGAAATAGGCAAACAGATAAGCGGTGTAATCCTTCTCGGCTGCAAACGAAATTGCAGAAAGCACCGTCAAAAGGATCGATAAAAAATAACGTTTAATCATAAAATAATAAGTAATATATGTTTTTGCTCAAATTCTAAGTCATACCGCAAAATTATCTTCATGAGCAAAAACACAACATTCAAAAGTACCATTTTAGGTACAAACTGAAAAAAATGAAACGAATGGCAGAAAATGCGAAATAAAAATCAGGTCTCTTTCACCTCATTTCCTAAATATCCCCACAATCTTCTTCACCAACCACCAGATGAAGTAGAAGAACAAACCGATTGGGCCAATTATCATGACAGCCAACAGATCCGGGTCGTCAGTCAAGAAGCACATGATAGTCGCACCGACAAGAAGATAAAAAATAAAATTCTTCCAATCCTTACCAACCTTAGCCTTCTTACGATTCTTCTCATCCTCCTTCTCAATCTCCTTCTTCAAAACATCATAACGCTCATCCGACAAATACTGTCCGAACATTTTAGCGTCGACATACATCAGATATGCAGGATTACTGAAATCTCCCTTTTCACAATTTGCCCCAAACTCTCTATGCTTGCATCTTAGGTAAGTATATCCTTTCTTAAATACGTAAGTATGATTCTGGAATTCGAATTTAGAATCCGACTTCGTGTCGAAAACAGGAGTCTCAAATGCTACTTCCGGAAATTTTATGTTTCTACTGTTTTTTACAGTCAAAACAATAACAGAATCTGGGATCTCTATATCCGAGCAATCTTCCAAATACAAATAATGGATGTCAGCATCAATAAGTTTGACATTCTTGCACTTGATCATCTTCAAAAAAGAGACACTGACACCAACCGAAACCGACTCTGATTCAAAAAGAGACATTGTCGACATCACGCCCCAATTGCAATCAGATTCAGTTGCATCCCTCCAACCTCTCACTACCAAACCATCATCGGATACTTCATGAGAATTTTGACCCATCACCTGCAACACTCCGTTGTCAAGGAATCTGTGATACTCAAAAAGAGAAAACAGCTCATTTCCATCTATAAAATCCTTGTCATCTGAAAACTTATTGCCAACGTAATATCCCATAATGTATAATGTTAGTCGTCATTGTTAGAAAAGGCCTACTCTATTGTCGATTTTCGGCATCCTCGCTTCAAAGCCAATTGCAGATGCAAATTAACAAATTGATAATCTAGATTCAAAATCTTATTCCTCTTTTTTAAAGAACAAAAGACAACCCTCATCGGATTGCCTCTTGCATTAAAAATCGAAACAAATTTCTTTATTTGGCACGGACCGGACGGACCGACATTCCCCAACTTCTTTGCATAGCTCCCTTAGCACTATCTTTTCCTTTTCCAGAATAATTAGAATGTCCAAGAGTTTCACTAATCGCCCAATCGCTATAATATACATTTATTCTTAGAGAAGACGACCAATAATAACCATGTTCATCTTTCCCCGAATCATTGAATTCAGATATGTAATTTACTGCCGGAAGGAAAATCCAATTGCCATTCTTAGCTGTGATCATATGACCAGCGACACCATTTACATTTCTAAATTCAACATAACAGTTTTCACGAAGTTCATCCCACTCCTCTTCAGTCGGCATTCTCCATTCGTCGCCCCAATTTACCGTAGCGGCATCATCCTCCGGAAGAAGAGTCAAAAGGCTATCTATCTCACCGCTGACCTCCGAAGCCACATACTTAGTAACCTTTCTATAGCCGTCTCCACCCCATTTGTATGTGCTGTCAGCATAATTATCTTTAGGAGACACCTCTCCCCATGCTATAAGATCTCCTGGCTCTAACATCGACTCTGCACCTACATTGCATGTGGCCCACATTACAGAAAGGCCTAGGTCGACGTAACCATGATCTCCCTCTGTATATTGAGCATAGACATTCATATCCGAAGTTATTCTGTCAAAAGCATTACCCCATCCGACAAAAGTATAACCCTTCTTTTCTGGAGCAGCCACCTCTTTCGGATATTCTCCCGACTCTACAACCTGAGTCGTTATCAAGACGCTGTCTTCTGTATAATAGGAAATCTTATACTCACACGGCAAAACAGCTCTAACTGTCATTCCGACGCCTCTTTTTGTCTGAAGGAGATGAGGTCTCCAACTTTCATTCAACTTGAAATTCACATAGTTTGCCATTTTATTGTCGTCTACATATAGCACAGATGTCCAATAGCTACCATGGTTCTCATCTTTACTTGTATTTTCTCCATAAGAGACATCTCCTGCAGGAAGGAATATCCAATTGCCGTTCTCAGCAGTGATTTTATGGCCAAGGACACCGTACATTTCTGTTTGTTTCCAATCACACCTATCCTGAAGTTCTCTCCACTCTTCAACTGTTGGAATTCTCCATTTCCCCCCACAATTAACCGTTGCGGCATCATCCTCTGGAAGAATCCTGATTAGGCTGTCCGACTTTCCACTTTGAGAATAATACTTGCTGAATGAATACGACTCCTTATCGCACCACTTATAGTTAGTATCTGTATAGACATCTTTAGGAGATGTTTCACCCCAGGCAAAATAGTCGCCGGTCTTCTCCATAGAAAGAGCACCTACGTTAGCAGAAGCCCACTTCACAGAAAGTCCAAGATCAACATACGTGTAATCCGGGTTTCCATACTGAGCATAGACATCCGCATCATGTGTGATATAAGTAACCGGTTCACTCCATCCTAAGAAAGGCACACCCTCTATTACCGGAGCCGCCACTTCAGCAGCCGCCATTCCATATTCCAATATTTGGGTGTCTAACAAAACACTGTCGGCAGTATAAAATGATACCGTATACTTAACAGGGATAACCGGGCGAATAGGAATTCCACGATTGACAAATTGAGTACCAACGCCTGAACCAAAATCGATTCCATTAGGTAAAATAAAATTAGACAATGCCGTTGCTATGAAAGGAATCTCACTTGGGAAGATTGTAGAACTCCAATAAAGGACGTCACGATAATTTGGATCGTACTCATTCACATGCAACGTATCCACTACACGCGAACCTGTTTCTGGAAGGAAAATCCAATTACCGTTTTTTGCAAGCACCTTGAATCCCCAAACACCATTGATATGTTCAGTCAACCACTCACACTCATTCAAAAGTTCATCCCACATTCGCATGTCCGGGATTCTCCATTCACCTCCCCAATTTACAGCTGCCGCATCATCCTCCGGATCAAGATCAATGCCTGAAAAATCAGGAGTTTCTCCAGGTATTCTCTCTCTCTTGTATTTAGTTCTGGTTTGACTATCACCTACGGTAAATTTATATGTTGCCCAATCATACACTGGCTTCGTTTCCAACTCACCCCAAGCATAATAGTCGCCGACATCCTCTATAGATGTTGCTCCCATGTTATACTTTGCCCACAATACCGAAAGACCGAGATCCACATACTCGTGTCCCATCGTATCCTTTGGGATAAAGTTGATTTTCACAACTTTGTCGACATCGTACTTGTAGACATCTCCTGTATCCTTATTGACATACATGATGGAGCTATCCCGATTGAATGTGACATTCCCCACGCTGTCGACATCATACTTGTCTTTAAGATTAAGATTGTGGACATTTTTATTTGTTTCTTTTTCAATTCTCATAAATGTGGTTGCAGAAGACGCATAAATCAGCGTTGCACCAACAAAACCGGACAATAATAACTTCTTCATACTAATTATTTTTCTCTTTGATGTGTATTTGTCATTAGAGTTTTCGCAACAAATGTATGAAAAAACAATTACAAACAAAAACAAATCTTATCGTAATAATGCAAAATCAAGTAGTAGACATGCGTAAGTTTTCAATTTCACAAGCATTTATCTACAATAAAGTTGCATTCTGACAATCGAGCCTCATACTTTATGTTCTATCTTATGCGACATTCTCCCGACTAATAAAAGTTTTTTATAGACCAAACCGAACAAAATTCCAAAAAAACACTAATTTTGCCACAATAACTAAAACTTACAATGAAAAGCAATATTTTGAAATATGCACGTGTCGTTATTGCAGTGGTGATGATGCTTTCGATCGTCACTCTATTCTGTGACACTACAGGCATAGCCAGACACTATTTGGGATGGAGCACAAAGATCCAGTTTCTTCCTTCTATCTCAGCAGGATTCATCGCAGCATTCCTTTCAACGCTGCTCGTGACAAAACTTTTCGGTAGAATCTACTGTTCTATCATCTGTCCGCTTGGTATCTTCCAGGATATCGTCGCTCGTTTGGGCAGATTGACAAAGAAACAGAAAATCAAATATTCCTACAGCGAGGAGAAGCTTTGGATGCGATTGATCATCGCGGTGCTGTTCATCGCCGCATACATTCTTTGTGCATACCCTATCGTTGGTTTGCTTGAGCCATATAGCATCTTCGGTCGTGCAGCGACTACAATCCTTACTCCAGTAGGAAGATTCATCGCAACATATCTAGCTGCTTCATCCGAGGCAGCCGGCGACTACACTTTCGCAATGCCGGCAGAGTTCAACTACTCATACGTGATGCTCGGCGTAGCGCTATTCTCGCTAGTGCTTATCGCAATTCTTGCATTTCGCGGCGGACGTACATATTGCAACACTATCTGTCCTGTCGGTACAATCCTTTCCATTTTCGCAGAGCAGCCGATCATGAAACCTGTCATCGACCACGACAAATGTGTGAAATGTGGTCTTTGCGCAAAAAAGTGTAAAGCCTCTTGTATCGACGCCAAGAACGGCATCGTCGACTCTTCAAGATGTGTCGACTGTATGGATTGCTTGTCAGCCTGCAACAAAGGTGCCATCTCTTACACAACTCCATCTGACAAGGATAAGACTCCAAATATCATCAACAGAATCAAGGCTTCTACGGATAAGAAGAGTGAAGGAAACGACACAGTCGCAACTGACGAATCAAAACGTGCTTTCCTAACTGTAGGTGCAATCGTTGCCGGCAGCACAATGACTAAGAGCATGGCTAAAACATTTGATGGTGGTTTGGCAGAAATCACAGAGAAAAAAGAGCCTAAACGTGAAGGTAGAATAACACCTCCAGGAAGCCGCTCCTACAAGCATATTGCCGATGTATGTACATCATGCGGACTATGTATCACAGCTTGTCCTAACGAAGTACTACGTCCAAGCGAGGAACTTGACTCGTTGCTTACTCCTGTGATGAGTTTCGAGAAGGGTTACTGTCGTCCAGAGTGTAAGCGATGCAGCGACGTCTGCCCGACAGGAGCAATCGCGCTTAAGGATCTTGCAGAGAAGACTGCCACTCACGTAGGACATGCAGTGCTTATTGCCGACAACTGTATCTCTATGAAGAAAGGCGTTTCGTGCGGCAACTGTGCCCGCCACTGTCCGGCTGGAGCAATCACAATGGCTCCTACAGTAGCTGGAGATGAAGCGTCGCCAAAGATGCCGATCATCGATTCAGAGAGATGTATCGGATGCGGAGCCTGTGAAAACCTATGTCCTTCGTCGCCATTCAGCGCGATCTACGTAGAGGGTCACCGTGTACACAGAATTGATTAAATAACGAAAAAAGACAACACAATATATGGATCGCAGAGACTTTCTAAAACGTTTGTCTGCCGCCACTGCCACTATGGGATTGGCTGCATGTACTCCTGCAGAAAAGACTAAGGAGATAATCGGAGGCGAAAGCAAGAAGCCTACCGGCGACATGACATACCGCACTGTGCCAACTACTGGCGACAAAATATCGTTGCTTGGCTATGGCTGTATGCGTCTCCCAACTGTACAGCACGGTAGTGCAAGAGAGCAGAAGGACATCGAGATCGACCAGGATGAGTTGAATGCTCATGTCGACTATGCAATCGCTCACGGTATCAACTACTTCGATACGTCGCCAGTATACTGCCAGGGACGAAGCGAACACCACATGGGTATCGCCCTAAAACGTATCCCTAGAGATAAATACTTTATAGCAACTAAGCTTTCCAACTTTGCTCAGGAATTTTGGAGCAGAGAGGCTTCTATCAAGATGTACCAGAACTCTTTCAAGGAGCTTCAGGTCGACGTTATCGACTATATGCTTCTTCACGCTATCGGAGGTACTAACGGAGAATACAACTCGACACAGACATTCGAGAAGAGATATATTGAGAACGGCATTCTTGATTTCCTAATCGAGGAGAGAGCAAAGGGTAAGATCCGTAATCTTGGATTCTCTTACCATGGTGATATTGCCATCTTCGACCGTGCGCTTGCTATGCAGGACGAAGGAAAGGTTAAATGGGATTTCGTTCAGATTCAGATGAACTACGTCGACTGGCTACATGCAAAGGAGGTAAATCCAGCAAACACAAATGCAGAATACCTTTATGCTGAGCTTGAGAAGCGCAACATTCCAGCCATCATCATGGAGCCGTTGCTAGGCGGACGTTTGGCAAGCACATTGAGTTTCATCGCAGCTAAGTTGAAAGCTCGCCGTCCTGAGGATTCAATTGCAAAATGGGCTTTGCGTTATCTTGGTTCATTCCCTAACGTGCTTACCGTGTTGAGCGGAATGACATACATGGAAAATGTCAAGGAGAACGTGGATACATATTCGCCTGTTGAGCCATGCACAGAAGATGAACTTGCTTTGCTTGAGGAGGTAGCACAGGCGATGTTGAGATACCCAAGCGTGCCATGTACTGGTTGCCAGTACTGTATGCCTTGCCCTTACGGCATCAACATTCCAGGTATCTTCCAGCACTACAACAAGTGCATCAACGAGGGTAACGTGTCTCTTAACAACCAGGATGAGAACTATGCAGAGGCTCGTCGCGCTTTCCTAATGGGTTACGACCGTTCGGTGCCAAAATTGCGTCAGGCTGACCACTGTATCGGATGTGGAATCTGTAAGAGCCACTGTCCGCAGAACATCGATATTCCAGGCGAAATGCAGAGAATCGACAAGTACGTGGAGAGTTTGAAGAAGTCAATGGATTAATTGAAGAAGATGGATAAACTGACTATCATCACAGAGTCTGGCGAAACCATCACAGCCAACGAGATGGGAATCAAGGCTCTTCGTCGCATATACAAGGAACGACGCGAGGTGTTGCGTGGGGCTACAGTGAACGACATCATCATCGGTAAGGGTGCTGCCTGCTTCCTTATTGCAGGTGGAATAAAGCACCTTAATGTGGATGTCATCAGTCGTGCCGGACTTGATATGCTTCAGAAAGCTGGCATTCCTGTTTGCCCGAAGCAGATTGTTCCGATGATCATCAACCGCAAGAATGACGGTCAGTGTCCGATTGAGAATCTT
Organism: Paludibacteraceae bacterium; assembly: GCA_045629285.1. Classification (GTDB taxonomy): domain Bacteria; phylum Bacteroidota; class Bacteroidia; order Bacteroidales; family Paludibacteraceae; genus UBA1723. The sequence continues at coordinate 109,322 of JAZQQY010000009.1, read as the reverse complement.
CTTCGTGAGACATTCGATGCAGATGAAGGCATCAAGAAAATCAGTGTGTTCTTCAACGACGAATTTTCCGTGTAAAGAATTTATTAACCACAATAAGAAAGGGATGTGTTCTTGATTGAACACATCCCTTTCAAATTTATAGACGTCCACCCACCTAGAGAATATTTCCGTGCCGGTATCTCCATCTATGTAAACAGCATCCCTAATAAAGAAAAATCCTTTTGAATAAGAGATCGTAGCCTCATATTGGGAACAAGACAAACTACGGTGCATTCGTCCTGGATAACACTTTGGGTTGAATTTTGTATACCCCAGTGCTTAAAAGCCATTTTCATCAATCATCTCTCCTTTTTCCGTAGTGGACACAACTGGCCAACGCTACCAATAGTGTTGATATCCTTTTTCTCATAAACTATGCATTAAAAATCACGATTTCGGTTTCTTGCTTCTCAAAACCTTAGAATAGAAATATATTGTGATTGCGACAATTGGAATCTGTACCAAAAGCAACATTGCTAAAGCTTCTCCTTTCATATTCAATCCTCCTCAATTCTAATCTGTTTGTCCTTATTTTTCTTATCCACAAAGTAAATCAACGTGCAAAGTATCACTAGGCACAACAATAGCGATATACGTGTCATGTCGACATACATCACATCATTGATCACCGTTCCTTTGCTGAGTGCACTGCCCTGCTCGACCTTGTCTCCGACGTTTACAACCGGTGTTGTACCCTCCGGCAATGAAACCGTCTTGACTGCATCTCCACAATTGATTTCAACTGCATTCGGTGCCACACCTGTCACCTCTCCTACATAGTCGGAATAGTAGTAATCTGCCACCCATGATGAGTTGGCTCCGATTCCCTTATGCGTCAACACACCGATCACGGATGAATTATCGACTTCCCAACCAGACAACGATATTTGGCTCCAGTCGTCGTTCTTAGGCTTGATCATTGCCGTGACAAAGATCACAATCATCATCACCGGCGTGACATATCTAAGGATATACTTGAAGAAAACGGGAAGATGCACCTCCGCACCATAGTGAATCAATCTCCATCCTTTGTCGACACCCATCACCCACGAGAACATTACAGTCTCGACCATACCGAAGAAGAACAATGCGAACGTACCTGCCCAGAAATCGTACTCGTCGAACACGCCTTTGTCGAAAAACAACACTGTCGGCAAAGCTAGCAGAAACAAGACACCTCCGTAAATCCAGGATGCCTTCTTCTGTGTCCACTTGTAACTATCTGTGAAAAACGATACCAATGGAGTCGAGATTGCAAGCGACGATGTCACCGCAGAGAAGAAAAGCAAACCGAAGAAGGCAAGTCCAGCCAAAGCAGACAACACAGGTCCCCACTGAGCAAACAAGTACGGCAACGTCTTGAATCCTAGGCTGAAACCGCCGGACTGTGTCATCTCAAGCACTGCAGGCACACCAAAATATCCCACTGCAATCGGGAAGATAATCGCACTACCAAGCACCACCTCTGTAAACTCATTAGTGAATCCGGCAGTAAGCGAGTTCAACACAATATCATCATGTTTCTTGATATACGACGCATAACACTGTATACAACCCATACCTAGCGACATCGTGAAGAACACCTGTCCACCGGCAGCAAGCCAAACCTTGGGGTTGGTAAGCGAATCGAACTGTGGAGTCCATAGGTAATTGAATCCGTCCATACTGCCGTAAGTCGCCCCAACGTCACCCTTATCAAGAGTATAGGCTCTTACAACCAAGAATATACCGAACATAAGCAACATCGGCATCGCTATCTTCGCAACCTTCTCGATACCATTCTTGATTCCCTTAGAAAGGATCCAGATATTGAACACGATACACGCCACAAAACAGATCAGCGTGTCGTGAGGAAGGAATGAGGTAGAAACTCCAAGATCAAGATATTTACCGAAAAATGCAGCAACTTCATTCTCTGTCATTCCCAAGAAAGTTCCGAAAACAGAATGAAGAGCGTACGACAAAGTCCAACTCTCGATATAGACATAGTAAGCACAAATGATTGTACTGCAGAAAATTCCCATCGATCCGAAATATTTCCACACCGGATTACGATGAGCCGACTGTAGGATCATAGGCGGAGCATGATGCCCTGACATACCACCCAACTTACCAGTACTCCATTCTATGAATAGAAGAGGTAATCCAAGAAGGAAGAAAGATATTAGATATGGGATGATGAATGCACCTCCACCATTCTGAACTGCCTGAATAGGGAAACGCAAAAAATTGCCTAAGCCGACGGCATTACCCGCCATTGCCAAAATAAGTCCGATTCGTGAACCCCACGCCTGAGTCTGTTGAGCCATTTTATCGTTTTTCTATTGATTTTTTGATTATTGATACTAGTTTGCCGCAAAAATAACACTTTTTGAGTATAAAAAAGAATGATTAAATTTCAATATGATACAAACATTATCTATTTTTGCCAAGTACACTAAAAGGATAAAATATAAGGACTATGAGATTGAATGCTATTATATTAGGAATATTTACCTTTGTTTTCCTGGCAATATTTTCAGTTTCTTGCCAGAAAAGCCCCACACTTACAGTTTGCGGAACGATTCCTGCGGCTGCAGGCAAAATGGTGTATATCGACAGCATTACATCATCAAAGCCTATCTGTATCGATTCAATCATAGCTCTAGAAGACGGAAGCTTCGAGATGCAGCGCAAAGCATGCGAAAGGATGACGTTCTTTCAGCTAAGAGCAGACTCTTTGTCGGCAGTATTCTGTGCAGATTCAACAGAGAAACTGAATTTTTCAGTAGGACTTCGCGGAGAGCTTAACGTTGCCGGCGACGAATACGCGACTCAAGTGTGCAAGTTAAGCCAGCATGTGAGAGCGACAAACAAATATATCCGCACTTTGATGCTTATGGGCGACAAGTGTCCGGCAAAGCAGATGAAGAAACTGATCTACACTCGTGTGATGCGCTACAGAGAGATGGCCGATTCATTAGTGAAGGAGAATCCAGTATCACCAGTAGCTTATTATGCAATGAACGCAAAATTGATCTACGACATCGAGCCGTACGATTTCAACGATTCTGACGACCACCGTCTGCTTGCAATCGTTGCCAACGGATGGAATATGGTGCGTCCTAACAACGTATATTCCAATCAATTGCTAGCAAAATTAACCAACAAAGACGCCATCAAGAAAGTTGGCGACGACATGTTGTTCTCAGAGAAAGCATCATTCGTGGATTTGAATCTTCCGAATGCAAACAATATAAACGTAAGTCTAAACAGCATCAAAGACAAAAATGTGATTCTACTTTTCTGGAATCTGAGAAAGATGGATGAAAACGTATTGGAGAGAATCAAGTCTTACTACAAGGCAAACCCGGATCTTGAAATCTATCACGTCAGCTTCGACCATGATATGGAAGCTTTCGAGAAAGCAGCTTCCCTGTGTCCTTGGGTATGCGTAAATGACGCAGAGGGCAAAAGTGCTGTGACATATAATCTTGAAGTCACACCATCCGTGTTCTTGTTCAACAAAAAAGGAAACATCGTAGGAAAGAATGTTCCGTTTATCGGCTATAAATTCTAATGCGGAATTCTAAATGCAAAGTACGGAATGTGAAATAAGAAATAATTTTTTAATTTCGCACTCCGAATAGAAATTGCAACACTTTAGAATGAAAATTGCGTTCGACGGCAAAAGAGCCGTAAAAAATGGAACAGGACTCGGCAACTACAGCCGATATGTATTGGAATCGTTGTGCAGACATGCCAATGCCGACGACAGATTCATCGTTTATTCTCCCAAAGGGAAGATGAACGCATGGATGCAGAGAATCATGGACACATTCTTCCCACAGATTTCTCTTGTGATCAACAGTTCCATTTTCGCAAGTGTATGGCGCACATTCGGAGTCACTAAGAATGCAAAGAAAGACGGTGCAGAAATATTCCACGGACTCAGCAACGAGTTACCACTCAATATCAAAAGCAGCGGAATGAAAAGTGTGGTGACGATCCACGACCTCATATTCCGTAAGATGCCGGAATGCTACAAGTTTATCGACCGCAAAATCTATGATTACAAATTCCGTAAAGCGGCTGAGAATTCAGACGTCGTAATTGCCGTAAGCGAACGCACAAAGCAAGATATCGTAGAGTTATATCATATTGACGCAGAGAAAATTAAGGTAGTCTATCAAGGTTGCGATCCCCAATTTTCAAAAGAGATCACTGCAGACGAGAAGAGTCGCGTCGCCACGAAATACAATCTTCCTAAAAGGTACATTTTGAATGTCGGAAGCATAGAGACACGAAAGAATGCGTTGCAGATTGTCCGAGCCGTGAAAGGGGTAAGCGAAGACATATCTCTTGTGCTTGTAGGTCGACGTACAAAATACGCAGACCAAATTGACGAGTATGCGAAAGCCAACAATTTAGAATCAAGAATTAAAATAATCTCAGGCATTGATTTCAAGGATCTGCCAGCCGTTTATTCACAAGCCGAAGTGTTTGTCTACCCATCTTTCTACGAAGGATTTGGCATTCCGATTGTAGAGGCCTTGAATGTAGGCGTTCCAGTCATAGGAGCGACAGGCTCATGTTTGGAAGAGGCAGGCGGAACATCATCCATTTATGTCGACCCAACCAACGATAATGAAATGACAGAGGCAATCAACCGCATCCTATCTGATCCGGAGTTGAGATCCAAGATGATTGTCGACGGAAAAGAATACGCAAAAAGATTCTCCGAAGAGCAATGTGCGAGAGAAATCTACAACATTTATAGGATGTTGTAGTCGAAGCAGGTGTCGAATTATATGATTATTACAAAACAAAAATCCCATTGGTCATCGGCCAATGGGATTTTATATTAAAAGAGCAAAGCTTGTTCTTCACTCTTAATCCTTCATTCCTAGTTAGTCATTGAAAGATACGCTACCATCGTGGATGTTGTAGTAAGCACCAACGATCTTAGTCTTACCAGACTCAACGAACTCCTTAACAAGGTGACGATCGTCGATTCTCTTAACCTGAGTTGCAGCGTTCAAACGGATTGCAGCATCAAGAGAGTCCTTCTGACCAACATACTGCTTAACATCAGCCTGGATCATAGAAAGCAACTCATCGATCTTAGCCTCGTCATTAGGCTTGATCTCGCCCTCGATAGCGCTTGTAACACCACCACAAGACTCGTGGCCAAGGATAACTACTGTCTTAACACCAAGGTGCTCGATCGCGTAGTCGATGCTACCCATAACAGCGTCATCGTTTACATTGTTTCCAGCTGTACGGATAACGAAGATATCACCGATACCCTGATCGAAGATGTACTCTACAGGAACACGTGAATCAGCACAAGCAACAACAGCAGCGAAAGGCTTCTGACCGTTAGAAGTCTCAGCGATACGAGCTGCATCTACGTTAGGGAAACAAGACTTACCAGCTACATAACGTGCGTTACCATCCTTCAAGCGAGCGATTGCCTCCTCAGGAGTGTTAACAGCAGCCTTCAAAGCTGTCTTCACCGAATCCTTGTAAGCGCAGCACTTTGATGCACCAGCCTCACACTTTACTGCTTCCTTCTGTGAGCAGCTTGCGAAAATACCCATTGCAGCAACTGCGATAGGCAAGAAAAATTTTTTCATTTTATTTTTAATAGTAGTTAATCTCAAAAAACGGTGCAAAATTAACGCATATTCTTTTTCGTTGTTATCGGCAACGGGGAAATAATAGTTTATGGTTAATAATTAATGGGGCCTTTGTACAGACGTCCCGTCAGGGCGTCTCTCATAATCCGCAAAAAAAGAGACACCCCGACGGAGCGTCTCTACTACAAAATCATGAATTTGTAAATTACTTTTTCTGTAGAAGTCCGATAATCCAAAGAAGGATACATGAACCAAGTACAGCTGTGATCAAACCAGGGATACTGATTCCCAAAATAGTTGGAAGGTTGCCGAACAAAGTTCCTACCAAACTACCAAGAAGCAAGTTACCAATTGCACCACCAACAATTCCAACAAAAATGTTTACCAAAATGCTATTAGCTCTACCCATCAACTGGCCAGCAAGATAACCTGCAAGAGCACCAACAGCCAAACATATTATTAGCTCCATCTCTTAAATATTTGTTTTGTTTAATTATTCTGAGAGCAAAGGAGCAAAAAAATCTCAAAAATCACAACATATAGTGTGTCAAAACACTAAAAAAAAGATAGAAAAAGACTATTTTTGTAGTCGAAATATGTTTAAGATGCAGTTAAAACGCCTACATACATTCCTTTTGAAGGACTATTTGCTAAGTTTCTTAGCTACATTCTTCGTATGTCTATTCATCCTGCTGATGCAGTCGCTATGGAGATACATCGATGAAATGGTAGGAAAGGGACTTGAATTGACGGTCATGGCACAGTTCTTCTACTATGCCGCACTGACACTCGTCCCGATGGCTCTACCCCTTGCTATCCTTCTGTCGTCGCTGATGAGCTTCGGAGGACTTGGAGAACGTCTGGAGCTTATTGCCATGAAGGCGGCAGGAATATCATTGTTTAGAATCATGAAGCCGTACATTGTTGTCATCGCAATGTTGTCTATCGGCTCATTCTATTTTTCCAACGTTGTGATGCCGGATGTCCAATTGAAATGGACAGTATTGCTTCGCTCCATCAAACAGAAATCTCCAGACGTGTCGATTCCTGTCGGTTCGTTCTATACTGGTATCGAGAACTACAGCATCTACGTGCGCAGCAAAAACCACAACACAAAGATGCTATACGATATGATGATCTACGACTTCACCGGAACGACTAACGGCGGTGGTGCAGACAACATCAGAATCGTGACTGCAGACTCAGGTATGCTTGTGTCGACTGCAGACAAAAAAGGATTCCTTCTAAAGCTTCATAGCGGCGAGATGTTCGAGAACATGAAGGGGTCAGCCGTTCAGGTATCAAGCAAAAACATTCCATTCCGACGCGAAACATTCTCTTACCGTGAGTTGAGAATGGATTACGACAACAGTTTGAACATGGTGAGCGAAGAGTCGGTAGCCGGCAAACAGACAACAAAGAATCTTGAGCAGTTGACACATGCAGTCGACTCGCTACAGAGAGAATCCGACAGTTTGGCTGCCTCTTACGCGCACAAATATGTCAACACACTGTTCTTTGGCCGCACACTTGACAGCGGATACGTAAAGGTTGATCTAGACACTATTCCATTGGAAGAAGCGAAGAGTTACACTGCAATGATCGATCGTCGTTCAAAGATACAATTGAAAGAGTCGTTCGACCGTGCAGTCAACAAGATGCAGGTTGTGAGAAATGAGCTTGACTATTTCGGCGAACGCAAACATGCGGCAGTAGACAAACAGATGTGGAGACACGATATCGAGAGACACCGTAAGTTTACCCTTTCATTCGCATGTTTGATCTTCTTCTTTATCGGAGCACCGTTGGGAGCCATCATACGAAAAGGAGGTTTCGGTCTGCCTGTCGTTATTTCCATCGTATTGTTCATCATCTACTATATTGTAGACAACACAGGATTCAAGATGTCAAGAAGCGGAAGCTGGCCGGTATGGGCGGGAACATGGTTGAGCTCAGGAATGCTATTTCCTCTAGGATTGTTCCTGACTTACAAAGCAGCTATCGACGCAACATTCAATATGCCGACATTCAGCGTATTGGGTAAAAACATAAGCAAGTTCTTTAAGAATTTGTTCTCAAGAAAGAAAAAACAAGAACAAAAAGTTAACTCATTATCAAATAATGAACTATAGTATAAATACAATAGAAGAGGCGCTTGAGGATTTCAAGCAGGGTAAGTTTGTAATCGTAGTAGACGACGAAGATCGCGAGAACGAAGGCGACTTCATCACTGCTGCCGAACTCATCACACCAGACAAGATCAACTTCATGCTTCGTGAAGGACGTGGTGTGCTTTGCGCCCCTATCACTATCTCAAGAGCTAAAGAACTTGGTCTTGACCGTCAGGTGGCCGACAACACATCAATACTTGGAACTCCGTTCACAGTCACAGTCGACAAACTTGAAGGATGCACAACAGGCGTATCTGCACACGACCGTGCAATGACAGTACAGGCACTCGCAGATCCGTCGAGCACAGGCACTACATTCGGCCGTCCAGGACATATCAATCCTCTTTACGCACAGGATAACGGTGTGCTTGCACGCGCAGGGCACACAGAGGCAGCTGTTGATTTGGCACGTCTATCCGGACTTCAGCCAGCAGCCGCACTTATCGAGATCCTTAACGAAGACGGTACAATGGCCCGTATGCCTCAGCTTGTAGAGGTGGCAAAGAAATTCGGCATGAAGATGATCGCCATCAAGGATTTGATCGCATACCGTAGAAAGAAGGAGTGTGTCGTAGAGACAGGAGAAAAGGTAGAGATGCCTACTCTATATGGAAACTTCAAATTGATCCCTTTCCGTCAGAAGTCAAACGGTCTTGAGCACGTTGCCCTAATCAAAGGTGAATGGCAACCTGATGAACCAGTCTTGGTACGTGTTCACTCATCATGTGCAACCGGAGATATCTTCGGTTCACGTCGTTGCGACTGTGGTGAGCAGCTTCAGAAAGCCATGGAAATGGTAGAAAAAGAGGGCAAGGGAGTCATATTATATATGAATCAGGAAGGACGTGGCATCGGATTGATGAACAAGATCAAAGCATACAAGCTTCAGGAGGAGGGTCTTGACACTGTCGACGCAAACATCCACCTTGGTTTCCAGCCAGACGAAAGAGAGTATGGAGTGGGTGCAGAGATTCTTCAGATCCTTGGCGTAAAGAAGATGCGTCTGCTTACAAACAACCCAGTCAAGAGAATCGGCCTTGAAAGCTACGGTCTTGAAATCGTAGAGAATGTTGCAATCGAAGTGGAGCCAAACCAGTACAACCGTTTCTACATAGAGACAAAGAAGAACCGTATGGGTCACACAATCAAAAAAGCGTAAACAAAGAACCTTTTATATAATATTGTGAATTATGAACTTTAACATGCTATTACAAATTCCTGAAACAGTTGCAGTAAACAACGTAGAGGAAACAGCAAACCAGAGCATTAACTTGCTTGACACCGCAATGAAGGGTGGTTGGATTATGATTCCGTTGCTACTACTTAGCATCGTTGCAATCTACATTTTCTTCGAGCGTCTAACAGTGATCAGAGCAGCGTCGAAATACGATGCTTCATTCATGAATAAGATTAAGGATTATATCCAGGAGGGAAAGATCGACGCAGCATTGAACCTATGTCGCGACAACAACACACCTTGTGCAAGAATGATCGAGAAGGGCATCCAGCGTCTTGGTCGTCCGATGTCAGACGTTTCTGTAGCGGTCGAGAACGTAGGCAACCTTGAGGTTTCCAAGCTTGAGACTGGCCTTTCATACCTAGCTACAATCTCCGGTGGTGCTCCAATGATCGGATTCTTGGGAACTGTAGCCGGAATGATCGAGGCATTCTTCCAGATGTCGAACGCAGGAAACAATATCGACGTTTCTTCATTGGCAGGCGGTATCTACACAGCCATGGTAACAACACTTGGCGGCTTGTTCGTAGGTATCATCGCATTCTTCGCCTACAACTATTTGACAACTCTCGTCGACAAGGTAGTGCGCGATATGGAAGCACGCTCGCTTGAGTTTATGGATATTTTGAATGAGCCTGCAAACTAAAAACTGAATGCTATGGCTTTAAAACGTAGAAATAAAGCAGAGGCAAGCTTCAGTATGTCGTCGATGACGGATATCATCTTCCTATTGTTGATATTCTTCATGTTGACTTCATCGGTGGTGCATCCTAACGCCATCAAACTGATGTTGCCACAGAGCAATTCGCAGACGGCTGCAAAACCGTTGACGCGAGTTACTATCGACAAGGAACTCAACCACTATGTGGCATTCGGAAATGAGACAGAACGTCCTATCCAGCTTGAGGAAATCGAAGATTATCTAAAGAAAATCGAGTTGGCTGAGCCAGAGATGTATGTCGCTCTATATGCAGACGAGTCTGTTCCTCATGGTGAGGTGGTCAAGATATTGGACATTGCAAACAAGAACAAGTTCAAGCTTGTCATTGCAACACGTCCGATGAAGAAATAACATGCAGTAAAAACGAGAGTGTATGGATAGACAAAAACTAAAATCATTAGCCAAAGTAAACGGTACGGCCGGAACTGCGGTTTTCCATGCTATCATTTTGCTGGTGCTGATCTTTTGTGGCATGACATCACAGATGTCGACTACAGAGGAAGGTTTGGCGGTGTCTCTCGGAGCAGACGATTTTGGTGGAAGCGATTTCTTTGAACCTACTCCAGCCAGTGAGATAGAGGGTCAGTTGGCAGAAGCATCTCCAGCTGCAGAGCCTGTCACTGCGCCTGAGGCATATCAGACTCAGGACATAGAGGAGACAGTGGCAATGCCTAAGGCTGACGAGGAGAAGAAAAAAGAGGAGGCAAAGAAGAAAGAAGCCGCTGATGCCGAGCGCAAGAAGAAACAGGCAGAAGAGGCTGAAAGAAAGCGTAAAGAGGCAGAAAGGCTTGCTCAAATCGAGAAAGAGAACAAGCAGAAAGCTGAAATCGGAAACCGTTTGAAGAATGTCTTCGGTCAGGGCGGTAACGGAGGTATTGGCAACGACCAGTCGTCTACAGGTAAAGGCGATGGCTCTTCTACTGGAAGCCAAGGCAAATCGACTGGAGATCCAAACAATGCTCCGTCGCAAGGACACGCAAAGACAGGAAACAACAACTCATGGTCGCTTGACGGACGCTCGCTTCGAGGCACTATGGCTCTTCCGACTTATAAAGATCAGGAAGAGGGAACCATCGTGATCCGCATCACAGTGAATGAGAGTGGCGACGTAATCATTGCAGAAGTCGCGCCAGGTACAGATATCACATCCAAACGTCTTCACAACGAGGCTATTGCCGCAGCAAAGAAGACAAAATTCAATGCGATACCGGGAAAGAAAAATCAGACCGGTACCATTACTTACAAATTTGAATTAAGATAAAATGAAGAAAGTATATGTATTTTTGGCTGACGGTTTCGAAGAGACTGAAGCCATTCTACCAATCGACCTACTAATCAGAGCAGGTGCGACAGTAGAGAAAGTCAGCGTGACAGGGAAGAAGGAAATTACAGGTTCACACAACGTGACAGTAATCGCAGACAGCTTGTTCGCAGACAACAATTACGCCGATGCAGACATGTTGTTCTTGCCAGGAGGTCCGGGCCACAAGGCATTGCTAGAACACGCAGAATTGATAGAGTTGGTGAAGAAAGCAAACTCGGAGAAGAAGTGGTTGGCAGCAATCTGTGCAGCACCTATGATCTTCGGTTCACTTGGATTGCTTGACGGTAAGGCAGCTACATGTTACCCAGGCTACGAGCAGTATTTGAAAGGAGCAGTCGCTACAGGCGCACCATACGAAATCTCAGGCAACTTCGTGACTGGAAGAAGTGCAGGTACGGCAATGGCCTTTGCATTGGCATTGGTAGAGGCATTGAACGGCAAAGACGCATCAAAAGATGTAGCCAAGGCTATTGTGTCGTAAAGCACAACCCTTGCACACTAAAATTGTAACTTAGGAAATTATATTAGGGATTTATTAACTTTTATGAAGATTTTTGACAATACAAGTAAGTTAATGTCAAAATATTCATATATTTAACTGCAAATTACTAAAAAGGAGACACCATGAAGATATTTAATTATTTTTCAGCCTTTGCACTATCCACACTAATGTGTTGTTGCGCAGGTTCACAGAAGGAGCAAGCTAATCCGGAAGATGCAGCACAAGATAATGCAGCAGAACAGTCGGCATCAACTGCTTTTGAACCAGTCGAGGGACTAAATGCTGAGTGCTATGTAGATAAGTTGTCTTATGCCGTTTGTATCGACTGCGACGTGCTTGACCAGTTCCGTACAATGTCAATCTACGGACCTGAGAAGAAGCAGAACGAGAAGATGCCGGTCATCGTATTCATTGAAGGCGAGGTAAAGGAAATGCCTTCATTCGAGTGGCCACGTGTATTTACAGATTTGGGTTACAAGGTTTGTATTCCAAAATGTTCAAATATCAAGGCTGACCGCAACAACGACAAGACAATCAAAACATTCCGTACATCTTTGAGCGACGTGAACGATGCCCTAACAACTTTGAGAACAAAGGCAGACAAATACGGTATCGACACAACAAAAATATTCTTGGCTGGAAATGCTTCTGGTGCTTACGTAGCAGCGTCTTACATCTACACTTACGTCTCTGGAATCGAAAATCTTTCTACTGACGGAATCAAGGGTGTAATCTCTATATCAACTAACTCGGCATTGAACTTGAGCGAGTTTGAGATGAATATCGACAAAAGCATCAAGTGCTTGGTATTCCACGGAACATCAGACAAACAGTCTGCTGAGCTTTTGAACTCTAAGCAGCTATCAGCACAGCTTGGAGACAAGGCTGAGTTCATTGAGGTTGAAGGAGCTAACGAATTCCCTACGCCTGAGTACACAAAGGTTGTAAAGGACAAGTGTAGAGATTTCCTAAAAGAGCAGTCAGCGAACTAATCGCAATATATGTTAGAAGTAGGTAAGAAAAACATACTGGAAATAGCAGAGGTCAGAACCGACGGCTACATCCTTAGGGATGCAGTCGACGGTGATACTCTTTTTATGCGCAAGATGGAACTACCTGACGGCGCAGAAGTCGGAGAAAACGTCGAGGTATTCATCTTCATGAATGCCAAGAGAGAGATGGTTCCGACAACGATGATGCCTTACGTGATGCCAGGCGAATTCGGTTATCTTTTCGTCGACGAAGTGTCGAAAGCAGGAGCATTGCTTGACTGGGGATTGTCCCGTCCGCTATTCCTGCCGTCAAGAGAGATGACATCACGCTTGCAAGTCGACAGACGCTGCTTGGTGTACGTCTACTACGATTTGGTGACACGCCAGATCATTGCGACAAGCAGAATAGAGCAGTATCTGAATGTATCTCCTGCCAAGTATGAGCAGAACGACGAAGTTGACATTTTGATCGCCTCACGTCATGAGCGCGGATACAAAGTTATTGTCAACAACGCTCACTGGGGAATGATATACCAGAGTGAAATTTTCCAGGAGATCGAGGTCGGCGCACTATATACCGGTTATGTGAAGAATGTCCGTGAAGACGGCAAGATCGACATTTCAATGCAGCCGCTTGGCATCAAGGTGACTGACGAATTGTCGGAAATAATAATGGAAGAATTGCAAAAGAACAACGGAATCTTAAGAGTGTCCGACAAGTCGGATGCAGGATTGATCGCCGATATGTTCGGATGCAGCAAGAAGAGTTTCAAGAAATCGATCGGAGTATTGTTCAAGCAGCGTCTGATTGAGATCCACGAAGATTACATCTGTCTTGTGTAACTAAAAATTAGGAGGAAAAGGTTATGAGTAGTATACTGATTAAAGGTGTGTTGCTTAATGGCAAGATCACCGATGTTTTGATCAAGGGCAATCGTTTCAGCAGAATTGCTCCTGACATCACTGAGAATGCAGATCAGGAGATCAACGGCAAGGGTTTTGCAATAATTCCTCCGTTCTACAATGGACATTGCCACGCTGCAATGACATTGCTACGCAGTTACGCAGACGATCTACCACTTTTCACTTGGCTTAACGAGCATATCTGGCCAGTAGAGGATAAAATGGTTGAGGAAGACATCTACGTAGGCACAAAGCTTGCCCTATTGGAGATGATCAAATCCGGAACTGTCTTCTTCAACGATATGTACGGCATGGTCGAGGAAAGCATGAAAGCCTGCGAAGAGATGGGCGTTCGTGCACAGATCGGCATTTCCTTGATGGACAGAATGGGAGAGGAATCTATCAACGGCAGATTCGCACTTCTTCATTCATATAAGAGCACAGAGTTGGTGAAGATGGCAGTCGCTCCACACGCTCCTTACACAGTGTCGAAAGAACTATTCGAAAGATGTGTAAGAGAAGCAGACAAGGCAGGCGTGATGATCCACACACACTTGTCGGAGACAGCTAAAGAGGTTGAGGATTGCAAGGCAGAACACAACGGAATGTCGCCAGTAGAATGGCTTGACAGCCTTGGTGTCTTGACAGACAAGACAGCCTTGGCTCACGTTGTCCACACATCAGACAGCGATGCGGATATCCTAGCAAAGCGCCAGTGTGTGATTGTTTCCAACCCGACATCCAACATGAAGCTTTCAAGTGGAGCATTCCACACTACTCAGCATCGTTCACGCGGCTCAAGAGTCGTACTTGGTACTGATGGAGTTTCTTCGAACAACAACTTGGACATGTTGCAGGAGATGAAATTCTTCGCACTACTTGCAAAACTTACAGAGGATGCAGAGTCGGCACCAGCAGACTATGTATTCGACATGGCGACAAGAGCCGGAGCAGAAGCATTCGGCATCGACGCTGGAGTGATTGCAGAGGGCAAGTTGGCAGATGCGGTTCTAGTCGACATGAGCAACGAAAGACTTGTGCCTGACTACAATTTGATTTCCAACCTTGTCTACTCGGCAGACAGCAGATGTATCGACACTGTCATCTGTAACGGACGCGTCTTGATGCAGTCGGGCGTCGTGCCAGGAGAGGACAAGATTATAGAGGAGACACACAGAGTCTGTGCAAGATTCAAAGCCATGAAGAAATAAGACAAAAATATTTCAACACAATATGATATTATTTTTCAAAAAAGAGGATGCCGGCTTGATCGCAGTCGGTGTTTCGTCGAAATTGGGTGAGGTTGATATTAAGAAACTCACTTGGGCATTTAGCGGTGCCAAATACATGGAGTGTGACAGCATCGACGGGTGGTTCGTTGGTCCACGTCGCGAGATGATCACACCTTGGAGTACAAATGCAGTGGAGATCACTCAGAACATGGGAATCTCAGGCATTGAGAGAATCGAGGAGTATTTCGTGGCTTCAGGCGAAAACGCAGAGCATGATCCAATGCTTCAGCGTATCTACAACGGCTTGAATCAGGATATCTTCACTATCTCAAAGACTCCAGATCCAATTGTCTACATCGACGATATTGAAGAATACAACAAGCAGGAGGGTCTAGCACTTAACCCACAGGAGATCGAGTACTTGAAGAGTGTAAGTGCAAAGATCGGCAGAAAACTTACAGACAGTGAGGTGTTTGGATTCTCACAGGTAAATTCAGAACACTGCCGTCATAAGATCTTCGGCGGTAAGTTCATCATCGACGGCAAGGAGATGGAGAGCTCTCTATTCGCGATGATCAAGAAGACTTCAGAGACTAACCCTAACAAGTTGGTTTCAGCATACAAGGACAACGTTGCATTCAACGCTGGTCCGGAGATCGAGCAGTTTGCACCAAAGTCAGGCGACAAGCCAGACTACTTCGAGGTAAAGAAGATGCAGTCTGTCATTTCATTGAAGGCCGAGACTCACAACTTCCCTACTACAGTCGAGCCATTCAACGGTGCAGCAACAGGTTCAGGTGGTGAGATTCGTGACCGTCTTGGCGGTGGTAAGGCATCTTTGCCAATCGCTGGTACAGCAGTCTACATGACATCATACCCACGTACTGAGAGCGGTAGAGCATGGGAAGGCGCAATGCCAGAGAGAAAATGGCTTTACCAGACTCCAGAGCAGATTTTGATCAAGGCGTCTAACGGAGCCAGCGACTTCGGTAACAAGTTCGGTCAGCCGCTAATCTGCGGTTCATTGATGACATTCGAGCATCAGGAGAACGACAAGAAGTTCGCATTCGATAAGGTTATCATGCTTGCCGGCGGTGTCGGATTCGCAAAGATGAAGGACGCACAGAAGGGTCACGCAGAGCCAGGCGAGAAGGTTGTAGTTATGGGTGGCGACAACTACCGCATCGGTATGGGTGGTGGTGCCGTTTCATCAGTTGAGACAGGTCAGTACTCAAACGCAATCGAGCTTAACGCCGTACAGCGTGCAAATGCAGAGATGCAGAAGCGTGTTTCTAACGTAATCAGAACTCTTGCCGAGAGCGACTCTAACCCAATCGTTTCAATCCACGACCACGGTGCAGGTGGACACTTGAACTGTTTGTCGGAGCTAGTTGAGGAGACGGGAGGTAAGATCGACATGGATTCACTTCCTGTAGGTGACGTTACTCTTTCTGCAAAGGAAATCATCGGTAACGAGAGCCAGGAGCGTATGGGTCTTCTTGTACACGAGAAGGACATCGAGCTTATCAAGAAGATTGCCGACCGTGAGCGTGCACCAATGTACGTAGTTGGTGAGACTACAGGCGACAACAGATTCGTCTTTGAGAAGAAGAACGGCGAGAAGCCAATCGACTTGGAGATGAAGGATATGATCGGTAACCCTCCACGCACTGTCATCACAGACAACTCAGTCGAGGAGCACTATACAGACGCAACAATCAACGTAAGCAAGGTCGACGAATACATCAACAACGTACTTCAGCTTGAGAGCGTTGCATGTAAGGACTGGTTGACTAACAAGGTTGACCGTTCGGTAACAGGTAAGGTAGCACGTCAGCAGACAGTTGGTGAGGTTCAGCTTCCACTTGCAGACCTAGGTGCAGTAGCACTTGACTACAGAGGAAAGTCTGGTATCGCCACATCAATCGGACACGCTCCTATCGCAGCTCTTGCTGATCCAGAGGCTGGTTCGGTGCTTGCAATCGCAGAGGCACTAACAAACATCGTATTCGCTCCACTTGCAGAGGGATTGGATAGCGTATCGTTGAGTGCAAACTGGATGTGGCCATGTAAGAACCCAGGTGAGGATGCAAGATTGTACAAGGCAGTTAACGCCGCTAGCGATTTCGCATGTTCACTAGGCATCAACATTCCAACAGGAAAAGACTCATTGTCAATGACACAGAAGTATGGCAATGAGAAAGTATATTCTCCAGGTACAGTTATCATTTCTGCCGGTGCAGAGGTTTCTGATGTAAGGGGCATCGTGACACCAGTTATCGCTAACGTACCAGGTTCGGCAGTTTACTACATCGACTTCTCATTCGACAGCTTGAAGCTTGGTGGTTCTGCATTGTACGCATCATTGAACAAGGTCGGAAGCGAGGTTCCTTGCGTTACCGACACTGAGTACTTCATGGATGCATTCAACACAGTGCAGGAGATGATCAAGTCTGGCATCGTTCTAGCAGGTCACGATATTTCAGAAGGTGGTATGCTTACTGCACTTCTTGAGATGTGCTTCGCTAACTCAGAGGGTGGTTTGAACGTAGATTTGAACAGCGTTGGTGACGATATCTTGAAGGTATTGTTCGCTGAGAACCCAGGAGTTTTGGTACAGGTTTCAGACTGTGCTCTAGCAGAGAAGATGATGAAGGAGGCAGGCGTTGGCTTCGCTAAGATCGCAACTCCAATGGAAGACAGAGTCGTAAGAGTCGCTAAGGATAAGTTCAAGCACGACTTCCAGATCGACCAGCTTCGCGACGTATGGTTCAAGTCATCTTACCTATTGGATAGAAAGCAGAGTGGAGAAATATGCGCTAAGAAGCGTTACGAGAACTATAAGAACCAGCCATTGAGATTCAAGTTCAATGCTGATTTCTCAGGTAAGCTTTCTAAGCTTGGCATCACAGCTGATCGTACAGCTCCATCAGGAATCAAGGCAGCTATCATCCGTGAGAAGGGAACAAACGGCGATCGTGAGATGGCATACTCAATGTATTTGGCTGGCTTCGATGTTAAGGATGTCCACATGACAGACTTGGCAACAGGTCGCGAGACATTGGATGATGTTAACTTGATCGTATTCTGTGGTGGATTCTCTAACTCAGACGTTCTTGGTTCGGCTAAGGGTTGGGCAGGAGGATTCCTATACAACGAGAAGGCAAAGGCAGCTCTTGACCGCTACTACGCACGTCCTGACACACTTTCTCTAGGTGTCTGCAACGGATGCCAGTTGATGGTTGAGCTAGGTCTTGTATATCCTAACCACGAGCAGAAGCCTCGTATGCTTCACAACGATTCTCACAAGTTCGAGTCGTCGTTCGTAGCATTGACAATTCCTCAGAACGATTCAGTGATGTTCAAGTCACTATCAGGATCTAACCTAGGTATCTGGGTTGCTCACGGTGAAGGAAAGTTCGACCTTCCATACGCAGAGAGCGAGTACAAGATCGTAGGTAAGTATGTATACGACGGTTATCCAGCTAACCCTAACGGCTCTAAGTATGCTACAGCAGCTATCGCTTCAGCAGACGGTCGTCACTTGGCTATGATGCCTCACCTTGAGCGTGCAATCTTCCCTTGGCAGTGGGCACACTACCCACTGAACAGAAAGGCAACAGACGAGGTTACACCATGGATTGAGGCATTCGTCAATGCAAGAAAGTGGGTTGAGCAGAACAAAAAGTAATTTCTGTAAACGTGAATATTGAGGGTGTATCAAAATTGATATGCCCTCTTTTCGTATTTAAAAACCAACGAAAAAAATCAAAAAAGCCCCGACTTTTTCCTGAGAGGTTGGATAAAGATATAGACGAGGACGACCTGAGGAAGATGGCGGAACGGCTGAACGCGAGCATGATGAGGAAAGAGGAAAGGGGCGTTGCTAATCACAACGCCCCTTACTGATTTATAAAGGATTAATAGTACACTACCTTTCTGCCCGGATGATTCTTAAGTTTCAAACCGGAAGGAGCATTAATAGTTTTCAGATTATTACAGTTGACGAATTCGTCGTCGCACTTTGTCACATTTTTAGGAATTCTGATGGAAGTCAAATTTTCACAATACATGAACACATCGCCTTCGATCGTAGTCAACGATGTTTCCGGAAGCTTGACGTCGGCAAGTTTTGTACAGCCAAAGAATGCACCTGAACACAATGTCGAAACAGACTCCGGAATGACAATGCTCTCCATATTCTCGCAGCGGTAGAACGTAGAGTTTTTGATGCTTGTTATTGTGTTAGGAAGATTCACAGTAAGCAAATTGGTGCAGTTCTGAAATACACCTCTACCCATCTCCGTAACGTTATCAGGAATTGTAATGCTTGTCATTTCCTGGCATCCTCCAAAAGCAAAATCGTCGATTGTTTTCACAGTCAAAGGAATTTCTATAGAATTCTTCTTGCTTGGGAACGCCACTAGTTTTGTCACATCCTTATCATACAACACTCCATCGATCGACTTATATGTTGGATTCTCCTCACTTACAAGAAAGCCCATGAGCGCTTGGCAATTGTAGAATGCCGATGTCTGAATATCAGTAACAGATTTCGGGATAAGCACCATTCTTACATTATAGCATCCGGCAAAGGCTCTAAATGCGATAGTGGATACATTCTCTGGGATATTTATGCTCGTGAAGCCAGCACAGCCCAAAAAAGCGCTATTTCCTATTGATTGAAGTCCCTTAGGCAACACAACATTCTGCAGATTTTTACATCCCGAAAAAGCCTCATTTCCGATTGAAGTGACCGATTCAGGAATGTCGACATAGGAAAGATTCACACATGAATGGAAAGTATACTCCTGAATCTCAGTAAGACCGTTCGGCAAATTGATACTTTGCAAATTACTGCAACCGTTAAAGGCAAACGATTCTATCTCTTTGATTGTCGACGGAAGGGTTACTCTCTGAACTGTACTCAATAAAAACGATGAGTTTCCGATCGAGGTGACCGTATACTCTTTTCCTCCTTTAACAACGACTGCAGGTATTGTCACATCTGTTTTATTTTCAGGACCCTGAGTGACCTTGGCAGTCCTGTCACTACTAAACGAAAACTCCATTCCAGTTTGTTCAACAGGTGTCTGAGCAAAAATTGAAAGCGACATGCAAATCGTCACAATAGAGAGCATTAATTTTTTCATATCATCAATAATTTAGTCCTCAACCCCAAATATATTCATATTACATTATATTTTAAAGAAAAATAATATAAAATTACAAAATTCGACCGTGCATAGATCTCTCTATACACGGTCGAAGACAAAGTTGAATAAGAATTTATCTATTTTAGATAACCTCAATTCCCTGCTGCTTGCATAGCTCTAGACCGATGCCACCAAGTTTGAACTTCTGGATCTTACCGGAACCTGTTAGAGGGAACTGGTCAATGAAGAAGACATATTTAGGAATCTTGAATCTTGCGATCTTACCCTTACAGTAGTCGACAACATCCTCTTCCTTGATGTCGGCACCTTCATGCTTGATAATGAAAGCACCTACCTGCTCACCATACTTCTTGCTTGGAATACCAGCGACCTGAACGTCTCTGATACCAGGCATGCTCAATAGGTATTCCTCTATCTCGCGTGGATAGATGTTCTCACCTCCACGAATAATCATATCCTTGATTCGACCTGTGATGCGGTAGTAACCATCCTCGTCTTTGATACCCAAGTCGCCAGAGTGAAGGAATCCATTTGCATCTATACACTCTTTTGTAGCCTCCTCGTTCTTGTAGTATCCCTTCATCAGGTTGTAGCCTCTACAACACATCTCACCCTGCTCTCCGACAGCACACTCCTTGCCAGTCTCAGGATTAATCACCTTAACCTCAACCTCAGGATAGTCGACACCTACTGTCGTGCAACGCTTCTCGAATGGGTCTCGGATATTGGTATGCGACATACCAGGAGAAGTCTCAGTAAGACCATATACAGATGTCATCTTCATGAACATCTCCTTCTCCACACGCTTCATCAATTCAACCGGACAAAGAGCTCCTGCCATGATACCAGTACGTAGGCTCGTCAAGTCGAACATGCTGAACATCGGGTGATTAAGCTCGGCGATGAACATTGTAGGCACACCGTAAAGGATAGTACAACGCTCTTTATGGATCGACGCTAGGACAACCAACGGATCGAATTTCTCCACCATCACCATTGTTGCACCGTGAGTTAGGCAAGCCATTGTTGCAAGCACCACTCCGAAGCAGTGGAACAGAGGCACACAAGTACAAAGTTTATCATCCTGAGTAAACTCCATCTGAATACCTGTTGCGTAACCGTTATTAGTGATGTTGTGGTGAGTAAGCATAACACCCTTAGGGAAACCTGTAGTTCCTGAAGTGTACTGCATATTCACAACGTCGTGGCAATTCACCTTTGCACGAGCCGCCTTTAGCTCATCGTCAGCAGACATCTCTCCCAAAAGAAGCAACTCTTGTGTGTTGTACATACCACGGTGCTTTTCAGAACCGATATATACGACAGTCTTCAATAGAGGCAACTTCTCATTGTGAAGGTGGCCTCTCTGAGATGTCTTAAGCTCAGGCAACATTGTGTATGTCATATCCACAAAGTCAGATTCCCAAGTTCCGTCGATAATGAACAATGCATTTAAATCTGCATTCTGACAAAGATACTCAAGCTCGTTCTGCTTATAGTTTGTGTTGACAGTTACTGCAATAGCACCGATCTTAGCACAAGCGTAAAGGACGATTAGCCAATCAGGAACATTTGTAGCCCAGATACCGACATGGTTACCTGGCTTGATTCCAACAGCCAACATACCTTTAGCCATATTGTTGACACGAGTATCCGTCTCTTTCCAAGAAAGGCGGAAATCTCTGTCGGAGTAAACGATGCTATCCTTGTCAGGAGTCTCGTTCGCCCACTTCTCCAACCAATCTGGAATTGTATTGTTTGAAAGGATAGATGCCATGATATTAGTCGATTGGAGAGTACAACACTGCTAATAGTTTCACTGTGCCACCCTTCTTTGCCTTAACGCAGTGCGACACTACAGAATCGAAGTATAGGCTATCGCCCTTCTCCAAAGAGTAAATCTGGCTGCCATACACTACCTCTGCACTACCCTCTAGCACATATATAAGCTCTTCACCTTCGTGGCTTGACATTGTATTGTCAGCATCCTTGATGTCGACAATGAAAGGATTGATTCTGCAGTTGCTCTTTCCGTGAGTAAGCGAGCTGTAGTTTGCAAAATCAGGATGTGAAGTCTTTCCGTTATTGAAATTAGTGGAATTGTGAACCTCACCAGCTTTTGTAAACACTGGGCCAGATACATTGCCAACCTCCAACAATGTGTCCACACGCAAACCTAATGCTC
This sequence comes from Paludibacteraceae bacterium, assembly GCA_045629285.1. GTDB lineage: Bacteria > Bacteroidota > Bacteroidia > Bacteroidales > Paludibacteraceae > UBA1723. Next base: position 87,218 of record JAZQQY010000009.1, on the reverse strand, counting down.
TAGACACCTTTATAATGACTGCAGATGAAGGCGTTTCATCACCATTCTCGATTGCAGAAAGCAAATTTGCGCTTACACCGCTTCTCTCAGCCAACTCTTCAACGCTCAGATTTTTCTGCTCTCTGAACTGCTTAATCTTTTCGTTAATTAAACCCATGGTTTGCAATATTTCGTCAAAAGTAGAATGATTGTTCAAATTTTCCACTTTTTGACATTGTTCTTTATTTCTTTTCAATTATCCAAAATTCCCTCTTCCGAAGGTATTGCAAACTTACCCTTTCGATTTAAGAAAAAAAGCTTTTATGAAACTTTTTTTGAGGGTAAAACTGGCCATTTTTCACTTTTTTTCGATGCTTTGCACACTTGATTTTTTTTTGTGCAAAATTTCTATGCACACTTTTTTTCGGTTTGTGCGGTTTTCAAAATTTCCCCATTTTTGTGCAAATTTTCGCTATTGCACATTTCAATTCAAAATGAGCGGAGAATTTCAGACAAACGAAATATTATATTATTCGTCAGGTCTTATCAAATCTAAATTTTTTTATGTTCATCGCTCATATCTTCATTAAGGCAGGCTATTTCAAACAAATCTTCAACCAAAATAACTCTGATTCCGGTTTATAGCAGAAAATCTCATTTAAATGCCGATAAATTTGTTAATGTTTACTCTTTCTAATAAATTTGGCAATGCTAGACTTAAGTATTTTAATTTTTCAGAGTATGAAGAAAGTGTTATTCATATTGATGTCATTAATATCCTCTTTCATGACCGTCGGAGCTCAACAGACAACATCCGTCGGAGGCACATCTTATCTTACAGAAGATATCCTTAAGGAAATGAGAAGAAGAGAACCTAGCTATCTTAAGATGGTTGCGGAGAAAGGACACTCTGACGAAGAACTTAAGAAAATAGGCCTGTTGATTTCCGAGGCCGAGTCGGAAATTGGGAAAGGGGCTAAAATCACAAACGATTATAAGGTCAAGTCAATGAAGGAGGACAAATACAATGAATTTGTAGCCGACTTCATCGGAAGACTAATTGATCTTATTGAGCCAACATATTCTCGCACGCCTCTTTACACTAATTCAGGCAAGAGCGACAATTCGGCAGTTGCTAAGGCAACATACTTCAGTGGGACAAAAGCAGACTATCCTTCTGACCCTAAAGCGGAATACCAATCATTCATTCCAAATTGGTCTCCTCTTCAAGATTCTTATATGAACCACGTTCACAGCAAAGCTTGTGATAGTCCGAATTCCAAATGTCCGGATAGAATCATCAAACAAATAAGATAAAACAAAAGGAGACGACTCTATGCCGTCTCCTTATCGTTTCCAGAATAAAATCCGATATTACTTTCCGAAGTATCTGTTGTAAAGACCACGGAAGCCCTGTCCGTGACGAGCCTCATCCTTAGCCATCTCGTGAACTGTGTCGTGGATAGCGTCAAGATTCTGAGCCTTTGCGTTCTTTGCGATACGGAACTTATCCTCGCAAGCTCCAGCCTCAGCGTTCATTCTCTTCTCAAGGTTAGTCTTTGTGTCCCAAACTACATCACCAAGAAGCTCTGCAAACTTAGCAGCGTGCTCAGCCTCCTCGAATGCATAACGCTTGAATGCCTCAGCGATTTCTGGATAACCCTCACGGTCTGCCTGACGACTCATTGCCAAGTACATACCAACCTCTGAACACTCTCCGTTGAAGTGTGCGTTAAGATCCTTGATCATCTCTGGATCACATCCCTTTGCCACGCCGATCTCGTGCTCTGTAGCGTAGTTGACTGGAGCAGTCTCATCAAGCTCCTTGAACTTGCTAGCTGGAACCTTACACTGTGGGCACTTCTCTGGTGCACTATCTCCTTCGTGGACGTATCCACATACTGTACAAATGAACTTTGCCATAATAATATAGTTTTAGTTTTTTGGTTTTTATTCTTTACTTTTCGGGAGGGTTTGAAACCCTCCCCTACGTTGGATTTGTTTGTATAGTAGGAACAGGTTTCAAACCTGCCCGTATTTATTATGCCAACACCTCTTTTGCCAATGCAACTAATGATGGCTCTTGATCTGCTTTCAATGCCGACTTGATTGTGACAACTGTGTCGCAAATCTTAATGTCTTTCATCGCCTCAAGTTTCTCTCTCATGAATTTGCCGGAAACAGGAGCCCATGTTCCGTTCTCGATAATGCCGACAGTACGCTTCTGATAGTTCTTGCTTTTCAAATGTGAAAGGAAACTCTCCATCGGAGGGAATAATCCACCGTCGTATGTAGGAGCGGCAATGATCATCTTGCCATATCTGAATGCGTCTTCGATGACTTCAGCCTCGTCGTCGCGGCTAAGATCGCTCACTACAACCTTCTTTGCTCCCTCTTTCTCAAGGATCGACGCGATTTTCTCTGCGGCTCTTTTTGTATTTCCGTGGATTGACGCGTATGCTACCAACACACCTTCGCTCTCCACACCGTATGAGCTCCATGTGTTGTAAAGGTCGATATAATAGCCAAGATTCTCCTTTAGCACTGGTCCGTGAAGCGGAGCGATAGTCTTGATGTCAAGCGACGCCGCTTTCTTCAACAACGCCTGCACCTGCACACCATACTTTCCACAGATATTGAAATAGTAGCGTCGAGCCTCACATGCCCAATCTCCATCATATTTAGAGATTGCACCGAATTTGCCGAATCCGTCGGCAGCAAACAATACCTTCTCGCTGCTCTCGTATGATACCATCACCTCTGGCCAGTGAACCATAGGAGCGAATACGAAAGTAAGGTTGTGATTACCGAGGCTTAACGACTCTCCGTCTTTCACCTCTACTTTTCTTCCATCAAGGTTGACATCAAAAAACTGAGCCATATAAGCGAAAGTCTTAGCATTACCAACAACTTTTGCTGTTGGGAATACTTCCAACGCTTTCATCATCGAACCTGCGTGGTCTGGCTCCATGTGCTGGCAAACGATATAATCAAGGTTTTTGCCTCCCAACACTGTCTTTACATTGTTGATCCACTCATCTGTCTTTCTCGCGTCGACAGTGTCCATGACAGCCGTCTTCTCATCAAGAATGACGTAAGAATTGTACGAAATGCCCTCTGGCACTACATATTGGCTCTCAAACAAATCAATATCCAAGTCGTCGACGCCAACATATCTGATTTTTTCAGAAACATTCATCATAACTGTACTATTTATTTGGGTTCTTTGACTTTCTGTTTTTTCATACACTTCTCACAAATGCCAGTAAGGTTCAATTGCACATTCTGGATGTTGTGCGAACCAAATTCCAACGATGACAGTTCGTTGATGATAGGCATCTTAGAAGGGAAAATATCGTAGATCATTCCGCAATGCTGACACATGAAATGAGCGTGAGCGGAGATGTCACCGTCGAAATGAACACATTTATCTTCAACGTTGACTTGAGCTGCCGCACCATGCTCAACAAACAGCTTAAGCGTATTGTATACCGTCGTTTTGGACAGTGTGGAAATATCGCGGTGGAGAGCATTGTAGATCTCTTCCACAGTCGGATGAGTCTTGTGTGTAAGCAGGTACTTCATTACTGCCACCCTTTGAACGGATGGCTTGATGCCAAATTTAGATATGCAATCTTCTGCCCTCATTTCGCTTATAATTTGTTATGATTACAAATTTATATCTATTACAAAATAGATGCAAATAATTTTGAATATTTTTTCGGAAAACAAAAAGGGACACATCTAAGATGCATCCCTTACATTTTTTATATGATAACAGAATTACTCTACGATCATAACCCAACCGTGCTTGTCCTCAAGCTCTCCGTACTGGATACCGCGGATAGTCTTGTAAAGCTGCTCGCTGATAGGACCTGGCTTGCCGTTCTTAGCGATGACGTAGCTCTTGCCAGCGTCTGGATCATCGATACGTGAGATAGGGCTGATAACTGCAGCTGTACCACATGCACCAGCCTCCTCCATTGTCTCAAGCTCCTCGATAGGAATTGCTCTCTGCTCAACCTTCAAACCAAGGTCACGAGCGATCTGCATCAAACTGTTGTTTGTGATTGAAGGAAGGATTGAAGTCGACTTTGGTGTGATATATGTATTGTTCTTGATACCGAAGAAGTTAGCTGCACCAGCCTCATCGATATCCTTCTTCTCTTTAGCGTCAAGGTAGAACTCACAAGAGTAACCAAGATCGTGAGCGCTCTTGTTAGCCAAAAGGCTGGCAGCGTAGTTACCACCTACCTTGTAGATACCTGTTCCAAGAGGAGCTGAACGGTCGTATTTACGAGTAACAACGTATGGAGTTGTAGCGAAACCACCCTTGAAGTATGGACCTACTGGAGTCACGAACATCATACATAGGTATTCAGTAGAAGGGCGAACACCTACCTGTGCGCCGATACCGATAAACAAAGGACGGATATACAATGAAGCACCGCTCTCGTAAGGTGGAATGAAACGCTCGTTAAGCTTAACAACCTTCTTCACCATCTCGATAAACTTCTCAGTAGGAAGCTCAGGCATCAAAATACCCTGGCAAGTGTGTTGAAGACGCTCTGCGTTTGCCTGTGGGCGGAAGACGCGGATCTTACCGTCTTTACATCTGTAAGCCTTCAAACCTTCGAATGCCTCCTGTCCGTAGTGTAGGCAAGTAGCAGCCATGTGGATGTTCAATGTCTCCTCTGAGCTAACCTCGATCTCGCCCCATTTGCCATCTCTCCAATAGCAACGAACATTATAATCTGTCTTTCTATAGCCAAATCCCAAATTTGACCAATCAAGTATATCAGCCATAATTTTTCTAATTTATGAATTTCATTACTTTCTACAAAAATAACGACTTTTTTAGAATGGTGTTTTCAAATAGGGGATTTTTTTAATTTTATATTAAATCAACACTGGAAAAAATCACTGCAAAGATGCTAACAAGATATAGAATATCAGTCTCCATTTTTGTTAATCCATTCTCCTATGGCATATAATGGAATGATATCGATGTCTCCTAGTGAACCAAAATTTTCAAGCGATGTCCTGATTCCTTTGGGAATTTTTTTCAGGTCCATAAAATAACGCATACTTTGCATTGAACCTTTTGTACCTGATTTTACTTCTATTGGAACAATTTGTCCCTTTTTCTCTACAACAAAGTCGATTTCTGAATTTCCTTGCTTGTCTTCTCTATGCCAACAATGCAACTCAGTTTGAGTGTATGGAGACATTGATTTTATTAATTCTTCAGCCACATATACCTCTGCCATAGCACCCTTATTGATTGTGTTTGTATCAGAATCCATTAGGTATGGAGTAAGGTCAAGATTTAAAAGACGTTGTACAATTCCGGTGTCTAACATGACTATTCTGCAGTATTTTCGGTCGACTTCTGCACCAAGAGGTATTCCATTGGCAGAAGTATGCACGACACTATTAGCTAATCCTGCCATCATCAATGTTTGAACTGCTTGTTTGATGACGTCGGTCCTTAGATCTCCGTTTACACGAGAATAGACAAATTTTCCTACACCTTGTTCGGCTATTGACATCCATGCGTCGTTAATGAGAATTGGATCGACTTTTTTTCTGTATTTTTTGAAATCAGAACGAAATGAGTTGACCAAAGAATCAAGTAAAAACTGACACTGTGAGATACTTTGTGTTTTAATGTATTCAGAGACAACCTCTGGCATTCCTCCTATCGCCATGAATACTTTAAGCAAGGACACAGCCTTCGCATGAACTGCATCATGTAAAGGTTGAAGGGGAGATCCTAATTTTATGACATTCAACAATGAAGTGTTACCAGTTGCGTTAAGGAACTCTGCAAACGAAAACGGATACATAAATATAGAATCTATTCGTCCAACTCCAAATGAAGGCAATTCCTCCAATGCAAACTCTAAAAGAGAACCCGTGGCTATGACATGTAATTGTGGATATCGTTCATAGAAATATCTAAGTTTGTTGATGGCTTCTGGACAAGCTTGAATTTCGTCAAACATTAAAAGAGTCTCTCCGGGAATTATTTCACAACCAAGTATCACACTTAGAGAATCACAAATTTGTTGAGGCGAAAACTGAGGAGCAAAAACCGAGTGTAGGTCACGTCTCTCATTTAGGTCAATCTCCACATAGTTTTTGAAAATACCAGCAAGATGTCGCACTGCAGTGGTCTTACCAACTTGCCTTGCTCCACGTACCAACAACGGTTTGTGAGGGGTGGATTTTGCCCACGTCTCCAAATACTTATCTATATTCCTTTCTATATATATCATAACTATCTGATTTTATATGCTTTGTTGGTGAAATCTGCAAAAATCGCACCCACAAAATTACTAAAATCTGCAAAAATCGCACCCGGAAAACTATCAAAATCTGCAAAAATCGCACCCGGAAATAATTATGAGCTTTGCTTTTATGGCAAATTCGACGTCGTTTACTCTCATTTTCGTGATGATTTGATAGTTTTATACTCTCGTTTTCGTGATGATTCGGTTGTTTTATACTCTCAATTTCGTGATAATAATATATATTTGTACTCTCATTTTCGTGATAATTAATATGGAAAGAAAGTTATATAGCAAATTAAAGCATTGGAAATCAACCCAAAATGGCAAATCTGCAGTTATGGTTGATGGAGCCAGACGTGTAGGCAAAAGTTATATAGTAGAAGAGTTTGCTAAAAAAGAGTACAAATCATACATACTTATTGACTTTAACTACGCAGACAAAAGTGTTATAGACATCTTTGAAAGATACCTTACTGATTTGGACACGTTTTTTTCGTATTTGAGTCTGTTTTATAGAAAAACTTTATATGTGCGCGAGTCTGTTATTATTTTCGACGAGGTCCAACTATATCCTAAAGCAAGAGCTGCGATAAAATACTTGGTTCAAGATGGACGATATGATTTTATCGAAACAGGATCGTTGGTCAGCATCAATAAAAATGTAAAAGACATAGTGATTCCTTCTGAAGAATATCATATAGATATGCATCCCATGGATTTCGAGGAGTTTCTGTGGGCCATTGGAGAGAATCAAATGATGGATTTTATAAGGAATTGCTTTGCGAAAGGCATGTCTCTTGGTCCACTTCATCAACGAGCAATGGATTATTTCCGTCAATACATGTTGGTAGGAGGAATGCCTCAAGCTGTTCAGGAATATGTCGACAAAAAGGATTTCGTGTCAGTAGATTTTATCAAACGAAATATTATAAGGCTTTATCGTAACGATATATCAAAGTATGCTACAGGATTTGAAACCAAAGTGACAAGCATTTTTGATGAAATTCCAGCCCAATTACAAAAACATGAACGAAAATTCAAATTGTCAGACATCTCAGACAAAGCTCGTTTTAGAGAGTATGAGAGTTCGTTTTTCTGGTTGAACGAGTCAAGAATTGTAAATCTTTGCTTTGGGGCAACAGAGCCTAACGTCGGACTTAGATTAAGAATGGATTCAAATACATTGAAGTGCTATATGCATGATACAGGTCTTCTTGTGTCGATGGCTTTCGACGAGAATGAAATGGCAAACAACAACTTATATATCAAATTGTTGATGGACAAATTGGAGACTAATAGTGGAATGTTGGTTGAAAACATTGTGGCTCAAATATTAAAAGCAAACGGACATAAATTGTATTTCTATTCTCGTAATTCTGATGTAAAGGAGGATCGTATGGAGCTTGATTTTCTAATATTAAAACCAGATGTCTCAAATCGTCATAATATCTCCCCGATAGAAGTCAAATCATCCACTCGATTCTCCACAACATCACTCAAAAAATGTATTGCAAAGTATAAGAATTATCTGGGGACTGCGTACGTTGTGTACCCTGGGGATTTCAAGGTTGAAGATGGAATTACATATATTCCTATGTATATGGCGACGTGTTTGTGAATTTTCACTACATTTGTGTTTGAAACTAAAACATAGTAGAATGAGATAAAACAACAATTCGGAATACTACATAATTTCAAGTATAGAGCTTTTGCTCTTATTCTCAGCAAATAAAAACCGCCAATTTTTGTTAGACCTGAAGAATGAGCAACGAAAGTTCACGTCTAGGGCGTGGACTGTTTCGTGTTTGTCGCAGGTCTAAGGTTCTTGGCGGTACCCATTTGCAGTGACAAACAAATGAAACGGTCGATGCCTTTTTTATGGACATTTTTATAGGAAAACATATACAAGATAAAATGAAAGAACAAGGCAGGAGTGCATCCTGGCTTGCTCGCCAACTTTGCTGTGACAGAACAAATATTTACAAAATCTACAATAAAAAGAGCATAGATACGGATGTTCTTCAGAAAATATCAGATCTGCTTGGCTATAATTTCTTTGAACTGTACAAAAAATAAGGCTGTTCAGTAATCTCCTATCCTTTGCAACTCCCTTGTTGTCTCCAAATTTTCTACATTATGTAGAATTTTTAGCTATAAATTGAGGAAATAATGGCAATGTGAAATTTATTGATAATCAGTCAAAATACATATTTTTGTAGATATGAAAGGTAAGATACATTACGTGCAGAATTGAGCACAATTTTGTATTTCTTATAGACTTTTGGGGTAAAAACCTCCATAAGCCTTAACGGTAAAATTTATTAATCTAAAATCAAAAGCATGAATAAAAGTTTTGATGCTAAGTTTTCTGAAATTTCAGAACTTAGATGGATTCCATGGATTGGAGACAATTATGAAAGTGCGTCCTGTAAGATTCTGTTGGTTGGAGAAAGTGTGTATGCAACAAGCGAAGATCCAATGGAATCGTATGATGCAATCAATTCTAATCCCGATTATGTGAGAGATAGAAATGTAAGTTGGTGGGCCAATTGTCCAATGGAAAATCTTAAATCATTTCCTAAAAACACTATGAACGTTCTTTGTCAAGAAAATTCATTTTTGAACGACGAACAATTCAAAAGTAAGTTTTGGAATGGAGTCGCTTTCACAGAAGTTGTACAGGAAGCAATGACTGACATCAATCAAAGACCATCCCAAGAACAAAGAAAAGAAGGATTGAAAGCGTTGTTTAAGGTATTGGATATTTTGAAACCAAACTTTGTATTGTTTTTAGGTAATGAAAGTTTGAAAGACCAGTTTATGAAAAAAGCTGTCAATGACCTTAATGTTTGTTTTGAAGAATGTCAATGGAAAGAAAGTGAAAATGTAAAAAGAAATCATTTTCGTGTTTCGTCATATAACCAGCAATATCCACTGATGGCCATACCTCATCCTTCCAGAATGTTGGTGAACGATAATCTTAAGATGTTGTGGCACAACGAAATAAAGAGGGAATTCCCCGAGATTATAGATTATTTTAATAGTCTATAAATGAAAAGTGGACAGCATTCTATTATAAATGTATTTGTCACTTTTTGAGATATTTAAAGCCGTTTTAGAGATTTGATTTAATCTCTGAAACGGCTTTTTGAAAATCGCCCCACAAAACCTTAACCATAAAATCAATAAAATTTTATCATTATGTGGAACAAAGTGGATATGGTTGGGAAAGTCCTTGTCGATAATGGATTCTATAAAGCAGTTGGTTACAGATATGGTTTTATAAATGGGGCAACCGCATGGGTGGCAGTACCAATGTCGATTAAGCAATGGAATGATGTATGTCTTTGTTTAGTGGCAAGACCACATGAGTTTTATTCGAGGATTAACTGGAAAACAAGGACTATTACGGTTAGATACATTTATGGTGATGATATTTACATTGTATTTAAGGTACATCGCCATTACATATATGTGATGTCATTCTCTGAATTGTATGGATTATATCCATCACTTATAGATTCAAAATAAGGCAATTATATACAAGTTGTCCAAACAAACACGCTTCTTTTAATTCGCTACGAACACCTTAAAATTTACTTTCGTAGCGGAATTATGTGAAGATATATACCTAAACAATAATGTCTCTAAATTCCAAAATACCATCTCCGTAACTCATTTCTTTAGACCACTTACGGAGGACCTATCTTAAAATATTTCCTCCGTAACCTATAAAAAATATACCTTCATAGCGGATTATGATATACTTTATTCCGCTATGAACACTAAAAAATATGCTTTCGTAGCGGAATATACGATAAAAACCACCTCTTTAGAATATCGATTTACTCAATTTTCGCATGTGCCATCACCATCACTATATAATCACAAAAGTCATTTCATCAAATCTTCAATCGTTACAACTGATTGGAAATTATTTGAATACTCATTTTGTCTGAGTCCAAATGTGGTTATAAGCGTTGTGTGGACATTTAGTTTAGGAAATTTCTCCTCAATTTGCTGTGTTCTCCTTCTTAATGTTTCATCATACGATTTGTCTACCGTGAATTGGTCCTTGTAGAATTTCATCTCGCAGATATTGACCACATTATCAGATCTCTCTATCACCATATCTATCTGCATTCCAGGATTATTTTCTGATGCTGACACTATGTATGCCGATTGTTTCGACGATACACTGCCAATCCCCAGTGCTGATTTTATCTGTTTCGCATGATTGAAACAGATCTCTTCAAATGCAATCCCTTTCCATGAGTTGTATTCTGTCTTGTTGATTTTATGTGCCCAATAATCTTCATCTTTCCCTTGATATCCTTCCACAAACGTAATCCAAAACCAACAAAATGGATCGGAAAGTTTGTAGTGAACATTCCTCTCAGAGTATCCAAACGGAACATATTTCTCCACAAAATCACTCGCAATCAATGCCTTTAACAAATTGCTTAAATCACCATTGTTGGATATTCCGACTTTCTTAGCAATCTCGTCGCGCATGTATCCATAATGCCTTGTAAATAAGCATTTAATGATTTTTTTGCAAACTGTGTCGTTGATGAATAGCGAACCAAAAAGTCTGTCGAACTCATCTGTTAACTTTGGATTTTTGCAAAAAAACAATTTGTCAATATTTTGTGCTAACGACAGTGAACGATTGAAATAGTTCATATAATACGGAATGCCACCAAGTGTCATATATGCTTGAATGACATCGTAATCTGACATTTTTATGGAGTTGGCATTGTAAAACTCCCTGCACTCTCGTAAAGTGAATGGAGAAAGTTTTATTTGGGAAGTCAATCTGTTGTAAAGACCTCCCTTGTTGTTTATGAGGTTGTCGACAATCCACGACGTTGCAGATCCACACACCACAAACAAAAGATTTCTACGTGATGCTCCCCAACCATTCCAAAATGCTTCCAAAGCAGTCACAAATCCAGATCGTGCAGTATCCATCCATGGCAATTCATCAATAAAAACTACTTGTCGTGTGCCATTGTCAAGACGGTCAAGCAATTGCTCAAGCATGAAAAATGCCTCAAGCCAATTTTTAGGACATGATTGTCCCTCAAGCCCATACCGTATCAACGAATAATAGAAATTCTGTAGTTGATCCTTGGTCTTATTAGACTTGCTTTTTTCAATTGGCGACAGTCCTGTGTGCGAGAAAGTCATGACGTCTCTAAAGACCTCCTTAACCAAAAATGTCTTTCCCACTCGTCTTCTCCCATAGACAGCTACAAACTCAGATTGCTTGCTGTTGTATAGTTTTTTTAGTTCTTCTATTTCCTGTTTTCTTCCAACTATCTCGCACATAAGCAGTTCTATAAAAATCGTTATGCAAATATGCACATTTTTTTTATATTCCGCTACGAACACCTAAAAATATATCTTCATAGCGGATTATGATATATGATATTTCGCTATGAATACCTGAAAATAAGTTTTCGTAGCGGAAATTAACTTCGATACCTCCTCCGCAACTCATTTTTTCCCCTTTCGCAACCAAGTTGCATATCCCTTTCTCTACCTTTGCATTGTAATCAAAAAAGAATCGTAAATAAAAGGATAAAACTATGATTTGGGATATACTTTCACCGTTATACGACTTATTTGAAACTGCCTACAATGGCAAGTGTTTCAAGGGTATTGCAGAAGAGATTAAGAATCACGTTGGAAAGGACGACGTGGTGCTTGAATGTGCTTGCGGCACTGGCCTGCTGACTCTGCCTATGGCTCAGAAGTGTAAGGAACTTATCGCTACTGACTATTCCGACGGTATGCTAAAGCAGACTCAGAAGAAGGTTGGCGGATATTCCAATACAAAGATTCAAAAGGCAAGTATCTTGGATATTCCTTTTGAGGATGACCGTTTCGACGTCGTGGTGGCGGCTAATGTTATCCATCTTGTCGACGATCCTGGCAAGGCATTGTCTGAGATGAAGAGGGTGTGTAAGCCAGGTGGAAAGTTGATTATCCCAACTTATGTGAATAAGGAGAGTAAGAATTCGATGGTGGCAGCCAAACTGCTTTCTATGCTTGGTGTGGATTTCAAACGCCAATTCAGTCTGGAATCATATAAGGAGTTTTTCATCAAGCATAATGTCGACGTGAAGGAGTTTCGCATCGTTGAAGGTAGAATGCCATGTGCATTCGCAATAATAAGCATCTAATATAAAAAACATTTTGTATACCTACAAAATGTATAAAGTAATTACAAAGTAATACTTTTTATGTATATTTGCAATATATAAACAATACGAGTATGAATACACAGATTACAATAAAGACAGATGAGACTCTAAAGCAAGATTTTGCTAAATTTGTGGCAGAGCTAGGAATGTCTGTTTCTACAGCATTCAATTTATTCATGAAGGATTGTGTTAGAAACAACCGAATGAACATATCCTTGGATTTGAATGATGAAAACCGTCAAGCACGAAAGGATGCAGAGGAAGGTAATTTCGCCCATACTTTCAAGTCGGAGGAAGATTTCACTAAATTCATGAATGAACTATGAAGTATGAAATCAGCGTTACAAGGCAATTTGAGAAAGATATCAAGAAATTAAAGTCAAGAGGTGTGGATATCACCCAGCTCACAAAGTATGTGATCGATTTAGCGAATGATGTCAATTTGCCTGCTGAATGCAAAGATCATCCTCTCATTGGGGAGTGGAAGGGTTATCGTGAATTTCATGTGGATGGAGCAGGCGACTGGGTGATGATATACAAAAAAGAGAAACAAGTCCTCAAATTGATTTTGGCACGTACAGGTGGCCATAGGGATGTATTCAAGAATAGAAAATGATAGTCAGTAGTAAATCGGGTCGGGGGGCTTTGTCTCTCTCTCCACTTCTTTTATTCTTTATATGTTACGTCGGAGGCAGTATCGTTCTTGGCGACTTCTACGCTATTCCGATTATAGTGGCTTTCGTGGTGACGAGCCTTTATGCGTTGCTGATCTTCCGCAACGACACTTTCAATAATCGTGTGATGGCTTTCGCACGTGGTGCCGGAAACGAAAACATCATGTATATGGTGCTGATCTTCATTCTGGCTGGTGGTTTTGCCTCACTTGCCAAGAGCATCGGAGCTATCGACGCCACTGTCAACCTATGCCTTTATGCTTTGCCGACGTCGCTCCTTCTTCCTGGATTATTTCTTGCCACATGTTTGGTGTCGATGAGTATCGGCACTTCTGTAGGATCTATTGCCGCATTGGTGCCATTGGCTGCAGGACTTGCCGACCAGACTGGCAATAGTGTGGCTCTCTACACTGCCTGCATCGTGGGTGGTGCTTTCTTCGGAGATAATCTTTCTTTCATCAGCGACACGACCATAGTCGCCACTCGTACTCAGGGAATCGCCATGCACGAGAAATTCAAAGCGAATATCAAGATTGCCCTTCCTGCCGCACTCGTCTCGATGATAATCTACGTGGTGATGGGATTCGGTTCGGAGGCAAGCCACACGGTTCAATTCCCCGATTTCATACGCGTGCTTCCTTATTTGGTGGTGTTGGTTTTGGCTGTTTGCGGTATCAACGTCATCATTGTGCTTGCAATCGGTATCGCTCTATGCACGCTTCTTGCAATTTGTCTTGACGGCACTGCTTTCACGTCCATTATGCAGTCTGTCGACGGTGGAGTGAAAGGCATGAGTGAACTTATCATCGTCACGTTGCTTGCCGGAGGACTGATGGAGTTGATTAGAATAAATGGTGGTATCGACGTGGTGATGGATGCCATCAAACGAAGTGTTAAGAAACGACGTGGGGCAGAGTTGAGCATCGGAGCACTTGTAATGGCGGCTGATTTCTGTACTGCCAACAACACTATCGCCATCCTCACGGTGAGCTCACTTGCCAAGGAGATTTCCGAACGATTCAATATCCCGCCTCGACGCGTGGCAAGTCTGCTCGACACGTGGAGCTGCATCGCACAGTCGATTATTCCGTATGGAGCCCAACTACTAATTGCGTCGGGACTTGCCCATATCGCTCCTACTGAGATTATCAGCCATCTCGTCTACCCATATATATTGGCTATGATTACATTTGGGATAAGTGTGATTGGTGAGAAGTAGAATGAATTAATTCAAAATCCCCATTCTCCCAACTGCATAAAAATGCGTCGTCAAAAGAAGAATATTCTACTATTTTTATTATTTCATGTCTTTAATTTCTTTCTTTTTAAATCTTCATAGCAGATTATCAAAGTCGCCATACCTTTGCAATGTCAAAAGACAAGAAACGAAAACAATTGATAACAATTAAAAAGAAAGATATTATGGCACAGAAAAAACTTCATTTCGAGACACTACAGCTTCACGTAGGACAGGAGACTCCAGATCCAGTAACAGATTCACGTGCAGTACCTATTTACCAGACTGCATCGTACGTGTTCCACAACTCACAGCATGCAGCAGACCGTTTCGGCCTTCGTGATGCAGGTAACATCTACGGACGTTTGACAAACTCAACTCAAGGTGTATTTGAGGAGAGAGTTGCAGCACTTGAGGGTGGCGTAGCCGGACTTGCTGTTGCATCTGGTGCAGCTGCAGTCACTTACACTTTGCAGAACATTCTTCAGAACGGTGACCATATCGTTGCTGCAGACAATATTTACGGTGGTTCTTATAACCTAATCACACATACACTTTCTACTCAGGGCATCGACTACTCCATCGTTGATTTCTCTGATTTCGACGCAATCGAGAAGGCGATCAAGCCTAACACAAAGGCCATCTACGCTGAGACACTTGGTAATCCGAACAGCGACGTGCTTGACATCGAGAAGGTTGCGGCAATCGCACACAAGCACAGCATTCCACTTATCGTCGACAACACATTCGGCACTCCTTACCTAATCCGTCCACTTGAGCACGGTGCAGACATCGTCGTTCACTCAGCTACTAAGTTTATCGGCGGACACGGAACTACTCTAGGTGGTGTTATCGTTGACGGAGGAAAGTTTGATTGGAAGGCTAACGCAGATAAGTTCCCTAGTCTTGCCAAACCAGATCCATCATACCACGGTGCAGTATTCGCTGACGTTGCAGGAGCTGCAGCATTCGTCACTCGTATTCGTGCGGTGATTCTTCGTGATACAGGCGCAACACTTTCTCCAATCAGTGCATTCATCCTTCTTCAGGGTCTTGAGACTCTTTCTTTGAGAGTCGAGCGCCACGTGGAGAACGCATTGAAGGTTGTTGACTTCCTAAGCAAGAATCCAAAGGTTTCAAAGGTAAACCATCCATCTCTATCAAGCCACAGAGACAATGCCCTTTACAAGAAATATTTCCCTAACGGAGGAGCATCAATCTTCACATTCGAGATCAAGGGCGGTCAGGACGAGGCATGGAAGTTTATCGACTCACTAAAGATTTTCTCTCTACTTGCCAATGTAGCCGACGTGAAGAGCCTTGTCATCCATCCATACTCGACAACTCACTCACAGTTGTCACCAGAGGAAGCAGCACAGCAGCACATCACACCGTCGACAATCAGATTGAGTATCGGTACAGAGCACATCGACGATATTCTTGACGATTTGAAGCAGGCATTTGACAATATTTAATGCATAATTCATAATTTCGTAATTCGTAATTAGTTATGGCACAGATAGAGACATGGAAACCAGAATACACTAAGGATTTCGATGCTCTCAACAGAGATTGGATTGTGCGATTTTTCGGAAACAACGCAATCGAACCTTTTGAGACAGAAATACTATCGAATCCAAAGAAAGAGATCATTGACAAAGGCGGTGAATTGTTCTTCGCGACTGAAAATGGCATGGTGCTTGGTTGCGTGGCACTTATCAGACATAGCGAAGACGAGTTTGAAATTTCAAAGCTTGCAGTCGCTCCATCTTCCCAGGGCAAAGGTATTTCAAATCTCCTTTTCAATAAGATCTTTGATTATGCCGCCGACGCGGGAGCGACAAAGCTTATAATTGAGTCCAATACGAAGTTGAAAGCGGCAATGGGTCTTTACAACAAGTATGGATTCAACGAGGTGAAGGATTTCACTCCTCACTACACAAGAGTAAACATCAAGTTTGAGAAATATCTCAGCTAACTAAAGGAATTAAAACAAGAAGGAAAAAAACAAAGACGTGGGTAATCCCGTCTATACAAAACTATTACAATTATGGCACAGATATATAACAGTTTTACCGAACTTATCGGTCACACTCCAATCGTTAGATTGAACAACATAGAGAAAGAAGAGAATCTACAGGCAAAGCTTTTGGTCAAGCTTGAGGCATTCAACCCTGGCGGTAGCGTTAAGGATCGTATCGCACTAGCCATGATCGAGCAGGCTGAAAAAGACGGCATTCTAAAGCCAGGAGGCATCATCGTCGAGCCTACAAGTGGAAACACAGGTATCGGTCTTGCATGGGTAGGTGCAGCTAAAGGCTACAAGGTGATCATCGTGATGCCAGAGACAATGAGTGTAGAGCGCAGAAAACTAATCGCAGCATACGGAGCTGAGTTGGTTTTGACTCCAGGTAGCGAAGGCATGAAGGGTGCAATTGCAAAGGCAAAGGAAATCGTGGCCGCAACTCCCGGTTCATTCTTGCCACTACAGTTCGAGAACGCGGCAAACCCAGCCATCCACGAGGCAACTACAGCAGAGGAAATCTGGAAAGACACTGACGGAGATGTCGATATTTTCGTGGCAGGTGTAGGTACAGGTGGTACTGTCAGCGGTGTAGCAAAAAGATTGAAGTCGCACAAGGCTTCTGTCAAGTCTGTGGCAATTGAGCCAACAACAAGTGCCGTGCTTTCAGGTAACGCTCCTGGTCCTCACAAGATTCAGGGAATCGGTGCAGGTTTCGAGCCAAAGAACTTCAACAGAGAGTTTATCGACGAGATCCTACCAGTCAGCAGTGAAGATGCAATCGCTACGTCACGTCGACTAGGACGCAACGGTTTCTTCGCAGGAATTTCATCAGGAGCATCTTTGTTCGCAGCAATAGAGTTGGCAAAGCGTCCTGAGAACAAAGGCAAAACAATCGTCGCTCTTCTTCCAGATACAGGAGAGAGATACCTTTCTACTGCACTTCTTGAGGATTGAGAATTTATAAAGTTTTCGCTATAATATCATCAATTGAGGGGATGTACCAGGACTGGCACATCCTCTTTTACATTAGGACAAACATATATTTCTTTTTTTATTTTGAAAAGAACCTCTAAACATATAATTTTGCAGAACGACATGCGTTTGCATGTCATTGTTTATGCAATCATAAGGATCCTTTTGCATAAAAAATTGACGTAAGGATCCTTTATCTACCTAATACATTTAGTCCGATACATACAAAACATCATGAATATTCTAAAAAGAATCTTACTTTTTCTCCCACTGTTGTTTGCATCAAATGCCATGGCTGACGATTCAACAAAAAAAACAGCTGCCCTTCCGGTTCTGGAAGTGTCATTTGAGAATTCAGGACATAGCGTCATCATTCCTAAAGAATATGTATTAGGCAAGATGAAACTTACAGACACCAACAATTCCGTAGTGGAGATGAACGCCAAGTTTAAGACTCGTGGAGCGACAGCACAAAAATACACTATGAAGCCTTCATTCAACATGAAGCTCAGGGATGAGAACAATGTAGAAAAAGATTCTGCACTGCTAGGAATGCGTTCAATATCGTCTTGGATTCTCGACGCCATGGCTATCGACAGAATCGGTATGCGCAACCGCGTATGTTTCGACCTATGGAATGATTTCTCAAAATTGCCATACGAGACAAAGTATGATTCGAGAAACGGTACAGAAGGGAGATTTGTAGAAGTATACATCAACAACAAATACACGGGAATCTATTGTATGACAGACCGAATCAACCGCAAATTGCTTAATCTAAAGAAATCTGAGGTCAACGAAGACGGCATAGTCACTATTCATGGTGTAATATACAAACATGGAACTAACGACATCGCCAACCAGAATTCTGTCTGTTTTTCCGAAGACAGCGTCGCTCATGTCATCAACTACCACGACGCATGGGAGCTTGCAGAACCAGAAGAATATGCAGGTCTGAAGGCATGGAAGGCACTTGAAGATGCCTATGTCTACAGAAAAGATACTAAATGGATATCTGAACATTTCTACCTTAACCAACTTGCCGAATATCAAATATTCATAACAGCACTTAGCATCGGCGACAACTGGGGCAACAAAAACTCAATTATATCTGCCCGCAACGTTGCTGCAGATGGCGACAAAAAACGTTTTGTTTACACTCCATGGGATATGGACTCTTCACTCGGAGGAGCTTACGACGGCAAGTACTACGACGGCAATTATTTCAACTGGACTCCAGCTGACATTCAAAAAGCATCCACAAAGCCTATCCCGTTCGACATTTGCAACAATATGCCTGAATACAAGACAGCTCTTCGCAAAGCTTGGATTAAAGGTAGAAAGGGTGCGTTGTCGGTAGACTCACTAAAAAGCAAACTGTATAACTATCGCGACTTGTTCATCAACTCTGGTGCATGGGAACGTTACTGCAGCTACTGGGATACACAAAAGAACAAACCATGCTACGTGACGGATCTTGCCAAAGAAATCGAATACATAATTGATTGGTATGCAAATCGTCATATTGCAATGGATACATTCTTCAATGTGACTGATGCCGACGTATATGAGGAGGACGACGCTGTAATAAACATCTATGCAAATGAGCCTGACGACGAGACTATCTTTAATCTGTTAGGTGTCAAAGTCATCAACCCTCAAAGGGGAATATACATTAAGGGAGGTAAGAAATTCATTGTCAGATAACGACTCTGATCAAAATATAAGAATGGCGAGCACAAACGTGTTCGCCATTTTTCATTTACCCTCTCAACTCATTCAACTTCTCTGCCCAAATTCTAGCCGCACACTCCACCATTCTCGGGCACGGACGCTTTGCATAGTATTCTGCAGTACGGGCTTCTGCCACGTGAGTCATCTTCTTTTCCTTCAACTGACCCAATAAATCGGCACATTTCAATGATCCGTTCTGCTCTTTGAACTTTGCTGCCATCTCCTGCACCACTTTGTAGTTGAACGACTTTGCAGCAGCGTCCTTAGGATCTGTTTGTCCACATTCCAGTCCGGCAAGTATGAACATTCCACATGCAGCTCCACACGTCTCTCTCATACGTCCTATTCCTCCGCCGAACGATGCCGACATCCTCAAAGCCTGTTCCTCCGTGAATCCGTACATGTCGGCAAAGGCAGCAACAACCGATTGAGAACAGTTGAATCCACTGTTGAATAGTTCTACAGCTCTGTTTATTCTATCTTCGTAATTCATATCCACTCAAATTATTGAGTACAAATATAAGGGATTTAATTTGGAGATGATGTGCAAAAATAAAAAAGCTTGCCCCGGACTAATAGGGCAAGCTAAAATTAGTAAATCAAACTAAACTTATCTAATTACCATCACTTTCTTAACTACAATAGCTTCGTCTGTTGTAATTTCAACAAGATAGCTTCCTGTCGACATGTAGGACACATTCACTGTCGACGCTTCTGATACAGCCACCACTACTCCACTCATAGTCATCACCTTGACGCTTCTAATTGGCGACGGCGACTGAACCATGAACTCGTTGCGAGCCGGGTTAGGATAAATCTCGACTGACTTCGCATCAAAGATGTTCTCTACGCTTGTAGGATCAACCTTCTCTCCTGTGAATGTCAAGAAATCAAGATTTGTATAATCTGTATTGAACAGCACCTTGATTACGTGCTTACCTTTTGTCAATGAAACTTTAGATTTTGATGCTACGGCTGTATAAGTATCCCAGTCGGCAGTCTTAGAACCTGACAATGTTGTCAACTTCTTTCCGTCGCACAACACATCAAATTCAAAATTGCTGCTTCCGTTAGATGCTGAACCCTCAATTCCAAACTCTGCATCCTTCAACACTTCAACCGTATACTCAAGCCACTCTCCTGAGTTTGTATATCCGACTGCGTAGCCGCCGTTCTTATTGTCGACAACATCTACACCATCATTTCTATACTCTTTGCCTTCGTTCTTGTCGTCTGAATCAAAGTATGCGAATCCATTTCCACCCTCGTCATAGTTTTCAGCCTCAATAGTCTCAGGCAAAACAACTGCTTTTCCTCCGTATGGAGTCTGAGGAACATTCACATTGATCTTTGCTTCAACTTCCATCTCTGAACCATCAGCCATAGTAGCGACAGCCTTAAACTTATGGTCGCCCGAAACGGCTGTCCACTCTGTCGACCAAGGTTCTCCGTTAAGTGTAGCCAACTCTTCACCGTCGACACTGACAACAATCTTCTTAGCCTCAACCTTTCCTCCAACCTTCACACTGACAGGAAGGATATCACCATCAGAATACTTTCCGCTTGCTGATGGAGAAGAGAAACTGATGCCGCTAGAGCCAACCTTTCCACACTCAAGAGAGTAGTTTTTTACGAAATTCCAGATCTCCTGGCTTGTGTGAAGCGCACCACTGTTGTTGTGCTCATGATCACGGCCACTGAATGAAATGCGGACAACCTCCGTCTCACATTCACCGCCAGTCCAGACCTCCTTCTTGGCGTTAGGAAAACCATTTGTATATTGAGTTGTGACAGGAGTCATGTTACAACCGTTCTTCTTTGCCCAACCAGTCACATAATCGGACGAGCCATCGTATGGAACGACGCTGTCGCTAGTTCCATGTACGTGGATAAGGGGAAGTGGACGAGTACTGTTGAAAGAGCCGCCACCCATCAAATGCCCTGAAACAGGGGCGAATGCTGCCAATTTATCGGACAATTTACTCATCAAATGGTAAGTAAGCATTCCTCCCATCGAGAATCCCGACATGTAAACACGGGATTTATCGATATTGTACTTCTTGTACATCTCGTCAATGATAGCAAGGATAAAATTAGCATCCTTATCACCGCTGATATCCCAAGTAGAGAAACCTGTTCCACCACCAGGATAAACGACAAGGAAATTGGCAGTGTCGGCGATCTGTTCCCACTTAGCTTGGTTACGCTGGTAAGGAATGTCCTGATCCATACCGTGACAAGAAATCACCATCGGACGATTCTCCGAAAGTCCGCTTGGAGCATGTACATAGAACTGACGGTTCTGACCACCAACATTCACATATTGCATATCCGCATGTGCTGCCGACACAAAAAGTGCCGAACTCAGAATTGAGTAAATAAGTTTTTTCATGAGTATAGTAATAAAGTTTTCTTTTCGTAGCGACGCAATAATTAGCGCCTTACTTCATTTAAACTGAGTTTTAAGTTTTCCGCCGACGAAAATAATGCAGTTTCAGACAATTCAAATAGTTAAGCGTAAAAACTAACTTTTGTTAACTGCATTTGACTGTTTTATCCTAATTATTACGCAATTGTCCAAATTAAAAAATTATTTGAGCATGGGTTAGAATCACATTCTTCTAAGGAGAAACTGCAACTCTTATCACATTTTCCTAAGGAATGAATTAAAAAATATTATGGCTGTTACCAATATTTGTATTCCGTAAATGTTCCTTCCACTAAAACTTCCGCTTCTCCTTATAAATTTCATCAATCCTCATTTCCTTCCTTCACGTACTCAATCGCACGATTGATGTAGTCGAGGAATGGTTTTGTCGACTTGAATTTCTCCGCCACATTGTCTACCAACGAAGGAGAAAGGATTTCTTCTGTCGACGGTTCTGCACACAAGCAATAAACCTTATACTTCACCAAGTCGATATATGGAGTGTTGTCGTCATAACCCTTAGGCGGACGCTTAAGTTGGAATGTCTTATCGAGATGGAAACCTGGATCTACCTGAGTATTAAGTATCTGCTCGAAGTCGCCCCCACCGTCGACAATATCCTCACGAAGAATCTTCAACGCCTTTGGATCGATGCAATAGTCGCCAACGGCAATCATGTGACCACAAGGATAGACGTCGCTCTGTTCTGTAGCGACGTGGAAGTAATAGCCGCTGAATCCGGATTTCTTTCCTCCACGGCAGATGTAGCAGCCCATGTGCGTCTTATAAGGGCTCTTATCTTTGCTGAATCTCACGTCGCGATAGATACGATATGTGCAATCCTTCACCGTCAATCCTTTGATTGTCGGGTCAAAAGCCTCAACCTTGGCAATAAGCTGCTCTGTGAACTCCTCAAACACCTGTTTTGCCGCAAGATACTCGTCTTTATGGGCATCAAACCAGATCTTGTTGTTGTTGGCAGCAAGGTTCTGAAGAAACTCCAATACTCTTTTCATTGTTATATTTGAATTTATCGTAGAGACGGTGTGCACACCGTCTCTACAAATATTATCTTACAACCTTTGTAAACTCAGGTCCGGCACCATCCTCGTTGCTCACGATCACAAATACCTCTGCCTGAGCAGGATTACCATTTGCATCTTTGCTGTCTGTGATGAAACGATATTCTGTGCCGTTCTCAACAGCTCTACTGCTGACCAACACTGGTGTGCCAAGTGGGAAAGGATAGTCGCCGCAAGCAGCATCGAAAATACCCTTCTCTTCGTCGTTCAAAGCTCTTTTCTCAGCGAATGGGGCCTCTGCCGGAAGCTCACCTGCCTTGATTCCTCTGCGGATTAGGAACTCGTTGACTTCCTCTGCGGCCTTTGCGACACGGATTGTACGCACACCATACCCCTCTATAAACTTAGCATTTGGGGCAGCCTTCCTTATCTCAGCAGTACTTGTCTCCAAACCACCGCTTCCGAACGTACAGAAAGGAACGATTGTCTTTCCTGATAGGTCGACTGTCTTCAACCAACCTCCTACCGGCTGTGCTGCGATTCCGCACCAAACAGGGAATCCAAGATAGATAGTGTCGAATGCCGCCACATCAACATTTGTCGGCTTAACTGCAGGCGCAACGCCGCTCTCCATCTCCTTCTTGCAACGCTCGACTGTCTCCTCGAATGTTCCTGAATATGGCTCAACCGCAACGATAGAATCCAAAGTTGCGCCTGTCGATTCAGCGATAAGTTTTGCTACCTGCTCAGTAACGTGAGTCTGAGAATAATAGATGACTAGAGATTTTGAAGTCGACGCTGGAGTCTCATCAACTGTCGCATTATTACTTTGCTGATTTCCACATCCTGCAAGCGACAAAGCTGCAGTAATTGCCATTAATGTATTTTTCATGTATTTTTAAATTTATTGCTTCTTTTCGTAAGTAAAAGGTTCTTCCGCCACCAAAGGCATTTGCTCCTCAGGCTCAAATTTATATGCGTTAGGTCGACGGTAGGATTCTAAAATGATGGAATTGACTTTTTGCGACAATGCCATCAACGTCTGCTGTTGACGTTCTCTTCCGCGCAGTTGACACTCCCAGACAGTCAGCACATGCCAACCAGCTCTCTTGTATCTCATCAAATTGATATAATCACGCTCCACATTACGAGTGATTTTCTGCACCCAAAAATCACGGTTCGACTTAGGAATCTTACAACACTTGCTATCGGCAACTATATCTTTTCCGTCTTCACTGAAAGTCACATCATGACCGTGCCAATAACAACCGTTGATGAAAATCACAGTCTTGTATTGCCTCATCACAATATCCGGAGAGCCAGGCAATCCCTTCACATAGAGCCTGTACCTGAAGCCTTCCGCCCACAACCATTTGCGCACAATCATCTCAGGCTTCGTGTCCTTGGCCCTGATGTGCGACATGCATCTGTGACGTTGTTCCGGTGTGAATTTGTCTACCATTATGCCCACAAAGTTAATATGCAGAGGCAAATCTGCAAAAAAAGGAGAACCAGAAATCTGATTCTCCATCACAACATTTTAGATATTAACACATCATTCTCCGTACAAAAACTACATGTACGGAAGTTTTCTATAATCCGACGGCGATGAACCGGTAAATCGCTTGAAAAAGTTGGAGAGATGAGCCTGCGAAGAAAATTCCAACTGATAGGCAATCTCCTGAATGGTTTTATCTGTCTTTAGCAGATTCTTTATCTTGATTAACAGCGTAGCATCGATAATGGATTTAGGCGATTGCGACGCTACTCTCTTAGTCACCTGCGACAAATAACGTGGGGAGACATTAAGCTGAGCGGCATAATAATTGACATCACGGCTATTTTTGCATTCCTCCTCCTGCATCTTCACAAAACTGTTGTAAAGATTCATGCATCTACCAGACATCTCTGCGTTTACCTCTGCCGGCATCATATATCTGGCCTTCTTCTCCGCATCATCCAACGACATATCCTGACAAAGAAGAGTGGCAATAGTAGAACACAACTCGTTGCATCGACCGTGACTATTGTCGGCAACTATTATTCTGGATGCATTGAATCGATCGCTGTCTCTCTCTCTTACCACCAAAGCATTGCACAACGGCACAAGTGTTTTCTGGATTCTATCTACAAGTTCATCGCTCATCAACACCTCGTCGCAACTAGAGTAGACAACCGGCGAGAACAACACCCACTGCGGCTTATAGCGTAAGATGCAACGGACAATAGCCTCAAGAGTGTAGATATTGCGCACCAGACCAACCTTGAACACGGATGGAGTGATATCCTCAGCCACAGCATCTATCTGACGCTCAACAATCTCAGCCGGGATATCATAGAAATCCTGGATGCCGAGTGTGTTCTGCATTGTAAGAGTGGTGACGACAGAAAGAGCCTTGCCACCAAGAGATGTTATCGTCTTGATGTCAGCCTGTATTCCAGCTCCTCCGGCACTATCCGAACCTGTGATTGTCAAGATTGCATTCATATCTGCAAAGTTAGCTTTTTCATCGTCAAAAACCGCATTTGTTCCGATTCTTGCAAAATTACTACACTAATTTGCAAAAACTCACATCTTACGTCTTACTTAAAAAAGCCATAGCCGGAATGTCCCAAACACTCCGACTATGTCAACTACGTTTTTGCCAATAATGATGCAAAAAAAGACTGTCAACTAGTTTTTATATTGATTAACTACATTTGTCAACTCAGTCAGAGACATCAAACCTGTACGCTTCCACACATTCTCTCCGTTGTGGAAGAGCATGAATGTCGGCACCGACCGTATCTGATAATGTTCAAACACACTAGCATTATTGTCGATATCTATCTTGACGATCCTTAGATTGTCGCCCATCTTCTTCTTTAGATCCTCAAGCACAGGATGCATCATCTTGCATGGCCCACACCAAGTAGCAAAAAAATCTACCAAGACAAGAGGTGTTGTAGATACTATGTTATTGAACGTTTCCATAAATAATACTTTTTGAGGGATGAACTTCGGATTAGAAATAAACCTGTCCGCACTGAGCGTAAATTTCTGTTTTCCAGAGGCCATGAAGGTTACAATACTCGTAAGCAGCTACTGCCTTGTCGCCGTCGTCGAGCATAAACGTAGCCTTAGGAGTGTCCTCTGGGTTCAGGCACTTAACCTGATAACCATGACAAGTCTGTAGGACGATGAACTCAATGTGATGCTCTGGAGTAGATGGATGCAAAACAGTCGACACCATCACACTAACCTCCTTACCATCGATGCTGACTACAGGAAGATGTTTCTCCCCCGCACCGTCGCTGGTGTTCGGGGTCAACTCCATCATTGTCTCACCACAACACGACAAAGGCATCTTGCTGTCGATAACCTTAACGATCACGTTGCCGCATCGCTTACATTTGAAAAATTTAAGTTTGTTCATAGCTTATAAATTGTTTTTAGAAATTGTCAACGTGTATCTCAAAGTATGCCTGCGGATGGTCACAAGTGGGGCAAACATCCGGGGATTGTGTTCCGACTACGATATGGCCGCAGTTGCGACACTCCCACACCTTAACCTCACTTTTCTTGAATACTTCCTGAGCCTCTACGTTACGAAGCAGAGCTCTGTATCTCTCTTCGTGACGCTTTTCTATAGTTGCAACCAGACGAAATTTTTTAGCCAACTCCGGAAAACCTTCCTTCTCAGCAGTCTTGGCAAACCCATCATACATGTCCGACCACTCGTAATTTTCACCGTCTGCTGCAACGGCAAGATTCTCTGCAGTCGAACCGATACCTTCCAGTTCCTTGAACCACAGTTTGGCATGTTCCTTCTCATTATCCGCAGTATTCTGGAATATGGCGGCAATCTGCTCGTATCCATCCTTCTTCGCCTTTGAAGCAAAACAGGTATATTTGTTGCGAGCCATCGACTCACCAGCAAAAGCGGCTTCAAGATTTTTTTCTGTCTGAGTACCAGAATATTTGGTCTTCATCATATTCATTACTTTTAATAAATTCTTTTTTCTTCTGACGCAAAGATAGAGGGATAAATTTGGGCAATCCCAACCAAAAAAGGAAATACGATGGTAATATTGGGAACACGCCTCATAATAGCAATCCTTATTCTCGTTTTTACCATTACAAGCATATATATTTGCGACATGGAAAAGCTAAAACATACATATAGTCGTTACGACATGGTCTGCGACAATCCGAAAGGCTGTGATATGGAAGTGGCACGTATGCCCGACTTCTTTGATGAGAAACCCGAAATCGAGACAAGCCAACAGCATGTCCACCCATTCTATGAAGTAGTGTGGTTTCAGGAAGGCTACGGCAAACATTACGTCGACTTCAATGAATATACAGTAGAGCCAGGCACAGTATTTTTCATTGCGCCGGGACAAGTCCACTCGTTTGACAGAGACGGGAAAGACAAAGGTTATAAAGGTTACGTACTGAAAGTATGCAACGGACTTCTACGAAGTGAAGTTCTTACAGAAAACGGGACATTGCTTAAATACAACCTGTTCAATGCACACGACAGAATACCTTGCATCAAACTGGATTCGAATGTGTGCAACGTGCTGGAGAGAATCATAGAAGCCATTGAACGTGAACTTGCCAACAACGACTTCCTCGGCCACACAGAATACGTCAGATCACTGGTAAAACTGCTACTTATCCAGTTTGAGAGAAGTTATAAATCCGACGAGGAGCAACCGTTATCTCCAAGCAAAGCATCGCACAAAGCGTTCTTGACTTTCCGTAGAGATGTGGAGCATAACTTCCGCAAACTTCATTCTGTGAAAGAATATGCGACACTGCTCAACGTCACAACAAAAACGTTGACCAACTATGTATCCGAATGTTCCTCACTCACTCCGTTGGAAATCATCAACCATCGAATCACTCTAGAAGCCAAACGACTTCTTCGCTACTCCGACTATATGATAAAGGAGATTGCATTTGAACTGGGATTCGAAGACCCTTCATATTTCGTTAAGTTCTTCAAACGACAAGAGGGCTGTTCGCCAGCGGAATACAGAACGCCGGAATAAAGTGAAAAGTAAGATGTATTAGGGAAATGCATGATAGGTTTAAAACAAAAAAAGCTTGCAAATTGCAAGCTTCAGCGGAGAGAGAGGGATTCGAACCCCCGGTACCCTTACGAGTACACCGGTTTTCAAGACCGGCTCATTCGACCACTCTGACATCTCTCCAAGACTTTCGTCCCTTTTGTGAACCGGGTGGGGGTCGAACCCACGACCCACAGATTAAGAGTCTGTTGCTCTACCAACTGAGCTACCGATCCAGCGTTTTGTTTGGTCGTTTCTTAAAAACGATGCAAAGGTAAGGCTTTTTTTGTTATCTCCAAACATTTGAGGCAAAAAATTGCAAAAAAATCTTTACATCACCCATTTTTAGCTAAATTTGCAGTGTTAAGAGACATGAAAAGACATTTTTTATTCATATTCTCACTCATCGCTTTGCTTTGCATTGCGTCTTGCTCGACTACAAAATATGTGGCCGACGGAGATTATTTGCTGGATAATATAAATGTGACATGCGATGATCCTACTATAGATGCCACCGAATTGTACGACTACATTATCCAACACCCTAACACACCTGGAACGTTCTTCAACAAAACTTCACTCAGATTCTACTCTCTCTCGGGAAGAGATACGTCGAAATGGATGAACAAACTGATAAGAAGATTCGGAGAACCTCCTGTCATCTATTCGGAAGAAAACACCCAGCTTTCTGCCAAGGAGATAAAGTCGCAGCTTTTCAATATGGGCTACTTCACAGCGAATGTTGATTACAAGGTGACTAAAGAGGGCAAGAAGGCAAGTGTCAACTACGATATCAAAGCTGGCGATCCTTATAGAATACGCGACGTGAACGAGAAAATCGGCGACGGATTGATCGACGATATCATGGAGTCGAAGAATTTTCTATCGGACGGAAAGGTGAAGATGGGATTGAAGTACAATGCCGAAAACATCGATTCTCGCGTGGGAGAAATCGTTTCTTTCGTGCGAAACCAAGGATATTATAATTTCACGAAGGAAAATCTTTATTATTCGGTGGATTCCATGCTGGGTTCCCATGAGGTGGATTTGAAATTGAATCTTCATGTCGACACATCCAAGGCAGGCCATCCGCTTACTCGCTATCGCACAAGCAAAGTCAATGTGATGGTGGGCGACAACCGTGGATTTACAGGAGAATCCGACACAACGGAATACAAACGTCTTACAATCATTTCTCCAAAGGGTCGACGTTTCTTGCGTCCAAGCACCATCTACAACAACACATACGTTCGTCAAGGCAGATTGTTCAGCGAAATGCTTCACGACCGTACGTTCTCGGCTCTGTCCGGATTATCGGCCGTGCAGACTGCTAACGTGACATACTCACTTGATACTGTTCCAGAGTCGCTCATAGCAAATATTTCCGTGACTCCGTCCAAACCATATTATATACAATGGGGTATCGACAACACAAATACGGCAGGTGACTTGGGAGTAGAGACATACGTCACTTATCAGGATAAAAATATCTTCAAGGGAAGTGAAATATGGAGAATCCGTCTTGGAGGTGCTTACGAAATGGTGCGAGGTGCAGAAGAAAGGGGGTTTGACTCCAAAAACTTCTTTGAGTTCAGCATCAACAGTTCTCTTGCATTTCCACGAATCCTATCCCCCATCTTCAATGATTCATACGCAGCTAAACGAGGAAAGACAATCTTCTCTACCGGTTTCGTTTGGCAAAACCGTCCGGAATTCAAGAAAAGATACTTGACATTCGATTGGAAATATACGTGGGCTACCGGGCGCAACCGTTTCAGCCACACTCTCGACCTCTACAACATCACATACACTATTGTGCCGTGGGTGTTGCCGGAATTTCAGACCCGCTATCTTGACGTCTCAACAAATGCGTTGTTGAAGCAGAACTATACCAACCAGTTCATCACTCGCTCCAGCTACACATTCGCATACTCAAGTTCATCGGCTACGGCATCATCGTTAATGAAGGCAAAGAAAAGCGCAAAGTCTAACAGCAATTTCAGTTTCATGATCGACATGTCAGGAACTCTTCCGTCGGCTCTTGTCCACATATTCGATTCTCCAAAGAATGAAGATGGCTATTATGAAATTGTAGGTGTTCCTTTCAGTCAATACGCTCGTTTCGACATCGACTACAGCCACACATTCCGCTTGGGTATCCACCAATCGTTGGCACTACACGCTGGAGGAGGAGTCGCGTCGCCATACGGAAACTCCGACCAGATTCCATACGAGCGAAGATATTTCGCAGGTGGTCCAAACTCTGTGCGAGGATGGAGCACACGTGAACTTGGTCCGGGACACTATGAGCGCATAGGTTCGGCGGATTTCTTCAACCAAACAGGTGATATCAAACTGTTGGCTCAGGCCGAACTACGATTCCATACAGAGGGAATGTTTGAATATGCTATCTTCGCAGACGCAGGAAATATCTGGACCATCAAAGATTATGACAACCAACCTGGTGGAAAATTCGTGCTGAACGACTTGGTTAAAGACTTGGCTGCCAGCGTCGGCGCAGGTGTCAGACTTGATCTGTCGTTCATCCTTGTCCGTCTGGATGTCGGCATGAAGGGCTACGATCCGTCGACAAGAGAATGGAATATCGCATCTCCTAAATTCAAAAGGGACGTGACATTCCACTTTGCTATAGGATACCCTTTTTAAGGTAAGATGTATGATGTAAGGGGGGGGGAGTTGGGTTCAAGATTCAGGCATTGTGAAGGATATGCGACTAAGGAACATTGGTTTTGGGAAAATTTGTGCGAAATCTTGTTCGTTTCCTTTTTTATCCTATATTTGCGTAAATCATTTAGCGTGAAAGTCTATGCACAAACCGATCCATTCCATATTAGCAATTTTACTATGCTTATCCAGCATCGTAGGAGCTCAAGGAGAAGTCCAGTGCTACTTCTTTCATTATACGACGGAAAATGGATTGGCGAGCAACAACGTTCACGACATCGTAGAGGATCAGGATGGATTCATTTGGTTCGCCACTCACTATGGAATCAGCCGTTTTGACGGATGCAGTTTCAGAAACTACGAGGAGTCGCATTTCCCTGAAATGAAGCGTAACGACACATACCACGCTTTTATGTTGCCAAACGGAGACATCACATTCGGAGGCTCTAATTTCACCATCTATTCCTACGACAATAAATCTCATACTTTCCACGACATTTCCGAATTCGCAGGAGACGATGCATACAACTTCGACATAACAGGTTGTGCCATGCAACCTGACGGTGATTGTCTGCTTTCATCGACAGGAAAGGGTGTGTTTGCGTATGACAAAAGTGCAAATACCTTCAATCCGATTTGCAAAAATATCAAAGACAAAAAGGCATTAACAGCTTACAAGGATTTCAAAAACAGATATTGGATCGGCGGATATAACGGTGTATATGTGGTTGATAAAGAAGGCAATACATTGTTTGATTACCGTCCTAAGATTGCAGAGCTCATCAACAACATCCTGCAAGTCGACCCTCGACATATTTTGCTTTGCTCCAACGTCGGTTCGCTATGGCTGGCTGTGTTCGACAACAACGGCGAGATTCTAAGCGTAGAGAAAATCCCTACTCCTTTTCATGCCGTTTCTGCCATCTGCAGGGCTGACGAGAGCACTATCCTGATCGGCACTTCCGGCGATGGTCTTTGGCTGTCAAAATACGCTGACGGCAAATTCTCTTTCGACAAGGTCAGGCCTATAAATAAAGTCGACGCTACTCTTTCCAAAGTAAGTTCCATCTACGTCGACAGCAAAAAGAGGGCTTGGTTGTCAACCAACGACAACGGCGTGTGGTGTATGAACAACATGTCGGAGGCAAAGAGTTTTTCTTCCATAGAATTAGGTATTCCTAAATCCGTAGGAACAGCATTCTTCCCTTGCGGCAACGGACGTATGCTTCTAGGCATGGACGGTGCCGGTCTAATTCTGCTTGATTCAACCAATAATGTACTGAATCACTGGAATGTGGAGAATGGTCTGCCTTCCAACAATGTGTTGGCAATAGAGAGATACCAGCAAGGATACCTGTTGACTTTCTGGGGCGGCAATCCAACTTACCTTACTTTGGATGACGGCAAACTATATCCGCTAAACACAAACACCCTTCCAACTCCTGCCAATACCGTCAAAGACATACTGAAAATGAAAGACGGATCATATCTGTTGGCGACGGGAGGTTACGGTGTGTACAAACTTGTTGACAAGACGTTGTCTAATGTTTTTTTAGACCCCAAACTGCTTAACGACTCACAGGATTTATGGACGGAGCAGGCTATTCAGCTGCACGACGGAACGATAAGGATTCTGACTTCTCGCACTATATGGAGCAACAGAGACGGAAGTTTCAAACCTGTCTATCCAGACATAAGTCTGACAACTTCAAAGAATCCCCTACTCTTCCTGCAAAGTTGCGAGGATGATCAAGATGGGTATTTCGTTGTGGCAAACAAAGGCGTGTTCCGATTTTCTGCCGACGACTCTTCATACGAAATGCTTGATTTCCTTCCGTCCGGAGAGTATTTCGCCATCGTGAGAACTGACGACAACAAACTATGGGTGTCAAGTTCAAACGGCATCCTATCTATTGATTACAAGAACAAAAATTACGAAATTGTATTCTCTTCAAAAGGTTTGTCCGGCGACTACTTCGTGAGAAAAGGATCTTGCATTTCTGAAGATGGCAAACTATTGTTCGGATGCAAACACGGTTTTGTATGCGTCAATCCAAAGTTTATCAGTAAAGATGCAACCGAGCATTTGTCGTTCTCCGAGCTTTACGTCAACGGAGAAAGGACAACATTTGACAGCGACAAAGAGCTTGTGTTGGATTACGGCCAGACTCACCTGCTTTTGACTCTCGACGTGGTGAACTATGCCGAGCCAAACACATACGATCTTCGTTACCGTGTGATGCCAGTAGACACCATCTGGAATAAGATGTCCAAATCCAGAGATATCACAATCGACTTCCTTCCTGACGGAAAATTCAATATCGAGGTTGGGGTATTTTCTCCAAACGGAAACATATTCCAAACTATCACCTTACCGTTAACCGTTTCAGCACCTTGGTGGAAGACAATACAGTTCACCCTACTCTGCATCGCTCTGTTTATAGCACTCGGCTTCTTCATTTCCAACAGAAGAGTGGCAGCACTAAAGAAGAGAAAAGAGGAGTTGCAACAGGCTGTCGACGAGAAAACCGTCGACTTGAGAAACGCCAACGAGACATTGGTTCATCAAAAGAAAGCGATTGAGGAGAAGAACGAGTCGCTTCTCAACACATTAAAACTCAAGGACCAATTGGTATCCGTATTGGCTCACGACCTTAAGAATCCGATGTTCGCAATCGTGACGACTCTCCGCAGAGTAATGTCGAACAACCAAAGTGAAGACGAATCCCGTCAACTTTTATCAGAGGCAACATCCGAAGCCGAGAAAATTCAGTCGGAAATGGTGAAGTTGCTACAATGGGCCTCAAATTCGGAGCGCAAAATGAAGTGCGAGATAAGCAATGTCAACCTTGCCGCACTTGTGTCAGACATCGTCGCTTTCCTACAGCCGTTGTGCGACGAAAAAGAGATTACTTTGGAGTATTCTGTCAACAACCTTAAGAATCACGTCTTAGCGGATGAAAAGATGTTGGCTGTGGTTGTGAGAAACATTATTTCCAATGCCATCAAGTTTACAGGCAGAGGAAAGAAGATAAAAGTCGGAACGACAGAAGTCGACGACAAGACAGTATTGACCGTTGTCGACGAAGGAATCGGCATGTCTCCTGAATTCTTGGATAAAATAAAGAACAGGGAAAATATAGTTTCACGTCAAGGCACAGAGAACGAGAAAGGCTACGGCATGGGCTTGAAGATCGTTTCCGACTTTGTAAACAAGATGGGAGCGACTATCGACTTTGCCAGCGAGTCTGGAGTCGGCACACAAGTCTCTGTCACGATGAACACCGGCCACGAAATAGAAGTTGAAACAGAACCTGTCGTAGAAAAAGCCGAACCACAAAATGTGTTTGATAGTATTGACAAAACATTCTTTGATGGCAAGACTGTTCTCGTAGTGGATGACGATGCACTTCTACTCGACAACATCAAAGCAATGTTGAGCAACTTCGTTACGGTACAGACTGCAGGAAACGGTGTCGATGGGATGGAGCTTGCCGAAAACATCATCCCCGACTTGATCATCAGCGACGTCGACATGCCAAACATGAACGGAATCGAAATGTGCAGACAACTTGCACAGAACACAACGACGTCAAACATTCCTGTCTTATTCCTATCAGCCAAACGAGACTTGTCAGTCAAGATTGCAGGACTGTCAGCTGGAGCGGTAGACTATATCGTCAAGCCATTCAACGAGGGAGAATTGCTATTGAAGACATCCAACTTCCTGCGAATGCAGCAGCACCGTCAGATCAAGATATTGGCAGGATCTCTCAACAACAGCGATAGCAACACCGAAGACAGCGAAATCAATCCGTTGATCCAGCAACTTCTCGACTGCATCAAGGAAAACTACGGCAATCCGGACTATTCGTTCAACGACATCGCAAGAGATCTTGGATTCAGCAAATCTACACTGACAAGAAGGCTAAAATCGTTGATCGACAAGTCGCCAATTGAGATTCTATCGGAATATCGTCTGCATAAAGCCCAAACCTTACTTGCTGAAGGCAAAATGTCCGTCAGCGAGATCGCCTACACTGTAGGATTCAACGACCCTTCTTACTTCAGCCGAAAATACAAAGACTATTTCGGTACAAGCCCAACAAAGTAGAGACGTTGCGTCAGCACGTCTCATTCAATATTGCGTCAGCACGTCTCACTTGATCGTTACGAGACGCGCTGACGCGACGTCTTTACCGCCTTTTCATCGGGGATTTCGACCTAGACCATGCCCGTGGAGTGATTTTCCTATTGTTTGGAGTGATTTTAAATTCGCTGTCTTTGTCTATGCTCTATCTTCGCAATCGTAAACGAAACACAAACAGGACAAACAATTAGACAGTAACAATCTAACATTTAAGATCATGAAACACTTATTTACAAACCTACTACTTCTTATTCTGATCCTAGCAGGACAGACAGAAGCATGGTCTGCGACAAAGCAGATGGAGTATCTTAACAGAGGCGTTGTTGCAGTGAAGACTGCTAACGGAGTATTTGTTAGTTGGCGTTTCTTAGGAACAGATTCTAAGAGCACTGCATTCAACATCTATCGTGACGGTACAAAATTGAATTCAACCCCTATTAATAGCAAGACAAATTATGTCGACGCTGCAGGAACACAGAATTCAAAGTATGTAATCAAGACAGTCGTCGACAACAAGGAGGTTGAGACATCTGATGCCGTTACCCCTTGGGCACAGCAGTACAAGACTTTGAAACTAAAGCGTCCGACAGGAACAACTTACGAGCCTAACGATATGAGCATAGGTGACGTTGACGGCGATGGCGAATACGAATTGTTCCTTAAGTGGAATCCTACTAACGCAAAGGACAATTCACAGTCGGGAACAACAGGAAATGTCTATATTGACTGCTACAAGATGAACGGCACTTTCTTGTGGAGAATCGATCTTGGAAAGAATATCAGAGCTGGTGCTCACTACACTCAATTCCAGGTGTTCGACTATGATGGCGACGGCAAGGCAGAGATGGTCTGCAAGACAGCTCCCGGCACAAAGGATGGCAAGGGCAAGAACGTCATCATGGGCAACGACAATCCAAATGCAGATTACAGAAACGGTAACGGTTACATTTTGACAGGTCCTGAGTACTTGACCATTTTTGAAGGTGCTACAGGAGCAGAAATAAACACTATTGCATACAATCCTGCCCGTGGGAACGTAGGTGGATGGGGCGACACATACGGCAACCGTGTCGACAGATTCAACGCATGCACTGCCTACCTTGACGGTGTTCACCCAAGCGTAGTGATGTGTCGCGGCTACTATACTCAGGCTCACGTCGTGGCATACGATTTCAAGAACGGCAAGTTGGTTCAGCGTTGGGAGCACCACTCTACTACTAAAGGACAGGGCGCTTACAGTGATGGAAACCACAACGTGAGTGTTGCCGACGTTGACGGCGACGGTTTTGATGAGATCATCCTTGGTTCGTCATGTATCGACCATGACGGCAAGCTATACTACAGAACTGGATTCGGACACGGTGATGCAATGCACGTAAGCCAGATGGATCCTTCTACTCCAGATTTGGAAGGTTGGTTCTGCCACGAAGAGAAAAGCAGTGCTTACGGATATGAGTTGAGAAACCTTCGCACAGGCAAGGTTATCTTCGGCAAGGCAACAGGCACAGACAACGGACGTTGTTTGGCTGCCGACATCGACGCAAAGCACCCTGGTTTCGAGTGCTGGAGTGCAGCAAGTTCAGACGTATACGACTGCAAGGGTAAGGTGATCAGCACAAAGAAACCGTCACAGAACTTCCGCGTCTACTGGGATGGCGACCTTCAGGACGAGCTTCTTGACGGAACAAAACTAGACAAGTGGAATGGAAACGGAACTACAAGATTGATCACATTGCAGGGTAATTCTTGCAACGGAACAAAGTCGACTCCATGTCTATCAGCCGATCTATTTGGCGATTGGCGTGAGGAGATCATCACACACAACGGTTCGGACGCAATCTACATCTACACGACAACAATCGAGTCGAAATACCGTTTGTTCACACTTATGCACGACGCAGTTTACCGTTGTGGCATTGCTTGGCAGAACTCAAGCTACAACCAGCCACCTCACCTTGGTTTCTACATCGGTGACGGCGTAGACAATGTGAAGCAGCCAGACATCTACCTTAACAACAAGGGTGCAGTCGTTCCACAGAAGGCAGGCATGACATCTACAGGAATCCTTTCTCAGGAGTTGTTCGAGGGCGAGGCATTCTCTCCAGTTTCATTCACATTGAGCGGCACTGCTACAGGATTCAACTACGGCACTTTGATCGACGGATTGTCGGCAAAGGAGAACAACGGAACATTGACAATCTCAGGCATACCAACAACATCAGGCAAGATCACAGTAAGCAGTGTAGGCGGAGATGAGACAGTCAAATTGGAAATCAACGTTAATGTTGTCAACACAGGCGACAAGAAACGTGTTGCTTACATCACAGACAATACAAACTCAAATTACAAAAACAATAGGATTATTCCGATGTTAAAGAGTTGCGATGACCTTTACGTACGCGAGATTCAGGCCGACGTCCCAGCCGCCAACCTGTCAGGCTTCGACTTGATCGTGATCGGAGAAGAGACACCTTCCACAGCAGCTATCATGGCTGACGTAAAAGGCATCGCCACTCCTATTTTAAGCATGAAAGTCCACAGTTACAAGGTCGCAGCCGGAGCATGGGGTTGGGCGACAAACGGATTTGGAGACAACACAACAGCCACAGATTTGGTTGTGGAGTCGGCAGCACAGAAGCACCCTATGTTCAAGGATATCGACTTCTCTAAGGGCAACGAGATCCAGATGGTTTCAACTGTCGAGACTAAGGCATTGACATACATGAATCCAGAGTCGTTCACAGACGCTGTAGGCGACATCAAGTCTATCGCTTCAGTAAAGGGAGAGGATCAGGTTTGCATCTTGGAGATTCCTTCCGGAGCTTCTGTCGCAGGAACAAAACTAGCCGAGAAGTACATCCAGATCGGATTGAACAGCAGTTCCAACGCTACAATTACAGACGATGGACTTTCAATTGTACGTAACGCCTGCTACTATCTATTGGGAGTAAACACAAGCGACCCGACTGACTCTGACATCATCACGTCAACCTCTATCGGAATGAATGTGAATGTTTTCGCTTCATCCAACACATTGAATGTCACATTCGAAGGTGACGGTAATGATGAAATAAGCATCACAGTAATCAGCGTTTCCGGCAAGACAATCATCAGAGATTCAATCGAGGCATACGCAGGCAGCAACAGCTATCAGACTACATTGTCTGGTGTCACTCCCGGAGTATACATTCTGACAATGGAGGGTAAAAATATTCGTCATATTTCAAAATTTGTAGTAACAGACTAAAAGTCCAATTAAATCCTTTTTGACAGCACCATTCCTGAAAGACACACGCGTTTCATAATTTCCCCATAGTATTAGACTAGGAATGGTGCTTTTTTTCTTAAATCAGAATACCATGAGCAAACTCATTACAAATATCAGACGCCTGATCGCCACACTCATGTTGGCGCTTAGCTTTCCTGCGCTGTTAAACGCACAAGTGAGAGTTTTCACTATCGGCGATTCAACCGTTCAGGATTACAACGAAGGTTATGCTCCACGCAAAGGTTGGGGGCAGATGTTGCCATTCTTTTTCGACAAATCCAAAGTGGCAGTCTACAACAAAGCAGTCGGAGGGACAAGTTCCAAGAGCTTCTACAACGAGAAGTGGGCCGACGTGAGAAAGCAATTGAAAAATGGAGATTTCGTTTTTATACAATTCGGAATCAACGACAGAGCCACTCAAGCATATCGCTATGCACCTAAAGATACATTCAATCTATACATTAAGAAGTTCGTGTCGGATATCAAGGCAAAAGGAGCCTATCCAGTATTGGTTTCCACTGTACGTCGTTGTGCATGGCAAAACGGCAAGCCATACGAATCTTACCACGAGCATCCGCAGTTGATGCGTGATTTGGCATCATCACTAAAGCTCCCTCTTGTCGACTTGGACAAGTTCTGCTATGACCTTTTCGTAGCACAGGGGCAGCTTTATGCGGAGAGACACATCACAATGCACCTTGTTGCCGGAGAGTATCCCAACTATACCAAGGGCAATACCGATCAGGTGCACTATCAGGAGACAGGAGCAATCGACAACGCACGATTCGTTGTTGAGACAATAGAGAAGAGCAATGATGCCAACTTGAAGAAGTTGGTGCCTGGCATCCTTCCCCGTCATAAAGTGACATTCAAAATCAACGATGCATCCAAGGCTCAGACAGTGTCGAGATCAGCAGATTTTCCAGAGGGCATCAACGTGACTCTTAAGACAATACCTCAGAACGGCGCTAAATTCCTTCGTTGGGAAGACGGTGCAGGCAAATCTGTTGCGACATCCTCGTTGAAAGTCATCAAGATGGGAAATGCAGACGTCACTTACAAAGCTGTGTATGAGTCGAATAAGGTTGAGAAAGAAGAATTCGATCCAAATGCCGAGATTCAGATCGACAATGCAAAGAAAGTGTTGATTGCACCAAAAGCCAACAAATACGTATGGTATTTCAACAATGCCAAAATCACAAACGGCACAAGTCAGGAGGTCGCAGTCGACAATAACGGAACTTACTCGGTAGAGGTGTTCGATGCAAATGGAAAAATGTTGAAACGACTTGACATCTGCGTGACTATCGGCAAGGACGGAGTAGTACGCAAGATATATCTGATCGGCGACTCGACAGTGTGCGACTACAAGGATAGCCAGTTCCCTATGACCGGTTGGGGCCAGGTATTGAAGTATTTCTTCAACTCAGACATTCAGATCGTCAACCATGCAATCGGAGGCCGCAGCTCAAGAAGTTTCCGTGAGCAAGGAAGATGGAAGACAGTGTTGAATGCTCTGACTCCAGGAGATTTCGTATTCATCCAGTTCGGGCACAACGACAGGGACAATTCAAAAGCAGAGCGCTACACACCCGTCGACAAATACAAACTTTACATTGACTCATTCGTAGTAGAGGCAAGAGGCAAAGGCGCAATCCCAGTGCTTGTGTCGCCAATGGTGATGAATGCCTGGAAAAACAACGAGATGAGAAACGTCTTCACAGAGAGCGGAAACGACTACAGAGGAGCAATGGCTACAGTTGCAAAAAATAGAGGTTGTGCCTTTGTCGACTTGAACATGAAGTCGTACGACTACTTCAAGCAGTTCAACTCGGAATATCTATCCCGCTACTTCTACAATGCCTACCCTGCCGGCGAATACAGCAACTACCCAAGCGGCAGCAACGACGGCACACATTTCCAGGAGATGGGAGCGATGGCAATGTGCAGATTCATTGCAGAAGGACTAAGAGAAATCGAAGATCCATACATCTGTGCGTTGCAGAAATACATGAAGCCACTCCACAAAGTGACGGTCAAGGCAAATAAAGATAAATTCGGAACAATCACCCAATCAAACACTTTTCCTGAAGGATGTCCTGTTTCCGTCAAAGTATTACCTACAACTGGAAACAAATTCCTTACTTGGAATCAAGACGGAAAGGATGTGGCGAAAACGACTATCTATCGATTCACAATGGGAAGTAAGAACACTACTCTTACCGCAACATTCGAAGGCGGCACGGAAGTCGAGTCGATCCTACCGGCTACATTCCCCGCCGACAAAAAGAGAATCGCATACATAACAGATCCTTCTGGTGCAACATACGCCGACGATCCTATCAAGCCGATGCTAAAGGGATGCAGCGACCTCTTTGTCTGGGAGATTCCATCAGCCAACTCAGATGTCAATCTAGCAGATTTTGACATGGTGTTGATTAGCGAAGAGACACCGTCAACAGCACCCATCATCGCAGAATTGGAAGGCATCGACAAGCCAGTGTTGAACATGAAAGTTCACGCCTATAAGAATGCTGCTGGAGCGTGGGGTTGGGCTACAAAAGACTTCGGCGACAATACCACAGAGACATCAATATACGTTGAGAGCGAGTATCGCAACCATCAGATGTTCAACGACATCAACTTCACTAACGGAGAGATTCAGATGGTGTCGGAAGTCAATACTAAAGCCTTGACATACATGAACACAGCATCGTTCACGGACAAGTCTGGACTTATCATCGACATTGCATCGGTAAAAGACGAAGAGAATCAGATCTGTATCTTCGAGATTGCAAGCGGAGCGACAATCGCAGGCGTAACATTGACAGAGAAATTCATACAGATCGGATTGAACAGCAGTTCGTTCGTCAATCTTACAGACGACGCCCTATCCATAGTTCGCAATGCCTGCTACTACTTGATGGGAGTGGAAAAGAGCACACCGACAGAAACAAACACACTAAAAGCCTCAACAGC
The DNA here is from genome assembly GCA_045629285.1 of Paludibacteraceae bacterium. GTDB lineage: Bacteria > Bacteroidota > Bacteroidia > Bacteroidales > Paludibacteraceae > UBA1723. The sequence goes on along the minus strand of JAZQQY010000009.1, from coordinate 46,498 downwards.
AAGATTCGCTTTGAGTCCAAATCCAGCGCACGACATTCTGAATGTGTCGTGCGAGGCTGACGAATACGATGTCATAAGAATTTCGGTAGTGGATGCAATCGGCAAAACGATACGTGTAGCGACAATGGAGGTTTGTCCAGGACAAAATAGCAACAGCATCAACCTCTCTGGCATAGTCCCCGGCATCTATATATTGAGAATGGAAGGCACACATTCACATGAAATATTGAAAATTGTCATAAAAGACTAAACATTACAACATGAAGAGACTTCATGATATTTAGATAAATACCCAAATTATTAAGATCCTCGTCTGCGACTAGATACAGACGGGGATTTTTATATAAAAAAAGCAGAGACGCTGCACCGCAACGTCTCTTACTTTTTACATATTACTTTTACATCCAAGTACTACTCCCACTCAATTGTGCCAATCATAACATAACTAAACATATAACAATACATTATGAATTATTAATGATTAAATTTAAATATAAGTTCACACATTTAGGACACATATAATTATTTTGGGGCCTCCCTATCCACCCCTACCTACGTATCCCGCCCCTCGTGACACCCCCTATTTTATTGATAAAAGGGGGCATACGATTGGTCGTGCAAATCACAAAAAAATTTTTGGAAATTTTTTCTTAACTTTTTCTGACCCTGTATATAGATGGAAAAATATCTAACATTTATTTATTAGCAACACCAGACCTCATTAAAAATATGTCAGTGTTGTTCGTCACATTAAGACACAAGAATAATGTGAATAACAATAAAAATTCCGTTGAAAGCATATTTTTTGTCTAAACCCAAAGCAAATTTTTAAACGAACCTATGTTTAGTACAAACCAAAAAACATAGGAATATGAAAATGAAATACTATCGAGAATACCACTTAGATGGCTATTCACTTGAAGAGATTGCTCGCAACCACCATAAGGCAGTTGCGGAACGCACAAATAATGCCCTGGAGGATGTTACTCCTAAATACAATACGGTTGGCACTTGGATAGAAAAATATAAAAGACTAATTCACACCATCATTAAAAAGAATATACACAGTGGCTGTGCGATAATGAATGCTGAAATCATGAGGGGGAAAAAAGCATATGGAAACGCCTACGTAGATATGATGTACAATTTGGAGATGCTTGGAATAATCATGATTGATAGAACGTATATACCCGGTAAAGAATCTATGAAATACTACTTATGTGACGGCATCTCCTACCACGTTGAAAAGGTACTGTCAAAACAAGGATTGGACGATAACGAACTTTTAAGGATTGAAAACGAAAATCGAATAAAGTCTTTATTGCCAACCAAGTTCTATAATCGCTATACATCATCGCTAAAGGCATTAAAACTGACATACCCCAAACAAGCTAGAGCATACGTTGAAAAATTTAAGTATCCAACAGTAGATGCTATGAATTGCCGACTTGACAAGATAGAAGAGTTAGTCAACAATGAAGGTAAACTAATGATAGATGAAGTGGACAGTAATGATCGTATATACCACGCATTAACCAACTGCTCTAGAGATCTTAAGCCATTTCTCAATATATCATTTGCTTGCGATTGCAAAAACAGCCATCCTTTGCTGTTTAATCTTACAATCATAAAACATTTTAGAATTGATGAAAAGACTTTAGATGCTATCTACAAGGTATTTGAACAACCTATACATCTGCAGGCAAGCAATATTAAAAAAATTCTAGTAACAGATGGCGTATCAAAGAAAGCAATTAAAGCAATACCTGCTGATGCACTATTCTATATTTACTTGACTAGCACGGGTAAGTTCTGGAATTATATTCTAGACAAGCAAAAGGAATCTTCATTCGACAACGATATTGTGGTAACAAGAAGTGACATAAAACTTGAAATGTTTGGTCAAGTGTTTTACCGTAAGGGACTAAACAACGTTACCCGTAAATCCACGGGTAAAAAGAAATATCCATTAGCAAGTATATTTCAAGACGAATTTCCAACCGTCAATAAACTGGTTAGGACAGAAAAGAAAAAAGACTCTAATCCTAAGGATAGAAAAGAATTACCATCAAATATGATGAAGATTGAATCTGTTATCTATCGTGAGATTCTTAACGAAATTTACAAGCTGAATCCTAAATACAGGGTATTTAACATCCATGATGCGATTGAGGTTGTAGATGTACCTGAGAATTCCACATTGACTATTGACGTTGTAAAAGCAATTATGACAAAAGTCTATCGAAAGTATTTACTAATGCCTACACTGTCAGAAGACATGCCAGTTGATATAGATTGGCTTATGGAAGACCTGACCCATATGAACCAATTGATTGAAATAAAAGCCAGAGCAATAAAATTGTCAGCATCAAATGGAACTTCAAAATCAATTGTAATCCAAACCGCCTTAGAGTTGGGATATTTAGAGTATATTTGGAATGAGAGTCACAATGATGTTGTGTTACACTTGACAGACAAATTGAAAAAGGATAATTCAAAGCGAAAAAAAGCAAAATCACAAAATGGTAATAAACAGCATTTTAAACAAATTTTATTCGTCATTAATGGGGAGGATATTATTACCATGAAAGGATGGATAGATATGTTACGTTGTGACGAGTGTAGTTATACTGAGACATGGAATGGTTTCTTAGATGATTGGAATGTTATCAAACTAAAGGAATCTGATAATACCAGATATCCATTTATGGTTGAACTCAGGGATGGTATGAACTTAGTAAGTAGGTGGAGGGTGCTCGGACATAAAGGAAGAACTAACATCTATCGTATATAACTGATTAATTTAGAATGAGAGTGAGCCGTAATAGACCCACTCTCTTATAATTAATATAATGATTGAACTAATACAGTGAGACATTTAGGTAGTTTATATTGAAACTTTAATTTGACACAGTTCATTTTACACTACCACAAAAGAGCAACCCGTTGGATTGCCCTATGTTTACTACAGTCCTATCAAAACTTCAATTTTATTCTTTCAACCAATCCATTGAAATCCAAAGAATTATTATTGAAGACTTGTTGTGGAACGATTACTTTGTAACTAGCATTCAAACGAATGTCATCTGAGCCACCTCTCAACGCTTCATCAGTACGGTTATGTAAGTCCGTCTCCAAATCGCCAATGTTATCAAGACACTTAATGTCCGAATAAATCTCAGATAGTTCAAATGAGTCACCTTGGGCTGCTCTGTTTTGATCGAAATGATACATATTTACACAGACAAGAGCATATCTGTCGGCACAATCCACGGCACAGTCAAACTGGTTGGAAGTCATCGCCACTGATTGGACGTTGTTCCAACGTGACTTAATCTCAATATGGTAATCTTCATTACCATCTTTGCTCAGTAGTAGATCCTGACCATATTGGTTATTGGTCACACTGATTCCTGTTCCAGATAAAGCTTCTTCCAAGAATCGTTGTATATGCTCCTCTACATAAGCACCAAGCATGCATTTGTAAGCATCGTCCTTCATCCTTTCTATAGCATCCAGTCCCTTGTCAATGATCAATAATGCATCTTGACGTTCTGAAACATCTGCCATCTTTTTAAGCAAATCAGGATTATTTTGCTTCAACAATGTATTCACAGCCTGATGTTCTTCAGGGGTGCCTAGATTATAACGGATGGACTGTCTCTGGTCATAAATGTCTTTGAACAGACTTCTCCATTTCAATCCATCAGATGTATTTGATTCTGTTAAGTCTATGATATCAAGAACAATAGTATCTTTGTAATGTCCTTCACTCAACCTTTCCTTGATATCATTGGCGACACATGTTGAAGTATATTGATAAGAAGAATCTTCATTATACTTTCCAAAGAATGTCGCAAATGCAGGATCCACACATTTTGACTTCAAGTCGTCATCCATCACTTTCTCATACAAACCAAATAGAATGTCATCCACGTCGACACATTTTCTTAAACTTTCTGGTTCGTGCAGACTTTTATTCATATCAGGATAGATTGCATAGCGTGTACAGAAACTCTTATAATCATCTCCTGTTGCATTGCCAACAAAAGTCACAAGGTCGTCATAATGGTCTGACACCCACTGAGAATCTTTGTCTGCAATCTTCATCATTTGGTTCTCAACCAAAGAAAGAAATATTGATCTATAAAGGTCAAATGACGCAGACTCACCCTCCCATGCAGGAATTTCTCTCTCCTTATACTCAACCCCTTCAAATTTGCATATCACAGGCATCAATCTCTTTCGTTTTGAATCCCCATTAAGAGAGTTGTAACAAGAGCACAAATCAATCAAATGCCTCTCGAATTCTCCATCATAAGGTTTAGGGGCATTACCATTTTTCCAATACTCTGTTTCTTTCGCCTCAATAGTTGAGTTCAATTCATCTCGAAGATTTTGTCTGTCATATGTAGACAACTCAACCACATCCGCATACTCTTCATCTACCATTTTAGAACATATTGCCGGATTCAATGCTTTAACCAACACATAAAGATCTTTTGTGATTGGCGCTGCATTATGCAACTGACTACGTGTCATCAATACTCCTTCTCTGTTTGGAAGAAGAGCGAATTTCTCAAAATACTCAGTGTGCCCTGCTTCCACAACCAATGAAAGCATATTATGTAGTTGACCTCCATTATTCTTACTGACAAAGTCCACTATAGATTCAAGACCTACAAAATTTTCTTTAGTGTTTGAATTCCATCCAGACACAATCAACGACCATCTTAGCAAATCTTCTTTGCTAGGCACTTTAGCAGCACCCCTTGCGTATGGATAAATGACAGACAGATAATCGTTGTCTGTCTTTGACGACAAGAACAAAGTTAGTTCAGAATCCAATACAACTGGGTGATTGGTTTCGCTCATGCTATATCTGACCCCATCAATATCCATCAATTTTAATTTGCTGAACTCAGTAGCCCATTTTTCCTTGAGTTCTTTGTAATAAGCTTCCGTCTTAGGATCATTAAATCCGAAGTCTTTTATGTCGATTGATGCCATATCTATGGTGTTTGTCCATGTCTGGACATTTTCCTCTAGGAATCTCCAAAGTACACCTGTCATCTCATCCAGCACTGCCTTATTGGCATTGGCCATTTTATCTGTAGCGTCGTTTAGTTTAGGGATTATAATGTTGTCACGAGGCTCCTCTGGGGTGAACAGATGAGAATGGAATAGAAAATTCACTCCAAAATAATCCTGACCACTCTGAGGAATTAGAGGAAAATGCACAAACAACTTTGGCACATTCTTTAATGAACGGACACGAGTCTCTGACTCTAGAGGCAACAAAATACGGCTTTTCCCAGAATGACAATCCAAATAGAAACAATCAAATGGTCTTGGTTGTTCGTCATTTTTGGAGATCATAATAGACTTGCAATAAAGGCCAGGAATAGACGTTGTCTTGTCAACCTTTTTGAAAACGAATTTTTGATTGCGAGTCTGGTCATCGATTGTACAACAATCAATATTGTCATTGAAAGTCAACACATATGGCATCAACTTCATTGCTTCATCAATGGCAGTCTGAGCGATAGCCTTACGCTCTTCGTTCAATTCATAATCTAAAGAAGTCCATTCTCTAGCCTCAGAATGTTGCTCTCCATCCATAAGGTTTTCAACCTCAATTATCTGCTCAGCCATGTCTTCAATAAACAGAGGTATGTCACTAAAGTTGGTACGGTTAATCACAAAATTTGTGACGTTGACATAGGCTTCAGGAGACTCACTAATACGCATACTACCATTAACAGTGATTTTTCTACTAAATTTGTGAGTTGTAAGAAAACCTGTTCCATACTGACCTACGGCATCTTCGTTTTCTTTCTCTTCTGAGCTGACCTGCTTAACAAGAGAGCACAAAGTGTCGTATGTGAATGGTTTTCCTTTATGGGCAAACACAAAAGACTCATTTGTAAGAGAGATCACGATTTCTGTAGTTGCCTTCAATGCCAAGTCGCCTGCATTCTGGAAAAGCTCCCAGATAGCACGATTTCCACTAGTGGAACCGTTTTTGTTGATACCATCTCGAATCTTTGTACAATGACTTTTTAAGTCTTGACGTAAACTGCTATCGCGAGCCTCTTTCTTCTGAAGCTCTAGGGCTTCATTTGATAATATAGACATTATTATTAAATTTTAAATTTAGGGTTCTATTGTCAAATTCTTCGATAAAGGCAGAACCTAAAAACCTTACATCAAAGCTTTTATACTATACAAAATCACCAAAGTGAGCACCATTGGAAAAATGGGATATTTCTTAAATTAGAGACTCTCCTGCCCCTTCGATATTAGCACTGATTAGCCAGTCACTTGTCGGACATTGCACCACTCGAGAATCAGCATAGGCCATATCAAGAGTAAGGATAGTAGCGCCGTCGTACTTTCCTGCTGGAGTACGCTTCACTACAAGTGCAACATCTTCCTTGTCTTCATCCACTAGACACAAAGGAATAAGCAAACAAAGTCGATTCTCTTTTGGGTAATACATAGGCACCGCCGTGCGTGAATTCCATGCAATCCTTTTCATCGCAAGTTCAAGCGAATTTTGAAACGCTTTCATAATCTGACGGTAAGCTGTCGTATCTTCCGAAATTGCTTCACGTAAAGACTCATAATATTCAGTAAGCATATGGCGATACATATTCTCAGTGGATTTCACCTCAAATCCTCTTGGTGCAAATATCTGCCAAAAACGATCTGGAATGCGATCCAAGCGTTTCAATATATGATCAAAATCTAGTGTCGGAATGCCTAGAGATTCGTCATACACCATATCCTTCCAGTCTTCTGTATATGTTGCACGCTCAATCTTACCCTCAAATAGATTACTGATTATTTTGCCTGATTTCTCACCTTCGATTACAAAATCATTAAAATTCCATTCTGACTTTTGACCAGGTTTATTTTTTCGAAAAAGAGCAATAATAGGTTCAAAGCGGTGGTCTACCAAACCTGTATTCCAGGCAGCCCATTGCCCATCAATAGAATATTTTACTTTTTCCTGATGTTGTAAACGGCAAAAAGTATAACGTAAGTACTGGTACAAAATAGGATGTTTAGGATAAACGGGTTTGCCGTTACTATAAGACCAATCCTCTTTTCTTGCCATATTGGCTAGTCTATCAAGAAATGTGCTGTTGATATCATTAGATAGATAAGCCCAATCCTCCAATGACTTCTCTCTATTAGGAATGACTGTATTTCCTTTACCCCCAACTCGAGATTTTGTCGTGTCAGCATCACTCTTTCCCAATCTATCGTCAATTGGAAAAGTCACCTTTTGTTCTATTGTACGCACATATACAACCGCTGTTTTCTGACTTTTGTCAACATATAGTTCGAATTCATCAGGATGCGATTCAAAGAACTGACGTGTCTTGCCTATATTGATAGACATTTCACGTAATGACTTGCCCAAACTAGCAAGATTTACATACTTGTTACCATTAATGGTAACCTTAGGAGTTGTCTCCGAAATTAATTTTTTAATAGTCTTATTCATTTTGAATAAAATTAAGCCCTTTGGAGCGATTAAAAATTTTGTTCTGAGTGTTTTGTTATTTTATATAAAAAGCACTCGCAAATCAGAAGTATCTCCTGGATTGCGAGTGCAAAAATATTATAACTTTCTTAAACAGAAAAATATTTTAACTATTTAATTTTCAATATTTTACAGGGTTAAAATCTTGTATTTTTCACCCCCTAAAGTCAAAAGGGTAATTATATATTTGTATATCAAACCCCTTCAAAAGTGGGGTAAAAAAATCAAAAAAATCCCCCTCGTTTGAGGGGGATTTTTTACAAAAGATACATATTATAATTGTTAAGTACCTTTTTCCTCGGATCATTACATTTCTTAATTAAATCTCTAAGTGTATGATTTCCATTGCCATATGAATAATATTTATCCTTGTCTAAATTGTCCGATATTTCGAACACATAATAAGATCGAGATATAAGCAAATCCCTACTTTTATCCAAAGTTCTTTTAACCAACTTCTTGTCCTCTAAAAACCACTTAAGATATATATAAAACAAATATGCTTTTTCTGTATTTGAAATACTTTTTTTATCTTCAAAATTGATAGGAGCAAAATGAAGATTAGTGTTTCCGTCTTTGTATTTATGATAAAATTCACTTATACAAAAATTTATTGTATTTATTAGCACCTTGTTGGTTGTTCTAAAAACACCTTTTACTCCATCTACTTTCAAAGTAAGTTCAGCTCCATGTTTTGCTTCCCCCACATGCCATAAATTCTCATCCGGAATCATCTCGTCCAACTTATCAATAAACGCCTTTATAACTTCTATGTGTGAAGGCTGTTTCTTCGTGGCGTCGTCAAATCCATCAATGTAATCTTTAAGCATCAGACACAAATAAAAATACTTGGACTTATCAATATCATATGCATCCAAAGTATCTAGCAATTCTTCAGAATTTTCATATTTTGTTTTGATCTCTTCTACATTGGAAATCTTCCCACACAAATATCGTCGAGCAAAATGAAATGGAGTTTCTGATGGCATTAGTCCCGCGTCCGGATCATATGAAGGACAAAATTCATTTGCCCATCTATTTATATAATCAAACAGAGGTGAATATCCATCAAGAATATAATACTCGTGGTAATAGTCATGAAGAAAATTACGAATAAAACTATTACGTTCCTCAGAAGTAATATTTTCCAACCCTTCTGGATTAGGTAATGGTTCAACTTTCATAGGCGTTAATTATTAAATCCAAAATTTGATTACGTAGCATTACACTATTTGGTGAAATTTCACAGAAGACTTGAAAAAATTATCCGATACCTTGGTTTTCCTTGAGCCAGCGAAGTTCTTTTTGTATACTTGGATTGTCAAGACCATGTGCAATCGCATATTGAAGACAATCATATGCTTCATAATATTTTCCTATCTGAGACAGACATATACCCATGTTAGACATTATCTGTGCATCTGTATAGGGGCTACCATTGTCATGTGGTTGTTTAAGTGCCAATTCGAACAGTTCGACTGCCTGTGCATCCCTGTCTACTCGAGCCAGATACATGGCTTCCTCACATATTTTGTGTCTAGATGCATATGCATACCACATACATCTTGTTCCTGCATCCAAGTGTTTACTATCAATGTATGGATGGAAAGAATCTCGTACATATCCAGCATTAATTGCAACATGTTGCGATGCTTTATTGGCATTATTAATGTCAAGATATGCGACAGGAATATCAGAATTTATAAAAATAAAATCGGTAAACACTTTTAATGCCTGAGTCGCAAATCCCATATTTCTATATTTGGGCATTATAGCATATGCCACTGTTATTTTTGTTATGTTGTCATAGTCAAATTCGGAGCCATCTCTCACCTCACCTGAAATATACCCGACATTATTGCCGTAGTTGTCAACTATTATATAGTCAAGAGCACTTCTCATTTGATCCATTCTAAGAAGATCCATAAAGAACTGGTACAGATTATTCTCTTGTTCTTCAGTAAGACAATAGTATCTTAGGATATCTGGCACATCAAACATCGATTGAAAAAAATCAAAATCTGATTCATCCATCCTTCTTAAATACCCGTTATCAAAAGTTATCGTATCCATAAATTTGTAGTTTTGTAGTTATTATTTATCCCAACCTAAACCCTAGGTATCAACAAATCTAACTATTATTTTCATATTATCCACAAAATCCTCTTTTTTTCATTTTCCTAAATTAAGAAACATCAAACCCGTTTTGTTTTAATCTTTGATTTCCCTGAATACACAAAAGCATCCGTATTCAGGGTGCTTTTGTGATTTATTTGAATACGATTATTCTGACTGATCAATCTTTAATCCGGTCGAGAATCGGAAACAAAAGCATGTCGAATGTAGGTGCCATAATTTGAAAAATATAAAGAAAGACATTTATTAAACTCCACTATATGATTCGTTTCTTTTTTTCATATTATCTATAAAAAAATCTATATTTTGTTCAGATTCATTGAAAAAATCAATTAATCCTCTTAATATAGTTGGTTTCCAATGATTTTTTCTAAAATTTTTAATGTTTTGGTTCAATAATGATTTAATTTTGGCGTTTAATTCATCTTTTGAACAATTATTATATATGTCAGTCCTAAGAAATTCTTTTACCGGACTTAATAATGTATCCTTCAACTTAATTGTAGATATTTGATTCTCTAATTGTTTTTTAAGTTTATCATCTGAAATATTGGTAATATAAAAGTAAAAATCCAATTCGTCTTCTATTTTACGAAATTTGCAATTGAAAAATTCAACATCAGGAAATTCTGTATAATATGGATGAATATAATCTTTTCCATTGCTATCATTTTTTCTTGTGTTACAGGTTGGACAAAGTGGAACTAGATTTAAGCGACATAATGCAAGCGAATGATAATCAGATTTATTCAAAAAGTGATCTAGAGTAGTAGCTGAATTATGACCACAATAAGGACACACTTCTTCATTAAGAGATCTCAATTCTTTTCTTATGAAGAATAATTTTTTAGTTTCGTAAGTGTTTTCATAATTATTGTAGATTTTTGTACAATCTGCAGCAGAAATATCACTATATAAAGACTTGTCAGAATCTGCTTTGTTTGTATCATAATTTCTTACAACTTTCAAATATTTGTCTTTTTCTTTGCTTTGAATGATTCCTAATTTGATAAAAATATCAACGTCTTCCTCTGCATTTTTTAGTTTTGGACAAGTATACCCCCACATAAAAAAATTATTTACTTAATAAATACATTCCTACAATATAATCTATAGTATGATTGCTCAATCTATCACCTAAAACTTTATTAAAACTTTCTATTACTTGGTCAACGCTATTCATATTTTTACAATGTAAGTTATCAAACATTTCATTCAATAATTGCACATGATACATTTTATCTGTTGTTAATCCAAATACCTCAGACGTAATAGAACTAAAACTTTCTCCAAATGTTTCTATCCTTGGAGTTTGGAATTTAATTTTATCATCGTTTTTGACAACCTTAAAAACATTAGATGATAGCAATCCTTGCAATACAACAGGAGAATGAGTTGTTATCAACATTACTGAAGATCTTTCTTTTAAGATGATTTTTATCTCATTAAGCAGAAATGCCAATAGAGGTGGTTGTATGTGATTTTCTGGTTCATCAAAAAAGATAAGTGTGTTATTCATACAATAGTTATAAATATGAACCATAGCATGAATAAAAAACTTTTGTCCTGTACTGCACTTGCAGAATATATCTCGCCAAGTTGAATCTGTATTTAAGGTAAGTACTCGTTTATTTAATTCTATTAATATACTATATAAATCTTCATCAAAATCTCTAGTTCTCTTAATAAGATAATTCAAGATTTCTGGATTTTGCAAGCAGATATAATAGCATTCGTCACTTAATTTATCTATGTCTTTTAAGATGATTTTTGATGAATATAAATTGTCAAATTTTGTATCTGCATTAATAGTCTCATAATTTTTACTCTCTTCTGAAACATTTCTAATACCTGCATAAATAAACCTTCCTGTTTGTGGTAGATAGCTATTCTCTGTTTGTGATTTAATTTTCCAATTTCTTAATTCTTCCTCATCGTATTGAATAGGAAGTTTGAAATTGTCAAATGGACTATATGAAAGGAATATCATTCTATCAACAATAATATTTGACGGATTAATAGTTCCGCATAAATTTGAAAGTTTTTTTCTATCTTTCAAATCTGAGTAGAATAAGTTCGCAAGCTTATATAAAGTTGTGCTTTTGCCACAACCATTTTTGCCAATAAATGAAATGCATCCATTTATGCTACTATCTTCATTAACTGGAGAAAAATTAATTGTTAATTCCTTCTCGGAATTATTTGACTTAAATGTAATTCTTTCTTTCCTTAATTTATACGTTGTACCATCACCCAAAATGTAGTTTTTTGCCTGTTTCAATATCAAACTATCCATACCATTACGCAAGAAGGATTTGTTGAAACAGTCAGTATCCTTAGCTGATTTGTAAAGTTCATCATCTTCATCAAAAATAAAATGGAATGTTTTTGCAAAAAGAGATCTTTTATTTTTATCTAATAATCTATTGATTTTTTCAAAAATCTCTATATCAAATGACATGGATAAGAAATCTTCAGGCAACTCTGTATAATGAGTTTTTTTTTGAAAATTTCCCAAAATGTTATGCTCTCCTTTTTGCTGAGATAATCGCATAATACTCATATAGCCTAAATATTGTGTTCCTTTGACTTTATTTGAGGCATGTTCAGTAATATGCAATCCATAGGTAGTATGGTATCCAAAATCATCCCAATTGTTATACTCTAAAAAAAAGTCACAATCTGGATTTTTTTCAAATGCGTTTGATGCATTATTAAAACAAGCTTCTATTACCCTAAATTTAAAAAACATAATAAATTAATATTGAACTTTCTATTTCACCAACCTTCTTTTCTCAGCATCCCCCATATCTCTTCAGCCAGCCTTCCAATCTCTCTGTCACCACTCTGATCTTCTCCTGTCTCTTGCCTGAAGCACCTGCTCCGAATAATGGCATAGGTGGTAAAATTTTTGAGAATGACAAACCATTAGTCTCAACATATCCATTGGATTCAGCGGTTTCCATCAAACTACGAGTCTCCTCTGGCTTTAGTTTCTCTTCCTCAATGATGGAGTTCAGCTCTCGTTCTCTTTCTCTACGGACGAATCGTTCCCACATTGTCGGAATATCTTTTGGCTTTCCATACTCGAACTGTGGTTCTGCGACGTGTGGCATATCAATGCCGTGCTCATAGCTCAGCCAATTATTATCTATAAATGATCCTTCTGATGGAGTCATCTTTTCAATGAATGCCTCGATCAGTTCCTTCTTGTCTCGCATGTCTGGGCTCGACGCAATGGCTTTCATTATCTTGACAACAATCTCCTTATCTTTGCAATTGTTGTCGCGATACTCCTGCACCAAACGCAGGATATAGGTGATGTTTATCTCTATCTGCTTCACCAATTCCATCTCGAAGATCAAATCATCTTCAATATGTTCTGCTGTGTGATGCTCTTTATTCTTTACAATTTCATCGTGGAAATCTATGTACTTGCTGGTGTAGTCCTGCATCTCACCGTCTTTGATGATCTTCTTCGTTTCATCAAACTCATCAAATGCCGACAGCAGGTTCTGGAAACGTAGGATTCTGCCGAACAGTTTTACAAACGTTGCTTTCTGTTCTTCGGTGATGATTCCTCCACCAAATAGCAAATCCGTCGGGAATTCCTTCAATAGTGCGTCCACCTCTTCCTTATAGCCATTATGGTGCTTGCCTTTATCGTCGTCGTAACCATAATAGTAGTCGTTGAATGGACGAAGCAACACTATTCCTCCTGCATCCTTGTCGCCAAACAATGACAATGCGTCGTTTGTCTCTTGCTCCAAATTACGGAAACATACGATATTTCCACAATCCTTGACTGCGTTCAGGATTCGGTTTGTTCGGCTGAATGCCTGGAGCAAACCGTGCATCTTTAGGTTCTTGTCAACCCAAAGAGTATTCAGTGTCTTGGCGTCGAATCCAGTAAGGAACATTCCCACTACAATAAGGATATCAATCTGTTTGTTCTTCATGCGAAGCGACACATCCTTGTAGTAGTTCTGGAACTTGTCTCCGTCGGTGCTGTAACTTGTTCCCCAGTCGGCATTATAGTCCTGGATAGCGGATTTCAAAGCGTCTCTGCTGTTCTTGTCGAGCATCGACGCGCTTTCAGGATTCTCATCCTCAATAATGCCGTTTTCATCGTCTTCGGGATTGGCGGCAAAGGTGTAGATAGTGGCAATCTTCAAGTGTTTGCCTGTCTCTGCCATCTGCTTCTTAAACTCTTTATAGTAGGCTATCGCCATCGGCACAGAGTCTACCGCAAAGATGGAATTGAATCCTCTCGTCGACTTACGCTCACGCTGCTCTTTTACGTTGTTCTTGCCTTTTGCCTGACTCATCTCCTCCACATTGGCAGTGACACTGTAGTTGTAGATATCGGAGCCTTGCTTTGTCTTTTGAGCGAAGTGATCGAGGATATATCTTGTGATTACGCTTATTCGCTTTGGTGAGTGAAGCGCTTCTTCGGTATCAATGCCCCAGACATCTTTGCTATCCACATTGTCCTTCATACGCATTGTACGCTCGTAGTCCACACGGAAACGAAGCACGTTCTTGTCGTTGATGGCATTGATGATGGTGTAAGTATGAAGTTTGTCTCCAAAAGCCTGTTCGGTTGTCGTTAAGGCGCTTCCTGCGTTCTTCGTGAAGATTGGTGTACCAGTGAAACCGAAGATCATGTATTTCTTGAAACGCTTGTCTATCACACGTCGCATATCTCCAAACTGGCTGCGATGGCACTCATCAAAGATCAAAACGACGTTTTTGTCAAGCACATCCACGTTCTCCTCTTTCTTATTGAGCAGAATGCTTAGTTTCTGAATCGTAGTGATGATGATATTGCAGTTAGGATCATTCAACTGTTTCTGAAGAATCTTATAGTTGCTGTTACCGTTAGCGCAATCCTTCTCAAAGTTGTCGTACTCCTTCATGGTCTGGTAGTCGAGATCCTTTCTGTCGACGACGAAAATGACCTTCTCCACACCTGCCATCTTGCTTGCCAACTGAGCCGTCTTGAAAGAAGTCAAGGTTTTTCCGCTACCTGTTGTATGCCAGATGTATCCTCCTGCCTTTACTGATCCTTGCAACTTGTTGAGCATTGCCACATTCATACGCTGGAGTATCTTCTCCGTCGCAGCAATCTGATAAGGTCGCATCACCAATAATTGCTTGTCCGCATTGAAGACGCAATACTTGGTAAGGATATTCAGGATGGTATGCTTGGCAAAGAATGTGCGGGTGAAATCCTCTAAATCGGGAAGATTTCTGCACTCCTGGTCGCTCCAGTAGGAAGTGAACTCAAAACTGTTGGCATCACTCTTTTTCTTATGAATCTGTTGTTTCTTCTGCTCCTCCACATGGGCGAAGCGAGTTGTATTGCTATAGTATTTTGTGTCTGTCCCGTTACTGATCACAAAGATCTGGACGTAGTCAAACAATCCCTTCCCATTTCCAAAGGAATCATTCTGATAACGGTTGATCTGATTAAACGCCTCTTTTATGCTTACCCCACGTCGCTTCAACTCTATATGCACTAATGGCAAACCATTCACCAACACAGTCACATCATAGCGGTTCTTCTTAGTGTCTCCTTCCGGCACATACTGATTGATCACTTGAAGAATGTTGTTATGGATGCTCTTCTTGTCAATCAAACGGATATTCTTCGTTTCGCCATTGTCAAGAGTGATATTCAAGATCTCATTACGCTGTATAATCTCAGTCTTGTCCTGAATCTGCTTGATTGGATCGGCAATCTGGTCAAGCAACGACTTCCACTCCTTGTCCGACAAAGTAATACCATTAAGCCTTTGCAGACAGTCGCGAAGATTCTCCACCAACGCCTTCTCGTTGTTGAGTTTGTCCTTATACTCATAGCCTTGCTGTTGAAGTTGGGCAATAAAAGTCTTTTCCAACTCACTCTCACTCTGATACCCAGTGTGAGAATGACCTTGGCTCTCATATTTGGCAACGACGGTGGAGTTTTCCAACTCCGCTATGATATTATATTGGGTACACATAGGCTTAATATAAAAAACAAAACTGCTAAATAGAAGATTGGCAGATTGAATCTTTTATTATTTTATATGGTTCAAGAGAAAGTCTTTGAGAGGATTTAGATAATTAGAATCTAAATTCCAAAGATTAGAATCTAAATAATCTCGTTCCTTTTCTTTGATTCGTTTCTTCTCTTCCTTTGTTGTTCCAGTCAATGCCTCCAAATAGGCATATATTCTAGTCTTATATGCAGGAGTTGTCGGAGTATGCGGATTCTTCCACGGAATGGAACATTTGTTTAATTCATTTTCATAATTACTCCAGCAATCCATAACACATTGGTTGACCGGGTTTATGATTCTTTCAAGTAGATTCTCCAATGCTCCTTGATCAGCATCGTTAGGGAAAAGGAAAAGGTCAAAATCAACATTTATTTCATTCTTTATCATCATCAATTCTTGTCGACGTGATTGACAATCATCATCAGCGTCAAAAACGATAAGATTACGTCCTCCATTGTCCGTGTTTTTTTGGAGTATATTTATAAATGCCTGTTTTTTGATGTTGGTATAACCATCACACGATTTTATAGAGACAACACCTTCTAATCCTAATTTTTTGATGTAAGCATTCATAAACACTTCATCAGCAACGCCTTCGACAAGCACTAAATAGTTTGTCATATCAATCTCTTAATTCAAGTTGATTATCAATAGCTGTTTTAATATTTTCTCCGTCGTAACGATAACTACGCATAACATCATCTTTGTTTTTTGTTATGGTATAGACACATACATCATTCTCATTCTCCGGATTGATAGATTTTGCCAATTCTTGAAGCACCTCTTTACTATGTGTTGTTATCATTAGCTGAATTTCATTAGATTTTGCTAAACGAATGATACTTTTCCACAAAAGAGGATATACAGAGAAATGAATTCCATTGTCGATTTCATCGATGAGAAGAACTTTATTTTTTTTTCCTGCAACACAAGTTATTATATACAAGAACTTCTTTAGACCATCACCACACATACTGATTGGGATAAGCTTGTCTACCCCCTCAAAACTAACATAAGTGGAATCCGGCAACACCTCAATATTTGTAATTCTTTGATCAAACAAACGGACCAATTCTAATACTTCGTCTTTCTTGTTTGCTCTAATCAAGGAAGATAATTCATCAGTTATTTGAAAAGCACTTGTGTCTGAAGCTATATATTGTGCAGAAATAACTTCCTGGTATCCCTGAACATTATCCTGACTATACTGACCATTTTCGTAAGTGCAGAAATCACATTTGAAAGATCTTTTATTTTCTATTTTGCCATTTGCACTTTTTTTCCCGTATTCGCCATTGATAGACATACAAATAGCATTAACTCTTTGTTCAGAAGACATTATCATGCCATTCCTTACTATTGGTCCTTGTATTGTCTTACTATTGCTTAAAGATATATACATAGAACGATATTCTCCGTCAGTAAGGGCACCAGTAAAAGTAGGCTTGTTGTGCAACTGGACATTATGGAAAATATAGTCAATCTGACCTAAAGGATTAACTGATTGCGTGGGATCACGAAAACAATTAACTCTGCTGGGAAGACTTGCATTAGACATACCAGAAAGGAGAAAAACAGATTCAAGAATCGTTGTTTTTCCGAAATTATTTTTACCCAAAAAAACGTTGACCGAATTTAGGTTTTCCAATTTCAACTCGCTAATACCGCGAAAATTCTTTATTGTTATGTCTTTGTATGATGCCATAAATGAACTATCTATATTTCAACTACAAAAATAATGATTTTTCAATAACGTCTTACCATTATCTTTCAAAACCTCAACATCTCATCCCTATAATGCTCGTACCTCGTAATTTGGCGACGACGGTGGAGCGTTCCAACTCCATTGAGATATTATATACAAATATATTAAAGGACTCTAAACCAAGTGCTTGAATTTGTCATGATTGAAATAACATTTCCAATGTATCTTGTTTAATCGTCTCTACTTCATTCGTGTAATTATTAAGTAATGACCTTTGATTATCTGAAACTAAAATCAAATTTGCATCATTGAAATATTCTTCCTTTGCATCTTTCGCTGTCAATTGATTTGATTCTAGTTTATCTGCCACACTAAAAATCAACTGAGTATCAGCAGGAATATGATTTGCAATAAAACTTAAAATTAAACGCTTGTTATGTTCATCTATATCTTCCTTAAATATTGCATCCAACAAAAAAGGAAGTCTTGGCATGTTCTTGTTAATCGTAATGATTTCATTAAACGCAAAATGATATGCAAGATGTGCCTTTAATAATTCAGTACCTTGATATGGTAGTGCAGAAATTTTGTACAAATCAAAAAACCTCGCTTCTTGTGGTAATGAATCATTTTCAAATCCCAATTCCAACAAATTTCTAATAAATAGTTTCTTGAATTCTGCATCAAACTTACTTCTCTCTTTTACCAACGTGCCATCAGTCTTAAATGATTTTAACTGTTTTTGACAATGCTCAATTTGTCGTTGACAATTGATTTTATCGTTTTCTACCTTTTGACGAATTCTGAACTTAGTTACTCCATCTAACCAATCTTCTACAGAAATACCATTTACCATTGTTTCGTCTAAGCACTTTCGATTTTTAGATATGGCATCAGTTAATGAATTTCTATTTACATTAATTGAATTAAGAGAAGACATTATACCTTTAATTTCGGATTCAATCTCTTTAATTTCTAATTCACAATCATTCAAATTTTGTTTTCTTATATAAAAATCCGACAATGTATCAGACAACTTACCATGACAAACCGGGCATACATATCCTGCTTTTTCTTGACTGATTAAATTATTCTTTACAGTTCTTACTACGTTTAATCTACTTCTTAACAAACTGAGTTTATTCTTTTCTAAAAGCAACTTTTTATTTAGATCAACAAGCTTCTTTTCGTTATTACTTACTTCATCTACATATTCGTTGAAATCACTGACAAACTCTTCATTACAAATGACGGATCCAATATTTTCTTCTAAATATTTATTTACAAATGTCATCTGAGATTTTAATTCAGACAATTTTTCTTCTAATATATATTTATGAGATAGATCATTTGTGTTGACAACACCTAAGCAATAATCAATAAAGCTCTCCTTGAAGTTTTTGTAATATTCTAATCCGTCAAATGTTTTTCTGATCGACACCCAACCTACAGATTGAGAGATATAGTATGGAAGAAACATTGTTTCTAATGATGCATCTTTTAATACATCTTTCTGAAACAATTTCAAATCATACTTAAACAAATTCTTGAAAAAATCTCTAGCTTGCTGATGCTCATAACTACTATTTGAAGATATGCCTACGAATTCTTTTATTGGTGACTCACCGATTTTGACATAAATTTTATCTTCATTCCTAATCACAACCAGAGGTGACTCTTCGGTTTCATCTTTAATCAAAGCATCCAACCTTAAGAAATACTTGTTTGCATAAATACTATCTAAAAATTTATTCATGTCGTTTATTCCAAACATGTATAGTATTGTCTGCATCAATGTGCTTTTTCCTGATGTATTTGCACCATGAATTATGGTAATCCTATCATCAAAATTATAGGAATATCCATTCTTTTTATTTGAAGAATCTTCATCCAAAAAGGCACATATTCTCTTTATTTTTAATAATTTACCCATTATTTACAGTGTTATAAACCTGAATCGCAGCTGCATATGCTATTGCTTTTAATTCTAAATCTGAAAATGTCACAGATGAAGATGAGTTATACTTACTTAAAATTAAATTTGCCAAATCCTCTTCATTACGTGCATGCCAACTAAGTTCTTCTGCCATCGACAAAATCCCTTGATGTTCTACTTGAGTCAAATCCTTAAACAAATCAAAACTATTGCAACAACAATTATAAAATTGTAGTTGCTCTGGTATTTTTAAGTCTAAGACATCACATATAACTCTTTTTACTTCTGTTTTCCATTTTTCCTTAAATATAGATTTTGTTTGAATTACTCCAAAACATTCGTTGATTTTATCTGATGTAACTTGTTTATCCCTTTGCAATAAATTTATTTGAGAATTATTATTAAATGTAGTTGAAGATATTGTCAAAGCACTCAAAATGGTATCTAATGCAGCTTTACAATCAGACACTGAACCATTAAAAATTAATCCAATTTTAGTTATCAAGCAATTTCGTTGTTCTGATACCTTTCTATTTAAATCAATAAACTTGAAAATCAGATGATTTCTTTGTTCCGATAATTGATCTAAATTATAACATCTGCTTTCTTTGTTATAATAGTTTTTTATGTATGTTTCTATACTAACTTGAGTATTTTCATCCAAATCTTCATATTTTATAGTATCATTTTCTTCATTACAGAGCTTTGAATCTAACTCCATAATTTGGTTACTCAAAAAATGTAACTTTTGGCAATAATCGGTAGTATGAGTATATGAAGTGTCCTCTTGTACAATTAACCCAGCTTCACATATTTTGGCAATAATATCTTTCTTATTAATATGACTTATTGTCCACTTACTATCACTTTTTTTCTTTACTTGATAAGTGTCAATTTCTTTTAAGTTATTATCGACTATAAAACAAATAATAAAATCATCTGCACTTTCCATACAAACAAAATATTCTTTGTCCCTAAATCTTTCATATTCATCTAACAATATATATACCAAGCAATTTTTCTGGAACTCATAGCCAGTTCCTCCTTCTACACCTGAGTTTATATATGGGGTTTCTATTGTCATTTGACTTTATTAACTTAAATATCAATTAACTACTATACAAATAAATTTAAATTTGGATAGACTAACAAATTCTTTGAATAAAGAGTTCACACCTACATAAAGACTAAAACCTCAACATCTCATCCCTATAATGCTCATATCTCTTCTTGCTCAATTCCAATGCGGACTTCATCACGGATATATTATCCTCAAACTTGTCAAGAAAATCTACAATTTCTTGTTGTTTAGTCAATGAAGGTAATGGAATAAAACAACTACCTAATCCAGTACCTGATATAGAGCAAATCTTTCCTTCTGATACAAACTTACGTAATTGTTGATGGTAATTATTAGTACGTAAAAAATATGCTATGTATTTAGGATTCTGCTTATGTTCTAATATATAGCAGGCATCGTGAACTGCGGCTGGTTCATCACCTTCCCATACGGTACCGACACCGATATCTAAATCATTTTCTCCAGCACCAACAACAACGACGTCTCCTTTCTTTGCATATTGCATTTTCTTCGGAAAATCTCTATCCAAAAATGTTTTTGTTGTCCTTGCTGTAATGCCATAATATGTGTACATATCTCCATAATGGATACAAGGCATACCTGACGACCTAACATCGTCACGCACAAATCGTCGGCCTCTTGTGATTGTACATAAATCTCCAATTGTCACTGTTTCCCATCCTTCCTTCGCCGTCAGCATCTCCTCTCTATAATACTCATACTGCTTCGTTCTGAGCTCAATGAGTTTCTCCAACTGCTCCTGCTGCTCCACAAACTTGTCCAATATGCGGACTATCTCGGTTTGGACGGGTAGTGGTGGTAGGGGGATTGGATAATTCTTTAATTTGTCCATATCCACAGAAGCAAAATTTCCTAATTTCACATTCTTTTTACACCACTCATCAATAATAGGCATATAATGATTGATATAATGCATATCAATCATACTTTCGTAGATATCTCTAGGATATATATTTGTAAAACGCTGATTTGAAAGATGTTCAACTAATATTAAAGCATGTTCTCCGATAGTTGCAGAAGTAGCTATAAGAATAGAATTTGCCTTAAACAGTTTGTCTCCTTTAACTGCTATAGGTGTAATATGTAAATTTGAATCTTTAAGGATTTTGCCATTGTCTCTTAAATCTTCCATTTTAAACCATGGTATGGTACCACCATTCCAAAAAGATTCATTTGTTGTTGATGGAGTATATCCATTTCTAAATGTAAAAATTTCTCCCAACTTCTTCCACTCCACACCATTAGGGCAAAGTTCCTTTATCAATTCTTGGATTTTATTCATGGTCGGCGGATTTTAAAGAGAAGCAATAATCTTATTAATCTCATCGTTGAGTGCCACAGCCTTCGTCATCAGATCATTAATCTCGGCATTCACTGCGTCGATGTCTATCTCCTCTTTGACGACTTCCTTCTCCACATACGATGAGACGGAAAGGTTATAGTCGTTATTGGCGACGTCGTCGCATGAGACCAACTTTGTGAAATATTCCTGGTCCTTTCGCTCTCCAATGGCATTCACCACCGCATCCTGATGCTCTGGCATCATACGGTTCTTGTTTCCCTCCTTCTTGAATAGATTGCTCGCGTCGAGGAATAGGATGCTGTTATCTTTCTTCGCGCTCTTCTTCAAGACAATAATGCATGTGGCAATACCAACACCAAAGAATAGGTTTGCTGGCAATTGTATAATTGCGTCGACGTAGTTGTTGTCTACAAGATATTTGCGGATCTGCTTTTCCGCTCCACCACGGTAAAGCACTCCAGGAAACTCCACTATGGCTGCTGTTCCCGTCTCTGCCAAGTGGTAAAGCATGTGCATGGTGAAGGCAAGGTCTGCCTTCGTCTTTGGCGCTAACACTCCAGCCGGTGCATAACGATCGTCATTGATCAAAAGGGCATTGGCGTCGCCTTCCCACGGAATGGAATAGGGCGGATTGGAGACGATGCAGTCAAACAACTCACCTAAATGCTGTGGCTTGGTCAATGTGTCTTCAAGTTCAATATGGAAATTCGCATAGTTGACGTTGTGCAAGAACATATTGATTCTACACAAGTTGTATGTGGTAGGATTGATCTCCTGACCATAGAAATGGAGATTATCTTTGTTTGTGGCTAATTTGGCAACTTTCAAAAGCAAGGAGCCTGATCCGCATGCAGGATCATAGACCGATTTCACGTTTGGCTGCCCCTGCATAGCGATTCTTGCAAGTATCTCACTTACCTCCTGTGGGGTAAAAAACTCACCGCCGCTCTTTCCAGCACCGCTCGCATACATCTTCATCAGGAACTCATACGCGTCGCCAAAAGCATCAATGCTATTTTCCTCAAAAGCCGACGCAAGGTCAAGATCACGTATGGAGACCAACACCTTTGCGATTAGGTCATTTCTCTTGGAGACGGAATTGCCTAATTGGGAGTTGTTTACAGCAAAGTCGGAGAACAGTCCACGAATGGCAAACTCAGAAGGTGTTCCCTGTGCCGACGCTTCTATAGCCGTAAATACCTTGCTTAGTGTTTCATTCAGATTATCATCATTAGTCGCATTATTGGCGACATTGATAAACAGTTGGCTTGGCAGAATATAGTAACCTTTAGCCTGCACCATCTGATCCTTGATTGCTTCATC
Source organism: Paludibacteraceae bacterium (assembly GCA_045629285.1). Classification (GTDB taxonomy): domain Bacteria; phylum Bacteroidota; class Bacteroidia; order Bacteroidales; family Paludibacteraceae; genus UBA1723. Next base: position 23,391 of record JAZQQY010000009.1, on the reverse strand, counting down.
GGAAGCTTCATCATCAGAAAACTCAGCGTAATTGAAGCCTTCCACACCAGCCTCTTCCTGAAGTTTGTTGATGTAGTTGCAAAGATTCTCTGATATATATCTATAGAAAATAGTGCAAAGGATATACGACTTAAACTCCCATCCATCAATAGCGCCTCTTAACGAGTCTGCAATACTCCAGATAGTCTTGTGAAGTTCCTCACGTTGAGCTTGAGCGGTAGTGTTTTCTGCCATAGTTGTTTATTTACTCTTATATCTCACCCAATCACGTTTGACTTCGCTTATCACCTCGTGCTTCTCGATGATGACAAGATCATTCTCATAGCCACCGTCGGAAAACTTATAATTTCTCAGATAATTGTAACGAACACCAAGAGATCCGTCATTAGGTGAGGACTCCATATTATCAAACAATGCCTTCAGGTTGGAAAAGAACAAATTCTTTCCCGACTGCTTAAGATGTAAACGTATAATATGTCGCTTGGGTTTATTAGTATCCATTTAACAGTTCAATCGTGCATAAAATTAGTTAATGCCACACGTTGAACAAAGAAAAGACTCATTTATTTCAAATTTAATTTGCAACAACATTGCATAATGTACATTATTCATTATTTTTGCAGTGTTGATGATGACGTGACGCACTAAAAATGTTGCAATTTAGAAATGTTGCATTTTAACTTTGAAACGTTGCACGTTGAGGCTGATTTTTGTTGTACATTTTTTCTTTGACTAAAACTATAACATTATGAATAAGACAGCAATCATATACGCAAGAGTGTCTTCAACCACTGACCGCCAAAATACCGACCGCCAAATAATGGATTTAACAAAATATGCTGAGACTCACGGCTACTCCGTCAACAACACATTTAGCGAGAAGATCAGTGGTGCGAAGAAGAATAGTGAGCGTATAGTTCTTCAGGATGCAATCCAGTACGCAATCAGCAATCAGGTTGAGGCTATCTTGGTTAGTGAGTTAAGTCGATTAGGAAGAAGTGTATACGAGGTTCAAGAGTCAATCAAAATCTGTAGAGATAACAACATTAACGTTGTCTTCCAAAAGGAGAATGTGAGCATCTTTGATGCCTACGGCAAAGAGTCTATTGTATTCCCAGTCTTGATCAGTTGTCTTGGTATGGCCGCAAGTATTGAGCGAGAGAACATAGCCTACAGATTACAGTCAGGCAAGCAGGCAAAGAGACAACGTAACATCGAGGCTGGATTAAAGCCCACTGTTGGTGAGGGTAGACCAAATGGCAGTGTAGAATCCGACGAGGCATTTTTGTCCAAATATAAGGATGCGGTCAAGGATTTGAAAAAGGGTATTGCTATCCGTAAGGTGGCACAACTTTATAGCCTCAGCACTCATACGGTGCAAAAGATAAAAAATGTGATGGGGAGAACGAGATAACCATGCCGTGATGAAAGTCAGTGACTACTCCAATGTGGGGATAGTCTTTGGTTTAGAACGGTAATTCGACACCATCCAAAGCTAATGCTTCTAACGTGGTTAAGTAATACTCCTCTTCCTTTTTCATATAGTACTCTTCTATTTTTTCGTATTGTTTCTGCATTATCATTCTTGCTTCTTTTGCGGTCACGCAGATATAACTCATGAAGGCCGTTTCTGACTTGTGCCCTGTAAATTTCATAACGATAGATGCATTCCCTAAAGCAAGGTACATATTCGTCGCAAAACTTCTTCGAGCAGTATGGGATGCAATGAGTTCATATTTTGGTTGCTGAACAACGACACACCCTCCACCAACTGTTTTCTGATACGAAACAATTTCGTTAATATCCGCCATCTTAGCCAAGGCTCTAATTTGATTGTTATAATGCGACTTCGCAATCGGAACAGGCAGCTTCCCTTCATACTTTTTGTATATTTCAATGAGTATCTTATTAAGAGGCAACTCAACCTCCTGGTGCGTTTTTTGTTGAAATATCTTTAATGTACGCTCATCTAAATTCCAAATTCCATCATTAAGGTGTGTAAGATCACTATATCGTAACCCAGTATTGGCCGCGATAATGAACAAATCACGAGTCTCCATAAGATTATCCGACTTCAAATGAGCTTTTGCAAGTTCATCATCGGTAGGGTTTAAACTATAAATTTTATCTAGCTCTTCCTGAGTAAGATAAACCTTTAAAGGTGTAGCAGCTTTAGTTTGCCACTTTCTATAAGAATGGTCTTTTATCAAATCCACCTCTTCCGCTTGTTCCAGCCACGTCTTTAAGATACTATTAGAGTGAGCAAATGTATTTGGGGCATATTCTTTATATATTAAGTGATACTCACGAAATTTGTTTTCAAAAGTCTTATCAAAAATCGCAAAACTGTCAGGAAGGTTAGCCCATTTCATGAATTCAATGAATCTCTTCAAAACAGATTGGTTGTTAACAACTGTACCATTAGCCACCTTTGTATTAGTTCGCTTTACCCATTGATTTGCCTTTTCCTCAACGCATTTTTTGAAGAATTTTGTAGGTGTAATTTCCATCCTCTCAATTTCCATAAGAATCTGAGGATCTAATGGATTAAAACCTCCGTTTACGAAATCTTCTATACGAGATTTTATTGAGTTGACACAACTATTCTTATCTGAAATCAAGTCGCTGTACTCCAAACCATCCACCATATCAAGAAAATTCAATCGTATATTATCCAACAACTTATTTATACGTCGGTGATTTCTTTTTTCCCTATCAGTCTGATGTAAATGTTCTGCCACAATACAACGCTCTGCCTTCTTATCCCATTTGTCAAGAGAAATATATTCTTTAGTTGAAACATAAATGTCTGTGCCGTAATAACGGCATCTGGTCATTATTAAAGATTCCTTTGATTTAGATTTCTTTAGGATGAAATGTACTGTAGGTTTCTTAGGCATATCATTTTGTTATTAGAGTAAATCATTTCCGCAAAGGTATAAAAAAATGTGTGACTGCAAGCGTGAGGTCACACTTTTTAGTCACACATTCGTAAAATTGCGCATCAAATACCAACACTTTTGCTATTGGCTACAATTGTGTAATATATTGATTTTGCGAGACAAATATCAAATAAACCATTTTTGAGAAATAGCAAACTGATTGGCTTTAACAATTGAATTACTCCCACTCAATTGTGCCCGGAGGCTTGTGAGTAACGTCGTACCACAATGAGCCTGCACCATCAGCTACGAATCTACTCCAAAGACCTTCAAGAAGTTTCTGATCGATCTCAGCAAAGTTTGCTGTCATAGCCTCTGATGAGTTTACAGGACGCATTACGATACATGGCTTGTTCTGAACTGTAAGCGGAACCAACACTACAGGCATCTGCCAGATTGACTCGTAAAGGTCGTTCTCCTGCAAGAACTCAGTACAGATATTATCAAACTTACGAAGTGTGTCAAAGTGGTTCTTAGTAGCGTATTGCTCAACCAACTTTGGATTCTCATCGCTTACACTGCCTACCTGCCAAATTACACGGTTGATAACCTTGAAACGGTTAACCAACTCAGTAGAGAACTTCTCACACTGCTTCCAAGTAAGGTTCTGTGTAGTCAACAAGAATGGCTGTGCGTATGTTCTACCGTCACCCTGCACTCCTACACTCTTGATAGGAAGCACCTTACCGTCGATATTATTCTCTTTCAAATACTCTGCTAGACCAGCGACATCTGCGTTAGTAGCAAACTCACCTTTACCGTCTGTACAAAGCAAACGAACACCAAGACCTGGACCAGGGAATGGGTGACGCCATACTAGATTGTGAGGAATACCAAGCTCCTCACCCAACATACGAACCTCATCCTTATATAGGTCAGCCAATGGCTCAAGAAGCAAGCCCTGTGCCATCAAATCCATCACCTCCTTAACACGGTTGTGGTGAGTCTTGATTAGGTCTGCGTTCTTTGTACCACCGCTCTCGATTGTATCTGGATAGATAGTACCCTGAGCAATCATCCACTCCTTTGGATCAAGATTTAGCTTAGCCATCTCCTCATCCTTGACTACCAAGAAAGTAGCACCGATGATCTTACGTTTCTGCTCAGGAGCTGTGATGCCCTCAAGTCTGCTCAAGAAAGAGTCTGTAGCGTCTACGACACGAAGGTTGTTCATTCCCTCAGCCTTCAAGAAGTCGATGATCTTTGCTGACTCGTCCATACGCATCATACCGTTGTCGATATGAAGACCCATCACACGGTCAGTACCCAATACACGGTTCAATAGCACGAATGCCACTGTACTGTCGACACCACCAGAAACTAGAAGGAACACCTTCCTGTCGCCAACCTCTTTCTTGATCTTCTCAGAGATAAGAGGCATGTAGCTCTTCATGTTCCAAGTACGCTTGCAACCACAGATATCGATGAAGTTGTCAAGGATCTGCATACCGTACTTACTGTGAGTCACCTCTGGGTGGAACTGGATACCGTAGATCTTACGTGAGTCAAGGGCAACTGCTGCGATCTCGCAGTCCTTTGTCGACGCGATGATCTTATAACCCTCAGGCAATCTCTCGACTGCGTCGCCGTGGCTCATCCACATTGGCGAAGACGCAGGGATATTCTTCAATAGCGGGTGCTGAGGTTCCTTCAAAAGAAGGTCAGCGATTCCGTACTCCTTCACCTTACCTGGGCGAACCGAACCGCCAAGCTGCGAAGCCATCAACTGGTGACCGTAGCAGATACCAAGTTTAGGAACCGGAATATTCAAAATTTCAGGATTATATTCGGGAGCATCCTCTGCGTAGACGCTTGAAGGTCCACCGCTGTAGATGATACCTGTTGCTCCTGCAAACTCCTCAACTGAAGCTGTAGGAGGCAATATCTCTGTGAATACACCAAGGCGGCGCACTCTGTTTGCTATCAAGTGGGCATACTGACCACCGAAGTCCAGAACTATGATTTTATCCTGCATATAATAGTTTTTTGTTATTTCAAAAGTTTATCGAAAAGGCTCCAGTCGACATTTCTTGCGTCGACTCTGTGCTTAGCTTTCTCGTAGAAAGGAGTTCTCTTGGCAAGAGATTCTCTGATATACTCAAGCATCTCCTCGTCGCTCTTATCCTTAAGAAGAGGACGCTCATTCTTTGCAGTGCGAAGATAGTCGAAAAGCACTTCAGCGCTTGCCTCAAGGTAGACAGTCTCACCCGAAGCATTCATTATCTCCATATTGTCGAAGAAGCAAGGAGTGCCGCCACCGGCAGAGATCACGACGTTCTCAAACTCAGAGACCTCCTTAAGCATATTACGCTCGATCTGACGGAAGCCCTCTTCCCCCTTTTCCTTGAAGATCTGAGAGACAGTTTTGAACTGACGCTGCTCTATGTATACGTCCAAATCCTTAAAATCCAAGTTATATTTCTCGGCCAACATCTTGCCGTAGGTAGTCTTGCCGCTACCCATATAACCCACCAAGAATATACGCTTCATTATCAATTTATAATTAGACGATGCAAAATTACACTTTTTTTGGATAATAATGGAGAAAAGGCGCATTTATCATTCCCTAGTCAACGCGAGGGATACTCCAACGTAGGTATTTCTATCGGCTCCTGACCACCAAATGTAACATTTACTCCGTCTTGCAATTAATGGAAATCCGGAAAGGCACTTCATTGCGTTCAAAAATATGTTGTAGAAAATAAACTTTTTTTTAACTTTGTCGCCACTAAAGTAAATGTTAAAGTTTGTCCATAAAAATATAAGAAATGTTAATGAAGTCCGTTAAGCAGTTAATCGCTGCTCTATCCACATTCGCATCTATAGTTAGTTTAGTAAGTTGCGATTCCAGAGAGGATTGGTTCGCCAAAGAAGGAGAAGGTGCTACGTTCATAATCAAATCATGCAAGAGTGCTTGGTGGGAAGATGGTGTACAGTACGAGTTTAGGAATGACACTGTTCACAGTGACAACATCAGGGTTGTCGAGTATAACGTGAAAGTCAACGAAGTTTACTTGGATAAATATGATCGGAAATTTAATTACGCGAGTGAGTGTGTCCATTTGGATATAGAAGGTCTTGGTGGAAAGGTTGAAATGGTAAAAAAATTCGAAGTTGATCTGAAAAAGAATATGACAACTGATTTTCCAGAACCTTACATTGTACATATACAAAACACTCATTGGTATAATTTTAGGGATTTAGCTGGACTTCCAACAACAAATACTGACACTATTGCTCCAATCTTGAACACTGCTCATGTGGTAATAGAACTTGAAGATTCGTTCAGAAACAAGATATATTGTCATGTTAAGATCAATTGCTTGGGAGATATAGCTCCTGTGCCTGTATTGGAGATAAGGGATGTTGAAGGAAATCCTATGGAGAAGGTCTTTGATCTAAGCAAAAGCTACGACAAGGACGGAAGTGTGGAGAAGTATGAGTTTTGTATTGATGGCGAAATCGTAGATTATAAAAACCCTACATTCGATTGTCGTCAGGATTTGGCACCTGCTGGCAAAGGTGCGTATGGAGGTACTTATATAACATCTACGACTCTCAGTGAGGTAAAGCACGCATTCCAAAAAGAAGGTTCGCATGTTGTCTATTACAGATGTATGGATAATCTTGGATTATGGAGTTTGTGGTATAATGTATTAATAACAGTTAACAAATAAAAAAATGAAAGTGAAAAATAGGTTGTTGGCATTCGTCTTAATGATAATGCCAATGATAGCGTATTGTCATGAACTGGACGATGCTAATAATTGCAAATATGAATGGTATGTTTCTGGTAACAAAAGCAAAATTACTTTTCCGTCTGATAAGGATTGCTACCAGACATCTGTATCTTATGATTACATGACTGAATATTCCACTAATACCCTTACAAGAGGATCATATAAATGGAGCATTTATTCCGCTACAGGAAATTGTGGATATAAGATAGATGAGTCTTTATATTTCACAATAAAGAGCGAAAATGGAGATTATGGTCCATATGAATGGAATAAAAAGCTCTATGAAGCCGACATAATGGGAAATTATAAAGACACTTATGGCAGTTCAGTTGCAAGCAGTTATTTAAGTATATCGTATAGTACTCTAAATGCCATATTTAAGCTGGCTAAAGGGCTGAATTTAAGAGATCTTGGTGACAAGGTGACAGTAACCTTCCAGGTACTGACAAAATGTAAACTTAGAAGAGGAAGTTATTTGTCTGGTAAAAACAGATCTGATCATGATTTTTCTGTAAAAGGAAAGCCTGTTTCAGTACAAATACTACATTGTGCGTCTGGAGAAATCGGGGCAAACCCTGCCAAAACTCCAAAAATAGAAGGATTGGACGGTACTGTCAAGTATTGCATATATCCTACACTTGTCGGATCTGCTTTCGATAATAATGTTATGCAGATTACAAATGTACAAAGTCCTGGAGATTACCATAGGGATATGTATTTCTCATGGAATTTGAGAAAAGGATATGGTGCAGTATTAAAATCTGAGCATAGAAAGGTTTATTTACCTGACAGTTCATCTAAAGGTAAGGATCTTGATAAATTTGTGATTTTTAGTTATTCTGATTTAGGAAATTACAAGGTAGGTGACCAATATACAGTAACTCGTTCAATCAGTTTGACCAACCAGTATAACAATGAGTTGTTATGTTCTACTCCGGCTCTTACCTTCGAAATCGTTCCGGAAGCGTTCCTTTCAGATAAGGGAGTAACATCAGTGAAGGTTTGTCCGAAAAGTGGAGAAATGACTTATGATGGAAAACTTTATTATAAGACTGATGCAGCAGAGTGGTTGTATCTAAAAGGAGAAGATGTTAAGTTTAGAGACAACGATAATGTGATTGTCCCCGTTAGTGACGAAATGTATAAAGCTTATGGGGTAAAATATGGATGGGAATACTCCACTGATAATGTCAATTGGATTTCTTTGATGGATAAGGAAATCGAAAGGAAGGAACCGATTTATCCTTGTGGGGATTATAATTATATTTATAGTTTTTTGTCAGATAATCCATTTGAATCACAGGATCTTTTGGTACCAAACAATATGTTCGCTGATGGCAAGACTCGTTATTTCCGCCAGGTGGTGACTTTGACTAATTTCCAGAATCGAAAGATTGTATCAGAGAAATTGCATGAGGTCGTCCCTTACTATGTCATAGAGAAGAAAGACTTTGAGGTAACTCCATTAGGAACTATATGTGCGGACGGAACATCACAGGAAGTCGTGTTGAATATAAATTTCAAACGTGCACCAAGTTCGGAGGCAATGAACGGATATAAGTGGGTGTCCGACAACGGAGGAGCGTTCCAATATGACTGCTCGTTCTTAGAGCAAAAGGATGAGTCCAAGGGTGTAAATATGAGCACAACATACAATGTCTTTGCCGATGCAGCTAATAAATACGACGCTAAGATAACAGTGACTGACGGATGTGGAACGAAGATCGAGTTGCAGGATTCTCTGATACTTGAAGCTCAGCCAAAGATTGATCCAACTAAGGTTATCTGCACAAACGCAAATTACGAGTACAACGAGCTGCAGAACCAGGTTGAAGTCATCATTCCCGAAGGAGTGGTTGGCTATCTTATCGTCGACAAGAGCGACGAGAACTATTCTACGAGCAAATATGAGTACAGCACAGATGGAAAAAAATTTACAAAACTTCTAAGCCGAGGAACAGATGTAATGCTTACAACCAAAAGTGAGGAGAAATACTATCTTAGAAAGACTAATCTCAGAGGTAATCAGTGCGAAGGCGAAAGCCTTACAGTGATAGTAAAGAAGGTTGGTGCTATTGTAGGCAATAAAATAGACAAAGATACTATCTATGTTTGTAAAAATTCGGAAAATCCTCTTATCACAGCGGAGTCTGTTTATGGAGGATTTGGAGACGATGCTGCACTCACATATTCGTGGATATACAGTTTCGATGACAAGACATACACTTCAATGTTGGATGCCAGCGACAAAGTTTTGACTGACACTAAAGTCAATGCTGGAGCATGGGGTAATCATACAATCGACAAGAATGTCTATATAAGAAGAATTGTAACAAGCAAGAAGGGAACAGGAGTGATGTCCGACACCAGCGATGCTGTGGTGGTCATTCCTTATTCAGATCCAGTAGTCTCGTTGGCAGTCGACACAAACTATGTCTGCTATGGAGATAAGGTAACGCTTAACGGAAGTGTGGACGCAAATTTCCAAAAGCAGCTGGAGAAGACAAATACAGATGTCAACTATATCTATGTGGGAGGAAAACAAACACTAAACTCAACTCCATCCCTCGCTCCTTACTCAATCGCAATCACGAAAGACACGATTGTATCAATGAACGTGGAGTTCTGTGGAAAGATTGTCTCTAGCAAGGGAATAACAGTCACAAGCGGAAACAATCTAAAACCTAGAATGGCTAACGGAGCATGTAGAGTGAGGGGAAAGAAGATGAAGGTGTCCGTGAACGGAGTCAATGCCGACTACACATACAAAATCAACGGGGAGGAAGGAACTTCGGCAGAGGTGAACATCCCTAAATCTGGGGGCTTCACATACGACGTGACCGTAAGCGACTCCAAATGTGAAAAGACATTCACAGAGGAAGTGAAGGACGGAGACTTGAAGGATTCGTTGAGACATTTTGAGTTGGCAGTGAATGGAGCCAAACTTTCTGAAGGTCAGATGACATGTGCAGGAACATCACTCACTATTGCGAATATTGACCAGGAGAAGATAGACAACATCGCCAACAACTACACATGGTATTTGGACGGAAAATCGCAAGCTTACAGCAATAGCGATGCCAAGAGTTTCAATCTTCCGACTCCTGGAAAGACATACACTATCATGCGTAAAAGCGAAGAGATTGAAGGAGGAGAGACATGCCAGTCCATCCTAGACTCAATCTCAGTGACGACATACGACAACATCAGCGGTGCCACATTGACAGCTAATAAGGAGACTGTCTGCTACGATGAAGGAGTCTCATTGTCAATCAGTGGTATGAAGGGTGCCGGAGAGAGAGAGTACAAGTATACTATCTACGACGGAACAAAACCTCTTGTAAGCAATACAGTAGAATACGGTACGGTTGGAGAGGAATATATTGATAATTTTGAGACAGCTGGAATGCACAACCTGTATGCTGTATTAAGAGACACATCTGTTTGTAACAATAATTCCACTTATTTGCAGAACACACTGAAGATTCAGTTGTATCAGGCAGAGACAGCTGAGTTTACACTTACTGCATCTCCATCGGTGATTGAGGAGGATGCTGGACTTACAAAGGTGGTCATCAACGCGACTGCGGTGAACGGAGACAAGGTGATAGCAGACAATTTCGCTTATCAGTATAAGGCAGATAAGGGTACAATAAAGGAAAATGCTACAGGAAACTTCTCTGTTGCGGTAACTGGAACTGATTTCAGTGCTATTGGAATCTTGACAATTGATGTGGAGAGAACAGTGGCAGGAACGGGATGTAAGGCGAGCAACAGCGTGACAATCACGCAGACAGCGGGATTTGAGGACCAGCCAAGCATTCTATGTGATGCTGCGGTTGATGACGATAAGGCTGAAATTTGTGGAAATAAAAGTGCGACACTTTCGATTTCGGCATTGCCAGCTTATGGATCAAAAGTGTTGACATCGGAGGATGTGACATACACATGGTACAGAAACGGTGTGATGGTGGATGGAAAGTCTGCGACTTATCTTGCAACTGCCAAAGCAGGAGACACTTCACTATACCAGTGCAAGATAAGCTATTTGTATGACAAGTCTTTGAAACCAGCCTATATATTCAGTAACGAGTTCAAACTAATAGGTAAGAAGGGTGTTGTGCTTGGCAACGTATACCAGCAGAGCGACAGATCAAAGAATTTGGCGTTGTGTGTCGGAAGTGACAATGAGATCGCTTTGGAGGTCGACGCTGAATATGATCCGTTGAAGGACGAGATAAACTGGTGGGAGAGTACAGACGGAAAGACATGGAATCCAGTGCCAGCAACTAACATAAAGGAGAATGTGGACAATACTTTGGTATTGGACGGCTCTTACTATACAGAAAAGAGCGGAAAATACTATTTCCAAGTTAAGGGTATCAGCGACTGCGGAACTGAGACTCTTAGTAAATTGTTCACTCTAGAGGTGCAGGATAATCCTGATGCTCCAGCGGTAGCGTTGAGAAGCAGCAATGTGATCAACGGAAGTGTGGCGAGCCTTAATTTCTCACCAAAGAACAACTATGCCGGCTACCGTTATGAGTGGGGTGTTAGCGAGGATGATATGCCTTTCTTCTCTACGGGAGGTGCGCAGGCAGTTGTCAGTGGAGACTTTGCAGTAGGAGAGAACAAAGTGTATGTCCGCAAGGTGTCTACAACAGGCGGTCATTGTGCAAGTGCTGTTGCTTCGTATGACTTCAAGTTGTATGAGGAGTTGACTATTGGCGAGTTAGTATCTACAACTTCGACATCTATCAGATGTCCTGGTGACAACAAATTGACGCTTAATGTTCTTGGAGTCAACGGAGGAAGTGGAGAGTATGCCATCACATGGCAGTATAAGAGCGAGGGAGGAAGCTGGATTCCATTTAGCAGCACAAGTTCGTTGCCGTTTGACGTTACAATTTACGAACCGACTCGAATGGCGGATGGTAGCACTACATTCCAGCTTGGAGTTGAAGGATTGTCTACAACTACAACATTCAGAGCACTTGTATCAAGTACAGGAGACTATAAGGGAGCGGTGAAGTATTCAAATGAATACAAGGTTGAGTATTATGAGCCGTTGAAGGATGAGGGCATTGACATTTCCGAGGAAGAGATATGCTACGGATCGACAATCGACGGAATTGTAGGTAAGTCTACAACAGGAGGAAACGTGTCTTCTCCTTATCAGTACCAATGGTATAAGACAACCGACAGAGAAGCTGGTGTGTGGGAGGCTATTCCTTCCGCCACAATGCAGAACTATACGAAGAGAGACACACTATTTGAGACAACATTCTACAAGAGAGTTGTTGTAGACGGATGTGGAAGCAAACTTGAAAGCGTGTCGAAAAGAGTTGGTGTGAACGACAAGGTTGAGATCAAGCCGGAAGACATCAGATATGAGACTGTTGTATCGAACGGAAACGAAGCTACAATGTGGGGAATGCCAAACGGTGTTGCTGACGCAAGCCAGTACGTATGGTATGACGAGAACTGGCAGACACTTGACACAACAAAAACAAGTGAGGTGTATAAGACAAAAAAATCTTTGACCGTGCCAGGAGTGAACCAGCACAGCAAGGTGTATGTGTACTATGCAAAAAAATATCTTGGAGGATGTTTGAGCTACAACAGCGACACTTTGTCTATTACAGTGAGCAAGAACACAAGCGGAAATATCTTTGTTAACGCAGAGAACGAGGATAACTTCTGGGTTTGCTCAGGAACAAAGGATATTGAGATTCTATCGGAGAGCAATCCTTTGAACGCAAAAGAATATTCGTGGCTTTATAGGATCACAGAATACAATGCTGACGACGAGGCTGTTACAGGCTCGTGGAATAACGTAGGAGGAACAATAGAGTCTCTTGCTACAGGAGAGAATATCAATCTTGACACTTGCGGATTGAATAGGGATGCCTTAAAGAACGCAAAGGGCAGAAGAAAATTCATTGAGTTGAAGAGACTTGCGACATTTGTCGTGGCTGGCGAAGAAGTCACAATGGAAAGTAATGTTGTAAGAATCAACATCGTTCCTACAATGGAGTCGATTCCTCTAACAAGAGATTTGATCACAGGCACAATATCAAGCAGCAGGGTAAATTACTGTAAGGGAGATATTGGAGAGACTGTATCCGGAGACGATGATCCTTCAAGTGTAGTGGTGGAAATTTGGAGAAATCCGAACAATTATTTTGGACCAGGATTGTATGATGCAGGACATAAGGGAGGAGTATACACTTGGTTTGAATACAGTGTAGACGGAATCAATTATGACACTGTAAGCATGTTCAATTCTATAGTGGATAAGAAATACGCAAGCACGTTCAACCCAGGAGAGGGAATGGAAAGAGTGATGAACCAATCCTACCGAGTACGTAGAGGAGTGTCTGACGGATGTTCAAGCGTCTATACAAACGATCTTGTCTTGACTGTAAATGACGAGGTTGCAGATATGTCTTCAATCTCCATGTATGCGTATGAGCCAGGCAAATCAGGTGTATCGGATAGAATAATGAAAGGCTTTGAGTTTGGCGATAGTATAGTTATTGGAGACAAAACAATGGAGTCTTACGTTTGCAAGTGGAGTCTTGACAGCTTGTTTAATGATACATTTGCGACACAAAAAATGTTTGTAGGATTCACACTAGACGATAATGCGGCTGTCAGCCTTATGGATGATCCTAATATCTATTTGAAGAGAAAGAGCTATCCATACGGAGAGTGTTGGTCTTCATCATTGCAGATTCCTATCGCGCTTGGAACAGCAAGCAATGGTGGTCTGATTTCGGAGACTCAGAAGGTTTGTTTTGGTGCAGACTTCAAGGGTATTGACAACGTAGAGGAGGCAAGCGGAGAATGGATAGCACCTAAACATGCTGAAATGAAGTGGAGCTACGGATGGCAGTGGTCGCAGGATAGTGTCAAGTGGGTAAAAATTGAAGATTCGAATAGTATTAGTTTGAGTGCAGAACTGGTAAACAAATACGTCGATCCATTGAAACTTATGTCTGGCAAGACAACTTATTTCCGTCGTATGGCGACTAACGATTCTGCAAGAGTAAGATACTCTAATGTGGCAGTGTTGTCTTATTATGATGAAATGAAGCCGGGTGTGTTGAGTGACGACCAGAACGGAAAAACAGGTTATTGTGCAGGTGATGACCTTCCCGTTATCTCAACAACTCTGCCAACAGGAGGAACATTTGAGGAGAATGGTGTAAGCTACACATGGAAGCTATCGATTGATGGCGGCGATTATGTAGAATTGCCGACAAAGAAAACGACTCTTGACCTTGCGTTTGTGGACACTATCTACAACCAGACTCTTGACAAGAATGTGGAAGTTAGCGTTGTCTGCGAATACTCGGACGGAAAGATTGGATGTGGAACTGTTGAGAGCGAACCTTTGAACTATGTGCTATATCGCCGCAATGACGCTCCTGGCATCTACCAGGACAATGACAGTTGTGACGCTCAGGAGGTTAAGGTCAAGGTGGTTGCGGAAAAAGTTGGGAAGAGTTACATCTTCGGCACTTTTGTCAACACTGAAAACGGAGATTCTTTGACTTGGGAAAGCAAGGTCAATGAAATCACTATCCAACGCGTCAGTTCAATGATTGTCGATGAATACGGTGTTTATTCTGTCGACAATGAGACAGGTTGCAAGAGCGAATACACCAAGTTCAATGTCGACAGTCTTCCTGATTTGAGGCAAAGCGATCTTGAAGCTCCGGCTGCCGTTTGCTATAGCGAAGACTACACTATTAAAGGAGGTACTGTAATAGGCGGTAACGGAGAAAAGACGTTCACTTGGCAGTATTCTTCCGACGGTGTTGTATGGGACATGCTTTCCAATCAGACTGAAGATTTGGACATCTCCAAACCTAAATGGTCGGAATACTATAGACGTATTGTTTCTGACATGTGTGGAGTCGACACTTCCAACGCTGTGTATGTAGAGGTTAGAGAGAAAATCGACGTGACTAAGGATGCGCTTGTTTTCAACGACTTCAAATGTGCAAACCAAAGATTTAATATCAACACTGCGGATGATGTAGTCTTCTCAAATAATGACTATTATCTTGTTTGGAATTCGGCTACAAATGAGGAATTTGACACCAAAAGTTCCAGATACAATACCATTGATCCGTTTGATGGCGATTCTCTTGAAATGCGAATGACTCATGCGGTTGTTGACACAACTGGAATGATCTGTAAGAGTGAGGAGATTGTTGTGTACGCACATCATTCTATTGCGTTGGATCCAGAAGCAAACCATATCAGTTGCGAGAATATTACTCCATGCAACGGAAGATATGTGGAGATTGAGGGAGAAAGCCAGGGTGGTGCTTATGCTGACAAGATCAGCTACAAATGGTACGTGAGCCACGACAACCAGACATGGATGGAAGACTTCAAGACAAGTAAGGATTTGTCGTTGTTGGCAGAGGACACAATGTTTATCAGAAGAATCGCAAGTAACGGATGTGAGGCAGACACGTCTAACATCGTAACTATTTTCGGAACTAAGGTTGAGCAATACGATTATGTAGGAAAGATGATGTTGAATATTGTCAGCGACATGCAGGATTCATCGGTATTTATGACAATAGAGAGAGGAAAGGAATTTGCTGCAGGTTATTTCTTTGAGGGAGACGGTAAGATGCCGGTGGTATCAAGCAACACAACAGTATTGCCTTACAAGGCTGAGAGCTATAAGGATAGTGTCTTGATGCTTGTTGCCATTTCGGATCATTGTGTAAGTTCATATAGATTCAACCCTCTTCGCGGAGGAGTCATCAGCTTCGACGGAGATTCGATCCTATGTGGTGGCAGCGATATTCCTGCTATTGTAGCAACGCTTGTTGAAGGAGGAAACGGAAACTACACTTACCAGTGGCAGTATAAAAATATCTATACAGCCGACTATGTGAACATTGATGGAGCTACAGGCAAGGAGTATACTCCAAACCCCGTGAGTGTAGAGACTTCATATCGTCGCAAGACAATGGATGGCGAATATACATCATGGTCTAATGTCATCAAGGTAAATATCCGACCATTGCCTAGGACAACTGATATTGTGCCGTCGGTAAGTGATAGTGTTTTGAAATCGTACAGCTTGAAAAAGACTCAGTACAGTGTGGAGAAACTTCCGTCTTTGGATATGAGTCTGATAGACACAATTTCGGATGCGGATATAGTGACATGGCAGAAGTCTTACGATAATATAAAGTGGGAAGACTTGGAGTCTCAGGATGCAAACGAGAGTGGAGTCTATACGATTGCTGTTGTGGACACAATAGAAAATGTGTATTACAGAACAGTTGCGACAAGCTCATGCGGAGAGCATACAAGCAAGGCTTACAAGGTTTCTACATTGTATGCGTCTGTGATTTTGGACGAGGAATTGGTGTTGTATGACAGTGTGTGTGTAGGTGGAAATATGAGTATTAAATACAAGAAGGATTATCCTGAAGTGTATGAGTATTCATACAAAATGATCAATTTTGAAGGAGAGGGGGTACACCCGTATGTTTCAGGCAGCTTTTTTGATAGTAAAGTGAATTTGACAGATTCTACTAGAGTTTCTTATGGAGTTCTTATCATAAAACCAAAGCATTCGTTTGACGTTGAGATCACTCGATGGGTGAAGAAGACGGGAGCAAGAAGCACAAAGCTTGTCCATTTCTATGTTAACGATTTGTCTGCTAAATACAACTATATTGTCGACGGAGTAGAATCCCATGAGAGTGGAGAGAAGAAGAACTCTGTAAGATTGAACCAAGGAAGCAGAGTAGTGTTCACTCCTGAGATTACAGGTGGATTGGAGAGCAAGACATACAAGTGGAATCTGATAGCACCTCTCAACGTCGAATACTATCAGAGATACGGAGGAAATGTGGGAAGAGACGGATTGACATCTGAAAAAGAATCCCCAGTCTGCTATTTCTACAATGGAGGTTCATACACTATCACAATGCAAGTGACTGACGGAATGTGTTCGGCTACTGTTTCAGATACGGCAATGTATATCAGTGCTGCTACAAGAGGATATCTAAGATCGGCATCGTTCGAGGATGAGATTTACGACTTCGTGGAATTGCCTAGTGTTGAATTCGGATTTGTAGATGTCACACCAACACATTTTTCAGACCTATTCACAATCTTCACCGATTTGAAGAGCGTTCAACATTACGAGGTAATCAACTCTCTTGGAATGAAGGTAAAAGAGGGCGACTATAAAGGCAGTGTGGTTGTTGAAACTTCAGATTTGATTCCAGGTGCATACATAGTAAATACAGCTGGAAATGTGATAAAGATCGTAAAGTCAAAATGATGCATCTCCCCACTCCACAATTTTTAGGAAAATGAGCAATAGAAAGATAGATCTGTCATTATTTATAATTTGTTTTGTAACGCTGTTTGTCTTCATCACTGGTGCTAATGCGCAAAATAGCATCAGTCCGGTGAAGCTGCAGCTGAACGACCTTAAGTATCTTTTCGTCAAATTTCCATCAGACGTGAAGTATGCCGACATGGGTTCTGCTGAAATATCGGCAGAGAAAGTCAAGGATAATATTATAAAATTGAAGGCTACCGAACCAGCCTTTGAAAAGACAAATCTCTCAGTCGTTACTACTGATGGCAAATACCACAGCTTTGAGTTGGAATACTCTCCTATGCCGGACTATATTGCCGTCGACATGGAGAATCTTAAAGAGAGAGTGAACGATAAGGATATCATTCCAGCAACTCGTATAGAGGTGAGCGACTTGAACACTAGCCACTTTATTTTTCCGAGCAAAGTGGCAGATATCAGCTTGGGTAGCGAGTTCGTAATCAGCGAGAAAGCAGATCAGATCGACAATCTGGTGAAGGTAAAATCAACAGCTGAGACTGCCAACGATTTCATGCAGACATCCATTACCGTCGTCACAGAAAACGGAACTATCTATCCGATGATTGCCGATTTCAACAAGTATCCAGAGAAGATGAGCATCACTTTTGACACACAAAAAAGCAATGCGATGTTTCAAGGAGTCAACGTCAACGACAACGAGATGGAATCAATGGCAAAATGGATCATTGATCAAGGTCTGAAGATTGTCGACGTGGGAATCAATGATTTCAAAATGACATTCCAGTTGTGCTCCATCTTCACGG
This sequence comes from Paludibacteraceae bacterium, assembly GCA_045629285.1. Classification (GTDB taxonomy): domain Bacteria; phylum Bacteroidota; class Bacteroidia; order Bacteroidales; family Paludibacteraceae; genus UBA1723. Next base: position 5,549 of record JAZQQY010000009.1, on the reverse strand, counting down.
ATCAGGACATAATTGCATTCCACCTTCAGATGATCAACGATAGTCGTATAGACTACGGAATTGACTTTGTCAAGGCATATATCCAAGACAAGAAGATAAGCAAGATGACCGCGATGCAGGAGGATGAAATCGTCCCTATCTACGTCTATTATTCCGACAAGGATAAGACCATCCACGGCAAAGAGAAATACCACATGGTGCTTTTCTACAAGAAATTCACCATTCCAGAAAAACGTTGTCTTTACTTTGAAATGTTTGAGCAGAACGGAGGCAGACACACTAAGTTTTCAGCAAGTCAAAAGAATATAATTAAAGCAGAAGTTATTGAAAAGAAATAAAATAGAGTCCTATGAAAAGAGTAGTTTTAGCATTATTGATTGCATTGGTAGCAGGAGTAGCATCAGCACAGTTGGTGCATACAAAAGGACAGATGGGTTTAGGTGTACGAGGTGGTGGAGCCTATAACGGTTGGAATATCGGCTTGATGTACGACTATCATTTCAATAACACTATCGCACTATTGGTTGAAGTCGACAGAGAGAGTGCAAAATTCGAATTCAGTGATTTCACCAACAAATTCTTGATCGGTGCCGGAGCCAACTTCAAGATTTGGAATCCTAAGACATGGCTATATATGCATGCCAGTGCATCAGGAAATGTTGGCTACGACAAATGGGAATGTACAGTTATGGATTGGACACACGAGACTGCCGTCTACGGAGCAAGTGTCGGCCTTGATTTCGAATTTATCCCATGGACTCACGTCTCTCTTGTGGCCAAAGGCAGACAATGGCTCCTATTCGGAGATGGCGACAGTTACGCCAAACCAGACTACTCGTTGGGAGTGATGTTTAATTGGTGATTGTAGCGTCGTCATCACAACTGAAATATATAAGCCACGGATCTTCTTTAGAAGCTTCGTGGCTTATCATTTATAAATTTCGGAACATTATTTCATGGTTAAGAACTGTTGTTGTTGAGGTCGGGAAATAGGCAGTATATTTGCACAAAAATGAATGAAGTATGACTCAGTTAAGTGTAAACATCAATAAAGTAGCCACTATTCGTAATGCTCGCGGTGGCAATATGCCCAACTTGGTAAAATTCGCTTTGGATTGCGAACGATTCGGAGCTCAAGGTATCACAGTTCATCCTCGTCCGGACGAACGTCATGTAAGATATGCCGACGTGCATGACCTTAAGCCGTTGCTAACACAGGAGTTTAATATCGAGGGTAATCCCGTACCGAAATTCATTGAATTGGTCAACGACATCAAGCCAGCTCAGGTGACTCTTGTGCCAGATGCTGAAAACGCCATCACTAGCAACGCTGGTTGGGATACAATCAGACATGCCGACTATCTTCGTAAGATTGTGGCCGACTTCAAGAACCACGGTATCCGCGTCTCTATTTTTGTCGACCCTATTCCTGATGTAATCCGCAAAGCTGCAGAAGTCGGAGCCGACCGTGTTGAACTTTACACTGAGGCATACGCTACTCACTATGCTGCTGACCGTGAGAAGTCGATCGCCCCTTACGTAAAGGCAGCTGAAGTGGCTCGCGAGTGTGGGCTTGGACTTAATGCCGGACACGATCTTAGCCTAGAAAACTTGAAGTTCTTCCACCAGCAAATTCCTTGGTGCGACGAGGTCTCAATCGGTCATGCACTTATCAGCGACGCCCTATACCTTGGTATTGAGGAGACAATCCACCAGTACCTTGCTTGCCTAAAAGACTAATTACAGAAAGAGCAAACCCTGAAAGATCACAACATGAAACCAGAACTGATTGTAATGCTCACTCACAACGACCTCACTGTGGAAAACGCATACGAGGTCTTCGAGCAATGTAAGGATACCAAGGCACTATACTTCGGATTCAAGGAGCAACCGCTTCCTATAGAGGAAATGAAGCGTATTTATACCAGAATGAAAGAGTGCGGCAAACGCACTGTGCTTGAGGTTGTCGAATATACAGAGAAAGAGGGAATAGAAGGAGCTTTGATGGCAATAGCATGCAATTGCGACGTGCTTATGGGCACTATCTACAGCGAATCCATTCACCAACTCTGCAAACAGTATAACATCACTTACATGCCATTTGTCGGCAAAATTATCGACCGCCCGTCCATTCTTCAGGGAAGCATAGAATCAATGGTAGAAGAGGCTGAAAACTTGAAAAAAGAAGGAGTGGACGGTATTGACCTTCTAGGTTATCGTTACGACGAAGATGCAGAGGCATTGATATCAGAAATGGTGTCGAAAACTGGTATGCCTATTTGTGTGGCTGGTAGCATCGACAGTTACGAGCGCCTACAATTCGTCAAAGATGTGCAGCCTTGGGCATTCACAATCGGCAGTGCATTCTTTGAAAACAAATTCGGATCATCCATTGCCGAGCAGATCGATAAAGTTTGTGACTTCATAAATGCTTAAACATACACTGATTTCTGAAATTTTATCGACACATTCTACAAATACAAATGCGAGTCGCAATCAAGCGATTCGCATTTATTGTATCTGTCTGCCTTCAGACAAATTTATCAAATAGAAAGAATAACATTATATCCTTTCAGAATACTTAGTTTCTAAAAACAAAAAAGGAGTTCAAATTGAACTCCTCTTGCGGTATGGACGGGACTCGAACCCGCGACCCCATGCGTGACAGGCATGTATTCTAACCAGCTGAACTACCACACCATTTTGTTATGTCTCGCTCTCATTTCCTGATTGCGAGTGCAAAGGTAGCACTATTTTCTGTAACTGCAAATCTTTTGACGATTTTTTTTGAAAATCGTCAAAAAAAAAGACGAGGACAAGCCCCGTCTCTAAAAAATATCTAATTCAACTTTGAAAATGTGTCAATTATAATGTATCAGCAAAAGCTTTCAAATCTTTATAGAACTTATCCGTGTAATCTTTTGTAGACTCTGGAGCATCTCCGTCTGTCAAAAGAAAAACTGTCTGCATTCCGGCTTTATAGCCAAACTGCAAATCTGAAATGGAATCGCCTACCATCGTCGACTCGGCAAAGTCAATCTCCGGATAGTCTCTCTTGGCATCCTTTGCCATTCCGATCTCTGGCTTACGTCGTCCTGTCTCCTCTGTCGTCAAGTCTACGCAGTAATAGATGCTATCGACTCGACCTCCCGCGTCGACAATATCTTTCATCATAAAAGCATGAACATCTGCAAGCTGAGCCTCCGTGAATTTCTTCTTGCCGATTCCTCGTTGATTAGTGACAATAAAGATCTTGTCAAACTTCTTTGCGAAAACCGCCAAAGCATCTTTTACCCCATCAAGGAAAACGAACTCCTCAGGCTTCGTCACGTATCCGTCGACAATCCTCTTATTGATTGTGCCATCTCTATCAAGGAAAAGATATTTTGCTTTGGGGAACAAGCCACCGAATTCACGCTGAGCCTTATAATAATCCTCAGGCACACCTATGTCAATGAAATAACCGCCAAACGGATAAGCCACTATATTCTTACGGAACGACGGCATTTCAAGAATCTCCTTTTCAAAAGAGAACTTAGCCGGCATTCCCTGAGCAAGCAACCAATCTTTCTTCACAATATAGATACCTCCATTGATGAATCCCTCCCCACTCATCTTGCCCTTCTCCACAAAGTCAAGAAGATTTCCGTCGGCATCCACCTTCACAGCGCCATATCGTTCGACATTCTCTACCTTACGCAAAGCAATCGTGATATTGTTGCCCTTCTCAAAATGGAACTTCTCAAAAACACTAAAATCAATGTCGAAAAGAGTGTCGCCATTAAGCACAAGGATATCATTACTTTTTGCATGAGTCGACGCAAGGGCAATCGCACCCCCTGTAAAAAGAGGAGTCGTCTCCTGAGCATAGCTGATATCTATTCCACGATAACTGTCGCCAAAATATTCCTGCACTTTCTCATGCATATAGCCTGTCGACAGAATGACGTGGGTTATACCAATTCCACGAAGGCGAGCGAACAAGTAAGCCAAGAATGGTCTGCCGTCGACAGGAGCCATCGGTTTCGGAATATTTCCAAGCACATGTTTCAAGCGTGTGCCGAACCCACCTGCCAATATAATCGCTTCAGTAATCATATTGTCCAAGTCTTTAAGCCGTCCGAAGTAAACTCATATCTCTTGGCTGCAACACCAAGTTCAGCCAATGCCTTCTCAACAGCAAAACGAGTACAGTTAGGACAGTAGAAGAACATGAATCCTCCACCTCCTGCTCCGGAAATTTTACCTCCAGTCGCTCCAGCCTTAAGAGCCGTTTCATATAGTTTATCAATAAACGGATTTGAAATACCATCCGTCATCTTCTTCTTATATTCCCAACCGAAATTTAGGAGTTCTCCCATCGCGTCGATGTCTCCCTTAAGCAAATGCTCCTTCATCTGCACGGCCTGCTCCTTCAACTTGTGCATAGCCTCGATCGACGTCTGATTCTTCCCCTTCACATTCTTCATCTGACCCTCGATGATTTTAGCCGACTCTCGGCTTGTCTGAGTGTAGCAAAGAAGAAGATTATGAGCAAGTTCATTCTGGAACTGGCAACGTACACGTAGCGGATTTACCACCACTTTATTATCAGCATAGAACTCCATGAAGTTCACGCCTCCGAAAGTAGCTGCATACTGATCCTGTTTTCCTCCAGCCATCTGCAAATCCTCACGTTCGATCTTATAAGCGAGTTGGGCGATATCATACTCACCAAGAGGAAGCTTCAACCATTCAGCAAAAGCTCCGACAATAGCAACCATAAGAGTAGACGACGTACCAAGTCCCGAACCTGCCGGTGCATCCACGTGCAATGTGATACGCAATGAAAGTGGAGAATGAGTAAAATCAGATACTATTCTATTGTAGGCGCCACGAGCCAAAACGAAGAATCCTTCTGTAGGCAACTTTTCAGTCGCATCACAAACCTCGAATTCATCACAATCCGGGCCGACAAATTCTACCTTACCATTATCAAGAGGCTCGATTGTGGCATAAGCATACATATTGATTGTGGCATTGAGTATGGCTCCGCCATAAAGGTCTGAGAATGGAGAAACGTCAGTGCCGCCTCCTGCTAGACCTAATCTCAATGGTGCTTTACTACGGTATATCATGTTTGTTAATTTAAGTTCTTTACTATAATCTATAACGCAAAAACCATTTCAATTATTGTTTTGCTAAGTCAAAATTAACTAATAAATTTTATTTTTTGTTGACGTAAGTAACAAATATGGGATACTTGACGCTTAATATTTATTATGAGAACAAATTGGGGGTGGAAATGAGAAGCGGCCAAATCAAAATGTGAAAAACAATCAAAATCATGCTTGTTTTTTACAAACAAAAAGGTGCGAGCTTTACGGCTCGCACCTTTTTACCTTTTACATTTTACTCTTACTTCACACTACACTACCGTCCCGTAAAAGTGAACAAAAAGTTCTTTGAAATAATTGAAATATAGTCTATTAGACGGTATTTTTAAATGAAACGGATTTGAATTCATACATTTGTGGCTAAATGATAGCTGCATATGAATCAAGACAAAT
>JAZQQY010000008.1:0-12169 GCA_045629285.1 Paludibacteraceae bacterium | reverse complement strand
AAACGAACAAATGTGCTGGGAGGAAACTCCCAGTACTATTTACCGAAGAAATATTATCCTAAAAAATATAACATTTATGAGCACATATTCAGATAATTAGAGAAACAATTTCGTATAATATTAGTTTTAGGAAAATCCATCGCATATTTGATTGTTTTGATCAATTCGTCTATCATAATATTGTAATTCATCAATTTGAAATCCTTATAGACGGTGTGCACACTGTCTATACACTAGACGTGCTGACGCATCGTCTCTACAATTAGAATACGTATGAGAATCCAATGGTCTGCTTGCTCTGGCACTGTGCCTTGTCACGATATTTGCCACGGGCATGTCCATCGTAACGTAGCTTTAGATTGAAGCCCATTGAAACATATTTGTTGATATGGAACTTTCCTGTCAGATCCCACTGTAAAAACAGCATTTCCTTAAACGGACTCTGATATGGCAAGAACGATTCAAATCCTGTCGTAATCTGCAAATCTTTTGAGAATGCCCACTTCAAATTCGAATCTATACGGAATCCCGGAGCTGCCTGCATTGTTCGCTCTCCTTCCACATATCCGAACTCTATAGGATCAAGTTTTTTCCCGAACACCCATGTCCACCTTCCACTTATCGGCGACGCAAACAGTTCCGCTTTACCTTTTCGTCTGAAGTACATACCCGGTCCCCAGAAGACATCGCCTGGAGACAGGAATGAAGTAGCTGGTGTACTTGCGTTGTATGTGTCGTACCCGGTAAACAGACAGGTCTTTATCTTTAGGTCCATTAAACCATAATACAAACTTTTATATGTCTGTGTCTGATATAGGCAACGGCTATTTACCAGAACTTCGTCTTCGTTGATGCGGAAAGAACGCAAGGAGTCGTACTCCTGTGGCGTAAGGAGGAATCCAAGGTTACACAACAGGTTGTTGTTCCACAGAATACGGTTCTTTTCATATATGGCTTCGTATGCCAACGTACTTGAGAAGGTCATATTGTTCTTACCTCCACTTGCCCAGTTAGACACGACAAATCCACAAAAATCAATGCCGATTTTTCCTTTTCTATGCCAAGCCTCGTTACCGTGGCCTCGCCTCTTGATGTCAAATTTTAACTGATGATTATTAGCATCTTCCAACTGGACATAGCGGATATCTATATCAGAAAAATCTACCATATCCGGTTTGTAGTCTTGCAGGCCATAATACGACACGATCAATGGATCCAATTGTATTGCAGAATACATCAATCTGTCGTCAAGCTCCTTTTTCAAATTGTTGCGACGCGACTTTTTCTCGAACATCGTTATGCCGGGCAGGTAGACCGATTTTACCGTGTCTGCTGAGAAGTATGGAGTCAACACAATACTTTTAATCGTATCCACGCAATAAGGCAACGCATACAACGTATCCCACTTTATCTGCTTCTTTGTCAAAGAATCTGCATCCCTACGCGTCTTCGCTACAATCTTCTCCACCCATTGGTTTGCCTTCTTCAACTCTGCTGAAGACAATCTGTCGCCACTTCTCTTCTTGGCCGCGTATTCCAATCTTTCTATCTCACGTTTAAGTTCGGCATTCTCAATACGCAACTGTTCAAGTTCCTTATCTGAATCAAGTGAAGACTCCAAATCTTCAAGACCGGAATATTTGCTGGAATTGCTGCCGTGTGCATTGCTATAGATGTATCGCATACTGCGTTTTGAGAGAGAGTCGTAGGCAACTTCATCACCAAGAGAACTTTTTTCCAACACATATTGTTTCAACAGATTGTATTTGAATCCATCGTAAGTTGCAGGTTTGGAATCCATCATCTGCTGATCCAGGTACTCGATTACGATGAATGGGTTGTAGTTGTACTGCGTCGTGTCTTGAGCCAAAAGACGCAAACATGACAGCAGCATACACAAAGTGCACACCACCCTCACAATAACCGCAATCTTTCTTTGTCTATTCACAATATTACATTTTACATTTGAGACGCGCTGACGCGACGTCTCTACTTTTCGGAATATCTCTTTATTACGTTGTAAGCCGAATAAATTCCCTTCTCGCCAGCCTTGCTTAAATCAGATACACCTTCTTCGTTTCTGTTCTTGTAGATGTAGGTCAAACCACGATTAAAATAAGCCTCTGCCAAGTCTGGCGACAAAGTTAATGCTTTTGTGTATTTTTCAATAGCTTCTGAGTAATCTTTTAGCATAACTCTTACATTTGCGTCATTATAAAAGCAATATGCAAAGTCAGGGGCCAATCGTTCACACTCCTCGTAATTGTCGACGGCCAACTTAAGGATGGCACTCTTCATCATTGCGTTTTCATCACCGTCGCCCAATGCCTTACACTTCATTACCAACATCTCGGCTGTGAAGAAATAGACGAAAGGTTCATTCTTATCGATCTGGATATAGGCAGTCAAAGCGTCGTAGGCTGCAGCATAATCCTGTACGCTGGCGTAGTCGAGAGCACGTGCAAGAAGCATATTCTTATCTGTCCATCCACTTTTATTTTCAGCATGTTTGATGCTTTCAAAATGCTCCAGAGCCTGACGCTCCGACAGTTTCTCTGTATTCGTCACAAGATAAAGTTGACGTGGCAATTTGCAAGTCGACTCGACATGCTTCACAAACTGACTATACGCAGTGCCTCCGACCTCCTTTTTATCGGCGTAATAAGACGGCACGTAGTTCGGCTGCAAAGTGATGTCTGTATTCACATTCTGCACCTTTCCTCGGTAGTTGGTCTTATATGCAACTCTTTTCTCCTCATCCTCTGGATCAGCAGCAATCAAACGGTTGAATTTCTTGATATTCCTATCCTTTTTCTTTCGAGTCTTCTCGTCATCCTGCTTCTCATTTTTCTGTTTATGTTCAAGCACATAAGCGGTGTTATAGTCGAGTCGCGCTCCTTTTTCATCAAGTCGACGCTTCTTGGCCTCCGCTCTGGCATAATATACCTGCGGAAAATCCGGATATTCGTTGATTATAGTATTGAAATCCTCTATAGCTCCTTTGACATTGCCGACATGAGTACGGATGAGTCCTCGGTTGTAGATTGCGATATCATTGTCCGGCTCGACAAGGATCACATGAGCAAAATCCTCCTCTGCACCGTTCCAGTCGCCAACCTCCATACGAAGCAATCCACGATTGAATCTAGCCACCACGTTGTCTTCGTCAAGAGCCACGACAGCATCATAGTCGGTCATTGCTCCACGCAGGTCGTTCAACTCATAGCGTGCGATACCGCGATTGACATATAAATCCGCACGTTTACCGGCAAGACGAAGAGCCTCGTCGTAATCTGCCACAGCCTTCTTGTAATCACTCTTAAGATATCTCAGCATACCACGGAACGAATAAGCTTCGGCATCATACTTATCCAGTGCCAACGACTTCTCCACATCCTCCAAAGCTGCAGTCGTGTCGCCAGCCAAAACATTTGCCTTAGCTCTATAAATGTATATCGGACCTTTACGAGGAGTCTTTGCCAATGCTTCAGTGAACGTCTTTCTGGCATCGTCGTATTTCTTCATCTGGACGTATGCGATACCCTTGCACGTAGTAAGAGCAGTATTATATTCATCAAACTCCAAGCCCTGGACAAAGTCAGCCAACGCTTCTTCGTATTTTCCGGTATTCAGGCGAGCCACACCACGACAATGATATGCACTCACGATGAAAGGGTTTCTCTCCAAAGCCAAGGAACAATCTGCATCGGCACCGACATAATCTTCAAGATTGATTTTTGCGACGGCACGACAGAAATAAGGTTCGGCAAGATATGGCTTTGCTCCGATCACAACGTTGAAATACTGCATAGCCAAAACGTAGTCCTCAAAATAGAGAGCGTTCTTTCCGATAGACATAACACGATCGGTGTTGATCTGCGACTTTGCCTGCTGAATAGGAAGCAGAACCGAAAGCAGAATCAACAGAATTGATGTATATTTTGCACAAAAGCGATACAAATGCATAAAAAAAGAAGATTTTTTACGATGCAAATCTACAAATAAATTACGAAACGCGAAAAAAGCAATATATTTGCATCCAATTTCAAATAGTAAATTCAGATTTAGATGTCAGATAGAAGAGTAAGAGTGCGTTTTGCACCGAGCCCAACTGGCGCACTTCACATCGGAGGTGTGCGCACATGTCTATACAATTATTTGTTTGCCAAGAAGCATGGCGGTGATTTGTTGTTGAGAATCGAAGATACCGACAGCACTCGTTTCGTGCCAGGCGCAGAGGAATATATCATCGAGTCGTTCAAGTGGCTTGGAATCAAGTTCGACGAGGGTGTTGGAATCGGTGGTGACCACGCACCATACCGTCAGAGCGAGCGCAGAGACATCTATCGCAAATACGTTGACATTCTTTTGAAGAGCGGCAACGCCTACATCGCATTCGACACACCAGAGGAGCTTGAGAAACTTCGTAACGACATTCCAAACTTCCAGTACGATGCAAAGACTCGTTCGATGGGTAAGAACTCACTCACTATGAACGAGGATGAGGTTAAGGCAAAGATTGCAGCCGGCGAGAAATACGTAGTTCGTGCTAAGATCGAGCCAAACGAGGATATCACAATCGATGATATGGTTCGTGGCAAGGTGACAATCAACTCGAACGTATTGGACGACAAGGTTCTTTACAAGTCAGCCGACGATCTTCCTACATACCACTTGGCTAACATCGTGGACGACCACTTGATGGAGGTCACTCACGTAATCCGTGGCGAGGAGTGGTTGCCATCAGCACCGCTTCACGTATTGCTATACCGTTACTTCGGTTGGCAGGACACAATGCCTAGATTCGCACACTTGCCTTTGCTACTTAAGCCAGTCGGCAACGGTAAGTTGAGCAAGCGTGACGGAGATAAGTTGGGATTCCCAGTATTCCCTCTTCGTTGGGTAGATCCAAAGAGCGGCGAGATCTCTAGCGGTTACCGTGAGAGCGGCTACTTACCGGAAGCAGTTGTCAACTTCCTTGCATTGCTAGGATGGAACCCAGGTCTAGACAGAGACTTGTTCACAGTAAAGGAGCTAACTGAGTTGTTCGACCTTGGTCACGTAAGCAAGTCGGGGGCAAGATTCGACTACGAGAAAGCAAAATGGTTCAACCACGAGTATATCATCAAAAAGAGCGACGCTGAGGTCGCTGCAATGTTCAAGCCACTTCTTAAGGAGAAGGGTTACGAGATAGCAGACGCAACACTTGAGCGCATCGTCGGAATGGTGAAGACAAGAATCTCTTTCGTTGCCGACCTATGGGAGGAGACTAACTTCTTCTTCGAGGCTCCAACAGAGTACGATGAGAAATCGATCAAGAAGCGTTGGAAGGAAGAAAGCCCTGCATTGATGGCTGAGCTTGGAAAGATCCTTGAGGGCATCAGCGACTTCACATCGGCTAACATGGAGAAGATCGTGATGGACTGGATCGAGAAGAACGGCCACAACACAGGAACAGTGATGAACTCATTCCGTATCACAATCATCGGTGCAGCACGTGGACCACACATGTTCGACATCATTGAGATCATCGGAAAAGAGGAGACATTGCGTCGTCTAAACGCAGCATTGGCTGTAATCAAATAAAATACTATCAGCGGGCAGGTTTCAAACCTGTCCCTACGCCTTCGAACTATTGTAGGGGAGGATTTCAAACCCTCCCGTATATTTTCCAGATAGGCAAAAAAAATAGAAAAAAGATGATTATTTATAATTTAGCAATTCTTATTTATCAGTTTGGCGTGTGGATTGCCTCGTTCTTCAACGAGAAAGCGAAACTCTTTCACGACGGCAGAGTTGACCTTCTAAAGAAATTGAAAGAGCAGGTTGACGGGAATGCTAAATATATATGGGTGCATGCAGCGTCGTTGGGAGAGTTTGAACAAGGTCGCCCTATCATCGAGCGTATAAAGAAAGACCATCCAGAGTATAAGATTCTGTTGACATTCTTTTCTCCTTCAGGTTACGAAGTGCGAAAGAACTATGATCAGGCAGACATCGTATGCTACATGCCGCTTGACACTTTGGGAAATGCCAAAAAGTTCATCAACATTGTGAACCCGAGCATTGTCATCTTCATCAAGTATGAATTTTGGATGAACTTCCTATTCCAGTTGAAGAAACGTAGAATTCCAACTTATATAGTTTCGGCAATCTTCAGAGAAGAGCAGGCGTTCTTCAAACCGTATGGATTTGTCTACAGGAAAGTGTTGAAATGCTTCAACCGCCTATTCGTACAGGATGCAAACTCCATCAATCTACTCCACTCTATCGGAATCACAAATGCCACTATTGCCGGCGACACTCGTTTCGACCGAGTTTGCGAGATTGTGAAGCAAGCTAAGGACATGCCTCAGATTGCGGCATTCAAAGGCGACAAGAAAGTGTTGATTGCAGGAAGTTCATGGCAACCAGACGAGGATCTGCTTTGTGAGTACTTCAACAACAACGACGGATTCAAGATGATACTTGCGCCTCACGTCACAAGTGAAGCTCACGTAGAGGAGATCTGCAAGAAGCTTAATAAGAAGTACGCAAGATTCACAAAGTCGACCGAAGAAGAAATCAAAGATGCCGACTGTCTGATCATCGACTGCATTGGAATCCTGACATCAGTATACAAATACGGAGACGTAGGATATGTAGGAGGCGGATTCGGAGTCGGTATCCACAATATCTTGGAACCAGCCGTATACGGAATGCCGATATTCTTCGGACCAAACTATAAGAAGTTCCGCGAGGCTGTAGACATGGTAAAGTCGGGCGCTGCATTCCCGATCAGCAGTAAACAGGAGTTATTCCCATTGCTAACAGAGATGTTCGACGAAAAGCAGAACACGTTGGCCAAGACTTCATCGGTAGCGAAAGCATTCGTAAGAGAACACTGCGGTGCTACCGACATCGTAATGCAAGAGATTTTCAAAAAAGACTAGAATAGAAGAGATGCGAAACAATCGCGTCTCTTTCTTTGTATATAAACAAACACATCATAGGCGTATAAAAGCATTCACAAAAATTTGATTAACTGTTAACATTTCTTCATTTGCCTGTAAATTGCTAAAACAAAAATCTATTCAGCATTTTATTTAATCTCCATTTTTACTAAATTTGCCTACATTAAAAGAAACAAAAAACAACATAATATGAATAACAAATTTTTAGGACTAATCCTTGGAGCTGGCGTCGCAACATTGACATCATGCGGAGGAGGAAAGGCTGACCAGAAAGCAGCAGAGCCAACAACAGATTCAGCAGCTACAAATTCCACAGAATTCACACTAAATCGAGGAGTAAACCTTGACCACTGGTTGAGCCAGAGAGGTCCAGGTGTCGATATCGACCCTAACTACATCACAAAGAAGGATTTCGAGCAGATCAAGAACCTAGGATTTGACTTCGTACGTGTTCCAATCGAGGAGCAGCTAATGTACAACACAGACTTGACTCGTCGCAAGATCGGTTTCGACCTACTTGACTCAGCAGTAAAATGGTCTGACGAGACAGGTTTGAAGATGATTTGTGACCTTCACATCATCCGTTCATTCCACTTCAACAGCGAGAACGGTGAGGCAAACACTTTGTTTGAGAAGGAAGAGGCACAGGACAACTTCGTAAAGGTTTGGATGGATATTCAGGATTTCTTGAAGAACACACCAGAGGATAAGGTTGCTTACGAGCTTCTTAACGAGGTAACGACTCCAGATCCAGACAACTGGAACAAGCTAATCGCAAAGGTTCACAAGGCAATCCGTGCAAACGAGCCAACAAGAAAGATCATCATCGGCTCTAACCACTGGCAGATTCCTCACACATTCGTAGATTTGAAGGTGCCAGAGAACGACAAGAACCTAATCTTGAGTTTCCACTACTACAATCCTAACGTAATCACACACTACAAGGCACACTGGGCATCATTCAAGAATTACAACGGAAAGATCCAGTATCCTGGAGACGTGTTGGTTGACAAAGACTTCTTCTTGTCGATCGCAGACGAGAATGAGAGAGAGAACTTGAAGAACATGTGTGGAGAGTGGGACATCAACAGAATCGAGAAAGAGATCATGATTGCGAAGAACGTAGCTGATTCACTAGGTTTGCCACTATTCTGTGGAGAGTTTGGAGTTTACCCATACCACGTATCACAGGAGATTCGCACAAAGTGGTACGAGGATATCATGGAAGTGTTCCGCAAGAACAACATCTCATGCTGTCACTGGGGATGGAAGAACGATTTCCCATGTGTAGACGAGAAGACATTGGAGCCTAACGCAGTTGCGCCAATCATCGCAAAGTGATTTAGGATAATCTCATAAAAGCAAAGAGGGTGTATCAAAACTCAATTTATAAAAAATCAAACTATCAAAATGTAAGTTGATTTTTAATTTCGCAAAAAATATAGCCGTTTCAGAGACTTAACTGTAATTTTTAAGCTCTGAAACGGCTTTATTCATATAAAAAGTGACAAAATGTAAGCTCAAAAAACTTGGTTTTACATTTTGATACACCCTCTTATTTTTTTCTAATCGTAGGACAAATTAGCTATGGATCTGTCCTAGTTTAACGTGAATTCGACGAATTTAAAATAGGAGAATATGACAGTTGAAGTGTCATAAACGAGGATTGTTAAGGGCGGAACGCCCTAACCCTTCCCCACGTGCGAGCCGTTGCCATGTTTCAACGCTATGGAATAGGTGTGAGTTTTCACTACAGGAAATATGCTGGCAAAATCAACTATGAAAAAAACTATATGAATTTATGTATCTCACTACTTGGATTCGAATTTGGAGGGTCAACACTAAGAGGTTATTTCGAAACTCTTGAATTCAGTCCACAAGGCTTCATTCATGCAGGAATAAAATATGACTTCTAAGATCACACTCAGTTTATTTCTTAAAAAATGTTGAAAAGAAGTAAATATGAACAGTCAAATAATACGTTTGCAAATACGGAGCCTAAAAAAATACTAACCGAAAACAATTGCATTTTATCCTTTATTTTATCATCTTTGCATCATGAATGTTATAGTGGCATTCATTTTCTCAATCAATTAATCGGTTCTGTTGGGTGAGAAACGAAAATTAAGAACCTATTTGATTCTATGGAGAATTTAGTCCAAAAATTAACAGTAACAGCGGTAGCAGTAATGCCTGTTTTCTTGTGTGGTTGTCCGGGATCTGCTTCTTTTGTCGACAATGATCCTTCTCCTAAAGGGTACATTGTCAAAATGAAGAAAAACTATTCTGACAAAGTTTTTGTTCGTATGTCTATCAACAACTATAGGGACACTTCTTTTTGTTGTCCAAGAAATGATGAGCACACTATTAAGATTACGGGGGAATACTATGATTTATATTGTTTTTCTTATGATGCCGTAGCATATACTTCCATAAATTCAAAAGACTGGAAAGATTATATGATGGATTCGATTTCAAAGTATGTAATTGACACTAACCCGTTTGATGAAGTTTATGCATATTTTAAGAATTACAGCGTAGATGAACTTAAAAAATTCATAGATAATAATAATTTTGAAAAATTTGAGAGAGAGAAGTGAAAGATTTAATTGTTTTTGTTTAGTTTCGTTACCTATAGGGATTTGTGATGCTTACGAATACATTCCGAATACAAAATTGTTGGTAAGAAATGGAGAAGAAGTAAAATGGGGGCAAAGCATAAATGATGACAAAAGTTGCTCTCCGTCCTATAATGCACTATGTCCCCGAACAGATAATGAAAACAACTTAGATAATTGCGAACGCACGTTGGCAGGATGCGGGGCAATAGCGATGGCTCAGATTATGTGGAAATGGGCATATCCAGATGAGTCAAAATACGGCATTTACAACTGGAATGAAATTCCTGCTGTATTGACTGACGGATGTACAATTGATTGTCCACTACTCATCCGTAATTGTGGAGACGCATGCAAAATGAACTACCAATCAATTCTTGGATTAGAACCTTCATTTATGACAGGGTCATGGACAACGATTTCAAATATCGAAAAAGGATTCGCAGACTTTGACTATAGTGCAAGGATTGTGGATTTAGACGATTGGAAAGGCTATGGGGATTCATGGAAAGATCTAATCCGCTCGGAAATCGACTGTGGACGCCCTGTGTTGATGTACGGACAACATAATATCATTGAAATTAAGGAGAAGCATTATTTCGTGATCGACGGATATTCGATGACCGACAAGAATCTGTTTCATGTGAATTGGGGTTGGAGAGGGAGCAAGAACGGTTATTTCAACTTAGAGAAATGTGGATATTCAAACGGTCAAAAGATTATTATCGGAATAGCTCCGAAGTATTCTGGCAAAGCATCTTTTCCCAAAATAACATTTGAGAAAGATAATGAATATATATCGCCTAATTGTCCAGATGGAGAAAATGATTTTGTTCGATATAAAGTGGAAAATGCAGATTCATATGAATGCAGAGTGTACAACAGATCTGGAGTCAAAATCTGGGCAAGTGCTGGCATTGTGAAAAATGGATATGCAGATGTTTGGGACGGGACTTCTATAGAAAAGATCTCTCCGACAGATTATTGGTATGATGTAACATTCAAAAACAATCATGGACAAATAGCAACAACCAGCAGTCATGTGTCATATTTGACAGGAGAATGTCCTTCGAGTTATAATCCAGCGGCAAATTTTCCAATTTCTTTTGAAAAAATATCCGATTATGTTGCTCCAATATGTTCGGATGAATCAAATCGTTATTTACACCTTAAAGTAAAGAATGCAAATTCATATCAATGCAAGATATATAGTCCGTCTGGGGAGCTGCTTCTGACAAATACGGGGGACGTGAAAGGAGACGACACGTACATGTGGGATGGCTCTCCAGATTCAAGTTATCCACGAGGATTGTACAAATATGAAATCACATTCAAAAACTATCACGGAGCATCTACTTCGACAAGTGGAAGTGTGAATTATTACCCATATTATTGTCCATCAGATTTTCAAACAGATATACTAACAACAGCGTCTGAAACAAACAGACCTGTGATCTCACCGAATCCGACAGATGAAAATTCAACTGTCACATCAGATTCGAAGATTCTTCACATTGAAATATTTGATGTCAGTTCAAGACTTTTGCTATCTGAAACTCCAAAATCAAATTCTTATACTATAGAGACAAATGGATTTGGCAAAGGTCTTTATTTAGTCAGGACAACAACAGAAGATGGCGTTTACGTGGATCGCCTTATGGTGAAATAAGACACACAACCAAATTACTCCATTTTTTTGACACGCATAAAAAACGGCAACCGTAGATTCCATAGGTTGCCGTTTTTGTCTAAGCAAAATATATCTGATCTATTATTTGTCTTTCCCCGACTTTCCTGCCTTGTAGACATTATACTCACGGACAATATCCTCGATATTAAGGAAAGTAAACATCTTCTCACGAATCATCTTACACAATTCATGGCAGCCGCCAAAGAGATTTTCATATAGTTTATCCGATTTTGATTCTGCTTCTTCATTATTTTAAATACCAGCCCTGCCCAA
Organism: Paludibacteraceae bacterium; assembly: GCA_045629285.1. GTDB lineage: Bacteria > Bacteroidota > Bacteroidia > Bacteroidales > Paludibacteraceae > UBA1723. Next base: position 635 of record JAZQQY010000008.1, on the reverse strand, counting down.
TCCTCATTTTGGACAACTGCTATATAATCACTTTTAATATTATAATGTTGAAGGGCAGATTGCTTTGCGACGGAATATGTCAGTAGGCATAAGGCATATAAAAATAGGCAGAAAGCTTGGGTAATATGGATATACCAACATAGATTTGAGGCAAATCAAATGTATAAAGCGTTATACACGATCGTTTTTTTTCATAAAATTATAGAAATCCCAAAGAGGGTGTATCAAAACTAAGAAAGTTGCGATATACCCTCTTTTTAACTCTCTGAGACTTGAATGGATTTTTGAAAAGCGGAGAAATCAAAATTTGACTTAAATGTTCGATTCTCACGAGTTGAAATTTTCATAAAAGTAAAAAATCGGTCTAAAACGGGTCTGTGTCCTCCGTTTTAGGCCGATTTTCTCATCTTTGAGCACATTTTCTTTAGGTTGAAGGCAATAGCGAAGAAGGCAAAGTCCATTTTGACCTTGTCCAAACCGAAGTGGCGGAATCGTTTGTAGCCCATATTGTATTTCATCTGTCCAAAAACCGCCTCCGGCTCTATGCATCGTTGTCCTCGGAGTCTCACCCCGTCCTCAGACAAGAGCCTTTCGCACGCTTTCCGTCGGTATTCCTTCATCTTGTGGTTCACCTC
>JAZQQY010000007.1:0-53058 GCA_045629285.1 Paludibacteraceae bacterium | reverse complement strand
AGATTAAACAAAATAAGAAGATTATATAGCAGTTGTCCAAAATGAGGATTGTTAAGGACCCATGTTTGATTATTTGGTCTTAACCCCCTCCTCCAACGCGAGCCCATCGGACGAGCGTATTAAGAATAAGCGATATAATTTTCCCCACAAAAAAGAGACGCCGCAAATGCGACGTCTCAACTACATCACTATGTGAACCATATCATCCACGGTAATTGCCAAATATTTTATCGATACCTCCCAAAAGTATAATAGTAAGCAAAACGCCAACACAAAATGCAACTAGCAGATTCAACGTTCTTTTCACTTTTTCGCTCGAGTCAGATTTCGAATAAATATAATATAATAGACAACCTACCAATGGAGATAGAACACAAACAATTTTTTCCATCAAAGGGACTTCATAGAAAAGCATAGACAAAATGAATCCTGCCACAAAATAAACGGCAATAAACATTTTATATATCCATTCAGAATTTGAATTATCTTCCATAAAAAAATTAAATATCATGCAAACATGTCTCCTACCAGTTTGAAATCCAAACCTGAATGTCCACCCTCTAATGATTATTTATTTACGACTACCTTTTTGTCTCCAACAAGATATACTCCGTTAGAAAGTCCATTGGTAGCCTCACTCTCATTTACATTTGACTTTAATTTCTGTCCATGTACATTATAAACATCTACATTTGACGATATTTTAACAACAGCGTTATTCTTAACATCTGTAGGTTCTTTTATTGTCAATGAAAGTTCATTTGAAGTTGCGTTGTCGACGCTACTTCCGTCTACATTCGCAGTAATCTTAGCACTACCTAAACTAATTGTAGCAGCCTTACCAACCACTCTACACTTATAGTTCAATGAGCCACATTCACCTACTGCCATTGAGTCTAATGTGTATGACACAACACCACTAAAACCTGTTTCGGCAGGTAATGGAGTAAAGGTTGCATCGGAAACATTTCCCGAAAAACCGATGAATTCCAAACCAGCAGGAATAGTATCCACGATTGTAACATTTTTAGCAATGTAACCATTTATTGGAGACTCTCCCAAAACCTTTCTCCAGTTGTGACCATCGAATTCCTCCACTAAAACCGTTTCAACAACTACATCTTGTGTTTCGCAAGCACTCTTCAAAACCTTATCTACATCTTCAACAACATCAAATGCATAAGAAGGAGTTATTGGGAAAAACAAATCTTCCAAATTAAGAGATTCTGGATTTGGCAACTGACTCCATGTACCACTGAAATCTATGTCACTGAATTGTCTAGTTCGCAATTCAAATTCTACCCTCAACGGAAGATTTAGACCTTGGGTATGGCTCTCTGACCCACCATTTTGATCCAAATAAATAGAATTACTCATCGTAACATTAGAAAATGTCACCTGAACCATCTGAGTTGAGTCTACTCCTTCAATCACTGATACATTTACTCCTTCAGAACCAATTCCCGATGCACTAAGGAGACTACTTTCCAAATCGGCAGGTTTTCTAACATTTACCATACTGCCAAAAGGATTTTCCTCTGTAATGACGAATTTTGGCTCTGACGTCACAGCCTTTAGGAAGTAAGTTATTCTATAGTTTCCAAGATTTACAAACGGTTCATCTGTATCAACATATGCACTTAGTTCCACACGCATTCCATAACTTTGATCCATTTTTGCAGTAACAAAAGAAACGTTAGGATGGCCACCAGTCAATACAGGAAGACTATCTGAATTAGAGTAAGCAATAGTAAAGTTTACAGTGTCTCCTTTAGCAACATCCTTTGCATCAGAGTTCTTTTCAATATTCAAAGAATTAGGAATAATCTCAACAGAATTGCGAGACAATGTTGCTGTCACAGCGTTAGAATACAAGTCTGATTTTCTAGGTTCGCATCCTTTTGCTTCGATGGTTGCAAACGGAGTATATTTGCCAGAAGCAGTTTCTTTTGCGACGCAAGTATAGCTGACTTCTCCAATAGTCTTAGAGAAGTTTGGTGCTTTCGGATCTATAGAAGCTCCGATAACATCATCACTCTTGAATCCAGCTACCTTTCCAATTTTCCATGTGATTATGTTGGCAGCTGCATCATAAACACCTTTGTCGCTTATAGAAATGGCTTTGAATCCAGCAGGCACTTGCTCGACAATCACAACATCCTCAGCATCCTTCGATCCATAGTTACGATAAGACAACTGATAAGTAAGAGTATCACCTACTCGGCAAGCACTTATACTATCCTTTTCAGCACGATAGATTCTTACGTTTGAAGCGGCATTCATTTGAGAAGGAGCTGCATAGTTACCTGTCAATGCCATCATACCCAACTGACGGAACCAGCCATCAAAGTATCGCGGAACTAAACTTCCCTCTTCCGTTTCATCTCTAGTATCCCAACGAGTATAACAAATATTGTATAATTGACCCATCAAATCATAATCCTGAGATCCTACAGCCGCAAATGAAGACACACCTGACGTCCAATTAGTAAATATTGAACTTGAATTGTTCTTTCCTGTCTCAAAATCTATGTTCCAAGCTACGGTCCATGGAGAAGAAACTGACAAATTACCTACTTGGATTAAAGACCAACATTCTGTCCCTGCCTCTTCATTCCAATGAGCAGGATCTTTAAGGTAACTAGACAATCTCACTGCGGCATCATACTCATATGTATTCGACGAATCTATAACAGCATGAGTGACTGGATTCCAAGAATATTTAGAATTTCCATGCCAAACATAATTGCTGATTGTTCGCCACGGAGCACGAAAATCTTCACCTTCACTGAAAGCTTCGAATATTGGCTCACCATCTCCTTCACTCAACGTATGATTTCCAGCCATTGGCAATATATGTTCATTCTTAGATATCAATTTGCCAATCAACCAATCAGAAGAAGCCTCTCCTCGACGGAATTGTTCAATCTCAAACGACGCAATGTCATCCTGTTGATCCTTATTCTGTTTCAACAATTTGTAGAATTCATGATAATAAGCAGGTGCCAAATAGTCAGTATGACATTTATATGATCCGGCAAATTCCGGGGTCATAGTAACTCCTTGCAATTCCAAATAATTTTCTTCCTGGCTTGCCCAATTTGAAACCTCCGGATATGTATTACCACCTTTCACATAGCCATCCAAGCCAATCATACCAGAAAGCATACGTTGTTTGATTTCTTCTTTGTCAAAACGAGTAGATATGCCAACCAATCCTTGCACCACGTCAAGCAACTCTTGCTTGTAACTGATCGGATTATCGCATGCATCAAGCACTTTGTTTCCATCTTCGTCAAGCATGAATTCGCCCCACTGCTTATAAGCGACATACATAGCAAGTGCGACATCCTCGTCTCCATCTGCTGCGGATTCAGATTGTCTGTCCACATCTCCATCTCTCATTGAATGATCTCCATATTCATAATCTGGATTATTATCAGAACAATCAGAATATCTTTTTGTATGGACTCTACGCAAATCATGGGTACGCATCCATAATCCGTCAAATGTGACCTTATCTGCCATATATGCAGCAGCCAAAAGAGCATAGCCGTCGCCTTCTGTACAATCATAAGGGCAACCAATATTTCCCTTAATATATTTTATACCAGCCCACTCTTCTCCTGTATATTCAAAAGCATAGACATGCTGCTGATATGCTTGACGAATCTGTTGCTCCATCTCCGCATGAGAAAGACCTACAGGCAACTTTGTCCCCAAGTTTCCTCCACATGAATATTCCAAGAACTGAGGGAAAGGATACGCTGGATTTCCAGAATTAATATGGACCTTTACTTCTTCTGCACTAGCATTTAGTCCTAACGCCAACAATACAGATAGCAAACTTCCTTTAGGATAGTTTTTCATATACGCATTATATTAAATTTCATTTTTTTTTGCAAAGATAGTCTTTTTAGATTTGCCGACTATCATTTTGATTATAATTAACATAAAATCAGGCCACCCCACTATGGCGAAGTGACCTGATTAAAATTTGGAATTACGCATTATAAATCATCCCGCTTTTGCAAACATGTCTCCTACAAGTTTGAAGTCCAAACCAGAATGAACTGGTGTGTTGTCCTCCTCCTCCTCAACAATCTCTCCTTCGCCATCCACATTGATCTCAGGAGCCGGTGCATCATCGTCTGATGAATTGTCGTCTTCCGTTGTCACAACAGAAGAGGCTGAAGAGGCCGCTTTTAGCCTGTATTCTTCCAAGAAATCCATCAGCTGACGTGTAATAAGGATTCGCCGTGCGACCTTGGAATCCAGGCGTGTACGTGTGCCTTCGCCTGTCTGTATCAAATCTATATTGAATGTTGATCCGTTATCGTCATTTTGAAGGAATTGGCTTACTCCCTTGATGAAATCCTCCGTCAATGCCTTGTCCTCCAAAACGAGGTTCAAATGCATTTTTAACGTCTCTTTTGCCTCACTCATCAACTTGAAGTCGTTGTAAGTGATACGAAGCATCTCCGGACGGAATCTGTCCTGACCGATAGTCGCAGAGAAGACGATACAGTTGTTGACCTGCAAATAGTTGACCATACCGGCATCCCTACCCCACAATGCGATCTCCTTGGCTCCTGAATAATCCTCGATCTTCAAGATGACTCCCGGCGTTCCTTTCTGGGATGTCTTATGTGTGATGGCAGTGATGATACCGCCAGCAGTGATCTTATTACGTCCCTGTATCTTCTCCAACTCCTCTAGCTCTGTCACACGAGTGTTGCAAATATACTTCAACATGATATAGTAGTCGTCAAGCGGATGGGCAGAAAGATAGATTCCTACAAGTTCTTTTTCTTTCTGCAGACGCTCCAACGCTGTCCACTTCTCAAACTTCGGCAATGGAGGCAATGCTATAGTCTGCGACACTTCCATGTCGTCAAACAATGAGTTTCTTGATGAATTGTTTGCCATCTTGACTTTCTTTCCGAAGTCGGCAAGCACGACACTAAACTGCAACTCTTTGTTGTTGAGTGCAAAGAAATGCTCACGTTCTATACCCTTCAAAGAGTCGAATGCACCTGACATTGAAAGACACTCCAAATCCTTGGCTCCACAGTTGACACGGCTCACAAAGTCGTAGATATCCGTGTATTTGCCGTTCTTTTCACGCTCGGCAATCAATTCCTCCACTACGGCACGTGACATTCCCTTGATACCCTGCAGACCGAAGCGGATATTACCGTTGGCGTTGGACATGAAGAAACTGTCTGATTCGTTCACATCCGGGCTCAACACTTCGATGCCCATACGTTTACATTCATCCATAAACTTACGTACATCCTCAATCTTATCCATACTTCGGGTAAGGTTGGCTGCCATGTAGTCGGCAGGATAATGCGCCTTAAGGTAAGCTGTCTGGTAAGCGACCCACGAATAGCAAGTGGCATGTGATTTGTTGAAGGCGTATTTTGCAAACTCCTCCCAGTCGCGCCAGATTTTATCCAAGGTGTCGGCATTGTGTCCGTTCTCCACTCCCTGTTTCATGAACTTGGCCTTAAGCTCGTTCATCTTCTCTATCAACTTCTTACCCATCGCCTTACGAAGTGCATCACTCTCACCACGGGTGAAGTTGGCAAGCTGTCGAGACAGAAGCATAACCTGCTCCTGGTAAACGGTAACTCCGTATGTATCCTTAAGGTATTTCTCCATACAAGGAATATCATACACTACTTCTTTCTTTCCAAGTTTACGGGCAATAAACTCAGGGATATACTGCAATGGGCCCGGACGGTAAAGGGCATTCATCGCAATCAAGTCTTCAAACACCGAAGGCTGAAGCTCACGAAGGTATTTCTGCATTCCGGGCGACTCAAACTGGAATGTGCCGATTGTATCGCCACGAGAATATAGTTCGTAAGTCTCTTTATCGTCGATCGGAATCTTATCGATGTCAAGGTCGATTCCGTGTGATTTCTTGATATTCTTCAAAGCTTCCTTGATGATTGAAAGTGTCTTCAATCCCAAGAAGTCCATCTTGATCAAGCCGACAGACTCAATAACGTGACCGTCGTACTGGGTCACCATCACCTTAGTCTTGGTCTCCTTATCCTCCACGGTAGAGATTGGAGCCCAGTTCGTAAGGTCACCGGCACCGATGATTACACCACAGGCATGAATACCTGTCTGGCGGATAGTGTTTTCAAGCTGCGACGCATAGATTAGTGTTGAACTGATCTGCTCGTCAGTTCCCTCCACTGCATCACGCATCTCAGGCACATATTTGAAGCAGTTTTTTAGGTTGACCTTAGGCACTTTACCTGTCTTTGGATCGGCAAGACTATCGTCGAATGCGTCAGGCACCCATTTCTTCATCTGGTTGGAAAGGCTCAACGGCACATCCTGCACACGAGCAACGTCGGCAATGGAACTCTTTGTCGCCATTGTTCCATACGTGATGATGTGCGCAACCTTCTCTTTTCCATATTTTTCAGTAACCCAATCAAGCACTTTGCCTCGTCCGTCATCATCGAAGTCCACATCGATATCGGGCAATGAGATACGGTCAGGATTCAAGAAACGCTCAAATAGAAGGTCGTATTTCAATGGATCGACGTCGGTGATCTTCAAACAGTAGGCCACCACCGAACCTGCGGCAGATCCACGACCAGGTCCGACACTCACTCCAAGCTCCTCACGTGCTGCTCGGATATAGTCCATCACAATCAAGAAGTAGCCAGGGAATCCCATGGTCTTCATGATATGAAGCTCAAATATGATACGTTCTGTCTGCTCCTCGTTAAGAGTCTCGCCATAGCGCATGTGAGCGCCCTCCCAAGCAAGCTTGTTCAGATAGTCGGCTTCGAGTTTAATACGGTAAAGTTTATCGTATCCACCGAGTTTTTTGATTTTTTTCTCCGCATCCTCCTGACTCAACACCACATTATGGTTTTCGTCCTGAGTAAATTCGTCAAACAGCTCTTTTTCAGTGATTCTCTGACGATATTCCTCCTCCGTACCGAAATCTTCAGGTATCGGGAACTTAGGCATGATAGGGTCCGACTCAATACTGTAGACCTCGACCTTATCTGCAATCTCAAGCGTATTTGTAAGAGATTCGGGGATATCGCTGAAAATTTCAGCCATTTCATCGGGAGTTTTAAGCCACTCCTGCTTAGTATAGGTCATTCGTTGAGGATCACTCAACAGTTTTCCTGTCGACAAGCACACCAATCTTTCATGGGCTTCCGAGTGTTCCTCCTCCACAAAGTGAACGTCGTTAGTGCAGACGATCTTGATATCAAGTTTACGAGCCAACTCAATCAACTGCGGATTGACCTGCTGCTCTATCTCGTATACACTTGTGTTTCCATTCGGCTTATCCGTCTTATGGCGCTGGATTTCAATGTAGTAATCGTCGCCAAACAGATTCTTAAACCATAAAGCAGTCTCCTCGGCAGCAGCCATGTCGCCAGACTGAATCTTCTTAGGAAGTTCACCTCCCAAACATGCAGAGCAGACGATGATATCCTCGTGATACTGCACAAGAAGATCCTTGTCGATACGCGGACGGTTGTAGTAACCGTCGACCCAAGCCTTAGAAACGATTTTACATAGATTCTGATAACCATGCTTATTTTTTGCAAGCAAGATCAAGTGCCAACCGCTGGAGTCGGCGATGATGCTCTTTCCAGCCTCCTCGATACGGAAAGTATTGTCATGGTCGGTATGTTTACGACGTGCGCAATAACACTCACATCCGATGATTGGTTTGAAGATTTTATTCTTCAACTTGGCGATTTCATCCGTAGCGGCAGCTTTAGCCTCATCCGTCGATTCAGGATTGTCAAGAATCGCCTGCTGTTCACCGATTGCGCCCTTAGTCTTCTTGTTAACCTTAATGGTATAGTCTGTCAACTCCTTGATACCAAACATGTTGCCATGATCAGTCAAGGCCATAGCATTCATACCGGTTTTTAGACATTTATCAATCAGATCAGGCACCTTACTCATTCCATCCAAGATAGAATAGTGGGAATGGACATGAAGGTGAACGAATTTATTTTCCATTTTTAATTAGTCTTCAATTCTGATTGTGCGGACAGCTCTTACTCTGTCAGCACTGCTTTTAGAGCTTCGACCGATAGTATTGTTCTTGAAGTTGATAGCCCAAGCGAAAACGTAGTCGTACTCAGTGCTGCTCCAATACCAAGCGTTAGCCATACTAACACCACCTTCAGCCTTAAGACGACGGTTCAGACGGTTGATGTCGTCCTTGATTGTACGAAGTTGACCTTCACTAGGAAGATACCAGTCGGTCTTGCCGGCAGCAGTGTATGCTCTTGCAGCCTGAGCAGCTCGCTCCACATTATCCATAGTTTCTTCCATATAATTGCAGATAGCGGCAGTGTTTTCAGCGCCACGCATATCATAGTTTGCCTCATGCCACTCTTTAGTAGTGTATGGCAGATTTCCGGTGATATCAACCTTATCGGCACCCCAAGTATAGTTTTTTCCATAGCCGACATCCGTCATGGCAAGAATATAGCCATACTCGTAATCCTCCGACACATAGAACAAGATTCCTCCCTCCGACTCGATATAATCGCCGATCTGATAAGTATCAAGTCGACGCACATCAGGATCACTATTTGTGGCAGCCATCATACGCCAATAATCCTCATCCTTTGTAGCGAAGGTAATCGTCACGAAATGAGAACCGTCATACGTCTTCAGCATCACCATCTCGTTACCATGACGATAGAACGTCTTGGTACGAGTCTGAAGTGTCATACGATATTTAGCCAGATTGTTTTTCACGAATCTGTCAGCATTAAACTTTGTCGTCGTGATTGTCACGTCGGAAAGACGCTTCCAACTGCGAGCGAACTCCATCTTATAGTCGATGCCATAGCTCCATATTTGTGAAGTCTCGTTCTTATCCGCAAGTTTTTCCGGAGTTGACGCGAGCCATCCTTTTTTATTCAGAAGCATATCGACATCAGTAAAATTCTTTTTCTTACGGGCCTTATTGATCTCAGCCACAGATATGAAATCTGCCGCCTGCCCCACGAAAGTCGACAACTGAGTCAACATTATCACACACAACAATACCCTTACGATGTACATACCAGTCCTCCTTTTCTACAAAGATAGGATTAATTTTGAAAAGATATATGATTTGGATTTTAATGTTGGGGATTAAAGGTATCTATTCTATTTTCTTCATCTCCTTTAGCATTACATCTACATTGAAGGTATCCATTCCTCCAATCTTAAAGAAATGCCCGCTTTTATCTACCTTAAAAGTCCCAAAGACTGTCTTTTCGTACTTATACATCTGACTTGATATAGTGTCATTTATCAAATAGCCATCAGTAGTTGTCAAGTTATAACTGTCCCCAAGATTCTCAACTTCGTCCTTTTTACTGTACCAAAGATATATATACTTTCCAATGGAGTCATATAAACATTCGGGGGCAGAATCAAATTTTTCATCCGGACAATTAACTCCATAGGAATGATCATCTATCACAGCCAAGTTGCTGTCTAACACAACAAAATGAACATAACTTAAACATTCTTCTCTAAAATTATCACTATATTGAACCAAGTGATATTTGTCATTCAACTGCTTATGTGCAACAAAATTTGCAAACCCCATTTTATAGGATTCATTAAGATCTGTCAGATCTCCATAATGAAGAAAATGTTCCAGTTCAAAGTCTCCGAAATAGCGTCTAACACTGACAGTATCATTATTGTAACTATCAAGAAGCTTGAAATACAGCGATGGTGAAACTTTTCTCAAACTGTCACGAAGAGAACATTCTCTTTTCCAGATGCTTACTTCGACACTCTCTTCATCCTCACTAACCGAATCCTGCACTACAGTATTGTCAGCAGAAACAGTTTCCGTTTGAGCGGCCTCTTTATTACCACAAGCCACCAAAGAAAGAAATGAAATGAAAGTAAAGCACTTATTAAATATCTTAATACGCATAACTATTTAATATATATTAAACAAAACTCATTAAAACAAAGATATGAAACCATACAGAATATAATCCCCACATGCTAATCAGCTTCATCAAAACAGCTCCGCCGGATTCATCTTCAAGAAAGACTCTGTTGGGAATCCATTTGGACCAACTACCAAAGTATTAGAGCAATTGAAATGTTCTTTTACATATTCCAAACCTTTATTGGTCATTTCATCGTTACTTTTCACTTCAATGGCAACCAATTCGTTCTTCTTCTTTATTAGATAGTCAACCTCCATATTGCCTTCTCTCCAATAGTATACCTCATAATTGCCAATCAAGGCGTTTGTTACAATATGAGCACCTATAGCCGACTCGTAGATGCGTCCCCATAACTTCGAATCTGGCAAAGCATCATCAATACGTTTATTGGAATACACATTCTTCAATGAGTTATTGTAAACCTGGAATTTTGGCACTGACGCCCTTTTTCTTGCCATATCGACAGCATATTTCTGCAACCCCGTCACCAAGCCACTATCATTCAAAAGGCTGAGATAAGATGACAACGTTGTCGTATTACCAGCGTCTTGCAATGATCCTAACATTTTTGTCAACGACAATATTTCTCCAGAATATGAAGAAGACAATTCAAACGTTTGCCTTAATAATGCAGGCTTGTTTATCGGAGTATTCATAAGAATATCCTTATTTATGGTAGATTCGATTATTGAAGAATAAATATATTCCTCCCATCTTTCTGCATCATGTATAAGGTCGGCAGCACCGGGATATCCACCATAATAAATATACTCTTCCATTGTGAATCCAAACGCGTCTTGCATCTCCTGTAAATTCCAATGAGACATTTTTATAGATTCAAATCTTCCAGCCAAACTTTCAGACAACCCCTTTGCAATCATAACACGAGATGAACCCAAAAGAACAACCTTGACGGGAATTTCATTAAATGAATCCATATCCCATTCTTTCTTCACGATTTCGCTCCAGTTGGAAATCTTCTGGATTTCATCTATCACAAGAATTATTTCCGATAGGTTTTCTGATTTTAAACGTTGACGAGCCACCGACCAACATTCACTTATCCATGAATAATTAGAAGCGGGTACAGCGTCAGCAGTGAAAAACATATATGGTTTACCACATTTCTTTAATGCTTGTTTAACACCTGTCGTCTTACCAACCTGACGTGGGCCCATAACAACCTGTATGAACTTTCTCGGTTCACAAAGACGATCTATTATTTTTTTTATACCATTTCTTTCGTACATAACAAATGTATTTTTTTGCAAAGATAACAAAAGGCCAAAGAAATTACTCAACGCATTGAGTAAATTTACTCAGTGTACTGAGTAATTCGCCTTTAAGGATATATATAACTCCTTGGAATTTTTAGAAGTCCCTTGAAAAAGTTTATACTTTAGCACAAAAGTCCCTTGAAAAAGTTTATATTTGCAGAAAGAAAAGTACCATTAAACATTATATAATAGCATGTTATAAAATCGCATCATTAAACGCAGTTACACGCACGTCCGTGCGTCTCTACGAGTTCTGGTTCGTGCGAAAATAAATCTGATTAATGTTTTGAAAACATATCGTTACTCCAATTTTCCGGATTGGCAACTATATAATCAGAAATTTTTCTGTATTCATCGCTATCACGGATTACATGATCGTAATAATTGGATTGCCACAAAGGATTCAATTTGTTGAATTTGGGGATTTTAAGATTATTTCTATCAATAAAATTGTCAATTTGGGAAATCGTAGAAGATTTTAGACCTCCAATAAATGATGATATTGATTTCGGTTTCCTTATTAATGGGAAATATTCTTTTTGTTTTTCAGATGAATGATTTTTCTGATACAAATCTGTACATATGGACTTGTCTAATATAATTATCGCATGCCAATGGTTAGGCATAAGAATAAAGTCACCCAGATATAATTCTTTTCTCAATTCAAATGATTTGAAAAATTCATCATAAACAATTTTGCCAAAATCGTTCAATACAATTTCGTTGTTTATGATTTCCCCGAAGAATTCTTGTCTGTACGCTGTCACTGATGTAATAAAATAATGGCCATTGCCTGCATAATCCCATTCACGCATTCTATTAGAAGAAATACGATACTTGTTTTTGAATAAATCTTCCATTTTTACATGTTACTAATTTTTACAAAATTAAAAATCGTTATTGAAATATGCAATTTGTGTATGGCGAATATCAAATATTTTTTCATGATAACACCAATCAGATTCTATATCGCACAGGTCTAAGCTCGTAGAGACGCACGGACGTGCGTGTAACAATTATTTTTGTTTGGATGGGCTTCCGCCCTTTGCTATCCTCATTTTGGACATCTCCCCAAATTATGCATTATGAATTCTTAATTATGAATTACAAAAACGTAGTCAAACGTACCAAACCACATACACAATAATATTTATCAAGCATTTAACTTAATACCACCAATACGTCGAATCATTGTTTTTATATTTTAGTTTGCGAAATCTATTACCAACAACAGACTAAATATGAAAAACAGATTACTATCTTTCGTCGCAGCGGTTGCAACACTGTTCGGGCTATCGCTTCAATCTTTCGGAGTGACTGTGTCGAACCCGCTAATCTATTCGGATGTTCCCGATCCGTCAATCATCCGCGATGGTGACAAATACTACATGGTGAGCACTACAATGCATTGTGCTCCAGGTGTTCCGATCATGATGTCGGAAGATTTGTCGAACTGGCGTACCGTCAACTATGCTTATCAGATTCTTGATAACGGCGACAATCAGAATCTAAACGCAGGCAAACATGCCTACGGAAAGGGTTCGTGGGCGTCGTCGCTACGCAAACATAAAAACAAATATTATATCCTTACTCCGTCGTACACAACAGGAAAGACTCATCTTTTCTCTACAGACGATATAGAGAACGGCACTTGGGACGAGGTGCGTCTGCCTTTCTATCACGACCCGTCGCTTTTCTTCGACGACGATGACCGCGTCTACATCATCTACGGTAGCGGCGGATTCAACATCATAGAGCTTAACAGCGATTTGAAGAGCGTGAAGGGGAATTCCACAAAACTGAACATTCCTATCGACCAGACAACCGGCACTACAGGATATATCGTGAAGTGTGAGGGTGCCCACATGGAGAAAGTCGACGGCAAATACTATCTTTTCGCTATCTCTTGGCCAAACGGCAAATGCCGTACTGAATTGGTGTTCCGTTCAAGCAGTTTGACTGGCAACTACGAAGGCAAGATCGCATTGCAGGAGAACGGTGTGGCTCAGGGAGGCATCGTCAATACTCCTGACGGGAAATGGTATGCAATGCTATTCCGCGACTCTGGTGGTGTGGGACGTATTCCTTGGCTTATCCCTGTGACTTGGCAGAACGGTTGGCCAACAATGGGAACACAGGCTGCTCGCACAATCCAGCTTGAGAACGAGGTCGCTCCAGGCTACAGCATGGTCACTTCCGACGATTTCGACAAGACTGAGTTGCCTCTTGAGTGGCAGTGGAACCACAACCCAGACAACGCTCATTGGTCGTTGACTGCTAATCCTGGTCATCTTCGTATCACTACTGGCCGTACAGACAATAGTTTGTATTGGGCAAAGAATACTCTTACTCAGAAGACATTCGGACCCAAATGTTCAGGTCGTGTCGCTCTTAACGTAAAAGGCATGAAAGACGGTGATGTAGCCGGACTTGTTGCCCTTCAGGATTCCTTCGGCTTTGTAGGCGTTCAGAAGCAATGGGGAAAACTTAATATCATCCAGCAGAAGACAGTCACTAAAAACGCATCTGTTCCTTTCGACGGTGAAACTGTATATCTAAGAATCGATTTTGACTTCACAAAGGATAGAGCATATTTCTACTACAGCACAGACAATCAGAAGTGGAATTCCATCGGCAAAGACATTCCTCTACCTTACACACTTGGAATGTTCGCGGGATACAAATTCGGTTTGTTCAATTATGCGACTTCTCAAGCAGGCGGTTATGCCGACTTTGATTGGTTTAAGGTAGGAGAAGATGTGTACGACGAGATCTATCTCAACCAGATCAAGGAGCCGGAAGTGGTAGGTCCATACAACGAAGTGGCTGCTAAGATTCCAGGCGTTGTGGAGGCAGAAAACTATAACACTGGAGGCAATAAGATCTCATACTACGACATCGACCGTTCAAATCGTGGTGGCGAGTACAGAAAAGACGGTGTCGACATCTATGCATCAGACGAACCAAACGGTTATGCAATCGGTTATTGTGAAGCCGATGAGTGGATGAACTACACAGTCAGTGTGGATGAGGCTGGCGAATACGAGGTTACAGTCAGAGCAAGCGAGGAAGGAGAGGTTGAGGCAGGAACTGTCCACGCATCACTTTCTAACGAAGCTGGCGAGTCAATCGATATAGAAATCGGATCAACAGGAGCTTGGGATGTGTACGGAGATTACAAGCAGAAAGGCAGAATCACACTTCCTGCCGGTGAGTCAACAATACGTTTGACTATCAAGAAATCTTGGGTTAACATCGACCGTTTGACATTCACTAAATACGACCCGTCGGCAGTGTCGGAATCTGCGGCAGACGGCATCAACATTATCAAGACAGCTCCGTCGACAATAGAGATCAAAGGCATATCAGAGCCATTCAAGGCCGAGATCATCAGCATCGACGGGAAAGTGGTTAAGGCTTCAGGCAAATCAGTGATATCAACATCAGGAATCGCTTCTGGAGTCTACAGCGTCAAAATCACAACAGGAAACGCAGTGGTTTGCAAAAAAATCACACTCAAATAACATAATACCCTTTCGAGAAAAAAATGTCGTGACGATGATTTCGCCACGACATTTTTTTTGTTTTTCAGAATTAATAATTCACCTTTTATTCTACAGTGATGTCCGATCTTTTCGATTTAACAGAATATGAGAATTTAAGTTCTTTCTTCTCTCCCGGTTTCAGATTAAGCTTCCAAGTAAGCTTTCCCTCTGTCTCGTCGACTTCAGCTCCACCGTTATCAATCAACACAACTTTGATATCGTCGACTGTCGACACTGGGAACTGATCCTCAACGGTCACCTTAACAGACACAGATTTATTATTCTTAACTGTGATCATCCATTCACGTTCCACCTTGTCGGATGTCTTGATAAGATTCTTAGAAGAATAAGTACGCATATCTTTTCTGTCGACTGCCAACTCCTTATCTTTTCCGATTGAAAGGTTCAAAGTGTCCTCTGTCTGACGTGCGTTGATGAAACTCTCTCCCATATACATATTGTTCAAGAACAATTTGACATTTCCATCAAGTAAATCCAATTTTTTCCAGTTTGGTATCGACGCCACAAGATAGACATCCTTAGATAGTTTTGGCACAGCGTAGTAGTTATACTCTGCGTCGACAGAGAAATCCTTCACCACGATCTCATGGTCGGCACCGTCGGCAGGGATAGTGTTCTTTCCTCCAATCTTTGAGATAGTGTTGCGAATGACCATCTGCGGGATATTCGACTCCAAATCACTACCTGACACAGCTTGAGACACACTCATGATTCTATTTTGCGCAATATAGTTGGAGAATTTCTGATGGACATCAGACTCTGTCACTTCCGATCTGTTGCTTTCCATACGCACATTTTTCACCACTACATTCTTTCCACTCACATTGCTATATGTATTGCTATAGCCAGAATAAGAGTAAGTGACACTTGCATTTACAGGCACCAACAACTCATAGTAACCGTTTTCATCAGACTCTGTCTTGCGGTCGCCATCACAAGTGATCAAAGCCCCCTTCAACGGACCTTTCCAGTCTCTTACCACACCCATAACCTTGACATATGGATTGCTATAATCAATGGTGTTGACTGACCTTCCGATATATGTGCCAGAAGGCACGATATAGCGTCCTAATTCTGGTTTCTCATTGCTCACACTCGGATCATTCTGAGAAAGAAGAATCTGTACATTATTCCACTTCTCCTTTGTCGCCTGGCTGATATAAGCTTTCTGAACCAAATGAAGCTTAGTGTCGTTCTTGGCAATACGAGCCTCGTAGAATGGCATCCAAGAGGCATTATCCACAAAATAGTTGATCTCCAACTCACAGTTTGATGCCGACGTCGACTCAAGTTTAACCAAAAGGAAACTCATTGGCTCCATCTGTTTGCCATATAGGAGATTCACCTTCTGCTCATTAAGAGTAAGTTCATCCTGGTACTTCTTCATACGTTTTTGATAGTCGTACTGCATCTTGATGATATCATTCAAATCATTACGCACATATGCAGCGACTCCTTGCAACGTAGGAGCAGTGAAACCATTATCACCTCCGATATTATTGCTTCTTAGAACCAAATCACGCTCCCTGTCGAGCACTTCACTCTTGCTCTGCAAAATATCAATTGAATCACGCAATACCGAAGCTCTCTTCGACAATGTCTCCACCTCCTTGCCAATCTGCTTCTGGCCTGGCACCTCCACGTCGTACGAGATAGAAGAGAGAGTCACATTTCCACCCTTCACACCCACCTGCACAGAGTTTTGCTCCAACATCGGAGTTAGCAACGGAATCTTCACCTCCGTCACTCCACTTTTAGTGTTGACGTTTGCTGTACGCTTTACCATCGCGCCATTGGTGTAAACCATCACCTCTTTGATGTTCGACTGAGTCTCCACAGGAGCCGCAGTAATTGTCGTGATGCCCAAAGAGAGGCATCCTGCTATTATATTTTGTATTTTCATGTCTATACCCACTATTAATTATGCAGTATGCATTGATTATAAATCCTTGTTGTCAATCAGTCTGTCGAAAAGGGTTTCGTCCTTCACCTTCACCTCATAATTGATGTTGAGTTCCTTCTTTTCGCCGGGAGCAAGATGAAGATTCCATTTCAAGATGCCCTCCTTATCGTTGACTTTAGCATTGCTCGACTCAAGAAGAGTGACTTTCGCTTCATCATTAGTAGCGACAGGAATCTGATCCTCCACTACGATATCCACAGCTGTCTCCTTATTATTCTTGACTGTGATAACCCAGTTTCGTGTCACTTTCTTTGCTGTTCTCAACATCGACTTACGCTCTTTTGTCGACTTCAATATACGCTCCACTCCGATATTCTTCTCTTTACCAACCGAGAAGTGTAAAGTATCCAGAATCTCATTCGGAGTCCAGTAAGAATCACCAACGTAAGTGTTGTCCAAGAAGACTCGCAATTTACCCTTTAGCAACTCATAGTCGCGCCAATTAGGCACCTCAGCCAACATGTAGACATTAGGAGTGATCTTTGGAGCAGCATAATAACTGAATTTAGCAGGTATGCTTTGAGAACCAAGCGTCGCCTCATGTTCTGATCCGTCCGACGGGATTGTGTTCAACGTTGTCGATTCTGCTGTGTAATCCTGAAGTTTTGAGAAAGTGGACAAGTATAATCCTGAGCCCACCTTAGATCCCTTCTTAGTTGTAATAAGAATCACACCATTAGATGCGCGCGATCCATAGATACTTGCCGAAGAAGCGTCATTCAAAACTTCCATCGACACAATGTCATTCGGATCAAATGCAGCCAACGGATTTTGACTTGACCCGGAACCATCCAACGGCATGCCGTCGACAACATACAAAGGCTCGGAAGATCCAGATAATGAAGAAACACCTCGTAGACGTACTGAACCAGATGCTCCAGGTTGACCAGAAGAACTATTCACTGACACTCCAGATACTCTTCCTGCCAACGCTTCATCAATAGATACAGTCTCCTTTGATCTCTTTACCTTTGATCTACCCTTTTTTCCGTAACCAGTAATCACCAATTCTTCCATCTCTTCTTCTGACAATGTCACATTCATAATAGAAGATGTGGCACTTGTGATTTTACGAGTTACCGTTTGATATCCAGAATAAGAGAACTCCAAGACAGCTCCTATAGGGACATCGATTTCATAGTTTCCATCCATGTCACTATTAGTGCCTTCCTTTGTTCCTTTGACAAGAATATTTGCAAATGGAAGAGGTTCACGTGCATCTTTTACGACACCTCTAATTCTAATTCTGTTTCCATAAATATTCTTTGCATCCTCTTCCATAGTGACGTTAAGCATAACCACATTATCATTCTGGACACTTTTCTCAATACTCTTATGGCTGGCGTGCGTAAAAGACAAACGACTGTTTTCAGGAACCAAAATTTCATAATAACCAGAAGCATCAGTCTGAGATGTAACGTTAGTAGACTGGCAATTAATCAAAACGCCCTGAATACTTCCTCGATGATCACGCACAGTTCCCATCACCTTCACCATCTTTTTCTCCGACGATGAAGAAGATGAGCTGCTGTAAGATTTAGGCAAAGTGTAGCGCTTCAACTCCGGACGGGCATTATTGTCGGATGGGTTTGTGCGAGTGACAGTCATCTTCACGTCGTTCCAATCCTCCTTCGTGTTTTGGTTGACCATCACCTTCTTTGTCACATCCATTGACGAGCTATTCTCAGAGATTCTCAATTCAAAAAATGGAGTCCACTCCGCCTCATTCACCACATAACTAAATTCAATATTCGTCACACTTGGATTATTCGACACCAGCGAGACATAAAGAGCCGCCTTAGGCACCATGGCTCTCTCATCCAAAAGTTTTATCTCTTGGCCAATATTTTTCTTCTCCGACTCAAGTTTTTTCTGGCTTTTGTTGTAGCCAATCAGCAAATCGGCAATCTCATCCAAATCCTTACGAAGGAAAGCAGCGACGTCGGCTAACTTTGCCGCATCAAAACCTTTCCTTCCACCGATGTCATCGTTGTTGAGAAGAATAGTACGCTCACGATCCAGCACAGACTTGTAAGAGTCTATCAAATTGGCAGAGTCATTGATTAAAGCAAGACGTTTCACCAACGAATCATTGGCATGTGCGACGGAAGCACGGTTAGGCATCTCCATCTCCACCTTGACCTTACCCAAAGAGATATCAGAATTGGATACCCCTACCTGAATAGTTTTTGGGTTGAAAACAGGGCTGAGCATCGGAATCTTCACAACTGTCACACCAGCCGGAATCTTCACATGGGCTTTACGGCTCACCAAAGCACCCTTCTTGTAGACGGTCACCTTCTCAATAGTGGAATTGAAAGTAAGCGTATCTGCGGCAAATACGGTTTGCGTCGACAGACAAGCCACAAGCAATCCCAAAAGACGGATGAATTGTTTTTTAATCATATTTTCTATTTACAAAATCAATTAACACAAATATAACAAAAAACTTAAATCGCTATCACATCAAAAACAATTTTGATGAAATAATGATATTATTATCGTTACACGCACACATCAATCATGGTTACACGCACGGGGTTTATTTTATCGTTATACGCACGTATGATTATAATTATTCCCCTGAAATTGCGATTAATAAACATAAAAAAACCGTGGTAAAAAATCACCACGGTTTCATTTATTCTTTCAACCAATTTCTATATTTGATCCATACATGCAGCCAGATACGGGCAATGGAATCAATCGCGTCGGAGAATATCATCTTATTATATGCATCAAAGTTCTTGCCCCACTCTGTCAATTCAGTGAACTCGGCAAAGTTCTGGTTAGTAGAGAAACTCTCTGGCACCAAGAAACGGGAGAAGAGATAAGAATATTGTGACACACCACTCATGTAATCCCAAGTGCTGGTGTTGTTAGAGCCCCACCCGTGCACATACGGACGAGACTGAATCTCTTTCTCCACCCCTTCCAATAGAGTCGAGACCTTCAATGGCAATGGATACCCGTCGGGATCATAAAAGAAACGATTATTATCGACGTCGATCTTATACGACTTTTTGATTTGATCCTCCCATTTCTTCTCAATGATACCATGCATGCCCTTCTCGTCGCTGAACGGACGATTGTCGCAATGGAAAGGCATGTGACAGTCGGCGACATAATGACTAAGGATAAAGAAACGCATAGCGATATGGTTGTTGGTTGTGGTGATTGGGCATCCACGTTCCTCCTTTTGAAGCATCTTGAAATTGTCGACGATACTGTGAGCGATCGACTCACAACGGTCGGCACAATTTCCCTTCACAATAGAATACGGCTTTTTATAGAGAGGCGACGACTTCTTCATCATCGTGCTTATGGAATGAGTTGTCGGCATTCCACGAAAATCTGAATAATTACCATTCGGTTCATACTTCACGATATGGCTTGTACTCATATCCTTGAACACCTCGTCGGGATACCAAGCCCCTTCAATCACAAAATCACGGTAGTTTCTAAACCATTTCCACAAAGTCTTAGCGTGCTGACGTACATCGTCCGACACACCTTTGACAACAGTTTCATCTTCCGTGGTAGCAATAACCTCCAATCTCTTCATAGCCATAAAGGCCAACCACGCATGCGAGTATTTCTTCATATCTATCCTAAATTATTAAATCAATTAACACAAAGATAGAAGAATTTTGAATTGCAATCAATACTATAGCGGACATAAAAAAGCCGTGGCGAAAAAATCGTCACGGCTTTATGGTATACCGACAGTATTTTGCTTCGCAAAAAACAATCGGTTAGGATAACCTGTGGTTATGTGTTCCCCTCGGGAACATTAATGACTAAATTAAACAAAAAAACGCTCCCGAGGGGAACACATTGACTTTGTCAATCGTAACCGATTGTCTGGCTGCTCGCAGCTAGACTGTCGGAGCGGAAGGTATATCGCCACGACATTTTTTTGCATTCCGCATTCCTAATTCAGCATTTCATCAAGCCTCTCCTGTGCCGTTGAAGCCCATAAACGGAGGAGGCATAGATCCATTATCATTTCCACCACCACGAGGCACGATAGGTTGTGTATTGATTTCTCCGAAATCTTGTTCATATTTTGCAACATTGTCCTGCAATGCACGAAGCAGTCGTTTTGCCTGAATCGGAGACATGATCACACGGCTCTTAATTTTAGCTTTCTGCTGTCCAGGTATAGTCTTGGCAAAGTCTAACAGGAATTCTGTCTGAGAATGGCCGATAAGGGCAAAATTGGCGTATGTGCCTTCCGCGATATCCTCTGTGATTTCCACTGGGAAACCACGACGCTGGTCTTTATCTTTGTTATCGTTATCCATAATTTTATATTTATTTAAGGCTTTATATACAAATTCTCCATACACGCTTATTTATACGCTCGTCCTACAGACTCGCGTTGGTGTGGTGGTTAGAGGCTTTCGACGTTTATTTCTTTACACAACCGTTATATTCTTGAATCAAACGAGCATAGCCTTCAGTTTCAGAGGCATCGTCCCAAAAATGGTAGATTCCTTTAATTCCTTTCTCCTCCAATACACTCTTCAACTCAGCACACTCTGAGAAAATTTTTGCCACATATTTACCCATTGTCTTTTTAGCCAAATTTTTGTGAGCTTCCAAGAAAGTGATTCCATAGCCCCAGTCGTCTCTGTAAACATAGTGGTCGTAGACTGTAATGTATGCTCTACCATTATACTGCTGGCTTTTTACCATAACAAGCGACGCAGGTGAACCTTCATATACGACAGTACCCCATCCGGCATCATCAAAGATCTTCACCTCTCCCTTCATGAATTTCTGAGCCGAACAAGCCTTGAATCTAAGGACTTTGACTCCCAACACTGTAGAATCTCCGTCCTGGACATAATACTGATAATATTTAACGTCATTAGCAGGCAGAGTCTGCACGTCGCCCTTTGAGACCAACTTATATTTAAGCTTGTTGCCTATAATATTCTGGTCGATATCCGCGCACTCAATTGTTTTTCCGCTAACGAGCGTGATCAAACCAGGAGTCTCCTTGGCTAATGTTGAGAAAACAGTCATCAACATTGCCACAAAAATCATTACTGTTTTTTTCATATCTTATCTTTTTAGAATCCTACTGATAAATGAATCTCAAGATAACTGTGACGAGTCAGATCACATCCGTCGGCATCCATATCTTCATCAATATCCCAATCAAAGTAATTTGTACGTTTACGATGTAATTCCGCAGATATCATCAAAGCCTCGACTTTCTCCATTTGCCAACCATATCTAAGACCGATATGATATCCAGCCTGGAAACCACTTTCATAGTCGAACCCGCCAAGTTCATAACCGGCACTTCCTAGTACGAATGGCATAACAAACTGTTTGCGTGAAGCACCAAGAGCAAGAGGAAACTGCACACCCATACGATAGTTAAGATCAATATGTTTCTCTTTGCGTTCTGTGATTGGGCCATCATCTATTCCAAAATCGCTCCACTCACCTTTGCCTGGCATATGCACGTAATCCCATCCATAACCAAGACACCAACCAAGGAATCCGATCTTTCCAAAAGTGATTGAAGGCATTATCATAAAATGATTACCCGAAATACTAGTCATTGGCAACTGTGTTCCGAAATCCAACTGGAATGTCCAACCTGGCTCAAAGAAAATAGATTCGCTCGGATCTTTTATAATATCGTTGACGCTGGCGGATGAGTTTGCTATTTGAAGTCCCTCAACTCCATTCTTCCAAATCAACTCTGATTTCTTGTTCTTGTAAGTATAAGCCGACTTAAATCCATCAGCATCGTCGACGACGCTTTCAAGCTCTACTTTGTTAATATCATCATTAAGATTAAGCAACTTGTCGGCAAGCATTCTTTTCAACACAGTCATCGGATCCTCATTACGCAACTCCGATTTTCTTTGTGTGGAAGAGGTCTTAATCAAACTAGACACTGCGTTTTTGTCCAACGACAACACATATTCGTCGGAAATATATTTCGACATGTCGACGTTGCCACTTTTTGCGTCATCCAAAAACTGTTTTGCAATCTTATTTGAAGCAGCCGTATTTGAAGCAGCGGCAGTAGGCTCATTATTCATTGCCTTAACAATCTCCTCTACAGGGACAGAGAATCCAGTATTTTCTCTAAAAATGGCCTTCCAAGTATTGATTCCAACCACCTCGTAGTCATCTTCACCTTTCTTTACTAGCAATGGACCACCAGAACTTCCAAAATGAATCTGTGCTGTGTGCTGAATTACAGAAATAGAATCAACATTTCCAAAATGCTCATTCTTCACACTATTGTTTGACACAATACCTTTTCCAATCTGCCACGACGGAGCATGGTCCAAAGACGGAAATCCAACAGACCATACCTCAGAACCATCTTTAGGTCTGGAAGCGTTTATAGGCAATGGAATTGCTTTCACCGACTCAGATGGAAAACCTACAAAAGCAAGGTCGACATTCTGAGACGTATAGAAGACAGGACAATGAGAATACTTCACCGTCGCACCGTCGACTTCAAAATTAAGGTCGACATGTTTGAACGACCCAACAACATGTTTGTTGGTCACTACTATTAGTTTTCCATTTGAATCTTTGATTACAAATCCAGATCCAGAAAAACCATGTTCGTAATTATCCTTAAATCGTTTAGACGCATTGATGTAGCTATTCTCACGCAATGCATCCACGATCTGCTCTGACTTATCAGTTGATCCATCTGATGATTTCTGAATATAACATACAGACTCTCTTAAATTAGCAGCATTAGCCAATACAGATAGAGAAAAAACAAAAACCGATAATACAATTCTATTTAACAAGTGCATTAATTTACAATATTAAATTCAAGTTTTTTTCAAAATTAAGAAATTTCAATTAATTACATAATGTTTGGATAAAAATAGGAGGTAAAATAATCTACATAAAAAAAGCAGGCTGCGATTTGCAGCCTGCTTTTATATAGTTTAATTAGAGAAATCTAATTATTCGTTCTCAGCAGGGAACTCAACAGCGAATTCTCCATCCTCGTAGTCGTATGAAGACTTTGCGTATGCCTTCTCCATCTCCTCCTTCGGACCTACTACCAACTGCTGCCACTTAGCAAGACCTGTACCAGCTGGGATCAAGTGACCGCAGATAACGTTCTCCTTCATACCCTCAAGATTATCAGTCTTACCACGAAGAGCTGCATCGTTAAGCACCTTAGTTGTCTGCTGGAATGATGCAGACGACATGAAGCTACGTGTCTGAAGAGCAGCACCTGTAATACCCTGTAGAATCTGAGTTGCAGTTGCAGGGATTGCATCACGCACTGTAACGATCTTCAAGTCACGACGCTTAAGCATACTGTTCTCTGCACGTAGGTTACGAGCTGTAACGACCTGACCTGGCTTGAAGTTAGTTGAACCACCAGCGTCAACGACGATCTTCTTGTCGAATAGCTTATCGTTCTCCTCCATGAACTCCAACTTGTCAACCAAGTCGTTCTCCAAGAACAATGTATCTCCTGGATCAGAAATCTGAACCTTACGCATCATCTGACGTACGATAACCTCAAAGTGCTTGTCGTTGATACCTACACCCTGTAGACGGTACACATCCTGAACCTCGTTCACAATGTACTCCTGAACTGCTGTAGGTCCTAGGATTGCTAGGATATCTGATGGGCAAACTGCACCGTCAGAGATTGCATTTCCTGCACGTACATAGTCGCCCTCCTGTACCAAGATCTGCTTAGACAAAGAAACTAGATATTTCTTAACCTCACCAAACTTAGATGTAACGGAGATTTCTCGGTTACCTCTCTTGATCTTACCGAATGATACCTCACCATCGATTTCAGCAACGATTGCCGGGTTAGATGGGTTACGAGCCTCGAACAACTCCTGTACTCGTGGAAGACCTCCGGTGATATCGCCTGCCTTGCTTGAAGATCTTGGGATCTTAACCAAAAGCTGACCTTTCTTCAACTTCTCACCATCAGAAACAACGACTGTCGCACCTACCGGCAAGTTGTATGATCTCTCGATGCTACCGTCCTCATTAACGATATTACATACTGGAGATTTTGTCTTATCCTTAGACTCGATGATGACCTTCTCTTCGTGACCTGTTGTTTCGTCATGATCCGAACGACAAGTAACACCCTCGATCAAGCTCTCAAACTCTACCTTACCAGCAACCTCGGTTACGATTACGGCATTGTATGGGTCCCACTCACAAATAAGATCATTTACGTGAACTTCCTGACCATTCTTGAAGAATAGCTTAGAACCGTAAGGGATCTCAGCACGAGTAAGCTCAATCTTAGTTGTAGGGTTGATGATTCTTGCCTCACCAAGACGACCGACAACAACCTGAACTGGCTGATCGTTCTCATCTGTAGTGTCGACTGTCTTCAACTCCTCGAACTCGATGATACCATCATATTTAGACTTGAATCCGTTGTTTGTAGCGACGTTACCGGCAACACCACCGACGTGGAATGTACGTAGTGTCAACTGTGTACCTGGCTCACCGATTGACTGTGCAGCGATAACTCCAACAGCTTCACCTTCCTGAACCATTCTACCTGTAGCCAAGTTACGGCCGTAGCACTTAGCACATACACCTCTCTTAGACTCACAAGTAAGTACTGAACGGATCTCAACTTTCTCAATCTTAGCAGCATTGATTGCTGATACCTGATCCTCTCTGATCTCCTGTCCTGCCATTACGATAACCTCGCCAGTTGCTGGGTTAACGACATCGTGAACAGAAACACGTCCTAGGATTCTCTCGCCCAATGAGGCAACTACCTCATCGTTCTTCTTGATATCTGTGCAGACAAGGCCACGCAATGTACCACAATCCTCTTCGTTGATGATCACATCGTGAGATACGTCAACAAGACGACGAGTCAAGTAACCTGCATCGGCTGTCTTCAAGGCTGTATCGGCAAGACCCTTACGAGCACCGTGAGTAGAGATAAAGTACTCTAGGACTGACAAACCTTCCTTAAAGTTAGAAAGGATCGGGTTTTCAATGATCTGGCCTCCAACGGCACCTGATTTCTGAGGCTTGGCCATCAAACCACGCATACCTGAAAGCTGACGAATCTGCTCCTTAGATCCACGGGCTCCGGAATCAAGCATCATGTATACAGAGTTGAATCCCTGATCATCCTTCTTAATTGTATCCATCAAGACATCAGCCAACTTCTTGTTAACCTCAGTCCAAATGTTAATGATATTATTGTAACGCTCGTTTGGAGTGATAAGACCCATGTTATAGTTAGCCATGATCTCTTCTACCTGAGCGTAACCCTCATTGATAAACTCTTCCTTCTCCTTAGGAATGATAACATTCTCAAGGTTAAATGACAAACAACCCTTGAAGGCCATGTAGTAACCAAGATTCTTGATATCATCCAAGAACTGAGCTGTACGAGCAACACCACAAGTCTTGATAACCTTGCTGATAATGCTCTTCAAAGACTTCTTAGTGATTAGGTCGTTGATGTAACCTACAGCCTTTGGAACATTCTGGTTGAAGATAAGCTTACCTACAGTAGTCTTGATCATGTGACGGATAGGAGCACCCTTCTCATCAACATCATCAACAATTACCTGGATTGGAGCGTGAAGATCAACCTTCTGCTCGTTGTAAGCTACCTGAGCCTCTTCCATACCGTAGAACTTCAATCCCTCACCCTTAGTACCTGGACGCTCCTTAGTGATATAGTAAAGTCCAAGAACCATGTCCTGCGCTGGCACTGTAATAGGGGCACCGTTAGCAGGGTTAAGGATATTGTGAGATCCAAGCATCAACATCTGTGCCTCAAGAACCGCCTCATTACCTAGTGGCAAGTGAACGGCCATCTGGTCACCATCAAAGTCGGCGTTGAACGCTGTACATGCAAGTGGGTGCAACTGGATTGCCTTACCCTCGATCATCTTAGGCTGGAATGCCTGGATACCAAGACGGTGCAAAGTAGGGGCACGGTTCAATAGTACTGGATGACCCTTCATAACGTACTCAAGGATATCCCAAACGATTGGATCCTTGCGGTCAACGATCTTCTTTGCTGACTTAACTGTCTTTACGATACCACGCTCAATTAGCTTACGGATAACGAATGGCTTATAAAGCTCAGCTGCCATATATTTTGGAAGACCACACTCGTGCATCTTCAACTCTGGTCCAACGACGATTACGGAACGAGCAGAGTAGTCGACACGCTTACCAAGCAAGTTCTGACGGAAACGTCCCTGCTTACCCTTCAAGCTATCTGACAATGACTTCAATGCTCTGTTAGCCTCAGACTTAACTGCAGTTGCCTTCTTAGAGTTGTCGAACAATGAGTCGACAGCCTCCTGCAACATACGCTTCTCATTACGAAGGATAACCTCTGGAGCCTTGATCTCGATCAATCTCTTTAGACGGTTGTTACGGATAATAACACGTCTGTAAAGGTCATTCAAGTCTGATGTAGCGAAACGTCCACCATCCAATGGAACCAAAGGACGCAATTCAGGCGGAATAACAGGAACAACCTTAACGATCATCCACTCAGGACGGCTCTTACCGTGAGATGCACGGAATGCCTCTACTACCTGAAGACGCTTCAAAGCCTCGTTCTTTCTCTGCTGAGATGTTTCCTGGCTTGCCTTGTTTCTCAACTCGTATGATAGAGAATCCAAGTCAACCTCCTTTAGCATCTCGTAAACAGCCTCGGCTCCCATTTTTGCGATAAACTTGTTAGGATCTGAATCCTCTAGATGAAGATTTTCGATTGGAAGCTTATCCATCAAATCTAGGTACTCTTCCTCAGTCAATAGCTGTCGAGTTGTGATACCCTCGCTTGCCAAGATTCCTGGCTGCAACACAACATACTTCTCGTAGTAGATGATTGCATCAAGAGTCTTTGAAGGAAGACCAAGAAGATAACCGATCTTATTTGGTGTAGATCTGAAATACCAGTTGTGAGCAACAGGCACAACCAAATGGATGTGACCCATTCTCTCGCGGCGAACCTTCTTCTCAGTTACCTCGACACCACAACGGTCGCAGACAATACCTTTGTATCTGATTCTCTTATACTTTCCACAGTGGCACTCAAAATCCTTTACTGGACCAAAGATCTTCTCGCAGAACAAACCGTCTCTTTCTGGCTTGTATGTACGATAGTTGATAGTCTCAGGCTTTAGTACCTCACCGCTTGACTGCTCCAAAATCTCTTCTGGAGAAGCAAGAGCGATAGAAATTCTTGAGAATGTATTTTTTACTTTATTATCTTTTCTGAAAGCCATATCTTCTACAATTTAATCCAAAGTAATACTCAAGCCCAAACCTCTCAACTCGTGTAGCAACACGTTTAGAGACTCTGGAATACCTGGTGTTGGCATTGGCTCACCCTTAACGATAGCCTCGTAAGCACGAGCACGGCCCTTAACGTCATCAGACTTGATAGTTAGGATCTCCTGCAATACATGAGAAGCACCGAATGCCTCGATTGCCCAGACCTCCATCTCTCCGAAACGCTGACCACCGAACTGAGCTTTACCACCTAGAGGCTGCTGAGTAATCAATGAGTAAGGTCCGATTGAACGAGCGTGCATCTTATCGTCAACCATGTGACCAAGCTTAAGCATGTAGATGACACCTACTGTAGCTGGCTGGTCGAATGGCTCACCTGTACCTCCGTCGAACAAGTATGTCTTACCATATCTTGGAAGACCTGCCTTGTCTGTCCACTCATTCAAATCATCTAGAGAAGCACCATCGAAGATAGGAGTAGCAAACTTAACACCAAGCTTCAAACCTGCCCAACCAAGTACAGTCTCGAAGATCTGTCCAAGGTTCATACGAGAAGGCACACCTAGTGGGTTTAGACAGATGTCAACTGGAGTACCATCTGCCAAGAACGGCATATCCTCCTGACGAACGATTCTTGATACGATACCCTTGTTACCGTGACGTCCGGCCATCTTGTCACCTACACGAATCTTACGCTTCTTAGCAATGTAAACTTTAACCAACTGCATGATGCCGTTTGGAAGTTCATCACCGATATTGATTGCAAACTTGTCTCTCTTAACACCAGCCTCAAGTTCCTTGTGCTGAGCCAAGTAGTTAGAGATAAGCTCACTGATCATCTTGTTAGTCTTCTCATCCTCTGTCCAATCGTTCCAGTGGATAGAATTGTAGTCGATGCTATTGAATAGCTTGCTATTGAAGACATCACCCTTACCGATAACCTCAATATCCATACAATCCTTAACTCCCTTAGAAGTCTTACCCTTTGTAAGGACAAGAAGTTTGTCAACCAAAATCTTCTTCAACTCAGCTGCTGCCTGATCGAATTTAGCATCTACTGCCTCCAAAAGTTCCTTATCAGACTGTCTTGACTTACGGTTCTTGATAGCACGAGCAAATGTTCTCTTACCGATAACGACACCGTGAAGTGATGGAGTGGCCTTCAAAGATGCATCCTTAACATCACCTGCCTTATCACCGAAGATAGCACGAAGCAACTTCTCTTCTGGTGAAGGATCAGACTCACCCTTAGGAGTGATCTTACCGATGATGATATCACCTGGCTCTACAGGAGCACCGATACGGATAACACCGTTCTCATCTAGGTTACGAGTTGCCTCCTCACTGACGTTTGGAATATCAGCAGTCAACTCCTCCATACCACGCTTAGTCTCACGAACCTCTAGAGTATCCTCCTCAACGTGAACTGATGTAAACATATCCCATTTTACAACCTTCTCGTTGATTACGATGGCATCCTCATAGTTGTAACCCTTCCAAGGCATGAACGCAACTAGCAAGTTCTTACCGATTGCAAGCTCACCCTTATCAGTTGAGTAACCCTGAGTAAGGATCTGACCCTTAGTCACACGATCACCACGGTTAACTAGCGGACGCAAGTCAATTGTAGTATTCTGGTTAGTTCTTCTGAACTTAGGCAATTTATATTCCTTAACCGCAGAAACGAAGCTTGTGAACTCCTCGTCCTCTGTACGGTCGTACTTAATCTTAATAACAGAAGCATCAACGTACTCAACTACACCGTCACCCTCAGCAGAAATCTGTGTACGTGAGTCTCTAGCAAGCTGTGCCTCAATACCAGTTCCTACGATAGGAGACTCAGTAGTTAGCAATGGAACAGCCTGGCGCATCATGTTAGATCCCATCAATGCACGGTTGGCGTCATCATGCTCAATAAATGGAATCAAAGATGCAGCGATAGATGCGATCTGGTTAGGAGCGATATCCATTAACTCAAGCTCTGTCGGATCTACGACTGGGAAGTCACCCTGACGACGAGCCTTAACCTTGTCTGTCAAGAAATTACCGTTATCGTCGATCTGAGCATTACCCTGACCAATGATCTTTCCTTCCTCTTCCTCAGCTGTCATGTACTCGATACCAGTCTCAGACATATCAGCAATACCGTTATTGATCTTACGGTAAGGAGTTGCGATAAATCCTAGATCATTAATCTTGGCATGTACACACAATGAAGAAATCAAACCGATGTTTGGACCTTCTGGAGTCTCAATTGGACATAGACGACCGTAGTGAGTGTAGTGAACGTCACGTACCTCAAATCCGGCTCTATCACGAGACAAACCTCCAGGACCTAGGGCAGAAAGACGACGCTTGTGAGTGATCTCAGCCAATGGGTTAGTCTGATCCATGAACTGAGAAAGGGCGTTAGTTCCAAAGAAGCTATTAATTACCGAAGTAATAGTCTTAGCATTGATCAAATCAATTGGAGTGAACACCTCATTGTCACGAACGTTCATTCTCTCACGGATTGTACGAGCCATACGAGCAAGACCGACACCGAACTGGTTGTAAAGCTGCTCACCTACAGTACGTACACGTCTGTTGCTCAAGTGGTCGATATCATCAACCTCAGCCTTAGAGTTGATAAGCTCAATTAGATACTTGATGATCTCAATGATATCCTCCTTAGTCAACACCTTAATTGTAGGGTCGATTGTAAGGTCAAGCTTCTTGTTGATTCTGTAACGACCTACATCACCCAAGTCGTATCTCTTTTCAGAGAAGAACAAGTTCTGGATGATTTCGCGAGCAGCAGCATCATCTGCAGGCTCTGCGTTACGCAACTGACGATATATATAATTAACAGCCTCCTTCTCTGAGTTAGTATCATCCTTCTGCAATGTGTTGAAGATGATGCTATAGTCAGATGTAGAAACGTCTTCCTTATGCAATAGAATTGTAGAAGCGCCAGACTCTAGGATTGCATCAATGTGCTCCTCCTCAAGGATAGTCTCACGCTCGATAAGGACCTTGTTTCTCTCTACAGAGATAACCTCACCAGTATCCTCATCTACGAAATCCTCTGTCCATGCCTTCAAAACACGAGCAGCAAGCTTTCTACCTACGACTTTGTTAATATTCTTAGCCTTTACTTCAACCTCTTCAGCAAGCCCGAAAATTTCAAGAATATCCTTATCGCTTTCGAAACCGATAGCACGCAACAATGTTGTTACAGGCAACTTCTTCTTACGGTCGATGTAAGCATACATTACGTTGTTGATGTCTGTAGCAAACTCAATCCAAGAACCCTTGAAAGGAATGATACGAGCAGAATACAACTTAGTACCGTTAGCATGCATGCTCTGACCAAAGAATACACCTGGTGATCTGTGCAACTGAGACACAACAACGCGCTCAGCACCATTGA
Source organism: Paludibacteraceae bacterium (assembly GCA_045629285.1). Taxonomy (GTDB): domain Bacteria; phylum Bacteroidota; class Bacteroidia; order Bacteroidales; family Paludibacteraceae; genus UBA1723. Next base: position 21,580 of record JAZQQY010000007.1, on the reverse strand, counting down.
TAACGAAAGTGCCTTTCTCCGTCATGTACGGAATATTTCCAAGATAAACATCTTGAATAATAGTCTCAAAATCTTCGTGCTCAGGATCTGTACAATACAACTTCAACTTAGCCTTCAATGGCACGTTGTATGTTAGTCCGCGCTCAATACATTCGTCAATACTATATTTGCATGGATCGATGTAATAATCCAAAAATTCTAATACGAAGTTATTTCGAGTGTCTGCAATAGGGAAATTCTCAGAGAAAACTTTGTACATTCCCTCATTCTTTCTCTGCTCAGGTGGAGTATCAATCTGGAAAAACTCCTTGAAGGACTTCAACTGAACCTCAAGGAAATCAGGATATTCCATCTGGTTTTTAACAGATGCGAAACTTACCCTCTTATTATTTAACTGTTGAGACATTTTGCTGATGTTTTAGTGAAGTAAAATTGTTAAGACACAAAAAAGTTTAGAACCACACCTCCGTGGTTCTAAACTATAAACCTGAAATCAGGCGATATTACTTAAGCTCAACTTCAGCACCAGCCTCTTCAAGAGCCTTCTTCAATGACTCAGCCTCGTCCTTAGCAACGCCTTCCTTAACTGTAGCTGGAGCACCGTCTACGATCTCCTTAGCCTCCTTAAGACCAAGACCGCAAGACTCCTTAACAGCCTTTACAACCTGTAGCTTGTTAGCGCCTGCTGACTTCAAAACTACGTCGAAAGAAGTCTTCTCCTCAGCTGCTGCTGCACCTGCTGCAGGACCTGCTGCTACTGCTACTGCTGCTGCAGCTGGCTCAATGCCGTACTCGTTCTTCAAGATCTCAGCCAACTCGTTTACTTCCTTAACTGTCAAGTTAACCAACTGTTCTGCAAATGCTTTCAAATCTGCCATTTTATTTCTTTTTTTAAGATTGTTTGAATTAAAATATTATTTCTCTGCAAGTGTCTTAAGAACACCATGCAATGTGTTTGCGCCTGACTGCAAAGAAGAAATAACGTTCTTCGCAGGAGATTGCAACAAAGCGATAACGTCGCCAATAAGTTCGTTCTTGCTCTTGATGCTTACCAATGCCTCTAGCTGATCTGCACCGTAGAAAGACTCTTCTACGTAAGCTCCCTTAAGAACTGGCTTCTTCAAAGGATTGCTTGAAGAGAAGCTCTTAATCAACTTAGCTGGTGCATTACCAGTGTTAGTAAACATAATAGCAGATGATCCCTTAAGAGATGAATACAACTGAGAAAAATCAGTGTCCTTCTGATCAAGTGCCTTCTTCATCAATGTGTTCTTAACAACGATCAACTTGATCTGCTGCTCAAAACATGCACGACGAAGTGCGCTTGTCTGCTCTGCATTAAGATCCGACGCATCAGCAACATAAAAGTGACTATACTCAGATAGAGTATTTGACAACTGCTCGATAACAGCTACTTTATCTTCCTTCTTCATGTCTGATCTTAATATTAAATTTCATCTACTGTTCTAGGATCAACCTTGATACCCGCACTCATTGTGCTTGAAAGATAGATACTCTTTACGTAAGTTCCCTTAGCTGAAGATGGCTTCAACTTCATGATTGTTGCCATGAACTCCTTTGCATTTCCGAAGATCTGATCTGGAGTGAAAGAAACCTTACCGATTGAAGTGTGGACAATACCAAACTTATCAACCTTGAAATCGATCTTTCCCTGCTTTACTTCCTTAACTGCCTTAGCTACATCATTAGTAACTGTACCGCTCTTTGGATTTGGCATCAAACCACGAGGTCCTAGTACACGTCCTAGAGCACCAATTTTACCCATGATTGAAGGCATTGTGATCATAACATCAAAGTCTGTCCAACCACCCTTGATCTTCTCGATGAATTCGTCAAGACCAACGTAATCAGCACCAGCTTCTTTAGCTGCAGCTTCAACATCTGATGTACACAATACAAGTACTCTTGTCTGCTTACCTGTTCCGTTTGGCAATGACACAACGCCTCTAACCATCTGGTTAGCCTTACGAGGGTCAACACCTAGACGAACATCAATATCAACTGAAGCATCAAACTTAGTTGTAGTGATCTCCTTTACTAAAGCAGAAGCCTCCTTTAGAGAGTAAGATTTTCCTTCTTCAATCTTCTCTGCAGCTAACTTTTGATTTTTTGTAAGTTTACTCATTTGATAGAAGATTAATTATTACCGGGAAAATCTCCCTTTACTGAAATACCCATACTTCTAGCTGTACCAGCAACCATAGACATAGCTGACTCCACAGTAAAACAATTTAGATCTTTCATCTTGTCTTCTGCGATAACCTTCACCTGATCCCAAGTGATTTCAGCTATCTTCTTTCTGTTTGGCTCAGCAGATCCACTCTTTTGCTTAGTCAACTCCTTCAACTGTATTGCTACTGGAGGAGTCTTGATTACAAAATCAAAAGACTTATCAGCATAGTAAGTGATGACAACAGGTAAAACCTTTCCAGCTTTATCCTGAGTTCTAGCATTAAACTGCTTACAGAAATCCATAATGTTAATACCCTTAGAACCTAGAGCAGGTCCTACTGGTGGTGATGGATTAGCTGCGCCACCCTTAATCTGCAATTTGATAAGTCCAGCAACTTCTTTAGCCATTGTTTTTTTATTATAATTAATTAAGAACAATCACAAGATTATTCTTTCTCCACTTGTGAAAAGTCAAGTTCCAACGGAGTCTTACGTCCGAAGATCTTAACCATTACTTTCAGTTTCTGCCTTTCTGCATTAACTTCTTCGATGGTACCGCTAAAACCAGTAAAAGGTCCATCATTCACCTTAACACTCTCACCAACGATAAAGTCGTATGAAGCCTCATTACCAAAGTCAGGAACTTCTTCCATCTTAGATAGAATTCTGTTCACTTCACTCTGACGTAGAGAAACATACTCATCTCTTTTCTTTGGATTATCAGTCAAAAAACCGATAACATTAGGAGTGTTGCTAAGTGTATGAGGTACCTCACCAACTAAAGCAGCTTCTACAAGAACATATCCAGGAAGATACATTCTCTCAATTATCTTCTTCTTCGCACCCATTACCTTTTCAGTTGGAACCACAACCTGTGAAACGTACTTTCCAAGATTAGTATTCTTGATCTCTTTTTCAAGATAATCGCGAACAGACTTTTCTTTTCCACTAATGGCACGCAAAACATACCACTTCTTTTCAATTTCAGCCATGGTAAAACTTATAAAAGATAATGATTATAGAAGATTGTAGATAATATTCATCGCTTTGTCAAAAACAGTGTCCATTGCCCAAACGACCGCTGCAATCAATAGGGAAGCAACTAAAACAACTACTGCGCTAGAGGTTACCTCGGACAAGGTAGGCCACGAAACTTTATTAACAAGCTCGTCTTTAGATTCTTCAAGATAATTTACTAATTTCATCTCAATCTCTTTTAGCACGGAATGAGAGGCTCGAACTCCCGACACCTGGTTTTGGAGACCAGTGCTCTACCAACTGAGCTAATTCCGTATAATAGTCCTCTTGCCGAAGCAAGAGAACTAATTTTATTAGTCAAGAATTGCAGTGATCTGACCTGAACCTACTGTTCTACCACCCTCACGGATAGCGAAACGAAGACCCTCAGAACATGCAACTGGGTTGATCAACTTAACTGTGATCTCCAAGTTATCACCTGGCATAACCATTTCAGTTCCTTCTGGTAGAGAAATCTCACCAGTTACGTCCAATGTACGGATGTAGAACTGAGGACGGTACTTGTTGTGGAATGGAGTGTGACGACCACCTTCCTCTTTCTTCAAGATATAAACTGAAGCCTTGAACTCAGAGTGAGGAGTTACAGAACCTGGCTTACAGATAACCATACCTCTCTTGATCTGATCCTTATCGATACCACGAAGCAACAAACCTACGTTGTCACCAGCCTCTCCCTGATCAAGAAGCTTACGGAACATCTCAACACCTGTAATAGTTGAAGTCAACTTCTCAGCACCAAGACCGATGATCTCAACTGGATCACCAACGTGAACGATACCTGTCTCAACACGACCTGTAGCAACTGTACCACGACCTGTGATTGAGAATACGTCCTCAACTGGCATCAAGAATGGCTTATCAACATCACGCTTAGGAAGCTCAATCCAAGTATCAACTGCCTCCATAAGCTCCATTACCTTCTCCTCCCACTCAGGAACACCGTTAAGTGCACCTAGTGCAGAACCCTGGATAAATGGAGTGTTGTCACCGTCAAACTCGTAGAATGAAAGAAGCTCACGCATCTCCATCTCAACTAGCTCAAGCATCTCCTTATCGTCAACCATATCACACTTGTTCATAAATACAACAAGTCTTGGTACGTTTACCTGACGAGCCAAAAGGATGTGCTCACGAGTCTGAGGCATAGGACCATCAGTTGCAGCAACTACGATGATAGCACCGTCCATCTGAGCAGCACCAGTAACCATGTTCTTTACGTAGTCAGCGTGACCTGGACAGTCAACGTGTGCGTAGTGACGGTTAGCAGTCTGGTACTCAACGTGTGCAGTGTTGATAGTGATACCACGCTCTTTCTCCTCTGGAGCATTATCAATTGAATCAAAAGATCTCAACTCTGAAAGACCCTTCTTAGCCAATACTGTAGTGATTGCAGCTGTAAGAGTAGTCTTACCATGGTCTACGTGACCAATAGTACCGATATTTACGTGCGGTTTTGAACGATCAAATTGTTCTTTTGCCATAATTATATTGTTTTTTAATAATTTCGCTGGAGCCGATGACGGGACTTGAACCCGTGACCTCTTCCTTACCAAGGAAGTGCTCTACCGCTGAGCTACATTGGCAAACTACCGTTTTAGCGTCACCGCTGTAGTTCATCGTTGTGGGTGCGGATGGATTCGAACCACCGAAGGCAGAGCCAGCAGATTTACAGTCTGCCCCATTTGGCCACTCTGGTACACACCCTTCTTTCTTGAGCCTCTTGTCGGATTCGAACCAACGACCCCGAGATTACAAATCACGTGCTCTGGCCAACTGAGCTAAAGAGGCTTAAAAAGAGTCGTCAACCGGGCGTTTCCGATTAACGACTGCAAAAGTAGAAACTTTTATTTAAACCACAAAGAAAAAAGCAGATTAATTTCTATTTTTTTCTTTAGTCTTCTGAATTGATCGGATCATTGAGTCCATAGCATTGTCAAATGCCTCCTCAAAGCTATCAGCTGTCTTTGTGACAACTAGCTCATTATTAGGCAACAACACTTTCAACATCACTTCCTTATTGTTTGCAACTTCCGGCTTGATCACCTTCATTGCAATATCAACATTAGTGATCTGGTCTGAATACTGCTCCAACTTAACTACCTTCTTCTGTACGAATGACTCCAACTCTGCCTTTGCATCGAAGTGGATTGTCTGAAAATTAACGTTCATATCATTTTTCTTTTAGTGCTCTAGGATGAGCGTGTTTATAAATCTTTTTCATCTGCTCAAAGGTCGTATGCGTGTAGACCTGTGTGGCTGCCAGATTAGAATGGCCTAAAAGTTCTTTTACCGACTCAATTTCCGCTCCGTTGTTTAGCATCACCGTCGCAAAGGTGTGTCGCAATACGTGCGGACTTCTTTTCGCAATTGTGCTGACCTCTGAAATCCTTTTATGAATTATCGAATAGACTTTCCTAGGTTTCATCTGTTCTCCTTTATCGGAAACAAACAGGTTGTTTTCAGCTCCACCTTCAAAAGTCTCATGCTTTAGCTTGATAAACTGTCTAACTAAATCAATATACTTTTCTCCGAGTGGGATCGCCCTTTGCTTGTTACGCTTTCCAAGTATCGTGGCGACCTTTCTTGCCAAGTCAAAATCGGTTTCTTTTACGTTGATCAATTCTGACAAACGCAAACCTAATGAATAAAACGTTTCAATCATCAAAAAATCGCGAAAATTTTCGTACACTGAAAAATTTATATCATTTGCAAGTATTTTTTCGACTTCATTTATTTTTAAAAACATAGGAAGACGCTTTTCTTGCTTCAAAGCTCGTATGGAAATCATCGGAGATTTCAAGCCAGGAGTGGTTCTCTTGCAAAATTTGAAGAAGGATCTAAGGGTGGAAATCTTTCGATTTACACTTGTCGCTTTCTCTGTCTGACGCAACTCGTATATCCAACTTCGGATATGTTTGTGGGTTATTTCAGCGACGGATAAATTTCCGTAATTTTCCAACAAAAAGGTAGAGAATTGAGTAAGGTCGTTCTCATAAGCAATAAAGGTATGAGAAGAATAATTCTTCTCATACCTTATATATTGTTTGAAGTTTTCAATCAATCTATCCACGAAAGATTAATCTTCGTTACCATACTGTGCCTGTACATAGATAGCGTGAATCTTCTGCTGACGCTTTAGCACTGATGGCTTTGTGAACTGCTGGCGGTTTCTCAACTCCTTAACAACACCAGTCTTCTCAAACTTTCTCTTAAACTTCTTCAAGGCTTTTTCGATGTTCTCGCCTTCCTTGATTTGAACTACGATCATAATTTTTAAATGTTACGTTTTAATTTTGCCCGCAAATTTAATCATTTTTTCATTCAATACCTTAATTATATGAAAAAATTGCGGATTTTTAATGATTTAAACTTTTCTTTCAGACTGTATGGACATCAAATCCGATTTTTCTTAAAGGATCGGCAATCTTCTCCAGTTCTTCGTGACTTACCTTTTCCAACTCTTTGTATGGTGTCTCACGATCAATTGAATAAATCATTATCTGCTTTGGCGACATTTTCTTCACTGCCTCATACCAAGCATTTACCTCTTCTTCTGTTGTGTTGTCAATCTTGTTGCCTTCCACAACTCCACGAAGAAACATTGTCTGCAAAATAAAATCGCCATCAAACTGAGCCATCTGCTCAATCACTTTGTCCACACTATAATGCGGATCAACCGGCACATCTATCAATTTGGCAGTAAAATCAAATGCGGAATCTATCTTCAAAATATTGTTGTCAACCTTCTTCAATGCTCTCACGACTGATTCTTTACCCAATCTGGTAGCATTCGTCAAGACTGAAATTTTTGAATTCGGATGGTACTGATCTCGCAATCGTATCGTCAAATCTATCACTTCTTCAAATTCAGGATAGAGTGTCGGCTCTCCATTTCCTGCAAATGTTATCACATCTAGATGCTTTCCTTCTGCATTCAATGTCTTCAGACATTCAGTCATCTCTTCTTCCACCTTACGGAACGACGGGAACTTCGCAGATACTCCTTTCTTTGTGAAACCACATTCACAATAGATGCATTCGAATGAACATACCTTATTCTCTGTAGGCAAAAGGTTTATGCCTAACGATAGTCCTAGTCGTCTGCTTTGGACAGGGCCGTAGACGACACCATCAAAAGTCATCATATATCACCTCCTTTCAAAATCTCTATAAACTGTCTGAATAAATGATTTACCTCTCTCTAAAAGTTCTGCACTAGACGACTGAATTTCTTTTTGAGAACCGTAGTCGTATGATGCAAACCCATCTTTATCAATGATTCCAAAACCATTGTTGAATGCAAAAATAGCAAATTCTGCTGAATTATTATCAAAAACATCCTTACTAAACATAAATTCATCATGATTTATGTCTAATTGACTTAGTAAAGAAGCTGACAAATCAATCTGAGAACAAATCCTGTCAACATTCAAATGCTTTTTCACAGCACCTCCACCCCATACCATCGGTATGCGATATCTCAAAGAATCTGAATTAGCCAAATCTCCGACTAATGGAGTAGAATGATCCGGCAATATGATCACAAGTGTATTATCCCAATACTTCGTCTGTCGGAATCTATCTAAGAAAGAACCCAGACAACTATCTGAATACATCACAGAATTCAAATACTTGTCTTCATGATGTTTATACGGCACTTCAAACGGTTCATGACTACTTGACGACAAAACCGTACAGAAAAATTTATCGTCAATCTTTTCATCCTCAAAATCCTTAGCTATAACATCAAACAAGACATGGTCAAATGCGCCCCACTTAGATTGTTTCTGATCTTTGGTAAAATTCGCGTCGCATACTATTTTTTCATATCCTGACATTACCAAAAAGGAATTCATATTGGTAAAATTGATGTCGCCACCATAATAGAATGAATTCTTATATCCAGCTTCCTTCAAAGCATTTGGAAGTTTCTTCACATTCTGGCACTTATTCGTAGCTTTCATCAAAGATGTCGTCGGCATACCAGGATAACTTGCAAGAATACACGCAAGACCACGGTCGGTACGGAAACTGTTTGCATAAAAGCGATTAAATTGGACACCCTCTTCCGCAAATCTGCAAAGATTAGGCATTGCATCCTCTCCTCCAGTATATTTGCACGCAGTTCCTCCAAAGCTCTCCATGATGAAAAGCAAAACATTTGGATTCTTTGATTTCAAAATAGTATCCGTTGCGACGGGAGCGACTTTTGACGGAGCTAATTTTTCATCGTAGATACGCTCCGCATCTTTGTCGGACAACGTATAATATCCAGTAAAATCATCTGTCTTCTGAATTGAATATATCAATGTCCAATTTGGGTTAAGAGCAAGATGATTGAAATAGACATTTTCGCTAAAATAAACTTTACCTGGATTCATTGTAGAGACTCCTACCCCACCTCGAATGGCAAGGACTATCAAGCCTATAGATAGAAGTACGGAAATAAAATCGGAAACAACGATAGAAAATCCTGAATTCGTATTTTTCCTTACGACATCATATACTTTATTAAGCAAAAAGACAAATCCAGAGACAATGGACATCACAACCCAAACCAACGTGCATCCATAAATGAGATAGTCAGATGTTGTTCCGCTCGCCAACGCGGCAGTAGGCGACTGCATGTAAAAGAATGGAGTCGCATCCAATCGGAATCCCCATGCCGGATAAAGAAGGATATCCAAAACACAGAAAAAAGCGGTAACGACGGACAAAACGATTCCGATAGTTTTGTAAGTAATGAATTCTACTTTTCGATTATTAACGAAAGTAAAAATCAGTGCTGCTATCAAGAATGGAATCATAAAATATCCGGTAGCAGACAAGTCCATTGAGAATCCGTGAACAAACGACTTGATGGGATATCCTATTCCATCTTGAAATGTATTCCTATAATTGAAAAGGCTAAACAAGATGCGCTCTACAATTGAGCACATCAAGAAAAATAGATAAAAAAATACTAAATAAATTAGTTTACTTAACATTTTCACGTTCTCTTAAATCGCTTACAATAAGCAAGGCCTCTTCCTTAATATCTTCTAGCAATTCAATATTTCTCAACTGTGTACTTCTTAGCCAGCCAGCCACATCGTACTCTTTAAGTGTTTCAAAGACATGACGCAACTGTGCTTTCTCGTCATCCGTATAATCTTCAGGATCTCTACCGGCAAGCGCATCAAGTTCCTCGTCATCATAATAGTCAGCCTTCAGCTTCGTATTGATAAGGTTTGTCTTTTCACAAACCTCATGCTGACCACAACATTCAGAATCTTCCTGTGCAGCTTTTGCAGCCTCCTCCTCTTCTTCCTTCTTTCTTTCCTCTTCAGAAAGTTTGGATTTTCTCTCGATTTCCTCAGCTGCCTTATTTTTTGCGCGAAGATTATAGAAAACGATCCACGCCGCAACAATAGCGACGAAGACCAAGAATAACATCAGCGTTGAATTCATAAGTACTCTACTACTTTAGTAAGTTTCATACTATTGGATCCCTTGATCAAAGCAAGACATCCACTCATTTTTTTCTCAGACAAAACTGAGATCAACTCATCCACATTTTTGAATGTAGACATTCCACACTTTGCCACTGAAGCAAAATTCTGTCCGACCAACATTACATTCTTAATTCCAGAAGCAGCGATCATGTCAACGATTTTTTTATGTTCTGCTTCAGAATCATTACCAAGCTCAAGCATATCTCCCAACACAAGCGCCTTCTCCGAATCGGAATTCAATGTAAAGAAGTTTTCCAGTGCAGCCTTCATACTTGTCGGATTTGCATTATACGCATCCACGATAAGTTTATTGGAAGCAGTAGAGATAAACTGAGAACGATTATTTGATGGTGTATACTTCTCTAATGCAGAAACGATCATTGGCATTTCAACTCCGAAATGCAAACCGACACAAGCAGCAGCCATCACATTCTCAAGATTATAAGCTCCAATCAAATTAGTCTGTGCCGAGGATCCATTAGCGAACTTGACTTTCAAGAAAGGGTCAGCCGACTCGACAGTCGCATTCAAAGCAGATCCGTCTACTCCATACACAATGCGTTTTGCACCTTCTGATTTTGGATAGATATTTTGGTTGGAACCATTTACGAAGATCGTTCCATTATTCTTTCTCAAGTTGTCGTACAACTCACACTTTGTCTTAACAACACCTTCAAAAGATCCGAAGCCAAGAATATGAGCAGTTCCGACGTTTGTAATCAAACCAAAGTCAGGCAATGCGATATCAGCCAAAGTCTTAATCTCGCCAGGATGATTAGCGCCCATCTCAACGATAGCGTACTTATGATGAGACTTGATTCTAAGCAATGTCAATGGCACTCCGATATGGTTGTTCAAATTTCCTTCCGTATTGATAACATCATCACCATACTTAGCCTTCATAACAGCAGAGACCAACTCCTTTGTAGTCGTCTTACCGTTAGTGCCTGTAATAGAGATTACAATAGCATTCATTTGTTGACGATGATAAGAAGCTAGTTGCTGAAGAGCGACCAACGTATCAGGAACATAGAAAATCGTTTTGTTGTTTGCACGAGACTCGTCGCTAGTCAGTGCATATTTGCAACCAGACTCAATAGCAGTCTCAACAAACACATTACCATCGAAATTATCTCCCTTCAAAGCAATAAACATAGAATTTGCCTGACATTTTCTACTATCAGTAGACACTGAGTCACATTGAGTGAAAAGGGAATATATTGACTTGATATCCATTTCTTTGTTTTGTAAATTTATTAGCCTTTTACAGCTTAAAAAAAACGAAGCCTCCAACAAGTTGAAAGCTCCGTTTTCTATGTCTTATAAACTTATTGTTTATCTATTGTCATCCTCTGGACCTACCTTACTCATTGCGCAACGGAATCCTAGATCTGCACGAGACTTAGTCTGCTCTAGGTAACGTCTCTGAGCTGGGCTCAACCAATAAGAACGATCCTTCCAAGAACCACCCTTGTAAACACGAGTAGTGTTAGAGATGTTAGAAGTCAACTTAGAAACAGCTGTACCAGCATCTGGATCATACAACTTCTTAGTTGCGATATCTGGATCAACAACTGCTGTCCACTGATTTCTATCAAGTGCGCTCTGGCCATCACCATCCTTGAAGTTTCTTACATCAAGACGAGCATACTTGTCAAGCTCTGTATCCTTGTCAGCAGGGATAGCAAAGATAACACGACCAAGGCTATCGATCTGAGGAACTCTAGCCTGAGTACCGTCCTCAAGAGTTGTCTCCTGCATAATTGGGCTTACATACTGGTTACCACGGAATGGGTTGTACTCCTGCTCATCATCTGATGTCAATACACGATATACATCAAGTACCCACTCGTTTACGTTACCAGCCATGTTGTATAGACCGAACTCATTTGGCCAGAATGCATCAACTGGTGAAGTGATAGTAGCGTGGTCATTCAAATTACCTCCGATACCCATGTAGTCACCACGACCTCTTACGTAGTTAGCATACATCTGACCACGGTTAGCCTTCTTGTCACGACCTGGGTTACGCATCTGGTGACCATACCAAGGATAGATCTTCTTCTCCTCGTAGTTTTCCTCACCCTCTACAGAAAGAATTCCGTATGCTGCGTACTCCCACTCAGCCTCTGTTGGGAGACGATACTTAGGAAGTAGGATACCGTCAGACATTGTAGTCTTTCTTGCATTACCGTATACATCCTTCAAAGTCTTCTTTCCATCAGTTGGCTTGTAATCACCCTTCATCAAGTATTTATCTGTGCTGAACACCTGATTCTGTGCGATATCGTTAGCATCTGTGTTACCCTTCAATGCCTGGAAATCTGGATACTGGATTGTTCCTGCCTCAACCATTCTTCTCTCGTTTACACGGTCAGAACGCCAAATACAGAAATCACTAGCCTGTTCCCAAGAAACACCTACTACTGGATAGTAGTTGTAAGACACGTGAGTGAAGTAGTACTCCAAATATGGCTCATTGTAAGCCAACTCCTCACGCCAAACCAAAGTATCAGGGCGACACTTGTCAACCAATTCAGGAGTATTGTGGAATACATTTGACATCCAGTACAAATACTCACGCCAGTTTACATTGGCAATCTCATATTTGTCCATGTAGAACGATGCTACAGTGACACGACGTGGAATGTTATTCCAATCTCCCAATACATCTTCAATTACACGACCCATTGTGAAAGTACCACCCTGGATGAATGTCATACCAGTCGGTGTATCCTGTTCATAACCGATGGTTACCTGGTAACCGCCGTTCTCCTTGTCGTTGTACTTCCATCCGGTTACATTCGATTCCTGTGAATCTTTCAAGGACTTCTTACCACATGAAGTGGTCAAAGCTCCTAAAATCATCAGCGCTGTGACCGGTGTAAAAAGCTTTAAGTGTTTCATAGTACCTTTCGAGTATAAGATAATTTACTAATTTTATTTCTAACTTAAATTAACACACAATGCCGACGCAACAACTTTGCGTCCGATTGTATGGTTGGCAAAAATAGATAAACTTTATTTCTTGCAAAACACTTTTGTGATTTTATTGCAAAAAAGTTGATAAAATAGATTCAAAAAAGCCAATTTTCATGTTGTCAAAACACTTTTTTGCTATTTTTTATCTTTTTTCTCTTGTTTTCGTTTTATCAGTTCCTCTTCAAGAATCTGATCCAATGATTCTGTGCTTATCTTCTTTGCTACGATTTTTCTCTCTTTGTTAAGCAAGTATACTCCTGGCGTAACTGTAGCGTCGTAGAACTCCCAGAAATACGATTCTCTGTTCGGATCCCAAACGTTTACCCAATCGTGCAACTTGTGCTTATCCAAAAACTCAACCCACTCCTTTTTGTCTGTCTGTGTGTATACACAGAACACCTCGAATCCTTTGTCCTTGTACTTTACGTAAACAGAATCGTGCAATACAGGAGTGATTTTCTTACAATGACCACAGCTTGGTTCGAAGAAGTATACAAGTACGAACTCGTTCTTTCCGTTTTCTGGGCGCAAATCCTTCAACTGAATTCTAGATGAATCCTGACGCAACATCTTCAAGTTCTTGGCTGACATGCCAATCATGTTATAACGAACCTTCTTGCACTCTGCTTTCAAATCCTCTATCCATGAAGAATCTGCCCAATCTGCCTTTCCTGACAAATAGTACTTCTCTGCAATCTGGAACCACATCTTATCCATACCCATCATGTTGCTCTTCAAACCGTAGTTCATCATCTTACTAAGCATTGTCTGGTATGTCTCCTTATTGCCTTCACTCTTCTGAATCAACACATCGGCTGCCGCGAACAATGAGTCGGGTACAGGAATCAATCTTGTCATGTAATTGTCAACTTTTCCTGAGAAGTATGGAGTTCTCAACATACGCGGATCTGACAAGTTAATGTTGTCGAAGAAGTGATTCTTTGTATACTGGTATCTTGCCATCGGTCTCAATGTATCATGCAACTCAGTAAACTCTGGAACCTCAACTGCCACTGTACCTCTTACGAACTCAGAATAGAAAGTGCCCTTGTTTGTCTCAATTTCCTTCTTCTGGAACGACTCAACATCTTCTGAAAGTTTCTTCAGCTTTGCCTCAAATGAAACTGAATCAATTTTTCCTTCTTTCTTGCTGTCTATAAGGTCCTTACGCTCTTTGTTCTTGTCAGACATGAACTTGACAAGCTTTGAGAACATTATTGACTCTTCACCTGCTGAAACTACAGGAGACAACTCTGTTGTATCTGCCTTAAGCTTGATATTCTGGTCCTTTCCGACCAACAAGTCAAAAAATTTATCCTGCTTGAAATAGACGATGTACATACCTTCGTCCAATCTTTGCTTTTCCTTATCCTTCTTGCTTCCGTCAAACACTGCTATTCCTTTTCCGTTGAATTGGGCAGTATCCTTTGAATAAGTTTTACCGTTGTAATAGAACGCCAAAAATACTTTGGAAGTGTCCTTGATATCTGTCATCTTGACCTCAATGCGATAAGGCGCATCTTTAGGTGCAGGAGTCGGCGCTGCAAAAGAAAATGCGGCGCACATCAATGCCAAAAATGTGAAAATATATTTTTTCATATCTTTTTCTTTATCTTTTCATTTTTGAATTTTCGACAAATGTACTAAATAAACTCTTTCGTTTGCAACTCAAGCCATGCATTTTCTTCAACATTCAAAAATTTTGTTAATTTATCTCTGACCTTCGCATGGTACTCGTTTAGCCATTTTTTTTCTTCCGGAGTCAACATTGATACTTCTATCAACTTACGGTCATACGGGCAAAGAGTCAATGTTTCAAACTTCATAAATTGCCCAAATTCAGTAAGTTCAGCCTTTTCAACCGCGACCATATTCTCAATTCTGATTCCCCATTTTCCCGTGCGGTAAAGTCCAGGCTCGTCAGTTATGAACATTCCTTCCTCTAATTCATAATCGACACTTTTTTTGCTCATCGACTGCGGGCCTTCATGAACTCCAAGAAAATGTCCGACGCCATGTCCTGTGCCGTGTCCATAGTTCAAGCCTGACTGCCATAAGTATTGACGGGCAAGCGTATCAATCTGGAAACCAACTGTTTTAGCCGGAAATTTCTGCATTTGTATCGCTATATGGCCCTTTAATACTAAAGTGTAATCACGTTTTTGTTCTGTCGACGGAGTATCTGTCAACGACACGGTTCTAGTGATATCTGTAGTTCCGCCAAGATAATTTCCGCCTGTGTCAATCAAAATGATATTAGTTGATTTCAGTTCATAATCACATCCCTTCTTTGCCGAGTAGTGGACAATAGCGCCGTGATCAGCAAATCCGGCAATCGTGTCAAAACTTTCACAAATGTATTCCGACGAATGTTTCCTTAACTCCGCAATCTTATCCGCCACATCTGTTTCGTGCAAACCATTGTCACGATTCTGCTCAAGCCACATCAAAAGTCGGACCAAAGCGACACCATCATCGACCATGATTTTCCTTTCACATTCAAGCTGCGTAGTATTCTTCACCGCCTTAAGTCGCTCAATGAATCTTTGAGAAGACGCAATCTTGTTTTTAAGAAGTCGAGACGTCGCTATATTGCATTTTGCATTCTCAAGCAGAACTGGAGAATTCGCAAAATTATCACGCAAATACGATGCGAATAGTGAATATGAAACTGCATTTATGCCATTCGCAAGCAGATATTCGCAAGTTTCAGTTGTCAATTTATCTGTATCAACAAACAATGTTGACTTATTCTTTTCTATTAAGAAATAAGAGTAGAAAATAGGTGTACATAGAGAATCTGCCCCACGAAGATTAGTCATCCACGCCACTTCATCAAGCGTTGACACAAGCATTGCATTTCCATCTTGCGACACAAAAAAATCACGACATTTATCAATTTTTGATTTTGCAGATTCACCTGCATACTTCTCTGGATGTACAAACAATTTTGCATCCGACATCTTCGGTTGCTGACCAAACCATAACGATTCATACAATTCCTCATCATACTTAACCGCAACATTCGCACTCTTGTATTCCGTTGCTTCGGAAAGAGAGGTGATCCAAGGATTGAGTGCCACGACGTCGTCTTCATTTAAAATTGACGACAAAAAATCTGGAATTGAAATCTCATTCTCCTGTTTAACCATGCGGATCCCAGCAGGCTTAAGCTGTTCTGTCGCCTGCAGATAATATCTTGAATCTGTCCAAAGAGCAGCATCTGACATAGTTACGACAAGTGTTCCGTTCGAACCGTCGAACCCACTTAAGAAAGAGCGAAGGCAGAAGCAATCAGCCGGATATTCGCTGAAATGAGGGTCGCTATCACCAACGACAATCGCCGCAACACCTCTTTTGGCCATCAGCTCACGAATTTTTCCAATTTCAATCATATCAATCGACAACTTTTCAAAAATATGCCAAAGAAAACGCAAAAATATGAGTATATGAAAGATTTTTTATTTTTCTTTGCAAAAAAGATTTTAGGTACGATAAAATGCACAAGAATTTAGTTATAGTTGAGTCTCCGGCAAAAGCGAAGACAATCGGTAAATTTTTAGGGAAGGATTTCGTAGTGAAATCAAGCTACGGACACATCCGAGACCTTAAAAAGAGCGGCATGTCCATTAACCTGGACAACAACTACGAACCCCTATACGAAATTCCTGACGACAAAAAGGAACTCGTTGAAGATTTGATTAAGGAGGCAAAGGACGCAGATATTGTGTGGCTGGCATCCGATGAGGACCGCGAGGGAGAAGCAATCGCTTGGCATCTTTTCGATGTGTTGAAGTTAAAGAAAGAAAACACACGACGTATCGTATTCCACGAAATCACCAAGACTGCGATTCTACACGCGATCGAAAATCCACGAGATATTGACGACAATTTGGTCTCGGCTCAACAGGCAAGACGAGTTTTGGACCGAATAGTAGGTTTTGAGCTATCGCCAGTACTATGGAAAAAAGTTCGTCCGTCACTATCAGCAGGACGTGTGCAGTCTGTGACAGTGCGTCTTATCGTAGACCGAGAAAAAGAGATTCAGAATTTCGTAAGCGAATCTTCATTCAGAATACAAGCAATCTTTAATGTTGTGGATAACAAAGGCAAGGCTTCTACTTTGAAAGCTGAGCTTCCACAGAGAATCAAGACAGAGGCAGAGGCAAGAGCATTTTTGGAGAAGTGCAAGAATGCCGACTTTAAAGTATCAGACATCAGTGTAAAGCCGATCAAGAGAGGTCCAGCCGCTCCGTTCATCACTTCCACGTTGCAGCAGGAAGCCGCACGTAAGCTTGGATTCTCAGTCAACATGACAATGTCGCTTGCACAGCAGCTATACGAGGCAGGACAGATCACATATATGCGTACCGATTCAGTAAATCTTTCCGATCTTGCCATCAACACTGCAAAAAAGACTATCAGCGAAACTATGGGCGACAAGTATTCTCAGCCACGTCGTTTCACTGCAAAGGCTAAGGGAGCTCAGGAGGCTCACGAAGCAATCCGTCCTACATATATAGAGAATCAGGCTATTGAAGGAAACAACAACCTTCAAAAGCTATACGATCTAATCTGGAAACGTACCATCGCATCACAGATGGCTGACGCAGAGATCGAGAGAACTACAGTGACTATCGACTGTGGCGACGACACGTATAAGTTCGTTGCAGACGGTGAGGTTGTGAAGTTCGACGGGTTCTTGAAGGTTTACCAGGAGAGCAAGGAGAACAACGAGGATAGCAATACCTCAATTCTTCCTCCGCTTAACAAGGGCATGACACTTACTCAGCCTAAGGAAATCAATGCAACCGAGCGTTTCACTCAGCACCCTCCACGCTACAGCGAGGCATCTTTGGTACACAAGTTAGAGGAGCTTGGCATCGGTCGTCCATCTACATACGCTCCTACAATCTCGACTATCCAGAATAAGGAGTATGCAGAGAAGCGTGATTTGGAAGGTCAGAAGAGAAACTATCAGACTCTTGTATTGAAAGACAACAAGATCACAGAGACTACTGAAACTGAAACTTTCGGTGCAGATAGAAAGAAACTTGTACCGACAGACACAGCTATCGTGGTCAACGAATTCTTGACAGAATATTTCCCAGACATTCTCGACTACAACTTCACAGCTAAGATTGAAAATAAATTCGATGACGTTGCCGAAGGAAATGTGAAGTGGGAGAATATGATCGACGACTTCTACCACAATTTCCATCCTCTTGTCGAAGATGCATCGCAACTAAGCGAGAGAAAGAATGGAATGCGTAAACTTGGAGTCGACCCGGCAAGCGGAAAGGATGTATTCGTTAAGATTGCACGTTTCGGAGCCATTGCCCAGATTGGTGCGACTGAAGACGAGGAGAAACCACGTTTCGCATCTCTACGCAAAAACCAGCACCTTGAGACAATCACATTGGAAGAGGCTCTTGACTTGTTCAAGCTTCCACGTACGGTTGGCACATACGAGGACGCAGAATTGGTTGTCGCAGTCGGTAGATTCGGTCCATATATCAAGCATAACGGACAGGCTTACTCGCTTGCCAAAGCATACGATCCGCTTACAGTCACAAATGAAGATTGCATCAAGATAATCGAGGCTAAACGAGAGGAGCAAAGAAACAAGGTAATCAATAAGTTTGACGACAACGGTGTCGAGATAGAAGTCTTAAACGGAAGATTCGGCCCATACATCGCAAGAGACGGCGTCAACTACAAAATTGTCAAAGGAACTGACGCCAAGGCATTGACAATCGACGACTGTCGCAAGATCATTGCAGAACAAGCAGACAAGGCTCCAGCTAAAAAGCCAAAAGCGACAAAAGCGACAGCCACTAAGACTGCAGCTAAGTCGACTACAAAGACAGCAACAAAGAAGAGCACAAAGAAAAGTGCTGAATAAATCATACTCAGTATCGGCGACCACCGTCGATACTGATTTTTATAATAAAAGACATTATTCATAAAGACATGGCAAATTCTATGATTCCTGCTTGCGTACAAGACGAGAGAAACAGCAAGGTGCTACGCATCGGTTTCGTTACTGAAGAGACAATTGCAAAGATGGAGAACTCCAAAGTGGTGATGCTCCACAATCCAGCAACAGGCTCGGACGAGAATGTGTTGGCAGGAGAGTACAACGATACAATGGAAGTGGCTGAGATCCAGAAATCGGCAGCTGGCGACAGCGTGCTAATCCAGGCGCTTCCAAAGGGTTCAACTACCGGAGCTAACCAGTTCCTTGGTTCAAAGAACGTGAAGGATCTTGCCTTCTTGACTGAACTACAGGACTTCATCGAGAAGCGTCACGCAGAGATGCCAGAGGGATCATACACAACCAAGCTTTTCAAGGGCGGTGCACCTAAGATGTGCAAGAAGGTAGGAGAAGAGGCCATTGAGGCGATTGTAGAGGCTATAAACGGCACAAACGACCAGTTTATCTACGAGTGTTCGGATATGATCTACCATCTTATCGTATTGCTTACAAGCAAGGGCATCAGAATCGAGGATTTGGCAAGAGAGCTTAAGGCTAGACACAAAGGGTAATGCATAATTCACAATGCATAATTCATAATACGGCGGCTTAAATAGTCGCCGTTTTGACAATAATAGCATAGATATAGAAAATGAGGATTACAAAGGGCGAAGCCCTTGTCCTCCCCTCATCTGCGAGCCCGCAAGGGCGAGCAGCAAGAAAAGTCAAAAGAAAAAAATGAAGAAACTTATTTTTATAGTATTTTCACTAATCAGCATAATCACAACAAACGCACAGGATCTTAATCCCGCGGTTAAGGAATTCGTGGATGCCCCAGGGCTTCACAACGCCGGAGTCGGAATCCTGATCAAGGAGGTTGAGACGGGTGAGATCGTGGCTGAATACCGCAAAAACACCAATCTTATCCCAGCGTCGATCACAAAATTGGTCACAACGGCCTGTGCATTGGATCTATTATCCGACACTTTCAGATTTGAGACTAAAGTGGTGATGGAGGGTCATCTTTCAAAGGATTCCACACTTCATGGAGGCATCTATGTAGTTGGTGGAGGTGATCCTACTATTGCATCTAAATACGTAAAACCATTAAAGGAGGCTCTTTATCGCGACGCCGATGGAAAACCATGCAAAGTGCAGCCTGACTTTTTCACAACAGCATCCGACGCTATCCGCAAAGCAGGAATAAAGAAGGTCGACGGTGCTGTGATTGGCGACGCGAGTCTATACCAACAAAGTGCACAGATGCCTATCTGGCTTGTGGAGGATATCGGCACTTACTACGGCGTGGGAGCATCTGCCATCTGTGCCTACGATAATATTATCCGTATAGGCATCCTTAATTCAACAGAGGATTCCATCGCAAAAGTGTCATATACTGCACCAAAGACTAACCTTCTTGAAGTCAATGTGATCAACAAGGATGTGCCATACAGAGTGATGTCGACAGATTTCTCTTGGAACAAAACTATCGAAGGTCCATTCGAGTTGGGCAAAACACAGGAGATCCAAGCAGAAAACCCAGAGCCTGCTCTTTTCGTGGCAGATGCGATTGAGCAGAATTTGATAGAAGGTGGAATGCAATTCACAAAAAAAGCATCCACTACAAGAATCGACAATTTCATGAAGTCGGATTCATGCAAACTTCTTTACACTCACTACTCTGCCCCACTATCTGAGATTTGTCGTGAGACTAACTACCATAGCATCAACCTGTTCGCAGAAAATATATTCCTATACCTAGGTTTACGCAACAGTTTGACTTCTTCATATGGAAAATCCATCACATCTGCTTTCGGATGGTGGAACTCACATGGAGTTAACGCCAAAGGCACATATCAAGTCGACGGTTCTGGTCTTAGCATGAAGAATGCCATCAATCCAAATTTCTTTGTTGATGTGCTTATCTACATGAAGACTAAGAGCAAGTACGGAAATGCCTTCTACGAATCGTTGCCGACATGTGGAGTCAACGGCACAGTGAAGAGTTTCTTGGCAAACACACCGTTGAAAGGCAAGGCTCACTTCAAGAGCGGAAGTATGGAGAGAGTACAGAATTATGCTGGTTATGTTGAGCATAACGGCAAGACATACGCCGTCTGCCTGATGGTGAACAATTTCTCATGCTCTCGTGGAGAATTAAGAGTGAAGATGGGAAATATGCTGAAGGAGATTTTTAAATAATTAGGAATTACAAATGAAGAATGCGGAATGCTGCATTGAATTAATTCAGCATTCCGCATTTTTAATAGTATTTCTCTATTTCAACGTTTACCACATACTTCGCCTTGATCTCACCAAGTCTCTTGAAGTTCTCTGTAGCAGTATGGATCTTCTGAGCCTCATCGCTCTCCCACTTTTCAAGCAATAGGACGGTATTAGCATCGTCGACGGGAATGAAATAATCATATTGCTTATTGCCCGGTTCGACGCGGCTATTCTCTGCAATCTTACAATCTTTAATCTCCGCCATAAAGGCATCACGCTGTCCGTCTTTACAACGGTAGTATACAATCATTGTTAGCATAATGTGTCTATTTAATTAATTTAGGATAAAGATATAAAAATCTGAGGAAAAACTTTCCAACGACACTTGATAACTTTTTCATTGATAACCTTGGACTAAATCATTATACAACTCCAAATGTAACAATTTTGACGCATAAACTTACGTCATCTATATAAATAACGTAAAAAAACGCAATTGGCATTAAGCCAACTGCGTTTTTAATATTTGTCTAATAAAAGAAATGATTATCTCTTTACATCGCGAACTGGACGAACAGAGAATCCGAAAGCACGGCAAACGTCACCCCAAGTCTCTACTGCTGCGTTTAGATACATACGAGCAGCTGCGTCATCACCAACATCCTCACCC
>JAZQQY010000006.1:0-3784 GCA_045629285.1 Paludibacteraceae bacterium | reverse complement strand
TCCTAACACGGATCACACGGTTTGAAGGGATGGCCCGCTGTCGCTTCGTCAATGTCGACACGTGCCGAACAGAAAGAATTAAGGGACAGCTGCTTGCAGTATGGACGGACAACTACAATGGAACAGACGTGACAGGTGTGACCTTCTCGTAATTATGGGGCATTACAGATTTGAAACTGTGGTGACTATTAATATACAAACAACAAATGCCGACATTTCTGCCGGCATTTGTTGTTTGTATTATATTGTGTTGATTTTGCTTTATTTGACTCTTATCCTTCTTCCGACTCTTAATGTTGTATTCGGACGAATCTTATTCAATGCACATAGTCGTTTGACTGACGTGCGGTACTTCTTTGCTATTCTACCTAGATTGTCTCCCTTGCGTACCACATGATATTTGGCTGGACTGTGGAGATACTCATTGTAAGTGTTGAATGCGGCTTTGTTGATCTCAAATTTAGGAGATAATACCTGTCCTGTCTCAAAATCAACAATGTTGCGGGCATTGATTGGCAAGCCTTTGTAGCGGAATTCTAGATGTAGGTGAGGACCGGTACTTCTACCTGTGTTGCCTCCCAAACCAATTGGTTCACCTGATTTCACCTCTTGGTTGACCTTCACCAACGGCTTATATAAGTGTCCGTAAAGTGTCTCCAAACCGTTTGGATGGCGAAGCATTACGAAATGGCCGTAGCCTTTCTTTCTGAACTTCTTGTTGTATCGCATGATGCGAACCTTCCCGTCGAATGCAGCTCTGATTGTATCTCCAACTCTTACGCGCATATCTGTACCTGCATGGAAACGTCCCCAACGCTCTCCACACTCACTCGTCACAACATTATAGTTAGGATGCGAATAGGTGCTGACGTTGATGACGGTGTCTGTGATGCTTTCGATGGTGATGTTGTATGGGTTTACTTTCGTTTGATCCCAACTGCTTCCTGTTGTGTCGCCTTCCGCAAACATGTCCTCTTCATCGTCGTCGCCTTCTAACTCAATATTGAGCGAATCAAGTTCGGCGATGGAAAAATCAATATCATCTCCATAAGTGGAAATCAAAGCAGTCTCTTCCATTAGACTTGGCGAAAGCGGAGTCTTGTGGAAATTGCTTACAGTTGGAGTCTTTACTTTTCCTTTTGATGATGGTTTTCCCACTACAGAGAGCGTTGGCATTATACAAATAATGCCGACGCAAAATAGTTTAGTTAAATTGCCTTTTGTCACTCTTTTTCTGTATTTATTTGATAGTTACTTGTGTCGCACCGAATCCGTAGTCGAGGAATGATGCATCTTGCACGTAGCATTTCTTATATTGATTCTTTAGTAGCTTAAGCACTTCGTTTCTCAACACGCCTTCGCCTTTGCCATGAATGAACACAATCTTCTGACCGATTCTGTTGATATTGGCATTCATCACCTCTTTTACCTTCTTTAGCTGGAAATCAAGCATATCCTTATTGCTCAATCCCGAAGTGTTGTCTACAAGGTTGTCTATATGCAAATCTATTTCTAAAATCTCTGGAATCACATTGCTCTTTGATGAAGTTTTCTTCACTTCAATTGTCTCCTTTCCAAGAATTGCAGATTTCAAATCGTCTGCTGTGGGAAGTTTGAAGCCTGCAGGTACATCCTTCTCTACAAGTGGAACGATGATTGCATCCTCATCAAAGAAATCATTTTCTACATAGCTGTGAAGTTTGTAGAATTTGACTGTGTTGATCTTGATTTTCAAATCATAAACTGGCTTGCGAGTGTAGGCTTTATCTTTCTTCATGGCGATAATCTGAGCCCCAAGATTCTCAAACTCATTAAGCTGAGTCTTCTTCATTGTCTCCAACAGAATCTTTGTGTTCGGATTGATAATGCCTGCATAGCGAGAGTAGACGCTCTTCTCTCCACCGTTATAGATATTGTAGGCAAGATAGTAGTTGCTATCGTTGATCAGATAGATTTCGCAATCTGTCTGGGAAATCATTTGTGGGTTTACAGGAACAAATCCTAAGGCGGCGTTGATTAATTCGCCTTCCTTAGTCTCGGCGTATGTCTCTTCTGCAACTTCTTCCTCTTCTTGGATAAGAACTTGCTTAGGCTTTTGAGTATTTGTCTTCTGCTGCTGGCGTTCAGCGATCTTCTCTGCGGCACCTTTCGATTCCACAATGACGCATTCGCTGATCAAAGTAGGGATGTCGAATCCATCCTCGTCTTCTACTTCAACCATTTCCTTGCTGACGATCTTCTTCACGATACCGCCGCCCATGCTATTCAAAAAACGAATTCTGTCGCCTACTTTTATTCCCATTTTATGATTTCTTTTTTTTAATTCTGCAAAAATCGGTAATTTTGCCGTACTTTACAAAGTAAATGCAATTAAATTCATTCGATAATGCATCCGAAAGAGCTAAAGATAGAAAATTTCACGTACAATTTGCCTGACGAGCGAATTGCAAAGTTTCCGTTGTCAGACCGTTCTTCATCGAACCTCTTGACTTATAAGGCAGGTAAGATTGCTCATACTACGTTCAGGAATATCGGAGATGAACTTCCTGAAAATGCGATGCTTGTATTCAATAATACACGTGTTATCCAGGCTCGTATAGTTTTCCATAAATCATCGGGTGCAAGAATAGAGGTGTTCCTGCTTGAACCTCATGCTCCTCGTGACTATGCTTCCAATTTTGCGGCTGAAGACGAGGTCGTTTGGCAATGTATGGTTGGAAATGCCGCAAAGTGGAAAGAGGGTTCTCTTGAGCAGGATGTGAATATTGCTGGCGACGCGGTAGTGGTCAAGGCTGAGTGTATCGACAAAAGTGGTAAGGCGAGACTCATCCGTCTTTCGTGGAGTGGGGCAGAAAAGCATACTTTTGCCGATATCGTTGAAGCTGTGGGAGAATTGCCGATTCCACCATATTTGAATCGTAAGACAGAGGAGAGTGATAAGACTACTTATCAGACAGTTTATTCTAAGATAAAAGGATCTGTTGCTGCTCCGACAGCCGGACTGCATTTCACTTCTGATTTGATTGAGAGTCTACAGAAGAAAGGTATACGAAAAGCCGAGCTGACTCTTCACGTCGGTGCCGGTACCTTCCAACCGGTCAAGGCGGAGACAATGGATGGCCATGAGATGCACAGTGAGGTTATTAGTGTACGACGCGAGACAATCGAGGCTGTTAAATCTGCACTTGGAAATGTCATTGCCGTCGGCACAACATCTGTTCGTACACTTGAGTCATTATATTATATAGGTGTGGCGATTGCAGATGCCAAGACAAAAGGAGTTGAAGTCGACTTTGATTACCTCCACGTCGAGCAGTGGACGCCATACGACACCAACCCGACTTTGACTGCCGGGGAGAGTCTGCAGGCAATCCTTGATTACCTTGACGAAAGTGGACGTGAATCACTTGTGACGTCGACACAGATTATCATTGCACCGTCGTATACATTTAAAATAGTGCGAGGAATTGTTACTAATTTCCATCAACCACAGAGTACACTTCTACTATTAGTTTCGGCATTGGTAGGCGACGCTTGGCATGACATATATAAATATGCGTTTGATAATGGCTTCAGGTTTTTGAGCTATGGAGATAGCAGCCTTTTGTTGCCATAAATAGACTATGATTTTTGAAATATTGAGTCACTACCGTCCCGTAAAAGTGAACAAAAAGTTCTTTGAAATAATTGAAATATAGTCTATTAGACGGTATTTTTAAATGAAACGGATTTGAATTCATACATTTGTGGCTAAATGATAGCTGCATATGAATCAAGACAAATA
>JAZQQY010000005.1:0-83427 GCA_045629285.1 Paludibacteraceae bacterium | reverse complement strand
ATATTGGCGATGAACAGGAAGAAATGACGGAAAAACTTGGAAAAGTGTCAAAAAATGGTATATTTTACCTTGGAAAAATGTCAAAAAATAGTGAATTTTGCCTTAGAAAAATGTAAATTTTCCAAAATTTATTGATTCATGATAGATAGAAATATTGATTATATCATTGAAAACCACTTTGCTACCACTAAAACTGCCCTTCTTTTGACTGGAGCAAGACAAACAGGAAAGACTTTTGCCATAAGAAAATATGCCCAGAAAAAGGGCTTGGATTTGGTTGAAGTTAATTTTCTTGCAGATCCTGAAGCTTGTAATATATTCAAGGATGTTAGAAATGCGAAAGACATATTGCAAAGATTATCAGCGTGGTTAAATAGATCTCTTGTACCAGGTAAAACATTGATTTTTTTTGATGAAATCCAACGTTGTAAAGAATCTGTTACTATGATTAAGTTCCTTGTTGACGAAGGATCTTTCTTATATGCTTTAAGTGGGAGTTTGTTGGGTGTTGAACTAAATGACATACGTAGCATACCTGTGGGATATATGTCTATAGAGGAAGTATATCCACTTAACTTAATGGAATTTGCGAAAGCATTGGGAGTAAGCAGTTCTATATTAGAAACATTGGAAAATTCATTGAATGACTGTAAAGAAGTGGATGATGTTGTTCATAAGTCAATGATGAAAATAGTTCATCTTTATTTGATAGTTGGAGGTATGCCTGCTGTAGTCCAATGCTATCTTGATACAAACGATTTGAATAAAGTTCTTCTTAAGCAGAAAGAGATAGTATCTTTGTATAGATGGGACATTAGTCAGTATGACAAAGAAAAAAAACTGAATATAAAAGAAATTTTTGATTTGATTCCATCAGAATTAGATGCTAAAAATAAACGTTTTATATTGAAGAATCTTAATGAACATGCACGTTTTACGAGGTATGAGGATGCTTTTCTTTGGTTAAAAGACGCAGGTGTGGCCTTGCCAACATACAACGTTGATGAACCACGTGTGCCTTTAAAACTTAGTGAATTAAGGAATCTATTTAAGCTATTTTTGAACGATGTGGGTTTGTTAGCATCTCAATATGCCTCAGGAATGGCGTTCAAAATATTAAGTGGAGAAACGACAATTAATTTCGGTTCTATTTTTGAGAATTTCATTGCTCAAGAATTGACTGCAAATGGATTTCCTCTTTATTATTTTAATAGCAAAAAGCAAGGAGAACTTGATTTTATCCTTGAATTTGAAGGCGAAATAATTCCTATTGAGGTGAAATCAGGAAAAGACTATGAGCGTCATAATGCATTGAAAAATGTTGTTTCAAATAAAGAGTACGAAATAAATAAAGCTATAGTCTTTTGTCAGGATAATATTAAAAAGAATGATAAGGTGCTGTATGTTCCTATTTATATGATTATGTTTCTGAAAAATAAAAAGGATACTACATCTCAAAATATCTACAAGATTGATTTGACGGCCCTAAGTTAAATTCAATATGTGGAATTAGGAATGCTAAATGCT
Organism: Paludibacteraceae bacterium; assembly: GCA_045629285.1. Lineage (GTDB taxonomy): Bacteria > Bacteroidota > Bacteroidia > Bacteroidales > Paludibacteraceae > UBA1723. Next base: position 81,900 of record JAZQQY010000005.1, on the reverse strand, counting down.
AAATTTTCCCTTGCAGTTTAACATATACCGACAATTATGAATTCCGCATTGTGAATTCTGCATTAAAATTTGCATTTCCAATATTTTTATCTATTTTTGAAAGCGAAAGGATAAAAATATACGGGACTAATGAAAAACTACCTTGTAAATACGATAGATTTTATCGCCAATAAATTTGGCGGTCTCGTTTGTTTGTATAAACACACACACACACACACACACACACACTTTCTTCACTTCCTATAAGCATATTATTCAAAGATCGCAGTGTTTCGACGTTGCGCATGGATCATTGTGTGTCAACCAATTTAGAATTCAAGGATTTATATATGATTAAACGAATATTTTTAGCTGTGGGGCTAAGTCTCACGGTAGGATCTTTATGTGCGCAATCCACTATGCCGGCGAGTGGAGGAACAGCTCGAAGCTCAAAAGGCAGTGTATCCTATACCGTCGGTCAGGTAGACTACCTGTTTAGTTCGTCTACAAATGGAAGTGCAGTTGCCGGAGTACAGCAACCGTTCGACAACAATACCGCATATCATACCAATTGTGACGGTGTGGAACTGACAATATACCCTAATCCCACGTCGGCAGACCTTTATGTGTCGTGCGACGTGTTGGATGCCTCATATCCGTATATGTTGACTGATATGATCGGAAAAATCCTGTTTGAAGGAGAGTTGCAGGGAGAATACACCACAATCCCCATGTCGAAACTGATAGCCGGAGCCTATCTTTTGAAAATCATCTGCGGCGAAGGAAAGGACGATAATTCGACGTTCAAAATAATTAAGAAATAAAAAGATTTAATATATGAAGAGACTATTTACATCTGTATTAAGTTTCTTGATGGCCTTCTCACTTTGGGCTGAGGCCCCACAGACAATCAGCTACCAGGCTGTGGTGAGAAACAATCAAGGACGATTGCTACGTGAGACAAACGTAGGCGTGCGAATCTCCATTCTTCAGGAGAGCGAGAACGGAATGGCAGTTTACACCGAGACACGCACCGTCAAAACCAACGTCAACGGATTGATGACCTTTGCCATTGGCGACGCGAATGGCATCACGTCTGACACATTGGCAAATATAGCGTGGGCGGACAACAGCTATTTCCTACGTTGCGACATCGATCTTGACGGAGGCGAGAATTACACGTTGAGCAGCACGTCGCAGATGAACAGCGTGCCATACGCCCTATATGCGAAAAATATTGCTCCAGAGGCATTGCCGACATGGGCACAGAGCGAAGACAAACCAGTTTACAATTATTCCGAGATTCAGGATGCACCTGAGGTTCCGACAAAAGTGTCGGATTTGGAGAACGACGCCAATTATATCACGCTAGAAGATGTGAAGCAAGTGGTGGCGCCTACAAAGATGTCTCAAATGGAGAACGACGCCGATTATGCGAAGAAAAGTGATATTCCAAGTTTGGATGGATATGTCAGCACAGAGTATGCTTCAGTCACTTATCAGCCAAAGGGAAATTATATAACAGAAGCCGAGGCATCAACAACATACCAGCCCAAAGGCAATTACTTGACAGAGCACCAATCCCTAGCAGATTATGCGAAGAAATCGGAACTTCCAAGCACAGCAGGCTTGCTAAGCGAGACAAAGGCAGCTGAGACCTACCAGCCAAAGGGCAATTATTTGACTGAGCATCAGTCTCTAGCTGACTACGCCAAGAAATCGGAGCTTCCTTCTGTTCCAACAAAAGTGTCGTCGTTTACAAACGATGCAGGCTATTTGACGGAGCATCAGTCTCTTGCTGACTACGCTAAGAAATCGGATCTTCCAAGCACGGCAGGCTTGCTAAGCGAGACAAAGGCAGCTGAAACTTATCAGCCAAAAGGCGAATATTTGACCGAGCACCAATCGCTAACTGACTATGCAAAGAAGACTGATATCCCGACTGTTCCAACCAAAGTGTCGTCGTTTACAAACGACGCAGGCTATTTGACAGAGCACCAATCATTGACTGATTACGCCAAGAAGAGCGAACTACCAAAATCCGATAGCCTATTAAGCAAAGCAGAAGCATCTACAACATACCAGCCAAAAGGCAATTATTTGACAGAGCACCAATCTTTGACAGATTATGCCAAGAAGACGGAGATCCCTTCAGTGCCAACGAAAGTGTCGTCGTTTACAAATGACGCAGGATATATTACAGCTTCTGATATCCCAACAGTGCAGGTTCCTTCATTGACTGATTACGCAAAGAAGAGCGAATTGCCAAAAGCCGATAGCTTATTGAGCAAAGCCGAGGCATTTACAACCTATCAGCCAAAAGGCAATTATTTGACCGAGCACCAATCACTAGCTGGCTATGTGACTAAAGCTGAAGCATCAACAACATACCAGCCAAAGGGAAATTATTTGACAGAGCACCAATCACTAGCTGGCTATGTGACTAAGGCCGAGGCATCTACAACATATCAGCCAAAAGGCAATTATTTGACAGAACACCAATCCCTAGCAGCTTACGCTAAGAAGACAGATATCCCAACTGTGCCAACAAAGGTAAGCCAGTTGACAAATGATGCCAACTATGCGAAGAAATCAGAGCTACCAAGCACAGCAGGCTTGCTAAGCGAGACAAAGGCAGCTGAGACTTATCAGCCAAAAGGCGAATATTTGACAGAGCACCAGTCTCTAGCAGCTTACGCGAAGAAATCGGATATCCCTTCAGTGCCAACGAAAGTGTCGTCGTTTACAAACGACGCAGGCTACTTGACTGAGCACCAGTCTCTAGCTGATTATGCTAAGAAATCAGAGATTCCTTCTGTTCCAACGAAAGTGTCGTCGTTTACAAACGACGCAGGCTATTTGACCGAGCATCAATCTCTAGCTGATTACGCCAAAAAGAGCGAATTGCCAAAAGCTGATAGCCTATTAAGCAAATCCGAAGCATCATCAATATACCAGCCAAAGGGGGATTATTTGACAGAGCACCAATCACTAGCTGATTACGCTAAGAAATCGGAGATCCCTTCTGTTCCAACGAAAGTGTCGTCGTTTACAAACGACGCAGGCTACTTGACGGAGCACCAATCCCTAGCCGCTTACGCTAAAAAGACAGATATCCCTTCAGTGCCAACGAAAGTGTCGTCGTTTACAAACGACGCAGGCTATTTGACCGAGCACCAATCATTGACTGATTACGCCAAGAAGAGCGAACTACCAAAATCCGATAGCCTATTAAGCAAAGCAGAAGCATCTACAACATACCAGCCAAAAGGCAATTATTTGACCGAGCACCAATCCCTAGCTGGCTATGTGACTAAGGCCGAGGCATCTACAACATATCAGCCAAAAGGCAATTACTTGACAGAGCATCAATCATTAGCTGATTATGCTAAGAAATCAGAGCTTCCTTCTGTTCCAACAAACGTGTCGTCGGTTACAAACGACGCAGGCTATTTGACAGAGCATCAATCTCTTGAAGATTATGCCAAGAAGAGCGATCTTCCAAAGAAGGATAGCCTATTAAGCAAGGCCGAGGCATCTACAACATACCAGCCAAAAGGCAATTATTTGACCGAGCATCAGTCTCTTGAAGCTTACGCTAAAAAGACCGATATCCCAACAATGCCAACAAAAGTGTCGTCATTTACAAACGACGCTGGCTATTTGACCGAGCATCAATCTCTAGCAGATTATGCTAAGAAGACAGAAATTCCTACTGTGCCAACAAAGGTATCAGCCTTTGAGAATGACGCTACTTATATCAAAAAAACTGATTTTGACGCTATTATTGCTGATTATAATGCTCTTTTGAATAAGTATAAAACTGAGTTGGATTCTTTGAAGACTGTGGTGGCAAATATTGATGGTGGTTATACTAACAACCCTTCGTTGCCTGGCAATGGCACTTTGAATGGTTATGAGTATGTAGATTTAGGTTTGCCAAGTGGTTTGAAGTGGGCAACAATGAATGTTGGGGCTACAAAGCCAGAAGAATATGGTGTGTATTTTTCTGGATATGAACCAAGTGCAGCCGCTGCTACTTGGGGAAATCAGTGGAGATGTCCGTCAGGTGAGGATTTTGACGAGTTGTTGAATAACTGCAAATGGACATGGACTTCATTAGGCGGAGTAAATGGATATAAAGTAGCAAGCAAGGTGGCAGGTAATAACAACTGGATTTTCCTTCCTGCCGCTGGCTACTGCTATGGTACTTTGAGCCGCGATGTGGGTTCTTACGGCTATTACTGGTGTTCTACTGCGAACAAGAGCGATAGTACCGACGCTTACTGCCTTTACTTCAATTCGAGCTCGAGCAGTAAGCACACGGGCACCGGCAACCGCTACACCGGGCGCACTGTCCGTTCAGTATGCAAATAGAATAAAAAACAATTCGAGTGAGAGCAAACCCACTTGAATATTTAGATAATTTATTGTTTAATTAAAATTGAGGAAAGTTATGAATGTGACAAATGCAAATAATATTCAAACCCTGATGACAAGTATTGCAAAGGGTATTTACGGAGGTAAGAACTTTTACTGCATCAACAAAGATGCTATTAAATCAATGTTCTTGTCTCCTACATATTCATGGGAGGTTGTTTATAAGAGATTGATTATGATCGATGCTCTATATTCAACAAATATGAATCGTCGTTATTATGGACTTGGAGAGTTGGCAGAAGAAATTATGCATCTTGCACCAAATGAAAATTATTTGAGAGATCTTGTACGCGATTTTCGCAATAATCCTACTTCGACACATGTAATCGGAAAGACTTTTGATAAGCAATATGGTATTCATAAGGATACTGAAGACGCTGGATGTGCAGTATCTTTGCTTTCAAAGTATCTTTATTTCTTGTTGTTAGCAGATCCGAAAGAAAAAGAAGGATTCCCAATTTATGATAATTTGGCAAAGGATATGTATCCTGTTGTGTGTGAGTATCTTGGAGTCACTAGGCATAAGGGAATTAGTAATATTTGTAACTACATCCAAGCATTCAATGATTTGGCAACACAGATAGGGATACCGTCAGTGGGTATGCAAACATTTGATCTTCTAGATGCTTATCTATGGCGTATGGGTAAGTTTATGAAATGTAATTTTTCATTGTTGCTTTTGAAATCCGAGTATATAACATTGATTGATGCTGTTAATAAATGTGAAAAGACCATAGATTATTATAGAGATCATAAGTCATGTCCGATTTCTGATAATCAATTATTTATTGATATATGGAATCATTGGCAAAATGAAATTAAGCCAAGTTTATGATTAGATATCAATAATATTTTTAGTAACAAAAAGCGGCATTTCTGCCGCTTTTTTATGCGGAATTATGAATAAAGGTGAAATGCCACGAGACAATATCTCGTGGAACGAAACAGCTGGAAAAATGCGGAATAATTCCTGATTATGGATATCGCAGAGGAGAAAACTCGTAAAGACGCACGGACGTGCGTGTGATGGATGATTGGGAAACGGGATCAATTCATAATTCGTAATTGTCGGTGCGTGCCTACGATGGTGTTTATTCCGACGTCGGATCTTTGTTGTGCGTGTGATGGATGATTGGGAAATGCGAAATTGTAAATGGAAAATTCGGAATTATTATTACATTTGCAATATGAAAATTATAGAGAGATATATCGGCATTATAAATGAGCTTTGTATAAAATACAAGGTTAAGAATCTTTTTGTGTTTGGTTCAATCCTTACAGATAGATTTAATGCAGAGAGTGATGTAGATTTTTTGGTTGATTTTAAGAAAGAAGAAATTGCTGATTATTTCTCAAATTATTTTGATTTGAAGGAGGCTTTGGAGGATTTGTTAAATCGTGATGTTGATTTAGTAGAGAGTCAGTCATTAAAAAATCCTTATTTTATCAATAGTGTTAATGCAACTAAAACATTGGTTTATGCAGGATAACATAAAAAAGTATCTTCAAGATATGCTGTCTGCTATCGATGAAATAGACAGCTTCTTTGAGGGAAAACCAAAGATGTTTGAAGACTTCAATAATAATTTATGTTTGAGACGTGCTGTTGAAAGGAATATTGAAATCATTGGAGAAGCTATGAACAGAATTCTGAAGGATTTTAAGGAAATAAAAATTACCAATTCCAGAAGAATCGTTGATGCTCGTAATTATATAATTCACGGATATGATAGCTTGTCTTCCGATATTCTATGGTCTATTGTAATCAATCACCTTCCTTTGCTTAAATCGGAAATAGTAGCGTTGTTATATAACGAAGACTAAATACAAAACATAAAGCGGCAGAAATGCCGCTTTTTTAATGCTGAATTATGAATAAAGATGAAATGCTACGAGACAATATCTCGTGGAACGAAACAGCTGGAAAAATGCCACGAGCGAACCGTGGATACGGTTCGTTTATCCATAGACCATGGTTGATTCCGACGAAGCGAAGCGAGGAGGAAGCTACCGTGGGGAGAGGGGGTAAATTCATAATTGTTGTTAAGCATATACGTAACATATTTAAGGATGAAGAATTGAAAGAGTCTTCAACTTGTGCAATTTTTGCACAGGTTCGAAATGAGGGTCGCAGGGTGGTTTCCCGCGAAATTATGATTTACATTTATAATGATCTATGGCGGATTTTCCACGCAATATTGAGACGTTTATAAAGTAATCGTACACATCTCCGTTGACATTAGAAAAACAGACTATATCCCAAGTCTTTCTTTCGATTTTATTCTCATCATTTTTATAATCGATAATTAGTGTCTCTCCTCCATAAAATTCAATATTTGTTACTTTTTCCCAAGGAACCAAGGCCATTTCGTGTTTGTGGTATATTGTAATTCCAACGGCATCAAACACCAAATCATCTTTGCTATAGTTGATCATAAATAATAAGATGACAAAATATACTACTGAAAATCCTATGGCATGTTTAATAGGAAAAATTGCGAAGAATACAATAATCAATATTGACCAAGCAAGAGCAATGCCAATATTGCTTTTTCTTTGTAGTGTGTATGATGTGTTACTGATATATGGCTGATATGTTGTCAGTTTATTAGTGTTGTTTTCTTCTAAGTAGAGATTGCCTGAATTAAATTTTGATATGTAAGAGTCAAGTTGTGCTAAAAACTCTTCCTTTTCTTTTTTATTCCAATTTCGCTTAATAAAGAATTGGAGTGGAAGGATAATAACATTTGAATCGTATATAGTTTCTATCTCTAAACATTTGAATACCGTTCCCGTATGGCTTATGTGTTTTATCTCTCCCCATATAAGTGAAGTTTTAGTTTTGCCATCTTTTATTGTTATGCCTTTCTCATCAAATGTTACTGAATGTCTGAAACGCATTACAAAAATTGAAGCAATAAAAACGACAAAGTCAATGCAAGCAATTACTATTAAAATATTTTTAGCTTCTTCTTCCGATAATCCTATTTTGTCACATATCAAACACGATATTCCGCATGAAGATAGAATAAGTGGAAAAAACCATAAAATTGGGATAGATATTTCAAAATAAGACATTTTCAAAGGTTTCATATCTCTTAGTTTTATATAAGACAATTATATACGAGTTGTCCAACACACGCTTTTTTATACGCTCGGCCTACGGCCTCGCGTTGATGGGGGTGGTTAGGACGTTCCGTCCTTAACAATCCTCATATTTGGACAACTGTTAAATAATCTCCAAATATAATTGTCGGTATATTCCAAAATACGGGAATATACCGACAATTGTGCATTATGAATTATTCTTTCGCCATCACCGTCATGATAGTCTCACCTACAGCTTTAAGCGTTGACTTGCTGATGTTTCCGATCACATCCTGATGGGTGTGCCATGTCTCTGGAAAACCTCTATATGCGGTGAAATCGATGATGTCGACGGTAGGGATGTCCGCATACTGGCATACCTGCACATGGTCGTCGATAAGCTGTCCGCTCTCACGCATCTCGAAAGTCTCACCGTAGCCAAGGTTTTTGGCTGTAGTCCAGATCTTATTGACTGCTATGCTTGCCAATCTTCCAGAGGTATAGTCGACGTGGAATTTGGCATCCGCGTCGCCCACCATGTCGAGAAGAATACCGAAACGTGGTTTGGCGATGGAATCGGCCTTATAGTTGCGAGCCCAGTATTGTGAGCCAAGACACCATGAGTCGTTGTTGCCTCTGCCTCCTGTGATGAATGTCGGCTCGCCAAGATCCTCTGCATCAAAGAAGACGATATCCAAACCGACTTTCATATCTGTCAATTTGTACTGGCGTGCAATCTCAAGGATTACGCCGACTCCGCTCGCACCGTCGTTGGCACCGTCGATAGGAGTGCGTCGCGTCGCCTCATTGCCATCCTGGTCAGCCCAGGGGCGTGAATCCCAGTGAGAAAAAAGAATGACTCTTTTCTTTGCCGACGGATTGAAATGCGCGATGATATTCTCTGCCTTACGCTTTTTATTCTCCCAGTCGACAACCTCGCACTTCTGCACGTCGACGATATCTGCTCCATGTCGACGCAACTCGCTTGTCATGTAGTCGACGCAATTGTCGTGAGCCTTACTTTCCAAGATTCGTGGGCCAAACTCACACTGTTTGGCAATGTAGCTGTAGGCACTGTCGGCATTGAAATCAACCTTAACCTCCTTTTTTGTCGAGACTTTAGGCGATTCCTGCGTCTTTTCTCCTTGTGAGAAACAAGCAGACAGCCCTGTTGCCAAGGCTGTCGCTATAATGATTTTATGAATATTCATCCTTAATCTTCTTTTGTTGCAATTGATGTTGATTCTGATTTTGCCACTGATGTGATTGGATAGTACCGCATCGATACTGCAAATGCCAAGTTGATAACAGCTGGAATCCAACTCATTAGATTAATGATTCCTGGGATGGCTCCCTGGATAGCTGATGAATCCTGTCCGTCGTAACCGTAAAGGCCAAGCACGAATCCGATGATTGCTGAGGCTATACCACCACCAAACTTTGTAACGAAGCTTCCTGCTGAGTAGACAAGTCCTGTGGCACGGCGTCCGAACATCTTCTCTCCATAGTCGGCAGCGTCGCCAAGCATTCCGAAGAATAGAGTAGGAAGGATGGCTGCAAACAACTCTGATGCCATACCTACTGTAAAAATCATAAGAATCTGAGTTGGACCGAAGAAGTAAAGCAATACGTTGATGAATGATGTTGCCACCATCGAACCGATGAATACGTTCTTCTTACCAAATTTATTACATAAAGACGGAGTGATCATGGCTGCCACAATACTGATTAGCATCAACGCTACGAAGTACATACCGGCAAGAGCGGCGTTTCCGACGTAGTGAGTGAAGTAGATGGCGATGATACCAGTCTTCATGTTGTTGTAGATATTGTATCCAAGACCAGCGATGATTAGGATAAGCCAAGGCTTGTTCTTCATTAGATCCTTAAAATCTTGCTTTAGGTCGTCCTGCTGATCTTTTGAAGGAGCCACACGTTCTCTTGTGCCCCAGAAAGTCAGGAACATACAAAGAGCAAGAATAGCACTCATGATATACATACTCTTGCTGTAGCCTGTGCTCTGGTTGATTAGAGAGATATTATCCTTTGTAAGGTCGCTCTCACCAGTGATTGTGAAAGTGTATTTCTTGTTTGCCTTCATCTCAAAACTCTTACCAAGAGTTGGAGCGGCTGTGTCGCCTTGCATCTGGAATTTGGCGACGCTACCGAGAAGACCGTGAGTTGTGGCGATTTTAGCATTCTTGACATCCTCTGGAGAAGATACAGTCACCACATATTCAGTAGGAGCCTTCTGCTCAAGTTCAATTGTTGGGTTGACGTTACCGAAGTAAGCCACCAAAGCAAGAAGAGAACCCTGCACAAGCATACCACCTGTGAAGGCACCGATCATACGGAAAGATCCAAGTGAAGTACGCTCATTCTCGTTTGGAGTCATTACCGCCATCAACGCACCGTAAGGAATGTTGTTGGCAGTGTAGATTAGTGTGAAAAGGATATAAGTAGTGTAGGCATACACAAGTTTCATTTCATAACTCCAGTCGGGAGCAGTGAAAAGCAAAGAAAGGATTACACCAAGTGGAATAGCTGTCCAAAGAACCCATGGACGGAAATGTCCATATTTGGATTTTGTTCTGTCTCCGATCATACCCATTGCGACGTCGCTCACACCGTCACTCGAACGGCAGATCAACATTAGCAGTCCGACAGAAGCCGGAGTAAGACCAAAAACGTCGGTGTAAAAGATAGTCAAGAAGGCTGCGACACCTCTCCATGCGATGTTTGCACTCGCGTCTCCAAGCGCAAAACAAAATTTCTCTTTAAACGAGCAATAACTAGTGTTTTCCATTATAATATCTGTATTTATTGATGCAAATGTAGGAAATGAAACGCTAAATTAGAAATGCGGAATGTTAAATTCTTACTTTTTACTTTTTACATAAAAAAAGCAGGTCGCCAAACAATTGGGGACCTGCCTAAACCTAAAATATGATAACTTAGATATGAAGATCTATTCTGTAACATAAACTGGCTTAAATGCCTCGTTTTATGTTTTACGACACAAAAATATATCTTTTTTGGGAATTGACAAAACAAAAAGCAGAAATTCTAACAAAAAGTTAAAATTTCTGCTTTTTACTATCATAGATAGCATAAAAGGATTTAATATTAGGACTAAACTACAAATTACCGATTCACATCGTCACTATATTAACTACAAAAACCGTGCCAACTTTGCCAATTTCAAGAATAAATTTTTGAAAAAGTTTATATTTAATTGAAAATTAGACAAATAAATTTTTTGCGTGGTTTTTGATCATATATTTCAGTATGTTATTTTTGGGAAAATCTATGTAGAAGAGACTTCGCATCAGTGGCGTTTCTACATTTATATCTTGGATTTACCCCTTATCGTCTATACATGCGGTTGACTACCGCGTCGATCTCATCCCACAACATAAGGTTGAAATCCTCTACCTCGCGAAGGGTAGGCAGACCACCGTCTTTCTTGATTCTGTTGAGTGCCGCGAATCTTGATTTGATCTTTGGTGAACAGATTGCGTCAGCCACGTAAGCTTTTTCCTCATTATTAATAAGTAGTACATCCGGATACCAGCTTGAAAGTTGGTGCCAATTGTTTTCTATCCAACCCTGATTACGGAAGTAGTTACGGTTGTGTTCCGCAATCTGCTGCAATCCGTTATCGTAGCGACGCTGGTCAAAACCCTGTGCGAATATCGAAGTTAGTCCGCAGAACAGAGTAAGTATCAATAAAACTATCCCTTTTTTCATAGCAGTAAAAATTATGTTTTTCTATAATCTTTTGCAAAGTAAAACAAAATAGAGCAGAGATAGTGTGGTTTTAGCTTTTTTAACCTTAGTATTAACATTATTTTGTTTCAGGTTTCAGGTTTAAAGTAGTGTGTGGTGCAGGTCATCTGAAACCTGAAACCTGAAACTTGAAACTTGAAACCTGAAACTTGAAACTAATTACTTGAAACTTGAAACCAAATTTTTTATGCATATACTTTTGTTATGAAAAAAAATTATGCGTAATTTGCAGAATAATTGTGTATAATAAGATAAGAATATGGATCAATTAAAGAGAAGCCTAGGGGCTATTTTGGTTTTGTTGGGAGTTGTTCTATTGGCAGTATACAGCTTTGCTGAGTTGACAGACAACATCATTTTGGTAATTTCCGCTATCTTGTTCGTTACTGGTATCGGTTCTTACATCTTCCTTAACAAAATGTTCATCGGAAACGGTAAATAATAATTAGTTCCCTTTTAAATTACGGATATGGCTACAAAGTTGTGGGACAAAGGCAAGGCTACAAACGCAGAGATTGAGAAGTTTACGGTAGGTAAGGACCGTGAGATGGATTTGTACTTGGCTGAATGTGATGTTTTGGGTTCAATGGCTCATATCACTATGTTGGAGTCGATTGGCTTGATTGCCAAGGATGAGCTTCCTGTGTTGCTTGCAGAATTGAAAAAGATTTATTTGGCTGCACATCGTGGCGAATTTGTGATTGAAGAGGGAATAGAGGATGTTCATTCTCAGGTTGAGCTTATGCTAACGCGTAATCTTGGCGACTTAGGAAAGAAGATCCACAGTGGCCGTTCACGTAACGACCAGGTTCTTGTCGACATGAAGTTGTGGACAAGAGAGCAGATCAAGAGTGTTGTTGAGGCTGTCGAGGGCTTGTTCAATGTGTTGATCCAGCAGAGCGAGAAATATAAGAATGTACTTCTTCCTGGCTACACACATTTGCAGATCGCAATGCCGTCGTCGTTCGGCCTTTGGTTCGGTGCTTACGCTGAGAGCCTTGCCGACGATATGGAGCTTCTACTTTCTGCCTGGAAGGTAACTAACAGAAATCCTCTTGGTTCGGCTGCAGGTTATGGTTCGTCGTTCCCGTTGAACCGTCAGATGACTACTGACCTTTTGGGCTTCGACACTATGGACTATAATGTGGTGTATGCGCAGATGTGTCGCGGTAAGATGGAGAAGACAGTGTCGTTTGCTTTGGCAGGTATCGCTGCAACTCTATCCAAGTTGGCTTTTGACGCTTGTATGTTCACATCTCAGAACTTCGGTTTCATCAAACTTCCTGATGAGTGCACGACAGGATCAAGCATCATGCCGCACAAGAAAAATCCGGATGTATTTGAGTTGACACGTGCTAAGTGCAACAAGATTCAGAGCCTTCCACAGCAGATCATGATGCTTATCAATAATCTTCCAAGCGGTTATTTCCGTGATTTGCAGATTATTAAGGAAGTGTTCATGCCATCGATCGGTGAGTTGTTGGATTGTATCAAGATGACTACTCATATAATGAGTGACGTTAAGATCAACGAGCATATTCTTGACGATCCTAAGTACGACTTCATCTTCAGTGTTGAGGAGGTCAACCGTTTGGCTCTTGAGGGAATGCCGTTCAGAGACGCATACAAGAAGGTTGGATTGGCTTGCGAGGCCGGAGAGTTCAAGCCTAACAAGAATATCAACCATACTCATCAGGGTAGTATCGGCAACCTTTGCAACGACGGCATCACAGCCCTTATGAACAAGACTATTTCGGAGTTCAATTTTGAAAAGGTCGAGGCTGCGAAAGAGAAATTATTGGCAATATAATAACCAATATATAAACAAAGAATTTAATGACAGTAGATACAAAGACAATTATCCAAAAGATAGTTGAAGGAATGCAGGAACGAAAGGCGAAGAAAATCGTTACTGTAGATATGACAGAGTTGGAAAGCTACAGCTGCCCTTACTTTGTAATTTGTGAAGGCAATTCGACTACTCACGTTGTCAGCATCGCTGATTCTGTAAAGCATTATGTGAGAAGCGAGTTGAGAGTGCATTCCATGGTTTCCGACGGTTATGAGAACGGTCAGTGGATTGCCATCGATTATGGAGAAATAATCGTTCACGTTATGCTACCTGAAGCTCGCGAGTTTTATCGCATCGAGGAGCTATGGGAGGACGCGAAGATTACAGAAATACCTGATTTAGATTAATTTATATGGCTCAAGAGAGTAACAACAAACCGAAGATACCTAATTTCAAGTCAACTTCCGGACTATATTGGTTGTATGGCTTGTTGGCAGTCTTCTTGGTGGGAATTTATTTTTCAGACGACAATCACGCAACAAAGGAGTTGGACTACAATGAGATTAAGTATCTTGTTGAGACTAATTCCGTTTCAAAAATCACAGTAATCACGAACGAAAAGTATGCTGAGGCTACTATCAAAGAGGGTAAGATGGCCAATGCATTCGGTAGTGATTCGATCAAGTACGCTTCTAATCCAAAGGTTCATGTGAAGATTCCTTCAGCGGATCGCTTTACTGAGGATTTGACTGAGTGGCAGAAGACAGAGGGTGTGGATAAGGTAAATCTTGCGTTCACTGAAGAAAGCAGTTTCTTCCAGGGCTTCCTTTACACTTTCGGACCATTCATCCTTTTGGTTTTCTTCTGGATCTTCATGATGCAGAGAATGGGTGGCGGCGGTGCCGGACCTGGCGGAGTGTTCAGCGTTGGAAAGAGCAAGGCTCAGCTATTTGAGAAGGGAAATAATCCTAACAAAGTGACATTCAAAGATGTAGCTGGTTTGAGTGAAGCAAAGCAGGAGGTTGAGGAGATCGTTGAATTCCTTAAGAATCCGTCTCGCTATACAGAGCTTGGAGGTAAAATTCCAAAAGGTGCAATCCTTGTCGGCCCTCCGGGTACAGGAAAGACTCTTTTGGCAAAGGCTGTGGCTGGTGAGGCTGACGTGCCTTTCTTCTCACTTTCAGGATCGGATTTCGTCGAGATGTTCGTCGGTGTGGGAGCAAGCCGAGTAAGAGACTTGTTCCGTCAGGCAAAAGAGAAAGCTCCATGTATCATTTTCATCGACGAGATTGACGCCATCGGACGTGCACGTGGTAAGAATGCAAGTATGGGTGGTGGAAATGATGAGCGTGAAAGTACTCTGAATCAGTTGCTTACTGAGATGGACGGTTTCGGAACAAACTCCGGAGTAATCATCTTGGCTGCTACTAACCGTGTCGACATTCTTGATAAGGCTTTGGTTCGTGCAGGTCGTTTTGATCGTCAGATCCACGTCGACCTTCCTGATGTTCACGATAGAAAGTCAATTTTCAATGTTCATTTGTCGAAGTTGAAACTTGCCGACGATATCGATGTTGATTTCTTGTCGCGCCAGACACCAGGATTCAGCGGTGCCGATATTGCAAACGTATGTAACGAGGCTGCTTTGATCGCGGCTCGTCGCAATAAGACTCAGGTTGACAAGGAAGATTTCTTGAGCGCCGTCGATAGAATCATCGGAGGTTTGGAGAAGAAAAATAAGATCACTACTCGTGCCGAGAAATGGTCTATCGCCGTGCATGAGGCCGGTCACGCAACAATCAGTTGGATGCTTCAGTATGCAGATCCGCTAGTCAAGGTCACAATTGTTCCGCGTGGTATGGCTCTTGGAGCTGCTTGGTACTTGCCGGAGGAGAGACAGTTGATCACTAAGGAGAATCTTCTTGACAAGATGTGTTCGCTTCTTGGAGGTCGTGCTGCAGAGGAGATAACTCTTGGTACTGTCGGTACGGGAGCTGTCAATGATTTGGAGAGAAGCACTAAGCAGGCATACGCGATGGTTGCTTATTATGGTATGAGCGACAAGCTTACTAACTTGTGCTACTACGATTCCCAGGCAGACTATTCATTTACAAAACCATATTCCGAAGAGACTGCAAAACTAATCGATGATGAAGTCAAGTCGTTGATTAATAGTCAGTACGAACGTGCTAAGCAGGTACTTCGCGACAATGCTGAAGGTCATCGTCAGTTGGCTGAACTTCTTGTAGAGAGAGAGGTGATCTTTGCAGACGACTTGGAGAGAATCTTCGGAAAGCGTAAGTGGGAATCTCGTAATGAGGAGCTTATGCGTGAGAATGAAGATAAGAAGGATGATGACTCGGCTTCTGAAAAAGTTGCTGATGCTAAGGAAGAGACTATTGACGAAGGTGTGTCGAAGGATCTTCCTGAAGTGGATGTTGATAAACAAAAGGAAGACTAAATTATATGTGCATGCGCTTTTTTGGGCGTATGCACTTTTGATTTCAAATAACCTGTTTTGATTTTTGTTATGACGATATTGTTGTGACACAATGAACAATTTTTATTATGGTTAAAAGAATATTTTCACTTTTTGTTGCTCTGGCATTTGCTTTGTCGGCTATTGCACAAGGTTATAATGTCATGGGAAAGGTTGTCGACGCTAAGACTGGCGAGACTATACCTTACGCAAATGTAGAATTGAAATCAGCCGATGGTTCTAAGGTAGTGCAGGGAATGTTCACAGGCGACGATGGTCGTTTTGTGATGCAGGGTGTAGCTGAAGACAATTATCAATTGATCATCTCTTTTATGGGATATTCCGACTATAGCGGAAAGATCACTCCTGAAATTCTTAAGCGAGAAGGAGGAGCAAAATTCACAATCAAACTACGAGAGGACGTTGCTCTATTGAGTCAGGTCGAGGTGGTCGGTACACGTACTCAACTCCAGATGGATGTCGACAAAAAGACATTTTTGGTGAATGAAGGAGCGACTACAGTCGGAGTTTCTGCAACTGATGTGCTTCGTGATATTCCTACAGTAGACGTCGATATGGATGGTAATGTTTCTCTTCGCAACAACGAGAATGTGGAGGTGTTCATCAACGGCAGAAGCGTCGGTCTTTCAGGCGACGCACAGGGAGAATTGCTTGAGCAGTTCCCAGCCGGAAGCATTGAAAAGATCGAGGTAATCACTAATCCATCGTCTAAATATTCGGCTGAAGGTTCAGCCGGAATCATCAACATCGTATTGAAAAAGGATGCTGCCGCTGGTATTTTCGGTAACGTCAACGCAGGAGTTTCTTATCCGTCGGAAGGAAAAGTCGGTGGAAATCTTGGAGCTTCTCTTACTGTGACTAAAGGCAAATGGACAATCCTTTCCGCTTTGGGTTACCAGCGTCGTACATTCAGAGGAGGATCTGATATCGACCGTGAGCAGTTCATTTTGAGAGACTCTTTACTTCCCGACTTCGATTTGAATCCAAGGGACACAATCTTCAACGTGTCGGAAGGCGGAAGAGATTTCATCATCAATTCCTACTTTGCACGACTAGGTGTGGACTATAAGATAAACGATAGGAACCGTATCGGAGTTTCGGGAGTCTTCTCTCTAGGTAAGAACAGAAGAAACGAGGATTTCTCATATCTTTTCGGTAGAGTCGACGATGGAATCCGTATCGACACAGCTTATTCTACACGTGAGGCAAAGTCAAAAAGTCCACGTGATATGTACACAGTGAAAGTGGATTTCACGCATACTTTCAGTGAAGGCAAGGAGCTTTCTTTCCTTGCCCAGACATCTTCTAACAGTCAGAATAATGATTCCAAGTATCATCAGTCGCGTTATGACATGAACGATAATCTTACAAGTTATTCGGAGCAGGATCAGAAAAACGATCGTACAATCAGAAAGAATCAGTTTGCGATCGACTATACTTCGCCGGTAGGAAAACTAAGCAATTTGGAGATAGGAGTGAGTGTCGACATGACAAACGAGAGAAACGATGCCGAGACATTCGAGCGTCAGAATGCCGATCAGCCGTTCGTCAAGAAGGATAATCTTACAAATGATTTCGAGTATAACCAGAATATCTACGCGTGGTACGGAATGTGGAGCGGAAAAGTAAAACGACTTGGATATAAGGTTGGATTGCGTGGAGAGTTGTCGGATATTTCGTGGATTCAGCATAACACCGGAGCTTCGGATGAGGTAGATCCGTACGGAAATCTATTCCCTTCTTTGTTCCTTTCCTACAATGCGAATGAGTTTAATGAAATCCAGTTTAGTGCCATTCGCAGAATCACCAGGCCACGTGGTTTCCGTTTGAATCCAAACCCAAATATGTCGGATTCGACATCTATCAGCTATGGAAATCCTGACCTTCATCCTGAAGAAGCATTCTCAGGAGAGGTCAACTATTTACATACAACACCTGCTGGTCATGTCTACACAATTTCTGCATACTACAAGTTTACCGATGACGTTGTGGAGCAGTACAGTTGGACAGAGATGTCAGACAACAAGGCAATTTTGAAAAGCACGTTTGCCAACTTGAACCGTTCGCATTCTACAGGTTTGGAGTTGATAGCGAAGAATAAGTTCAAACCGCTCACATTGACAACCAATGTCAATTTGTACTACTATGATCTTGTAGGTGGAGTGACAGCGATCGAGGTTGCCGATGCCGATGGTGTATTGACAAAGAGAATGTTGACATTGAGACAGCGTGACGGTTTCAGTTGGGATTTGAAGGAAGGTATCGATTTCCGTTTGCCTAAGGCAATCACAGGACAGTTGACACTCAATTATCGTTCACCGAGAGTCGCTGCTCAAGGAAAAAGCATGAACACCTTCTTCATGAACATCGGTTTGAAGCGTCAGTTCTTGGACAAGAGACTTTCATTGTCGTTCAATGTACGAGACATCACCAACTCCAACAAGCGTAATATGGAGACATGGTCGGAGTCGTTCCATCAAGTTTCGAAGACTACCCGTAACGGAAGAACATTCAACTTGAATGCATCATATTCGTTCGGTAACAATAAGAACAAGAGTAAGAGGGGCGACAGAGAAGGAAGAGGCGTAGACGAAGACATGAATTTTGATGATTTTTAATTCCGACGAACGATGAATATAGAGATTGAGAGAAAATTTTTGATGGCGGACGACTCGTGGCGTTCGGAGGCTGGCGAAGGTGTCCATTATGCCCAGGGCTACTTGAACAAGAAAGGTAATACAGTCAGAGTGCGTGTTGCCGGAGATAAAGGATTCCTTACGATTAAGAGTAAGACTCAGAGTTTCAGCCGTTTAGAGTTTGAATATCAGATACCTCTCGGCGACGCTAACGCTATGTTGGAATTGAGCCAGACACCGATAGTGGAGAAGTACCGATATAAGATCAAGCGAGGCAAACACATTTGGGAGATCGATGAGTTTCTTGGCGACAACAAAGGACTGATAGTTGCCGAGATCGAGTTGGAGAGTGAACAGGAGTCGTTCGAATTGCCCGACTGGATAGGAGTGGAAGTCACGGCCGACAAGCGTTATTACAATTCTCATTTGGCTGAGAACCCCTACAAAAATTGGTAATCGATTGAATCAATATTGAAGAGACGTGATTTTTCGCGTCTCTTTTTGTTTATATAATTGATTTTCAAGAATATTATTTCTTTGAAGCGAACTTGATAGCTATAAAATCGATTATTTCTTTGAATTTTGTATAAAACCAACAATTTTGCATATATATTCAAGAACATGAAATAACATTGAAGCTTAAAGATTTGTTAACATTTTTTATGTCAAAAAACACATTATTGATGAAAACTAATTGTAAAAGTTTTTATCTTTGCACCAATTTTATTGTAAAATAGCGCCAAATTGTATCATTATGAAAATAAATATGCATATCTTACAAGATAAAGTGCTAATATAGAACATGTTGTGAAAATTATGATTAAAAGTATTTTAGGCTAAAAAAATGCGTAACTTTAGAATTATGAAACATATACTGAGATCATTTTGCATAGAAATTGCAAAAATGAAAAGAAATTTTGTTAAGTCCTGCCTTTCCTTATTGGCGGCATTATGTGTCGTGCCAGCATTTGCGGCTACGGAAGTTTCCATTGAATGGCAAACGGAGATTGATAGTTGGTTTATTTCTTATGAAGTGCTAGAGAACGGCAAAGAAAAAGAGTACGATATCACTCCGGTTCTTAGTGGAGTAGATGCCGGTGATCAGGTAACTCTTAGTCTTAGTGTGGAGAGAAATGTCAGTATCGGTAATGGTAAGTATTTCATTGAATCCATACCTGTAAGTGGTAATGTTGTTACTCTCACTCAGGCTGGAGATTATACTATAACTGCTTCATTGAAAGGAGGTGATGCTGGAAAGTATATAATTAAGGAAACAGAAGACGTTTATACAATTTCTATACGTCCTTTTTTAATTAATAAAGAAGTTTTAGCAGACAAGGGAGTAATTCTTCCTGTATTGCAAGAAGATTTGGTATATAATGGTAAAGAACAAAATCTTCTTAAGTCAGGAATAAAGTACGCTTCGACAGCGGATCCTAATTATTCTGGAGGATCTATTGATTATACTTATCCTACAGCTCATGGATATCAGGATTTGTATACTAAAAATAGTAATGGAGAGCCTGTTGCTACTTCTAATGGTAATTATGGCATTGATTTTGTCTTTACGACAAAGGATTATAATTATCGGACAAGTTCATCCGGAACACATCTTGGTTATGTAGAAATCAAAGATAGACCGATTAAACTAAAAAACACTCATTTTGAAGTCGAGTATACAGGAGAGGATGTCAGACCAGTATTGAGTTCTAAAGATTTTACTAATATTGTAGGTAATGATGAGATATCTGTAACATTTGTTTATAGTGGTCAATATGCTTCACCTTATTTGGAAGGAGACAATGTAACTATAAAACCTAATGGTTACCTTGGTAAAGATAGACCTTATGCGATAGAGCCAGGTGAGTACACTACTAGATTTGACGGTTTGACGGGTAAAGATATTAAAAACTATGTTTTTGATGGAGAAGATGCAGATAAGACTATTACCTTCACTATTAAGGCTCCGGCTCCAAAAGAGGTGACAATCAAATGGGAGGATGTGTCTGCTGGTGGTAATGGATTTTTGGTTTACGACGAAAAGAATAAAACTCCTCAATATCCGAAGGGAACAATTGTCGGATTGGATCCTGAAGATGAGGGGAAATACACTCTAGAATATACATTCGAGGCTACTACAAATAATGATTATACTCCTAAACTTGTAAATAATATGCCAGTCAATGCGGGATGGTACAATGTTTATGCGAAGTTGGTAGGTCCGGATGATTCTAAATATACTAAATATACTATTGCAAAAGGATATGAAAAGCAGTATTACTGTATTTATACTATTGTAATTGATTCTGAAAGTGATCGTCAGAAATATGGAATGGAGTTGCCTAAGGCAGTCGACGGTCTTGTTTATAATGGAAAGTCTCAGATGTTGACAGATAAAGGTACTCTTCCTTCTGGTTTAGGCGGATTCTATTTGATCTCTGCATCAAAAGGAGAATCTAAATTAGAGCCTTCTGACGATAATTGGGCATGGGGTAAAATAGCAGGTAATTATTCCCTTTCATATCGTTATGAATCAGATGATCATAATTATAATTCGGGAGCATCAACAAACCTATGTACGGTAAAAATTGCTAAGAAAAAGCTTACTGAAAAGGGAGTATCGTTAAAGTATGACTATACTGGTGAGGATGTTTTGCCTACAGATGTTTTGCCTACAGATATTTATGATGGAATCATTTCGGGAGATAAACTTACGTTTGAATTTGGAAGTGTAAATGGAGACAATGTTACATCTAAGAGAGATGGTCCTAATGGTTCTGCTAAGAACCATGCGATAGAGCCAGGTGAATACGAAGTTTATGTGTCGTTGAAAGGTGATTATGCGTCAAGTTATGAGACGGAATCATCGAGTGCCAAAATCAAATATGAGATTGTAGCACCAAAGATTGAGTACACTGAGCCAAAACCTCTACTTGAGTTGACTTATGCCGGAAAAGAGCAGACTTTGATAGAGGCAGGTGAATCAAAAAATGGTACATTCACATATAGTGTTGTTTATGGAGGTGTAGAAAGCGATCCAATCAACGACGCATCTAAGGTTGTTGGTAAGAATGCAGGATCATATAGAGTTAAGTATGTCTTTACTCCTAAATACGGAGAGCCAGTTTCTGGATCGAAGGATGTGGAAATTGCCAAGGCATCTTTGGCTGTCACTACTTGGAATGGATCAGACTACTATTATAATGGTACAGTTCAACATCCAACATATCTGATTAGTCCTAGTGGTCTTCTAGGTGATGATAAAACAAGTATAAATCCTGAGGATTTAGGATATGTGTTCTCGGGTGCGAATTTGACAAATGGTGAACCTATCGAGGCTGGAGACTATAAAGTAACAGCTGTGTTGAGAGGAGAACTATCCTCAAATTATGATTTGACTGGCAAGCCAACTCGAGAATTCACTATTAAATCAACAGATTATGAGTTAACTGAGCCAACAACATCCCGTATAGTTTATAATGGAGAGAAACAACCATTGTTTGAGGCAGGTTCGGCCTCTGTTGAGGGTGATTGGGTTTATGCATTGAGTGATTTTGAAAAATCGACTCCAACAACGGTTTTTAAAGAGATTCCGACACAATCGAATGCCGGTACATATACTACATACTATAAGTTTGAACCGTCAAATTCGGCTTATAAACCTAAGTATGGTAGTGTAAAAAGTAATATCGAGAAATATACGGTTGCACTTAAATGGGAGGATCTTTATTTCGTATACGATGGAGAAGAGCATGTTCCAACAGCAACTGTAAGTGGATCTGTGTGGGATAAAATTACTGTTTCTGTTAAAGGAGCGCAGTCAAAGGTCGGTACACACACAGCAACTGCCGTTTTGGATGAAGCTTCAGCAAAAAACTATGTGATTGCAAACAAGTACTTGGAGACAGAGTTTGATATCATTGGCGAAGTTACTTTTAAAAAGCCACAGCCTTTAAAGAATAAGTTTGTATACAATGGTACATATCAAAAGCTGTTTTCTGCTGCAGAACTAGACCAATTTGATGGAACGTTTACATATTATCTAAGTGATGGTAAAACTGATGGTCCAGTGACAGATGATATTACAAAGATTGTCGCAAAAGATGCTGGCCATTATACTCTTCATACTACATTTACTCCAAACGGAAAGACAAGAGCTATTGATAGTCCTGTAGTTACTCCAACTGATGTGGACATTTTTCCTCTTCAGGTGATAGTGGAGTGGGACAAGGAAAATTGGAACGCTTCTGCTAATCTTTATGAAGTAGAATACAATGATCAATATCAGACAAAAACAGTAACAATCAAGAGTGGTGTTTTAGAGGATGATGCGGATAGAATAAAGATTGATGTTGATGGTGGTGGTCGCTATGCCGGCCCAGCAGTGGGTGTTAGTGTGTACACGCTTACAGCTACTTTAATTGGAGATGATGAGGGCAACTATTTTATTGCAGATGACGATGTAAAAAGAAGTCTTAGAATCAACCCAGCTAGACTCAAGATAATTCCAGGTGTGATTAAGGATGAGAAGGATCTTGTATTGGATGGTGACGAATTAGATTTGTTTGAGACACTTCCAACAGTTGAGGAACCGGAATGGGTTTCGTGGTCTAAAAAACCAGGAATCATTAAGTATATAATAGATGGAAAGGATTCATATAATCCAACTGTAACAACTACAGGTGATCATACAGTTCAATACTATTTCCTTTCAGCAGATGGTAACTATATGACGACTGATGATGATCCATATCCAGATCCAGCAATAACTGTAACTGTTAAGTCAGGTGCAAAGAAGACTGTGAAAATTGAATGGTCTGAGGATTGGCTTAGTTATAACACTTTGGCACAGAGTCCTGGATGTAGACTTGTAGATTTTGATCCGGAAGATTCTTATGATCTTGTAGATCTTGATTTTACGTATGAAGAAATAGACGTTCCTCTTGTTGATGGTAAGGCTGTAAATGCAGGAGAGTATTATGTCCATGTTTCATTGAAGGGTGATTATGCTGATAAGTATGTAATTGCAGACGGAGATGAAAAGTATAGGTTTAAAATTAGGTGTTGTGATATATCGTCAGGAGATAATGCTGAAAAGTTTGGTTTTGAGGTACCGACTTATGTAAAGAATCGCGATGAATCTCTTGAATTCAATGGAGAGTGGCAATGTTTGTCTACTGCAGGAAGTGACGGAGGTCGAGGAGGTTATTTCTCAGTTGGTCTTTCAAAGATGACAACAGAGAAAGTAGAATACAGAGATGACCACTTAACTTATGCAAAAGATGTGCGAAATTACGTTCTAAGATATTCTTATTATTCTTTAGATCCTAATTTCTGTACAGGAGCGCCTACACTATTGAAGACACCAGATGGTGAGACAGGAGGTGTTTCAATTAGTGCAAAAACAATTTCTCTAAATGAATATAATGTCGGATCGCTTCCGTATACAGGTGAGGATGTATATCCAGATGTTCGTCTTCTTCATCTTCAAGATGTTATTGATGGAACAGATGTAGACTTTGAGTTTGGTCGACCTTATGGCGATAATGTTACAGTTACTGGTCAATATGCTTCAACTGAGTACCATGCGATAAAACCAGGAAACTACACTATTGGGGTGTCGTTAACTGGTGAGGACAGATACAATTATGAGTTGGAAAAGAGCGAGGTTGCATTCTCAATCGTAGAAGTGGCTATCAAGTACACTCTTCCAAAACCGGTTGAAGAGCCTTTGACTTATGATGGTACTGAGCAGAATTTGATTATTCCAGGAGTATCTGAGGATGGTACATTCACATATACTATCGTTTATAAAGGTGTAGAAAGTGAACCTATTGACGACGCATCTAAGGTTGTTGGTAGTGATGCAGGAGTTTATATAGTTAAGTATGTCTTTACTCCTAATAATGGAACAGGTCCTACTGAGGGTGAATTATTTGATGTGATAATCGCAAAGGCTGATGCAAAGGCAACTCTTCCAACACCAAAGGAAGGTTTGAAGGAAAGTGACGAGGCTCAGGAATTGATCAATGTTGTTGAAGCAACAGAAGGTGTATACCAGTATAGTGTTGATGGAGGCGAGTACACAACAACAGTTCCTTCAGCAATTAAGGCTGGCACATACAAGATCGCTGTTAAGTTCATCGGTGATATGAACCACAACGACAAGACATTCGATGACTTAATCACGGTTGTGATAGAGGAGAATGCTTCTATTGCTCCTGTCAAGCCAGAGTTCAAGGAACCGACTAAGGTGACACCGTTGACTTATAACGGTGAAAAGCAGCCGCTATTGAATGCTGGTGAGGTAACAACAGTTCCAGGAACATTCAAATATAGAAAGAGCGGAGAGACAGAGTTTGTTACTGATATTCCAACAGGAGTTGACGCAGGTAAGCATACAGTTGAGTTTATCTTTGTTCCTGATGATCAGGAGACATATACGACATCAGATACTGTTCAGTATACAGTATTGATCGATAAGGCTGATCCAACAGTTACGCTACCAACTCCTAAGGAAGAGTTGGTTGAGAATGGAACACAGCTTACATTGATAGATGTTGTTGCTTCAACAGAAGGTGAATACCAGTATAGTGTTAATGGAGGCGAGTACACAACAACAGTTCCTTCAGCAATTAAGGCTGGCACATACGAGATCGCTGTTAAGTTCGTAGGTGATATGAACCACAACGACAAGACATTCGATGAAAAGATCGTGGTTGTTGTTGAAGAGGATAATACAATCCCTTCAGAGCTTGTATTTGTTGAGCCTACACCTAAGGAAGGTTTGGAATACACAGGATCTCCTTTGACATTGTTGAATGCAGGTAAGGTAACTAAGGTGCCTGGTGTATTCAAGTATAGATTGGTTGGATCTGATGACGAGGAGTTCAGCCAGGTTATTTCTAAGGCTGTCAAGGCTGGAGGCTATGAAGTTGAGTTTATCTTTGTTCCAAATGATCAAGAGGCATTTAAGACAAGTGAACCAAAATCAATTTCGGTTTCAATTGATAAAGCAAGACCAAATGTTACTCTACCAAAGGCTAAGACAGGTTTGGTAGTAAGTGAAGGTAAGGAGTATCCATTGCTTGATGTAGAGCCTTCTTCAGATGGTACATTCCAGTATAGTATGTTTGAAAGTGAATACACAACAACAATTCCTTCGGCATCTGAGGTAGGTACTTATGAAATCTATGTTAAGTTTATAGGTGATGCTAACCACAAGGATTCAATATTCGCAGACCCTGTTAAGGTTATCATCTCAGAGCTTAGTCAGGAACTTGACTTCGACGCTCCAACACCTAACATTCCACTTGTTTACACGGGAGACGTTTTGCCGTTGTTGAATCCTGGTAAGGTAAATAAGGTTGAAGGTGATTTCGTATACACTATCGGAAAAGATGGTATATTCAATAGCTCGATTCCATCAGTAATTGATGCCGGTACTTATAATGTAGGTTACCAGTTCGTTCCTAAGAACACAGGTATTGCTCCTTCTAAGGTTGATTACTTTACTATAGTTGTAGAGAAAGCAAATCCGATTGTGACGCTTCCTACTCCAATACCTGGTTTGAAAGTTTCTGATGAACCTGTCGTATTGGTTGAAGCTGGTTCTTGTGTAGGTGGTACAATTCAGTATAGTACTAATATGAAAGACTATTCTGAGGATCTTCCTACTGCATCTCGACCAGGTGTATACTATGTGTATGTTAAGATTATCGGTGATGAAAATCACGTTGACAAGTCTTACGATGAAGCTATCAAGGTAGTAGTTGGTTCAACATCAGGCGGTGACTTCTTGGTTCTATCGCGTGAGGGATGGACTTACGGTAATGAGCCAAGTAGATTTGACGGACTTGAGGGTGATGTAAAGGGTAAGGTTACCTATACATATTATGTAGATGAGGATTGCACTAAGCCAACTGCGGCTGCAAATGGTGCAGGTGCTGCAGGTAGAGAGCCTAGCAAGCCAGGATTCTACTACTTGAAGGCTGATGTTTACACTACAAGCGATACTCCTGATACTTCTCTAGTTACAGAGTTCGCTATCAAGAAGAAGGAGCTAGTTCTTAACTGGGGTAAAACAACTTTGGAATATGATGGTAGTGTTCGTCTCCCTGAGGTTGATGTCGAAGGTGTTGTAGGTGTCGATGAGATTTCACTTGATATCGAGGGTGCTCAGAAGAATGCCGGTTCTTATATAGCTAAGGTCACTGGAATTTCAGGTACTGACGCAGACTACTATACATTGCCTTCTAATACGGAGATACCGTTTACAATTGTTAAGATTCCTTCGGAGGTAACTGTCGCTCCTAAGGCTATTACAGGTCTTGAGTATAACGGCAAGAAGCAGGCTTTGATCACTAAGGGTGAAGCTAAGGGTGGTAGAATTAAGTACTTCTACAAAGACGAAGCTTACAACGATACAATTCCTGCTGCTAGAGAGGCAAAAGATTACGAAATCGGATTCTTGATCCTAGGAGATGAGGACCACGCCGACTACGCTGGAGAGCTTATCCCAGTTTCAATTGCTAAGAAGAAGGTTGAAGTATCATGGGGTAATAGAGATTTGCCGTTTACAGGTGAGCCTCAGACACCAACAGTAACTTTGGTTGCTGGATCTATCTTCGAGGGCGATGATGTACAGGTGGTTGCTGAAGGTGCTCAGACAAATGCAGGTAAGGGATATATTGCAACTGCAGTATTGACTGGTGCTGATGCTGACAACTACGTAATTACTTCAGGTACTGCTACAAAAGAGTTTAGCATTACTTCTAACAGCATTGATTTCCCTGTAATCACTCAGAGAGAGTATGTATGGGACGATGTTGAGTACACATTCGTTGAGGAGAATCCTAATTATACTATTAAGGGTGACGTTAAGGGAACAGAGCCAGGTAAGTATTTTGTAACAATTATTCCTGTTCTTGGTTCCACTTGGCCAAATGGTTCAGGTGAAGCAATAGAGGATACATTTGTTATCACTAGAAAGAAGGTAGAGATTCCTGAGCCGGATCCTAATCCACACGTCTATAACGGTGGTGTATTGGAATATGAGTTGCCAGCAAGTCCTGCTTATACAGTTTCAGGAAACAGACAGATTGATGTTGATACATATCCTGTCACAGTTTCTTTGAAGGACACTAAGCACTACGTTTGGTCGGATAATACAACTGATGATAGGATCTATACATTCGTTATCAATAACGGTGTTGTAGAATGGCCAGAGGTTACAACTCCTCTTGTATACACTTATGATGGTACAGAGCATAGCTTCGGTATTACAGCATTCCCTGGTTCATCAGTGAATGATTCTAATGCTACATCAGTTAATGCTGGTATCTATTACAGAACTGTAGAACTTGACATGGCTGGAAACAGTGGTTATTCATGGCCAGATAATTCTACTTTACCTATTAAGTTCCAGTTCGTCGTTAAGCCACAGCCTGTTATCATTCCTGAGGTTGAAGAGACTGAGTTTATCTACACAGGTGAGCCATTTACATTCGTAATTCCTGAGGATACAGCTGTTGTTCCTCGCTATAAGATCTTGAAAGTTACAGATTCTGAGGTAGGTCCTGGTTCTTACAAAGATACTTTGGTTCTTCTTGATAAGCAGAATTACGTATGGGCTGATGGTTCTATTGCTGACAGATATATTACATTCAATATCGGTAATGGTCAGATTGCAAAACCAAATTTTGATAAAGAATTCGTTTATACAGGTGGAACGATTGTATTTGTTCCTTCAAATTCGTCTTACACTGTAGAGGGTGGATCTGGTATTGAGGTTGGATCTTATCCAGTAGTTGTCACTCCTAACGAGGGCTTCTTCTGGCTTGACGGAAGCAGAGAACCATATAAGTTTACTGTAAGAATTGTTGAGAGCTTCGTTGAAAAACCAATTTTGCGATCTACATCATTCACATACAACGGTAAGACTCAGAACTTCAGAATACCAAAGAGCGAGTATTACACAATTGAGGGTGACACTGCAGGTCTAGAGCCAGGTAAGTATAAAGCAACACTTTCTTTGAAGCCTAACTATATCTGGAACGATTCTACAAGAGCAGACGTTGTATTCAACTTTGATATCAACAAGATCGTTCTTAAGGCTCCAGCAGCTGACTCAACTAAGTATCAGTATAATGGTGCTGTTCAGACTTACAAGCTTGTTGTAGATCCAATCTGTGAGATCACTGGTAACAAGCAGTCTAATGCAGGTACACATACTGTAAAGATTTCAATCGATTCTCTACACTATGCATGGTCTGATAACACTGAGGGTTCTAAGACATTCAAGTTCATTATCGCTCCTGCTCCTGTAGAATTGCCGGTTGCAGTTAAGGCTAAGTTCTCTTATGACGGTAAGGAGCATAGCTTCGATATCGTAAAGAACGATAATTATATAATTGATGACGCTAATTCTTCAGCTACTGAGGTAGGTGTTTACGAGAGAACAGTTTCTCTAGTTGATCCAGTTAACTATGTATGGTCTAACGGAACATCAGAGCCTGTTGTTATCAAGTTTGAGATTGGTTCTCTTCCAATCGAGATACCTACTCTAGTTAAGGAGTATAAGTATACAGGAAAGGAAATTGTATTTGCTGAAAGTACGGAAGCCTATACTGTAACAAACGGAGCTCAGACAGATGCAGGTGTTTACACTATTACAATTCAGCTTAATAGTGGTTACACTTGGGCTGATGGAACTACTGAGGATAAGATTTACGAGGTAGAGATCAAGCCAATCTACGTTGATAAGCCAAATGTATTTGATGCTACATACGATTACGACGGTGAAATTCATAGCTTCGGATTCACTCCTAACGATGGTTACACATTCGAGGGTGATACAGCAGCTAAGGCTCCTGGAGTTTATGTAGTTAAGGTTATACTTAATAAGAATTACATCTGGGATGATGAGACATCTGATGATCTTGAGTTCAGATTCGAGATTTCAAGAGTTGATGTTGCAATTCCAGTTGCTAACAATTCTAAGTATATTTATAATGGTGAAAAGCAGACTTACGTAATCAATGTTCCTGAGGATGCGTTGTTCACAGTAAGTAATGATGTTCAGGTTAACGCCGGTAAGTACGAGGTTAAGGTTGCGTTGATTGATTCTATTAGATATCAGTGGTCTGATTCGACAACAGCTGATAAGTATTACGACTTTGTAATCGAAAAGGCTAGGGTTGCACTTCCTACTTCTCCTCTAACTAACTTCATTTATGATGGAAGTGAGAAGGAGTTGGTTGTAAATCCAAATCCTCTTTACCAGGTTAACGATTCTAACTCATTTGCGACTGATGCTGGTAAGTACGTCCGTACAGCTAAGTTGGTTGACTCAGACAATTACATGTGGGTTGACGAGACTATTGAGCCAAAGGGTATTACATTCGTTATCGGTGACGGTACTCTTGAGGATCTAAATGTTCAGACAGAGTATACTTACACTGGTGAGGATATTGTATTTGTTCCAGAGGACGGTGCTTACACAGTAGTTAACGGAACAAAGAAGGATGTAGGTTCTTACACTGTGATCGTTGCTCCGAACGAAAACTACAAGTGGAGCGATGGTTCTACAGATCCTAAGTTCTTTAAGGTTGTGATCAAGCCAATCGTTGTCGAGAAACCAGATCTTCAGCTTGAGTACGTATTCAACAAGAAGGTTATCGACTTCCATGTTCCTTTAAATGATGCTTACGAAATTATCGGTGAGACATCAGCTATGGAGATTGGCAAGTATAGAGTCGTTCTTGATTTGGATAAGAATTACATGTGGTCTGACAGCACATTCGGTAAGGCTGAGTACATCTTCTCAATCAATAAGAAGGTAATTGAGATTCCGCCATTCGATGAGACAATCTTCGTTTACAACGGTAAGCGTCAGACTTACAATATCGCTAAGAGCTCAGACTACAACGTTCTTGGTAATGTTCAGGCATACGCAGGTTCTTATGAGGTATCTGTTCTTCTAACTGACTTCACTCACACAGTTTGGTCGGATGGAACATCAGAGGTTAAGACATTCATCTTTAACATTGACAAGGCGAAGGTTGATCTTCCTAAGGCTGTTCAGGATAAGTTCGATTACGATGGTACAACTAAGTACTTCAACGTAGTTGAGGACAGCAGATATGAGGTTCTTTCTAAGAACGCTTCAGCAACTGAGGTCGGTGTTTATGAAAGAACAGTTACTTTGAAGGATGTAATGAACTACACTTGGATCGATGATTCAGTTGAAGATAAGACATTGACATTCGTTATCGGAAACGGTACAGTTGAGATTCCAGTAGTTGAGCCTGTATATGTTTACAATGGTAAGCCGATTGTATTCGTTGCTGAAAACAGTGCTTACGTTGTAGAGAACGGTGTTAAGACAGATGCTGGTCAGTATGAGGTAGTCGTAACATTGAATGATGGTTACATGTGGTCAGATATGACGGTTGAACCTAAGAAGTACACTGTTGAGATCAAGCCTCTTGTAATCGAGAAACCAGTATTCCCTGAAACTAATGTCTACACATTTGACAACGCGACTCATGGTGTTGTTATTCCTGATGCAGATGGTTACACAGTTTCCGGTGTTACTCAGGCTAAGGAGCCAGGTAAATACAATGTGACTGTAGGTTTGCTTCCAAACTATGTATGGTCAGACAATACAGTAGATACATTGAACTACTCATTCATCATTAACAGAATCGTAGTTGAGATTCCAGCCGCAACTGATAGTGTATTCAAGTACACTGGTTCGGATGTGACTTATCCAATTGCCGATACAGTTGATTACTACGTAGTATCTGGTAACCACCGTACAACAGCTGGTTTGCACCACGTTACAGTATCATTGAGAGATTCTGTTCACTATATTTGGTCGGACAACACTGTTGAACCTAAGATCTATGAGTTCTTGATCGGTAAGTACAAGGTTGACTTCCCAGTTGCAGTTTGTGACTCATTCATCTACGATGGTAAGTTCAAGTTGTTTGAGATTGTGGATAATGAGAACTATAGGGTTGAGAATGTAAACGGAGCTGCAATCGAGATCGGTGAGTATTCTCGTAAGGTAAGTCTTCGTGATACAATCAATTTCTTGTGGCCTGATGGTTCTACAGATCCTCAGTATGTTAACTTCTATATCTTGAGAGACGAGATTCCATCTCTAGTTGCTCCTAAGGATTTGGTTTACACTGGTGATTCGATCACATTGATCCCACCTCACCGTGCTTACACAGTGGTTAACAACAGAGTCTTGAATGCAGGTATCTATGAGGTTATCGTAATTCCTAATGTAGGATTTACTTGGGCATCAGACAGCTCTACATTCTCTAAGACATTTACTGTAAGAGTATGGCCTCAGATGGTAGAGATTCCTAATGCAAGCCAGAGCCTATATGAGTATAATGGTAAACCAATTACTTATAATATTGCTGAGAGTCCTCTATACACTATCACAGGAAATGTTCAGACTGATGTTTCCGACTATGAAGTAGTAGTAGAGTTGAATGATAGTCTAAACTATTGTTGGACTGATTCAACAATCGATGCTAAGACATACTTGTTCACAATCAAGGACAAGGATTTCCAGATTTCTAAGATTGGAGTTGATACATCATTGATCTTGGAGTCAATTCCTGGTAAGTTCGTTACTGTTGATTTAACAACAATCGGTGGTTGTGCATACAGCTACAAGATTGTTTCAGAGACTTGTGAAGGACTAAATGTCGATACAATAGTCAGATTGTTTGAGGTAGGTTCTCATTCTATCGATGTTTACATCCCTGATACTGTTAAGCCAGGTTTATACGAAATCAATGTAATGTTGATGTCTGGTAAAATAATGAGATGTAGAACTATTGAGATCAAAGTCAACTATCCGCCAACAGAAATTTATGTTGTATGGGATGATGTGATAGCAGTTGATAATAGTTCAGGTTTGTTCACTTCATACCAATGGTTCAAGAACGGATATGAGATTCCAGGTGAGACTAAGCAGTATCTACAGGATATTTATGGTCTTGACGGATATTACTCATGTAAGGTAAATGATTCGTTGTACGTCGGTCCTGCATTCTTCCATAGTGAGGTTCCTCTTCATTTGAGTGCTGTCGGTGGAGAAGGAACAATTGAAGTGGAGGTCGTAGGTAACATTCCTAACGGTGCTATCGTTTCAGTATACGACATGTCTGCCAAGGCAATTAAGTCGGTGCCTGCAGAACAGTTCATGTCGTTTGATGTACCTTCTGGTAATATTTATGTAGTTAAGCTGGAAGGCTTGACACATACAGTAGAGGGTATGGAGCATGAACCACAGGAAGTTAAAGTTCTTGTAAAATGATAGATAAATACCATCTCACAGTTCTTCTGTGAGATGGTTAATAAACACTAGAAAATACCAAGTAAATGAAACATTATATTCTATCTCTTGCAGCGGTACTTGCTTCATGTAGCAGCATCATGGCGCAAACAAAGCCAAAGAGCAACGGTTCACAGAAGGTGTTTGTCAAAGTGACATATCCGCCTTTGATGGAACAGGATAAGTTTTTGAGTCTTTCAGTTGGTGGAGGTATCAGCACATATATGTTTGATGTCCCTGGAGGAGCTTCTGAATTTGGATTGGGAGGAAGAGCAAATATTGATTATAATATTTTCTTTTCTAGAAATCATGGTCTCTCTTTCGGAGTAGGAGGTTCAAAAATCAACTCTTCTTTGACTCTTAACGGTACTGAGTATTCTACTACTTTGACATATCCGGGAAAGGACTATATGAATAATCCGATGAATTATGATTCTGAGTGTTATTCTAAGTTTACCGATTGGACTGAAAAACAGTCTTCTTTTGCGTTGGAGGTGCCTATTGGATATCTATTACGTTTGCCAATCAGCGATAAGATGACTTTTCTTGCAGGTGTCGGAGGTAAGGTTACTTTCCCTATCAAGTCAAATTATGAGGTGACAGATGGAAAGGTTGAGAAAGCAGCCTATATCAAAGATCTTGACCTACATGTTGAAAATATGCCGAATCACGGACTTACAGTTTCAGAGTTCCGTGCTTCAGGAACGACAAAGACAAAGTTCTTCTCTGCAGGTGTTTACCTTGATTTGAACATGGTTCATAAGATTGGTGCTATAGAGTTGTTCTATGGTGTTTATGGAGATTACGGTTTGACAAGTGTAGCGAAGCAGGAATTGCCGTTGATCAGCACAGAGGAATATAATGGTGTTTTGATTTCAGACGTAGTGGAGAGCGTTGTTCCTTTTTCTGCTGGATTGAGAGTTGGTATTAAGATTCCTTGCCCTCGTTTGAAAGACCAGGACGGTGACGGTGTGATCGATAATAAGGACCTTTGTCCTAATACACCATCTGGTTTGCCAGTTGATACATGCGGATGTCCACTTGATACAGACGGTGACGGTGTATACGATTATCTTGATAGATGTGGTGCAACTCCTAAGGGTGTAGCAGTCGATACATGCGGATGTCCACTTGATACAGACGGCGACGGTGTGCCAGACCACTTGGATAAGTGTCCATACACTCCTAAGGGAACTCCAGTAGATTCTCACGGATGTCCATTCGATGCTGACGGCGACGGTGTGCCAGATCACGCTGATAAGTGTCCTAATACTCCAGAGGGTGTAAAGGTTGACCAGAACGGTTGTCCATTCGATACAGATGCCGACGGTATTCCGGATTACTTGGATAAGTGTCCTACTATTCCAGGTATCGAGGCTAACCAGGGTTGTCCAGATGTTTCTGAGAAGGCTAGACAGGCATTCAAGAATGCTGAGCAGGGTATTGAGTTTGAGCCAGGAACAGCAGTTCTTATCCGCTCATCTTGCCACTATATCGATAAGATCATCGCAATCATGAGAGAGTATCCTAACTATCGTCTGGTTGTAAATGGTCACACAGATTCTTCTGGAAGTATGGCTGTCAACTTGAAGGTTTCTAAGCGTAGAGCTATGGCCGTTGTCGACTACATGGTTGAGCACGGTATCTATCCTTCACGTTTGAGAAGCTTCGGTCACGGTGGTAACCAACCAATCGGAGATAACAAGACGTTGGCTGGTAGAAAGCTTAACAATAGAATTGAATTCAAGGTTGAGTTTGACCAGTAATCGGTAAATGATTTATATTTGAAAGAGACGCGAGCAATCGCGTCTCTTTTGTTTTTATTCGCAAATTCTTTTATATGGATTAACATTTTATGCTTTGATATTTCTGTCATCTGTTTCGATATTTTTGTCTTTGTCATTTTGCCTGTTTATATATAATTTCGTAACTATAAAATTCTAATACTATGAATGCTAGACTTGTTTTAACAATTGCTATGGCGTTAGGAATAACGTCTACTTATGCGGCAGATTTGAATCTAAAGGTTAATCTTGCCGACAGTATTCGTCCGGTTACTCATTGTGCCTCAGGTTCTCTTTATGGAGTAACAGAGCAGTACCCTGCTGACATCCAGGGTATGATTGGTCCTTTGAAGTGTAAGATGTTCTGTCAGCCTGGTGCAGGAGGACAAGGAAACCAGCACCCTTACGGTGATGCTATCAAGGTAGCGGAAAGATTGAAAGGTACTGACGCGAAGGTTCAGATCACTTTGCCGGATATCCTTCCTTATTGGCCTTACCAGTGGCCAGGTCTTCAGTCGTGGCTAAAGCAGGTAGAAGATTGTGTTAACAGAAAAAAAGCTTCCGGTCTTGATAATTTCCATAGTTATGTCATTTGGAATGAGCCTTACGGCACTTGGAAAAGCGAAAATGGAGATTGGCAGCCTAATGTGTGGAAACCTACATACGATCTTCTTCGAAAGATAGATCCCGACATGCCTATTGTAGGTCCGGCTATTGCGTACTATACTGAGGAGAGAATGGAAAGATTCTTGAAATTCTGTATTGAGAACAATTGTATGCCCGACATCATCTGCTGGCATCAGTGGGGTAGTGGCGGACTTGCTGGTGCTGTCGAGAATGTGCGTAAGTTGGAGAAAAAGTACAATTTGCCTGATTTGCCGATCTGTGTAAACGAATATTGTGCCGGTTCGGATGCCAACACTCAGAAGTATGAAGGTTGTCCTGGCTATTCAGTTCCTTTCATTGCAAAGTTCGAACGTCATAAGATCGAGAGTGCCACAATCTCATGGTGGTTCACTCAGTATCCAGGTCGACTTGGTAGTCTGTTGACTCCCGGTAATGAGAAAGGTGGCGGATGGTATGTCTATAAATGGTATGGCGACATGGAAGGTTACATGGCTTCTGTGACTCCGCCAAACGATAAAAGCGAAGGTTTGGATGGTTTCGCTGCCGTAAACAAGAAGATGCGTGAGGCAAGTATTGTCCTAGGTGGTAAGAATACCGGTTCTTGCGATGTTACGATCGATGGTCTTCCAGAGTGGATGGGCGGTGAAGTTGAGGTCACTATCGAAGAGGTCACTTGGGAGAATAAGGATAAGGCTGTAGCCGGTCCTACGACTGTCTCTACAGATATCTATACTGTAAATAACGGTAAGATTGTAGTTCCTGTAAATGTCAGAAGCATTCTTTATGCTTATCGCATCATGATCACTCCAGGTGAGGTTGAGCCAAGATCTCCATTCCTAGGTAAGTCGCTTACAATTCCTGGTACTATCGAGGCTGAGCATTTCGACAATGGTAGTGCAGGTGTAGCATACTACGATAAGGATAAGGAGAATCGTGGAGATGCATTCCGTTTCGAGACAGGTGTAGATGTTTACACTGTTCAGGAGGGCTCTACTAACTATGCAGTAGGTTACGCTCAGAAGGGTGAGTGGCTTGACTATTCAGTCAATATTGAGAAGGAGGCTTACTATGATATTACGGCTGTTCTTTCTTCAGGTGGTGAGCAGTCGGGTGTTCAGCTTCTGCTTGACGGTGAGGAGATCACTGGAATGATGCAGACAGCTCCTAACGACAATGAGTGGAACAGTTATCTTGAGACAACAGTCCGTACTGAAAACAAGTTGCCTCAGGGTGAACATACATTGCGTTTGAGCATCGTAGGCGATTGGATCAACATTGATAAGTTTGTGTTCGTTGAGTACGATCCGACATCTGTAGATCTTGTAGATGCTAATGAGATTCAGAAGTTTGAAATCTACGATGTAAATGGCAGAAAGTGCGGTGAAATCGAGTCTACACAGGCTGAACTTTCAAAGAATATGACTCAGAAGGGTCTAGCTAACGGGGCTTATGTTTTGAAGTCTGCTAGGGTTACTTTGAAAGTTATTGTCGACTAATTCGATACTCTTTATTTAGATAATAAAATGGACGATGCATTTAGCACCGTCCATTTTTATCATTTGATGTCAACGCTCAAACAATCATTTCTTCAAATATACAGGATGTGTTGAAGCTGTCTGACACATGGCTTTCCATTCCAAAGCACCTATCTCATAATCGTTCAGATCCAAGTCGGAATATTTCTTACTTTCCTTATCGTAAGATGAAAGTGTATATTCTTTTTTCTCTTTGCCTGACGGTTTATCCATTACCAAGATTCTTAACGGACTTATCGAGACCATAAAGTCTTCATGATAGAATACACCTGATAATCGTCCCTTACTATCGGTATCTTCTTCCAAGCATACTGCTCCCGCTTCCAACACTTTAGCTTTATAGCTTTCGTAGTCAACATCCTTGTAGACACCTCCTGTTATCCAATGACCGTCGATCAAGTATTGGAATGTAGCGAAGATGGGTTTTGGCATAGACGGACATTTTGAAGGAATATGGTCGATGTCACCGATGAATTTCATGCCGTTTGCCATGTCCGGGATCGAGAACATGCCGGAGATAGAGATTGGCAAACTTTTCTTTCCTGCCGACAATGCACATGAAAGAGTAAGCAAAGTGCTCTTGTCTTTATGCTCGACCACTGTAAAGAAACCTTTTCCTGATGCTTCTGTATCCTTAGTGACGTATGAAACTTCCGCATCGTATGTGCTACGACCTTCACGGTATTCTCTCACGTGAATAGTTAATACGGTGTCTGCGTTGGAGATGGTGATGAATCGTGGTGAATAATCAATTTTCTTTATACCAAATAAATTGATTAGTTGTGTTACGGCACCCATCAATCCGCCGATGTCGCTGGCAACGTCGAGAGTCTGTTCATTGATTTTGATCTTGGATGTTTTGTCGCCGTGATTAATAGTTACTTCCTCCTTCTCCTGAGATTCAATGCAAACCTCTATTTCACCGGCATCTATGTCGCCATTGATATTGAAGTAAGGGCGAGGGATTGTATTTCCCTCTTTGCTTTCGATATGAAGCATCATTGATGATGCCTCTTTGGGAAACTTCACACAGAATGTTCCGTCGTTAGGATTACTCCACATAGGTGTGCTTGTGTATTGTTCTCCCTTTACGATATAATCAAGATAAACAAGACCTAGAGGTCTGTCGCCACATGAATTCTTGATCTTGCCGGTCAGATTACACAAACATGGTAATTTCACAGCCGGAGCTTCCACCTCTGCTTCCATTGTGCCTTTGACAACTACTGGTTTACCCTCCTTGTAATTGTAGTAGTCGCCACTTCTTACGTAGATGTCGACATCGGTATTCTGAGGAATGTAAACACTGTATTTTCCATTTGCGTCGGTGTAAGCTGATGTCTGACCAACGATCACCTTAATTCCTTCGATGCCATATCCATTGCAGTCCTCAACCTTACCTCTGACAGTGACTCGTTCTGACGGCACGTCAAGATTATGCCAAGAGAAATGTTTGACCATTCCTTTGTAAACCTTTGCTTCAGCATCGTATTTAGCTATACCTTCCTCTTCCCAAAGACCTTTATCTTCGTTGAAAGCCCATAGTGGAATAGAGTCTGGAGTATTCTTTTCCATACCCGCAGGCACAGGGAATGTTAGTTCGGCTTGACTATCCTTACCAAGTTGAAGAGCATCACCTTTTTCGTCCGTAAGAGTCACTTCTACCATTCCGTATGATTTCAAGAAAGTCGAAGAGTTGTCCGCACGAGTCGCTTCCAAATCACCGCCTGGCATGGCAGCCTGGAAATTCTTGTTGTTAGGGTCAAGGTAGAACACTTCAGTTGTGATTTCTCCCTTATATTCTCTTCCAAGTTTGTCGACGACACCGCTTGGTACCTTCACCTTCATCTTACCTACGCTGATTTCACCTCCGTCGCTTGTGATGGTAGCTTTTGAGTAGACATTTTTCTGAGACCCTTTCTGAAGCATGACAACATCCATTTTCAAGTTCTCCTGCATTGCGCAAGCACGGGTTACAGCGCAGTAACCATCCTTTTTGAAAGTCAATACACAACGTTCCTCCTTGACCTTTGCCCTGTTAAGAGTGAAGACACCGCGAGCGTTAGACAGCATTTTTTCTCGGCCGGAAGTTATCTCTACATCGTCGATCGGATTGCCGTTTTCATCCCTTACCACACCCATCACCTGGCACTCTTCCATTTTGGCGAAGAGATTGGATACCTTTGGATTGCTGCACTCTGTGAATAGAATCATCATGCAACAAAGCAAGCTTGTGATAAATTTAAATTTCATCTTTTCTTTGTTTTATTCATTTTTTACAAAAATAACTAAAAAAATTGCTATATTCGCTTTCTAAACACCGTTTAACTGAACAACATGGTAGAAGTAGAGATTAAGAGAGTTGGCAATTCCAACAGAGAATTACCTAAATATGCTACATCAGGGTCGGCAGGCTTTGATTTGTGTGCTTCGATTTCAGAGCCTGTTGTGATTAAGGCAGGTGAACGTAGGTTGATTCCTACGGGCATTTCGATTGCACTTCCTGTTGGCTTCGAGGCTCAGGTTCGTCCAAGAAGCGGTTTGGCTTTGAAGCACGGCATTACGGTGTTGAATTCCCCTGGCACAATTGATTCCGACTATCGCGGTGAGGTAGGTGTGATTCTGATCAACCATTCTGATGTTGATTTCACAGTCAACGATGGCGACAGAATTTGTCAGATGGTAGTTGCAAGATACGAGACAGTTTCGTGGAAGGAAGTGAATGAACTTTCCGACACTGAGCGTGGAGCTGGCGGTTTCGGTCACACTGGAATTTAAGGGTTTCAGGTTTCAAGTTTCAGGTTTCAAGAATTAAGAAATGAACAAGAACTTATTTATCATATTTACTCTTTTGTTTTCGACACTCTCGTTGTCTGCCGCCAAACCTGGTGTTCAGGATTTGAAGCAGACAGAGTCAACATTTGAGTATAGCCAGAAAAGTCCGGATGCTGCTTTCGACTATTACTTCTATGAGGCATTACGTTTTAAGCAGATTCAGAAATACGATAGCTTGCTTTATTGTCTGGGCAAGTGTGAGGATATCTATCCCATGAATCCTCAGGTTCACTTTGAAAAAGCTCGTGTCAATGTCACTTACAACCGTCTTCCCGAAGCGTTGAAGGAGATTGAGACCGCGATTAGTCTTGATTCGACTGAGTCGTCATATTACGATATGGCGATGAACCTTTCATACGAAATCAAGGATCTACCGAAAGCAATCCTATACGCAGAGAAAATTCATAAGTTGCGTCCTGACAAGAATTATTACTTGATGACTCTTGCAACTTTGTATGGCGAGAATCGTCAGTCAAAGGAGGCACTTGCTACTTTGGATGAGTTGGAAAAGCAAGTTGGAATGTCGCTTGATATCACAAAGTATAAGTTTGCAAACTGGATTTCCGGTTTCCATGATACAAAGAAGGCAATTGCTGAGTATGACAAGCTTATTGCAGCTTATCCAGCTGAGCCTGAGTACATCAAAGCTAAAGCTGATGCGTATACATATCTTGGCGACCTTAAGAATGTGGAGAAGACATTGAAGAAAGGTTTGAAGAAGATGCCTGACAGCGGTGTGATGCGTTATGAGATGTGCATGTTCTACATCACAAAAAAACGTGACTTGAAGAAGGCCGACAAGTATCTTGATCCTGTTTTGGAAAGCCGCGATATAGAATATGAGCAGAAGATGGCTGTGCCTGCAACTCTTTGGCTAGACAGCACTTCCCGTCATTTGGTCACAGAACCACGTCTGCGCAAGTTGATAGATATGTATCCTCATGAGTCGTCTACTTATGCATTGCTTGTGGATTACCTTTCTGCAAACGGCCGTACTGATGAAGCATACGCCCTAATCGAGAAGAGTTTGGAGGCGGATCCATATCAGGAAGATATGTGGAACACTTTAATTCTAAAGTATGCAGTCGACAATAATCTTACATTGGCTGAGGAAAACCTTAAGAAAGCAGCTGGTTATTTCCCTAACAACAGCGATTTCACATATCGTTTGGGTCGACTTTATTATTTGAAGGGCGACACTGTGAACGGAGAACCGTATTTGCGTAAGGCTGCGGAGATTGCAAAACCTACAGATATCTATCTGGCATCCGGCATTCTTGGTGAGATCGGCGATATCAATATGGCTATGGGTGACACTGTAAAGGCAATGAGCGCATACGACGAAGCTTTGACTTTGAATCCTAACTCTGTGTCGGTGCTTAACAACTATGCTTATATGCTTGCGGTTAAGGGTGTTGACTTGGATAAAGCAGAAAGGATGAGCGGAAAGACGGTTAGCGTAGATCCTAACAGTGCCGTTTTCCTTGACACTTACGCTTGGGTATATTTCAAGAAAGGCGATTATCAGATGGCACTTCTTTATATAGAGCAGGCTTTGTCAAAGATGGGTGAGGATAATGCCGAATTGTTGGAACATCACGGCGACATCCTGTATAAGGCGGGAAATACGGCAAAGGCTCGCGAACAGTGGAATAAAGCTCTTGCCACTTGCGCAAAGAAAGGAATCAAACCGTCGGAAGCTCTTAAGCAGAAGGCAACTACGGGAGTTTATGTAGAATAAAATAACAACGATTAATATGCAGAAAATAGTAAGAATACTTTTGGCTTTAGCGGTGTGTCTTTCTATCGCATCGTGTAAATCAAAAAAAGGGGACACTACAACAGAGGAAGCTCGCGTCTCTACTAAGAGCGACGTGTTCCGTACTTTAAGCATCGACAAGATGTCATTCTCTTTGACTCTTGCCGGAACAGAATTGAATTCTTCGGGTTCTATCCGTATTGCTCGTGATAGTGTGATTATATGTTCTATCATGCCTTTGCCAGGTATGGAGTTTTTCAGGATCGCTATCAACAAGCAGGGAATCATAATGATCAACCGTGTGGATAAGAAGTTTGTATCTGTATCTTACGACGAGATGCATAAAAAAGGTATGGACTTGAACTATTCTGCTTTCGAGGCAATATTCACAAATCGTCTATTCCTATATGGGGAGGATTATTTCCCTAAGGCATCAGATTTCGGTGCGACTGAGATGAACGGTCGTGTGAAGTTGATGCGTACTAAAGGAAACGTGCTTCAGGAGTTTGAGTACAACTCAAGCAAGGAGTTGGCATCAGGTTCGATCAGTGTAGGTTCCGACTATTTTACAGAGTGGCGCTATTCGGATTATTTCAATGTGAAGAGTATACGTTATCCTCGTACAACATTCATGTCGATCAAGAAGGGTAACGTAAGACGTGACATAACAATGACTGTCGAGGATATCGCCCTTGATAAGGATAGAAACTTTGAGGTTAAGATCCCTACATCTTACCAGAGAATCTCAATGGAGGATTTCTTGAAGACATACTAATAAGGTAAGAAGTAAGAGGTTAAGAGACAAGATGTTTCACGGAGGTAGAAAGACGGTGGTAAAACTTATGTTGGCACTGATTGTCGGTGTTGGCATTACTTCGTCTACTCCAGTGTGGAGCCAAAAGAAACAGGCTCAGACGACTAAGTTGAAAACATCCTCGTCTAAGACTACTTCAAAGACATCGAAGAGCATCAACTCTTTGAAGAATGAGCAGGAGAAGGTTCAGAAGAATCTTAAGCGAACTCAGGATAGCTTGAAGAATACCCAACTTTCCACAAAGAAGGCAATGCGTGAGGTTTCACGCCTCGATCAAGGAATTGAGGAGAGAAGCAAGTTGATTCAGAATAAGAATGAGGAGATTCAGTCGCTTCAGGATAACATCGTAGAGCTTGAGAAGGATATCCTAAGATTGGAACTTGAGTATTCTAGCAACAAAGAGAAATACGTTGATCTGATTTATCATGCTTATGTTAAGAATTCAGCGTATAGCAAACTGATGTTTGTACTTTCTGCAGAATCGTTCGGACAGGCGTACAGAAGATTCCGTTACATACAGAATTTTGCGAGTCTACGTAAATCTCATGCCGACGAGATTGTCAAGAATAGGGATGAACTTGTAGCCAAGCGTTCGGAACTGACTGAACAGAAATCTCAATCCACACTTCTTGTCCAGGAACGTGAGGCAGAAAACCAGAAGTTGATCGAGGAGAAAGATGAGCAGAACCGTTTGCTTGAATCTTTGAAAAATAAGGAGAAAGAGTTTGCTGCCGAACTTGCAAAGCAACAGGCAGCGGCAGAAAAACTTGATCAGCGAATTAAGGAGTTGATTGAGAAAGAGGCGGAAGAAGCAGCTAAACGTTTGGCCAAGAAAAACGATGAAAAGGCGAAAAGTCAGGTAAAAACTGAGAATACGGCGTTCGAAGCGTCAAAAGGGACACTGCCATCTCCACTTCCAGGTTCACACATTACCGGAAGATTCGGAATTCAGTTTCATCCCGTGTTGCGACATGTGAAGACTAATAATAAAGGAGTCTATTGCACATCCGATGCCGGAGCCGTTGCCAAAGCCGTTTACGAAGGCGAGGTTACACAGCTTTTCTCTGTGCCAGGCAGTAATACTGCGGTTATCGTTCGTCATGGAAACTACCTATCGGTTTATTCCAACCTGACTAAGATCTTTGTCAAGAAAGGACAGAAAGTAATGGCCGGGGATAGAATAGGTAGCGTCTACGAGGACGAGAACGACGACAACAAGACAACTCTTTTCTTCCAGATTTGGAAAGAGAAGGAGTTGCAGAATCCAGAAGAATGGATAAAAGGATGGAAAAAGAAACAATAATATTAAGATAACGAAAACAAATATGGAGCAGCGAAACAACAGTGAAGAGTTAGATTTGGTATGGCTGATGCAGGCCGTTTATGAAAGATGCAAAAAAGCGAAAGATTGGTTTAAGTGTAAGTTAAGACATGCATTACGATTTGCTTGGAAAAAGAAAATAGCATTGACTATTGCTTTTCTTATCGGCATTGGTGCCGGTGTATGTCAAAGTATATTAGAAAACTACGTGACTAAGTATACTCTTGAGTCTTTGGTTTTCCTAAAGAGTACAAGTGCTGATGTGTGCGATGACTTGTTGGAGTCGTTGGACTTGTTCTGCAAGAAAAAGAATTATGAAAAGGTAGCTGAGATGATGGGAATGGTTGATTCAACTGGTCACCCAAATGCACAGGGTATTGCATCTGCATCTAAGCTTAAGAAGGTAAATGCTTACTTCTGGATTGACGATCGTCATTCAGGTGCTCCAACAGAGATAGATAAGAAGGAAAGATATTTGAAGGATACATCTGT
This sequence comes from Paludibacteraceae bacterium, assembly GCA_045629285.1. GTDB lineage: Bacteria > Bacteroidota > Bacteroidia > Bacteroidales > Paludibacteraceae > UBA1723. The sequence continues at coordinate 38,148 of JAZQQY010000005.1, read as the reverse complement.
TGTCAGAATCTACGACCGATTGCAGATTGAGATCGTTACTTCTGATTTGGCCGTAATTGATTCAATCAAATATGGTTTGATCCACTACCTTTCATCAAATGAGGAGGTAAAGAGAAATTACGATTCAAGACAGGAGATGTTAAGAAAGATGATTGTTCAGTACAATGCTGAGGCAGGAGTGCTTGATTCATTGCGTCGTCAGGAATATTTCTCTGAGGTAAATAGAAGAAAGACAATGCAGATCGATGGTCCGATGATTGTGTCGGAGAGTAACCGTCAGTTGTTCCACGATGATATCCTAAAGTTGAGAAACAAGAGTTTCGATTGTGAGATCGAGTTGCAGAAGAAGGTCGCAAGTGTATACTTCAACCGTGATTTTGCAATCACAAAGTCTACTCCTCAGGTTTTGGTTTTGTCTTTGATCTACGGGGCTATTGTATTTGCTGTCGCATTTATAATTCTAGGATTCCTTCACAAGCGTGAGTCAATCAAGGATTATCTTGAGTCTGAAGATTAAAATATTAGATAAATGAATCAAAAAGTATATATCACGCATAATCTTGTCGAGGATTTGCGTAAGGAGTGCGACGGTCGTGATGCCAACGGCGTTTTCATCTTAGTTGATGAGAATACTCGTAAGCTATGTTTGCCTTTGTTGATGAAAGATGATTTTTTCAGCAAAGTGGCTGTTATTGAGATCAAGGCTAACGACGACCATAAGACTCTTGAGAGTCTTGCAAGTGTATGGACTGCTTTGCAGAAAGGTGGTGCTACACGTAAGTCGCTTATGATAAATTTAGGCGGTGGAATGGTCACTGATTTGGGCGGTTTTGCAGCGTCGACTTTCAAAAGAGGTATGGAATATGTTAATGTTCCGACAACATTGCTTGGTGCCGTGGATGCCGCTGTAGGTGGTAAGACAGGTATCAACTTCGGTGGATTGAAGAATGAGATAGGTGTTATCAACTCTAGCAAGAGCGTTGTGATCAATGCGGATTTCTTCCGTACACTTGATGCTGAAAATCTTCGTTCGGGCTATGCAGAAATGATCAAGCATGGTTTGATTTCAGAGACAAAAATCTGGAACGATACTATCTCTTTTGATTTGGATAATATTGATTTCAACCGTTTGTCGGAGTTGCTTCTTGAGTCAATCTCTGTTAAGGAAAAGGTCGTTGCAATCGACCCTACAGAGAAAGGATTGCGCAAGGTTTTGAATTTCGGACACACTGTAGGTCATGCATTCGAGAGTTATGCAATGGAGGTCGGAGATGCCAAGCTTCACGGTTATGCAGTAGCTTGGGGTATGATTTCAGAGCTTTACTTGTCGTACAAGCTTCTTGGGTTCCCTAAAGAGACATTGTCGACTGCAGTTAGAATGATTAAGGAGAACTACGGAGCGTTGCCAATCAAGTGTGACGTTTACGATCACCTTTACGAGTTGATGACTCACGATAAGAAGAACGAAGGCGACGGAAGAATCCTATTCTCTTTGCTAAAAAATATCGGTGAAATCGAGATTAATGTTGCTGTTTCTAAAAAGGATATTCTAGATTCACTTGATTTCTATAGAGAGACTGTAGGTCTTGCATAAGTTAAAGACAGATGAGTTATAAGATAGAATATAGTCGCAAAGACAAGATTTCAGGCAGATTTGAGTTGCCGGCTTCAAAGAGTATCAGTAACCGTGTGCTTATCATTAATGCACTTTCTGGCAGTAATAAGAGTGTTGCCAACCTAGCCAAGTGTGATGACACAGATGTTATGGTGAAGGCGTTGACTTCCGATTCACATCTTGTCGACATCGGTGCTGCAGGTACATCAATGCGTTTCCTTACTGCTTATTTGAGTATCCAGCCAGGGGAGTGGACTATCACTGGTTCACAACGAATGAAGGAGCGTCCTATTCAGATTCTTGTCGACGCTTTGCGTTCAATCGGTGCCGATATTGAATATGCAGAAAACGAAGGTTTCCCACCGTTGAAGATTCGTGGAAAGGAGATTGAAGGAGGAGATGTTGAGATTGACGGTAGTGTTAGCAGCCAGTACATTTCAGCGTTGATGATGATTGCACCGATGTTGAAGAAAGGTCTGCGTATTCACTTGTTGAATGGAGTCGCGTCAGTGCCCTATATCAATCTTACTTTGTGGATCATGAACCAGTTTGGAGCCGACGCTTCATTCTCTGGTAATATCATTGATGTCAAACCTACAAAGTATAAGCCGATTGACTACGTTGTGGAGTCGGACTGGACGGGCGCATCATATTGGTTTCAGATTGCTGCGCTTGCAGACGTTGACGAAATCTTCCTTCCTGCACTCTTTGAAAAGACAATGCAAGGCGACGGTGTTTTGGGCGACATTTTCTCACATCTTGGCGTTTCCACCGAGTTTATTGATGGTGGAGTCAAGTTGCGCAAGGCAGAGGTTAAAGGTGAAACTGACGTGTTTGAGTGGGATTTCATTGATTGTCCAGATTTGGCACAGACAGTGGTTGTCACTTGTTGTGTCTTGAATCGCAGGTTTAGATTTACAGGTTTGAAGAGCTTAAAGATTAAGGAGACAAACAGAATCTTGGCGTTGCAGCAGGAGTTGAAGAAATTCGGCTATATCCTTATAGAACCAGCTGAAGGTGCGTTGGAATGGAATGGTGAAAAATGCGATGAAAATGCCAATATTGCCGTCGATACATATAAAGACCATAGAATGGCTATGGCCTTTGCACCTATAGTGCTTTGTCACGCTCCATTCGTAGTTAATGAACCTGAAGTTGTGTCGAAGTCATATCCGGATTATTGGAAAGAGTTTGGAAAGATCAGTGGAGTCAAGATAGGGTGAAACGATACTAAGAGATTTCAGTAGAGACGTCGTTTGCGGCGTCTCTTTTTATTTGCATTTATATTTTGTGTTGCATAGCAATAAAAAAAGAGAGCGTTATATTCCTGTATAACAAAAACCATTTACTACCTTTGTGACATAAATTGTAAAAATAGTGAGAATTATGAAGAGCGTTGAAAATTTGGTAGCTGAAAAGCTTTTGAAAGTAAAAGCAATCAAGGTACAACCTAGCAACCCATTTACTTGGGCAAGTGGTTGGAAATCCCCAATATACTGTGACAACAGAAAAACTTTGTCTTACCCAGATGTACGTACTCTAATCAAGATCGAGATCGCAAGAATCATCCGTGAGACATACGACGACGTAGATGTTGTGGCTGGTGTTGCTACAGGAGCTATCGCACAGGGTGCTATGGTAGCTGACGAGCTAGGTTTGCCATTCGTATATGTACGTTCGGCTCCGAAGGATCACGGTTTGGAGAACCTTATCGAGGGAGACATCAAGCCAGGCCAGAAGGTTGTTGTCGTAGAGGATTTGATTTCTACCGGTGGTAGTTCATTGAAGGCTGTAGAGGCACTACGTAAGGATGGCTGCGAGGTTGTTGGTATGGTTGCAATCTTCACATACGGATTCCCAATCGCTGAACAGAAGTTTGCTGAGGCTGGTGTACAGCTTACAACATTGTCTAACTATGAGGCTGTATTGTCGCACTTGGTTGAGACAGACTACATCACTGAGTCAGACCGTGCTACATTGCAGGAGTGGAGAAAAGATCCAGCAAACTGGAAGATCTAATAGAATATGGAGTCATACGTTAGTGGAGTAAAGGCGGCTCAGGGTTCTGCAGCTCAGGTGTTCAAGGTGTTGAGTGATATGAATAATATTCAGCGCATCAAGAGCAAGATTGAAAGCAAGGTGCAGAATCTTCAGACAACTACCGATACTTGTTCATTCTCCGTTCCACCGTTTGGAGCAGCATCTGTAAAGATTTCTTCAAGAGAGCCAAACAACACAATTGTTTATGAATCGGTTGATTCTCCTATGGCTTTCAAGATGTGGGCGCAGATTAAGGAGGTTTCTCCTGAACAGTCGGCAATCAGACTTACGCTTAAGGTTGATCTTAACTTTATGCTTAAGAGTATGGTTGGTGGCATGTTGGAGCAGGGTATTGATAAAGTGGCTGATGCAATTGCTAAGCTGCCTTACAATCAAATCAAGTAAAATAAAGAATTGAAATATGTCGGCACTATCATGGTGCCGACTTTTTATGTTTATACCAACAATGCGTTTATGAGTATCTTCGACAAAATAAAAAATGTATTTTCAAAAGATTCAAGTAACAATACAAACAAATCTCAAGTAGAGGAAAAACCTGTAGAAAAGATCATACTTGTTGATTTTTTTGCTGACGCATTGAAGTCTCTTGGTATTGATTATTCAGTACATAAGATGGAGGAAAAAGACGGATCCGTCTTTGAGTTTAAATATCAAGGAGGCAATTTTGCCACCTATGTTTATAACGATTCCTTTTTCTTGCATATAATATTTCCTGGTATAGCATCTTCAGAAGTCGTTGATGAATGGGATAATTACAGTGAGGTATGTAATATGTTGAACACATATCTTGTCCCTGTAAAATTCACTTTTGGCGTAGAAGGTTCTTATGCTCATCTGGATATCGTTTCTACTGTTCCGGTTTCTGCCTTGATTCACGATTATAAGGATTATCTTCCTGCGATCTTTGCGGAAATTTTCCGTGCACGACGTCGTGCACTTGAAAAATTGAAGGAACTTAGCGACAAGGAAGCAGAAGAAGAGGCACAGACTGAAGATGAATACGCTCATCTTTGTGATTATAGAAAGACACAGTTGCTTAGGGAAAAGGAGTTGTCACACGACACGCAGAATCCGTTTAAGCGAGGCAGATGTACGGTTGAACCCTATGTTACTTTATCTTCGTATCTTAAGGAAATTTTTGATATCTATCCCGAGTCTGTGGCTATGCTTGAGGTTATTGGTGATGATGTCAAAAGAGTAGAAAATCCCGATGAAATCGCCAAAAAACTGATATTATCACCTGTTGTTGATTACGGAGAGGATGGTAAGGTGGAGGTATCGCGTATGGCAGCGACCATACTTGTCTACCTGAAAAGCGATGAAGACGACAACTCTTTCGGCAATATTCTTACTATCCACCTTAGAGTTGAGTCGGAGTCAAAAGATGTTGTGCTTGTTCGTGCTACATCAGTGCTTCCTCCACAAGGAGAAACTGCTAAACATGCGATAGAATCCGAGATGCAGGCTCACACACTTCTATTGGGGGTGGATGCTCGTTCAAGTAAAGAAAAGATCGATGAATTTGTCTTTATGCAGGCTGATGCTGAAGATAAGGTGATGTCTGGAAAGGAAGATGAGCTTACCGATGCTCAACGCGCCATCTTCTTCAGTGAAAATAGTGTGATCGGGTTTGAACTCTATTGGGCTAACAAGTATTGTGATGCAAAACGTTCGCTTGATGCACTCTCGTATTTCAAGCATGCCTATGAGATGATGGAGCAATCGCGCCACATGGATAAAGGAGACAACGAAAGATGGCTTTTCTTCCATGTCGCCTTCCTAATAGGATATTGCTATCTTGATTTGAATAATCCGGAAATGGCCTTCTTCTATATTGATGTTTCCCGTAGAGGTCTTGATAGAGTGGTGGATCATGAAGAATATATCAATTGCCTTGTCAATCGAAACGACTTCAGATCATTGTCGTTGCTAAATGATGTGATTCAACAGTTTGAGGAGAAAAAAGAACAGTTTGAAGGAAATGAACGTATGCTTGCGCATTATCATTTCTTGCAACGTCGACGTTCGTACGTTTTGATTCAGATGGGTGAGTATGGAAAGGCTGAGGCACTTTTGAAAAAGTTGCTGGAAGTCGAGGATTCTAAGGATTTTGCTTTGAATGAACTTTCTGTTCTGCAAAAACGAAAGAGAGAGAATAGTTAATGTATAAAACCAGGCGTTTTTGAATATAAAGAAAAGAGGGTGTATCAACGATACATCCTCTTGTTTTGTCTCAAAAGTAGGGATAACCTATAGCTTGATCTTAATGCTATCCATATCCATTTCAGGCATATCCAACATTCTTCTGTAAAGTGCGATATAGGCCTTTATGTGACGTTCGTAAGAGTAGGTGTTGGCATATTCCTTCTCTGCCTCTGCACGGCTTGAATCTGCGTAAAATTCAGTGATTTTCTCGCGGACTAACGTCGCCATATATTCTGGTTCAAGTTCTTTCCATACGTAGGCGTGAGTTGAACAAATTTCCGGAAGTGATGAATAAGGCGATGAAAAGACAGCTTTTTTGAAGTGCATTGCCTCGATAATCGGTAATCCGAATCCCTCCAAACGGCTTGGGAACATCAATGCCTCCATATTTGCGTATAGCCAGTTCTTTTCTTCGTCAGTAACCTCACCGGCAATAGTCACGTTGCTGATATTTTCCTTTTTGATTCTCTCCTTAAGATTCTCGGGGTAATCACCTAATGTACTTCCGCATACGTACAATTCATACTCAGGAAGATGTTTCATCACGTCCAAAAGGATGTGGATATTCTTCTTCTCTCTTACAGCACCGATTGCACAAAGGAATTTTCTGTTTGGTTTGATGAATGCAGGTTTTGTCCTGTTGTCATTGCTAGTGTCACGAACACCGTTAAGAATCACATCGAAAGGTTTTTCTTCCTTCATCTTGCAATTGTTAATGACCTCATTCTTTGCAAAGTTTGAGATAGCGACAAGGTGATGTGCATTGTCTATCTTATCACAAAGCGCTTCCAAATATTTTTCAGCCTTATGTTCATTCTTTTCGTATAGGAAGTTAAGGTCGTGGATAGTCAGTATTCGCTTTGTAGATTTGTTGCGGGGACATTCACGATAAAGCTGATGAACAGAATGCCAAAGATCAAACCGGCGTAGCATTAGCGATGGGAATTTCTTATATATTCCAAAGTGCAGGAAATATCCGATTTTATGGCCAAACACACCAAGATACTTCTTCTTTTTCACAAGGAAATTGAAGTGCATATCAGGAATGTCCAGTTTAGAGAAAATATCGGCATAAGTCCTCTCTATTTCTCCAAAACCAGAATGCTCTTGCAAATCGTAAAGGTCAATCAGAATTTCCTTTCTTTTCATACTTCGGATATTTTAATTTTGATGCTTTGGTTTATCAAACGTGATGTTTCGGAAGATAGCGTAACCTGTATTTGCACTATTTCTACTAGTTATAGCACTGAGAACCAAAGCTTTATCAATTTCATACTTGTAGTAAATTGAAGTCAAACTGTCAGTAGTTGAAATATATGATACAGGAGGAAGAATTATAAGGCTATCAGAGACCCATTGATTCTTATTGTTAAGATCAAGGCTCTTGCTGTTTTTGGTTCCTTCTATATATATTTCAATAGAGTTTGCCTCATATTCTTCGGAAATATAATAATCAAAATTACATACAAGAGAGTCACAGCATCTTGTGTGTGCAATGTATCTTTTATCTGTTATATTATCAGGGTGTTCATCTATCATTTCTCCTTTTAAGCCTGCAAAAATCAAAAATACATTTTCGTCTTTGATTTTATGTTCTTTGAGTGATTTTTTAGTGTATTTACGTTGGCTGAAGTTAGATATCTCAACTTCTTGATGAGTGGAGTATTTCTTCATGCAATTGTATAAGTTAATAGAGATGACAATAGAAATTCCTGCAGCTACGATAGATGTTATTAAGTAAAACTGTGATGGTATTTTAACTTCCATATCCTTTTTGCCTGAATAGCAGAAAGCCAACCATGATATAACCAATGGGGCTACTAGGCAGTGAAAAAATGGAACATCAAATATCATTGAAATAATAAGCAAAACGAGCGTTCCTATGCTGATGATAGATTTATCTGTTTTGACTATCAAACAAAATCCGATAGGAATCAAAACTGATAGAATCAAACCGACAATTCCAAGATTGTAATATGATTCTATAAATTGGTTATGTGATATGTAGTGAAAATTTTCAGCAAACCAACATCCCGCATTTCTATATAAGCCTGTATAGATACTTGTGGTTGCTTGGTAGCCATAGCCTAGGAAAGGGACGTCTTTTATTCCAGGAATAAGTGCTTTCCAAATAAAAAACCTTGGATCATTTACCTCTCCACTTGATATGATTCTTGATATGGTTTCGCTTGTTCTTGTTGGTAAAATACTGAATATGACGACGATTAAAGCAAATAATCCAATAATCGAAAATATTATTTTCCAGTTTTTACGAATTCTGCTTAAAGCAAAAATTAATGTATTTATGAATAGAGCGATAAAAATTATTCTGGAGTTGTCTATTGTAAGTAATAACAGTGCAGACACCAGATGAATTACGTAGTAGGTTTTCTCAAATTTTTTTGTTCCTTTATCAAAAAGGAAATTAAGAGAGATAAAAATAGATATAGAGATAATGAATCCAAGGTAAATATGGTGGTAGGAAATAGACGCAATATGATTCATTATGGTTTGTCTAGGATTCATATAGTAGCAGACATTACCATTTAGTGCATTTTCAGTCAAGTCGTTGAATATGTAAAAAATCAGTGCGGTACAGCCTAAGGTGTATGCCTTAAGCATCAATGTGATGGGGGCCCTTTTACATGAAAAGATATAGATGTTGGGAATGATTAGCAAAGCTGCCAACCATGTGATTGCCATTCTGTAGGTATGTTCTGGCTCCAAACTCCAGTGTGTACTGGCGATTGACCAAAGTCCGAATAATCCCAATGAAAGAATTGCAATGGAATTTTTCAGGTCGATGGAAATGAGTTTTTCTTTGCCTCTAAGTAGGTAGTATGCCTTGAATATTAGTACTGCAGAAAACCAGTGGGCAATCCAGGGAGTAAACTTTATTTGAAATGGTATTGCAAAAGCGAAAATAACGGATGAGATGCAAAAAAGAAGATCAAGTATTTGATCTAGTTTTCCGAATCTTTCGTCGTTTTTCAATATGTCAATACTAAAGTTCATTTCTTTAATCTACTCTTAAATCTCTCAACAAAGAGTCTCTTCTGACTATGAATTTCGGCATACTGTCAGCTGGAACAGGTTCAACCGACGGACTTTCCAATTTCAAAGGATCTACCGGATGGCCGTTCTTGTATACTCTAAAATCAAGATGAGGTCCAGTTGCTGTGCCTGTACTGCCCACATATCCGATTAAGTCGCTCTGTCTGACTGTACTGCCTAGGGAGATACCTTTAGCGAATCCACTTAAATGCATGTAAACGGTACTATAGATTGAGTTGTGTTGGATTCTGACGTAATTTCCTCCACCTTTCTTGTCCCAACCTTTTGCGACAACCTTTCCGTCACCGATGCTCATTACTGGCGTTCCTTTAGGAGCCGCATAGTCGACTCCGTGGTGTGGGCGGCGAATTTTCAATACCGGATGGAATCGTGAATGAGTGAATTTTGAACTGATGCGTGAATATTTCAACGGAGCCTTCAGAAAGGCTTTGCGCAGACTGTTGCCGTCATTGTCGAAATATTCAGTTTTGCCGTCGATGTCAAACGGAATCGCGTGATATTCACGGTTGTCATGATAGAACATTGCACATTTGATGGAATCGATTCCTACAAATGTCGTGTCTACCCATCGTTCAGTATATTTCGTCCTGAACATGTCTCCCTTTTGAAGTCCAAAGAAGTCAATGTTCCATGCGTAGATGTCGGACAGCTTCATTGCCAATTCCCATTGCAATCCCTGGCCTACTACCGCATTCCATAGTGATGTCTCGATTACACCTTCTGCAACTCTTTCTTTCTCTACGACTTTATGCTTGTTTTTTGTCGACGTGATATCGTCACCGTTTATCGACAAAACAAAGTACTCGACCGGGCTGATCTCGTAAACCAAGTGACGTAATGTGTGTAGAGAGTCTTGTTCGGTAATGACACAATAGTTGTTGCCTGCTCTTAGCTTTCTTATGTCGAACACTTTACTGATTTCAGATTCACATTTAGCAACTCGCTTGCGGTCAACATTGAATCTAGTGAGTATGTCCGACAGATTTTCACCACGCTTCATTGAGTATTTTTCATGGTCCAATGAATCTACATCTATTCCGTAGACTGTTTGATGGACGCGTTCGAAACGTTTGACTGTGTCAGTGGCTAGTGTGTCGTTTGTGTTGACAGTCTCAATTACGGGGTTGCTATTGTTACACGACGTTGTAGTCAACAACAATGCGAATATGGTTGTGGAAAATACTTTTTTGACTGAAAGTCTGGTATATGTACGAAAATGTGACGACAGAGCTTGAGCCGTAGCTGTTACCCTATTATCCATAGTCCTGAAGAGGTTCACTTTTCCAGATGTCATTTTCGCGCTAAAAAATTACTCCACATTTTATAAAGCCATGACAAAAGTAGTACTTTTATTCCAAAAAAAGATGTCTTTCGACACTTTTCTAAAAAAGTGTTTCCAATTTCTTGGATAGCTTTTTTGCAGAGAAATCCATGTTATATTTTTTTGAATGCGCTATCAATGCATTTCTGTCGTTTTCATCGTATTTTTTAGATAAAGCTATGGATATTTTATCTGCAATGTCTGTTGTGTCTGTAGGATTGAAGAAAACGGCATTGTCGCCTAAAACTTCATGGAAAACTTCTATGTCGCTCACTGCAACCGGACAACCGTATTGCATTGCTTCAAGCGCTGGTATGCCGAAACCTTCGTAAAGTGACGTGCAGACATATAGCGATGCATTTCTGTAAAGAGCCTCAAGTCGTTCGTCTGACACTCTGCCAAGGAACTCGATTCTTTTGTCTGTATTGTTGATGTTCGACTCACCATAGATTTTTGCAGCACCACCTACGACGATCAGCTTCACTCCATCGTCCGGGCGTTTTGCGTAGGCTTCCACCAGTGTCTTGAAGTTCTTTCGTGGATCCATGCTCGACACTGCAATCACGTATTTGCCCTCGACACCAGCTTCTGTGTCTGTTTGCGGACGTGTCTTCGGTGCGGGTGAGAAGACAAATATTTTCTCCGGTGAAATGGAGAATTCTTTGACAATTTCTCGTTTTGAAAACTCACTTACTGTAAACACAAGTCTTGATTGGCGAGTGAGGATGGGGAGTAGGAGACTGTAGCATGTGCGGTAGCTGAAACTGAACCATTCTTTGTTCACGCTGTATGCGATGTCATGTACGGTCACGATCTGGTTTTTATAGCCAACAACGCCGAGTCCGAATAGATTGATGAAAAGCGGACTTCCGATTTTCTTCAGGTGACGACGCAACGTTGTCTGTTCCCAAAGGTGTCCTGTGTGGCCAGCTAACTTCACAACCTCAAAATCCGGTTCATAACCTTCTTCTATCTCTACATCCGGCATGAAGCATACGACATGCCATCCTATCTTATGCAATGCTTGACACATCTCATAGGATACGACTTGTACTCCGGTTGCTTTCTGTGCTAGAAAAAGACCGTTTATGTATAGAGTCTTATTCATATTTCGTAATCAGTTTTCTGCGGCAGGAGTATTTTTCTGCCAACTCTTTTTTGCCACATAATTTGTATGCTGTTTCTCCGATTAAAAGGAGACTTTTTGTCAAGACGTTTGCAACTCGGAAGTGCCATTCGGGCATCGTTTTCAAGAAATATTTCTTTCTGCTTTGCATGATGAAATTCTCCCTTCTTGAATTGACGCTGATGCTTGTGCCTTCCAAATGTTGTATTACAGCTGATGGCTCGTTGACGATTCTTGATCCGGTCTTCTTGATTCTGTTGCAAAGATCCTGATCTTCATAGTACATGAAGAAATTTTCGTCGAATCCACCGACTTTTTCAAAGGTTTCTCGCTTCATCAGCATTGCCGCTCCACATACGTAAGCCACATCCATTTGCTTTGTCGTATGGTTGAATTCAAAGTTGTTGCCATAGATCAGTTTGTATGGCAATCCGAACAATGCGAAGTTAAGCTCGGTCATGATTCCGTCGCCGGCTCGTCTGAATGCGTGGCTAGGGTTTGCTTCTGCGTTTATGATGTTCGGCCCGATGACGCCGATCGTTTGGTCTGTTTTAATTTTTTCAAGCAAAATGGAGATGGAATTGTCATGACATTTAGTGTCGGGATTAAAAAGAAAGATATATTCTCCCGTACTCTCTTTTACCCCGGCATTGTTAGCCTTTCCGAATCCGTAGTTGTCGTCAAGTCTTACTACCTTAATTCCTTTGTCGTCAATTAGCTTCTGAAGATTTTCGTCGTTTTGGGAATTATTGTCGGCAACTATGATTTCATAATCTATGCCTTTAGTATATTGACGCAAACTCTCCACCGAATCCAATATTTGGTCGGCTGTATTGTAGTTAACGTATATTACGGACAACGCCTTTTGCATCTCTACAATTTTGTCGTGTTTCCCTATTATTTGTGCAAAAATAGTTTTTCAATTTCTATTATCCAACTATCAGCTTATAATCATACTCACACCGCTGTATGCCAAAAAGATATAAATCACTTTAAGAAGCAAATCTTTATTCATCCTGTTGTAAACGTGTGAACCTATCCACATTCCCAAGAGACATCCTGTGATGGCGATAAGGTAGCATTTGCCGATTTGTGTTGTGATTACACCTTCTCCTGCTCGCAAAAACGTCATCCAAAGATTGCCTAGAAGAAAGAAACACTGCGTTTGAGCCATATACCCTTCTTTCGTCTCTTGAGTGGAAAGATAATAGTAGACGACGGGAGGTCCCTGCATGGAGAACAATCCACCCATCAATCCGCTTATACTGCCCAGACCGATTGTGTTAAACCAGTTCGGCTTGATCTTGATTCCTTCTTTCTTGAAAAAAGTGAAATAGATTGATAATAGAATAAGCGTTATTCCTAGGATAAATTTGAGCCATGATGCGTCTGTGCCTAACATCACGAATGTGAAGATTGCGCTTGTCGGGATGAATACGATCAGAAGGGGCCAGATGAAACGCCAATTAAGTGACTTACGAAGTTCCCAAACTGTTATCAAACTTAATGTTGCAGCCATCATTGAAGATAATGACACGATCAACTTGTATTCCCCACCCATTACTCCTAAAAGGAGAAGCAACGGTATCAGAAAAATTCCAAAACCGAACCCTGCTGTGCGCTGTACGAATCCTGCTCCACACGCACATAATATCAAAAGAACGTATTCCACCTGTGTGTAGTATTCTCCTGTATCAATTATTAAAAACCTGAAAAGACGGCGTTTCCACCGTCTTTTTCAGAATATTTGGCTATCAAATGTTAGTCGTTCTGTGGGTATACAAGTTTATATCCTTTTCCGTGGACATTGATAATCTCCACTTCAGGATCATCCTTCAAACGTTTTCTCAACTTAGTGATGTAAACGTCCATGCTTCTTGCGTTGAAGTAGCTGTCTTCCTCCCAGATTGTCTTCAATGCCATGTTACGTTCCAAAATTTCATTTGAGTTTGCGCAAAGAAGTGCAAGCAAGTCGCTCTCTTTTGTAGTCAACTTGTCTTCTACACCGTTGATTGTAAGAATCTGCTTGTTGGTATCGAAGATGAACTTTCCAAACTTGTATGTGGCATCTTCTGTAGGACGCTTTGCTCCTGCACGGCGCAATACTGCCTCAATACGAAGAAGAAGCTCCTCCATGCTGAATGGCTTTGTGATATAGTCGTCGGCACCGATATGGAATCCCTCCAAGATGTCCTCCTTCAATGTCTTTGCTGTAAGGAAGATAATTGGCACTGTAGTGTTTGTAGTTCTGATCTCCTTGGCCATTGTGAATCCATCCTTGATAGGCATCATCACGTCAAGTACACAGATATCAAAGTACTGCTCTGAGAATGTCTGGTAGCCAGCGGCACCGTCTTTCTTCAAAACCACCTCATAACCCTTTGCCTCCAAGTATTCGCAAAGAAGCAAGCCAAGGTTCTCATCATCTTCACAAAGAAGAATTCTAGTGCTGTTTTTCTTGTCGTTCATAATCGTAATCTATTACGTTAATACTTTTTTTTCTATTGTCATCAGTCTTCGGTATTCGGATTGTGAATGTTGTTCCAACTCCGAATTCACTGTCGCAGGTAATTGTTCCCTTGTGGTCGGAAACTACCTTTTTCACGTATGCCAAACCAAGACCGAACCCCTTTACATTGTGTACATTACCTGTCGATACACGGAAGAATTTGTCGAAAATCTTCTCCTTATCTTCCGGTTTGATACCGATACCGTTATCTTTCACTGTGATGATGACGTTACTTGCATCTTCAGCTGTGTTTACCTCAAGGTGTGGTACTGCCTCTGTATATTTGAGTGCATTGTCCATCAGATTGTAGATGATGTTCGTGAAATGCACTTCGTCTGCCAACACAAACGGATAATCGGCGTCAAGTGTCGTCTCGATGTCACCGCCTTTATCCTGTACCTTAATCAAGAAGTTTGACGTCACTTTTACTATCAGTTCGTTGACGTCAATCTCCTTAAGCTTAAGCGCAGAACTTTCCTTCTCCAAAATCGACATCTGCAACACCTTCTCGATCTGTTGTGTCAGACGCTGTGTCTCATCGTTGATGGTCTTGCCAAGATGGGCAAGCATACGCGGTGTCTTCGGTACACTTTCGTCGTTCAACATCTGTGATGCCAAAGAGATTGATGAGACCGGTGTTTTCAACTCGTGTGTCATGTTGTTCATGAAGTCGGTACGCATCTGTGTCAATCTCTTCTCTCTTGAAATCATGACAAGAGAAGTGATGAACGTAAGCAATAGAAGAAAGAAGATGACAGTTGTCGGCAACACAAGCCTGATCGTGTTGTAGACGTACTTGTTTCTTGTCGGGAAATAGACCTTCATGTAGTTGCCGGTAGGAAACGGGTCGTTCACGAATAGTGCCTGCGTGTATGTGTTGTCGGAATTATCCTCTTTGTAACCGTTTGAACTGAACACCTCGATGCCGTCGCTAGAATAGACCGCTGCGAAATGAGGAAGGTCAAGACCACGCTGTTGCATCTCTTTGTCCATCAACTCAATCATGTGGTTGAAGTCGATTCGTTCCGAGATATGGCGTGAGTAGTTCTCTCCCAACAGACGAAGCAACACATTGTCGAGAAACTGTCGCTCTTGGTTGAATCTGTCTCTCAGTTTCTTTTGAAGCAAATGTGATGTGCCTTGTATCGAGTTTTTTCCGCTCATTGTCGAAAGATACACTTTCGGCTTTACACGAATGCAACTTTCATCTCCGTTTGCGTTAAATTCGTTGAATTTAATGATCGCTTGCAATTTTTCCTGGTCTCTGGAAAATAAGTTGATTCCACTGGTGTCTCGTTCACGCAATTCCGACTCGATGTTTTCAGCCATGAATCGTGTTGTCTCTTCCTCCTCAAGGATACGTGAAATTTGGAAAAGGCACAAACGAACGTTCTCGTTGAACTGCTCCTCTCTCATGTCCGCAGTCATCTTGATGTACGACGACTGGAGCACAAGTAGTCCTACGAAAGCGATCACCATGATACCTATCAAACACACTATTCCGAGACTTTTTCTCATTACGCCTTAAAAGTTTTAATCAAAAGTAAAGTTTTAAATTTAACATTTCGACATATTAACAAACTTTAATAGTATTCATAAGGTAAAAAACCTTATTTTTGTACTTAAATAGAGTTTTTGGGGATTAAAAACATGGGTATTCCTACTATCATAACCGATTTGGCACTCATAATGATCGTGGCTAGTATTTCGACGCTTATCTTCAAGTGGTTGAAGCAGCCGATCATTCTTGGCTATATCGTCGCTGGTTTTTTGGTCAGCAAGCAGTTCGTCTTTGCTCCTGACATCATCGGTGATGCGGATGTAGAAGTTTGGGCGAAAATAGGTGTCATTTTCCTGCTATTTGCACTGGGCTTGGAATTCAGTTTCCGCAAGGTGGCTAAAGTCGGCAAAAGCGCTTTGTCGGCATCCGTCATCATTATTCCAGGTATGATACTGGTGGGATTGGCAGTAGGAAAGATATTAGGATGGTCGACATCCAACAGCGCTATGCTTGGATGTATGATCTGTATGAGTTCCACAACAATTATCCTAAAGGCTCTCGACGATCTGGACCTTCGCAATCATCGTTTCACGAGCGTGGTGCTTGGCGTTTTGATTTTTGAGGATTTGGCAGCTATCATGATAATGGTGTTGCTTCCCACTATCGCCGCAGGACAGGAGTTTGAAGGAACTGATCTTTTCTTCGCTATTTTCCGTTTGATCTTCTTCCTTATCATTTGGCTTGTATTCGGAATCTTTTTTATCCCTTCCATACTTAATAGAGCAAAGAAATTCCTAAACGATGAGACTCTTCTTATCGTGTCGACGGGATTGTGCCTCGGCATGGTATATTTCGCATCAGCAGTCGGTTTCAGTGAGGAATTCGGTGCTTTTGTGATGGGATCTATACTTGCTGAGACTATTGAGGCAGAGAAGATCACTAAGGTGATGACTCCGATCAAGGATTTCTTTGGTGCGGTATTCTTCGTTTCGGTGGGTATGATGATTGATCCGTCTATCCTTGTAGAGTATTGGAAAGAAATAATTGCTATCTCAATGGCAGTTATCGTCGGTCAGGTTTGCTTGGGTACTTCGGGTGTCCTTTTCTCTGGAGCGACTCTTCGAAGCGCCATACAGTGTGGATTCAGCCTTACGCAGGTTGGAGAGTTCGCATTCATCGTTGCTTTGTTGGGTACTCAATTGAACCTTTGTGATGAGTTCCTTTATCCGATCATCGTAGCTGTGTCTGTTGTGACGATATTCATCACTCCGTTCATGATGAAGTCGGCGATTCCAGTGGTGGAATGGTTGAATGTGAAGTTGCCTGAGAAATATAGAGCTATGATCGAGCGCACACAGACCAGGAAGGAGGTCGAGGGTGTCATGGCAGTCTGGAAAAACTTCCTGACTCAGATTCTTGAGATTGTCGGTATTTACGGTGCTGTGAGTATGGCCGTCGTGCTGGTGTTCATCACGTACATCTTCCCGACAATTGCTGTACTTCCCGGAGGCATTTGGATAAATGTTGTGATGACGGTGGCAAGTGTATTGCTGGTGTCGCCGTTCATACGTGCGATTATGGCTAAGAAAAACCATTCTGCGGAGTATAAGTATCTGTTTTCGGTAAATCGTAGCAACTGGGCTCCGTTGGTCGGCTTGACATTGCTTAGAGTGGTAGTCGGTATCACTATTATCGCTTCGTTGATTCGTCATGGTATACTTAATGACTCGCCGCGAATTTCGATCTTCCTGGCGATGGGAATTGTATTCTTGATATTCAGGTCACGAGCCATCAAATATTGGTCGATCAAGATCGAACGCAAGTTTTTCTACAATCTTAATATCCGTGAGATAGAGATGCGCAAGAATATGGAGGAGAAAGCTCCTGTTTTTGAAAGCGCTGTCCTATCGAAGAGTTTGTCGACTCATGATCTCCATTTGGCTGATTTTGTTGTCGACGCTAATGCAGAGTGTTGCGACAAAACGTTGATTGAACTTAATCTGCGTCAGGTGTGCGGAGTACACGTCGTTTCTATTATCCGTGGTGAGGTGAGAATCAATATCCCCGGTGGAAAGGAGAAGATTTTACCTTGCGACAAGGTCCTTGTACTCGGTACCGATGATCAGTTGACAGCTGTAGCCAAGATATTCGGTAGACCAGAATTCAACGCTAACATGCAGAAGAAAGAGGTTAGCGTGGAGCAGGTGATTATTAAGGAAGGTTCGGAATTGGCAGGAAAGAGTATTTTGGAATCTGGAATCAGAGATAATGCCAAGTGTTTGGTCGTAGGAATCGAGCATGAAGGCGAGACTACGATGTCGCCGGGAATCCACACAAGATTCTACGTTGGTGATGTGGTTTGGATTGTAGGTGAAAAGGACAGAATCCAGAATTTGATACAGAGTACGCTT
Source organism: Paludibacteraceae bacterium (assembly GCA_045629285.1). Taxonomy (GTDB): domain Bacteria; phylum Bacteroidota; class Bacteroidia; order Bacteroidales; family Paludibacteraceae; genus UBA1723. Next base: position 20,324 of record JAZQQY010000005.1, on the reverse strand, counting down.
ACATCTATTGATTTCAAATAACACGGATATGAAGGAACATTTGCCACTTTTGCATCACATGCTCGATGGAGTTGTCGAGGTTGGAACCGATGAAGCCGGACGCGGTCCGTTGGCTGGACCGGTATATGCAGCGGCAGTGATTCTGCCTGAAGATTTCAAGCTTGACGAACTTAATGATTCCAAGCAGCTTACGGAGAAGCAGCGCTATAAACTGCGTCCCATAATCGAGGAAAAGGCTATTGCGTGGGCGTTGGGAATCTGTACTCCGGAGGAGATTGACAAGTATAATATCCTGCAATGCTCGATAATGTCTATGCATCGTGCAATCGAAGCCCTTGGAATAGAGCCGCAGCATATCATTGTCGACGGCAATAAGTTCCGTCCGTATAAGAATATTCCTCACCATACGGTTGTAGGCGGTGACGGCAAATATCTGTCGATCGCAGCTGCGTCGATCCTGGCAAAGACATATCGTGACGACTATATGATGAAAATTGCAGAGGAGTATCCTATGTATGGTTGGGCAAAAAACAAAGGTTATCCTACTAAGGCGCATCGTGAAGCAATCGCACAGTTTGGCCCGTCGCCATACCATAGAAAATCATTCACTTTGTTGCCTTGTCAGCAACCGATAGATTTTGGAGAATAACGACAATATAATAGTCAGAATTGTTGTGGTACGATTCTGATTCAGTATTTTTGCAGAAGAATATTACTCAATTAGACACACATAAATGATTAAAAGAATTATCGCAATGGCGGCGTTATCCGTGGCATTGCCTAACGTACATGCTATAACGCCAAACAAGTTGCTTACAAGAGGGGCAACTGTAAAAACTAGTGGTGGTGACAACCATTACATCACCGATGGATCACTTACAAATTGGAAACAGTGTACTTCCAAAGAGATGGCTATTAACGTGGGCGAAGGAGCTAAACGTCTGCTTATTTCGTGGGAATCTTATGGAGATTGTGCATGGGCGACTGATTTCACAAATAATTGCGGCCACAACGGAACGCCTCTTAAGACATTCAAAATATTGACATCCGCCAACTCGACAGATGGCATGGATGGTGATTGGACAGTCGCTGCAGAGGTTGAGGATAATCCTGTAATGTCTCGTGCTGTAGAGATAGAGTTTGAAGGCCAGTCGTGGTTTAGAATCTCAAGTGAAAATGAGGTCGGACAGATTCTTGAAGTTGAGGCTCACGACATAAGTGACGGCGGTACAGATACCTGGTTTTTTATGGGAACAAGTATCAGCCAGATGGGCCTAAAACAGCAAGAGACGGATACTACTACTGCCGATCTTATCCATGCCCGTTTCCCAGAGTTCGATCCTATGATGTTGCGTGGTGGTATCGGATGTATCAACAGTACAGAAGTTGTAGCCCATATCAACGACTATCTTAAATACGCTGGTAACGTAAAATACTGGGCTATAGAAATGGGAACAAACGATGCTTGGGGAGGAGGAGATTGGAACCTTGACAACTACATCAACAATATGCAGACAATCATTGATTCGGCTAAAGCTCATGGGATTGAACCTGTTTTGGCTCGCATTATTGCAACAAACGAATCAATTGCGGGTTGGCAGGTTAACCAGAAATATTTAGATGCAATCGATGATCTTACAGATATCAACGGACTTTATCAGGGACCTGATTTCTATTCATACTTTTTGGAACATCAGGAGTTGTTGAGCACAGGAGATGGTGTCCATCCGAATGGAGAAACGGGTGGTGGACAGGCTATGCATCACCTTTGGGCTGAAGCATTGGCTCCTATCTATGCAGATAGCAATATTGACGTCCCTAGCAACGATTCTTCCGCAACACGTGTTGATTTAGTAAACAGCAAGTTTAGAGTGCCTCAGGTGAACGTTGAAGGAAAGTGTCTGATTGTTAGTAATCTTGAAGGAAAGAAATCAAATATTGAAGTCATTTCTTTAGCCGGTAACGTCGAACTTAACTATCTAACGGACGAAAAGGGTTCTGTTTTGATCCCAACTAACGTTTCGACTGGAATGTATCTTGTGAAGATCACCACTTCAAAAACAGCATTTACTTATAAAGTAAGATTCAAATAAATTGAAGATTGATGATAAAAGGGCTCCTGAAAAGTCGGCATCTTCTATAATGCCGTTGATTACATCATTTTCGGGAGCTGTATCGTCAACCAATTCGCATTAATCTTCTCCACGGGATCTCTTGATCTTGCTTCTGAATTCCAACGGAGTCTCGCCAGTAATCTTTTTAAATGTACTGCTCATGTGGCTGCTGCTTGAGAATCCGCATGCACTTGAAAGGTATTCCAATTCTGAATCCGGATCAGCTGTTAGCAGTGCTTTAATCTTTTCAATTCTTAAATTGGCGATGAATTCAAAGAAAGTACTGTTATAAGTAGTATTGATAAATCTTGACACGTATGTGCGGTTTGTACCGATCTTATCCGCGATATCGTTAAGAGTAAGACCAGGCTGAAGATACCCCTCTTCCTCAATCCACTTTCTCATTCTCTGTCCGATAGGCGACTCTTCGTCAAGTGCCTTTTTGTCGTCAGAATCCTTATAATCTGCAGTAGGCTGAGAAATAGTTTGGCCTATCTCTGATTTGGTCTCTTTTTTGCTGTTTTCATCGGAAGATTTTGTCTTAGTCTCTTCCTCGCTCCTTTTCAAACCTAAATACAGACGCTCGGCATGAATCTGATATCTATTCAACGACTGTACGACGTAGCAGTATGCTAAAGCTGCAAAAAGGAAGAATACAGCGATGGTGATTTTGTCGGCATAACAAAGCAATACGCCACTCAATGTGAATACGATGATGGCCAATGATGCGTCGTATGTCCAGTCGATATAAAGGAAGATATAATCCGAGTAGTTTTCCTCAAGGTTGAACATTGCTCTGCGGTAGAGCTTGCCGAATGTGATTACCCAACTTCCGCAGTGAGTAAGGAATACTCCGGCAAACAAAAGGCAGATTGCCGGATTTTTGATGTCGAACAAGGTTGTGATGACATTTGCAGATATCACGGTGACTGCAAATATCACAATATCCCTAATCACCTTTTCTTTAGTAAGAAAGTCGGGAGCAATCAACGGAATCACCATCCAACACCACATGATACCCATGGTGTAGAACGCACTCATCATCACACATATCAAGCCGACAGACCTTCCTTCGTCAGAATCTCCATGCAGAAGGATAACGCTAAGCAGAGCTGTGACCATTGCAATATTTCCTGCAAGAATCTTGGATCTCTTCAGAATCTTGAAGGGTACAGTGTCTGCCACAATATCCGTACGGTATAGGGTTGTCGCCAAACCTATAGAGACAAATGCTGTGCCGGATAATATTGCTGTATATATGGCTTCAAGCGTCATCTTTCTTTATTTCTCCTTGATTATACCAGTTCAAATGATTTTGCCACTTCAAGAGCTTCGTTCTCATGCTGCTCCATGATCTCTCTTTCGCCCGGACCCTTATCGTTGATGCCGCATAGATGCAGAACGCCATGGATGACGACTCTGAAAAACTCAGATTCAAAAGACGTTGCAAATTTTTCGGCATTTGTTTCGATTGTGTCGACGCTGATTACCATATCGCCTGAGATAACGTCATCTTCAGTGTAGTCGAATGTGATAATGTCTGTGTAGTAATCATGCTGGAGAAACTCCTTGTTCACCTCTAGTATATGGTCGTCGGAGCAAAATAAATACGACAAATCCCCAACTTTTTTCCCGTGGAGTTCCGCTACTTTTTTGATCCATGCCGAGACGTTTCTTTTCTTGATCTTGGGCATTTTGATCTTAGAATGTTCCTTGTCGTAAGTAATTGCCATTTCCCTATCTTTTGAGTACATGATTTACCAATTGATTTCAAAATTAGTTTAATTTATCTCTTCTGCAAAATTGTAGAGCAAAAAGATTTATTACTTTTGCAAAAAATCATGTCTTTGGCGTGTAACCAGTATATGAAGATGCAAGAACATTTGGTAAAAATTAAGTGTACATTAGGTTTTATTTTGTCGGTGCTGTGTGTTTGTCCTACTCATGCGGCAAAGATTGTTGTGTCCGGAAAAAATGAGTCCTATGCTGGTGAGACGCTGGAATTGAAACGTTATACAGAAAAAATCCTTAACGGTTCTGAATCTGTGGCTACGGCAAAAGTCGACAAAGACGGTGAGTTCAAATTTGAATTCGATCTTACGGATGAATGCCAGTTGTTTCTTCCAGGTGATGCTCAGCGTGGATATATGTATGTTGAACCAGGAAAGAAATATGAGGTTGAGATTCCCAATAAGAGAGTGAGAACGCTTTCGGAAAAATTACAGCCATATTTTGAACCGAACGAATATCTTTTCTTTATAAAAAATCCCGATAAAAACGGGGTAAATATGAAGATCCTTCAGTTTGAAGACGCGTATGATTTCTTTACCATGAAGTCGCTCGCGAGTAAAGGCGACATGGATACGGTGCAGTATTCGGTTAAGGAGTTGAATCGCATCTTCAGCGACATGAATTCAAAATTCCAGAGAAACTATAAGGACTACCGTTGCTTGTTGCTTAAGGCTCAGTTCTCCGATCCTGTCCAGATGGGTGCAGTCTACTCTGAATTTGCAAAGATAGGTGTCGACAGAACTAATCCTGCATTCTGGGATCTGTTCAACAATGTGTTCTATAATATGATTCCGAATACAGTGGGAAGCGAAGATTTCTACGTGTTCAAGAAGATTGTTGAGACCACCAATGCCAAGATGCTTCTAATGCATCTTCAGGAAGCATTCAAGATGACAGATACGGAGTTGAAGGAGTTGGCAGCCATTAAGGTTGTCGGCGACTTGGCCGCTGCCGGTATATTCGATAATAGAATTGTGGTGAAGATGCTTCACAATCTTTCAGCCGCTTTGACGATGGCTGAGAATAAGGAGCTGGCTCTGAATGTGGCAGCCACTGTCGGATCAACGCTTGTTGGAGATGGTGCTCCAAATTTGGTTGGACATGATTTAAATGGTAAAAAACACGAATTGACAGAGTTTTTAGGCAAGTATATCTATCTAAATGTATGTAATTCACGCCTAATGAAGACGGAGAAGGATCTAAAGATTCTCGACCGTTTCCAGCAGACATTTGAGGGCCAGCTTCAGGTGGTGAATATCTTCGTCTACGATGAAAAGGAGAATGTGGAGAAGATCACAAGAGGCTTGTCTGGCAAGATGCAGGTTTGGATAGCACCGGAATCTGATGTGTTGAGAAAAGTGTATAATGCACGTGCAATTCCGTCATACTATCTGATGGATAACGAAGGAAAATTCGTTCTTTTGCGTAAGGCTGAGCCTAACGATGAAATGAGAATCCTATTGCTTAATATTTTTGACGATAATAAGTAGCTTATGTATTCAAGAGAAGAAGTTAAAGAGCTTAAAAGAGATTTCTGGAATGGGTTTGACGAGTTTTGCGCCAAACTCCCTCGTTTCAAGTACAAGCATAAGAAATGGATTCTCTATAATACCAAGATCAAGGGTGTCGAGATGAAATTCGGTGCCGGAAGAGACGGCGCATACGTGATTCTTGAACTAAACCACAGAAATCCCAACAAACGTGCGGAGAAGTGGGAACTGTTGAAGCAGTATAAGGTTGTGATCGAGGAATACTTCGATGAGCCGGTTTGGCAGGATAATTTCATAAAAGAGTGTGGCACACCTGTCAGCCGAATCTACAAGCATAAACCAGAGTTGGATATCCACCGTCGTGACGACTGGAGAGAGTTCTATGTTTTCCTTTCTAAGGAGATGTCAAAGCTTGAAAAGGCATTCAACGAAATGCGTGAACTTCTTCAGGACGAGGAGTCGGAGAATAGTGAGTTCTAAATGTTATTTCGTATTTCTCGTTTGCATTCCTAATTTAATTTTACATTTCGCATTTTATTCTTATTTTTGCAGTAAATTCCATAAATCGGACATTTAGGTTTAAAATTGGATAACGCAAGATACATATTCGTCACTTCAGGTGTCAGCTCTTCACTTGGTACAAGTTTGGCTGTCGCCTCTATTGCTATGCTTCTAAAGGAGAGTGGAAAAAAAGTGAACGTTATCAAACTGGATCCGTATATCAATGTGGATTCGGGACGAATGTCGCCAGTAGAACATGGCGAATGTTTCGTCACTCTTGATGGTGCACAGACAGACATGAGTGTCGGTGTGTACCATAGATTCCTAGATCAGAATATGTCAGCCGATAATTGCATCACTTCCGGAAAAATCTTCAAGTCGGTTATTCAGAAGGAGCGACGCGGCGACTATCTTGGAAAGACTGTCCAGGTCATTCCTCATATTACAGATGAAATCAAGCGTAGAATCAAGGCTGTAGCTAAAGGAAAGGATTTTGTGGTCGTGCAGATTGGCGGTACGGTCGGCGACATCGAGTCGCTTCCTTTTGTTGAGGCTCAGCGACAGATGATGTGCGAGGAAGAGGGCAAATGCCTTTCTATCCACTATACCTACGTGCCATATCTACGTGCTGCTGGAGAGCTAAAGACAAAGCCGACTCAACATTCCGTTCATGAACTGTTGTCGGAAGGTGTGCAGCCCGACATGCTTGTGTTGAGAAGCGAACATTCTCTTGAGCGTGACATGAAGGACAAGGTGGCGCTTTTCTGTAATATCAAGAAGGAGAACGTGTTTGAGTCGATAGATGTGAAATATCCGTACGAGTTGGCAATCAATATGAACAAAGCCGGCATCGTGCCTCGCATCTTCAAGTTATTTGGCATGGATGTGCCAAACAAAGAAATACGTCTTGAAGGATTTAGCAATCTTGTCGAGGCTCTTAATTCTACTCGCCCAGCGTTAAGAATAGCTTTAGTCGGCAAATATACCGACCGTCCGGATGCATACAGATCTATTATTGAAAGTTTGACTCTGGCAAGTTCGGCTGCCAACCGTCGTCTTGAACTTACTTTGATCAAAGCCGAGACAGTTGATGATGCTATTTCTGAAGATATGTTTGGCAGGGTCGACGGCATAATCATCGCTCCCGGTTTCGGAGAGAGAGGTTATGAAGGTAAGATCGCTGCATCAAGGTATGCGCTTCGTAAGAATGTTCCGTTGTTAGGAATCGGTTTAGGAATGCAGTGTGCGACAATTGCGTTTGCCCGTGAAAAGATGGGAATGGTACGTGCAGGCTCTATGGAGATGAACGACATCAACATTGACCAACTATTCGTAGCCGGCAATGTAGGAGAGGAAAAAATACGTCTTGGTGCATTTGAATTCAAGATTATTCCCGACACAATTGCGTCGAAGATATATAAGAGCGATTTGGCTATAGGTCGACATCGTAACAGATTTGAATTAAACAAAGAATATATAGCCCGTATGGAGGCTGCAGGAATGAAGGTTTCGGCTATTTCCTACGAAGGCGAATATGCAGAGATGGTGGAATGTAAATTGTGCGACTTCTACGTCGGTATGATCTTCCATCCTGAATATGACACGACTCTTGAGCGTGTGCATCCGATATTCAGTGAATTTATTAATGCTACTTTAAAAACAAAGAAAAAATAACAATTACTTATAATCATGGAGAATAAAAACCATTCGTTGATTTTGATGCTTCTATTGGGTCTTTCGTTGATGTGGACGATGTACGTTTCCAACGAGAATGAGGCGGCCTACATGCAAGCTCAGCAGGCAGAAAAAATGCGTCAGGATTCATTGGCAAAAGTTGCTGATTCGATCGCAGCCACACAGCTACCTGTTTACACAGAGACAGAAATGATGTCTGATTCAGCGAAGAATGTAGAGTTGCAGAAACTTTATGGTGCATTTGCAGCGTCGGCAAACGGTAAGAATGAGACTGTTTCGCTAGAGAATGACTTGGTAAAGATCGATTTCTCAACTGTCGGCGGTTTTGTTGAGAAGGCTACTTTGAAGAAGTATAACCTATATAACAGTACAGAACCAGTGGTTCTAAACAAGAGTGAGTTGTCTCGTTTCAATGTCACTTTCGAGTCGGCTTCATTGAAGAATATCTCTACAGAGGAGATGTGTTTCACAGTTAAGGAGAAGAATGACACTTCGCTTACGCTTTCTCTTCCTGCTGCACAGGGCGGATCATTGGATTTTGTCTACACTTTGCCAAAAGACGAGTATATGATGTCGTTCCAGATGAAGGCTACTGGAATTGGCAACCAGCTTAAGTCGACTTCAGAGGTGACTATCAACTGGGATCAGGAGATTGAGCAGAAGGAGAAAGGACGTGAGTTCGAGAATCGTTACGTTCAGCTATATTATAAGGAGATCGACGGTGGTGTAGACTATCTTTCGGAAATGGAGAATGCAGAGGATAAGATTGAAGATCCTGTTAAGTGGATCGGTTTCAAGGATCAGTTCTTCTCATCTATTTTCATCGTCGGCAAGGATAGCAAGTTTACATCTACGGAGTTGGTTTCAGAAATATCCAAGACAAAGCAGAAGGATGTGCCAATGAAGAAATTCAAGGCAAAGATGAATGTCCCATTCGATGCAAACAAAGATGCGACTGCTGATTTCCACTTGTATTTCGGACCAAACGATTACGATATCCTTTATGATTACGACGATAAGCTTGGCGACGAGGTATTGCTTAACCGTATTATTGCGATCGGTGGCGGTGTTTTGCGTTGGGTAAACCAATTGATTACAATTCCGTTGTTCAACTTCTTCTCATCGTTCCTAACTAACTATGGTTTGATCATCCTATTGGTGACATTGGTTATCAAGACTTTGGTATTCCCATTCACAAGAGGATCTTACGTTTCAATGGCGAAGATGCGTGTGCTTAAGCCACAGATCGACGAAATCAATGCACGAATTCCAGAGGATAAGGGTATGGAACGTCAGCAGGCGGTCATGCAGCTTTACTCAAGTGCAGGAGTTAACCCAATGGGAGGATGTTTGCCAATGTTGCTTCAGATGCCGTTCTTGGTAGCTATGTACTACTTCTTCCCATCTGTGATCGACCTTCGTGGCCAGAGTTTCCTATGGGCTGATGATTTGTCGTCTTACGATGATTTGATTAAGTGGGGTACTGATCTTCCATTCATCGGCGATCACTTGAGTTTGTTCTGTTTGTTGATGACCATTACAAATATCATCTACATGTATCTTAACCAGAAGATGCAGGATACGGGAGCGACACAGCAGATGCCAATGATGAAATACATGATGTACATAATGCCAGTAATGTTCTTGTTCATGTTCAACAACTACGCATCTGGTCTGTCATACTACTATTTCGTATCATTGTTGATTACAATCGCTCTTAACTATATCATCAAGGCTACAGTAGATGAGGAGAAACTTCTTCAGAAGATCAAGGATAACCAGAAGAAGCCTCAGAGCCAGAGTTCATGGATGGCTCGTATGGAGGAGATGCAGCGTAAGCAGAAGGAGATGATGGAGGCTCAGCAGAAGTTGAAGAAGCAGAATCAGAAAGATCAAAATCAGAAATAAATGTAGAGACGGTGTTCGCACCGTCTCTACAAAAAGATAATAAAGATACATGATGCAAGAGATTTGCATTATTCTATACGTGATACTGTTGTTTGTGGTTTCCAATAGGAAAAAGACAAGCGACGAAGACTTTTTCACAGCCGGCAAGAATTCATCTTGGCCGGCTGTGGCTTTTGGTATGGTAGGAGCTACCATTTCCGGAATATCCTTGATCAGTGTGCCTGGAATGGTGGTGAAAGGCTCTTTCTTCTATATGCAGATGGTGCTTGGCTTCATTTTAGGCTATGTGATTGTGGCAAAGTGTTTGTTGCCTATCTATTATAAGTTGGGGACTGTGTCGATCTACAGCTATTTTGAAGAAAGGTTTGGAAAAAATAGTAGGACTACGGTTTCCGCTTTGTTCCTTATTAACAAGATGTTGTCATCCGCAGTCAAACTCTATGTGGTGATGCTTGTATTGCATCGCTTCGTATTTAATAAGTATGGAATCAGTTTTGAGATTGCCACACTGATTGTGGTGGCAGTCATTTTTGCCTATACTTTCCGAAATGGAGTTAAAAGTGTGGTGATGACGGATTGCATCCAGACAGCTTGCTTGCTTATCACTACGATTGTTTTGCTAGTTGAGGCTTTTTCTGCAGTAAATGGCAATTTCACCGATGTTTTTGCCTTTGCCTCTGAACGTGGATTGTCCAATACTTTTGATCTCGACTCCATCTCCAACAAATCGTATTTTATAAAACAGTTCATTTCCGGAGCCTTTATCGTTGTTGTGATGACGGGTTTGGACCAAGAGGTTATGCAGAAAAACCTAACTTGCAGAAATCTTAAAGAAGCCCAGAAAAATATGATGGTGTCGGGAGTGATGTTTACTCCTATAAATCTGATGTTTCTTGTGTTAGGAGCGACCCTTGTCTACCTTGCTCACATTCAAGGCTTGACATTGCCTGAAAAATCCGATGAAATCGTACCTTTGTTTTGTAATCAGTTTGGCGACGTCGCTGTTTGCTGCCTTACACTTGGTATGATTGCTGCATCCTTTTCGTCAGCTGATTCGGCACTTGTCGGCATGACCACTTGCCTGCTTACAGATGTGATGCATATGAATATATCTGATGTTTCGCGCAGACAGCGTTATATTATTCACGGCATATTGGCAATTATGCTTGTGGGTGTGATTTTGATTTTCAATGCTAACTCGCAAACATCAGCTTTGAATATTATTTATACGATTGTGTCTTATGTTATGGCACCTATTTTGGGATTATTCCTGTTTGGAGTCTTCACAAAACGTGGTATCGTTGACAAAGCGACTCCTGTCATTTGTTTGGTCACACCAATAGCCATGTATTTTATTGATACTATTTCGGCCGAGCACGGTTATAAATTCGGCTATGAACTTTTGGTGTTGGGTGCATTCGTTACAATTATAGGATTATGCATAACTACCGCAAGATCTTCAAAATAGCGTTTCCGAGTATCGCTACAAATATAACTGTGCCGTTGCTTGGTTTTGCCGACATGGCAATAGCAGGACACATCGGTGCTGCACCTTATATAGCGGCAGTCAGCCTTGGTGCTGCTATGATCAGTTTGCTTTACTGGAATTTTGGTTTTCTTCGTATGAGCACCACAGCACTTACCGCTCAGGCATTAGGAGCACGTCAACTAGGTGTTTGTTGTCAGGTGTTGGTGAGAGCATTGGTGATTGCGATGATTGGAGCAGCTGCAATTCTGCTGATAAAAGGATGGATTATAGATTTAGTGTTGAGGTATTCCGAAGCATCTGCTGAGACGGAGGAACTAACGTCGAGATATATCAATATTTGCCTATTGGGAGCTCCGGCGTCGCTCGCCACTTACACTTTTAAGGGATGGCTTGTAGGCATGCAGAACACCAAGTCGACGATGTATATTGCAGTTGGAGAGAATGTTCTTAATGTGTTGTTGAGTGCGTTATTCGTTTTCATCTTTGGAATGGGCATTGAAGGCATTGCCTGGGGAACAGTTGTTGCTCAATATTTAGGAACTGCCTTTTGTGCCTATATCTATTTCACTGCATACAAAAAGATCGGTCAATACGCCGATTTTAGCCATTCTTTTGATGGAGTCCTTGGATTCTTTAAGGTCAATTCGCTAATTTTCGTTCGCAATGCATGTATGATTGCAGTGACCGTCTGCTTCACCCTTTTTGGAAGCGGCTATGGCGAATTGGTTTTGGCAGTCAACGCTTGCATCATGCAGTTCTTTACCTTCTTCAGTTACTTCATGGACGGTTTTGCCTTTGCTGGCGAGGCAATTGTTGGCAAGACCGAAGGTGCGCGACAGTTTGACGAACAACGTCGCACAATAAAGAGGTTATTTACCATAGGCATCACTATGGCAATACTATTTGCCTTTATATATGGAGTCGGTTTGACTCCGATAGTCTCGCTACTCACGGACGACGCCTCAGTGAGAGAAGCTTCAAAAGATTTGAGAATCTATGCTATGTTGATTCCACTTGTCTCGTTTGCCGCTTTTTTGTGGGATGGCATCTATGTCGGCAAACTCTTATCCAAGCACATGAGTATATCGCTTTTATTAGCCGCGACGGTATTCTTCACCATCTATAATACGATGGGGGCAGCACTAGGCCCCGATGTACTATGGATCGCTTTTCTTTCATACGCTGCGACGAGAGGAGTGTATCAGACAGTGATTTATTTAAGAAAGAAAGATTAATAATTGCCCTTTTAACATAATCGTCACAAGTTTGTCATAATCCTGCAATCTTTTGATTCGAATTTTGCAGCGTCAAACAGAAAATTTATGACGATGAAAACAAAAACGATTTTGGCAGGCATACTTGCTTGCACTGGTTTAACTGCAAATGCGCAGAGTGAACAACCTTCCGAAGAGATCAACGGTAAAGCAATCATTCAGGTTTTTACTAATTTCCACAACGGATTCTTCACTCACAACGATGACAGAGGCTTTGACCTTGACCGCAGCTATCTTGGCTATGAGTGTAAGTTTGGAAAAGAACTTTCTATAAAGGGAGTGGTTGACTTTGGTAAATCATCAGACGTGGATGATTACCAGCGTATCGCCTATATCAAGAATGCTATGGTGAAGTGGCACCACAATAAGTTTACTCTATCTGGTGGACTTATCTCAACCACTCAGTTTGGGTTCCAGGAGAAGTTTTGGGGTTATCGTTATGTGAGAAAATCATTCCAGGATGAATATAAGTTTGGTAGCAGTGCCGATCTTGGTTTGTCTTTTGCCTTCGATTTCAACGAACATTTCTCTGCAGACGCCATCATTGTGAATGGTGAGGGATACAAGAAACTTCAGAAGAAAGACGGATTGAACTATGGTGTTGGTGCGACAATTAAGCCAGTCAAAGGTCTTCAGGCAAGAGTTTATGGAGGAATCAACCAAAAGAGCGAGGATGGACAGGAGTCAACTGGCAATTTTGCTGCTTTCGTCGGATACAAGAGTGAGGCATTCTCAATCGGTACGGAATACAACCGTATTTGGAACTCTTCATTTAAGGAAGATGCCGACTTGAGTGGTATGTCTTTCTATGTAGACGCCAAAGTCGGAAAGAAAACGAATATCTACGCACGTTTCGATGATTTGTTCTCTAAGAATGATTGGAACAGAGCTAAAGACGAGTCTGCGGCAATCTTAGGTTGTCAGGTTAAGCTTGGCAAATATGTGAAGATTGCTCCCAATGTACGTTTGAATATGCCTAAGGAAGAGGAAGCAGACAATGTTTGCTATGCATACGTCAACTGTTTCTTTGGATTCTAAATCTTGTTAAACTTAAAAATTAGAAAAGTTATGAAAAAGATAATTCTTTCGGTAATATCCTTTGTTTTCGCCCTTGCGATGGTATCTTGTGGAGGAAATACAAATAATGGAGTTGATGCAAACAAACGTGAAGGTCAGAAACTTTCTGGTGCAGGTGCAACCTTTCCATTGCCATTCTACAATGTAGTGTTTGAGCAGTTTGCTGAGCAGCACAATGATGCTGTTGCTTACGGTGGAATAGGTTCTGGTGGTGGAGTGCGTAATCTACGCGATAAAATCGTGGATTTTGCAGGTAGTGATGCATTCCTTTCTGCCGATGAAATGGCGACTATGGATCCAGTTATCCATATCCCCACTTGTATGGGAGCCGTAGTAGTGGCATATAATCTTGAAGGAGTGTCAAACCTTAATATTTCTGGTGAACTTGTGGCTGATATCTTCGGTGGAAAGGTGAAAAAGTGGAATGATGAGCGTTTGGTTAAGATGAATCCCGACGTCGCTCTTCCAGATGAAGAGATTATCCCAGTCTTCCGTTCCGACGGTTCGGGTACGACATTTGTCTTCACAGATTATCTTTCAAAGGTAAGTCAGGAATGGGCAACTAAGTATGGTGCTGGCAAGTCTGTCAATTTTCCAACTGGTCAGGCAGCAAAAGGTAATCCTGGAGTGGCAGGAGTCGTTTCGCAGACAAAGAATTCAATTGGATACGTAGGTTCGGAGTATGCATTCGCACAGAAAATTCCATACGCAAAGATTCAGAATAGATGTGGTGAGATGATCGAACCGTCGTCGGCATCCATTTCAGCGGCTGCTTCAGGTGATATTCCTGCCGACACACGTACATCAATCACTAATTCAGATGCTCAGGGAGCGTATCCAATCAGCTGCTTCACATGGATTATTGTATACAAAGAGCAGAATTATTCAGATCGTACAAAAGACCAGGCAATCGCTACTCTTGACCTTTTGCAATATATCCTTTCCGACGGTGCCCAGAATATCACTTCCGATGTGCATTATGCTCCACTACCTTCTAAGGCTAAGGAATTAAGTCTTACTAACTTGAAGAGTGTGACTTACAAAGGCGAGGCATTGTTGAAATAATCATCTCAATCTATGAACGATAAACTATTCAAAATCCTATTGTTCACAGCTGCGTTGATGATGCCGATAGTGTGTGGTGGCATAGTGTACGCACTTGTCACCGACGCCTATGACGCATTCAACCATTTTGGATTCTTCAACTTCTTGACCTCTTCTGATTGGAACTATACGGAAGGATCCGAACGATATGGAGCTTTGTCATTCATTACGGGAACACTCCTCACCACGTTGCTCGCTTTACTATTCTGTATTCCTTTTTCAATGCCGGTGGCTCTTTTTGTAGGCGAATATTTCAAGGGATCTAAGGTGGCGACGGTGCTTAGCACAGTGACGGACCTTCTTGCAGGTATTCCTTCTATCATCTATGGACTTTGGGGATTCTATACATTGCGACCTATTGTCATGGATCTCCACATCTCTCCACAAGGTTCAGGAATCTTAACAGCATCGTTAGTGCTTGCCATCATGATCGTGCCATATGCGGCGTCGTTGAGTTCTGAATTCATTAAGATGGTGCCAAACGATCTTAAAGAGGGAGCGTATAGCCTTGGAGCAACTCGTGCAGAGGTGATGAGACGAATTGTAGTGCCTGTGGCTGGTTCAGGAGTTTTCTCTGCTTATATCCTTGCTATCGGACGTGCTTTGGGAGAAACGATGACGGTGACTATGCTGATTGGAAATACCAACGATATTCCAAGTTCGATCACATCAACAGGTAATTCCATGGCATCCATCATAGCCAACCAGTTTGGAGAGGCTGACGGATTGCGTCTATCCTCGTTGATTGCCATCGGATTAATCCTCTTCCTTATTACTGCCATCATCAACATGGTTGGAAAGATGATGATTAAACGAGTCAGAATATCATAGAAAAAGAAGTATATGGCAAACTTGAAAATTAAAAGCCGTTTGGCAAAGGATAGAATGGTGTTGTGGACGATCTGCTTCTTCTCTGCGCTCACTGCAGTGCCTTTGCTTGCGATCCTTGGAGAGGTGTTCTTTCGTGGTTACAGTCAGTTGTCGTGGTCATTCTTCACAGAAGCTACTCCTACAGCATACAAAGCTATGAAGGCAATAGAAGCTGGAAATCCTATCCCTGGAGGAATAGCAAACGGTATCGTCGGTACGATGATCATGCTTGGCATGGCTGTGATGGTGGCTGTCCCGCTTGGAATCCTTTGTGGAGCTTACCTTGCTGAGAATAGAAAAGACAAATTCGCGCAGACAGTTAGTTATCTTACAGACTTGCTTCAGGGTACACCGTCAGTAATCATTGGTATAATCGTCTATATTTGGGTGGTGGTGCCAATGAAAGGTTATTCGGCCATAGCTGGTAGTGTAGCTCTTTGTATCATGATGTTGCCGCTTATTATCCGTTCGACGGAGGAAACGTTGAAGATATTGCCGGTGTCACTTAAAGAAGCTGGACTTGCACTCGGCGGAAATCGAGCAAGTGTTATGCTTCGTGTACAGCTTCCTGCTGCTTTTGGAGGAATATTCACAGGAGTTTTGCTTGCTATCTCACGTGTGATTGGAGAGACCGCACCTTTGATGTTCACAGCTCTCGGATGTTCATTTATTCGTTGGTCGGTAGACAAACCAATTTCTGCTGTGCCATTGCTTATTTGGGAATTCTTTAATGATCCTAACCTACAGCAGTTGATTTGGGGAGCTTCTCTTTTCCTACTCCTTTTCGTCCTTACACTAAATATCACCGCTAAATATCTTGCTAAAAAATGGAACCAATAACACCAATACTTGAGTTTAAGAAGACTTGTGTGTCGTACACCAAGCAGACAATGGCAGTGAAATATGTCTCTGCCTCTATCGAACGAAATACAATCACCGCCATAATGGGACCATCTGGATGTGGCAAGTCGACGTTGCTTCGTGCGGTCAACCTTATGCATAACCTATATCCAGATATCCGCGTCGACGGGGAAATCTTGCTTAATGGTGAGAATATTCTATCGATGGAGCCTATCGATGTGCGACGTCGCATCGGAATGGTATTCCAGAGACCTACGCCATTCCCTACGATGAGCATTTACGACAATGTGTTGGCTGGATTCACATTAAATGGCATACATCTGTCGAAATCGGAAAAAGACGAGACCGTTGAAAGATGCCTTAAAAGTGTTGCGTTGTGGGAAGAGGTAAAAGATGTGCTCAACAAGAAAGGTACATTCCTATCTGGAGGACAGCAACAAAGATTATGTATAGCGCGAGCATTGGCTATGAAGCCAGATGTTTTGCTTATGGACGAGCCGACGTCGGCACTTGATCCTATTGCGACAAAGCATATTGAGGAACTCTTGCTTGAGTTGCAGAAAGAAGTCACGATTCTTATTGTAACTCATAATATGGGCCAGGCAATGCGAATATCTTCACGCTCTATGTTCATGTATCTTGGTGAATTAGTTGAATATGGCGACACAGAATCCATGTTCTCAAATCCAAAAGATGAGCGAACAAAATCATATCTGACAGGAAAAATGGGATAGTTTCATTTCTCTCTACCAATATATTGTATATTGGGATCCACAAGATGGTTGGTAAGTGTCCATCTTGTGGATTTTTTTGATTATAGTTTGTATTTCCCCATAAATCATTAAATTTGCACCTATTGTATTGAAGGATATATTAGGAAACTGAATGAAAGGATTTTATTGTAATAATATTGCCTGTGGAGGATCGTCAAATTTTTTGATGATTGATAATTATTTGTATACAATACAATACAATACAATACAATACAATACAATACAATACAATACAATACAATACAATATCTAAATGTCGTATAGACGTGGTGCACCACGTCTATACATGTGCCGGAAATATATACGAAGGAGGTTGTTGGCGAAAGCCAGCAATCTCCTTTTTTTAGCCCCCTAGCTCCCTGAAGGGGGGAATGGTTTAAGGGTTTAAGAGAGGAAGGAATTTTTCCCAACCGTGGAAACGGTTGGTTTAATTACAAGCCTATGGTTGATTCCGACGAAGCGAAGCGAGGATATAATCTACCCTAGGGTTTCAATGAATCGAAATAATATAAAAACGAAAAACAATATGATGAAAAAGCAGATTATGGCAGTGGCAGTCGCACTGCTCGGTTTGGCTTCTGTATCGGCTCAGGAGAGTGAGAGCACGAATGCGGGATTCAAGAAAAACATCATTACGGTGAAGGCCGGAATGGGAGTGTCTAAAACGTTGTCGCGTGGTTTGAGCACATCAAGCGTGCTTGGCTACCACGTCGGAGTGAGCGACCAGATCAACGTGTCGAAGAGTATGCCTCTTTACGTCGAGACAGGCCTTTTCGCTAACATGAAGGGATACAGAATCTCTGGCTACGACGAGAGCGAGACAAAGATGCACTACCTTCAGTTGCCAGTCCTTGTCAACTACCACATGGGAAAGCAGGGTGGATTTGAGGTTGTGCCTGCAGCCGGTGTCTATGTAGGCTGTGGATTGGCAGGAAAACTAAAGTACAACATCGATCTTGACACCTACAAGGAGATCGACGTCTTCAAGGATAAAACAATCAGCAGATTTGATTTCGGTGCCCAGATGGGAGTGGATTTGGTGTTTAGAAAAATTCAGGTCGGCTTTGCCTACGACCTTGGCCTAATCGAGATCGACAAAAACGATGCTATCTATGGCGATGTCGAGGATAAATTGGGCTACAAGAATTTGAAGAACAGAAGCGCAATCTTCAGATTGGGAATCAATTTTTAAATGCAAAATGTGGAATGCGAAATGCTGAATAATTGAATCAAAAAACGAAAAACAACATGAAAAAAATATTTATAGGAATAATGGCGATGATCGCCACATTGACAGCGTTCATCGCTTGCGAGGATGATATCGATGAGGTTGCTCAGTGGAACAGAGTCGTGGATAACTCGGCTGAAATTCTCGGTTTGAAGGATGCCTGCGACAAGATCAATTATAATGTGACAAGCTTCACTAAGATTGTTGAGGCTCAGCAGCAGAATCTTACTATCACTGCTGCTTATCCTAATGAAAATGGTTATCTTATCGTCTTCTCCGACGGTACTTTCGCTCAACTTTTGAATGGTAAGGATGGAGCTGATGGAAAAGATGGAAAGGACGGTGTTGACGGAAAAGATGGCCAGGATGGTTTGAATGGTACAAATGGTGTCGACGGTAGGGATGGAAAGGACGGATACGTTCCTGCCATTGCCATCAAGAAGGATGTGGATGGCATCTATTATTGGACTTGCGACGGTGCTTTCATGATCGACGCAGAGGGTAATAAGGTTCCTGCACAGGGCAAGGATGGTAAAGATGGTGTCGACGGTGTAAATGGAATCAACGGCACAAATGGACTTGTGGCTCAGTTTATGGTCAGCGAGGCTGGCGAGCTTCAGTACCGCTACAACGAAACTGACGCATGGACTTCCCTTGGCAATGTGAAGGGTGCTGATGGAGCTAACGGCGCAGACGGAATCAACGGCACAAATGGTACTAACGGTACTAATGGAGTCGACGGAAAGTCTCCAACATTCAAGATTGTAGAGGGAAATTTGTTGGTCAGCTACGACGGAGAGAAATGGAACGATCTTGGTACTGTGAAAGGTGCTGATGGTGTGAATGGAACTGATGGTGCAAATGGAACAAACGGCACAAATGGTGCAGACGGTGCAAATGGCACTAATGGTAAAGATGGTGCAAACGGAAAGGACGGAATCACTCCAGAGTTTAAGATTGATGGTGGTCTTTGGTATGTATCTTACGACAATAAGACAACTTGGATTGAGCTTGGCCAGGCAACTGGTGACAAGGGAGAGAAAGGTGACACTGGAGCCAAAGGAGACAAGGGTGACGCAGGTGTGAACGGCACAAACGGCACAAATGGTGCAGACGGAATCAATGGAACTAATGGTACAAATGGTAAGGATGGAATCACTCCTAAACTAAAGATTGTCGATGGTTACTGGTATATATCTTACGACGGAGGCAAGACATACGAGACAGAGCCTCTTGGTAAGGCAACAGGAGAAAAGGGCGACAAGGGCGATAAAGGTGATGCTGGAGTTGCCGGCAAGACACCGACATTCAAGATCGAAGGTGGAGTATTGTTCGTAAGCTATGACGCTACAACATGGACATCTCTTGGCAAGATCAGTGGAGAAAATGGAACTGATGGCAAGACACCTACAATGAAGATTGAGAGTGGTGATTGGTACGTCTCTTACGACGAAGGCGAGACATGGACAAAACTTGGTCAGGCAACTGGCGACAAGGGAGATAAGGGCGACAATGGAATCACACCGACATTCAAGGTAGAAGGCGGCAACCTATACGTAAGCTACAACGAAGGAACATCATGGACTAACCTTGGCAAAGTCAAGGGAGCAGACGGTACAGCAGGAAGTGCTGGAGTAACACCTAAGTTGAAGATTACAGACGGCTACTGGTACGTCTCTTACGACAACGAGAAGACATGGACAAAACTTGACAAGGCTACTGGTGCTAATGGAGTTGACGGAAAGACACCTTCATTTAAGGTCGAGGGTGGAGTATTGTTCGTAAGCTATGACGCTACAACATGGACATCACTTGGTAAGATCAGTGGAGAAAACGGCAATAACGGAGTAACTCCTAAGTTCAAGATTACAGCCGGAGATTGGTACGTCTCTTACGATGAAGGCGAGACATGGACAAAACTTGGCCAGGCGACTGGAGACAAGGGAGACGATGGTGATAACGGAATCACACCGACATTCAAGGTTGAGAGTGGCAACCTATATGTAAGCTATAATTCTGGCACTTCATGGAGTTTGGTTGGAATTGTCAAGGGTACAGCAGGAAAGGACGGAGTATCTCCTAAGTTCAAGATTACCGACGGCTACTGGTACGTTTCTTACGACAACGAGAAGACATGGACAAAACTTGA
>JAZQQY010000004.1:0-29665 GCA_045629285.1 Paludibacteraceae bacterium | reverse complement strand
ATGAGCGATACGCTCGCGGAAATCTACTGAACTACGACGGATGATTCCATGAACTTCATAACCTTTCTCCAAAAGGAATTCTGATAGGTAGCTACCGTCCTGACCAGTAACACCTGTGATTAGGGCAACTTTTTTGCTCATTGTAATAGTTTTTGTGTTATTCTAATTTATTTTTATTTTACAATCGCCTGCTTAATCATTTCTACAATGTAACGTACATCATCGTCTGTTACATAAGGACCTGCAGGCAAACAGAATCCTACTTTGAAGATTTCCTCCTCTACACCATTCGTATAGAAAGGAGCACCAGCATATACCGGTTGCTTATGCATCGGTTTCCAAACTGGACGAGCTTCAATCTTCTTACTTAGCATGAATACACGTAGAGCCTCTACGTTTTCGTTAGGTTGGCAATCTGTAGTTGCACTGTCAACAGCCTTAATTACACCTGCAGCACCACCAACAGCTGTCTTAATAACCTCTTTATATGCATTCTCCTGACCAATAACCTTTACATCAGGATCAATAGTTGCAGTACATAGCCAGAAGTTTGCATCGTAACGCGGATCAGCAGGCTGCTTGTGAATCTGAACTCCCTTTACATCCTTCAACAACTCCTCGTATAGAGACTGAACATGTTTGTGGTGAGCAATGTGTGCATCTGCAACAGTCATCTGACCTCGACCGATTCCTGCACACACATTAGACATACGATAGTTATATCCAATAGCCGAATGCTGGTAATATGGATAAGCGTCACGAGCCTGTGTAGCATACCACATAACAGTATTCTTATCTTCCATATTCTCACAAATCAAAGCACCACCACCCGATGTTGTGATCATTTTGTTTCCATTGAACGACAATACACCGAACTTTCCGAATGTACCAAGAACCTTGCCGTTAAACTTGCTACCGAATCCTTCAGCTGCATCTTCAACTACAGGAATTCCATACTTGTTGGCGATTGCCATAATTTTATCACAATCGTAAGGCATACCGTAAAGAGCTACCGGAACAATTGCTTTAGGAGTCTTTCCTGTCTTAGCTATACGATCCTTGATTGCCTCTTCAAGAAGAACAGGATCCATATTCCAAGTCTCAGGTTCAGACCCTACGAAAACAGGGGTTGCTCCCAAATATGTAATCGGGTGAGACGATGCACAGAAAGTGAATGACTGAACCAATACTTCATCGCCAGCCTGAACGCCACATCCCAACAATGCAAGATGCACTGCTGCAGTTCCTGCACTTAATGCAACAACTTCATTCTTACCACCGACAAATGATTTCAAATCCTCTTCAAAACCATTTACATTTGGTCCTAGAGGAACTACCCAGTTTGTATCAAAGGCTTCTTTTACATATTTCTGTTCAACGCCAGCCTCAGACATGTGAGCCAAG
Source organism: Paludibacteraceae bacterium (assembly GCA_045629285.1). Taxonomy (GTDB): domain Bacteria; phylum Bacteroidota; class Bacteroidia; order Bacteroidales; family Paludibacteraceae; genus UBA1723. The sequence continues at coordinate 28,261 of JAZQQY010000004.1, read as the reverse complement.
CAAAGGTAGATAGTTTTTTCAGGAACGTATGACATAAAATCTATAATTAAAATCTACAATTAAAATCTATTTTCAATGATGTCATTTTAAAGTCGATACAACTCTAAACGGCACACCGTAACCTTTAGTGTTATCTGGCACATCTTTTACAATAACGCTTCCTGCTCCGATAAAACAGTTCTTTCCAATATTGATTCCTTGAATTACCGTTGCTCCAGTACCAATCCATGTGCCCTCTCCAACATGTACATTGCCACTTATCGAACATCCAGGTGCGATATGGACAAAATCCTCAATGACGCACTCATGATCGACACTTGCCCTTGTATTTATAATGCAATGTTTACCGATTTTAGAATCAGCCTGTATAATTGCTCCATGCATCACTACCGTACCCTCATCTATAGTCACAGACGGAGATACGATCGCGGAGGGATGAATTGCTGTCCCGAATTCACATTCTAATCTTTGAACAACACTTCTACGCACATCGCATTTTCCGATACTTACAATGACTGGACTTAACTCAGAAGAAGGTCGATATACCGGCAAACCGAAAAACATAGACAACGAAGGATCGTCATCTATGTAAGCTTCTACCGTTATTCCTAAATCGTCAAGAACTTCCTTGACAACCTTTCCGTGTCCACTTGCTCCGTAGAGGTACATATACAACAATTAGTTAGATCCGTTAAAAAGTTCCATTGTAGCATTTCCTTCCTGAGAAATGCCATCTCTAACAAGAACCTTTTTGATTGTTATCCAAATAACCTTAAGATCCGTTAATAATGATATGTTATCAACATACCAAACATCCAACTTGAACTTTTCTGTCCAAGAAATTGAATTTCTTCCATGACACTGAGCCCATCCAGAAATTCCTGGTCTAACCTCATGACGACGAGCCTGCTCCTTCGAATACAATGGAAGATATTCTACCAATAAAGGACGCGGACCAATCAAAGACATGTCTCCAACCAAGACATTCCAAAATTGAGGCAATTCGTCAATACTTGTGCTACGAACAAACTTTCCGACCTTTGTCAAGCGAGCTTCATCCGGTAACAGTTTTCCGTCTGCATCTCGCTCGTCAGTCATTGTCTTAAACTTGCAAATCTTAAAAATTTTGCCATTCAAACCAGGTCGTTCCTGATAAAAAAAGGCTCCTGCACCTTTATTTGCAAAATGTAGCCACAAGGTAATTATCGCCAACGGCACAAACAAAATAGTCAATGCCATGAACGCAATACAAAAATCAAAAATCCTTTTAAAAAAGTTTTTGTACATACATGCATGATAGTTTAATGAAACAAAAGTATAACTTTTATCACATTAATTCAAAATAGAATCGTAGAAATCGTACAAACATTTTCTCACAAAAGACTGTTCGAATCTATCCGCTATCATTTTTCTAGAATCTTTTGCTAAATTATCCCTATACTCGGAATCCAACATTTTCTTCATCGCTTCGTATAATGCTTCCGAATCTTTTGATGGCACAATCACTCCATTCTTCCCGTCGACAATGATCTCTCGGGCTCCATTGATATCAGTAACAATCTGGGGAAGCCCCATTGCTCCTGCCTCAATTACGACATTTGGGAAACCTTCTCTGTAAGATGCCAATATTGCGACATCAGATGCGGCAAACCATGGACGGACATCACGTTGACTTCCGACTGCATCGATAGACGGACACTTGGCTATCTTATCCAATGTCTCCGGTTTTAGCGGATCCAATTCTTTCTCCTCCGGTCCGACAAGAATCAATCTCGTGGATGGATATTCATTATTCAATCTCACAAAAGCATCAACCATCTCATTGATACCCTTATCTCCTACCAATCTACCGACAGTAACGAAAGTGACCATTCCATCCTTCCTTAAACTGGATGCTTCTGCCATCACCTCTGGTGTCCTGTCGAAACGTACCAAATCAATTCCTCGCACATTACCATAACCCAATACCTTCAATGGCTTTTTTGTAATACCATTGTTAAGAAGGTCATTTTTAACCCCTTCCCCTTCAGGTATGATATGAGTCGCACATGCACAAGTAAGCCAATCAGTAAACATGAGAATGCGCTTTGTTATACCTGTAGAAGTCGGGAAAACAAGACCTGTGAACGTATGAACACGTACTGGAACTCTTGCCATCCACGAAGCGACCATGCACAACAAACCAGCCTTTGGTGTCATGGAATGAACCATCTTCGGTTTCTCCGCACGAAATACACGGAAAAGATTCCAAAGAGCCTTCATGTCATTCACCAAAGAAATATGACGCTCCATCTTTACTCCAATAGTGCGAACGCCTTCCTGCTGACGAACAATCTCAAGATCCTCATCAGGAGATGAAACAGCAACGACTTCGTATTTTTCAGACAATTCTCTCAACATGCCATTGCAAAACGTTTTCAACGACAACGGCACTGTAGTGGCGCGAATAATTTTGGGTTTCATATTCTAATTCGACTTAAATATGCAATGTATTCTTAACTTTGAACATAAGTACGAACAACCATCCAAGATGATTTTTTACCATGTTGAATCTGAATCTACCTTTTGAAGAAAAAGCATTAGGATCCAACTCCGTCATGATCTTCTCAGAGCCAGGGAATGTCGTACTATAACGCTTATAGTTATCAAAACTGTCTGTTACAAAATTGATACGTGCCAAAAATTGGAATGCCATAACAGTTTTTTCAAACTCCTTTGCATCTTGCTTAGAATTGAAAAAATCGGTAAGTCCATTGGCAACACCAACCATCTGCTCAACCTGCTTGATACCATAACCGGAAGTCATGGCATTAACATTTGTCCTATTGTAATGATAGCATGAATCGTGAATCTGAGCTAACTTACCTCCGAAATAAAACAAACGTGTAATAAGAGCGTTGTCCTCCCACATATTCAAGCCTTCCCATGGCTCTATATGGTTATCTACATACAAAGAACGTTTGATCAGTTTGTTATGGCAAAACATACCAATTGTTTTACCATACCAGTCCTTGACAACTGTTTTGCAATTATCAGGAAGATCAGGTTCCTTTTTCAAATGCGGGCCATCAGTACATTCGTGAATTTCATCACACACAACGATATCCGCATCACTCTCTATTGCTTTATTATATAGTTTCTCGTACAAATCCAGATCAACCCAATCATCCGAATCACAGTGGATGATATAGTCGCCACTTGCATGTTCCAATCCAAACTTGCGAGCTGCAGCCAAACCTCCGTTGGAAGGTCTTTTCAATATCTTAGTCGACATTGCACGGCTAGGATATTTCTCTAAAGTTTTTCTTACCAATTCTATAGAATTGTCCGGGCCACAGTCATCGACAAACAATATTTCCAATTCATCCAACGTCTGTTCAAACAAACTTTCTGCGCACTTCTCAACATACGCAGCGACATTGTAGACAGGAATGATTACAGTAACTTTAGGATTTGACATATTATCAAATATAATAATTCTAAACTATAGTGATTGATCTGTTATTTCTTATCGACAAGCGATGTAATCGCATGCAAAAGAATTGCGGCACCGATTGAAACAACCAAATAAACAGGCAAAGGCAAAAATACGCCAAAGCCAAACAACAAGAAATATATAATTTTCGGATGTACCAAGTAGACTTCATAGTAAGCATCCAACCATTTCGGCAACTTGAAATTTACAAATGCGTCATTTGACAAATGCGAAATACCAGATACCAATAATATCACGATCAGAATATTATTAAGCTGATGCCAAATAGAGTTATCCAAATTCAACTTAAACACCAACAAATATAATAGTCCGGCATATACAATCACACCCAATATCGGCACATACAACTTCCTCGCTATCGGGAACAACGTATCCTTATACTGATATAATGCGATACCTACAGGGAATGCAAACACTGATGACCAGAAATATGATCCCATACCCAACAAAATGGAAACGGCTATAAAAATTGCTGAAAATATGGATGTATATAACAATGTCTTTCCCTTAATTTGCGAAGCAACTGCAAAACAGAAATATAGCATTATCAACACATGCACAAACCACATCGTGTTATCAAACTTAATGATACCGATTCCAGACAACAATGCATTGACAATAGATATTGTAGCTACATTACCTACACCGAAAATCCAATACAGAACAACGAAAATAACATTTGCAATCCAAAACGGCATTAGAAGTCGCCACAATCTTTTTTTCATGAAATCTACGAAGCCAAGATGTCTTTTTGTCTCAGAAGCAATCAATCCATAGCCAGAAAGCAGGAAAAACAATGTCACAGACAAATCTCCGCCTACACTTCTGAAGGCAGAGTAGATCGGTCCACTGACGAACCCTTTATCAATTCCCATCTGAGCATAATGATGCAATGCAATCACAAGACAAGCAATACACTTGATCAGATTAGAAACCGAAATGCTTATTCCGTTCATCAACGAGTTTGAACCTTCTTTTTCCATAAACGATCTATCTTAACGTTCTGATATATCTTACAAGTGAATTAGGGACCAATGCCTTACTCAAAGCTGGCAAACCATAAACCCAAGGCATCGAGAAACCAAGATTCTTACATACCTCCGTAGTGATCTTGTAACCACGCCATCTATCCGATACCTTTCTGCGAGCAAATGCATCTCTACTATTACGCATCTTATACAAAGGCTCGCTTAGATTATATCCAACATATCCCTTGCAATAGAATTTATGCCACAAATAGTAGTCCTCGATTCTTTCTGTCTTAGGTTCAGCCGTATATCTTCCTACAGCCTCCAATGCATCTCTACGCATCAATACTGGTGCATGACAGAATGGTGTGTTCTTCTTGAAATGCTCCTTCTGGGGTTTTTCAATAGCGACACCAGTCTTATAGTCGCCCTTCTCATCAAAGTAGATCATCGGACAGCTAACGATAGCATATTCCGGATGAGAATCAAGGAAATTGATTTCCTTCTCGAAACGAGTAGGCACCGACAAATCGTCGCCATCCATACGGGCAACATATTCAGTGTCAGCATAATCCAAACAATGATTCAAAGTAGCAGCCAATTTCATATTGTGCTCATTCTGAATCACCAAATAATTCGGATGCGTCTCGGCCCACTTCCTTGCAACTTCAAGAGTATTATCCTTGGAACCGTCGTCGCACAAAACGACCTTAAAACCTTTGTACGTCTGTGCTTCCAACGACTCTAAAGCCTCAACTAAAGTATCTCCACAATTATAGATACCCATTATAACTGTAATCCTATAATTTTCGTTCATGATAAAAAATTAAATTAAAACGACCAAAGTTTGAAAAAAGCTCGTATCATCAAGCTGTACACTTTGGACAAATGTTTCTTAGTCTCTTGATTACACCAAAAACCAACCTCGTTCCAAAAATCTTAATCATTCGATTTTTCAACAAATGCATTTGATAACCTAACGTTTTCTTATCGATCCAAGAACATGCATAATGATGAATCGAGACTGTATTTTCTGTTATTTCTATTAAACCAGTAGTGGAATCCATCGGACAAAAATAATCAGCAGGATACAACTTAAATCCAGCTACATCTTGAAAGCAATGTTCATTCCTTAAGCCATATTTGCTGAGCAAATCCGTCATATAAGTGACGACAGTTCCATCACTTATGTCAAAGGACGTCTTCTGTTCATACATGTCAAGAATTTCACGTAAAAGCGGCATTTGTGGTTCAGCTCCCATTCCCAACCCTGCCGCAACACCTAACGGTTCCGAAGAATCCTGATTACGAGTTCTCAAACTCTTCTCAAAACCCATAAAACTACCCGCACTGATAATATGATCAATACGTCTTATCAACTCAACATCTACGTCAAAATACAATCCACCCTCATTATATAACACCCAAAAACGAGCATAGTCACTTACAAAAGCATACTTTTTCTGTTCGTATGCTTCTTTAACGTAAGTACAGCTATTTATATCAAAATTGGACTCATTCCATTCTTTTATTTCATAATCTGCTGGAAGATACTTCTTCCACGATGCAATACATTTTTTTGCACTCTTTGATAATGGGTTCTTTCCGAACCAACAATAATGGACTACTTTGGGTATCATTTGTCTATTCTCATTTGTATTTTCCGATTATTACGTTTTATTTTTTTGATTTCGACCCGCGGATAAAATTTGTAATACCGATAACTATTTTTGGACCAAAAATCCTAATCATCTTGTTCTTCAACAAATGCAATCGGAAACTCAACGATTTTTGATCTACCCATGAACATGAATAATGATGGATGGAAACTGTATTCTCGGTCAAATCAACCAAACCTGTAGTCGAATCCATCGGGCAAAAATAATCAGCAGGATACAACTTAAATCCAGCAACATCCTGGAATTTGTGCTCATTAACAAAGCCATATTTCTTTAACATCGCAGTTGTATGGTGAACAATTGTTCCTTCATTAAATGTAAAAGAATCTTTGCTCTCATATAAATCCAACAACTCTTTCAAAAGAGGCATATTGGCTTCTGCACCCATTCCTAATCCAGCATTGATTCCCAGAGGTTCATCCGACTTCGCGTCTTGCGTCGCCAAACTCTTTTCAAATCCCATGAAACTTCCCTGAGCAACGATATGATCCATATTTTTGATTACCTCAACATCAGTATCAAAATATAATCCGCCCTCCTTATACAAAACCCAGAATCTAGCATAATCACTCACAAAAGCATATTTTTTCTCTTCGTATGCCCCCTTGATATACGGGCAACTATTTACATCAAAATTGCTTTCGTTCCATTCTTTTATTTCATAATCAGGAAAGTATTTTTTCCAAGATGCAATACAACGCAATGCATCTTCAGGCAAAGGATTTCCTCCAAACCAACAATAATGTATAACCTTAGGTATCATAGTAACAAATATAAATCATTTATAAATAACCAACCACATCAACAGTGTAAATGCCAGATGCCCGTAAATAAATTTACCTCTGTTTTCAACTAACGGATGAGATTCTGAAGGAATCGCATAACATGGATAAGCAATCAAAAATGGATAGACAAACCATGAAAGATAAGCAATACGATTTGTAAACGATCCATACATACACAACATCCAGACTCCATTCAATGTCAGATAATAATGAAGCATATCTTCATACAAGCGATCTCTCAACTGATATTTGAATATCACAAAATATCCCATAAGGACAGGCATGGCACTATACAATACAAAGTCTATTCTAAATCCTGACTTACCACCCCAATCATCATTGGATGACGTCAAATATGCATTACCCGATTCATCAGACATACTTGCAAACAACGTTTGGAAAAATGTGACATGACCAGCAGCCATAGCCAAACAGAATAGCCAACCATAAAAGTACCACCTGCTATCCTTGAAAATCAAAGTCACAAAATATGCGACTACCGGCATTACCATTGAATGGTGACATCCCCAAGATAACAAAAGGAAAATAATGGAAACGACTTTTTTGTCCCTAAATGCCAAACACATTATGAACAAAGAGGCCGCACAACCTGCCTTGATACCATTCGTTCCATAGGAGAATGTGGAAAATGCCGCCAAACATACCAAAAACGCTGCAAACGTATTTGCCTCAAAGAGTTTTCTGCATGCGACCAACATGCAAGTAAAATAAATGAAAGCAACGATAATGAAGAACGGCGTTGGATCCGGAAAGATACTAGACATCCATATATAGAAATTGTCAAACAACAAATTCTCCGCATTAGTATCAAAGCCTGTCCAAAATTGAAGTCCCCACCACTCCGCATAGTTCTTCGTATCGACGAATACACTCGTATGAGGACGCAAGCCGATAAACAAAATCATGATGAAAGCAAAGATCATGCTTCCAGGAAATGGTTCTGAGTCATAAACGTCACGTCTATCTTTGACAGCTACTATGGTAAGTATAGCAACGAGTATGTGGTAAACGTATTTATATAAATAATCAGGAATCATATTATTTAATACATTGACATTATCACTCCATTAGAGAATAAATCTTATTAACCTCGGATTCATTTCCAAAGTCATTACATCTAAGATAATCAGAAATCTCAGACTGTAGATTCTTATTGTTAATCAACTCGACGATTCCTTTTGCTGTCTCTACCTCGTCTAAAGGCACAATGCAACCGTCTATTCCGTTTTTAATCTGTGATTTAGCTGTCGGATAATCTGTAATGACTACAGGCTTATATAGCATCTGAGCCTCTCTTACAGTCACACTCTTTCCTTCGTAAACACTAGGTTGAGAATAAATATCACATGCTTTGATATAAGGATACGGATTTGTCTTTTTACCCAACAATACCATACGATGACGCATTTGATACTTATCTAGCGCTTCCTGGATAAGTTTATCCGGTCCGTAGCCAATAATGTACCACTTAAAGTCGACACCCATCTTTTCCATTTCAGCACAGATATGCGGGATGCCTTCTATCTTTTTCTGTGCGGAGTAACGACCAATAGTCAAGATTTTTACCTGTCCATCTTTTGTCGGCATTTCAGAACTTACATCTTCCATTTCTGCTTGCTGACGAACAAACAAAGGCGACAAAATATTCTCTATCAAAACAATCTTGTCTGTCAATTCCGGAAATGTTTTCAAGAATGTCGACGTACAATCATCACTGATAGAAGCTACATAATCATAACCAGCCCAATATGGCAACTCCTTATCATGATCAACATGAATAGTACTATAGTCAGTATGTATCCAACAGATTCTCTTTTTAGCCTTTACTTTCTTCAAAACAGTATTATGAGGCTGCAAGAAACTGATTGCCAAATCATATTCGCCTAAATGATGAAGCGATGGCAACGCTCCTTCTATCTCGTCCATGACATACTGGAATATACTTGCATCGTGAGTTTTCTCCTCTTCTGACAATGTATTCAAGTATTTTTGATGCTTACGCTTTGCCCAAAGTCGACGCAAGGCAATTCCAAAATGACCTTCCTTTACAATGTCGACAATAGGACGTTCAATACACGTATATTCAGGTATTTCCGGAAGCAAATTAACATAACTTGGAACTAATGGCATAAATTCACCGGTATGCTGATTAACAAACAAATCGACATCCACCTTTTCCGGATCAAGAGCTGCCAACAAACCTAGTAAAGCTCTCTCCGCTCCACCGATTTCCAAATAGTGTATATTGATAAATATTCTTTTTTTCATCTACTTATTTTTTTGAAGAATAACCAATAATGTATTGTCCTATTGGCAATTTCGCAACCAACCATGAAAACAACCATGAAGATGCAAATGTCAATATAGCAACAACAAGTGTCTGAATATAATAATTCGAAATGCCAGCTACAAATGGCAAATACCACAAGAAAGCTCTCATTAAAAAGATGTGGACTAAATAAATTCCAAAGCTAAGATTGCTGGTCGTTTCAACAAACTTGCCTAAAACTCCATCGATTTTATGCGTGTCTCCCATTACTTTCTTAATCAACGAAAAACATGCAGCTGTCATTATTGCAACTGTAATCGACAAATACCAAAATGCAGCATAGAAATCGACATTCCATCCCAATACTTTGCTAACCAATGGCATAGGCAACATCAAAACAGCTAAAGGCACCAATACCTTTAATGACACATCATATTTCGAAAGGTAATGTCCCAATAAGAAATATCCTGCATATCCAGTGAAATAATACAAGATTCCAATGGGCTTAGTCTCAACTCTTAAAACCATCTCGATGAATGGATACATCAATGTAATGCCCCACAAAATCAGATAAAACTCCAACTCTTTCTTAGACGCATTTCTAATCCACTGAGATACAATAGGAATCAAAAGATACAATCCGATCAATGTGTACATAAACCAAAGGACACCATGTCCCTGAACACAAAACGGTATAGACAATACATTGGTAATTATTGTTTTTGTATCCGGATTTGTATTATAAATATCCCAAGCCATATACAACGCAGTGAAGCACAACGTCGGTCCAATGATCTTACTGATTCTTTTCTTCAAATAATCTATTGCCGACACACCTTCTTTACAAGGAAGTAGCAAAGCTCCACTTACCATAAAAAACAATGGTACAGCCGGTGCCGTCAAATAACTACTCAACACAAGAAAAGGGCCATAATTAGATGCAGAATCTCCAGGTATAGGAGAATGCATACATACGACCATTATACAAGCGATAACGCGTATTATATCCAAATAAATCTTTCTCTCTTTCATACAATATTTTTTGAAAACACTAAACTATCCAATCACGTATTTACTGAATGGTAATTTTCTTAATATCAAAATAATAGAAAAGCAGACTACAGTTGTAAGCAACCATCTTACTCCAATTGCAGCACCAACAGATAACGAATCAAACCAATCTATATTCTTCAACCATTTTGTCAAAAATAAGACATGTATCAAATATACTCCGAATGTACAAGCAGACAATGATACCAATGACTTTTTTGTTCTATCTGAAATTTGGCTGGGAACTAACTTCATAATTAAACCAAACAAACCAAATGAATAGCAGACTGTAGAAGGATGTAAATAACAATAATATGACCAATCTTTAGGGCTTTGGATTTTTACCACAGCATAAAAGAATAGTGCTAATGCAAAAGATGTTATAATTTTCTTCCATGAAATTTCATACTTCGCCATATACCATCCCAAAAGCAAATATCCAAAGAACCCTCCAAAATAATACCAAACTGACTGATGATCAAACTTTGGCATATTCAAATAATATGTAACCATAGGCAGCCCAATCGACACAACCCACATTACCAATACTATTTCCAACTCTCTCTTTGTCGTTTTCATCAACCATGGCTCCACTATTGGAACAATGAAATAGCAACCGAGAAGAGTATACATAAACCAAAACGCTTTATTAGCATTTATATAATGGAACGGTATCCAACATAACTGTTGAAGTGACTCGTTTATCGGAATATCATAAAGATAAACATCGACAAAAATATAGACGACACTCCATATAACAACCGGAAATACTATTACAGCAAGTCTCTTTTTCATAAAATGTTCAAAAGACAATCCCGATCCAAATAAAAGAGCTCCACTGGTCATAAAAAAAAGACCGTTGCATGGCAGCATCATAAACGATATCAACGCAGAAACAACACTAGCTTCTCCTGCTTTCAAAGTAACAGGAGAATGAATCATTATAACCATCAAACATGCTATTATCCTAATAACATCAAGATATATAATCCTTTCATTCATTTCATCTCTTTATTAAATTGGAAATAGTTGTTCTAACAATGTTGTTACACCACAATTATAGAAATCTAGTCTTAAAGGAACTTTTCCCTCCTATGCCAGCACATTTTTTTACTGTATCATTAGGATGATATAATATTTCATCAAGTGCTCTATTCATAAATATATCGAACAAGCCCTTCTCAAATGCCATTTATGAAAATCAGTATCTATCTGACAAATATGACGATAATATAACCCACATTTTCCTCTAACTATTCTTATACACGATGTTTGTCTATGAATTCAGTTAAAGACAACTTAAAATCGTCTTTTTTATCTTCAATCTCGTTTTCTGTCCAATTCCACCATGCAATACGATTCATCATCTCTGCCTCTTCCTCAGTGCACTTTCTCTTGATTATTTTTGCCGGAACTCCCGCCACAACACAATAATCAGGAACATCTTGAGTAACAACAGCACCGGCAGCTACCGTCGCTCCGTTACCAATCTTGACACCAGGCAAAACAATTACGCCTAATCCAATCCAAACATCATTTCCAACCACAATTCCTTTTTTGGGGGCAATTGTATTCCATTTGAACGGATAGTTTGAAACTCGACTGTAAGTATGGCCTCCATCATCAACAACAAAACGTACATCATAAGATATAGAGCAATATTTACCGACAGACACTTCCGCATCACTCCAACGATGTATTATCGAATTATTGGCATAGCTATGAGCACCCCATGTTATGTACTTATCGTTTCTTAACCAAGAGACATCGACAATCTTTAGGATATGGTCATAACCGACTCCCAATACCTGCCACAAAAAAGCTCTAAATTTCGTAACTAAACTCATAATGATTCATTTTCTATTTTAAGCCAGACAAAAATGTCTTGATAATATTGTTGCGTAATAATATCATCAATCTTGTCTTGAACGAACTTTCTCCACTTTTTGACACATACTTCTTAACAATATCATTACACCAAAACTCTAAAGGATGATACTGAATGTAATCTCTTGCACTATTCATCAATATTGCAAAAACATTCTGCTCAAACAATGAATTTCTGAACGGAGTCGCATTATATGCCTCAAACAATGTATCCATGTGGAGGGTGGCATCGTTAAGAGTCATACTATACTTTCCCTCAGAAGTAGGAAGATCGTAATAATAAATACTGTTGTTTACGGTTCTTAGCGTCTTACATCTGCTAAGAGACTGAAGACAAAATTTTGTATCCTCTCCTCTTCTCAGTCTTTCGTCGAAACTAATTCCTTTTACGACTTCTGACTTGAAGAATTTTGCCCAAGGAGCCATTATATGTTTAGAATACAAATATTTAGAGACGAAATCCACAACTTCTTTTTCATCTGAGAGTGTTATTCCGAACGGAATCTTATTTTTTTCTTCTTTATTGATAACTTCATAAGATGAAAAAATCACGTCCTCATCAGCACTTTCCGACTCAAAGAATGACAAATAATCACTGTTGACATAATCATCCGAATCAACAAAAGTAATATAATCACCAATAGCCTTTGCCAAACCAAAGTTTCTAGTATTACTTACTCCAGAATTACTTTTATGAAATACCTTTATTCTAGAGTCCTTATCAGCGTATGCATCACACATAGCTGGACTATTGTCCTTTGAACCATCATCCACGACAATCATTTCCCAGTCTTTGAAAGACATGGAAATCAAACTATCAAAACATTTGGCCAAACACTTTTCGGCATTATAAACCGGAATAATAATAGAAACTTTTGGCATTTTTACTTGGCTATGACATTACTTTTTAACCACTGCTTAGAACTTTCTATTTCAGCAGATAAAACTGAATTTACTTTTTCGTAATCAATTTTAGACAACAAAATATCTTTATCTGTATTTCCGTCTACGAGTCTCTCCGACAAACCGTATCTGGATAGCAAATCCTGCATTCTTGCATTCAGACCATCTGCACGTTTTACTACAAACAAATCTCTCTTGAATATAAAAGAAAACGCTGTAGCATGGAAAGAATTACTTACAACACAAGTGGCATTCTTTACCAAAGAGACAAATGCATCCGGACCCGAATTAACGTAATTTATTGTCGCATAATCCAATGGATAAGGACCGATAGAAAAAATCTTCAATCCCTTCTCTTTTGCGATTTTTTCCGCAACACTCTGCACTTCCTTACTACATTCAAAATCATAAACAAGCACATACTTTTCTCCTACACCTTCTTTAGCAGAAAACTTGTTAGCCCACTCTTCTTCTTCCAACAAGAAAACAGGATCACAAACAAGTGTTCCCGAATATCCTAAGTTATTAAGAATATTTAATCCTGAAGGCTCTCTTACTGCAATATTATCCAAAGCAGACAAACAGCCTTTAACAAAATTTTCTGTTCCTTCCTTTAGTTTTGGTGTAGCGAAACTTGCAGCATAACTAATTTTACGAATACTGTCGTCTCCAAAATTGAGATAGAACGATGCGTCGTTACCATTCTTCAAGACAGTGTTCCAAATCTGGTCACTTCCAGCTACATACACATCATATTTTGGCGGATTACTCTTCAACTCCTCGCATGATTTATATGTAGTCTCAGTAACAATAGGAGCTATATATTTAGCGTCAAAAGCATCGAAAGCAGCCTTTCGCTTGAGAGCTTTTCTCCATGGTATAATTTTTGCCAACAAATACAACCACTTGATAATCGGTTTGTCAAAACGCGGATTGTTTACTTTCAAGTCGTATTGTCCACACAAATAATCGGGACGATAGTCAATTATATTAACTTCATGTCCCTCATTTTTCAAATAAGTGGCCAATGCCAACGCTTGCAAAGCGGCACCATGATTATATACTCTATGACAAGTTATTGTAGCTACCTTCATACTATTATTATTATGCCAATAAAGCTCTTACTTTTGCACCTTCAGTCTCAGCCGTCTTATTCACTTCCACTGCGACATTTGCTTCCAACTTAGACTTTAGATCTTTGTCTGTCAACAACAACTCGATCTTATCGGCTACAGACTTAGGATCCATCTCACAAATCAAACCATTCTCTCCATCAACAATTTGATTGTAAGCAGATGGGAAATTAGTACAAACTTCTGCCTTGCCCAGAATTCTTGCTTCAGTCACTGTCAAACCAAAGCCTTCAAATCTTGAAGTCTGAACATAAACGTCACATCCTGCCATATAAGGATATGGATTTGCCTGCTCTCCTAACAGTTCAACACAATCGCCCAACTGACGGTCGGCTATCATCTTTTCCACCATAGGTCTGTCTGAACCGTTTCCGACAAAACTCCATTTGAATTTATATCCTCTCGACTTCAATTCCTCTGCAGAAAGCACAGCCAAATCGTATGCCTTCTGAGGAACCATTCTTCCTACAGTGACCAGTCTTACTCCATCAAAATTATCCTTAAATCCGGATTCTTTCGACATCTTGCGAATCAAATCACAATTAAGAATATCATATACCGTAACGACTTTGCTCGCATCAGTTACATATTTCTGATTGATAAGAAACTCCGATACGGCGTCGCTGACTCCAACTACTTTATCATATTTAGCGTATATCTTGGAGTTGAATTCGTTATTATATCCTGCTTTTTTCAAGTCGACATTAGCCCAAGCGTATTTGACTTTAGCTGTGACCTTGTTCGCCACGTAATACGTAGGGAATCCCTGCTGATACGCAATCGCTATATCATAAGACTCGCTATAGTTTGGAGTACTTCCCTCTATACATTTCCAATATGTTTCTGCCAAATGCTCTTTCTTTCCCAACAGCTTATTCATACGCATTTTTAAAGAAAAGCTGGTAAGAGCCATTTTCATTGCCAGGCTAGACGGCAAATCAAGTTTAACCACCTTTACCTGATCTGGCACATAGCACTCAAAAATACCACCTCGTGAAAATAACAGCAAAGTGACATCAACCTTATCATAATCCAACAATGGCAACAGACTCACAAGGCTCTTTTCTGCACCTCCGCAAGTCAAGCTATCCATCATGAACAAAACTTTCTTTTTCATATATATGATATTTTTAATCATTCAATCTTCATCGATACATAACCAAATTTGGATAATATCCACTGAAACATATAAATTATGCGCCACTTGATTTTATATCCTAATGAGTAATTGTAATCCTTCTTTACAGCAATTTCTCGCCAACTTCCCAAAGCCAAATGTTGACAAACTGATTTTTCAGCATCTTCATAATTGTCAAAATAAGCAGAAGGATAAATAATCAGACCATCATTGCACTCTTGCACATTCTGAACCGACGGTCTCCAGTCATAACCGAACAACTTGGCTATTTCTGCCTGGATATACGGCAAAAGTACAAAATTATACCTCAAATCTGCCGGAAGATTTTGATTATACGACAGAATAAAATGTCTGTCTTCAAAATATTCCAAACATCTTTTTATGAACAAATTATTCTTCTCTGCACCCATACAGTGCGAAGTAAGGTATTGCGCAGAATGAGATCCTGTAAAGTGGATATAACTCTCTTTTCCTATGAAGGCCTTGTGGTTCAAAAAGGAATCGAAATTCTTAAATATTAGGACATCCGTATCCAAATAAATGCCTCCAAAGTTATACAGTGCATACAAACGTACATAATCTGCCGCATACGCCCACTTCTTTGCTGCCAATGCTTCCTTCAAAAATTCAGAATCTATCTCTTTAATCGACTCGTAATCCCACAAACGGAACTCGTAGCCGCCAAGATATTTTTTCCAACTGTCGATACATCTCTGAATCTCTTCCGGAAATGGATCCCCACTAAACCATGTGTAATGTATAATTTTAGGAATCATAACAGAATTAGGATTTTAAATACGAAAGCCAACGATACAATCGTAACACAAAAAAATAGCCTTTAGAGCCCAATAAATAAGAGATTCTATATGCCTTAGGTAAGGTTAGATCTGACGTCGTGAACGTTATTGTTTCAGGAAAAGTTGAAGCCCACTCCTCATATTCATCAATACCTAAAAAATTATCTCTAACAGCTTGTTTCAAGACTAATATTCCATCACCTGGATCAAAGTTCTGGGATTTAAAAAAATCTTCAATTTGCAGCAAGGAACGTCGTTGTACACACAATAGATCTTTACTTGTTTTCGCAATATTGGAAATTGAATTTTCCCTTTCGCAAACATAATGATATTTAGGTCCATGCACATTTGCTATCGACTCGGCAAAATAATGAGTCCTCATCAACATGTGCATATCCTCCGTCATGTTTATATTTTCAGGAGGAAGAATATTGTATGTCCTTATCAAAGATGACTTAACAGCACACCAACACAACGACCACATTCTTTGAACCTTTGAACGAATTCTATCGTGCGGATGTGTGTAATCATCATATATAAAATCCTTATGTCTATTTTTAAATTCTGCCGTGTAGTCGCAGCATATAATATCGGCATCCGTGGCATCCGCTTTCTTCGCAATGGATTCATAGAAATCATGATCAACCCAATCGTCGGAATCACAATGGATCAGATAATCTCCCGTAGATGCTAAAATACCTTTTTTTCTTGTCGCTGATTGTCCACTGTTTTTCTCGTTATGCAGAATCTTCACCTGCGACTGTCGGTCTGGATAATCTAAAAGAACTCTCTGCAAAATTGAGATAGACTCATCTTTTGTACAATCATCAACAAAGATATACTCTAAATCATTGTAGGTCTGCTCAAAAAGAGACCTCGCACACTTCTCTATATATTTCTCAACTCCGTATACCGGTATAATGATAGAAATTCGAGCCATTATCAAGAAAACATTGAATTGTATTCAAGTCTGTTTCGTTTCTCATACTCAGAATAGATTTTTGCAAAGAAACGATTATTCATAAACCAAATCGGAAGTCGAAAAAAAGAAAGATTACGAATCAATCTTTTGTCAACCTTGTTTATTTTCAGAGTTTCAATAGTTGATTCTATTTGCGTCAAAACCTCTTTCTTTCCGGATGTACTATTCCACGACTTTATCTTTGTTTCATAAGGCAAGAAGTGAATTGCATAACAAACATCAACTTCACTGTCTCCATATAAAGACATATTCTCATATATCCTGATTTTTGATAACAAAGACTTAGTAAAATCCGGATTATTCATAATCGATCCTTCTCTAAGCGTCCGATACCAATATGTAGAAACATCAGTAAAGGCAATCGCTTTAACACTTTTATGAATCAACCAACGCCAATGCTCATCTTCATGAATGACGCCTTCCAAAAAGAACAGATCATTTTCAAGGACAAAAGACCTACGCACCATCTTATTGTTCGCTATGGTTGGAAATGTCCAATGAAGCATTATTTTTTTGATAAGTGCTGTATCTTCCGAATACTCTGGAAATTTATTCTTTGAAAAATGAAACCAATATCTAAAATCATTAGGGTCTTCCAAATCAATATTTCCAACCAACAAATCCGACTTGGGATATTTCACAGCCAAATCGACCAGTGTCTCAATGGAGTTAGGATAGAGCCTGTCATCACTATCTATAAAGAAACAATAGTCTCCTACAGATTCATTGATTCCAGTATTTCTCGCAACCGATAATCCTCGATTTTCTTTATGCCTTACAACACGAAACTTTTCTGAAACATTATTCTCCGCTATTATTTTTTCCGCAATACGAATACTGTTATCGGGAGAACAATCATCAACCAAAATACATTCGTAATTCAAATATGTCTGATCAATGATACTGATTATAGTTTCCTCTATATAGTCTTCTACCTTAAAGATAGGTACAATAATGGAAACTTTAATGTCTTTGTTCATTGGTATCAATGTACAAACTTTGCTTTAATCATAGAAAAAATTCTATTGGTAAGATCTCTTGATCCTGCAGTCAGGATGTTCAAGAAAAGCAGATATACAATAAAGTATATTATCATTACAATAACAGCAAAACATATCCAAGGCATAAATCCAGCCGCAGGATCAATTGGAATAAAACCAATAATTCTATCTACCAATAAGAATGATGATACAAAACAAAGTGTATAAAGAGCAAAATTATACCAATAAGAAGAAACGTTTTCCTTTATTCCTTCCTTAAACAAGAAGTATGGTTTCCAAATACCAACAATCAAGGTCATGCTGACAATTGTACCCAACAATACACCTTCCAATCCCCAGATAGTACCACCAATGATGGCAACTATGATAGACAAGGCCGTCTCTGTAATCGGTGCCCAAACATCCTTAAACAAACCGTATCCTATTATGAAGGAATCCGTTGTATTACGAATCTGCTGAATAAATTGGTTTATCACAATGAATAGCAACAGCATTTTTGTCATCACGTATTCATCTCCCAACCAACAAACGATAAATGGTTCTGTAAGCTGCCAGAAACCGAATGCAAGCAAACCAGCAATAAAAAATCTCATCGCAAAAAGTTCCCAATAGATCTTCTTGATCTTTGTTTTATCCCCTTCTGCAATCAAATTACCAATACTGGCTACTCCACCATTCAAAACATTAGTGACAAATGCACTTGTCTTTGCAGTAACCATCGAATAGTTGTCATACTTACCAATCGATGCCAATGGAGCAAAAGTATACATCAACATCGGTTGAAACTGGAATTGGGCAAAAACAGCAATCTTATGTACGAATAATTGCTTAGTCTTCTTTATGATATCCGGATACTCCTTATACTTAAGCTTTCCTAATTGTATAGTTGATTCCAACCAAGGATACTGACGATTGATCTTCCAATTGATTATCACACTACATATAATACTTGACAAAAGTGATAACAATGTCCAGATATACGGATTACTTGTGAAATAAATCACCAACATCTGCAATAGATAACATACTAACGCAGCTCCTTGTGTATAACCACTAACTACATAATTTCTTTGATCCGCACCTAGTAACGATTGTCTATAATTAACAAAATAACTTAACAGTACAGATATTAAGTAGCTGTAGAAAATGAAGTATACCAACAATAAAGGGAATTCCTCGTTCTCAAATATAATAGGAAAGAAAAAGGAAATTATTATACCACCGCCAAGTATGATAAATCCAACGATATAATATAAATATCCTAGAACAGATACAATCTCATTGATCTTTTTGTGATCCTTCTCAAACAACGGTTTGTAAAGAGCATAACCAATAGATTGACCTATACCTAACTCAACGATACTTAAAAAACCAATAAAGCTCATTATCGTAGATGTTAGTCCAAAAAAACTAGCACCTAACGCATCAAGAAAGATTTTTCTTGAGAAAAAGGCCATCGCTAAATTAAGAAAGTAGAAGATCATATTTACTTTCGCATTCAGCAAGGTTTTTTGTACCCTAGATTCAGCTTCCACAGAATTTATATTTTTTCGTTTACTTTCAATTTGTAGCCGTCAATTACTCAACGTCCAAAACTTCATACTTAGAATGCTTGCTCTTAAACTCAGGCACCAACACCTTCATCTGTCTAACGATATCCATATCGTTATATCCATCCTTTGTAATCTCAACAAGCTTGTCGATCTGAGCACAAACATCTGAATATCCAAGCTCACGAACGGATGCCAACTTGATTTTTGGATGAGAAGACGGTTTTGTATTCTCCTCCTTGTTCAACAACTCCTCATACAATTTCTCTCCATCGCGCAAACCTGTATACTTGATTTCAATATCAGTTGCACCAGAAAGCAAGATCATACGTTTAGCCAAATCCGCAATACGTACCGGCTTACCCATATCGAATACGAAAATCTCACCACCATTTCCCATTGTTCCTGCCTGAAGCACCAACTTACAAGCCTCTGGAATCAACATGAAATAACGAATGATATCTGGATGAGTTACAGTCAATGGTCCACCTGCCTTGATCTGCTCCTTAAACAAAGGAATAACCGAACCGTTTGAACCAAGCACATTACCGAAACGTGTAGTCACAAACTCCGTACGGCCCTGTACCTTACCCTCCTTAATCGCTTTATCCAAACTCTGACAATACATCTCACAGATACGCTTTGAACATCCCATTACATTTGTTGGGTTAACAGCCTTATCTGTAGATACCATCACAAACTTCTTAACTCCATACTTAACAGACAAATCTGCCATGATTCTAGTTCCGTCAATATTGTTTGCAACAGCCTCTCCTGGATTATCCTCCATCATTGGCACATGCTTGTAAGCAGCAGCATGGAATACATATTCAGGCTTGTATTTCTCAAACAAAGCCTCCATGTGGATCTTATGGTGAATACTTGCAGTAACGGTCTCTGCTGGAATATCCTTATACTTACGAGCCATCATCAAACGGATATCGTGAAGTGGAGTTTCTGCCTGGTCGACAAGAATCAACTGACTTGGACCAAAACTTGCAACCTGATTCACAATTTCCGAACCGATCGAACCGGCAGCTCCTGTGATCAAAATACTCTTACCTTTCAATACATTGCTGATTGCATCCAAATCTACATCAATCTGGTTGCGTGGCAACAAGTCTTCAACGTCAACTTCCTTCAACTGTGTATAACGCAAGTCGCTCTTACCATCCCACTCCTGCTGATTATACATCAAAATCTTGATACCTGCCTCTGCCAAAGCATCAGCCATCTGCTGGTTGTTACGTATAGCATCAGATTTCAACGGAGATACCATCAAAACAGTAGCATTCTTCTGGCGCATTCTGCTAACTAGCTTATCATCATTAACATATACCTTGACACCTAACAAAATATGATGCGCATCACTAGGAACGTCAGATACAAATCCTGTCACCTCATATTTAGATTCCTGAGCCTGAATACTCTTTGCCAAGGCAACACCACCCTCCTTAACACCATAGATGAACACTCTCTGTACAGATGCACTTACAAAATAAACATCGTAAATGTACTTAGTCATGATACGTACAAAACACATGACCAAAGTGGACATAATACATGTTGCAAGCAACTCATTCCAAGACAAAGGTTCCAAGAAACTGTCTACATGAGTTGTATGTCTTACTATGAAAATCATAGTAATAGCAATAAGTGTCGCTGTCCACAAACGCATCAAGTCGACAAAAGAGGAGTATCTCAATACTCCGCTGTATGTGTGTCTTAACCAAAATCCTAAAATATAGAATACAAGATACGCACAAAAAGTAATAAGCAACGGACCAAAATTTGCAAGGGTATCTGTACCACTTTTAACCATTGCATGAACAAAGAAACTGGAGCTGATAACAATCAGACAGTCCATAAGCAAAACTAACCAATAAGACAAAGCATCTTTGGAAAAATACCATCGAGTTAGCCTACCAAACAGATTTTTCATGTCAGTATTTTAGATTTTGTTATAACTTAATCTTTAATATAGTTACCGTAACCATAGCCATAGCCATAGCCATACTTTGTTCCCATTGTCTTTGTGACTGATGTTCCGTTAAGGATTAGTGACAAAGAAGGGAATTTTTTATCATGATAGAATGTGTCAACGATTGGCAACATATCTTTTCTCATCAATCCTGCACGTACAACGAACAATACCATATCCACATACTCAGATACAACATTTGCGTCGGCAACAACGTCAACAGGAGGACAGTCGATAAAGACATAATCATACTCTTGCTTCAACTCTTCAATCATCTTAGGCAAGTAATCCTCGTTGAACAACAACTCTGTAGGATTTGGTGGAATCTCTCCAACTGGAATGACATCAAACGAACTATCGTCAATGTGAACCAAAACATCTCTCCAACTTTTCTTGTCTCCATTAAAATAGTCACAAACACCATGGTGAGGACGATCGACTACCTGAGATACAGACGCTCTACGCAAGTCCAAATCAACTGCCACAACTTTCTTCTTCTTTAGTGACATACAGTATGCAAGGTTTGCACACACAAAACTCTTACCACTTCCTGGATTCAAAGAAGTAAACATGACTACCTTATGACTCTTACCCTTACCAAGCATAAAGTCGACATTTGTTCGTACAACACGGAATGCCTCGTTAATGATATTACGATTACTTTCCTTTACAACAAGAGTGATACCATTAGATGTGTCACCTTCTTTCTTTGTACATTGAGGAATCTCACCAGCAAACGGAACAGCCAAGCTCTCCACATCCTGACGTCCTCTGATCGCTGTATTTGAAGATTCTATCACGAACATGACAGCCGCAGGAATTAACAAACCAAGAACAGCAGCCAACATCCAAATCATTGATCTATTTGGGAATGTTGGTGTCTTAGGACCACGAGGCTCTGTAATCAAACGAGTATTATACGCTGTAAATGCCTGAGACAATGCATTTTCCTCTCGTTTCTGCAACAAGAACAAATACAATCCCTCCATGACCTTCTGCTGACGTTCCTCAGACAACAAGTACTTAGCTTGGTTAGGATTTCTTGCCAACTGACGCTCAGTCCTATACTCCTGGGCATTTACATTCTTAATCTGCATCGACAATGAAGCAATTTCATTGTTGACACTCTGCAAGATAACAGACTGCATCGCATTCAAATGCTTTGTCTGGTCCTTTACAAATGGGTGATTCTCACTACTGTTAGCAAGCATTCTGTTGCGCTCAAGCAAAATCTTATTGTACTCAGCAATCTGTGACTGTAGATTTCCACTTGACATACTTGAAGAAATTGGCAATGGATTATCGAAATTCTGTTCTCTCAAGATGTCCTGGATATACTCAAGCATAGACAACTGGTTGTTCAACTCAAGCAAACGCTCCTTAGTAGCTGAGTTTTGCTGCAAATACAACTGAGATACGGCAGCGATATCCGGCAACAAATTCTTTCCCTTAAAGTTTGCAATATTCTTATCAATACCAGTCAACTCTGATTCAATTACACCAAGACGTGAAGAAATAAATTCCGAAGTACTTGTTGAAATTCTATTCTTATCTTGTACCCAATTATCATTATAAACACTGATAACTGTCTTGATAACGTCAGTTGCTCTTTCTATTGATTCATCAGTAATGGACAAGTTTACTACAGTAGACTGCTTATCTGCTAACCCGACTACCAATGCAGCATTATACATATTGGTAGCTGCATCTACACTAGTACGACTAAAGTTAATCTCCTTATAACCATATCCTGGAACACCTTTTACTCTGTAAACGGAAAGATGTCCAACCGGTGTTTCAGCCGACGTAGAATCATCCAATCTTATAGTTACTGACTTATTGATTTCGGCTCCCTTATTGTTAAAATTTGATAATGTCACAACATCACCCTCTCCCAAATTGATCTTAAATGAAATAAAATCAAGATTTTCATTTTTTGAGCCATCAAACTCAACTTTTACAGGAGACTTTCCATATATATCTTCTTCTCTAAGATCGACAGGAATCTTATAGTAGTCCAACAACTGCAATTCCTTTACCACCTGTGTCATCAATGAAGGTGACTTCAAAGATATAAGTTCATTGTTCAAATTGGATTTGTTTGCGATCAAACCAAGATCCTGCATATCTGAAGCAATGTTACCTACAGAGGCACCCTTGCTTTCATCCTTGATTAGAAGCATTGCTGTTCTTGTATACAAAGGAGCAGTTGTAGCCAAATAATACCACGCTACACCTAAACAAATCACCAATGATATTATAAACCAATACCAATGAGTAACAAAAGAATTCAAAACCTCCGCAATAGAAAAACTACTGCCTCCACCAGGTTTCTTCTGTTGTGTTGAAACGGCGACATTATTCATTTCATCACCGCCATTTTTACTGACCATCACCATAATTAAAAATGTTGTATCTTAATTTCAAGTTTATTTTCAATCCAAAATCTCTATCATGTCCGGCTCAACTTCCGCACTTACGCCAAACAAGCCTTCTATCACGACAACCAATTTTTTGCTTCGACTTCCTTTCATCTTCACAAAATTACCCTCCACTCCATTCAAAGCTCCTCCGATAATTCTGATCTTTTGTCCTTTGGAAAGCAACACTTCTTCCGGAATAAAAACCTGAGACTTCGTCTCTTCATTTCGTGTAATGCGAATGAAATCATCCATCGCTTTCGTCGGAACTACCAAACAATCAGCTTGTTTACCGCTACAACGGTTATATACAAACTGAAAATTAGATCCAATTGTCGTGTGGGGTAAAATTTGCTCTTTTTCGCCGAAAACAAACAACAAGTTAGGAATCACCGGTTCGCTTGCAAAACATTTCTTTCCTTTTACTGTCTTTACGACAGTCTTCATCACCTGATAGTATCTAATGCCGCAACTCTCAAGCTTCTGCTTGATGCCAGCCTCACAAAAGCGGCCAAGCGTGCGCATCACATACCAATGCATATTCTCATTCTCTTGCATTATCAAACGATATCAAGCAATCTAATTTTGACTACAGGACACTATTATGACTCCTTAAACCCCGAATAAGAGTATAAGAAACAAATAGTTACAAAAAAATGTATCACTTTATCAGTTAACATTGATATTGTATCCCTTATATCAATTCCTTATTCTTAACGTATCATCTGAACGCAAGAATGGCACAAAAGTACTAAAAAATTGGATATAGATACAGAGGCATTGCTTAAAAAATGTTAATTTATTGAAACAAATATCAACATTCAAAAATGTCAGTAAAAATGGACTTTTTCATACTAAAAAACATACATTCGACTAAATCATCGCATAATATTTTGTCGGAATCAATTGCATTAAAAAAACGACTTAGCTTTATTTATGCATGTTTTTTGTATATTCATTCACGTAAAAGTATTTCATAATTATAGTCTTTCTAATTTCGTATAACATGAAATATCATTCAATTGTACAATGCATTAAGAATTATATGTTATCTTTGCCTACAATTAATTAATAAGATGAAAACAGCATTATTTATAGATCGTGACGGTACGATCATTATCGAACCGCCTGTAACTGAGCAGGTCAATTCTCTTGCTGAAATGACTTTCCTTCCTGGCGTGATTCGCAACATGGCGTTCATTCGCGAACGTCTCTCTTCTGAATTCGTGATGGTGACAAATCAGGATGGTCTTGGTACTGATGCTTATCCTGAATCTGTGTTTGAAGAGGTTCAGAACAAGATGCTTGAGGTGTTGAAGGGCGAAGGAGTTGAATTTGACGACATTCTTATCGATAAATCTTATCCAGAAGATGGCCTTGACACTCGCAAACCTGGCACTGGTATGCTTGGTGCTTACATGAAGGGCGACTACGACATGGCGCACTCTTACGTTATCGGAGACAGAGCTACTGACGTTCAGCTTGCTAAGAATCTTGGTTGCAAGGGTATCCTTATCTCTGAGGTGGAGGCTGGAAAAAAACTTCTTGAGGAGAAGGGGTTGACTGAGCACTGCGCATTAATCGCAGAAAATTGGAATAAAATCGCTGAGTTCCTTTTCGCAGAAGAGAGAGTGGCGACGGTAGCACGTAAGACTAAAGAGACTGACATCAACATTCGCGTCGACTTGGACGGAAACGGAAAATGCGATATTTCTACTGGTCTTGGATTCTTCGACCACATGCTTGAGCAGATCGGAAAGCATTCTGGTATTGATTTGATGATTCATGTCAAGGGCGACTTGAATGTCGACGAACACCACACTATCGAGGATACAGGAATCGCACTTGGTGAAGCCATCTACAAAGCTCTTGGTTCTAAGCGTGGCGTTGAAAGATACGGATACTCTTTGCCTATGGATGATTGCCTATGCAGCGTCTGC
The DNA here is from genome assembly GCA_045629285.1 of Paludibacteraceae bacterium. Taxonomy (GTDB): domain Bacteria; phylum Bacteroidota; class Bacteroidia; order Bacteroidales; family Paludibacteraceae; genus UBA1723. The sequence continues at coordinate 2,261 of JAZQQY010000004.1, read as the reverse complement.
CTTGATTTCGGCGGACGTCCATGGTTGGTTTGGGATGCAGACTTCAAGCGCGAATATGTAGGCGACATGCCAACTGAGATGTTCCTACACTTCTTCAAGAGTCTTAGCGATTCAGCTAAGATGAATTTGAATGTGAAGGCAGAGGGCGACAACGAGCACCACAAGATCGAAGGAATCTTCAAGGCTCTTGCTCGCGCTATCAAGATGGCTATCAAACGAGACATTTACAAATACGAGTTGCCGAGCACAAAGGGAACTCTATAAAAATGCATAATGCGTAATTTTTAACTTTTAATTGTTAATTCTTAATTAAACTAAATAAAGATGAAGGCATACGTTTTCCCTGGTCAGGGATCGCAGTTTAGCGGAATGGGTAAGGATTTGTATGAGAATTCACCAATCGCAAAGGAACTTTTTGATAAGGCAGACGAGATTCTTGGATTCAAGATCTCTGAGATCATGTTTAACGGTACAGACGAGGAGTTGAAGCAGACAAAGGTAACTCAGCCAGCTGTTTTTCTACACTCTGTAATCCTTGCAAAGGCAATGGGAGATCAGTTCCAGCCAGAGATGGTGGCTGGCCACTCTCTAGGTGAGCTATCAGCTCTTACAGCTGCAGGTGCAATCTCATTCGAGGACGGTTTGAAGATCGTTGCTAAGCGTGCTATGGCAATGCAGAAGGCATGTGAGATTCAGCCAAGTGTAATGGCGGCTATTCTTGGTCTTGAAGACGCTGTTGTTGAGAAACTTTGTGCTGAGACTACAGAGGGACAGGTTGTTCCTGCAAACTACAACTGCCCAGGTCAACTTGTAGTAAGTGGAAGCATCGAGGGTATCGACGCTGTTTGTGCAAGAGCAACAGAGGCAGGTGCTAAGAGAGCATTGAAACTTGCTGTTTCGGGTGCATTCCACTCACCATTCATGAAGCCAGCAGAAAATGAACTTGCTGAGGCAATCAAAGCCACAACATTCTCTGCTCCTAAGTGTCCTGTATATCAGAACGTATCGACAAAAGCAGAGACCGATCCTGAGACAATCAAGTCTAACTTGCTACGTCAGCTTACATCTCCAGTTAAGTGGACACAGAGCGTTCAGAACATGATTGCCGACGGTGCAACAAGCTTCACAGAGGTTGGTCCAGGAGCAGTACTTCAGGGTATGATCAAGAAGATCAACAAAGAGTGGTGCAAGGAGCACGAGGTTAAGGGAGCAGCTCTATAATTCATAATTTGTAATGCAGAATTCATAATTGTCGGCAAAAGCCGTCAGATTATGAAACCCATATTTGCCGACTGAAGAAACAGTCGGTCTAATCACAAGCCTACGGTTTGGCATTGTCGACAGGCAATGGCATATCCGTAGGTTATTTTATTCGTAATGCGGAATTCAAAATTAATAATTACGGGGATTCAGGGACTTATTACGGAAATTTAAAGTTCAACATATCATCTATCAATCCTAACCTTTTTGCAGGGGCTTGGGGAGCCCCCACATCACAGGGCGGCAGGCTTTCTCATCAAAGAATATCCGTCCGTCGGGTTTTCCTTTGGGTTTGGGTAAGGATGCCTATTGGACTGATGAGACCAGTGCCCCCAGTACATTCACGGAAGTTTTTCACGCCCTCGATTGAATACGACGTCTCTGCATCCCCGTTGACCACAAGGTCGCCGGATTTGAATGTGGCGACCGGCTTGTCTGCCATTAGGAAGCTGTACTTGACTCCGGCTTTAAGCTCCACTGTCATGTAAGACACAGTGGCAAATGAACTCGTCGTCCCTATAAACAAAGAGGCCGACACATTAATGATTTATCTTAAATCCATAAATTCTTTTTTAGTTCAATCCTTTATATCCTTTATAAATCCTAGGTAGATTTACATCCCTACAAATATATAATTTCAAAAAATTCATTACAAATCAACAAACACATATCCCCCCATATTTTTTGACAATTATTGAGATAAATCATAATTCATAATGCATAATTCGTAATTGTCGGTACGTGCTGGAAAGCGAGGGGTATTACATTCGTGACAGCGGGCCATACCTTCAAACCGTGTGATCCGTGTTAGGAGATTTTCCGGACCATTTTCGGAGATTTCACGTTCAAATCCAATAATCGGCGCCGGAAACCCAAAACAAAAAAAGGAGTCAACCATTTCTGATTGACTCCTGAAAGCGGCGGCTACCTACTCTCCCGAAATTCAGTACCATCGGCGATAGCGAGCTTAACTTCTCTGTTCGGAATGGGAAGAGGTGGGA
>JAZQQY010000003.1:0-23550 GCA_045629285.1 Paludibacteraceae bacterium | reverse complement strand
CGATGTCTGTCGTCTCCACTTCTTTAACTACTGACAATTTGAAGCTCATGCTGTAGTCCTTCTGCGTTCGCTTCACGTAACCGTTTTCTTTTTCTTTCATAACGTCTCTTTTTTTTGTAACGCTATTTCAGGACTAGACATCCTTTGCAATCCTAAAATACATCAACCATATTTATCAGTAAATAGAACAGAGCCAATAATTTTGTTAAACCGGTCGATTATATTTCATTTTTTTTGTTTTGTAACTAATATGATTTAACTATCTTTGCATCAACTTTATAAGATTATAATTTTATAAGAGGATAATAATGTAATAAAGTAAGAAACTAAGAACTATTAATATGGCTAAAATCATCACATTTGCCAACCACAAGGGTGGAGTAGGCAAGACTACATCCGCTGTTAATGTCGGAGCTGGATTTGCAAGAAAAGGGAAAAAGGTATTGCTTATAGATCTTGATGCCCAGGCTAATTTGACGGCTTCTCTATCACCTGTTAATTACGACGACACAGACGAGCGTACTGTTTATGAAGCTATGTTGGAAAGAAAGAATATTCCAATCTACAATGTAGGAGAGAACCTTGATATAGTTCCTGCCTCTTTGATGCTTTCTAACGCTGATATGCAGCTTATAAATGCAATTAGTAGGGAAACTATCCTAAAGGACCTGATATCGCCTGTAAAAGACAAATACGACTATATTTTCATTGATTGTCCGCCGTCGCTCGGAATCATGACAATGAATGCGTTTGTAGCGTCGACAGATATAATAATCCCTCTTACAATGGAAACTCTTCCAGTGAAGGGTTTGATCATGATGCAGAATTTCCTTAACACTATCAAGAAGACCGTCAATCCGTCTCTTAATCTTTTGGGTATTCTCATCACGAACTATGAAGGACGAAAGATCAATAAGGCTTATGAGGCAAGTGTTAACCAGCAGTATGGCAATCTCGTTTTCAAAACGAAGATCCGTAAGAATATCACAGTGACAGAGGCTCCAGCTGCTCATCTAAGCTTGTTTGATTATGATCCATCATGTAATGCGTCAACGGATTATAATATGCTAATTGCTGAAATTTCAGCATTATAATATTGTAAGAATATAACAACCTAATAATATAATATTTATTATGGCTAAGAAAGATTATAGTGCTTTGGTTGCGAATGTGATGAACCCTAGCACCACAGATAATACAGTTGCAGCTCCTAATCCAGTTTCGACTATTGAGCCAGAGCCAAAAGCAAAGGTTGTCGAGAAAGAGAAAGCACCTGTAAAAAAGGATAAAGTTTTTTCTGCTATTATCGACGAGGAGCTTCTTGAGAAGATGAGATATATAGCAAAGTCAAACGACATCTCATTCAAGTCTGTCATTGAAGCATCATTCAAAAAGAGCATTGCTTCTTTTGAGGAGAAGAATGGAGCTATCATTCTACCAAAGAGAGAGTCGGGTAGGGCAGACGAGTTGTTCTGATTTTAGAATTTTTGTTAGTATATTTACGTGGGCTCGACCTTAAGGTCGGGCCTATGTTGTTTAATAATGGCAATATTATCTCCTTAAAATGAATCATATAAGAATATAAGAATTCTTAAAAATAGAGTTGCGAAGAGCTTACTCTTAATAAAGAATTGAGAAAAATGTCAGTGATATTGAAATATCAATACGGCTTTGCAGAATACGGATACAAGGAATACTATTGTGGAGATGGTAATCAAAAGGTGGATTTTATTCTTGAAAAGAAGGGGATTATAAATTGTATTTTAAGAAAAAAGTAGACGACTTTAACTAATAAAGGTAATTTCTTCTTTAGTAGTAAGATCTGGAGCTCTGTTGAACAAAGATTAAATTCAATTAGTGTCATTATTAGAATAAAATCTATAAAAATCAACAATATAATATTATAAGAATATAATAACCTAATAATATAAGAATGTATCTTGTTTGGATAAATTGTTATTACTTTTTAACATTTCTTTACAATTTAAATCAATGGTAAAGTAATTTTATTAATTTTGTACTCTTTCAAAAATTGTTAAGTCCTAAATGCGAAGATTTGCAACATTGTAGTTTTCCATTATGGTAATAAAATATAAAAATGTGTAATTATTATTTGCGACTATTAGTTGCGTTATTATGTTGTTTGAGTCTAGTCCAAAATGCGTGGTGTGATAATGACGATCGTGAAGAGGTATCTGCTCCGTTAGAGAAAGGTCGATTCTATCAAGCTAATGTATTTGGAAAAAAGCCTAATGGATGTTCAGTAGTTTATTCTGCCGACGCAAGTGCTATGCAACAAACTTGGAACAGTTCTGATTTCAGGCTACTTAATGATGTCTATACCACAGGTCCGTATACTGAGAATAAGATATATACAGCAGTAAGTCCGACCATCCATATCCCATCTATTTCATATAATGACCGACTTTTTGTCTGCCTTGAGGAAATGTTTGAGGTGGAGAGTGGGTATGACTATGTGTCCGTTGACGCAAGTATTGATTATGGAGAGACGTGGAAGCAAGTGTATATAGCATCTGGTTATTCGGAAGAAATGGTATTTGATTATTCGGAAGTAGTTGGCTTAGAAAATAAGGATGTCAAATTTAAGATAAACTTATATTCGGATTCTTCTTATGTTGGGTATGGATTAAGTATAAGAAATTTTGATGTGTTGCTATGGCAATATGAAAAAGAAAAAAATACCCATTTCAAATCTGAATTGAGATCTGGAAATGTAGAAATTGATTTTAAAGTGGAAACACCTGAATTAAAAGATCTCTCAATTAAAGATGTGATATGGGAGGATAAAAATGAGGGAATCATATCTTTTTATGCTGAAGATACTGCTGGACATTTTGTATCGGGAGATAAGATAAATAGAAATGATATTAAAGTTAGTATAAAGAAAGATGATTCTCAAATATCAACAATTGAATCTGCAGAATGTTTCTCATGGGCTAAGAATGTGAAGCGTAAAGTTGATATTGCTTTGGTGGTGGACTATAGTGGTAGTATGGCAACTCCGATAAATAACATGAAAAAGGGATTGTTAGACATGTGTGGCAAAATAGATGAGAAATATGATGCTATGTTTTCGTTGTGTAAGTTCGGATACACTGTTTTTTCTGCTCCTGAAAATAATTTTTCTATTATAAAGAATTTCGGTTCTTATTCATATGATAAGAAAACTTTGGGTGATATTATTGGTGCCCTTAAAACTTCAGGAGGACATGAATATGTTTACCATGCGATTGATAGTATGTCAAAACAAACTTATTTCAGACCCAATGCAACAAAAGTGATGATAGTATTATACAATATGGAAGATGATGATTGTGGCAAATATTATAATAAAATGGCAAAAGACGGAAAGTATGATAATATGTCCATATATAGTGAAGATGATATTAAAAAGTCAGTCAGTGAATTTTTGGTCTATGCCATACTTGCGGATGCTTGTGACACAATAAATATAGCAGAAAAATTTAGTTTCTTTTGCCAGGATACTGTAACATATTCAAATTCGGGAACAAAATTTGATAATATATTTAATAGTCTTGGAGATAATATACTTCAACGAAATTTTTTAAAGATTTCTCCAGAATGTATAGATAAAGACTTAATATGTGGAGAAGATTACAAAGTGTCGATAGAGATAAAAAAAGAAAATGATACACTTCCTTCTACTTATTCATATCCGGGTTACATTATAAGAAGCGAGTCCACTAAAGAATATGATTATAATTGTGTTGAGAAATCAGATTCGTTAGAAATTAGTTTCTCTGTAAACATAGGATGTGGTAATGATTCCTTAGGAAATCCAATTGTTTATTATGGTTATGGAAATGAAAATGATACTTATTCAACAACGGTAGAAATTAGAGACGATGGTTTGTATCATGCTAAAATTGCCCAGCCAAGTAGTGGCAGAATAAATTATAGAATCGAGCAACGTATTAAAGATGCAAAACCAACAATAGTCTCTCCAATGAAGTATAGCGTTTTGAATTCTTACTGGACGACAAATGTTTGCTCTGGAGCAAACAATGGATTTTCCTTCGGACAACCTATTTTTTCAAAATGTGAAAAAGAAGGGGATGATAGTGATTTTTCAATGAGGGTAGTATTAAATAATGGGAAAAGAGATAATAATTATGTAATGTATTTATTTTATTCTTCTGAAAATAAAGACCATATTTCAGAATGGAATAATACAGAGCTTAAGACATTTGATGGTGTCAATTATATTTCGGATCAGTTGATTTATGATACAAAAACTGAGGTTATAAGTTATTTCTTGGTATATCGTGATACTGTAAACAAAATAGAGTACCATTACGGAAACGGAAACGATGACATAAAAAGGCAAAATATATTAGAGATTAAAAATATTCTGTGCGTTGATTCTTGTAATAATGTTAGCTTGAATTCTCATATATTATCAGAAGGAAATGATATTTTGAAGTTTGATGTCTATTATGAATTCTCTAAAGTTCAAATTTTACTTTACGATACATTAGGAAATGAAATGGCAAAGGAGGACATCTTAGTCAATAAGAGAGAATTAGACAAAGAGATTTCTTTGATTTCAACACTTGGATTAAGAGAAAAGAATTTGAAATATACTGTGCCTTATCTATTGGTCCTACGAATTGATAATAAGGTTACAACTATGTATGTTTATTTAGGAAAAAAGAACAAAATATGAAAAGAGTAATTACACTGTTATTCGCATTACAGACTTTCGTCAGTATTTATGCAATCCCAGAAGTCAAAGTTTATTCTAATGGGGATTATGGATTAGCACTCGACAGAACTATAACCATCAATAATTCAATGGAATCAATCCCAGAGCATTCTATTGTCGATGAAGATGGAAATCTATATATGGTAGCAAAATTTAAAGGAGGGGTTCTTCCTAATGGAGATAAATTGCCTTTTTCATATACTGATGCCATTATAAAATTCACTCCAGATGGAGAGTGTGTATGGGCAAAGGCTGTTCCAAGTGTAACAAAATTCATAGAGTTTGATGGCAATTTATTGTTAACTGTATGGGCAGAAGAAAATGGATTTTCTTACGATGGAGTGACAAGAAAGCAAAGAGGGGAATATTCTGAATTTTTGTTGAAGATCAACAAGGAGGACGGTAAAGTGATGTCGGAATTGGAAATAGAGTTGGATAATGTAATGATTTCAGGACAAGGATCATTTCCTTTTTCAATTTCAAGCTATTGCGGTTTGACAGTTTCTCCAGACGGAGATCTTTGGTTTATGCTGGATGTAAAACCAGAATTTAAAGGATTAAATGCGCAGACTCCAGTGACAATTAAGAGATTTGGAGACAATGACAAATGTTTGATAAGATTGACATCTGATTTGGAATTCAAGCAAGCGATTGGAATCGGATCAGATTCGGATGACGAGGTAGATTTCTTAAAAGGAGAATGTCCAAGATTGGTTCAAAATTTATGCTTTGTAGGAGATACATTGTTTTGTCATATTCCTTTTGGAGGTGATGAGATTAACATCAGTTTTGATGAGGACAAACCAGTCATAGTAAAAAGAAAGAAAGGGTGGAGGTGTGTCGCATCTGCAGCATTTTGTAAATATCTTTTGAAAGGAGATAAATTGGAATTATTGAGCTACAGAGTTATTAACGAACAGGATGATCAAGCGAAGCGTTACTTTGTCAACACTCAAAATCAAGTGATAGTAGCTGTTCCTTATGCCATTTGGGATCAGGGGGACGAGTCGTTCTATATGTTGAATTCAGATATGTCGTTTAGAGAATTAGATGGATACGCCTTTCATAGTGTGAGAAGTACGGGAGATCAAAAAGCAATGAAGATTGACAGAAGTTTCAATATCTTAAAAATGGAGAATTATGATTTTGTAAAACGTAAATATTCAGAAGACACAGATGCTTTAGAAATCCCAACAGATTATACGTTTAGATGTGCTAAATATGATAAGGACGAGAATCTGCATTGGATATTTGAATTCCCATCATTGGATGGATATCCATATACGCCTGAATGTAATGTAGACCCAGACCGAGGATATTATTATTTATGTTTTTTTGCTGATGTTGACGTAGATATTGATATGAGTGAAGCTAGTGATGTAAGAAAAAATGAACGCATCATCGCCCGCTACATCGAGACATACCGAATCAAGACATCATCGGAGCATGCATCAATTGTGGTGAATGGAGGCAATGATATGGTGCGACATGGAGAAGATGCTGAGATTGTAATCACACCAGAGGCAGGATTCCATATCGAGAGTGTGTCGACAGCAAAAGGAGATAAGGTGGATTTTTCTTGGGACGGCCGTTGCTCAATCAAGAATGTGAAGGAACCTATCGAACTTGTGATCACAACAGGAGACGGAACAAACTCAGTTGAGCAAGTGGATGCAGTAGCGTTGGGAGTATATCCGAATCCAGTAAAGGATATTTTGAATGTGGATGATGCTGAAGGTTCTTCATACGAAGTGATTGATTTGGCTGGCAATGTAGCGTCGGCAGGCATCATCAACAGTGGAAAGATTGCGACGTCGCAACTTGCAAAAGGAACGTATGTGCTTACTATCAAGAAAGAGGTGGGAGCATATTCGATTAAAATTGTAAAAGAATAAAAAGATAAAAATATGAAAAAAACTTTATTATTTGCGTTGGGAGCTTTGACTCTAAACGGAATGTTCTTCTCTTCATGTAAGGAAGATGAAATCGATGTGGATACACAGATTGTAGACAATAACGACGACAAGGGAGAGAATACTCCGCTTGCCCCAGGAGAACTGTCTGCTGAGATGGAGGCAAAGTTGGCAACAAAGACATACACATACGGAGGAGTATCGTTCAAGATGATCTATGTCCAAGGAGGTACATTCAAGATGGGAGCACAGCCAGGCGACAACACTTTGGATGGCTATGATTCAAATGCGTCGTGGTCAGAATCTCCAGTACACTCTGTTACTCTATCTTCTTATGCTATAGGAGAGACAGAGGTGACACAGGAACTTTGGAATACGATGGGCTTGGGCACACAAGTGTCGCTTTCTACATTTCCAGAAGCAATTGGTGATCAGAAACCAATATTTTTTATAACTCAAAATGCAATGTATGATTTTATAGACTTGCTTAACACCAAGATGCACCGATCGGGTGATTTGGATTCTAGTCTAATGTTTGATTTGCCATCAGAAGCACAGTGGGAGTATGCTGCAAAAGGAGGTGTTAAATCAAAAGGGTATTATTATTCAGGTAGCAATACTTTGTCAGAGGTTGCTGAAACAGGTGATGTGTTTTCTAATGTAAAGTCTTATATGGTCAATGAATTGGGACTTTACGATATGACAGGTAATGCTGGAGAAACATGTAAAGATTATTGGTCAACAGATGGATACTATACCGACGTGACACTTAATCCTGTAAATACAATAGTGGATGACCGTGTAGTTTGTAGAGGAGGGTTTATCAAAGATGGAGAAGACAAGAATTATAGAATTACAAGAAGAATCGGTGTCCGTCCGGATGCAGGTAGTTTTTTTCAGTCTTTTCGTTTAGTATTAGTTCCTGTTGAATAATATTTGGCTGGTTGGACTAGGATTTTTTCTAGTCCAACTAACATTCGTTTAGTCAATGTGTGTGGTTTGGTCCAAACATAATTGTGTGAAATAAATGTAAGGAAACAACAATACTTGGTTGTTAATTATAAGAAAAAGTAAGTGATGAAGAATAAGTTGTATTTGATTGTGGCTGTTTCTGCTACTATAGGTTTTCTTTCGTCTATTCAAGCAAAAGAAAATGGGGGTATGCAAAATCCTTATGCATGGATGTGTACATTTCCAGTAGATGGGAAAGAGAATTCTCAGTATATGTGGAAAGATAAGAATGGCAATGATATAACCTTGGATATAGACGGAGTATCCTATATAAATAGTCGTGCGAAAATTTCAACATACAATTTTTATCCTGCTCTCACTTTTTCGGATGATCAGAATTCAGTATTAAGATTAAGTAATGGTTTGCAAAAAGCAACATTGATAGGAGTATATGGATATACTTCTCCTGAAGATCATGAAAGTGATGGATTTTTAATGAATGTATATAGTGGAGCCGATAATGATGAGACTGTTGTTACAAAGACAAGAATTGTGCATACAGTGGGTTCTAGTAGAAAGTCATTTATATATAAGGATCGAAATTTAGTTTGTAAAAAACCTTCTAGTTTGGATGATAGATTGAACATAGATGGACAGAAGAGTATAAGAATCATGTCTTATACAAAATCATCCAATCCTAGATCTATAGCGTCGTCTTCGTTTTCAAATATAAATATTGGAGGTAAATATGTAGATGGTGTCACTTCAAAGAAAGATGCATTTTCAGTAGATTCTTTACCTGATAAGGAGAGGGCTAAGGTAAGTGCTTCTATTCCTGAGTTTTTGGTATATGATAGAGCTTTGACGGATACTGCTAGAAAACGAGTCGAATCATATCTTGCATTGAAGTATGCAATCACTCTTGATACAGATTATATGTTGGACACGACAGTATGGAATATCAATGAAGGATATTTCAATAGAGTATGTGGTTATGGAAGAGTGGATAAATATTATTTGAATCAATCGGTAGTGACTACTTCTGAGAGAGAAGCACCATTGTATCTAAGAGAAACCTTCTTTGAAGGAAATTCGTACAACAAGTCAGCATACGAGAACCTTTTGGTTATGGGTAGAATTGGAGAGTTTGAAGACAACACCTTAATTATGTATGGTGATAATAATGCAAGTTTTGAGATAAATAGAAAGGATACATTATTCGTAAAGCCTGCAGATGCAGCTAATTTTGTTATTTCTGAAGATTCAGTTGCTTATTTCCCAATCGAAAGGATGTGGAAAGTAAAGAATTTTGGAAAATCCTTTGGACAGCAGGTCCGAGAGAAACTCCAGTTGTCAGATGCTACTGTTATAGACACGTTTGCTGATTCTTATGATATTGTGTTGAATCCAGAGGCAAGCATAAAAATTGAAGACTTAAAAGTTTTTCGAAATAATGGAGAAATATCTTGGGTATCTGATGCATTAAATGGTAGTGTTTATGTGTCTATAGGTATTTGTAATATTAAGTTTTTGAGTGATGGAAAGATTTCCATCAATGGCAAAATTATGTCTCAAACATACGCCAAAGGAGACATGTTAGAAATTGTAAAAAAAGATAGTGTTGTATATATCAGAAAAAATGGTGTTTTTATTCCAAATTCTATAGTAGTTGAAAAAAATAAGGATTGCGAATGGAGTGTTGAGATGGTATCTAATGGCAATAAGTTCGCTATTCATCAGTTTCATTATGTTTCAGATTTGGATAATAGTGATTTCGTTGAACTATCTTATGATTATGCAGATTCGTTGAGTTTCTTTAGTAATGGAAATATTTATTTGATATGTAGTAAATCTAAAGATATAAAGTCAGATGCTTCTGAATTAAGAATATATAAGATGTCTTCAAAAGATCGCCCAAGATCAAAAGTGTTGTTTGAGAATTTGGCATGGGATGAAGGTGAATCCTATTTCACATTTGCTATTTCAGGAAATCCTGAGTTCAAGATTGCTGATCCTAAATATAATGTCTATATCAATACTCCTAAATGTGATGACACAAACAATACAAATGGAAGAATTCAGATTAGTTTCCCAGAGGATGGCACATATTCATACATGTTAATAAATGAATGGGGGGGAGCAATAGCACAAGGATTGTTACTGTCTGGCAGTGTTGATATTTCCAATTTACAGATGGGAAAATATACTCTATATTTGGCTCCTTACGATGGAACTCATAAGTATGATATAAGCGGATATTCTAAAACTCCTGAAACTATTTCAATGAAAAGAAGTTTTGATAGAAAAGAATTAATTGCTGCCGAATGGATTGTTGGAGATGCCAATGAGACTTCTATTTGTGGACTTTCAAATAATCCATTGTCGCAAATAAAATGGGGTGTAAAAATATCTGAATTTAAAATCAGTAAAGTTGATGCAGGAAAAGAATCATCTGGATATTTTCCTGTGAAGAACGGAGATGTAGTTAGGTTAGAGGCGATAAATAATGGTAAACAATTTAATGTTAAGATAAATGGGGATGTTAAATTTGTTATGGATAATACTGATATTTCTGGCTTATCTTATTATTGGACTATAACTACGTCTAATGGAGCGACTGTAAAAAGATTGAATTTTTCGTCAATGTCGGTAGATGGCTATGTTCCTGTTGTTGTAAATGCATCCAAAGAGAATTTTGTTAACAGTGCTCATTTGTCTTTTTGTGATGCAGGTTTGAAGCTTTATCCTCTTGATTTGATTTGTGAAGAAACAGATGATAAAGAAAAAGAAATCAAGGAGGATCCTATTGAATTTGTAGAAGAAGAAAGCAACCAAAATATATATGTTTTATCTTCTATGGATGGATCAAAGAATGTTACAGTAAAAGCTAAACTTAATAATACATATTCTGCAATGGCTATTGTATATGATTATTGGTCAAGGAATATAGTATCTGAGTCGGGTATGAGTATAGGTTCTGATGGATATTTTAATGGAACATTTTATATCGCAAATCAAGGTGCATATATTGTTACTGTAAAATCATATGATACAGATGAAAAATTGGATGCCAAGTTTATTGTAAAGTAATTCAATGGGAATTGTGATGAAGAAAACAATAATTATCCTTATTATATTAATTAGGTCTTTTTGGTCATTGGCAGCACAGCATGTGCCTGTAATCTCGCAAAGAGAGGATATTGCTCGTCAGGGTGTGTTGGATGGATTTGATTTTGGTCCATTCAAGATGCCTGATATGACAGCGATTGTGGATAGTATCATCAGAAAACCTAAGATGACAAAGCCATTCCATTTTTCAGATGCTGAGATGAATGCTCTTGCTCCGAAGAATATTGCCGATGCTATTGAGATTATACGTCCCCCACGCTCGAATGCTCATGGTAGTGCAAATCTAAAATATAAGATTCAAACTCCGCCTGAGAGGACTCACATGTCGCCATCTTTTGACATTCGCTATATCAGTGAGATGAGAGAAGAGGGTATGCTTGGTATTGGCTGGACAATAAGCAAGTTTGTGTTATGCAAGAAAACTATTGATGGAAAGACTTCATTCGTATGGAATGGAAAAGTATACTCAGAAGGTGAGAATCCTGGTGCTGGACATGGAAGAGTCGTATCAGCATCATCGAAAACAACTGTAATAGAAGAGGATAGTATCAAATACTCTTTTAGTTCAACTACTGATAAGTCGTTGTTTCTTCTAGATAATTCTTCGTACAAAGGGGACACAATTAAATATTACTACGTAAAAGGATCAGATGTAAGAAGAAACTGTGCTAAGATTGATTCTATTGATTGCATATACAAGGAAGACTTAATTCCGCATGTAAAAATCAAATTTAGTTATACCAATGATTTTATAAGCAAAATTTTAGTGCAGACTTCAAAAGAGAAATATGAGTTTACAAAGAAAGATGCTAGGGTAGCAAAAGAAGACAGATATGAAACTTTTTGTACTTATAGCTTCTCCAAAAAGAAATCGGCAAATGATGAGAGTAAATATTTGTTGAATGGTTTCAATCAAACATTTGAGAGCGACAAAAATACATTTTCACATACTTTTGAGTATTATAACGACACTACCACGATTTCTCAACTTGAAGAGCTGGAGAAAATATATCTCGACTCCGCTTATACAGAAAATGTGGACAGTGTGAAATCTCTTATCGACAGTTACAAAACGGATAGAACAGATTTGCTTAAAGTTGTGCATACTCCGCTTGGTGCTTGCTATACTGTCAACTATGGCAGAGAGATTATCAAAGACAAAAAGGATGAGAAGAAGCAGGACACTATGTTGGTGATGAAATATCTGAAGATCAATGATGGATATCACGAGGACGGTCCATATGTGTTGAACAGATATTCTTATGCTGGAGGATCTACATTCAGAATTGATTCAATAAAAAATGATCCATATAAGAGTGAGGACGAGAATAAAATAACTGCAGTCCGTTTTGACACGGTGTTTACACATAACATGAGTGTCGATGATAAGGTTTTGCAGACAATGAGACGTGAATATTACCAAACCTCTGGAAATATTTATGAAAGCGAGTCTTACAGGGCAAAGAAGGAGTCGGTGTATAAGGATGATGCTTCAAATCCAGACCATATAAAGGAGTTCGCTTACTCAATAGGAACAACTGAGATCACTTTGGATGGAAAGCTAATGACGAGAGTAAAGAAAGAAAAAGAATTTTCATATAGTGTGGGGACTCTTTCTTATATAGTGTCCTTCTCAGACAACCACCAGAAGGTGTCTTTTTTAGTGAAGGACAATAGTAAAACTGTTTTCAAAGAGGAGATAGTGTATAATGGTGATAAAAAAGCCACTTTCAAAAGATATAAGAATAATACTGACTTTATCCCATACGAGTTGACATACGATGAGTATGGAAATATGGTGAAGTGTGAGATGCCGTCGAACAGTGCGGAAAGCCAAGAGACGCTTACTTATCTATATGAGTATGATCGACGTTTCAATCAATACCAGACAGGTGTGGTGGATTCTCGTGGATTCACGTCGCACATGGAGGATTACGACTATACAATCGGTTTGCCAAAGACAATCCGTGATATCAACGGATATGTGAAAAAAATCGGATATAAGCTGAAATCGGGTTTAGACACCGTCGTCTCTCCGATAAGAATCGATCTTGAGGATGCTAAAAAGAAAGATAAGAATGGCAATGAAGAAAAAATCTATTCATCTCTTTCAACTTACAATGGAGTGAATCTAAATAAAGATTCCGAGACAAAGGGAAGAGACAGATTGGATACGTTGTCGTTGAAAGTGGACATTGCGATCAAAGATTCGGTAAAGAATGCGTTGTTGAGTGATTCTGTAAAGAGTAGACTTTTCAAATCAGTGTTTGGAGATAATTCTGGGTTGACGATAGCTGATATTGATTTTGGATGTAAGCTGACATTTGAAAAAGAGAGTTTGGAATTTGCAGATACCCTTGCATTTGCAGAATGTTTCTGCACGGATACAATTAAGACTCCATCGTCAATACAACTATTTAGATATGATGAGGTAAAAAGAAGTAATATTCAATCGTCGTTGTATGTTGATGGTATGGGTAGAGAAGTTTATGATAATAAAAGAAATGGAGCAGCCCTTTATACAAAATATGGAGCTCACCAGTATGATGAGGTTGCTCTTAAAACATTTATGCATACTCCATCAGATGATCGTCATTCTTCAACACAGATAAAATACACATCACCAACATACGATGAGTTTGGTCGAATTGTAGAGCTTCATTCTTTAAATAGTTTTGGAGAAGAAGTTAAGCAAAAGTTTGTATATGACGCAGTTGGAAGAGTCACACGTTATTCAGACGATAAGACAGATTTGTCTTATACATACGATATGCTTGGAAATATCTTGTCGGTGACTGATGCTAAAAGTAAAAAGACCACATCTTACACATACGACAATGCTGGCAATATAATTACTAAGACGACTCCATCTGGAGATGTGATCACTTATGTATATGAATTGGATAATCTGAAGGAGGTGAGGTATCCAAGGATTCCGTCGGCAAATGTGACTAATATTTATGGTAATAAGAATTCGTCGTATGGCAGACGCAATCGCGTCGCTTTGAGCTATAACTCTTCCGTTGTGGATGAGTATTTCTACAATCAGCAGGGTAATGTGTCGAAGGTCAGAAGAACTATGGTTGTCCCTAATGGAAAGATTCAGACATACGTGACTGAGTTCAAGTATGACACATGGGGTAGACTAACTGAGATGATTTATCCAGACGGTGAGATTTTGACATATTCATTCAATGCGGCAGGTTTGCCATCAAAAGTGGAAGGAAGCAAGACTTTCAAATATCAGTATATTGATACTGTGGGGTATGACTATTTGGATAGATTGACATCTATTGTATTCCATAATGGCATTGAAAGAAGTGTGACGTATGACAACAATACTCCTAAGTATGAGACGAAAGGAGTGGGAGAGGGTAGTGCCTTCATTTCTGCATTAGAAAGTAGTATAGGAGAAGTCGACAAGGGGGCAGATGAAAATTTTGGAATGGCTGCTGTTTCCAACGATGGCTTTCTGAGTGCCTATTTCTATGATATGTCTGGCAATTTGTCAATGAATATAGGTGCGTCAAACGAGAAGGTTCACGTTAATGGTCTTTTAAGTGGAGTCAGTTCCACTATTGAAAGCAAGCACCTGATTGTGAATCCATATTTTGAGGATCAAGACAGCCTTTGTGTGAAACATATTTTACTTAATGGAGAGCGATTATTGACAAAGGAGGTAGATTCATTCAGCTATGGAGCAAGACCAGTCCGAATAGAGAGAGCTGGATCAAATGTTGAAGAAATAGGTTTAGTGGTCAACTATGATTCGCTTCATTCATTGACAGCAAATAAGGCTGTTCAGGAGAGAGTTGCAACTATAGATGAAGATTTCTCAGTTGATCATGTTCCGTTCTATTATTCAGAGTTAAGAAGTGCGAATGTAGACAATGGTGAGGATAATAAGGAGACAAACCTCTATGTTTATCGTGTTGATGCAAATGGCACATTTGTGCAATTACTAGATAAAGACAGAATCCCAGTGTTTACAATAGGAAGCAAGGGAAATGTTAGTAAATCAGATGATTTGAGGTTCATACCTTTGATTCGCTCAAATGAGTTGATGAAAGACATAGACAACAATGCAGACATTCCGATGTTTGAATTGAACAATGAATTACATCTTGTAAGAGATGCGTTTGGAAGATAAAATTAGACATTAATAGAGCTATATGAAAGCTAAAAATATTGTAGTCCTACTTTTCACTGCGGTCATCGGATGTGCCGTGGCTAAAACTTATTCTAACCTTCAGGAAGAGAACAAAAAAGATTCTGAGGTCAAGAAGGAAGAAAAAGTTAATGTTAAGAAGAATGTTAAGACAGAAGAAGTCCAGACAGAGTTGCAGACTAGAGAAGAGTCAGTAGCTCAGGCAATCCCTCATGTAGAGGAATCAAAGTCATCGTATGGAGAATTTGTTTCTTCATTGAAGAGTGGTGTCATTGGACTTTATGGAGGCAATTCCATTGATAATCCGGAGGACAATATTTTTGAGGTAACCATTCCGTCTACCTTGACATCAACAGATAGGGTAGTGCTAAGTTATGATGTTGAAGGAGTGGCAGGCTCTACAGGTGTTGTTTTGAGCATCAACGATCATACTGCATTGGGAGGTATGATTGCGTATTCATCAGATAAAGTGTCTAATGTAAGTGAAGAGATTGATGCCAATTGGATAGTTAAGGGCAAGAACAGATTCATGTTCACGTTGCCAGACAGTGCAAACTATGGATATAAGATATCCAATCTTAAGATTGCCGTTGCAGAGAAGGCGGCAAAGGGAAATATAGTAGCTACAGCAACAAATGTTGAAGGCAAGGTATATGTCAAAGGTTTTGTAAGAAATTCAGAGTCAAAGACTGTCTATATCAATGCAAACGAATATGAGTTGAATCAAGGAGCATTTGAAGCTTTGATCAATAACGACGTGGATGCAGTTTCAATCGGATGTGATGGAGCTAATAAGACTCTTAAGGTTACAACTGTGTCTGGATGCACTGCGTCTACACGATTGATGTGTGCTAGCAATGTCGAAAAGCATTCTCAGAAAGAAATTTCTTTATCGAAGAATGACAATAACAAGTTGCAGGATGTGTCCGCTGCTTTGGATGTGGATAGTGGTGTCGCAAAGAAGGATATGAAGATCACAATGACGAAGTTGAACCATAAGGATTTGCCTGCATTGGATCTTGGAATGCACAATGTGACTGATGGGGTGGACGGATACCGATTCCTTCCTCATGGAACACATTTTGATGGCGACGGTGCGGTAGTAAGTCTAAAGTATGATAGAACGAAGATTCCGAGCGGTTATACAGAGAATGATATCCGCACATATTATTTTGATCTAGATACAAAGCACTGGGTGGCGTTGAAAAGAGACTCGATCGACAAGGAGAACAACCTTATCGTGTCGCGCACCAACCACTTCACAGATATGATCAATGGTGTGATCCAGGCTCCAGAGTCGCCAGAGACACAGGGCTTCACACCGACAATGATGAGCGACCTTAAACTTGCTGATCCAACAGCAAAGATTCAGAGCATCCAGCCTCCTACTGCCAACAATAGAGGTAGTGCAAACTTGTCGTATAGCTTTGAGATGCCTCCGGCAAGGCACGGAATGCAGCCAAATCTTGGCATTCAGTATAATAGTGATGGTGGCTCAGGTCTTCTTGGAGAAGGCTGGGATCTGAGCGTGCCAACAATCAGCGTTGAGACAAGATGGGGAGTGCCAAGATATGATGATGAAAACGAATCTGAGACATATCTTATGGAGGGGTCGATGCTCGTTATGGAAAATGGGAATGATAATTATTTAGCACATAGAGCAAGTGACCAGATTAAAAGAAAGAATGGTCCGGTGACGTTCCATCCAAGAAAAGAGGGTGCATTTTCAAAGATAGTACGTATGGGTGATTCCCCTGCAAACTATACTTGGGTGGTTACAGACAAGAGCGGAACAAAGTACTACTACGGAAAGAAAGATTCTGATGGCAGTATGAAGGGAGTGTTGATGGGCAAGAACCACGAAAATAATGATGTAATCGCAGAGTGGAAACTTGTCAGAATCCAAGAAGTGCATGGAGATTGGGAGGAGTATGAGTATGAGACAGTTCAGGAGGAAGTGCTTGGAGGAACTACGAATGCATTATATCTAAAAGAGGTTAAGGCTGGAAATTCCAATTCTAAAGCACATACAAGAGTCGTATTATCAAACAATGAAGAGAAGAAGATAAAGAGAGGAAATGCACGTTATGGCTTTTTGACATCAAATATCCACATGTTGAAAGAAGTGACTGTGTATTACGAAAATGCGTTGTTAAGGAATTATCTCTTTACGTATAAGAAAGAGACTCCTTTTTCTGCGGATCTATTGGGAAGCATCAGCCATTATGATGCAAATGGAAAACTTGTAGCATCCAATACATTGGAATATCACGAATTAAAAGGAAATCTATATGCCGAAGAGGATTCCGTATACAATTCAAATAATACAGTCAAAGGAGTATTCCCTAAAATTCTTAAGGAAGGATTTGACGATCATTTGACAATGATCAATGGAGGTCAATCGGATAACGGATTTTCAGTAGGTGGAGGATGCAATGTAGGAGTGTTCTCAATATTTGGAGGATTGTCATATTCGTATGGAAGTAATGACAGTGAGGGAAAAATTTCGTTGACAGATATTAACGGAGATGGAATTCCAGATAAGGTGTTTGCTAATGATGAAGGTATCTTTTATGAGGCTGGTATATACGGAAAAGAATACAAATCTGTAGAAAAAAAGTTTAAGGCCGCTCAAAAATGTGGCGGAACCCTTAATATATTCTCCCGATCATCCTCATCTTCACATACATTAGGTGAGGATGTAGGAGTAGGAATAGGACCAGCAAGTATAAGTGCAACTTTCTCTCAAACTTGGGAAACCAGTAAAGTTCCTGTATATTTCAATGATTTCAATTCTGATGGATTGATCGACATAGCTTACAACGGCAGGGTATATTTCAATCATTTAGATTCGGAGGGCATACCGACTTTTTCCGAATATTCCTCAGAAACGGAGAATCCATTATCCAATATGGAAGAAAGTATGATACCGAATTTTGCAGGATTCTCGACAAATGTGGATCTTGTTGCTGTAGAAAAGTCGCTTAAGGAGAAATTTCCATTACATGATATAGTCAGGGTATGGAAAGCTCCGTTCGATGGAGATATCAAAATTACTGGTGAGATATCAATGTCTGCGGCCTCTTCTTCTGACAAATTTGCAGATGGTGTAGAATATGCTGTCCAGATAGAAAATAGAGCGGATAAAATGAAGTATCTGGCTCCAGGAACGTCTGTGTCGATTAATAAGACGGAAAGTGTTAAGAAAGGAGACAGAGTGTTCTTTAGAGTAGGAAGTAAGGAGCAGGGAGTGAATGATGAAGTCACATGGTCACCTGTCATCAGGTATATAAACAACCCAGCTGCACTTGATGTGGATGAGAACGGTTTGTCGTTAACTGAATATAGCACGAAGAATGATTTCTTGGAGGGATTCATATCTACTGCTACAGTAGAGGGTCCTGCGACAGTCTCAATCAGGGGCGATTATGAATTCCAAGGTGCATTGGTTCCTGTAAACTTGGTATACGAGGCAAAAACCAAAAGTAAGGAAGATGTAAAAAATAGTGAGATAAAAGCCGCTGACAGATGGACTGATATAGCCAAAGATATTATTACATTGGATAATAACAGTTCCAGATCAGGTACAAAAGAATATAAAGAGATCAATGTCAGTGAGAAAGATATCCTTGTTCTCTCGTTTGATATAATGTCGGAAGCCCAAATTGATCCGCACAAAATAGAATGGTCTCCATTGGTTACTGTAAATAAAGAAGGTGCTTTAAGTGAAGAGGTAGTGAAAATCAGTCCCAAAAGACAGATGTATAACAATGTTGTCAGTGTGTTTGGACCAACAATTATAAATGCCAAGACATTGGAATCTGATCCGTCGTATTCTGAATCTATAGAATATGCGGATGACAATGTTTATCTTGAGTGTGAGACAACGGAATCATTCGAAGACAAGGATCTGTCCATATTTATTATGGATTCAGAGGGTGTTATTGAAAAATTGAAAGCAGGATCGAGCAAGGTATATAAAGTGGATGATATTCACGACAAGGGAGTCAGGATAATGGTATATTCCGACTCAGTTGAAAATGCATCAGCCCAGTATAAAGTGGAGGTAAAACGTGAGGTGGTTGAAACGTATATTGATGAGTCAGGAGTCACTCAGACAAAGAACTACTTCATAAACGAGAATGAAGGAATACGTGCTACGATTTATTGCCAATTTAATCCGGAAAGCCAACGATTTGGATCATTGTATAGAGGATGGGGAGCGTTCGCATACATGGGATCAGTTGATGATAGTGGTAATAAAACAGCTATCAATCTGTCTGATTTGACTTTTGATACAGAACGTTATAATAATTATGACGAGGATGAGATGAAAGATTGGGATGAGAACGATGACAATCTGGATGAGAAGATAAAAGGACTTGTCGGAAATGAATCTGCAAACGAGACTAAGTTCTTCTCTATGAGCTATAGTGTGAATGATAATCGTTACTTTGGTGCGACCATATATGCATATATGGATGCGGAGAAACAATGTCCGTCAAGATTGGGAAATCCTATAATTGATGTGAACTCTGAAATTCCTTCCTATGATTTTACAGTTGACGAGTCTGGTGAGAAGACTGGAGTGTCTGTAGCTCCGACGCTGTTGTCTACATCGTTCACTCATTCCGCCACATTGGGAGGCGGAGTCAAGGCTGGAAAATTTGGTGTAGGAATGAGTGGAAGCCATTCAGAGACAACAACAAAAACTGAAACTTCAGTTATGGATATAAATGGTGATGGATATCCAGACTGGCTGTCTGGCAACGATGAAGAAATAAATATAAAATATACACTGCAAGATGGAACCTTGAATGGATATTCGTTGTCGACATCAGACTGGGGATTGCCAGTACAGGAGGCAGAAGCTAAGGCTAGCGGACTGAATATTTCTTTTTCTCCGATAAAAAGTGAGGAATCAGGAGACGGAGAAGCGAACACAAATATGTTCAGCAAAGCAGCTTGGACTATAGACAACTTGAAGAAAATTGCCAGCCAAAAAAAGACAACGGAATGTTCTGTCAGCGCAAGTGGCAATATGTCGGACGGTGAATCTCACTCACTAAACGAGTGGTATGATATCAATGGTGATGGTCTGCCTGATATGGTATATGATAATGGAAATGTTCGCATAAATTTAGGTTATTCATTTTCAGCACCAGTACACATGGATGGACTGGATAATATTTGCAGAGGAGAATCATCAACATGGGGAGCTGGTTTAGGAGTTGCTATCACACTTCAAGGAAAAGCCAATATTAGTGGTGGCACAAATGCATCATTTACGGAAACCTATGGAACGCATCAATATGTGGATGTCAATGGCGATGGGTTGCCTGATAAAGTATTTTACGATGATCCTGGTATACCTGGTGCCCCTAGAAATTACTACGCTAATATCAATACAGGATCAGGATTCGATTCTGAAAATGCATGGTTTTTGTCGGGAACTCCAATCAACAAGTCAAAATCAACGGCGGCATCTGTTTATGCTAATGGAGGTGCTACTATTCCTGCTGCATGGGTTGTTACCGTGACACCATTTGTGTCAGGAGCGAAAACGAATGCCGTCAGCAAAACACAGAAAGCAATATCTGATTTTGACGGTGACGGATTCCCTGATTTATTGGAGTCTGATAGTGAGACAAGTTTGAATGTTCGTTATTCAAAAGTAGGTGCAACTAACAAACTAAAATCCGTCACCACTCCATTCGGAGGAAAGTATGAGTTGGAGTATTCTCACTCTACACCTACTCAGCAGCATCCTGGAGGAAAATGGGTGATGTCTAAATTGACTGTTAGGGATACAGTCAGAGATGAGAGTGACTGTCCTCCAGTTGTTACTGAATTTGAGTATTCTGGCGGTAAGCGAGACAGACGTGAGCGTGATTTTTATGGTTTTGCTGAGGTAAGAACCAAGAGAATAAATGGAGATAATAAAGTGGAGAGTCAGATTGTGCAGCAATATGACACTACAAATTATTATACTTCTGGAACTGCTATTGGATCTTTTGTTTGTGGTGCTTCCGACAAAGATATGTTTAGCAAGGACACTACAGAATATAAAATGTATCAAGTTTCTGGTACAGGAAAAGTAGATAAATCCAAAGAAATTAAATCTAAGGATCTGGTGTATGGTACTTCTGGTGAGTACATGCGTATCTTCGTCGCTCCAGTGAAATCAATGTCGAAGAGATTTGAAGAAGAGGGTGGGGGAGTGACTGTAAATGAGGTCACTAACGATTTTGGAGATTTTGGAAATCTAATGAAATATACTTATTCTGATGGCATTGCAAAAAATGGCTATACAACTGAGATTAAGTATAAGAATTATGATGAGGAGACGGGAGTTTTCGGTTTACCTACGGACGTGAAAGTAGAGTCGGACGGTAATCCGATGCGTCACGTCACTGCTGAATACGATGGCTCGGGCTACAACCCAACGTCGATGACCAAGATGACCCAGTATTTGGATAAAAATACGACTGCCACAATTGAATTCAAGTACGATACACTTGGCAACATCATAGAGAAGATCATGCCTAAGGTGAATGATGAAAGCAACCTTATGAAGGAACGCATGAAGTACACCTATGAGTATGACAAGAAGCACAGGATGTATCCGACACGTGTGACTGACGGCTTCGGCTACAGAAGCGACATGTTCAACTACGACTACCGCTATGGTATACCGTTGAGTGTCAAGGATATGAACGGTTTCATCACAGAGTATGTGATTGATGATCTTGGTCGTGTTACGAAGGTGACTGCCCCTAATGAGTTGAGCGCTGGTGCTCCTTACACAATCCTATATCATTATGGGGATGTGGATAGTTTACGATATGCGAGAACTTACCATTATGATCCTCAGCATCCTAAAGAGGCGATGGTCACAGCATCCATTGTGGATGGTCTTGGAAGAGGCTATCAGGTGAAGAAGAATGCTGAAGTCGACGGAAAGCGAAAGATGATTGTGAGCGGACTTACAAAGTTCGACCGACTTGGCCGTGAGATCGCCCACTATGCACCTTCCGTTTGTAATCTTAATGATTTCGGATATAGCACATACGACAAATTGACTCAGTTGGATGAGATTAAATATGACGCATTCGACAGACCTGTGGAGCAGACCGCTTATTCTGAGCATAGTGATAATTACATCACAAAGACCAAATATTCAATTGAGAACGACACTTTGAAGACCACAGTCGACGATGGTGTGATGCGAGTCCATAGCTATACGGATGGCTCGGAGCATACATTGAAGACGGTGAAGGACCATACAAAAAGCAATGAGGATGCGGCGACGACGCAATTCCAATTCGACGGTATCGGACAGCTTCTTAAGGTCACTGATCCTGCAGGTAAATTCACAAGTTACACTTACGACATGGCGGGACGCAAACTTTCCGTCACCCATCCGTCAACAGGAACGACTTCGTTCACATACGACAATCTTGGCAACGTCTTGACAAAGAAGACAGGCAAGGGCGACGTGGTGACATACAAGTACGAGTTTAACCGTCTGGTGGAGCAGACCTACGGAGGGGACGAGGACAAGTGGAAGAACAATGTGAAGTACACTTACGGAGGCGTGGACGCAAAGCATAACCGTGTCGGCAGATTGGCATTGGTGGAAGACGGAAGCGGAGCTCAGGAATATTTCTACGGCAAGATGGGAGAGGTGGAGAAAATCCGCAGAACCCTAATCATTCCGGGCATCGACGTGGCGACATACACGACCGAGTGGAAATATGATTCATGGAACAGAATCCAGGAGATGGTGTACCCGGACGGCGAGAAAATTAAGTATTATTACAATTTAGGAGGTCAGTTGAAGCGAATTCTTGGCCAAAAGAATTATATTTGCACGTATATCGACGACATCCAATATGATGCGTACGAGCAGCGATCTTATATCAGATATGGTAATGGCACTGAGACTCATTACGACTATGATGATGTGAACCGTCGTCTTAACATGATGATAGTCAGCAACGAAAAGAGCAAGGCAGAGGGGGCAAAAGGAACATTCCTCAACAACCTATATTCTTACGACGCTGCAGGAAACATCACAGGTGTGACAAATTCAGAGGCTTTGAGCGCTGGCATCGGAGGCACGATGAGTCATTCCTACACGTATGATGATTGGTACAGATTGAAGACTGCTGACGGATTATTCAAGTCGGCAGACGACTCAAAATCAGCGAAATACAGTTTGCTGATGGGCTACGACAACCTATACAACATCACGTCGAAGAAGCTGACGATGAGCCAGACAAATCTGCAGTTCGACGGCACATTGTCGGCAGGACATGAGTTCAGCTACTCTTATGGTGACGAGAATCCTATGCAGCTTGCCTCGGTTGAGACAAAGCAGTATAATGTCGACGGAAAGTTGGCTGCCGACAAAGTCGACTCCGAATTGTCGAAGACTCAGCGCACTCAAAACTATGAGTTTGACGCCAACGGAAACATGACATCAGTGTCGGTTGACGCCGTCGCACCGATCAAATCCTTCTTATGGGATGAGGAGAACCGCCTACTTGCCGTGAACAACAACGGAAGCGTCTCTTGTTACTTCTACGATGCGGCAGGCGAGCGAACAGTGAAGATCTCAAGCGAGAGCGAGATGGTTC
>JAZQQY010000002.1:0-14598 GCA_045629285.1 Paludibacteraceae bacterium | reverse complement strand
GTTGAGGACAATGCCGGCAACAAGACAACCGACTTCAAACAGGAGATGGATGTCATCGACGACGTGGCACCTGCGATCACATGTCCAAGCGGTGTGATTGAGGTTCCTATGACTGCTGTCGGCGATTGTCAGAGCACAATTCCTCTTGACAAGCAGCAGATCTTGAATGCTCTACGTGCTGATGCGGTAGGCGTGACAAAGGATGCTTCAAACGCTGCTCTTGACTACAACATGACGTCGACTGAATATGCTACATCGATCCTATCCGCTAACAAGTCGTTCTCTGCCGAGGATCAGAATAAGATCGATTTGGATTGTGGAGATCCTTTGACAATTGAGTACTCAATTACTAATAAGGATAAGGATGGATATGAGACTGGAACTGAGACAGGAACTCCAACTACTACAACAATCAAGAAGGGAGAGAGTCAGGTGATCTCTATCGTCGTTACTGATTCTCACGGCAAGTCATCAACTTGCGACATCACGATCAAGGGAGTCGATGTCCCTCCAGTTTTGGTTAACAGAATGGATCCAAAGGAGATCGTTATCGATGGTAAGAGAGACGGTAAGACTTGTGAGGGCGACACTACATTGACATTCAGTAAGGTTAAGTCGGCATTCGTTACGACTGACAACTGTGCCGGTGTCAGTGAAATAGATTATGTGATTGTCGACAAGAATACAAATGAGACTATAAGCAGTAAGGCCCTTAAGAACGAGGTTGGTTCTAAAGAGTTTACTGAATGGTTGAAGAAGGGTAACTATGAAGTGACATGGACAGCAAAGGATAATGACGGTAACACTTATCCTTCAGTCACTCAGATATTCAATGTGGTCGACAAACTAGCTCCGGAGATCAAGTGTGTTCCTGATTTCACTGTTCCTGTCGCTGATGCTCCTTCTTGTAAGGCAGATGTCATTGTCAATGTATCTTCTGTATATGAGCAGTATGCAATCAACAATGGACTTGTGACAAAAGACGTATCAGGAGTTATCTCTGTCGTTCCTGGAAACGAGAGCAGAGTGACAATGACAGACGGTAAGGTTACAGGTGTTAAGGATGAGTGTGGAGAATCTTTGGTTGCCAAGTCGTCACAGTCTGATGCAGTAGGAAGCTTTACTCCTGCTGATGAGACAATCAGCTTGAATCCTGGTGACACTAAGAATATCTATTGGAGCTTGGAAGACTTGTCTGGAAACGCTTCAAGATGTTCAACTAAGATTACCGCTGTCGACGAGATCGCTCCTAAGGCAGACACTCCTGCCGATAAGGAAATCTTGACTACTGTGTCTGATCCTTGCGAGGGTAGTGAGACAGTCGCTCATAATGATATTATGGGTGAGTTGAATATCAAGGAGTGCTCTAAGTATAGTGTCACTTATAAAGTCGACAATGGGTCTCCTGTGACATTGTATGATGAAACAGTAACTCCAAATATTAAGAATGATCTTGTATTGTCAGGCTTGAAGACTGGAGAACACAAGGTTGAGTATGTTGTTACAGATGCAACTGGCAAGTCGACAACAGTGACTCAGAAGGTTGTCGTTAAGGATAAGGTGGCTCCGAAGATTGCTTGTCCTTCTACAATTGAGATTCCTGTTGTCTACAGTAAGAACTGTATGACTGACAGTCCTGTCACAATCCAGGCGTTGAAGGAGGCTTATATCAAGGCTAATCCATCAGCAAGCAAGATCACTCATGAGAGAGATTCCGCTGCTTACACTTACACTGTCGACGTTAACGATGATTACGATGCTGTATTCGACGAGTGTGGTAATAAGTTGAGTTTTGCTGTCGGTTCAGTCCAGAGTGCAACAACTCAGAGCGTTACTCCGCTTATCACTATTGACCAGACTGATGTAGTATACTGGACATTGAAGGATGTCTTCGGAAATGAAAGCCAGTGTTCTTCTACTGTTGTCGGTGTCGACACTACTAAGCCTGTGCTTGCGGTTCTTCCTCCATTGGAGCTTAATGCTTCGGATTTGAGAAATAACAATTGTTCGGCAGAAGCTGACATCAGATACGGAAAACTTGAGTTTGACTTGGTTGTAGAGGAGTGTAAACTTAACACTATCTCATACGAGGTTATCGGAGAGGATGGTAATGTGAAGGTTACTGAGACTCTAGTTACCGAGACTAACGGATTCCAGCAGAATTTGGTTGCTGGCGATATAATCAAGTGGATCGTCAAGGATAAAGCCGGTAATGTAAGTACTACAAAGCAGGATGTTAATATTACAGATGATAGTAAACCTCATCCAAATTGTGATGCTTTGATGGAGCCTGATCTTACAAGCAAACTAAATGCTGCAGATTGTATTGATCTTGACTACTTGATCAGCAAGGGCTTGTTCACAGCTGTAACATCGGCTCACTCATCTATAGTTTGGGATAACTGTACTGCATTCAATGATCTGAAGATTACATCTACTCGTAGCGACGGTAAGCAGATCGATGCGGATAATGCTGATTTCACTACAATGTTTGAAGTCGGTGTACCTCATTTGATCACTTGGAAATTTGAGGATAAGGCTGGTAAGTATGACTACTGTTACCAGAGATTCACAATTCCAAATAAGGAGCCTGCTATTGATTGTGGTCCTGGAACAGTCGAGATTCCTATCTCATTGACAAACAATTGCGATAAGAACTACACTATCGACAAGGCTAAGGTTCTTGAGGATATGCGTCGCAGAGAGTTGATCAAGATGGGTGTTATCAATGAGGACGGAGATATCTTGAATGGTGCTACACCTGCCGAGATCAGCGACATGCTTCATCAGAGTGAGTGCGGCAACGAGTTGACTCTTAACTACACTATCACTAACGCTACATTGAATGTTGACGGATCGTTCACTTTGGACTTCACGACTCCTGTTACTGTCGAGTATACAGTTTCAGATATTTACGGAAACAAGACTGTTTGTCCTGTAAATTACGTTGCAGTCGATCTTGAGAATCCAGTTGTGACTAACAATACAATCCAGTCTACAGTTCTGAGAGATGCTAATTGTAGCTACGTCTACACTAACACTAAGGCAAATGTGATTGCTCAGTCGGGTGCTGACGACTGTACAAACATGAGCGTCTTCTACGAGATCAACGGTGAGCCTGTGGCAGAGTTGGTTGGCAACATGACTTATTCTGATTTCGCTTCCAAGATTGGTGATGAGACAATCAAGTGGCTCATCCAGGATGAAAATGGCAATTCGACTGAGGTGACAGAGACTGTTCATAAGGTAGACCAGTTGCCACCTGTTGTCGCTTGTCCTTCAGATCCGATCAGAATTCCGATCTCGGATGTGGCTGGCGGATGTAATGCAAATGTGACATTGACTGAGGAGCAGATCATCACAATGATGCGTTCAGGAGTCATTCTTTCACTTGATGCAGAATCATTGAAGAAGGTAAATGACGCTGATTTGTACGAGAAGCTTGATAAGAATCAGAAATACGATATCACACACGACTGTGACGAGACAATCCACCTACAGGTTTCTAATGATGGTGGCTTGAATTACACAGATCAGAATAGTGTAAGCTTGAATATCCCATTCGGACAGACATTCACTATGGATCTTGCTCTTCGTGATTCATCCGGCAACAAGACCCCTTGTCAGTTGACGTTTGTCGCTGTCGACACAACACGTCCTCAGATCGACAAGATTCAGGATGTCACTCTATACTATGAGGAGGACAAGTGTAAGTGTAAATACGATTCTGAGTATGAGCAGGTTAAGAATGCATTGAACATCAGAGATTGTGATCCTAACAGAGAGATCTACTACTCAATCGACAATGGTGCTCCTGTACTTTTGAGACCAGGCGAGAAGATTGAGACTGATCTATTCCATAACACACCTAAGAATATCACTTGGAGTGTTAAGGATGGAAGCGGTAACCTATCGTCTACAAAGCAGAAAGTTGTGGCTTACGATACTATCGCTCCTAAGTTCGATTGTGATGATCTTCCTAAGGAGTTTGTTGTCGAGCTTACTGTAAGTGGCGAGAAGGCGACAATCGATAAGTTTGTCAATAAGGGTCTTAACTTGGATTTGACATACAACGATGATTGTGACAGAACATTGATTCCTACATTCTCTAGAGGGGATGGATTGGATGTGATGACTCATACTTATCCAGAGAATAAGACAACTGTATTGTACACAACATTTACAGATAAGGCTAACAACACACGTGTATGTAAGCAGGATTTGATTGTCAAGGATTTGGTTAAACCGACAATCGTTTGTCCTCCGGCATATAATGTATTTGTTTGTGAGAACGATCCGAATTACCCTATCATTCCTACGGATTACCTAGAGTTCAGAACTGTTTTGGGTGGTATGGTAAATGATGTCCGTAATATGGATATGACCAGCTTCAAGGTCGACTCGGTAGTGGTAGGCGACAAGTGTGACAAGACAGTCACTCGTACTTACTCGATCCGAGATATCTTCGGTGGTTCTGATCAGTGTGTCAGCGTTATCCGAGTAGTTGATAACGAACCTCCGGCTTGGGCTACTTCTCCATTGGAGTTGGATACATTGTTTGTCTCTTGCGATGACGGAATTACAATGCCAACGTTGAGAACAGAAGGCGATTGTAGCGGTTATTCGGCTGCTAAGTGGGATTATGTATCGTCTACTAAGTCCGGCAATTCAAAGTCTTGTGACAACTACAACTATGATGCGCTATACAGATATTATGCTGTCGACGGATGTGGAAACAGAAACCCTGTTACAGTCGACTTCGTAATTGCATATCGCGATACTATGCCACCTCATTTCGATGTGCCAGATGGATTCGAGGATCGTGAAGTTGTGGCTGTATCTCGTGGAAACTGTGAAATGGTAGCTCCTGATATGAAACCATTCACATCAAAGTGGGATGACCGTTGTTCGGATAACTCTTCGTTGATCTATACTCAGACTCCTGCAGCTGGAGAGAAGGTTACTGATGACTATGTGGCTCACATGACATTGTCTGACGTCTGTGGAAACAAGTACACTTACGACAAGAAGATCACGGTTCATAAGCCTAAGCATTTCGTTACTGCGACTGCTAACGATTACTTCAGATGTGAGGGCGACGACAGTGAAATCAACTTGTTGTCAAGCGAAATCATCTCTGCTGTTGGTAAGACAAACGTCTTCCTTGACGATAAGACATTCATTGAGTCTAACTCGACAATCGCATACGATGTCTACAAGGGAGAGGCTGTTCATACGAACCTTGTCTACAGTAACAACAGAAAGACATTCGGTTTGAGATTCAACGAGGATGCGGCGTCTATCGCACAGTATACAGCGATCGAGAAACTTGCTCAGACAGGTATTTATACATACGTCGCTATGGATACTGCAACCGGATGTACAGATACAGTCAAGGCACACATCGGTGTCGGTATGGCACCACGTGTAGCTATGTCGTCGATAGATACAGTCGAGGCTTGTGAGTACCAGGCATTGGCACTTAACGGTGTGGCTGGCGACTACAAGGATTTGTACAACGTCTGTGTCGAGGATATGGGCGGCGAAATCCTTGAGGAAGGTTGGATGGTCGGTGGCGTCAAGTATAATGGCGAGCCAATCTCTCATGTCTACGACGGTAAGCGCTTGTCATACTACGCAACTAACCAGTGTGGTACGACATCTTCAGAGAATTCACTTGCATGGCGTTGCGATTATGTATTCAATGAGGATGACGGAACATTCACTTCCGATCGTTCGACTCTTCAGATGATGACAGAGACTACATCGACTGGAGCTCCGATGAGAGTTCACCAGAAGATCAGTCCAGACAGCATGATCCTAACAGCTAGAATCAACGGACATGCACGTGTATGGATCGGTGATGAGGTTGAACTTGACATGAAGTCTATCTACCATGAGAAGACAGTCGAGTATCACTGGTATAAGGTTGTCGGAAATATGGATGCGACAAGTCAGAAGTTCGACGGCTACGGCAACATCTTGGAGGATTACATTGATCCGCTTGATGAGGCAGATGAGTTGTTGTCTGTGACATCTGTATTGGATCCATATTATGGTTCATACATCCACGATAACGTAATGGATACCACAATGTTCTACGTAGTCGTTACAGATAATGTATGTACATCAGCGGCAAGTAATGTGGTTAAGGTTGACGTTTACGACTTCATTCCGACAGCGATCACACCACACAACTCAAAGGATATGAACGACGTGTTCATGCCTGGCTTCCCAGTTGTGATCTTCAACCGTTACGGCAACAAGGTATTTGAAGGTCCGGACGGATGGGATGGAACGATCCGTGGCGAGCTTGCCGACCCAACAGTTTACTACTACATCCTAACGATGAAGGATGGATCTAAGCGTCAGGGTACAATAGAGGTGGTATACTTCAAATAATGTGATTTGATAATTGTAGAGACGGTGAGCACACCATCTCTACAGATCATGGATCTCCAACGGGGTAGGGTTTCGGCCTTACCCCGTTTTTTTGTTTTAATACGAATTTTACATTCTTTAACACTTGTTGATAACTATTTTATATCAAAATCCTCTTTTTATCTGTTGTATTAATATATTTGTGAGTATTTTGATGTTTTATGCAGTTAAACCAGGATGTCTGAATGCGTCCGTTTAGTGTCGGTAAATCAGAATATAGCGTTGATATTAAAAAGGAGATAGTATGGGGACTTTATGCGAAAGGCCGTGTAACTTTTTGATTATCTACTGTTTGTGATGTTGAGATGAAGCGTAGGTTGTTACGATAACCATAACAAGGATTTTATTAATTAGAATATAAACTACGATGTTAAATATTATGAGACATTTTTTACTGTTAGTGTTAGTGCTCGTCACCACGGTAGCAAACGCCGCCAATCTGCTCTCGAAGCAGTATATAGGCCAAGTTTACTACAACATCTACGATGATGGGCACGCGGAGGCGACCTACGGTACTCTGCAAAGCCCGGAAAATTACAAGGGCGAAATCCAAATTAGGTCTAGTATTTCGGTTAGTGGAAAATCCTATACCGTGACGGCAATTGCCGAAGATGCATTCTATGCATGTTCTGGCATGAAGGCGATTTACATTCCTAATACAGTAAAATCTATCGGAACTACGGCTTTCTATAGCTGTACTGGACTTACTGAAGTTACAATTCCCAATTCTGTGACTTCAATTGCGTCTAAGGCATTTTATAAATGTTCTGGATTAAAGTCTATTGATTTGACAGATGTTCCACTTACTACATTTGGAACTTATGCGTTTGCTGAATGTTATAGACTACAGAATATTTATTTGCCAAAGACATTGAAAACGGTTCCTGATTATGCGTTTTATTGTATCCCTAATAGTAGTGCTATCAATACGTCGTGTACAATAATAACAATTCCTAATTCGGTTATAACTATCGGTAGATATGCTTTTGCTGGTTATCGAAATTTGACTACAATAGAGTTTGGACAATCGGTCAAGTCTATAGGATCGTATGCTTTTTATTGCCATTATACAAGTGACGTTATTAATATTGAATGTAAAAAAATAGCAATTCCAAATTCAGTGGTAACTATTGGCGATTATTCATTTTCTGGTTATTCTGAATTGTCTATACTTGAAATAGGAAATTCTGTTCAATCTATTGGGGAATATGCATTTTATGGTTATTCAATTTACTCAATTTACATTAATACAAGTTTAAGAACTGTAAATTTGCCGAATTCATTAAAGACTATAGGTTCATACGCGTTCGCTTATCAGAAAGGCTTGACATCAGTAGAAATCCCTAATTCAGTTACGTCAATTGGATCTTACGCTTTTTCTCAATGTTCAGCTTTGAAAAGTGTGGAATTGTCAAATTCTATAAAGACAATACCTTCTAGTTGTTTTTCTAATTGTTCAAGTTTGTTGTCGGTTTCTCTTCCTAAATCTGTAACCTCTATTGAAAGTTCAGCTTTCTATGGTTGTACAAGTCTTGGTTCTATTTCGATACCGAATTCGGTGACATCGATAGCAAATTATTCTAGTACATCTTCTTATTGTCCATTTTATAATTGTTCCCAGTGTATTGTCTACTTATGTAATGACCATATTAGTAAATCGCACGCTGCTTTTTCACCAGTCAAGAAGGTTGTTACTTGTGATAACGTTCCGATGCCAGTAGAAATCAATTATGCATTTTTCTATACAGGAAAGGAGCAAACTTATAATATTCCATCAACTTCATCTTATAAAGTTACTGGAAACAAGAGAACTGAGGAGGGAACTCAGCAGGTTACTGTTTCATTGTATGATGGTTTTGTATGGACAAATGGTACAACTGATGATCTAGTTTTTGATTTCACTATCTATCCTGCAAAACTAAGACCTGATCAGACAGTATTGACTGGATATATCGGTCAGAAACTTAAGGATCTTGGTTTGGCTAAGGGTTATAAATGGGTGGATGATGAGAATACAGTTCTTGAATATGCAGGAGTTAATACATTCCCTGTTGAATATTCTCCAGAAGGATGGACTAAAGAGCCTCTTCTAATTGAGATGACTGTCAATGTCACTAAGACTCAGATTGTGCCTCCTGCTAAGGATGCTACAGAATATACATACGATGGAAAGTCGCATACATATCAAATCAAGGAGACAGAATTCTATAAGATTACAAATCCAGATGATTTGACTCAGACAAACGCTGGATCTTATCCTATTGGTATCGCACTTAAGGATAAGGCTAACCACATTTGGAATAATGGTTATAATACTGATCTATCTTATGATTTCTTGATCAATAAGCAGACTGTAAAGAGACCAGAAGCAGATCCTACTGAATATGTATACACAGGAAAGGAGATCACTTATAAGCTTGCTGAGAGTCCTCTTTATACTATTTCAAATGCAGAGCAGACAAATGTCGGTTCTTATACTGTCTATGCGTCTCTAAAGGATCAGGCAAATTATAAGTGGGATAATGGTTCTTCAAGCGACCAGGCTTACTCTTTTGTCATTAATAAGAATGGCGTTAAGAAACCTGAGGCTGATACAAGAATGTTCATGTTCACAGGTGAGCCTATCACTTACAACATACCAGAGAATGATCTTTATACTGTGACTGGTAATGTTCAGACTAATGTCGGTACATATACAGTTAGAGTAGCTTTGAAGGATAAGTCTTATTATCGTTGGAACGACGGTACAACAAGCGATCTTTCTTTCTCTTTCAAGATTGAGAAGTTGAAGGTGGTTATCCCTCCAACTGCAACTGTTGATTTCACTTACACTGGTAAGCCTCAGACTTATCCAATCGCTTCTAACGATGCATTCGTTACTGTAATCGGTTATGATAGCAATACTGGTAGAACAGGTGCTGATTCTACTCAGACTAACGCTGGTACTTATTATGTGGTGCTTTCGTTGAAGGACAAGACAAACTCAATGTGGGTTAAGAGTCTTTCTGACACTTATGGTAATACAGGAAATCAGGTTTATTCGTTTACTATCAAACAGTCTGAGGTGACATCTTACCCAGCTGGTATTGATCCTAAGACAATGAAGCTTGAGGCTGTATACGGAAATACTCTAAAAGATATCACTCTTCCTGAGGGTTATGCTTGGGTTACTCCTTCTACTTCTGTAGGAGCTGTCGGAGAAAAGACATTTGCTGCAGATTATACTCCAAAGGATTCTAAGAATTATTTGAAGACAAGAGTTTACTTGACTGTAGTTGTTAAACCGCAGCCAGTGTCGGAGCCTCTTGCTGATGAATCTTTGTTCTTCTACAATGCAAAACCTCAGAAGTATACTTTGGTATCTTCTGATCTTTACACAGTAAAGAATAATGTTCAGACTTACGTTGGTGAATATGGTGTGGTTGTCTCTTTGAGAGATAAAGTTAATTATGCATGGAAGACTTCAGGTTCTTCTGATGATTTAACTTATCCATTCATTATCGCAAAATCAAGTGAGTCTATTTTCGAAACAGGATATAATCCAAATGAGATTAATCCTAAGGTTCAGTATGGTCAGAAACTAGGAGATGTGACTCTTCCAACTCGTTTCTCATGGAAGAATCCTGAAACAGTTGCCGACAAGATTGGCGACAACAAGTACACTGTCATCTATACTCCTTCTGATCCTGACAACTATGATTCAGTAGAGACTGAGATCGTGGTTAATGTGACTAAGAGAAAGGTTGCGTTCCCTGCTAAGGATTCTCGTATGTTCGTCTACAACGGTGAGGCTCAGACTTACGAGGTTGGTTCGGATGATCAGTTTAAGGTTTCTAATAATGTTCAGACAAACGCTGGTCGCTACGATGTGATCGTCGCTTTGAAAGATAAAGAGCATTATGAGTGGCAGGACGGTACTACTGATGATATCTACCAGGATTTCATCATCCGCACTAAGAGCGTAGAGATGCCATCTGTAGATTCTAAGTCGTTCGTTTATGATGGTAAGAGTCATTCGTTGACTATCCCAGCTAGCTCTGATTACACCGTGTCTGGCAACAAGGGTACAGACGCTGGTCGTTATGAGGTCTCTATCTCTCTTGCAGACAAGAAGAATTATGTATGGGAGAACAACACTTCTGCTGATATCGTGGCTTCATTCTCAATCTCGAAGATTAAGGTTGATATGCCTGCAGCAGACAACTCATCGTTCTCTTACACTGGTGAGCCTCAAACTTATAAGATTGAGGCAAGTGATCTTTACACTGTATCTGGAAATGTCCAGACAATGGCTGGTAGCTACAGCGTTAAGGTGGCTCTAAATAATCCTCGCAATTATGAGTGGGTCGACGGTTCTACTGACAACCTTGTGTACAACTTCTATATCAAGGGTCTAGTCAACCAGTCTACTCTTGATATCGTAAATATTCCAAGCGTCGCTAAGAGAACATTCGTATACGACGAGAATATCCACACATTGTCTCTTGAAAATACAGAGAAGTATACAGTAGTAGACGAGGGTGGTATCAACGTCGGAAGATATTCAGCTACTCTTTCTTTGACAGATAAGAGCAAGTACGTTTGGGAGAACGGTTCAAGCGATGATGTCACAATCTCGTACGTGATTACTAAGGCTCCTGTCGCTATCCCAGCAAAGGATGCCAGAACATATACTTATAATAAGAGAAATCAGACATACACAATCTTGAAGGATGCACGTTACACTATTTCTAATAATGTGCAGATGAACGCAGGAAGATATGAGGTTAAGGTTTCTCTTGCAGATTCTAA
Organism: Paludibacteraceae bacterium; assembly: GCA_045629285.1. Classification (GTDB taxonomy): domain Bacteria; phylum Bacteroidota; class Bacteroidia; order Bacteroidales; family Paludibacteraceae; genus UBA1723. The sequence goes on along the minus strand of JAZQQY010000002.1, from coordinate 3,366 downwards.
GAATTATGAGTGGGAGGACGGTTCGTCTGACGATATCACATATATCTTCAAGATCGGTAAGGCAACAGTCGCTGCTCCTACAGCAGATGGCACTAAGTTCACATTCAATGGTAAGCCTCAGACTTACACAATTGTGAAGAACGCTCTTTACACAGTCTCAAATAATGTTCAGACAAGTGTCGGAACTTACGATGTGATTGTCTCTTTGGCAGATCCAAAGAATTATATGTGGAGTGACGGTTCATCAAATGATTTGTCGTACAACTTCGTGATTCGTGCTGAGCAGTCGAACATCACTATCGTTTCGATCCCTACAGTCACAACAAGAAGCTTCGTCTACAATGGTTCGACTCAGACATTGGCAATTCCTGAGAGTGAGAATTACATCATCACAAACAACAAGCGTGTCAATGCCGGAAGATATGTGGCAACAGTCACTCTTCGCGATCCAATCAATACAGTTTGGAGCGACGGTACTAAGGAGGATATTCAGTATGTATTCAACATCACAAAGGCAGTTGTTGATATTCCAGAGATCGATCATACTCGATTCGTCTACACTGGTAAGGAGCAGACATATCAGATTCCTTCAAGTGAGTACTACACAATTTCAGGACAGTCTCAGACAAAGGTCGGACAGCATGAGGTTGTAGTCTCTTTGAATGATGTCAAGAACTATATGTGGAGCGACGGTACAGTCGACGATTTGTCTTACAGCTTTGTCATCCGTCCTGTGGAGGCAGAGAAGACAGAGATCGCAATTCCTACAATCGCAGCTAATAAGTTTGAATATAGCGGAAAGGTTCACACTCTTGACATCAAGCAGAGTGAATATTACAATGTATTCAACAACAAGGGTGTTGAGGTAGGTAGATACACAGTGACATTGTCGTTGGTTGATCCAGAGACTACAGTTTGGTCTAACGGTTCTGCTGATGATGTATTGCTTACATTCGTTATCACTAAGGCAAAGGTAGATTTCCCAGCTGCTGATTACACTCAGTACACTTATAATGGAGACTACCAGACTTACGATATCAAGTCTACTTCGCTTTACACTGTTTATAATGAGGAACAGATTGAGGCTGGCAGATACGAAGTCGGCGTCGCTCTTAATGATCCTAAGAATTATGAGTGGGAGGATGGAACATTCGCAGACCTTTCTTACAGCTTCTTGATCGGTAAGGCTCAGATCGACGAGCCAAAGGCTGATCAGACTAAGTTCATCTATGATGGAAAGGTTAAGACTTATAATATTGCTGCAAGCCCACTATATACTACATACGGAACAACTCAGACATTGCCTGGCAAGTATGAGGTTATTGTAGCGTTGAATGATTCACGCAACTATGAGTGGAGCAACGGAACAATCGATGATTTGATTTACAATTTCGTGATCAGATCTGCTGAGAATTCAAAGAAGGCAATCGAGATTCCAACTGTTTTGACTAATAATTTTGTATACGACGGTACAGCTAAGTCGCTTGTAATTGCAGCAAACACTGCATACAAGGTGACTGGAAATTCTGGTGTTGCAGCCGGACGCTACACAGTGACATTGTCGTTGACAGATCCAAAAGCAACTGTTTGGAGCGACGGTTCTACAGAAGACATCAAGATGTACTTCAATATCAACCGTGCTCAGGTTGAGATTCCTGCAGCTGACAACAGCAAGTTCATCTATGATGGAAAGACTCAGGTTTATTCTATTAAGGAATCTACTGCATACGCAATCAGCAACAACAAGCAGGTTAATGCTGGACGTTATGAGGTAGCGGTTTCTTTGAAGGACGCTAAGAATTATGAGTGGGCTGACGGCTCAATCGATGATTTGAAATACAACTTCGTCATCGGTAAGTCTCAGGTAGAGGTTCCTGCCGCAGACCAGAGCAAGTTCGTCTACAACGGAAAGATCCAGACATATAATATTGCTTCAAGCTTGCTTTACACAGTAGAGGGCAACAAGCAGCAGATGTCTGGCAAGTATGAGGTTCTTGTTTCATTGGTTGACACTAAGAATTATGAGTGGAGCAACGGAACAACAGAAGTGTTGTCATACAACTTCGTTATCCGTGCTGAGGAGACAGAGTTGACACCAGTTGAGATTCCAACTGTTACAACTAAGAACTTCATCTACGATGGAACTGTTAAGTCGCTTGAGATCGCAAGCAATAAGAACTACACAATCTCTGGTAATAAGGGAGTAGATGCAGGTCGCTACACAGTGACATTGTCGTTGGTTGATCCAAAGACAACTGTTTGGAGCGATGGTTCTAAAGATGATGTCAAGATGACAATGTCGATTGCAAAGGCTCAGGTAGTAATACCTTCAGCTGATAATCGCAAGTTCATCTATGATAATACAGATAAGATTTACGATTTGAAGGTAAATGATAAGTTGGTTTCTGTCGACAATAACATCCAGGTTAATGCCGGACGTTACGAGGTGACAGCATCTTTGAATGATCCTAGAAATTATGAGTGGGAAGACGGTTCTGTTGATGACTTGACATACAACTTCGTCATTGGCAAGTCACAGGTTGAGATTCCTGCTGCAGATGAGAGCAAGTTTGTCTACAATGGAAAGATTCAGACATATAATATTGCTTCAAGTTTGCTTTACACAGTAGATGGCAACAAGAAGCAGATGCCTGGTAAGTATGAGGTTCTTGTTTCATTGGTTGACTCTAAGAATTACGAGTGGAGCAACGGAACAACAGAGCCGTTGTCGTACATCTTTGTGATTCGTGCTGAGGAGTTTGAGAAGACATTGGTTGATATCCCTACCGTGTCGACAAAGAACTTCATCTACGACGGAGATGTTAAGTCGCTAAAGATTGCAAGTGATAAGAATTACACAATCTCTGGCAATGAGGGTGTTGATGCAGGACGTTACACAGTGACATTGTCGTTGGTTGATCCAACAAAGACAATCTGGAGCGACGGTTCAATTGAGGATGTTAAGATCGTATTCACAATTGCTAAGGCACAGGTTGAAAAACCAGTTGCTAATAACAGCAAGTTCATCTACGATGGTCTATATAAAGTATATACTCTAAAAGACTCATCTGTATACGCAATCAGCAACAACAAGCAGATTAACGCTGGACGTTATGATGTTACAGTTGCATTGAACGACGCTAAGAACTATGAGTGGAGTGACGGTTCGGTAGATGATTTGAAGTACAACTTCACAATCAACAAGGCGCAGGTTGAGATTCCTGCCGCTGACCAGAGCAAGTTCATCTACACTGGTAAGGAGCAGACATATAAGATCGCAACAAGTGATCAATACACAGTCGCTGGCAATAAGCAGACATTGGCTGGCAGATATGAGGTTTTGGTTTCATTGAATGACACTAAGAA
>JAZQQY010000001.1:0-5184 GCA_045629285.1 Paludibacteraceae bacterium | reverse complement strand
GGGCTATTAATTAAACCAACCGTTTCCACGGTTGGGATTTCTGTGGTATCCATGTTAGAAAATTTTCCGAATCATTTCCGGAAATTGTACGTTCAAATTAAATTTGGTTACACGCACGTCCGTGCGTCTCTACGAGATTGTGTTTTACAATTATTGATTAAAATTCCACTATTCTTGCCTTTACCAATCGATCTTTTTTATTGCGTCGCCGACGGAAATAAAATCAAAATCATCCAATAGGAGATTCCATTTTTTGAAGTTTCCGCTGATGCCGACGTAGCTTTTCTACCTTTGATCTTTCTGAAAAAAATCCTCCAATACCTTATTCAAAAAAGGTTTGTACTCATCTGGTGTACTATCACTTTTATACATTGCATAAACAAGATCAATGTATTCATTGTCATCAAGCTTACATACCACTTGAGGATCTTCAAACATCTGACGTAATTTCTGTTCACTATCCTTAAAAAGTCCATAATCAAATGCCATTGTTGTTCGTAATGGGAAGTAAAAACGTTTTCCTGTAGACGGATTAATACCTATCTCACGTTTAGCCTCAAACACATAGGAACGACATTCTCCATCTTTATAATTTGCTCCATGGTGAACTTGATCAATAGAGACTCCCGCTCGAGGCTGACTTGTAGTAAAATGAATCAGAATGTTAACCTGATCATCACGATATATGCTGACAGCATATTTGGGTTTTCCCATTCGTGTCACATGTCCGTATACAATCTCTCCAGGTGCGAACATCAGCAACATCCATTTAAGAATGCCTGCATCTGCATGCAATCCATAGCATCTTCATAAGTCGCCGCACCCGACTCATCGTTAAGGCGATTCAAGTCTACAACAAATTCTGATTTCTGATTATTTGTGAAATCGATACCTTTTTCTGCCACAGTCTGGCTCCACAAAGAATCAGGAGTATGAGTTTCATCTGTCAACTGATCTGCTGACAAATTCTTGCAACGTTCTATGATTTTATCTATCAACGTCATCTCCCACTGACTAAACTTTTTCAAATCGTTATCCAACAAGTAGGCATGCTGCACAAGAGCATTGACGTGCCACTTGCCATCCACCTTCTTCTCACATCGTATACAATCGGCAAACGCTCCATTCTTCACATCATACACTTCATAAGCCACAGGACCCTTCGCCCATGCATGATATTCCAACCACGTCACTGGAATGGCACGCAAACGCACAGACTCCTCATCTATAAGATAAAGAATCTTCAGTAGTTTACGCAACTGCATATCAGGAATTCTGACACAAAGATAGGCAAGCAAAGCCTCAACCTTTTCCTTGTTTGATGTTATGCCAAGACTCATGTGGTGTATATATTTGACGATCAGCGTTTATTTGCGAATGCAAAAATATAAATAATTTTCAGAAATTCAATCAATTTCCAATGGTAGATTTTCATTCATCACACGCACGTCCGTGCGTCTCTACGATTCCATAATATTTCTATGTTTGTCCTTGATTCATCATATTCTGCATCATTTGCGTCATCTTGTTATTTATAGACGTATTAGCAGTCATATTCTCATAATTCTCAATTTCCCAATAGAAACAAGAATCCCATAAACCAAGTTCTATCTCTCTTTCAAGTTGTGTCATTTTCTCCACATCCGCATCATTCTTGATTGTAAAGTAGAAAAATGTACTTACTCGAGCACGGAATACACCTATCGCCAATTGTTCTCCATATGAAAAAGATTCAAACCAATTTTGAGGATAAACGACCATCTTTGTTTCTCGATCATAAATACTTTTTGTATATACATCGTGAACCCATCGTTTTGCAATTGACCGAACAGTTTGTAATCGAACATTATCGTCAAAGTATTTTTCCGGATCCAAATAAAAAAGATGATCACAATACCCTTGCTCTATTTGCTTGACAATGGCTTCCAATTCTTCTTTATTTATTACTTTATTATCAAAAACTATATTTTCAATCTTAAACGCAGACGATGGATGAACTACTATTGGAATTCCTAATTTATGAAGAGCTACAATCACAGTTCTTTTTTCTGCAATACTAATAGCATTATTAAACTCAGTAAATACAACATCATACGTTTTTCCATCATGTGCATATTTTTTTATTACATCAATGGCTTTTATAGCAATTTGTCGGATCTCTTCTTTTTTTGATTCTGCTTTCTTTACTATAAAGTACGAACCAAAATAAGTTCCTATTAATGCTCCAACTGCACCAGAAAGCAAAGTGACAATAACAGATATAATTACATCATTCATAGGTTATATAAAGAATATTATATTTCAATTAAACATATTTCCAAAATCTTCAAACGGCATTAAAAGTATATCCAATAATTCGCCCTCAACTTGGGGGCAAATCTCTTTTATTTGCTCTTTGGTTATTGAAGAAATATCATTGCAATTTTCTCTTGCTTTTTTTATAATATCCTGGTCATATTCAAGCAAACGATCTGCATATTCTTTTGCTTTTCTATATTTCTCCATACTAGTCCGCATCGAATTACCGTACCTTCCTGACATTTTGTGCGAGAAAGACGTCGCCAATCCCTCTTCCAAAACATTCGCTGGATGACCAGGAGATGGACATAATGCATGAACTACTTCATGAGATAATTGGAATATTGCTTGATTAATATCTGTTTCACATTCTGGTGTTAATATAATAGATATATGCTTACATTCTGGATATCCAGGAAACCAATTCTGAGGTTGTCCTTTATTACAAAATTCGACACCTAACAAAGTGTAGGATCTATCTCTTGGACCAAACATATCCTCCGCATGTTTAAGGAATCTTCCCAATAGCGTTGTCACTGTCCACGAATATCCACCATCTATAGGCGTCGACGTAAAAGTATTCTTTGTATGCAATTCCATCTTAAATTCTCACTGTAATAAGAAATTTTTCATTTGATTATCAATCGAATCCTCAAACACACCTCGTGACTGAGACAAGAATTTTTTTTTATATGCGTTATTACTTCGTTCTCGGGTTTATCTTATCCGCCACCTTATACATCAAATTTCTGATGAATTATGGCATACGGCCTCCGACTTGCTCTCCAACACCCTACTGTAAGATTGTTTCTTGCGACACTATCTTTGAAGAGGTTGTAATAAAGGAATTGATGATTGAAGGTTGATGGGTAAATCCAGAAGTACTAATTTATAAGGATTTATCCATGATTATAAATATCGCCAAAATTCGACTCTATGTATATAACATGAAACACAGAACCTTCAACAAGACCTATCATTGGCAAATTATTTCCTGTGGCACGACAAACATCCACCTTTTTTACATCAGGCGTAAGTATCTCAATTTCTCGTTTTGGATGAAGACTTTCTACAGGAATCTTTTCAAAACCATATTGATGTCTACCGGATTTTCGTATTTCTTTCCAACCAAGCTCTGACATTTTTTTCAGTCTTGTCAAAACATCGAAGAAAAACTTATAATCTTTACAGTCTTTAATCAAATCATTTTGAAACCACTTGAAACAAAACAAAGGATAAGGAAATTCAGAGACAAATGAACTATCCAAATTTATTTCAGAAGTAACTTCCTTTATGAATACGGTGTTGGATGACTTCTTTACTTTTCTATTCTTGCTTGACATTATTTAAGTCGATCCTTAAAAAAAGACTTCATCCTATCCTTCTCTATAACATGACCTTTCCCTACTGGCGTCGACTTCCACGGCATCTCTTGATGTGTCATATCCATCAAGCCAAGAGCTGAAAATTTTGAGTAGACGCGGAACACTTCTGCAAATAAAGATTCTTCTTGAGATTCTGACAATGTGATAACAGAAGTGCTATCTCCCTCTATCCCGTTGCTACCATAACCGCTATAATTGTCATATACAGATGGCACAACAGGACCATACATCCATGCCTCAATTTCTTCTTCAAATAATGGTGTGTTGAAATATGCGAGATGAAATCCTTGTTGATAATACAACATCTTCTGAAGTTTCAGATTTGTCATCAGTTCTCCCGCTTCACTGGACATAACCAGCAATTTATTCGCTATATCTTTTACCTTATAACACATAATATTATTTTTTTGTATTGTTACATTGCAAATGTAGTCAAAAATATCACATATATAACATATTTCACTACTTTTTTCCATCGAACTGTTTCCAAATTGGATTATCTTATCATTTATTCAATAGCGAATCTACAAGATCAACATATTTTTGTGCGACAATATCTTTGGTGTATTCCGCTTGGATTACAGCCTCACCTTTGGCTCCCATCTCACGAAGTTTTTCACGTGTCATTCCACGAAGCCATTCTGCCATCTCGTCTGTCTTGGCTTCCAAATCATGATTTGTCACCAATTTTGCACAGTCGATAGGCTTTAGGAAATTAATGATTGGAGTGTTCTCTCCACTGCAAACCAATAAAGGACGAGCACACGACATGATTGTATACACCTTCGTCGCCAACTTTGCCAAACGAGGGAAATTTCCCTTGGCATTCGGTCCGTAGATCATGCAGGGACGAAGAATACATAGTTTCATGTTTCTGGTTTCAGGTTTCAAGTTTTCTTGGTCATCCCCACTTGAAACTTGAAATTTGGAACTTGGAACTTGAAACTAATTCCCACAGTCCTTTTTCCGCCTGCAATTTCGAATCCCCATAGAATCCATTCGGATTCTCCTTTGTGTCTTTCGTCAACACCTCCGTCTTCAGACTCTGGCTCTCATGGAACACAATCTGGCTCGACATGAAGATAAACTGCTTGACGCCACACTCCTGTGCATGCTTGGCGATCTCCACCGTCAGATCACGATTGACCTTATAATACAACGCCTCCATCTTAGGATCTGCGTTGACGTGGGCGATTCCAGCCACATGATACACGACGTCGTACTTGCTGAAATCAGCCTGCTTCCACGCGTCGTTCATCGTGTCGACGCTTTCGATCTCAAACTCTGTCGACGTCGACATTATATACTTCTTGACGCTCTCCCCTACATAGGAGCCAGCGCCGGTGATTAATACTCGAAACATTGATTGATGATTGATGGGTGTGAATTTTTCCACCCACGGTAGATTTTTCATTCGCTATCGCTTCATGAAAATCAACCATGGGCTATTAATTAAACCAACCGTTTCCACGGTTGGGATTTCTGTGGTATCCATGTTAGA